>CAWHHJ010000012.1:0-420979 GCA_963829085.1 uncultured beta proteobacterium | reverse complement strand
TCTACGCTGAAGCGTGAACTTTTCCTTAGTCAAATCAAGACGATCAATTGCGTCACAAGATGACAAAAAAGTAAGCGTCGGCGCCTGATCTCAGTTCGCCGGCAAGTGACTCCAGTCACGTCCATGCGAGAGGCATGCGGGGCGATGCCAAACAACGCTTCTCAAGTCAAGGGCTTGCACGCGTATAACAAGCCTTACTGCTGCGTGCACGCGTGGTCGGCATCAAAGCTGCTTTATAGCAGGTGCAGTGGTGTCATTTGAAGCGGGCCCACTTCCATTCACTCTAAAGGGATACTACATGAAGCGTATACAGCGGGGTTTCACCCTGATCGAATTGATGATCGTGGTGGCGATCATCGGTATTCTGGCAGCGGTCGCGCTGCCGGCGTATTCGGACTACACCATTCGTGCCAAAGTAACCGAACTGATACTTGCTGCCAGTGGCTTCAAAACGACCATCGCAGAGAAAGCGCAGTCTGACGGCACCTTGGGCAGTGCGGGACAAGGCCTTACTGTCGCAACCGGTGGCCGCGTAGCGGGTGGGTCAGTCACTCCGGCGGGAATTATCGCTGTATCTGGAACTTCAGCGTCGGTGGGCACTGCTGTATCGATCGTCCTGACGCCGTCGATCAACCCCGGTGGTCGTATCGCCTGGACATGCGGTACAAACAACAATTCGGTTCAATGGAAATACGTGCCGGCGGAATGCCGTAAATAAGAAAAATCGGTATTCGATCGGCTCTTTACTGAGCCGTCCCTCAAATCCCTTCGCAAGAAGGGATTTTTTTTGCCCCCGCCAACTACCGCCGTCGACCGGCCGCTGTTTAACCTGTGCTCGTCGGCGCTGTTACTTTGCATAACCCAATTCACCGAGCATTGCCTTGTACTCGGTATATTCCTCATCTAAGCGTCTTCTGGTGCCCTTGCTGTCAGAATAACTATCCTCCCAGAAGTTGCCGGACAGTTCTTTCCTCCACGCGTCGGTCTGGACCAGTCGCGCAAATACCCGGTCCCAATAGGCTATCTGTTCCGCTGTCATTCCCTTTGGTCCGATGATGCCGCGCCAACTGCCCGACTGCGCGTTGACGCCCTGCTCTTTCCATGTTGGCACACCAGCGAAAAGGCCGGACAAACGCCTTGGCGATGAGATGACAAGCATGCGAAGTCGTCCTGCCTTTACATGCTCCGCGACGTTGTCAGGAGCCGTGTTGATGGCATCGACGTGTCCGCCCAAGAGCGCGGTCGCGGACATGGCGCCACCTGCAAACACGACTGTCTTGAGTCGCTTAATATTCACACCCGCCGCGCGCAGGCAGACCATCAGCGCCGAGTGATTCGCACCGCCGACGCTGGTTGAAATACCAATGCTGAACGCCTCAGGGTCCTTTAACAGGCGATCTGCGAATTCGCGCCCTGTTCTGATTGGCGAATCGGTTCTCACGACAACCCCCAGATATTCATCGAACAGCATTGCGAGGGAAGTGAAGTCAGTATGGTTGTACGTTGCCAGGCCCATTATGTGGTTGCTGATGGCCGCAGTCGTTGCGATGATCAGATAGTGACCGTCGCCCGGATGCTGATTCACATAATTGAGACCGATAGAGCCGCTGCCGCCGGGCCGATTGATGACGGTGACCGGTACATCGACCAGCTTTTGCTCCTGCAGGATGCGCTGAACTACGCGCGCCGTGCGGTCGGTCCTGCTGCCCGCACCGGATGGCGCCACAATCTCCACACTGCGTTCAGGTTTCCATTCTGCCGCATGGCAACTCGAAACCGCGACCAGGGACGTCGTGATGCAGGCCACTGCCTGCTTCGAAAAGAATTTGATAGCGCTCATCGGGCTCTTATCCGCTTGGCTGATGCTCGGCGGAATATAGCATCACCGCGCGCGGATCCTGGACAACCGCTTTACAGTTAGCGCGAGATCAACGCCGCATAAACGATTTGCCGGCTGTTCTTTCTATCGGCGTTCTTCTGTATGCTAACGCACTCATGGCTGCATTTAACTGGGTGTTGAAAGGCCGCTGCTACAAACTCGGACACGAGGTGCCGCATGCAGGTCACGTGATCCCGAATCGGCTCATTGTCGCGCGGGAAATGGACCCGGCCAAACTCGTTCCGCATCTGTTCGAAGAGATCGATCCCGGATTTCACACCCGCGCGCAGCCCGGCGATATCATCGTCACCGGGCGCAATTTCGGTATGGGCCCTAAAGCAAACGGCTACATCGCTATGCAGACTCTTGGCCTGGGCCTGGTCTGTGAGTCGATGCCATTTCTCGCGTATCGTGCGGCAGTCGGCCTCGGTGTTCGCGTGCTGACGGACTGTCCAAGTGCGACAGAGATATGCGACACAGGCGACGATCTCGAAGTCGACTTTCAGAACGGATTGTTCGTAAATCACTCACGCGGAATTACACGTGAATATCCCCCGCTGCCGGATCAACTGCGAGAAATCGTCGAACTTGGCGGTAACACCGGTTGGCTGAAGCGTTGGTGGGAGAAGCAGTCAGCGCGAGCAACTTGAATCGGTTCGCACGGGAGGGCGCACGATGCAAGGCAAGCGGTCGAGCCGGGTCCAGCTCGTTGCGCTCGGCACGGTGTTCATAGGCGCGCGCTCGAAGCGGCAACGCAGGAATTGCAGCGTCTCACGAGTGCTGCCGTAGAGCATGTCGTCGCCGAGCACCGCTGCAGCGAGCTGCTGATACCGTCGTCATTCGTAGCCTCGGTCGAACGTTCGTGGCTGGCCAAAGAGGCATCGTTGTATGGCCGGTTTGATCTGGCATACGACGGCCATCAGCCGCCTAAGCTTCTTGAATACAATGCGGACACTCCGACTTCCTTGCTGGAGGCAGCGGTTGCGCAATGGCAGTGGCTCGAAGAAACCGGTCGCCCGCATCAGTTCAACTCGCTGCACGAGAAACTGATCGAGCGCTGGCGCGCGATCGCCGCGCTGTGGCCGCAGTCGTCTCCGCTACACCTGTCGTGCGCCAAAGACAGCGACGAGGACAGAATCACGGTCGAGTATCTTCGCGATACCGCATTACAAGCGGGGCTCGAGGCTTCATTCGTTTATGTTGAGGACATCGGCTGGAACGGCGCATCGTTCGTCGACGACGACGGCACGCGGCTCCATGCGTGGTTCGAGCTGTACCCCTTGGGAGTGGCTCATGCGCGAACCATTTGCGCCGCATCTCGCGACTGCAACACCGTGCAGCCTCGAGCCGCCATGGAAGGCACTGCTCTCGAACAAGGGCATACTTGCCGTGTTATGGGAGCTATTCCCAAACCACCCGAACCTGTTTCCGGCGTACCGTTGCCCCGATTATCTCGGCGCGAGTTTTATTAAAAAGCCGCTGCTGTCGCGCGAAGGCGCAAATATCTCGATCATCGATCGCAGCGGTGACACGCAAACCGACGGTCCGTACGGCGCGGAAGGTTTTGTTTATCAGGCGCGAGCCGCGATCCCGCAACTTGACGGGCACTATCCCGTCATTGGCTCATGGGTCGTCGGTGATGAGCCCGCAGGCATCGGCATCCGCGAAGACGCGACGCCCATCACGACCAACATGAGCCGCTTCGTGCCTCACTACTTCGACTAGCAAGGAGCAACGATATGGAGACGTGGTTAACCGCTGCAACCGCGGGCATAGGTGCTCATTTTTTATACTTTGTGGTCGCAATTGGAGGGATAATACTGTTTGCGGCGATTTATACGGCGATTACGCCATACCGCGAGATCACGCTGATCCGCGATGGCAATACAGCGGCGGCGATTTCGCTCGGCGGCGCAATACTTGGTTACACCTACCCGCTCGCACAGGCGGTCGCGCAGAGCGGTGGTCTCGCCGACTTGTTGATTTGGAGCGCTGTCGCCCTGGTTGCTCAGTTGGTGGCGTTTGCAGCTACCCGCCTCGCTCTACCGCACTTATCGAGCGACGTTAAGGAAGGCAAGATCGCACCGGCCGTGCTGCTGGCAGCTGTATCGATTGCGATCGGTATGCTCAATGCTGCAGCGATGACAGAATGAAATAGCTCGGATCTTCTACTGAAATGAAATGAACGCAGTCGCGCCAAAACAATTAACGTCCTACCGCAAGCATTGGGCGCATCGCTTCGGTACGGCGCCGTTTCTGCCCATGTCGCGAGCGGAGATGGATACGCTCGGTTGGGACTCCTGCGACGTCATCCTCGTCACCGGCGACGCCTACATTGATCATCCGAGCTTTGGTATGGCGCTCGTCGGGCGCCTGCTGGAAGCGCAAGGGTTTCGCGTCGGCATCATCAGTCAGCCGGATTGGCAGTCAGCGGCCGACTTTGAGCGTCTCGGCAAGCCTAATCTGTATTTCGGCGTTACCGCCGGCAACATGGATTCGATGGTTAACCGCTATACCGCTGATCGGCGCTTGCGGTCCGATGATGCATACACGCCGGATGCGCGACCGGATAAGCGACCGGATCGGGCGGTGATCGTCTATGCGCAGCGTTGTCGCGAAGCATATCCCGATGCGACCATAGTCATCGGCAGTATCGAAGCGAGTCTGCGCCGCATCGCGCATTACGATTACTGGTCCGACAAGGTGCGACGCGCGATATTGCCTGACTCGAAGGCGGATCTGTTGATCTTCGGCAACGCGGAGCGCGCGCTGGTTGAACTGACCCATCGACTTGCAAAAGGCGAAGCTATCGCCGCGATCCGCGATTTGCGTGGCACTGCGTTTATGGTGCCTCACGGCGCGCGCCCCGATGGCTGGACCGAAGCCGACTCGACGACTGTAGACACGCCCGGACCGATCAATTCACATCCCGACCCGTACGCCATGACGGCGAAGAATCCAGCCGCGGCGCCGGCGCAAGCAGAGACGAACGTGCACGTGGTACGTTTTCAAACGCGTGAAGAGCGGCTTGCGGCGCGTCAAGAACAGCGCGCGCGCACCGTTATCCGCCTGCCTTCGTACGAACAGGTGAAGAGCGATCCGGTGTTGTACGCACATGCATCTCGTACGTTCCATCTTGAGTCCAACCCGGGCAATGCACGCGCGCTGGTGCAGGCGCATAGCGAGCGCGACGTGTGGCTAAACCCGCCGCCTCTACCACTGACGACTGCAGAGATGGATCATGTATACGGGCTCCCCTACGCGCGTGCGCCGCACCCTGTCGTACGGCGCTGCGAGGATTCCCGCGTGGGAGATGATCCGCTTTTCGGTAAATATCATGCGCGGCTGTTTCGGTGGCTGCACCTTCTGCTCGATCACGGAGCACGAAGGGCGCATCATCCAAAGCCGCTCGGAGCAATCGATTCTGCACGAGATCGAGGAGATCCGCGATCGCACGCCCGGCTTTACCGGCGTAATCTCGGATGTCGGTGGACCGACCGCCAACATGTACCGCATGGCATGCAAGGATCCGAAGATCGAATCGGCATGCCGGCGCCTTTCGTGCGTGTATCCGGACGTCTGCGAGAACCTCGGCACCGATCATGCACCACTCATCAATCTCTATCGCAAGGCACGCGCGCTGCCGGGCATAAAGAAGGTTCTCGTTGCCTCCGGGCTGCGTTATGACCTTGCAGTGCGCTCGCCCGACTATGTAAAGGAGCTGGCGACGCATCATGTCGGCGGGTACTTCAAAATCGCGCCTGAGCACATCGAACCCGGACCGCTCTCGAAGATGATGAAACCGGGCGTCGGAAGTTACGATAAGTTCAAAGCGCTATTTGACCGCTTCTCGCGCGAAGCCGGCAAAGAGCAGGTACTTGATACCTTATTTCATCGCTGCCCATCCCGGCACGACTGATGAAGACATGCTCGCGCTTGCGCTATGGCTGAAACACAATGGCTTCCGCCTCGATCAGGTGCAGAACTTTCTGCCGACACCTCTCGCGCTTGCAACGGCGATGTACCACACCGGCAAGAATCCGCTGCGTAAGGTGACGGCGTCGTCCGAAGACGTAAAAATCATACGCAACGGGCGGCAGCGGCGTTTGCATAAGGCGTTTCTGCGCTATCACGATGCGCAAAACTGGCCGCTGTTGCGAGAAGCGCTCAACCGCATGGGACGCGCTGATTTAATCGGTAACGGGAAACGCCATCTGGTGCCCGCGTTTCAACCGGCGGGAACTCCAGCCGCGCCGACCGCGTATCGTGCTGGCACAAGGCGCGGCCAGTATGCGCGCAGCCCGACGTTGAACACACCCGCGAATAGAGCGAAGCAGTTCACTAAGCACTGAGTTTTGCAGATGGAACTGCAAAGTCGGCAAGAACTCGTTGGGTCAATGTGGCGCAGCATCTGCGCAGACCTCGAGAACAGACGAGCCGCGATTCACGCCGAGATAACCGCTTACCCGACGCCGATTCCCGCATGTGACGCCGACTTCAACTATCTGCTCGAAGAGCGCGCAAAGATTCTTCACGAGATGGACATCGCAAGCAGCGCTGCAAGAACGCGCGAAGATTCCGGGCAAGCGGCGGTCGCCATTGAACAGTTTATCGCCCGTTCGAAACATATCAGCGAAAAAACGCGGCGCAACTTAGAGCTGGAGCTTACCGTCTGCAGATCGCGCGCCGAGCAGTAGGACCGTATTGACTTCAGCGCTGCGCGTAACGCTTGCGCGCCGTCTCGACGATGGCTGGAATCAGGCTGTCATATTCAATGCCCACAAAGCAGAGACCACGCCCAAGTGTATGCGGCGTCAGATCGGAGTTTGGGTTTGCTTCGATGAAGACGAGCCGGCCGGCGTCGGTGAGCCTGAAGTCGAGGCGTGCGTAGTCGCGCAACAGGAGCGCGCGAAACACTTTGGCGCCGTAGTCGCTGACCTGCCGCATGACACGCGCCGGCAACCTCGCGAGCCGGTAGCGAACACGCCATTTGCTCCGGTAGGCGCCGTCGTTTTTCAATCGATATGTCGCGAACTGAGGAGCGGAACGCTTCCTGCTCTCGATTACCATTTCAGTTGGCGCCAGCACACGCGGCTCGTTGCCGATCACGCCAACGTAAATATCCCGGCCGGCGATAAACTCTTCGCATAACAGCGGCTCCTTCAGGCGCGAACGGATTCCTCGCACGCGCTCGCGCAATTCGCGCTCCGTGCGTACCAAAGCCGATTTGGTTATTTCGTCCGAGCCGTCGCCAAACTGCGGTTTCACCAGAAGGGGAAAGGGCACGCCCGGATTTTCGATCGGCCCCCTGTACGGCAGGCTGAAACAGCGCGGCACGTCGACACCAGCCGCAGCGACGATACGCTTTGACAAAAGTTTGTCGCGGCAAAGTTGCATGCCGGTCGGCCCCGTCCCCGTATAAGGAAACTTCATCATTTCAAGCAGACCCGCGATCGCATGATCGAGCTTCCGGTCGCCGTCGACCCATTCGGTCAGGTTAAAGATGATGCGCGGCTTGAGCGTTTGCAGTTCGGCGAGCGTCGCCGGAATATTCGGTCCGAAGGGAACTACCGCAATCCGTTCGTAGCGGGGCCGCAGCGCGTTATAAACGTGATCTTCCATGCTCGAGCGATCGGCTATGAAGCGCCCCGCCTTGTTGCGTTCGCCGTTTTCCGCGTCTACCAGCATGACGACGTCGCAGCGCGATTTGTTATGCTTGCCTCCTGGCATGGCGAAATTGTAACCGTTCGCATGGCGATCCGAATCAGCCCATTGATTTGCCGGTCATTCCAGCGTACGCTGATTAAAAACGCGCTGCATGTGCTCAAGTGTGCGTCGTAGCTCGGACGCATATCAAAAACTACCTGGAGGAATGAATGAAACTCGCGTCACTCGCATGCACCGCGCTCGTGTTTGCCGGCATGATTCCGGTTGCAAATAGTCAGCCGTGCCCGGAAAAAAATCTTTATTACTACCAGGCATTCCCGGCCGGCGGCGAATCGGATATTGCAGCCCGCCATCAACAGCTCGTGCTGAAGAAAAAATGCCCGGGCATTGAGACCATCATTCAATACAAGCCCGGTGCCGGCGGCGGACTCATGTGGGCGCAGATGAACGGTTTGCCTGGCGATGGCTACAACGTGGTCGGCATCAACCTGCCGCATATCGTGCTGCAGCCGCTCGAGGGACAGGTGCAGTACAAGACCGATGACATCACACCCACTTACTGGTTTCATTACACACCGGACGCGATTGTCGTTGCCAACGAGAGCCCGATCAAAACGTTCCAGGATCTCGGTGAAGCTCGCCAAAGCACAGCCGACCAAGCTCACGTTAGCGGGTTCAGGGACTAATTCGGCGAATCACGCCGCCCATGAAAAACTGGACATCGTCGCGGGCATTCAAACGACTTACGTGCCGTTCAAAGGCACCGGGGATCTCACCACTGCGGTGATTGGCCAACATGTCACCGGCGCGATGTCGGTACTCAGCGTTCGCGATCAACGCAAGCACCAAAGTTCGCGCGCTCGCCGTAGCATTGGACAAGCGCCATCCACTCTTGCCGGATGTGCCGACCTTCAAGGAGCTTGGTTTGGACTGGATCGATGGCGCCTATCGCGGCATCGGGATGCCGAAGTCGACAACGCCCGAAGCGCGCAAGCGAATGTCAGACTTGTGGGCAGCGCTCAACAACGATCCGGAGATGAAGGACCTCGCCTTCAAAAGCGGTTTCGAGCTGATCAACATCGGCACCGACAAGATGGATGCATTCATGCGTGAACGCGCGAAGGCATATCTGGAAGTTGCCAAGCGCCTCGGCCTGACTAAATAAGAACCTTAAACGCGCGAAGGGTGAGGCACGAGCCGCGCCCTTTCCGATGCCGTCCGTTGCTATGCCGGACTATTTCTGAAAGTTCGCGATCTTGCGCGCGTCTCCCGTAAGCTCGAGGATGTGCATCCCGGTATTTGCGCGATCGACAATGTAAATGTAACCCCTGTCGTCGACTTCCGCATTATTCGTCTGGATCGCGATCTTGCAGCGGCTGACACCATTGACCTTGATGCAGCGCTTGGCGGTGTTCTTGCTGATGGCGGGAATATAGTAGGCGACTTCGCGCGGCGTGAACGGGTCACGCACATCCACCACTCGCAGCCCGGCGTTGAACCAGGAGATGAATACGAGCTTTTTGTAATAGATCGGCCCCATGTCCTCGTTTGAGGAATGCGTGCCGAAGCGCCCGCCGCGCGCGCAGAAGTCACCGCTCTTCTCAGGCACGTAGTAATTCGAGACGCTGAACGGTTTGGTCTCGTCGGTGATATCGACCATGAACATCATGTGGTAATCCTCATGACATTCGTTCTGCGTCGACTCGTTTACCACGAGCAGGAAATCGCGCTTCTCGGGTTTGCCGCTTCTGAACTCTCCGCTCTTGGTCTGGAACTTCGCAAACGCCGGCACGTCCATTCCGAGCATCGGGAAAGTGGTATGCGCGCCAATGGTCGGATACATGTCGAGGCGGCTCACCTGCGGATACAAGAGGTTCTCGGCCGTCGGGGCGAACGGATCGCTCGCAGCCGGATTTCCCTTGAGCAGTTTCTCGCGATCTACGATCTGAATCACGCCGCCAAGCAGCGTGCCGTAACCAAAGTAGACGCGGTTCCCCAGCACGATAGGGCCATGCGTGTCTTCGGGTACATTGTCACCCGCCGCGCCCGGTTGTTGCCCGACCAGCGCGAAATTACGAATAAATTTGGGATTAGCCGGATCCGACAAATCATAAATCTTCGTCATGCGCTTGGTGCGCCAGCGCTCGGGTCGGCCGTCCGAAATCAGATAGGCGATGCCGGTGTTGCATTCCCACCAGTTCTTGTGCGTGTCTTTCAGACCGCGTACTACGGTGGTAAGCAGCGTCGGCCGCTCCGGAACGGTAACATCCCAGATTTCATGCGATGACGTTCCACCGGTGCGCAGCAGATAAGTCTTGGCAGGATCGCCCTTCGGCAGGTCTTTGCCATTGCAGACGCGCACCATCTGTGCACCGCCCTGTTCGCCGAAACCCGCCTCGCCCGGGATATGCGTCAGATACCTCGGGGCGCGCGGATCGGTGACATCGACGACGGAGGTACCGTTGTTTTCCGCTTCCTTCGTGATGGGATTTAGCGGCTTCGGAATCTCCTCCGTCCCGCCGTGATGGCCCACATAGGCGATCCAACGGTTGCCCTGATGATGAATCACCGGTTGATATGCGCTGCGCGCCTGCAGATCGTTATAGCCAACCAGCCGCATGTTCTTTGATTCGGTTTTGCGCGACGCCGGGACGACGGTCGCGTCTTCGGCACTCCAAGCCCATCCACTCGTCGCCAGTAGCGCGCCTGCTGCTGCGATATTCAACCAGTGGAATTTTGACGACCGTAGACGTTGCATTGACACTCCTCGAGAGAACAGCGCTAGCGCCGTTGCCGGCGCGCGACGATTGCAGTTAGTCAGGATTAGTTTGTCGTGCCTGGCGCAATGCCGTTCTTGATGGCGGCGATCGCGGTATGCTCGTGCCAGCGATTCTGGCATATTCCGCTGTTTTCAACCAGCGGGCCAACGGCTCACCACCATGAAGATTGTCTTCTTCCTTTTACTCGGTTGTTTCGTATGCACAAGCGTCGTCGCTCGTGCTGCTGACGTCTCACGCAAAGCATTCGCGCTGACGATCGTGAAAGGCACAGTGGCGCGCGATGAGCGTGTGCTCAAAGTCGAGAAAGGCGATGTGGTGCAGATCACCGTCACCAGTGACGCGCCCGGCGTTCTGCACCTGCATGGTTATCAGCTCGAAGCGAAATTGGGCGCGGGCGTCGCGCAAGCCGTCTCCTTTACGGCGCATGCAACGGGGCGTTACCCGTTCGAGTGGCACGGCGCGGGCCAAGACACGAAAGCACAGGCTCACGCCAAACAACCGCTCGCGACTCTCGAGGTATGGCCGCGATAGTGCGCTCGCGCATAGCTGCTGCGATAGCGATGTGTGCGCCCGCACAGGCATGGTCGCATGCGTTTGATGACCGATTCGATTTGCCGGCGCCGCTTTCTTATTTCATTGCGGGTGCCGCTGCGGTCGTTGCGGTCTCGTTTTTAATTGTCGCGTCATTCATGCGGCGCGCGCCATCGCCGTCGACGCAATATACAGTGCACGCGGGACCTGTATTGGGTTTCGCCTATAACCTGGCTCGTCTATTTGGGTTGCTCGTATTCGTCATCACGATCGTCGCGGGTCTGGCCGGCACTGCTGACCCGATGATGAACATTGCACCGACGATAGTATGGATCGCCTGGTGGGTCGGCCTGTCACTGTTTGTCGCGTGCGCAGGGAATGTGTGGCCTGCGGTCGATCCGTGGCGCACGCTCTTCGATCTCATGAACTCGGTCGTGCGCCGGCTCGGCATGCGCAACGGCATGACACTTGGCTGGCGATACCCGCAGACTGTGGGCACATGGCCGGCTGTGATTCTGCTGTTATCGATCGGATGGTTCGAGGTCGTCTACCCGCAGGCCGCCGTTCCCCACACGCTGGCCACCGTGTTACTGGTCTGGACTGCAGCCACGCTTACGGGCATGGTTTGCTTCGGTCGCAATATTTGGCAGCGCAACGCAGACGTCTTTTCCGTCTACTTCGCCACGCTCGGGAGGTTCGCGCCGATTGCGCCTCGCGGGGACCGCGCCATCCTCTTGCGACCACCCGGAAGCGGACTCATAGATGCCGATGTCGGATCGGTCGCCATGGTGGCGTTCATCGTTGCCATGCTGTCGACCGTGTTGTTCGATGGATTACTCGGTGGGCCGATGTGGGCGCTTATACAAAGAAAGCTCGCCATCACAGCGCCGTCCCTCACAGACAGCAACGGCTACGCTGTCGGGGCGGTCGGGCTGATCGGCGTATGGCTCATCTTTCTGCTTGCATACCTGATCAGCTGCGCAGTGACGACGTCGTTGACTCGCGGCGTGCGCTTCAAACGCGTCGTCTATGCGTTCGCATATACGCTGGTACCCATTGCAGTTGCATATAACATTGCGCACAACGCTTCCAATCTGGTGACTCAAGGCGAGCAATTGATTGCGCTTGCTTCGGACCCGCTGGGCGTCAAGTGGGATCTTTTCGGCACCGCGAATTATCGCGCGCCAATCGGGCTGATCGATGCTCGTATTACCTGGTATATCGCGATCGGCTCGATCGTCGCCGGGCACGTATTATCCGTCTGGCTCGCGCACCGCGTGGCGTTGCGTGAATTCAGAGCGGCGCGCCCTGCAGTGATCGCATCGCTGCCGTTAACCGCATTGATGATTATTTACACGGCGATCAGCCTCTCGGTCATTGCCGAGCCGATGGTGAAGTTCGAAACACCTGATGCAGTGATCAGCGAGTAATTGCAACAGTCCACGGCCCCGGCCTCACGCACACCCACTGCTCCCTTATAATCTGGCTCCATGCGAAGCATTCTTTTGCTGCCGCTGCTGAGCACGGCATGCGCGACATATGCGTTTGGTCAGGCTTATCCGGTAAAACCCATCCGCATGGTCATCACATACACGCCCGGAGGCAATACGGATCTTGTCGGACGCGCCGTCGCGCAAAAAGTGAGCGCATCGCTGGGCCAGCAGGTGGTCGTCGATAACCGCGGCGGGGGCGGTGGCGTGCTCGGCACGCTGATAACCACACAGGCGGCGCCCGACGGCTACACCATCATGCTTGGTACATCCGCGGGCATGGTGATTCATCCGCTGCTGTCGCCGCGTCTGCCATACAACGCTGCAAGAGATCTGGTGCCGGTCAGCATGGTCGTAATCATTCCGCAATTGCTCGTGACCAATCCGCAACTACCCGCCAGAAATGTGAAGGAGCTCATCGCTCTCGCTAAAGCCAAACCGGGTTATCTGAATGCGGGCTCGAGCGGCATTGGCACGCCGAACCATCTCGGCACCGAGCTGCTGAAGGGACTCGCCGGCGTAAACATCGTGCATGTTCCGTACAAAGGCGGTGGCCCGGCGATCACAGACCTTATCGGCGGTCAGATACATATGGCGTTCAGCAGCGTGCCGGCGGTGCTTCCGCACATCAACGCCGGCCGGTTGAATGCGCTGGGCGTGGGCAGCGCCAAACGTTCGCCCGGCATTGCCCAATATCCCAACGATTGCCGAAGCCGGCGTGCCGGGCTATGAATATACAACGTGGTATGGCGTCTTCGCGCCGGCGGGCACGCCAGCCCCGATCATTTCGCGTCTCAACGCGGAGATCGTAAAAGCACTGGCTGCACCTGAGCTGAATGAGCGCTTCGTCAGCCAGGGCGCCGATCCCGCACCGAGCAGCGCGGACGAACTGCGCCGCTACATGGCTGAAGAGACCGCGCGCTGGGCGAAGACTATCAAGACCGCGGGCATACGCCTTGAATAGCCACCGGGCGGTTGCTTATTAGACAATACAATGACCGCCATTCGGCTGCACCGTAAGAGACGATTCACTCGCAGTAAACCACCCAGGAGGAAGCATGATTTACGAAATAAGGACGTATGACATCAAGCCCGGCTCGCTCGCAGAAGTCGAAAAACGCTTCGGCGAAGCTTACGAGCTGCGCAAAAAACACTCCCTGCTTGCCGCGTTCTGGCACACGGAGATCGGCCCCTTGAACCAGATCATTCATGTGTGGCCTTACAAGGATCTCGCCGAGCGGGATCGTATCCGCGCGGAAGCGGTCAAGGACAAAACCTGGCCGCCAAAGACCGGCGAATTCCTGGTCGCCATGAGAACGGACATCATGATTCCCGCACCGTTCTCACCGGAGTTAAAACCCGGCAAGGTAGGACCGTACTTCGAGATGCGCACTTACACTTATGCGCCGGGTGCGTTGCCCAACGTGCTGGAAAACTGGGGACGGGCACTTCCCGAGCGCGTCAAGCTCAGCCCTCTTTGCCTGGTTGCATATTCGGAGCTTGGCGGACTCAACAAATGGCTCGCACATCTGGGCCTACCCGACGCTGGATCAACGCAACAACGTTCGCGATCAGGCCAAAAATGCCGGCATGTGGCCGCCCTCGGTCGTCGCGGAAAAAAGCGGCGCGAAGAGCATTCCTTATGTCATGCAGGAAAATAAGATTGTAATGCCCTCGAAGTTCTCACCCGTACAGTAGGCACAGTCAACCGACGGCGGACCGGCGTTAGGCCACCTTCCGGTCCGCTTCAAGCAGCGCCTGCTTAACTTTTTCGGGCAGCATGGGCGCATGGCGAAGACGCACGCCGGTCAACTGGAAGACTGCATTCGCGATCGCCGGCGCCACGAGCGGTGTCGACATCTGCCCGGCGCCGGTCGGATGATTGTCTGTGGGCATCAGCTTGATGATCATTTCGGGCACGTCGCGCATGCGCGGGCACGGGATAGTTGTGGAAATTCGTTTCCCTGATTGCTCCGTCGTGGAAAGTGATGCGCTCCGTCAGCGCGAGCCCAAGTCCGTACACAATCGAGCTCTCGGTCTGGGCGATGACGTTGTCGGGCTGAATGGCGATCCCGCAGTCGATCGTGCACCAGAATTTGTGCACGCGTATCACACCGCTCGCGCGGTCGAGGGAAACTTCAGCGATACCGCCTAATTGCGATCCGGTGTAGTCGATGTACGCAAATCCAAGCGCGCGACCGTCCTGACGTTTTTTACCCCACTCAGCCATGCGCGCCACTTCCTCGACGACCGCCGTTGCGCGCGGCTGGTCCTTGAGCAGTTCGAGGCGCAAGGCAACCGGATCGATACCTCGCTGGGTAGCGACTTCGTCCAGGAAAGCTTCGATCGCGAACTTGGTCGGCCCGACGCCGATGCCCCGCAGCGATGACGTGCGCACGCCGGTGTCGACGAGTATGCCTTCGGCATAGCGGTTCGGTATATCGTAAGTCTTCAGCTCGCCGCCGCGCAACGCGATACCATCCGCGCCTTTGAATAACTTGTAGCGCTCGGGATCCTGGAACGCAAGCACCTGATCGCACACGATGCGGTGATGCCACGCGACGATGCGACCTTGGCCATCGAACCCCGCGCGCAGTCGCTGCACGTAGATAGGCCGGAAACGGCCGTTGCGCACATCGTCTTCGCGCGTCCATAACAACTTCACCGGCCGCTTTGCTTCCTTCGACAGCAACACCGACTCAACGACGAACTCCTCGTCGCGGTGACCGCGGCGACCGAATCCGCCGCCCAGCAGCATGCCATTGAACTTCACCTTTTCGTACGGGATGGCGAGCGCTTTTGCTGCGGCGGCGCACGCCATGCTCTGACTCTGCGTGCCGCACCAGATTTCGACACGCGTCACCGGCGGCCGAGACCGATGCTATGGAATTCAGCGGCTCCATTTGCGCGTGATACGCGTAGTCGCAGAGATATTCGGCTTCGAGCACGCCGGCGGCTTGCTTCATTGCGCTTGCTGCATCACCGACCTTTTCCCAGGAAATGCCTGTTTGCGACTCGTCGCGCGCGGTCGCCGCAAAATCCCTGAACCCTTTTTCGCTCGAGTGATCCCATGCCTTGCCGCCGCGTGTCCATGTAACCTTGAGCGCCGACTTGCCTTTGAGGGCTGCCCATGGCGCCGAAGCAAGCACGCCAATGCCGTACGGCAATCGCACGGTGCCGATGAATCCTTCAATGTCACGAGCGCCGGAGTCGTCGACGGTTTCCGGCGCACCGCCCTCGACAGGCGAGCGCAGCACCGCCGCGTAGATCATTCCGGGCACTTGCGCATCGATGCTGTACTGCGCCGTGCCATTGACCTTATGCGGCAGCTCGACGCGCTGCACATCATGGCCGATCAGTCGGAACTCACTCGTTTTCTTGAGCTGCTCAGGTTTGATTTCAGGCGCCTTGTCCGGCACCACCGCAAATGCGGCAAGCTCGCCGTAGCTGATACGCTGGCCTGACTTCGAATGCACGACAACACTCGGCCCCGTGCTCAGTTCTGCAACCGGCACATTCCATTTCTGCGCGGCGTTATGGAGCAGCACCATGCGGACTTGTGCGCCGAAAGTACGTAGTGCCTTGAAGTATCCGTTCACCGCAAAGCTGCCTGCGGTGTACATAAGCCCGTTAAATCCGGGATTGCCGTAAATCTTTTCAATCGGCGGAGCGGGCACGACACGCACCTTCGCCCAGTCAGCATCGAGCTCCTCGGCGAGGATCAGCGGCAGCGAAGTCAGCGAGCCCTGCCCCATCTCGGCAGCCGGCGACATGATCGCAATCGTGCCATCGCCATAGATGGTGACCCACGGGCTCAGCGCATTGCCTTCCGTCGCCGCGTGCGCTGCGCCGGTTGTAGATCCGAGTATCGGCAGGCCGGTTGCCAGGCCGAACGTCAAGCCGGCCGCCCCGGTCATGAAACGGCGGCGACCGATATCAATGCCGCTTACCGGTTGTTGCACGATGGAAGTCATCTATGCCTCCTTCGCGGCGCGTTCGATCGCGCGGACAATGCGCGCATACGTTCCACAGCGGCAGATGTTGGTGCTCATGTGCTCGACGATCTGCTCGCGCGTCGGCCGGGGGTTATTTTTGAGAAGATCCGCCGCGCGCATGATCTGGCCGGACTGGCAGTAGCCGCATTGCGGTACCTGTTCGGCGATCCACGCCTTCTGCAGCTTATGAGTGCTGTTCGGCGACAGACCTTCGATCGTCGTGATGCTGCGCCCTGCCATGTCTTTGATCGGCAGCAGACACGAGAACACCGACTTGCCATCGACGTGAACCATGCATGCGCCGCATTGGCCTACGCCGCAGCCGAACTTGGTGCCGGTCAGCTTGAGATCTTCGCGCAGTATCCACATGAGCGGCGTGTCGGGCAACGCAGTTACGCTCTGACGCTTGCCATTGATGATGAGCGAAGTAGTCGTCATTTGAGACATGGGTTACTCCTCTGCACATGAAGCCGGCATTAAGCCGGCGTCATTTGGCGCAACGAATGCGTCGTTCGTTGAAACAGCGTTCTTATACCGGGCGCGTCCTGCGGGAATTCTAGGCCTGATTCAACCGGCGCGGAACAGTTTGCGCTCCGCTTTATGCAGACGTTCGAAGCCGGTTTTCGTCACGCGGATCATCTCGCCGACCTGCACGCCGGCGCGCTTGCTCTCATCCGCGTCCGTAGTGATCACATTCGGCTGCACCACGACGGTCATGTTCTCTTCGAGCGTCATATCAGGCAGCGGACCGGCCGGCCGGCTCCTGGGCCCGACAATGGGCTGGAAGTATCCGCCGCCGAAACCGTGCATCAGATCATCGCATACCGAAAATCCCGCAGCTTCGATCACACCCGTTGCATCGACGATTTCCTGCATCGTCGTGCCATGGCGCACGACTTTCGTCACCGCGTCAAACGCGGCTTCCGCCGTTTGATACAAATCACGATAAAGCGGCGTAGGCTCCGCGTCGACTGTCATCGTGCGCAACACCTGGCCGGCATAATCCCACCAGAAAGCGGACAACTCGCAGAAGATGACGTCGCCCTTTTCAACTTTGGCCGGCGAATGATGCTGCGGCGGAACAAAAATATGCGGCCTGGCCATCGACGTGCGGCCGACATAGTGAATCATCGTCGTACCGCCATGGGCAACCCACGCGCGCTCGATCATGTTGCCGAGCTCACGTTCAGTGAGGCCCACCTGCGTGCCATTAATCAGCGCTGCAAGACCGGCATCGGATAACGCCGCCCCTATTCGCAGCCAGTCGAGCTCTTCCGCAGATTTTATTGAGCGCAGCCGGATGTACTCCGCATCCAGGCCAACTACCGTGAAATGTTGTTCGAGCATGCGCCATTTCGAAACGACCAGCGGCCCCATGACGCCTACGCGTTTCGCGCCGCGACGCTTGAGCTCTTCGATGGTCTTCGGGATGCCGCGATGCTCGCCCCATTGCACGTCGATGCCGCGCGCAATTTTTTTGGCGAGGGGGAAGTGGTTGTACCACTCCATGAACATCGTCATCTTCACGCCGGGCTTGAACACCGTGTACGCCTCGACAGTTCCCGGCCACGCGGTGACCCATTGCGTTGCGTTACCAGTACGGTGGTCGGTGACGATAAGCAGATGATCGACACCGGCTTTCTCCATCACCGCCGCAAGCAGCTTGTGGCGGTTTGCATACTCGGCATCTGAAAAGCGCGGATACTCCTGCGCCATGATGGCCTGCAGGCGCGGTTCGAGATTGAGATTCCCACTTACGGACATCATGTTCCTTGATCGATTTAACTATTGAGTTACCGTTTAGAGGCATCCTGCTGCTCAAACCACGGATACGCGCTCGTGACACTCGCCGGTCCGGTCGCCTGCGTCGGCCTGACCCAGGACGGATTGAGTTGTGCGAGTGAAGTTACGCCCATCAACCCCATCGCGGTACGAATCTCGACGTCCATCAATTCGAGCATGCGCTTCAATCCCGCTTCGCCAGCTGCGGCGAGCGCCCATCCCAGCAGTTTGCCGACGCCGACCGCCCGGGCGCCGAGACTGATCGCCTTCACGACATCGGTACCACGCAGCACGCCGCCATCCCAAAGGATTTCTGCCCGGCCGTCGACTGCCGCAACGACTTCGGGCAGTACTTCGATCGTACCTTGTGCGTGATCGAGCTGGCGCCCGCCGTGGTTGGACACATAGACGACGTCCGCGCCATGCTCGACTGACAGCTTTGCGTCTTCCGCCGTGGCTACGCCTTTGACGATCAGCGGGAGATTGATGCGCTCCTTCATCCAGGTTAAGTCGCTCCATTTCAGTCCCATCTGAAATGAAGGATCACCAAATCCTTCACGCACATTGGCGCGGCTGATGATGTCCCGCTCCCGGCGTCCGTAATAGTTGCGATCCACGCAAACGCACAGCGCGCGATAACCCGCGGCTTTCACGCGATCGAGTATGTCCTCGACCCACGCGCGATCCGCTCTTACATAGAGCTGGAAGATGAGCGGCTCCTGTACCGCTGCCGCAGCCGCCTCAAACCCGGGCTTGGCAGCAGTGCTGATGAAAGCCGCCGTGCCATGTGCTACCGCAGCGCGCGCAACCGGAATAGCGCCTTGCTGCGGATCGATGAAGCCGACAAGTCCGCCGACCGGTGCGAGAAACACCGGACTCGCGAGCGTTTTGCCGAGGAGCGTCGTGGTTATGTCGATATTGCGCACGTCGACCAGCACGCGCTGACGCAACGCGAGACTGTCGAGCGCGAGACGGTTGCGGCGCAACGTCGTTTCGGAATCTGCGCCGCCGGCGAGATGATTCCACAAATCCTGCGAGAGATTGCGACGCGCCGCCGCCACGATTTCCTGGAGCGACACAAAATCCGGCGGCGCAACCGGTGGACGCGCACGTCGCTGTGCGGGGTGCACGCGCGCATGCGGATTGCGCGTGGACTTGCGCGGCGGTCGTTTGAGCTTTGCCATTCTTATCCTTGATCAGCCCTGCACTTCAGATGCCCACACCCTTGAGCACGTTGGGACCATAGCGCATGCCCGCGCCGGCGCCCGGTGCAAATATCGTGCTGAGCTCATCAAGTTCCTGTTTGCCCAGTGCAATGTCGACGGCTGCGACATTGAGCTCCAGGTTGTTTATGTGATTCGTGCCGGGGATAGGGACGATGTCATCGCCTTGCGCCAACAACCATGCCAACGCAAGTTGCGCGCTCGTGACCCCTTTCTTTTCGGCCATTGCACTTAGTTGTGCGACCAGCGCGACATTGCGGGCGAGATTTTCCGCATGGAAGCGCGGGTGCTTGCGGCGCCGATCAGTGGGCGACAGATCGTCGACGCTCTTGATTTGTCCGGTGAGCAGCCCGCGTCCGAGCGGCGCGTAAGCAACATACGCGATGCCCAGCGCACGACACGCCGGCAGAATTTCCGCTTCGCAATCACGCGCCCACAGCGATACTCCGTCTGCAATGCAGCGAGCGGATGCGTCTCGTGCGCCCGCCGCAGCGTTGCCGGCCCCGCTTCGCAAAGACCGATCCAGCGCACCTTCCCCTGTTCGATCAAACGAGCCATCGCGCCTACTGTCTCCTCGATGGGTGTATTGGGATCGACGCGATGCATAAAGTACACATCGATGACATCGGTGCCGAGCCGCTTGAGGCTCGCTTCGCACGATGAATACACGTAATCGGGTTTGCCGTTGGTGCCTTTCTTGCCGTCCGGCAAATCGATATTGCCGAATTTCGTTGCGATCAGTGCTTTGTCCCGCCGTCCCTTGAGCGCTCGACCAATCAACACTTCATGGCGCGTATTCCAGTAGAGGTCGGAGCTGTCAAAGAAATTGATCCCGAGGTCGAGCGCGCGGTGAATGGTCGAATTGAATCCAGCCTCGAGCGGAGTTCCGAACTGCACGGCCTGACTGCCGCGCCCCATGCTGATGGCGGACACTTCCGGCCCGCCTTTACCAAGACGCCGGTATTTCATTTGAGCCTGCTCTTCAGAGTTGTCACGACGGCTTTGTGTCCTGCAGCTCATCGTCATGCACTTCGACGCGCTGCCAGTCGGACTTCTGCGATGTCGATTCAAGCTGCGGCATATTGGGCAACTGACCTTGTGCAGGCGCGCCCAGTGCTGCCTGCTCGCGTGCGCCGTGCACGGTATAAATGTGCGGGGCGCTGCGATTGATCTGGAGCTGAAAGATGTCAGGCCGATTGTAGTGGCCGGCAAAATCATGGCGCAGTTTAGTCAACACGCCCAACTCGAGATTGCACTCCGCGTACAGAATCGCTTCTTCGGCGCCGAGCGGGCCGGCGAGGATACGGCTGTTCGGCGCGACGATGACGCTGCCACCGCACGAATCAGGATCGCGCAGAAATCTTGCAGACTCCGGTCCCACCTCGAGCTTGCTGATCATGTCTTCATCGACTGTACCGCACGCAGAAATCACGAATGCCTTGCTCATCTGCGCAAAGGCCTGTGCATCGATCGATACGCGATTGCGCAGCGGATCGCCGCTCGTCGGGAAGTGATTTGGCCAGCTCATGACATGAATGCGCGTGCCTTCCGCGGTCAGCGCGAACACCGCCAGCGGATTCGAATTCTCCCCGCAGATGAGCCCGCTCATCGGCCCGAACTCACTCGGAAATGCGCCGAACGTGTCACCGAAGCCGCCCATGTGCACGAGGCGCTCACCGACTGTCGGCATGATCTTCTGATGCTTGCGTATGAGCGAGCCGTCCGGCCCGATATAGACCTGCGTGTTGAACATGGTGCCGATCGTATTCGGCATCTTCTCGCAAACACCGACGATTACATATGCGTTCGCATCCCGCGCAGCTTCACACAGCGCGTCAATTTCCGGCCCCGGGATTTCGACTGAGTTCTTGAAAAGCTCGACCGAGAACTTGTTTGCGATTGCGCTGGTCGCCGAGTGATGATGAAACCAGACCGGGTGCGCAGGAATGAACCCTTCGGGCAGACCGATGACGCGCGCGCCGTTCTTTCCCGCCTCGCGGATGAGGCGGCACGCCTTCTGCGTTGAGCCCTCGCGATCCAGAAACACCGAGGCGGCTTGCACCGCGGCCACTTTGACAACTGGATATTTGTCACCCATAAATCAGAAAAACTCTCTCAAGATTTTGCCTCAGCGTTCGAGCCCCATTCATCACTGCGGCTGGATGCCCGCGGCACGGATGATGCGGCCGTTCTCGTCAATTTCCTTGCGCACGAACTGCGCGAATTCCCGCGTTGTCATCACGAATGGTTCCGTGCTGGCTTTCGAAAACTGCTCTTTCAAATCGGCGCTCGCGAGTACCGTGTTGATGTCGCGTGCGATGCGATTGACGAGCGCGGACGGCATGCCCGACGGCCCCCACACGCCGAACCAGAGCAGAAACTCGAAGCCTTTGACGCCGGCCTCCGCTACCGTGGGCAAGTTAGGCAGCTGAGCCGAGCGCTTCGCGCTGGATACCGCAAGCCCCCGCAGCCGGCCGTTCTGCACGAATGGCAGCGCGGCGGTGATGGGCGCGAAGTAGCCGGTCGTGCGGCCGCCGATAATATCGGTCACGACTTCGGGCGTTCCCTTATAGGGAACATGCGTGATATCGATGCCTGTCGCAAGTTTGAACTTCTCGAGATTCAGATGCGTGCCGGTGCCGACGCCCGCCGAACCAAAATTGAGCTGACCGGGTTTCGCTTTGGCCTCGGCAATCAAATCGGCGACCGACTTCATGCTCGACGAAGGATTGACGACCAGCACGTTGGGTTGCGACGCCACCATTGCGATCTCGACGAAGTCCTTCAGCGTGTCGTACGGCAGCCTGGCATAAAGAGCCGGATTGATGCTTTGCGCGGACGAATTAAAAAGCAGTGTGTAACCGTCGGCGCTCGCTTTCGCCACGGCCGTAGCCGCAATCGAGCTGCCGGCTCCGGGACGATTGTCCGCCACCACATTCTGACCCCACATGTCGCCGAGCTTCTGCGCGAGAAGCCGCGCGAGAATGTCCGTCGACGTGCCGGCCGGAAAACCGATGAACATATGCACCGGCTTGGTCGGAAAATTCTGCGCATGCGTGCCAAGCGCTGCGATTCCGAGCAACATACCGACTGCAAGCCGCGCGCTTTTCATAGTTATCCCTCTTTTATTGTTTGATGTACGCCTAAGACAAGCCGTCGCTCAATTGCACTTTTTCCGGTTTCAACTCCATGCCCGATGCTTTCGCCTGCAACAACAGCAGCTGCGAGAAATCCTGGTCGTAGCCGTGACCGATGAGCGTCTGCACGAGATCGCGCGCTACCGAAGTCAGCGGCATCGGCACACCATGCTCCTTGCCGGCGCTTAAACCCAGGTCGATATCCTTACGCAGCAGCTCAGGCGTGAACGTCACATGAAAATCGAGATTCGACAACGCCGGTGTCTTGTAGCGCGTGAACATCGATCCCATGACGCTCTTGTTGAGAAAATCAAGAAATGCATGCCGCTGCATGCCCGCTTTCTCGGCAAGCACCGTTATCTCGCAGAGATTCTGGATAACGACACCCAGCATGACGTTATGGCAGATCTTCGCAATGCGCGATAACTCTCCGTCGCCGACATAACTTACGCCCTGCCCGATCGCCTGCAGATAGGGTGCGACTGCGTCGAATGCATCTTTTGGCCCTGAAGCCACGACGGTGAGCTTGCCGGCCTTGATGACTTTTGCATTGCCCGATACCGGCGCTGCGAGGAGCTTCGAGCCAGCCTTGGCAAGCGTCGCGCGGATTTCTGCCGACGCTTCGATCGAGATGGACGTGCTGTCGACGACAATTTTAGGCGCCTTGCCTTTGGCCATGACGGCGCTCAGCACCTCCTTCACATCGTCGCCGGTAGACACCATGGTAAATACGATGTCACAGGCCGCAAGCTCGGGGAGCGTATCGACCACCTTCGCGCCGTATTGTTTGAGCGGCTCTGCCTTTGACTTCGTGCGGTTCCATACGGAGATATCGCAGCCGGCCTCGGCCAGACGCTGCGCCATCGCGTAACCCATGCGGCCGATGCCGATCCAGCCGAGCTTGTGTTGCTTCATATTTGAAGTTGCCATTTCATTTTCCAATCGAGGTTCGTTTCATTTCTGCGGGTTGTCTTGCAGTCTGCGCTCGATCCAGGGCAGCACAACATTCTGAAAGATGCGCGACTGCGGCCACTGCTCCGATCGTCCCATATGCCCGCCCGCCGGATTCACCCACGTGTCCTTCGGGTCGCCATGTTTCATCATCAGGTACAAATCAGAGATCGGCTGTTGCGTATCTTTCTCGCCGTTGACCAGCAGCATCGGCGCGGATGGCTTATCGAGAAATCCGCCATCGAGAAGTGACAGGCGCGGACCGTAGCTCAGAAATTCATCCATCGTTTTGACTTCATAGACGGCCGATCGCGCTGGAAACAGATCGAACAGATATTCCTTCGTTGTGAGGCCCTTCTTCTGAAATTCGGGCTGGAAGTAACCGTGTATGCCGACGCCGTGAACGACAGCACCGCGCAGGCGCTCGCGTTCGGTATAAGCAAGCTTCGCCGCCCAGTAGCCGCTCCAGCTCTGTCCCCGCACGACGACGCGTTTCGCATCGACGTCGTTGCGCGTCTGCAGATAGTCGAGCGCGCGCGAATAGATGCGCTCGGCGCCGACGTCGACTTTGAGCGGCGCCTGACCGGTGCCGGGCATGTCGAGCGCAAAGACGCCGATACCACGCTTCAAGTACGCGTCACCGCCCGCGATCACATCTTCCTTGCGCGTGTCGAGGCCCGCAATGCTCATCACCAGCGGCGCCGGACGCACATTCACCGGCAATTGAAGGTAGGCGACGATCTCTTTACCCTCGAACGGAATGCGCACCGTTTCCATCGGCGGCTCGAGCAACCGGCCGTAAGCGTTGAAGGCGTCGAGCGCGCTCTTGTACGCTGCTTTCTTGCCTGAAGAATTTTCAGTCGGCCAGCGCGCGGTGTTGTAAGTTTCCCACGCGTGCCGGTAACTCTCGCGGGCAGCGGCTTTGTCGGTTGCTTCCTGCGTCTTTGCCTGCGCCATGTAACGGTCACCGATCCGTGTGAACGCGGCCGCCCACGCATCCGGCTCGAGACTCGTGAGTCCAGCCAGGGCTTCGCGCATATCAGCAGGTTTGACGCCGCCCACCGGCGGCAGATGGCGGTCTGCCCGACGCTGTGCCTCTTCCTTCGAGCTCGGCAAGCTCGCGCGGACCTGCGCTTTGCGCAAAGACATTGCCCATCGACCATGCGAGAGCAAGCAAAACCGAAATACTGATCAGGCGGTTACTGACCGCGAGGCGCGCGCGTCGGTCGTTTTTCATGCGTTGAGCGCCTGCAGCCAATCACGCGTCTCGATCACCGTCTTTACCTCGCGCAGAAACGCAGCCGAATAGGCGCCATCGACGGCGCGATGATCGAATGTCTGCGCCAGCACGCCGATCGGCCGAATAGCGATGCTGTCGCCCGCTTCGCTCTCGATAACCACCGGCTTCTTGCTCACGCCGTCGGTCGACAGAATCGCAACCTGCGGCTGATTGATGATCGGCGCAGTGATCAGCGTACCAAATACGCCCGAGTTGGAGAGTGTATATGTCCCGCCTGACAACTCGTCGACCTTGAGGCGATTGCTGCGGGCGCGCTGCGCAATATCGTTGATGTCGCGAGCGAGCTGCGGCAACGACTTGCTCGGGACGTCGTTGATTACCGGCACGACGAGACCCTCGTGGTTCAGATCTACCGCGATGCCGATATTGATACGGTTGTGCACGACGAGATCATCGCCATCGAGACTCGCATTCAGCAGCGGAAACTTCGCAAGCGCGACTGATACCGCGCGTGCAATAAACGGCAGATAGGTGAGTGTGTAGCCTTCCCGCGCTTTCCATGCGGCTCCCGTGGATTTGCGCGCGAGTTCGACGCGCATAAAATCGACTTCGATTGCCTGCAGCACGTGCGGCGCCGTTGTCCACGACTTGACCATGTGCTCGCGTGTTCGCTTGCGGATGTTGCTGAGCGGTTTACGCGTATCAGTACGCCGTGCGCTATCCGCAACCCTTTCTTCCTGTGTCGGCGTGCTTGCAGCTTGCGTCGGACGCCTCGCAATGAATGTGAGGACATCTTCCCGCGTGATGCGCCCGTCACGGCCGCTGCCCGAAATTTCTGCCGGATTGAGTTTGTGCTCGGCGACGAGTCGTCGAACCACGGGTGACAAGCGGTCGCCGGCCGGCGCCGCCGAAAACCGCGCGACAGATGCTGGCGCCGGCACCTGCTTATCGTTGGACTGAGTCGGCTGCATGTCACGCGCCGCTGGCGCGGCGGGACGCGCGTTGCCTTCGTCGATAATTGCGAGCGCTGCGCCGACTTTCGCGGTGACGCCCTCCTGCACCAGAATCTGCGCGATCACACCGCTGACCGGCGCCGGGATTTCCGTGCTGACTTTATCGGTCTCGACATCGAACAGCGTCTCGTCCGCTTTCACGGTATCACCGACTCGCTTGTACCACTTGGTGACGACGCCCTCGGCGACTGTCTCGCCGAGCTGCGGCATGATCACGTCCATTCGTCTCTCCTACAGTTTTGCATTTGCATACTTCGAGCGCGATGAGCGCGTCTGATCCTCGCCTTATAAACGACTTTTCCGCCGACCATCGTCATCAGCGGCTTGATGTTCTTGATGTCATCCGCCGGCACATGCAGGTAATCGCGATCCAGCACCAGCAGGTCGGCATACTTTCCCTTTTGCAGGGACCCGAGATCGCTTTCACGAAACGCAAAGTAAGCATTGTTGCGCGTGTGCGCGATCAGTGCTTCCTCACGCGCTGATTGTCTGCTGATTCACCTTGAAACCGCCCAGCATGTGACCTGTGACCGCGAACCAGAGCGTGTAGAACGGATTCGACGGCGTCACTGCAGTAGCGTCTGAACCGAGACCCCAAGGGATGCCGCTATCCTGCACCATGCGGAACGGCGGCATCGCGTACGCCTTTTCGTCATACACGTCATGAAACAGCACGCCCTGTATCGTCGGCCGGCTGTGCAGTTGCACATACAAGCCAAGTCTGCGCAAGCGTTCGAGATCCTGCGGCTCGAGCTGATCGACATGCGAGAGCGTCCAGCGCAAGCCTCGCACCGGTTTCACTTTATTGATCGCTTCGATCTCGCCCACGAAGCGTTCAATCGATCCGCGCAACTGCGCGTGCACATTAAGGGAAAGGCCGCGATCGGCGACGGCTTGTGCAACACGCCGCCACTGCGTCATGTTCTCATCCGAGGGCTGGGTGGTCTTGACGAGCGTGCTGTCGTGCAGCGGGAAATAGACCGTTTCGCCGTAGCCCACATTGTCGAACCAGTCGTCACCCTGAAACGGTCTGATGTCTTTGATCTTTTGGAGCACGCCATCGACGTCTTTCGGCGACTCCGGTTCGAGCCAGATGTTGTAGAACACACGCATGGTCAATGAGCGCTGATCAGCAAGTGTGCGCACCGGTTCGAAATATTTGGGATGGAAAGAGCGCCCGCCCATATCGATGTACGACGTCATGCCCATGCGGTTTAAATCGCTGAACATCACTCTTGCATTCTCGGTCATGCGCGCCATCGCGATGTCGCCGAGCTTGGCGAGCGTTGCCCGCACCGCTCCACCGCCGTTCAGAACGCCCGTCGGCTGACCGTTCGCATCTTTGACGATAATGCCGCCCGGCGGGTTGGACGTATTGGCGTCGATGCCGAGCGTCTTGAGTCCCGCGGTGTTGGTGTATATGCGGAAATAAATGAGCTGCAGCGCGACCGGATTGTTCGGTGCGACAGCGTCGAGCTCTTCCCTCGTAAACCCTTTGCGCTCATCGGCGAATTGGTCGATTGACCAGCCGCCGAGCACCAGCACCCATTCGCCGGGCGCCGATGCTTTGGCTTTCGCCGCAATCATTTCCAGCGCCTGTTTGCGCGACGTCACGCCGTCGAGCCTCACTTCCTGGTGCCAGTACTCGGCTGCGCGCATGAAGTGCGCGTGATTGTCGATGAGCCCTGGAATGACCGTCCTGCCTTTGAGCTCGGTCACGCGGGTCGCCGGCCCTTTGAGCGCATCAATCGCTGCATTGCTGCCCACCGCCATCACGCGCTCGCCTTTAATTGCGATCGCCTGAGCAGTCGTAAACCGATCGTCAACAGTAATGACTTTGCCGCTGCGCAGGATGATATCCGCCTCTTCCACGCCGTATGCCGCGAGTGAGATCAGGAACAGCACAAAGACACCATGCGCGCGGCTGTAATCTCATGCGCCGCTCCGCTGATAGACAATCTTGCCGCCGACCATCGTCATGACGGGTTTAATGTCTTTGATCGAGTCCGCCGGGATGGTCAGGTAATCGCGATCCAGTACCAGGAGATCCGCATACTTACCCGGCTGCAGAGAGCCGAGATTCGCCTCCTGAAAAACGATGAACGCATTGCTGCGCGTATGCGCGATCAATGCTTCCTCGCGGGTAATGCTCTGGCGGTTCACTTTGCGGCCGCCGATCATGCGGCCGGTAACCGCGAAGCCGAGCGTATAAAACGGATTCGATGTCGTCACCGCGGTTGCATCCGTGCCGAGTCCCCAGCGGATGCCGCTATCCTGGATGCGGCGAAACGGCGGCATGTCCCACGCCACATCGCCGTGCGCTTTGTGCATGAGCGCGCCCTGAATCAGCGGCCGGCTGTGAATCTGCGCGGTCATGCCGAGTTTTTTCATACGATCGAGCTGCGCGACGCTGACCTGGTCGAGATGCGAGTACCGACCAGCGCAGGTCGCGAATGGGCGCTGCCCGATTGATCGCCTCGTACTCGGTGAGAAAAATATCGATGACGTCGGTCATCTCGACATGCGAGTTGACGTAGATTCCGCGCTCGGCGAGCGCCTGTGCGATGCGCCGCATCTGCGCGATATCGCCGGGCTTTTTGTTGCTTTCACGGCGCAATAGTTGGGTAGTCACCGGACCATAGACCGATTCGCCCCAGCCGACATTGCCGAAGTAGTCGCTGCCCTGGAACGGTTTGGCCTGAGTGATTTCAGCGATGACTTTGTCCGCCTGTTCGGGTGTCGCCGGCTGGCGTATCGTGGTCCAGAACGCGCGGATGTCGAGCTCACCGCGATCGGCGAGATATTGATACGGCTCGTAATGCCCGGGGCCCATGCCGCGTCCGCCCGCATCGAGCCACGCTGTGACGCCCATCGAATTCAGTTCGTGGACGAGCTTGCGCGCATTCGCGAGCCACGCATCTTTTTCGAAGAGCGGAATTTTCGCCGCGACGAACGCCACGCCACCGGCACCGCGTACCACACCGGTGAGCCTGCCGTTTGCGTCTTTCTCGATCTTTCCATTCGCCGGGTCAGGCGTGGACTCGTCGATATTCGCCGCCGTCAGCGCCGCAGTGTTGAGATAGCTATGGTTATAGACCGATTGAATGACGACCGGATTCTGCGGCGCAACGCGGTCCAGCTCGTCGCGCGGAAATCCACGTGGATCATCGGTGAACTGCTCTTCCGACCAGCCGCCGAGTGTAACGATCCACGCGCCCGGACGCTCGCTACGGACGCGCGCAGCCAGCATCCTCGAAGCCTCCGCACGTCGGGTAATACCGTCGAAGCGCAATTCGTCGTGCTCCGCCGCGCGTATCCAGTGCGCATGATTGTCGATGAGTCCCGGGATGACCGTCCTGCCATGCAGATTTATTTTGCGGGTGCCGCTGCCCGCAAGCTTCGTGACCGTGCTTGTTTTTCCGGTCGCGACGACACGATGGTCCTTGATTGCCAATGCCTGCACGATCGAGAAACGGTCATCGACTGTGATTATCTTGCCGTTGAACAGAATGAGTTCCGCCGGCTCAGCGGCCGCGGCGGTCAACCATAAGATTGAACCGCAGAGGACGCCAACGACGCGGACGAAAAGCGACAAGCAAGACATGTAGCAGTTGGTCAACCCATGGTGCGACGGATCGTACTCACGATGCGATCAACCGAAGGAATCGTGTTGTCCTCGAGCAGATCGGCGGATGGCAGCGGCACATGCGGCGTCGTGATGCGCGTGATCGGACCATCGAGATCCCAGAAGCATTCCTCAGCGACGATCGATGCGATTTCAGCGCCCCAGCCGCACAAGCGCGGATTTTCCTCGACGGTGAAGAGCCGGCCCGTTTTAGAGACTTCGCTCAAAATTGTTTGCGTGTCGAGCGGCACGAGTGAGCGCACATCGATCACCGTGCATGCGATGCCGTGCTCCTTCTCGAGCAGTGCCGCCGCATCGATGGATTTGTGCACCATCGACGCCAAAGCAACGATCGTGCAGTCCTTGCCCTGCCGCAAGACTTTTGCTTTGCCGAGCTCATCGACGTACTCGCCGTCCGGCACTTCACCCTTCATTGGATACAGCGACTTCTGCTCGAAGAAAAGCACGGGGTCCGGGTCACGCACGGCTGCTGCGAGCAGACCTTTGACGTCCGCCGGAAACGCGGGCGCAACGACCTTGATGCCCGGTATCGCCATTGCCCAGTTCTCGACCGCTTGCGAGTGTTGCGCGCCGAACCGCGAGCCCGCTCCATTCGCAGTCCGGATAACGAGCGGCAGCGAAATCTGGCCATTCGTCATGTAGCGTGACTTGGCGATCTCGTTTGCGACAATGTCCCAGCACACCGCAAGAAAATCGGAGAACATGATTTCCGCAATGGGCCGCAAGCCCGTCATCGCGGCCCCCATTGCAGCCCCCAGAATCGCCTGCTCGGAAATCGGACAGTCACGTACGCGACGCGGCCCGAATTTATCGAGCAACCCGACCGTCGCTTTGAACACGCCGCCGGCGCCGGCGACATCTTCGCCGAGGAAGACGACGTTCTCGTCGCGCGTCATCTCCTGAGCAATGCCCGCCGCAACGGCATCGCGATAAGTCAGTTCCGCCATGCTGCGCCTCCGTCCGCCCACACATTTTTCTCGATGTCATCAACTGACGGCAGGGGTGATGCCTTCGCAGTTGCGGTCGCTGCGTCGACTTTCTTCATCGCCTCCGCTTCGATGTCTTTCAGGGTGGGCTCATTGAAACCGTGTTTGAGCAGCCGTTCCCGATACGTAATAACCGGATCGCGCAATAACCACTTCTCGAGCTCACCCTCGGGCCGGTACCTGGCCGGATCGGCACGCGAGTGCCCGCTGTGGCGGTACGTCATGGCCTCGATAAGCGATGGTCCGCCGCCCGCACGCGCTTTGCTCAATGCTTCGCTCGCGACCTGATACATGGCGTCCGCGTCATTGCCATCGACGACGATCGACGGCAAGCCATATGCGCTCGCGCGATCCGCCGCGGGATGCTCGACAGCGGTAACGGCGCTGATCGGCGTGTATTCCATATAAAGATTGTTCTCGCACACGAAGATGACCGGCAGCTTCCACACGACGGAAAAGTTCAGAGCCTCGTGAAAGGCGCCGATGTTCGTCGTGCCATCGCCGAAAAAACAAACCGCTGCCTGCTGCGTGCCGCGATACTGCGCGGACCACGCGGCGCCCGCAGCGACCGGCAAGTGCGCACCGATAATCGCGTATGAGCCCATTGCACCTTTTTTGACATCCGTAAGATGCATCGAGCCGCCTTTGCCGCCGAGCAAGCCGCACTGGCGACCCATCAGCTCGCCGAGCACGCCTTCCATCGATGCGCCGCGCGCAAGTGTATGTGCGTGTCCTCGATACGTGCAGAACGTGTAATCGTCTGGACGCATCGCAACACCGAACGCGGCGGCAATCGCCTCCTGGCCCAGCGACAGGTGGCTCGTTCCCTTGATCAGATTCTGCAAAAACAAATCGAAGGCGCGCTTTTCGCAATAGCGCAGCTCGAGCTGCAGCCGGTAGAGCTCGAGCCGGGTTTCGCGGCCGATCTCGATTTCAGCGGGCGTTGATTTTTTGCGTTTGACGTTTGTATCCAAATTAACCTCTCAAAACTCGACCTGCATCTTTATCTGCCGTTGAAGGCCTGGCTCAAAAAAAACGGAATCACCGCAAAGGACGCAAGCAACGTCAAGTAAACGAAACGTGCGTACCGATGGCAACCATCGAACTTTTTTGCAGAAGGGCTTACGATTTTCCCGATTCAATTAGTTTCGTTAGCGTCCTTTGCGGTTCAAGTTTCGTCTTGTAAGCATCGTTCGTGGCTTAACACTTAACCAAAGGCTTGCTGTCAGTTCACGATCTAATATCGATTCGCGATCGGTAACTCCTGCGCCGGGAAAAGCGTAATGATCTTCGCGCCGTTCGGCGTTAGAACAACTTCTTCTTCGATGCGCGCCGCCGACACGCCGTCGGTTGCGGGACAAAATGTCTCGACGGCAAACACCATTCCCGCCTTCAGCTCATACGGGTCCTTGAGCGAGTTAAGACGCGAGATCAGCGGACGCTCATGGAGCCCGAGCCCGAGCCCGTGACAGAAGTTAAGTCCGAACGCCGACATTTCCGTCTCGAAGCCGATGACGGTCGACTTAGGAAACATCTGCGCAACTTTGTCCGTTGCAACGCCGGGCTTGAGCATGCCGATCGCGTCGTCCATCCATTGGCGTGCTTTCTTATAGGCATCGATTTGCGGTTTGGTGGCGCTGCCAACGGTAAAGGTCCGGTAGTAGCACGTGCGATAGCCCATGTATGACTGAATGATGTCGAAGTACGCCTGATCGCCCGGCCGTATCATGCGATCGGTGAAGTTGTGCGGATGCGGGCTGCAGCGCTCTCCGGCGATTGCGTTGATCGCTTCCACGCAGTCCGAGCCCATCTCGTACAGCCGCTTGGTTGCCATCGCAACAACTTCGTTCTCGCGCACGCCGGGCTTCAACGCCTCGAAAATATCCTGATACACGCCATCGCCCATGGCGGCTGCCATGTTGAGAAGCGTGATTTCGTCGTGGCTTTTGATTTCGCGCGCTTCGAGCATCACCTGCTGGCCATCTTCGACCTTGATGCCCAGGTTCTGCAGCGCGAACAAAAACGGTGGCTCGACGACGTCGATGCCGAGCGGCATATCGGCGACGCCTTCTTTCACCAGGATATCCTTGATCTCTTTTGCTGCTTCCTCGAACAAGCCCACGCGCGGATTGATGGCGCCGCGCAAGCCGACGTTGCCGGCAAGGCAATGGTTGGTGGGCAGCCACGGTGCGTAGAGTTTGTGGTGGCGCGCAGCCGAACCGAAATCCCATACGTACGGCTCGCCATTACCGGTGAGCAAACACCAGCGTGTCAGCTTGTCGCGCGCCCATTCGCCGATTACCGTGCTCGAGATATAGCGCATGTTGTACTGATCGAAGACCAGCAAGGCGCCGAGCTTGGACTTCGCGAGTGAGTTTCGAGTACGCGCGAGCCGGTATTCGTGCAGGCGCCGAAAATCCACGCGCTCTTCGAAGTCGACCTGCATGCGGCCGGGTGCCTGCAGCGGCCGCTCCCAGCGATGGCCCGGATTCGCCGGATCGTACAAAGCGTCAGGCGCATTGCGTTCGCCGTTTCTTGAATTGATATCGGCAGCCTTGACGATTTTCGGCTCGACGGCCTTTGGTTTGCGCGCCATTGCTATCTGCTCCTTCTTCATTTCGACAAAGCGCCCAGTTGGACTGCAAGCCAGTCAGCCGTCTGGTCGCGATAGCGGTACCAGAGATTGTTCACGACGTGGTTGCCGCCCTCGATGATCGACAGCACGCACGGTCCTGACACTGCAGCCGCAAGCTTTTGCGCTTCGGTGACCGGCGTGAGCCGGTCGTTCGTGCCTGCAACGATGTAAATAGGACAGGTGATGTTGTGTGCGACGTCCTTGAGTGACACACGCAGCGCGACCCTGCCCGCTTCTTCGAGATTCGCGCTGTGCGAGCGGACGCGAAACGCCTCCACATTCAGTTTAGGGCGCCCCTCGAAGCTCGCAGAGCGCTGAAATCCGCCCGATAACGCGACGCACGCCTTGATGCGCTTATCGAATGCCGCCGCGCGCGGCGCATAGTAGCCGCCGAATGACACGCCCCAGATGCCGATACGGTCATTGTCGACATCGCTGCGGTTTCCGAGCATAATTCAGGACGACACCGACCGGCCTCTCGTACTCGGGCGTAATCGGGAAGTCGTATTCGGCTTCGCCCTGCCCCGGGCCGTCGAAGGCGAGCGTCGCGAGACCACGCATGAGGAAGCGGTTCTCGTAGTCATCCATCTCTTCTTTGGTGGAATCCAGGCCCATACACATGACCACCAACGGAGCGCTTCACAGAATTGGCCGGCTTGCGCAGAATTCCGTAGAGGCTTTTCCCTTCATACGGGATCGCGACGCGCTCACCCGGCGGTTTGAGCCATGGCAGCGCCTTGTTACGGCACTCGACAACCTTGCGATGCGCGGCTTTCATCTGCGCCATGTCGTTTACGAACAGAAATTTTCCAAAGTGATAGCACAATGCGGCGCGCGTCCAGTGCTCGCCTGCTGACAATTTGCAGTCCTCGGCGATACGCTTTGTCGCCGAGTTCTTCATGAATGGCAGCGCGCGCCGACCACGCCGCGCACCAATCGTCCCAGTGCTCGAGTTGCGCAGTCACTTCCTGAAAATCCGTCAGCGGCACGCCGTTCGCAACGAACCGCGGCGCCCAATGTGAGATTGCTGCTTCGACCTGCGCGTCGCGCTGCCTGACTACGGCGTCCATTTCACTCTTCCAGACTTTCGCGCGTGCGTTTGCTAAACGCCCAGCATCTCGAATACGCCCGGCGCATAACGATCGCCTGCGCGTGCGCCCGGTGCGAATGTATTCGTGAGTAATTCATGTTCGGATTGTGTCAGCGCCAGATCTAGCGCGGCCACATTCTGTTCGAGGTATTTCTGCTGTTTGGTGCCGGGGATCGGAATGATATCGTCCCCTTGCGCAAATAGCCATGCAAGCGCGACCTGCGCCGTCGTCGCGCTATGTGCCGCGGCCACCGCTTCGAGCGGCTTCAAGCAGCTCGAGATTGCGCTCGAGATTGCCGGGCTGAAAGCGCGGCTGCTTGCGGCGCTTGTCATTTGGCGCAATGTCATCGAGTCTGCGCACCGTGCCGGTCAGCAGCCCGCGCCCGAGCGGCGCATAGGGCACGAAAGCGACATCGAAGTCACGGCAGGCGGGCAGGATTTCCGGTTCTACATCGCGCGCCCACAGCGAATACTCGGTCTGCATGGCGGTAATCGGATGTATTTTTGAGGCGCGGTTCAGCGATTGGCGCCCGGCTTCACACAAACCGAGATAACGCACCTTGCCCTTGCGCACGAGCTCGGCCATTGCGCCGACCGTGTCTTCAACCGGCACGTCGGGATCGACGCGGTGCAGATAATAAAGATCGATGACTTCGACGCCAAGCCGCTGCAAGCTCGCATCGCACGCTTGCGGCACGTAATCACGGACGCCCGTTATAACCTTTCTTGCCGCCGGCGAGATCGAAGTTGCCGAATTTCGACGCGATGATCACCTGCTCACGCCGGCCCTTGACCGCTTGCCCGAGCAGGCGCTCGTGCCGGCCCGTCCATGTATCGATCCGCCGTGTCGAAGAACGTGACGCCGAGATCAAGCGCGCGCTGCATGGTCGCAATCTGGACCGCATCGTCCTGCTGCGCCGAAGTCGGTGGTGGTGCTACCCATGCCGAGGCCGACGGCGGAAACCATAAGCCCGCTGTTGCCGAGTCTGCGCATTTTCATTAGCTGTGTCCTGAGTTGAGTCCCGCGAGCGACCATTGCTGAACCGGCGCCGGCTCGAGAACGGGTTTGCCGAGTGCGGGTGACGAGACCAAGATAGAGTCCAGTACCGGTGCCGACCCACATGAGATTGCGGTCCCATTCCACGAATACTGCATCAGTATCGCGGGGATAACTGAGGTAGTCGTCAAGGCTGCCGGGCTGCGGCGGAATGAAGTAACCGATGTTCCGCGGTTTTGTTGGCTGAGAGATGTCGAACATCTGCAATCCCGCGTTGAAGAATGAGTATGCCGTGAAGTTCGGGTGCGGCTTCCCCGGCGCCTTCATATGCGGCGGATTATGCGAGCCGAAACGGCCGCGCTTGTCGCAGAAATCGCGATATGGCGCGTCGGGCGGCGGTACGGGCACCGGCAGCTTCGCGAGCGGCCGCAAATTAGTCAGGTCTTTTACATCCACCACCCACAGCGGCTGGTACGGTTCGTTGCAATCGGGATTGAGAACTTCCGGATTCGTGATGACGAACCCTCGATCGAGCCGTGCGATATCAATCGTGTGAAACGGGAGCGAGCCCGCCGCCATTTTTGGGTAAAAGCGTCCAATCAGTTTCGGATTACTGATATCCGACAGATCATGCACCATCATCCCGAACGCCCCGTATGCGCTGTACCCATAGCGGCCGCCGTCCTCGACTCTCTTCGGCACATACATAGGGCCATGGAGCGTCGTCCATGACTCCTTATCCCCGTCACTCGCGCCATTTCTTGTACGCTTCGTCTTCGCCGTCGCGCTGGCCCGGCACCCACCAGTTCGCGACAAACTTCGGCTGTGTGGGATCCGACACATCGATGATCTGAATTCCGTTGCAGAAATAGCGCACGGAGCTTTCCATGTGCGTAAAGCTGTTGTCCGGTGCCGTGTCGAGATACGCGTACTGGCCGCCGTCATAGTAATTACGATGTGTGCCCGAGCCGGTTTGCACTTCGCGCTTGGGGTCGCCCTGATCGCAGCTCCACTGCGATAGCGGCACGATCTTCGCGGGATCGGTCGCATCGTAGAAGCGCACGCCGCGCAGTCCCTTCTGGTTGATGTTCTGCTGGATCATCGACGGGTCGTCATACTTGCCGTGCGGCGCCTGCGGTGTCGAAAAGGTGCCTGCAACTCCGGCGCCCGTCATCAATATCCACTTACCGAGTTTGCGGTTATACGCAAGCTGAACCTGGTTGCCGACGTATCCTTTCTTGTTGAACATTTTCGGATTGAGCGGATCGCTGACGTCAATGACATCCCCGCGATTGAAGAGATAGCGACGGTCGCCGATGGCCATCATTTGCATTTTCGCCCCGCGTTCCTCGCCCGGATCGAAGTGCGCAAGCACACTTGTGTTCTTGCGGTACATGTTGCGATCAAGGTCACTTGAGGCTCGTTGGCCGCGGATGCGGATGGCGGTTCGCCATGGCAGTGCCGACAAATGCCGGCGACGCGGCTGCGCTTCCCGCAGCGGCGGACAACTTTATGAAATCACGCCTCGTATATCGCTTGCTCACTGCACGCTCTCCTCGCTCTTAAATCAACGCTCATTCGGCTTTGATGCCGGCTTCTTTGATGACCTTGCCCCACTTCACGACTTCAGCGTTGACGAATGCGGCAAATTCTGCCGGCGTCATCACGGTGGTTTCAGCGCCTTGTGCAAGCAGCGCGTCGCGGGCTTCGGGCGACTGCAGGATCGTCACGACGTCGCGATTCACCCTGGTGATAATCGACTGCGATGTCTTCGCCGGCGCAAAAAGCCCGAACCACACGCTCGCTTCGATGCCGGGATAGCCTGCTTCGACCACGCTCGGTATGTCCGGCGCTGCCGCAAAGCGTTTGCCGCTCAGCACTGCGAGCGCCTTGATGCGGCCGGCCTTGGCCTGGGCGTTGATCGTAGTCGTCGACAGGAACGCAGCCTGCGTTTCGCCTGCAACCAACGCCGTCAGTGCGTAGCCCGATCCCTTGTACGGTATGCTGTACCAGCTTGGCGCCGGTCATCTGATTGAACAATTCACCGGATAACTGGCTGCTCGTGCCCCCGCCTGCCGAGCCGTAATTTACTCCGCCGGGTTTTGCTTTGGCGTAAGCGACAAAGTCTTTCAGGTTGTTCGCAGGCACCGAACTGTGAACGGCGAGCGCAATGCCCGAATTTGAAACGAGTGCGATCGGTGTGTAATCGCGCACCGGATCGTACGAAAGATTTTTGTAGAGAAACTGGGGGCTCGCATGTGTGCCGATCTGGCCGAGCACGAGCGTGTAGCCATCGGGCGCGGCTTTGGCGCCAATCTCCGCGCCAATCAGGCCGCCAGCGCCCGGACGATTGTCGACGACGACCTGCTGACGCCAGCGCTCGCTGAGTTTGGCGGCCGTGAAGCGCGCGATGATGTCCGAGGTACCGCCGACCGAACCGGTAATGAGCCGCACCGGATGATTGGGATATGCAACGTCCGTGCCCTGTGATGCCGCCATTAACGGCGCAAGAGCTAGTACGGTCGCGAACAGCTTCGCTATAACGTTCATCGGCTGATTGATTACTGCGTGACGTGATACTGCAGCGGCAGCCGGTGCAGACATTCAGCGCCGTCGCGCGTGATGCGAAACAGATTGCCGAGCTGCAGGCCCGCGCGCTCATCGTGCGTGACGACATTGGGCTGTACAACGACGCACATATTTTCCTCGAACGTGAACTTCGGCCCGGGCGGACCGCGTTTGCCGGCCGACTCCCGGGTGCCGATACTCGGCGGCAGGAGGCCGATGCCGAAGCCGTGCAGGAAGCCGTCATTGATCGTGAAGCCCCGTTCCGCAATAACTTCGGCCGCATCGAGCACATCTTCGCTCGTGGCGCCGGCGCGCAGCGCTTTTACGCACCGCGAATACGACTCCAATGTCGTATCCCATAGCTGCTTGTAGAGATCGCCAGGCTCGCTTTGCAAGAAGATCGGACGATGCATCTGTCCCGAGTAGCCCCAATAACTGACGCTGATCTCGGTGTTGATCACGTCGCCGCGCTCGAGCACGCGGTTGGAAAGATTCTGTCGCGGCACGCACGCGCCGGCATTCTGCTGCGGTCCCGACGACAGATAGCAGAGATGCGGCAGACCACCGCTGCGCAGCGCCGCTGCTTCCACGATGGCGCCGAGCTCATACTCGCGCATGCCGGGCTTTGCCTGATCGATCAGCGACTGCAGCGCCGCGTCTGTGAGTGCGGCGCCTTTCTTGAGCCAGTCGATCTCCTCGACGCTTTTTACCAGGCGCAGACGCCGGAAAGCGCGCGTCACATCGCGGAACTGCCAGCCGGCGAGCTCGCGCTGCCATGCAAGATAACTCTGCACGGGAACGTCGCCCACATACCCGAGCGTCGCTTTAGCTCAGGCCGCTGTCGAGCAGATGCTTAGTAATCGAGAGTGCAGAGCTCGGCCCGCCCCACTCACTCCGAATAGCGGACGCTTCACGCGCGTTCGGCACATGGTTGAACGATTGAACGAAGATGACCGGCTCGTGCCGCGCGGTCACTACTACGTAGTTGTTGCGGTTGCCGAGGAAGCCCGCAAGATAATGGATGTCAGCATGGTTGTGGCGCGAGACGCCCGAGTCGCCGTATACCACGAGCGCATCGATACCTTCCGCCGCCATCAGCGCACGGGCAGCGGCATGACGCCGTGCGAACTCCGCTTCGGAAAATCGTGGATACAGTGCAGCGCTCATGCGTGTAGAAAAATTACCTTGGTTCGTCGTATCGATTAATCCGCTTTGATGCCGGCTTCGCGAATAACCTTGGTCCATTTCGGAATTTCCGCCCGCACGAATGCACCGAGCTCCGCCGGCGTTGACGGTGCAGCATCGGCGCCTTGCTTGAGCAGCACGTCCTTGACCTCCGGCTCGCGCAGCATCCCGGTGACCGCGTGATTAAGCTTTGTGATGATCGGTTGCGGCGTGTGAGCAGGCGCGAACAGCGCGAACCATAACAGCGCCTCCATGCCAGGTACGCCTGCCTCGGTCGCGCTGGGAATATCCGGCGTTCCGGGAAAGCGTGTCCGGCTCGACACTGCGAGCGCTTTTAGCTTGCCCGCTTTGAGCTGCGTGTAAGCAGTCACCGGCGACAAAAAAGAAATCTGCGTTTCGGCGCCGAGCAGCGCAGTCAATGCGAAACCGGCGCTTTTATAGGGCACATGCAGAATCTTCAGTCCCGTGACCTGCTTGAAGAGTTCGCCGGTGAGATGGCTCGCCGTGCCCGGGCCGGCCGATGCATAGCTGAGATTACCTTTTTGCTTGGCGTAAGCGATGAGCTCCTGCACATTGCTGACCGGTATGGACGGGTGCACAACCAGCACCGTGACACCGCGTGAAACCATCGTGATCGGCGCAAAGTCGCGCACCGGATCGTACGGCAGATCTTTGTACAGAGCGACAGCGCTCACGTGCGTGCCCGCGTGTCCCATGACCAGCGTGTAGCCGTCAGCCGCTGACTTTGCGCACACGTCCGTCGGTATCGTTCCACCGGCGCCCGAGCGATTGTCGACGACGACACTCTGTCCCCAGACTTCGGTCAGCTTGTGGCCAACATAGCGCGACAGATAATCGGCCGTGCTGCCCGGTCCCTGCCCCATGATACGAATCGGCTTGGTGGGATATGCGCTGCTCACGTCAGCACCGTATGCGGCGGCGGTGTAAGCGCCGAACATAACGACAGCGATTGTGTTCACTCGCCGTTTCACGACGTCACGCGCTCATGTCGGAGGCACACCCAACTCGCGCGCAAGCCAGTCCGCAGTCTGCGTCTGATACATGTAGCGGCGGTTGTTAACGACGTGGTTCCCGCCTTTCACGATGTTGAGCACCGTTCGGCCGGATGCTTCGCTGGCGATGCGCTCCGCGTTATGCGGCGGGGTTAGATGATCAAGCTCTCCACCGACGACGTAGAGCGGACACGTAATGTTCTTCGCCGCACCTTGCAGCGTCAGTGTCTGCGCGACTGTGCGCGCTTCCTCCATCGTCTTGCTGTGGCTGCGGACTCTAAACGCATCGCGTGATAATTCATTGCGCGCATCGAACACTTCGACCCAGCTATAAGGCCCTGACAACGACACGCAGGCCTTGAGGCGTTTCTCGAACGCTGCGGCGCGCGCGGCATAGTAGCCGCCAAGCGAAACGCCCATGATGCCAATGCGCGATGCGTCGAGATCAGTCCGGGATTCGATGTAATCCACAACCGCTTTCACCGGCACTTCATAGTCACCCCGTATCGGCAGGTCGTATTCGGCTTCGCCCTGTCCCGGACCATCGAAGGGCAGCGTTGCCATGCCGCGCGCGAGCAGGATGTCTTCGTAGAGCGCCATCTCTTCTTTGGTCGAATCGAGCCCGACGCAAATAATGACGACCGGCGGTTTAGTTACGCTTACCGGTTTGCGCAAAATGCCGTAAAGCGGCGTCTTGTCATACGGAATTGCAACGCGCTCGCCGGGCGGATCGAGGTGCGGCAGTGCGAGACCGCGGCACTCGACCGTCTTCTGATGCGCTGCTCTCATCTGTTCGAGGTCGTGCACAAACATGAATTTGCCGAAGTGATAGCACAATGCGGCTCGCGTGAGATGGCCGGCCGCGCTGATGGTAAAACCATCTGCAAGCGCCTGACGTCCCAGCGCTTCGTGTATTGCGCCGCGGGCGCACCAACCTGCACACCATTCGTCCCAGCGTGTCATCGACACTGTCACTGCTTCGAAATCGGCGAGGGGCACGCCGCTTGCGACGAATCGCGGCGCCCATGCGCGCACTGCAATCTCGATGCGCTTATCCCTGATCGGAGTATCCATGCTCAGTCCAATAAGTCATCGACCGCCGCAACGAAAAATCTGCCGGCCTGCAACCGTCCATGATTTGCTGCACACGCGGTTTCGCGGCATGCTCCCGGAAATACAATTTATCAATCGGCGCGCGCGCCGGAGTCCCGAACGATTTTTCCGAGTTTCACAATCTCATTGCGCACATACGCATCGAGTTCCGCAGGTGTGCTCGAGACGGGTTCGGCGCCTTGCGCCAGCAGCTTTTCACGGACGTCGGGCATTTGCAGCACTTTGACAATGTCCGCATTAAGCTTCGCGATAAGCGGTTTCGGCGTCGTAGCGGGCACGAGCACTGCGAACCAGGGATCGAAAACGAAGCCCGGCACTCCGGATTCAGCGACCGTCGGCACTTCAGGCAACGCGGTAGAACGTTTCGCGGTGCTGACTGCTAACGGACGCAGGCGGCCAGACTTGATGTGCGGCATCGCGAGGATCTGCGGCGCCCAGGTCAAATCAACGCGACCTGCGAATATCTCAGTGAGCTGCTCGGCGAAGCCTTTGAATGGCACGTGCACCATCTTCACGCCAACGGTGCTATTGAAGAGCTCTCCATTCAAATGGCTCGCTGAACCAATGCCGGCGGAGCCATACGTCAGTTTCCCGGGCTGCGTTTTCGCAAGCGCTATCAGCTCCTGCACGTTCTTTGCGGGCACATGCGTGCCTAGCGAAAGTACGTTTGGAATCGACGCCACTAATGTCACCCCTGCAAAATCTTTCGCAGGGTCAAACGGCAACTTGCTGTAAAGCGTGGCATTCACCGCATGACTCGCTGACACCATGAGCAGTGTATAACCGTCGGGCACCGACTTCGCGGCTATACCGGTGCCCACGACGCTGCCCGCACCTGCCCGGTTATCAACGACAAGCTGTTCTCCCCATACCTCCGAAAGCTTTTGACTCAGCACTCTCGCGAGCGCGTCGGTCGCACTGCCGGGCGTGAAGGGCACGATAAAGCGCACGGGGTGCGCTGGAAAAGTCGGCCCCGTTTGCGCATGTGCGGCGCTGAAAAAACAGGCGAGTAAAGCGCCCATGATGATTCTGTTCACGGCGAAGCCCTGCTGCTGATCACGATTCATTTGTCAATCCGCCCGTGCGCCGGACGCTTTCACCACTTTGGCGAGGCGCTCGACTTCGCCTTTGATGAAGGCATCGAATTGGGCGGGCGGCATGGCGTGCGGAGTTGCGCCCTGCACGAGCAATCTTTCCTTCACATCGGCGAGGCTGAGTATGCGCGCGACTTCCCGCGCGATTTTCTCTTTAATGTCCTTCGGCATCTTCGCCGGTCCGACCAACCCGGTCCAAAGATTGAAATCAAAACCGGGAAGGCCCGAATCCGCAATCGTGGGAAGGTCCGGCAATACAGGCGAGCGGGCTCTCGTGGTGACTCCCAGTCCGGTGACTTTGCCACTTTTGACGAGCGGCACTGCGGCGGTAATCGGCGCAAAGAAATACTGGACGCTGCCGCTGATCGTGTTGGTCAGCGCCTCCGGCGTGCCTTTGAACGGCACATGCACCACATTGATATTCGCGGCGAGCTTGAACTGTTCGCCGTTCATGTGTGTGCCGCTGCCGACGCCCGCGGAGCCATAGTTCAATTGCCCGGGCTTCGCTTTTGCGGCATCGATAAGATCGCGCACGGATTTAAATCCCAGCGCAGGCGTAGCGACCAATACGTTGGGAACGTCCGCAACCAGCGTAACGCCCGCGAAGTCTCGCACCGTATCGTACGGAAGTTTGCTATACAGGGACGCGTTCACTGCATGGCCGATCGACACCATCATGAGCGTGTGCCCGTCGGGGGTTGCATTGAGCAGCAGCTCGGATGCTATGACGCCGCCCGCGCTTGGACGATTGTCGACGACTACCTGCTGCGTCCAACTCTCCGCCATCTTCTGTCCGATCGCGCGGGCGAAGAAATCAGTGGCGCTGCCCGCCGAGAAGGGCACGAGCATGCGAATCGGCTTATTCGGAAAGTTGTCTTGCGCGCACACGCTGCCGCACGCAAGTGCTAAACACGCAACCGATAACTGTTTCATAGCGACCGCCTTCCGGGTTCTTGACATGAATCAACTCGCTTACCACGAACGAAACGCAATCGCGGCGAACTTTCAATGATATCTTTTTTTGCAGCGGGACTGGATCTACTCAACCATCGCACGACCGCCTGACGACACTTCACTGCACGGAAATGCCGGCCTCCGCCACAAGCTTGCGGTATCGTGCGAAATCCGATTTGATCAACTGCGCAAATGCGGCGGGCGTACTCGTTACCGGTTCCACACCCTGCCGCGCAAACCGCTCGGCTATTTCAGGATTGCGCACGACGTCGCCGATTGCACGGTTCAAACGCCCGATGAGCGCAGCTGGCAGGTGCGCCGGCCCTGCGACGCCAAACCACGCATCGAACTGATATTCCGGAAGTCCCGCTTCCGCTGACGTCGGCACGTCCGGTAGTTGGGCCGAACGCTTGAGCGTCGTCACCGCGAGCGGGCGCAGACGGCCGTCCTTGACGCCTGGCATAACTGCGGAGATGGGCGACACGTACATATGTACACGCCCAGCATACATTTCACCGAGGGCGTCCGAAAAAAGCTTGAATGGAATGTGCACGACATCGATATGTGCAGCCGACTTGAAAAGTTCGCCCGATATATGCGACAGGCTGCCGACGCCTGCAGAGCCGAAATTCAGTTGACCGGGACGGCTCTTCGCAAGCTCGATCAGTTCTTTAAGGGACCTGGCGTTGAATGCGGCAGGCACGACAACAAGGTTGGGCAGCGACGCGATCTGTGTGACGGGCGCAAAATCTTCGAGCGGACGATACGGCTCAGGCCGATGAATTATGGCGTTGACGAGCAGCGGCGGCGCCATGAGGATAAGCGTGTAGCCGTCAGGCGCAGACTTCGCGGCGACAACTGTGCCGACGACTCCGCCACCGCCCGGACGGTTATCCACAACGAGTTGCTGACCGAGAGATTCAGTGACTTTCTGTCCGATCGTGCGCGACAGGAAATCGCTCGCTGATCCGGGCGAGAACGGAACGATCATGCGGATTGGTTTCACCGGAAACCGCGCGTCAGCATCTGCACCTTCGGCGATTACGGGCGTTATCAAGCTCGACAGTATTGCCAGTGCTCCGACGCAGCCCGCTGCTCCGGCGGCATGAGATGTCTTATCCTCCACTTCAAACCTTTGGTAATCCGAGCTGTTGCGCCATCCAGTCTGCTGATTGCGTGCGGTACTTGTATATGCGATTGTTCGCGACGTGATTGCCATCCTCGATCATCACGAGCTGCACGGGGCCCGCCGCTTCACGGGACAGACGCTCTGCGTCCTGCCATGGCACGACGCGATCGAGCTTGCCGGCGACCAGATATAACGGGCATGTGATTTTAGCGGCGACGCCTTTGAGACTCAACGTAGCTGCGACCTGCCGCGCTTCGTCCTGCGTCTTGCAATGCGCGCGCACGCGGAACGTTTCACGCGTGAGTTCGGGCAACCCATCCCAGGCATCGCCCAGATCGTAGGCGCCTGACAATCCAATGCAGGCCTTCGCGCGTTTTTCGAAGGCTGCCGCGCGCGGCGCATAATAGCCGCCAAGACTCACGCCCCACAAACCAATGCGCGTGGCGTCTATGTCACGGCGTTGCTCGAGCCAGTCGATCACTGCCCTGACAGCAACTTCATAATCTCCGCGAATCGGAATATCGTATTCGGATTCTCCCTGACCGGGCCCGTCGAAGACGAGCGTCGCCAGACCGCGCCCGAGAAACAGCGCTTCATAACTGTCCATTTCCTCTTTTGCTGAGTCGAGGCCCATGCACATGACCACTACAGGCGGTCGCATGACGCCCTCCGGACGGCGCAGCACCGCCGCAAACGAATGCGCACCGAACGGAATGCGGATGTACTCGCCCGACGGGCGCAGATGCGGCAGAGCGAGCTTGCGGCACTCGACGGCATGCAGATGCGCCGCACGCATCTGCGCTACGTCGGTGACGAACACAAATTTCGCGAAGTGATAACAAACCGCCGCGGTCGTCAAATGCTGTGCAGCCGACAGCATGTACCCGTCAGCGAGTGCGGTACGCCCGATGTCCTCGTGCACCGCCGCCCGCGCGCTCCATGCGGAGCACCAATCGCCCCAGCGCGAAATGCCGGCGGTGACTTCCTGAAAATCGGTCAGCGGCACGCCGTTGGCAACAAATCGCGGCGCCCAATGATGGATTGCAGACGCAACCAGCGCATCGTGCTGTTGAGCTGATGATGCGTTCATGTCCCGACGGTTGCAGGCCTGGATCCTGCGCGTGCCTTTTTCAGGTATGACAGGTCCATGTATTTTTGCGCCGATGGTTTGGGCGTCGTGTACCCTTCGGCTTCCCAGACGATGTCGATCACCTGCCTCACCCCGCCTTCGCTGATAGACGGCAGCGGATTGCCCGCAATCTCGTCGTATGCGCGCCGCGCAGTTTCATCATCGATGTTCAAGCGTGCAGGCAGCAGTTGCATTGCCTCTTGCCGGTTGGCAGGATCTTGCAGCCATGAATACGCAGCATTGAACGCGCGGATATACGCAACCAGCGCGGATTCATTGTCACGCACCCACGCGCGGCGCGTCGCAGCGGTCGAGCCGGGATAGCTTGGAAAGTATTCGCCCGTCGTGCCGAGGCTTCCAAATCCGGTCGCGAGTAAATTGCGGTCGAACGGAGGATTGAGGAGGCTCGCAAACGTCGCGCCGGCTTTGAGCGAATCGAAACGTTCGCGGGAACCGCCAACCTCCCTGAATACATAATCACGTTCGCGCAGACCTTTGTCGGCCAGCAGTTTGCGCAGGAGAAGCGCATAACCGGTGCGCGCGCCATCCACTGCGATCTCACGGCCTTTGAGATCAGAGAAAGTCCTGATACCGGGAGCGACTACCAGCGACAACGCCGGCGCGAGCGCCTGCGCCATGAAAACCACCAGGTCGGCGCCCTGCTCGACGCCGCGCACGACGTGATCCGTCTGCTGAAAACCGATGTCGAACGCCCCGCGAGTAAGGTCCGCGAGCTGCATTGTGGAAGAGCCGGTGACCGTTATCTCGACATTGATCCCTTCACGCGCAAAGAACTGCTTTGCCTGGGCGACATAGAGAGGCCACGAATAAACGCCTTCAGAGATGATCGCATAGCGTATGGTCGGCGCTTGAATGGTGGACGCTGTCATGCCTGGCCAACTGGAAGGATGTGCATCATCAAGCGGTGGAAAAACGGACGATTGTTCAGACGATCAGTGATTTGGCCGCACATCTGCGCAGCGGCAAGGTTACTTGCGCATCCGGCGCCCTGGCGGACGCTTCAACCTCGGGGTGCAGCCGGTGCGACAGGCGAACGATATCATGAGATACCGTTACATCACGAGCCTTCGCTGCACTAAACCGCCGCAATGAGACGGTTCAAGGATATGGAAAAAGCGGCTGGCCGGTCGTGTAAAGGTGATAAAGCGCTTCGAGAAAGACGTCGATACGATCGTAATTGCGCCGGTTCGCGTATTGCGGAAAGCGCAGTTTGACGATCTCATCGCGGCTCATTCCGCGCGCGATTGCCGCCTTGACTTCGATCTGCACGTCGCTCAGCAATGCTGCTTCGTCAAGGACGTCCTGTTTCGTGCCGACGTCGCCATGACCCGGCAGGAACATGTCGACGTTGTCCATCGCGGCAATGCGTTTGAGCATGGCGATCCAGCCGTCCATCGATGGCGTAAACGACATATTCGACCAATTATTATTGGCAAACGGCCCGCCGACGTAGAGCGCGCGTGCGTGCGGAAAATACACGAGCGTGTCGCCCGGATTCTGTGCAGGGCCGAGATACATGATCTCTATGGAGCGCCCACCGAGCTTGATCGTCATGCGCGAATCGAATGTGACATCCGGCAGGACGGTTTTGACCTCCGCCGGATCGAGATTAAGCGACTTGAAAAACGCGAGCCGGCGCTTAAATTCCAACTGCTCATTTTTGATCATGCCTGCAACGACGTCCCTATGAGCAATGATCGTCGCGCCTGCCGCCTTGAACGCGGGATTGCCGTAGAAGTGATCGCCGTGTGCATGCGTGTTGATCACCCATTTGATCGGCTTATCGGTGATCTTGCGGATGCGCTCGATAAGATCGCGGCCATGCGCAGGGTGTTGACGCGTATCGATAACGAGGACCCCCTCCTCTGTTACCAGGACTGCGGAGTTCGAAGACAGATCGTCATAAAGAAAGTAGAGATCCGGCGCCACCCGCTTTAATTCGGTCGGAACGCCGGCGCGCATGCGAAAGTTATCGAGCTTGGCATCCGGCACGGCGGCATAGGCAATCGAGACGGCCAAGAGGGCGATGGCGGCGGATAGACAACTGCTGAACTGACGAACGATGCGATGTAACGGTATCGGCACGACTAATCCCATTTCGCGCTATTAACAAATCCGGTGATCTGCGGACGCTGCGACCTATAAGAAAGTATATCTTCTGTGAAATCACGGTCCATACCGCTCGTTTTGGTTCTGGCGTAATCTGCTTCCGTTAGTCCGCCGCGCTTAGCCGGCGAGGGCCTAAAAGTTACAGCGAGTTGGCGACGAATGGGCGCTGCAACAAAGCATCCACAAATTCTGTGGATAAGCTTGTGCAAAAGTATTGTTTGAATTCCGTGTGCCCACACGGCGCCTCAGTCCGAAACAGATTGCACATTTGTTACGCAGGCCGGCATCGCATCGCAGTCTTCTTCGCTTGAGGATTTCACCGCTTGCGCGTAGAAAGCGCGGCCAGCGTCTAAAATTTCACTTCAAGACGTGCAAGAGGTTGTTGAAGTCATCCGTCCACACCCGAAAATCGCCCGGCACGGTGATTTGCGAAGAAGCGCTGCGAATTTTTTCTGCATCGAGCAAGGCCAGATTAGACGTCACGAGCACCTGATCGGTGCTCGAAGTCCAGTAGTCCGCCCCGGTCTCGCTCTCTGGAAAATCGGAGATCAGCACCGCGCTCATCCCGAACTCGGACGCCAGGCTCGCAACGATCGGCGCGATATTGATGAACCGATTGGTGGCCTGAAACGCAAGCACGCCACCGGGCTTTAAATGGCGAAGATAAATTTCCATTGCCTGCCGGGTGAGCAGATGCATCGGGATCGAATCGCCCGAAAATGCGTCCATCGCCAGCACATCGAACTGCTGGCTCGGCTCGCGCTCGAGACTCAGCCGCCCGTCACCGAGCACTACTTCAATGGTAGCCGGCGTATCGGTCATGAATGTGAATTCAGAGCGCGCCAAGTCCACCACTTGTGGATTGATCTCGTAGAAACGGAATGTATCCCCCTTGCGCGCGTAGGCGATGATGGAACCCGCGCCCAAACCGATCACGCCGACCTTGCGCGGCGCGGGCGGCAGGCTTGCGAACATCCTGCCGTAGCCGCTGGTCGGTCCGAAGTAGCTGCTTGCTGCAGAGCGGGCGTCGGCCTCGCGCAATTGACCGCCATGCATGATGCCCCCGTGCACCAACGATCGGAACGGGACCGGATCGGTGAATTCGCGCGTTTTCACCACACTGTAAAAGTTGCGCATCATCACGCGCGAATCCGATACCTGAATATCGATCGCCTTGCCCGCGCCGATTGCGGTCGTGCCGACCACCGCCGCCGACGCGAGCATCGCCCACCAGGCGATGCGAAACGTGCGATACAGGAGAAGCAGCGCACAGGCGATGAGCCCGATGGCAAGCTCGAAATAGCCGGTGAGTACATAGGGAGCGACCAGGCCCACGAGCAAACCGCCGATCGCGCCGCCGAGCGAAATCATCAGGTAATAGCGCGTGAGATAGCGCGGCGATGGCTTGAGCAGCGTCAACTCGCCGTGGCAGAACATGCAGCAGACGAAGAGGCCCGCGAGATACATCGGGATTACCAGCTTGAGATTCAGAGAGCCTGAAAACCACGCCATGAGCGGCAGGAGAATCGCTGCGAGCAGCAGGTAGAAATTGCGCCGATACCAGCGCGAATGATCGAAACACAGAATGAAACTCGCCAGATACAGCGAAAGCGGCAGTATCCACAGAAAAGGCAGTGACGCAACGTTCTGACAGATATGGTTGGTGAAAGCCAGCAGCAGGAACGACGCCATGGCCGCAAGCACGAGCCATGTCAGTTGCCGCATACCCGTAGGCGCTGCTTCAACCGCTGCAGCAGTGGCTGATAGCGTTTCGACGGCCGCTTCGGTGCGCGCGCTGGCGATCGCGGCATAGCCGCATAACAACGCGAACAGCGCGTAACAGACCGACCACGAGACCGACTGGGTAACTGTCGATATCCATGGCTCGACAATCACCGGGTACGCGAGCAGTGCAAGCAGCGAAGCGAGATTAGACAACGCGAACAAACGGTATGGAATGGCATGCTGGAAGCGCCGTGCAAACCAGGCCTGCAACAAGGGGCTCGTCGTCGACAGGATGAAATAAGGAAGTCCGATGGTGAAGGTCAGCAGGCCGATGATGCGCCAGCTCGGGTTCTCATCGCCCTGCGGCTTCCACGAAAGGTCCGGAATTATGGGCAGCACTGCAAGACTCAGCGCTAGCAGCGCTACATGCAGCATCACCTGGCGCTTTGGCGTCAGCCGCCGCGTCGTGAAGTCCGCGTACGCGTAGCCGACCAGCAGGATCATCTGAAAAAACACCATGCAGGTCGCCCACACCGCCGCGGAGCCGCCAAACCACGGCAGGATTTGCTTCGCGATGATCGGCTGCACCAGAAACAGCAGGAAGGCGCCGAGGAAGATTGCCGAAGCGTAAAGGATCATGCGGCGTGCCTGTTGCCGGCGAAAAGCCGCGATTGTAGAGCACTGCCCGTCGTCGCGTATGCGGCTTGTCCGGGCATGCATGCGTTTGCGCTGAAGCCCTTACGGTCAGCGCATGACAACGTTGGTCCAGCGTCGGATCGAGTCAGAGTCCCGCCTCTGATGGTGCGAGCGAAATCCGTGTTGGGCGAACGGATTCCAATCTAGAAAAGCTTGCCGAAGGCAGAGCTTTTGCCAAGCATGGCGTCGCGCAACCGGCCATCTACAGGCTTATTACCGATCCAGATATGCAGCATCGCGCGAAAGAAGTCCTCGCCGGGTATTGTTATGCGCTCCTTGCCCTCGACCACGACATGCGTGCCGGTTTCGGGTATGTAATCGAGCTGCACCACGCTGCCCTTGCTAATGGTCTTCAGCGAACTCATTACCGTATTGAGGTCGCGAATTCTCTTTTCGATAAGCGCAAGCTCATGCGGCGATAGATTCGCTGCGAGCGCGTTGTTCATCGACGCTATGAGGTCCTTTGCGGTGAGTTCATTAGTCAGCACGTGCATCGCGACGCGCTTGGGTCCCGGATCCTTGAACACATCCTCGCTATCGGATTTTTTCTGCGTCAGGTACAGGCTGCCCACATACACTTTTACGAAGGCGAACTTGTGGCGCACGCCTGCGCCATTCAACACGAGCTGCGGGCCGCCGGCACCGAGGGTAACTTTGTCTTCGATCTTGACGCCGTCGATCTCGACGGCGCATACGGGCGGCGACCAGGCAGCAAACGCAACGAACACGCCTGCTGCCAAGCGCCGGCGTGACTTATGATTGCACGCGGATGAGCATTACAGCGACTCGAAGAGACCGGCCGCTCCCATGCCGGTGCCTATGCACATCGTAACCATCCCATATTTTTTCTTATGCCGGCGCATCCCGTGCATCAGTGTAGCAGTCCTCACGGCGCCCGTGGCGCCGAGCGGGTGTCCCAGCGCAATCGCACCGCCGAGCGGATTGACCTTAGCGCGATCGATCCCTAGTTCTCCGAGCACCGCAAGCGACTGGGCGGCGAACGCTTCATTGAGCTCGATCCAGTCCACGTCACCGAGTTTCACGCCCGCCAGTTGCAGCGCCTTGGGGATCGCCCTGACCGGTCCGATTCCCATGATTTCCGGTGGCACGCCCGCCACTGCGTAAGCCATGAAACGGCCGAGCGGCAGGAGATTGAAGCGTTTCATCGCTGCTTCACTCATAAGGACGACCGCGCCCGCCCCATCCGAAGTTTGCGAGCTGTTACCGGCAGTAACGCTACCTTTCGCGGCGAACACCGGTTTTAACCGCGCAAGTCCCTCCGGTGACGTATCACGCCGCGGACCTTCATCTGCAACCACGGTACGCTGCTTGACCGTAATGTCTCGCGAAGTCAGATCCGGCGTGCGCTCGACAACTTGATAGGGCGTAATTTCGTCCTTGAATTCACCGGTGTCAGCCGCATGCAGCGCGCGCCGATGACTTTCCGCGGCGAACAAGTCCTGGTGCTCGCGCGAAATCTTCCACTGCTGCGCGACCTTCTCAGCGGTAATTCCCATACCGTATGCAATCGCAATATTTTCATCGCGGTCGAAGATGGCGGGACTGAATGACGGCTTGTTTCCCCCCATGGGCACCATGCTCATACTTTCGGTGCCTGCCGCAATCATCACGTCGGCTTCGCCGAGCCGGATGCGATCGGCAGCGAGTGCCACTGCCTGCACGCCGGAAGAACAAAAACGATTGATGGTCATACCCGAAACGGTGTTCGGAAAGCCGGCGAGCAAAAGGCCGATGCGGGCCACATTCATACCCTGTTCCGCTTCGGGCATGGCGCAACCGACAATGACGTCGTCTATAACGCCGGTATCAATCCCCGGGCACTGGTTCACAACAGATTTGAGGACATGCGCGAGCATGTCGTCCGGGCGTACGGTCTTGAACATGCCGCGCGGCGCTTTGCCGACCGGCGTTCGCGTCGCCGCTACGATATAAGCATCCTGCACTTGCCTACTCATGACTTCTCCGAAGTATCCGCGTTCTGGAATCCCGCTGTGCGAATCAAATCCTGAAATCCGCGGTGCCGAATCCTGGCTTACATCAGTTCCTCAGGGGCTTTCCCGTCTTCAGCATTTGCTCGATACGCGCCTGACTCTTTTCAGTCGCCAGCAATTCCATGAAGTGCCGGCGCTCCAGATCGAGGAGCCACTGTTCGTCGACAAGGCTGCCCCCTTCGACATCGCCGCCGCACAAGACGTCAGCAATTTTACTTCCGATCAGATAGTCATGTTCGGAGATGAACCTGCCTTCGAGCATATTCGTGATGTAAGCCTTGATTGTTGCCGCGGCCGAGCGCCCGAGCACCGGGATATCGCGATGCCTGAGCGGCGGCCGGTAACCGGCCTCCGCGAGCATGCTTGCTTCGGCTTTAGCAATTGCGAGTAGCTCGAAACGATTCATAACGACGCGATCGCTTGACCGCAGATAGCCGATTTCACGCGCGTGCTCGCCACTGCGGCTGACTTGTGCGGTCGCTACCGACTCGAAATAGCGCCGCACGAACGGAAATGCGTCCCCGCCTTTCGCCTCCTGACTCGCGCGCAGCACAAACTCCTTGCAGCCGCCGCCTGCCGGCAGCAAACCGACACCAACTTCAACGAGCCCGATATAACTTTCGAGCGTCGTAACCGCACGGTCGCAGTGCATGAGGAACTCGCAACCGCCGCCGAACGCAAAACCATCGACCGCAGCTACGGTCGGAATCATCGAATACTTCAGTTGCTGCGTGGTGAACTGAAATTGCTCGACGAGCTGCTCGACTTCGGCCAGCTTGCCTGCCATCAGCTGGTCGGCCACGTTGAGCGTGCGCGCAGCCTTCAGCACGGCGGATTCCGCCGCGCGTCTGAATTTTTTCAAGAACGCACCTGCCGCGGATGGCTTGGGGCGCTCGCCGCCGCCCGCCGGCGTTTTCTTCAGATTGGCGCCCACCGAGAACGGCGGCTCGGTCTGCCAGATCACCAGCCCAGCGTAGTTGCGCTCCGCCTCATCGATGGCTTGCAGTACGCCGTCGAGCACATCGTCGCCAATCGCATGCATCTTGCTCTTGAAGCTGACGATCGCAATCTCGTCGCCGGTGTGCCAGCAGCGCACTGCATCGGTCTCGAAGATGGTGTGGCCATATTCGACGCGCTCGCCCAGCAGTCGATCGGGGAAGAGCTGCCGTTTGTAGACCGGAAGACTTGAGCGCGGCACTTCCATATTGGTGGCCGGCGAGTACGAACCGGCGGGCGTGTGCACGCCAGTTCGCGCCGGCTCGAGAACCCACGCGGGAAGCGGCACGGACGCCATTGTCTTGCCTGCGGCAATATCGTCCGCAATCCATTGCGCGACTTCGCGCCAGCCGGCGGCTTGCCAGATCTCAAACGGCCCCTGAGTCCAGCCGAATCCCCAGCGGATGGCGAAATCAAGGTCTCGTGCATTGTCCGCAATAGCGGCCAGATGCACCGCGCAATAATGGAACGTGTCGCGAAATATCGACCATAGAAATTGCGCCTGCGGCTGCGGCGACGCATGCAGAGCAGCCAATTTTTCACCGACATTCCTGCTCTTCAGAATCTCGGCTACCTGCTCGTCCGCAGTGCCGCCCGCGAGCTTATAGTCGCCTGAGTTAATGTCGAGCACTTGTATATCGCGGCCGACTTTCTGGTACACGCCGCGCTTAGTCTTTTGTCCCAGCGCGCCGGCTTCAATCAGCTTTCTGAGCCATTCGGGAATGGAGTAGTACTTGTGCCAGGGATCATCGGCTAAGGTGTCCGCCATCGTTTTAACAACGTGCGCAAACGTATCGAGCCCGACCACGTCGGCGGTACGGAAGGTCGCGCTCTTCGGGCGTCCTATGGATGGTCCGGTCAGAGCATCCACGACGTCGAAGCCCAATCCGAATTGCTGCGCGTGATGAATCGTCGCCAGCATCGAAAACACGCCGATGCGGTTGCCAATGAAGTTCGGCGTATCTTTGGCGCGGATCACGCCTTTGCCGAGCGTAGTAACGAGGAATCTTTCGAGATCGTCGAGTAAAGCAGGATCCGTCCGATCACACGCAATGAGTTCCACGAGGTGCATGTAACGCGGCGGATTGAAGAAGTGCACGCCGCAGAACCGATGTCGCAGATTTTCCGGAAACGCCTGCGCAAGTGCGTTGATCGAGAGTCCCGACGTGTTGCTGGCGAAGATGGAGTGCTCGCCGAGGTGCGGCGCGACCTTGCGATAGAGGTCGCTCTTCCAGTCCATGCGCTCGGAAATTGCCTCGATGACGACGTCGCATTCGCGCAGCAGATCGAGATGCTGATCGTAGTTTGCGGGGCGTATCATGCCTGCCTTGCGCGCGACTGCAAGCGGACTCGGCTCGAGCCTTCTGAGGTTGTCGATCGCCTTCAGCACATTGCCGTTCGGATCGCCCTCTTTGGCGGGCAATTCGAACAGCAGCGCTTCGACATTCGCATTGACAAGATGCGCCGCGATTTGCGCGCCCATGACGCCGGCGCCGAGCACCGCCGCTTTGCGCACCATGAACGAACGTGTGGACGGCATTGCGCTTTCCTCTCGCTGTGCTCTCGCGAGCCGTTTGATTTTAGCACGCGTCCTTCAGGCCAAAGACGCAAAAAAGCCGGGCACAAGCCCGGCTTTCAGCTGACACTTTAGAACGTCAGAACTGGTGGTTGTACTGCACGCTGAAGATGTCGACGCTGTTGTCCATTTCGCCGATCAATCGCCCCGGCACTCCGGCCACGCCATTGTTGATGCTGGCCGTGCGTATGAATTCGTGTGCATAGCCGAAATCCAGCGATGACCCTTTTGAGAGCATATATTGCGCGCCGAATGCGAGCCATTTCCGGTCCTGATCCGGGACGCGCGGCGTGCGATCCGTGTCGTTCGTTGGTGATTGATCGTACGCGACACCGAATCTGAATTTCCACCGCTCATTCATTTTGAAGTTCGCGCCCGCGGAATAGCGATAAGTATCTTTCCAGTTGAAGGTCAAGGTGGAGACCACCGCTCCCGGTACCAGCGATGTCCGTACGAACGGGACGCTTTGCAGGTGGCTCCAGCCGGTCCACGTGATGTCGGCCATGACATCCCATTGCGGCGCGACGTTGCTGAAAACGCTGATCGATGCCGAGTCAGGTTCCGTCACACCTGCAGTGATATTACCGTTACCTGCGGGTGCTCCGGAAAACGTTACCGTGCCGGTCGGCTGGAAATTCATCGCCGAGCGGTACGAAATGCCCATACGCGTCGCGGGTGTGAACTGAAGCAGCCCGCCCACGTTCCAGCCGAACGCTGTATCGGCGGCCTTTATACCGGCTGTGCCGGCCGGGCCCGCGAAGCTATTGAAATCGACCTCGAGACGCTGATAGTTAGCGCCGGCGCCGATCGAGAACATGTCGTTGATCTTGTATGCAGCGCCAACGTTCAGATTGTAGGTCTTGAGTTCCGACTTGAGGGCGACGAACTGCCCGCGCCATCCGGAGTCGTACTGCGTCTTCAAACCGAACGGGGTGTTCACGCCCGCGCCCACTCGCCACTTGTCACCCAGGCTCGCCGCAATATAAGCCTGAGGTATTGCTGCCCAGTCGCCGCCGTCGCCGCCGTCGCTGGCGCCGGGTGCGGCAAATGCGCCGGTCGAGCCGGTATTCGTGAACTTGAAGGAAGGGTTGAGCAGGTGCGCTGCCACGCTGAGCTGGACGCCTTTCGGCAGCGCCGTCATTCCTGCAGGGTTAAACCAGACGGTGCTTGCATCTTCCGCCGCGGCTGCGCCGCCCGCGAACGCGTTGCCCGTGCCGCTTCCGCTCTGTGTGCCGATTGCGAGGCCGGCGGCAAACGAACCGGGGCTCGTTGCCACCGTTGCGATAGCGACTGCAATTGGAATCAGTTTTTTTCGGGGCTGCATATGATCCTCCCTCTTGATTTGCACTTATCTTACACGCGTCAAACGCGTGGTATGCAAGCAAAACGCGTTTACTGTTGCAGCGATACAACACGCGGACGCCGCTGGTTGTCGACCGCAACGTAGGTCAGCACCGCCTCGGTCACTTTGACTGTTTCTTCTTTCTCCGGATTGCGCTGAGCATACACTTCAACGCTTACTGTGATCGAAGTGCGGCCGACCTTTATGACATCCGCATAGAATGTCACCAGGTCGCCGACCATCACGGGCTGCTTGAACACGAAGGAATTCACTGCTACGGTTGCAACGCGCCCGCGCGCCCGCCGGATCGCGGGAATGCTGCCGGCGATATCGACCTGCGACATGACCCAGCCGCCGAAAATATCGCCCGTGGAATTGGAATCGGCAGGCATCGGCACCAGTCGCAGTGCCGGCTCTCTCCCGACAGGCAGTGATACCGTATCGCTCATGCCGTTCAATGCCCGCTGTACATGTTGTCCAACTCCGCCTGAAATTTCTCCATTACGCGGCTGCGACGCAGTTTCAATGTCGGCGTAAGCAATCCGTTTTCAACCGTCCATGCATCCAGCGTCGCGGTGATACGACGCACCTGCGCATAACCGGGAAAGTCCTTCATTTGCGCCGCAATGCGCGCGAGGAGTTCCCTTTGCACGCGCTCATCGCGCAGTGCAGCTGCTTCGGCGCTGAATCCTTTTTCAGCGGCGAGTTCTTTCCATTGCTCGTTCTGCAGGGCAGTAAGCACACTGAGGTAGGGTTTGCCTTCACCGATCAGTACTACCTGCTCGAATAAACCATCGCGCGAGATCGCTGCCTCGATGTCGATCGGCGGCACCTTCTCGCCATTCGACATGACGATTATTTCCTTCAGGCGCCCGGTGATGAACACGTGTCCAGTTTCATCTATGCGCGCCGTATCGCCGGAATTGAGCCAGCCATCGGCATCGATCATGCTTTTCGTGGCTTCATCATTCTGCCAATAGCCCATCATCACGTTCGGGCCTCTGATCATCAGCGCATTCTTGTCGCCGAGTTTGATCTGAATGTCGGGCACCGCCTTGCCGACGCTGGCGGGAAGATTGTCGGCAGGACTGTTGGCGCAGGCGACGGGACTCGTTTCGGTCAAGCCATAACCCTGGAGAATAGGCAAGCCGAGCGCAATGAACACTCGAGAAATCTCCGGCGAAAGCGCCGCGCCGCCGGATAAGGCTGCGCGCAATCTACCGCCAAGGCGCGCGAGAATCTTTTTGGCCACCAGCGCATTGAGCAGCGGCCACAGCAGAAACGAGACGCGCCATGCGCCGCGCCCTTGCCGATGCTCAAAGCGGGCATACCCTACCTCGACGGCGAGTTGAAACAACCGCTTTTTAAGCGGCGAGCCTTTATCGAGTGTCGTCCGGATCGCCGCGTACACGCGTTCATAAATCCGCGGCACCGATATCAGCATTGTAGGACGCACGGTCTGCAGGTCTTCGGCGAGCTGCTGCACCGAGCGCGCATAGGTTACGATCGATCCCGACATCATCGTCAGATAATATCCGCACGTGCGCTCGAACGTATGCGAAAGTGGCAGAAACGACAGAAACACATCCTGCGGTTCGATCGTCATCACGCGCAGACAAGCGTGCGCGTTCGAGAGCAGATTGCGATGACTCAGCATCACGCCCTTGGGGCGACCGGTAGTGCCGGACGTATAGACAATCGTGGCCAGCGCAAGCGGGTCATGCGGCACGTGCCGCGCCGGGCTCGCTTCATCACTAAGCCACTGGTCGACCGTTAGCACGCGCGAATCGTCAGCCGTGGTAGATTGATTTTCAACCAGCAAAATCCGCACGAGGCCGTTCAATTGATCGGCGACGGCCCCGAACGCAATCCACTGGTCGTTTGTGCCCAGTAACAGCACTTTGCATCCTGCGTCGCGCAGGATGTAAGCAACATTGTCGGGACGATCCTGCGTATACAACGGCACGACGATCAAGCCGAGCCCGAGTGCCGCCTGATCGAGGAGCACCCACTCGGGCGAGTTTCTCAGCATGACCGCGACACGATCGCCCGCAATCAGGCCTTCGCGTTCGAGCGCTGCCTGCCAGCGGCCGACCTGATAGGCCATGTGCGCCCAGGTGTATTCCCGCCAGTTGGCATGCTGATGATTGAAATCGCGATACGCAACCGAGTCGGGGCTGCGTTTGACTCTTTCACGAAACAGGCCGTCAAGCGTCACCGCTTCCGCGGGCGTAATAATATCCGCGCGCTTCACTGACATGCCTCTCCGCTCCTCCAGCGATTTCAATCGAGAAACAAATCGGTATATAACTTCGTTCCCGGATTGACCGCGTATTGTTCGAAGTCCGTAACGCCGTTTTCGCGCAATACTGCCTCATCGATATAGAAATTGCCAGTATGGTGGCGGCTGCTTCGGTTGAATATCGCATACGCCGCATCGGCCATGATCGACGGCTTGCGGCTCGCCTGCATGATTTGCGGAGCGAAGTTCATTTCGATCGCGGCCGTGGCAATCGTCGTGCGCGGCCACAGCGAGTTAACGGCGATTCCACGCGTAGCAAATTCGGCCGCCATGCCTAGCGTGCACATGCTCATGCCGTACTTCGACATTGTGTAAGCGGTATGGTCCTTGAACCACTTCGGCTGTATGTTCAACGGCGGCGAGAGATTGAGGATGTGCGCATTAGACGCTTTCGCGAGGTGCGCAATGCACGCCTGCGAGCACGCGAACGTAGCGCGAGCGTTTACGCCGAGCATCAGGTCGAAGCGTTTCATCGGCGTCTGCTCTGTCCCGGCAAGCATGATGGCGCTGGCATTGTTCACGAGAATGTCGATGCCGCCGAACGTCCTGACCGCCTCCTCGACTGCTGCACCAATTGCAATTTCGTCGCGCACGTCGACCTGCAATGGCAATGAGCGTCCACCGGCCGCTTCAACTTCGGCAGCGACGCTGTGTATGGTCCCAGCGAGCTTGGGATGTGGCGCGGCGGTTTTCGCAAGCAAAACGAGATTGGCGCCGTCGCGCGCGCATTTAATCGCTATCTCACGCCCGATGCCACGGCTGGCGCCGGTGACGAATATTGTTTTCGCTTTGAGCGACACCACGCCTCCGTTACTTTGATCGTGGATGAAACCCGGAAACAACAACTGTACGAATCACTTCGGCATTGCTCGGTCTTCGTCCCTTGACGTCTGCGTCCGGAGCGGTAAGCACGAACGAAGTGTCAACGCCCTTCGAAATCCGGTTTGCGCTTTTCGACAAACGCGGTGACGCCTTCGGCAAGATCGCGCGTGCGCGCACAGCGCATGAAGGCACGCACTTCCGCTTCGAGCTGCGCGGACAAAGCGCGGCCGAACGACTCATTTACCAGCAGCTTCGTCTCGCCGTAAGCGTTGGTCGGGCCGCTGGCGAGGCGGCGCGCAATGCCGGCGGTTTGCGCCGCGAGGTCTGCGTCATTCACCACCCAATTAACGAGCCCGATGCTTTGCGCGGTGTTCGCATCGAATGTTTCAGACAGCATCAAGAGCTCCAGTGCTTTGCGCATGCCTACCAGGCGTGGCAGGAAATATGTGCTGCCGCCATCAGGACTCGTGCCGATTTTGCTATATGCGAGCGTGAATTTTGTACCCCGCGCTGCGATCGCGACATCCGCCGCGGCGAGAAGGCTCACGCCGGCGCCCGCGACCGCGCCATGAACGCTCGCAATCACCGGCTTCTTCGCATCCCGCAAGGCCGTAATGGCGTGGTGCAGCTCCCCCGCAAGACGCTCGACCATTTGCGGCAGGCGCTCGAGGTTCGCATGAAATAATGCCACGTCGCCGCCCGCAAGAAACGCCGGGCCTTCGCCGCACAAAACCACCGCACGCACTGCCGCGTCGTCGCGAGCCTGCTCGCATACCGCCCGCAGACGCACGATCATCGCATCATCGAGCGCATTCATGACGTGCGGGCGATTGAGCGAGATGGTAGCCACGCTTTCCGCTAGCGTATACAACACCGTTTCGCCCATCACGCGCTCTTGCGCAGTGCTTCGAAGGTCACCGGCTGCGTAGTCTGGAAGATCTCAGACTTACCAAGATCCTGCGGGAAATCATCGACCATGATCGCCTTGCGGCGCAGGACGTGTGCACGCTCGATGATGTCGCCTTCCGCTTTGCTGATTACGCCTTTCGCAATGGCTTCACGCGAGAGTTCATCTGCAAAGCGCCCGCTGATTGCACCGGCGCGCACCGCGTTACGAATCTTCCCTTCGGCCGGTTCGGCCGCGATAACAGCACGCAGCGCCGCTTCAAGAGCGCCCAACGGCTCTTCCTCGGTACGAGGGATGAAGACCCCGGCAGTGAGGCGATCGCGTGCGGCACCCGGTTCGAGCAGCGCTCTCACTACCGATTGTCCGAGGCGGTCACGCGGTCCACGGAATTCGCGGCCATAGAAAAAGATGATGTGGCGCAATACGAACGCGACTACCCGATTCGGCAGATTGTCGAATAAGCCGTAGAACGCCTCCTGCGTCTTGTAGAGCGCGTCCTGCAGGGCCCAATGCAGCAACGGTAAATCATCCGCCGGACGACCGTTGTCCTCATGACGCTTGAGCGCGGCGGAAGCAAGATACAGCCAGCTCAGTATGTCGCCCAGCCGGGCGGACAGGCGCTCGCGCCGCTTGAGGGAGCCGCCCAGCACGAACATCGCGGCATCGGACATCAATGCAAACCCGGTCGAGAGGCGTGTGAGCTGCTGATAGTAACGGCGCGTATGCGCATCGCCAGGCACGCTGACAAAAATCGCGCGCGTCAATCCCAGCCAAACTGCCCGCGCAAGATTGGAAAAGACAAACGCGGTATGGCCGAAAAAGGCAGCATCGAAATCGCGTAGCGCTTTGTTTGCATCCGCTTCCTGTGTGGCTGCGATTTCTTTCAGTACAAACGGGTGGCCGCGAATCGCACCCTGTCCGAAAATAATCATCGAGCGCGTGAGTATGTTTGCGCCTTCGACCGTGATTGCGATTGGAACGCTTTGATAAGCACGCGCCAGATAATTATTGGGCCCCATGCAGATGCCCTTGCCGCCGTGTACATCCATCGCGTCGTTCATGACTTGCCGGCCGAGTTCGGTCAAATGATATTTGACGATCGCTGACACGACCGAGGGCTTCTCGCCGAGATCTACGGCACCGGCAGTCATCACGCGCGCTGCTTCCATGATGTAGGCGTGGCCGCCGATGCGTGCGATCGCTTCTTCAACGCCCTCGAACCGGCCGACCGAAGTCTTGAACTGCGTGCGCACGCGACCATATGCGCCGGTCGTTAACGCGCATACTTTCGCCATACCTGTTGCGTTGGCCGGCAACGAGATCGAGCGTCCCGCTGCCAGACAATTCATCAGCATCTTCCAGCCCTGGCCGACATAGTCGACGCCGCCGATGACGTAATCCATCGGAATGAACACATCCTTGCCCCAGTTCGGGCCATTCATGAATACGGCGTTGAGAGGAAGGTGCCGGCGCCCGATGTTAACGCCTGGTGTTTTCGTCGGAATGAGTGCGAGCGTGATACCGATATCGCTGCGCCGCCCAAGCAGGTGGTCAGGATCGTACAAGCGAAACGCGAGGCCGAGCAACGTAGCGATCGGACCAAGCGTGATATAGCGCTTTTCCCAAGTCAGCCGGATGCCAAGAACATTCGCCTTGCCCTCCCATGCCCCGCGGCAAACGACGCCGAAATCCGGAATGCCGCCCGCGTCCGACCCGGCTTCAGGACTCGTGAGCGCGAAGCACGGCATCTCGATTCCTTTCGCGAGCCGCGGCAGGTAATGGTTTTTCTGCGCTTCGGTTCCGTAGTGCAGAAGCAGTTCCGCCGGGCCGAGCGAATTTGGCACCATCACGGATACAGCAGCGGTGCCGCTGCGTGTCGTGAGCTTGGTAACGACCTCCGAATGCGCGAGCGCCGAGAAGCCGAGCCCGCCGTATTGCTTGGGAATGATCATGCCGAGGAAGCCATGATCCTTAATGAACTGCCAGACCGACGGCGTCAGATCATACAGCTCATGCGTAATCTGCCAGTCGTTAAGCATGGCGCACACTTCCTCGACCGGGCCCTCGACAAATGCTTTTTCTTCAGCGGTGAGCGCAGGCCGCGGAAACGCAAGCAGCTTGTTCCAGTCCGGATTGCCGCTGAAAAGGTCTCCGTCCCACCACACTGTGCCTGCGTCGAGTGCTTCCTGCTCGGTCTGCGATACCTGGGGCAGAATGCGGCGGAATAAACGCAGCAGCGGCTTACTGATTAGGGTGCGGCGGATGGCCGTCGGCACGGTCACGATGGTAACGAGCCCAAACACTACCCACAGCGAGATGATCACCGGCCTGGACAGGTGAGCCGCCAGTGATGCCAGGACCAGCAGGATAGCGACTGCCGCGGCCCACATCCATGCATTCGCCCGATGATAGGCCAGGATTCCGGCAAGCACGACGAGCGCAAGCAACCACCAGATCATGCGGCCACCCTCCGAGTCATGCGGTCTGACTGATTATACTGATTACGAGGTCGCTGAGCGCTCGGAGTCCCGACGGTCGCGCGGCAACGACAAACCGCCGGCTTATAGCGCTGCGAATTACAGCGCGCCAATAAAAGCGAGCATTGCGTCTGCGACCGCAACCGGCTGTTCGGGAAGCAACGCGTGACCTGCGTTTGAGATCACAACCGTGGTTACGCGATCTCCCAGCTCTTCTCTGAGTAATGCGGATCCAGTATTCGGTGCTATCGCATCGTCGCGTCCCTGCACATCCAGAATCGGCACGCGGCCGCCGGCAGCCCACCATGCATCCTGAGACACTGCTTTGCCGGCAGCGCGCTGTGTTTCTGCAACTGCTTTGTGCCAGCCTTCGAGCCAGCTCGTTGCATCATTGCCGGCCGCAAAGTACGCCCGGCGCAAATGATCGAGACGCTCGTTCGCTGCGACCGACGGATCACTGCATTTGTCGATCGACAGGCGCATCGCGGGCTCAATGGTGCGATGAGCCGCGGCGAGCAGCACGACGCCGCGCACTAGATCAGGACGGTCCGCCGCAAGCATGCGCGCCACCCAATTTCCGAACGCATGACCGGCAACGATTGCCGGACTCCCGCCTTGTTGCTCGATGACCCGGGCGATATCGCGTGCGAGATCGTGCAGCGTAGTCCCTTGCATCGGACCGGTGCTGCCACCAATGCCGCGCGGTTGCGGACAAATCACACGATATCCGTGATCGGCGATCAGCCGCGAGACATTATCGAAGTCTTCGGCGCCACGCCCAAGCGAGGGCAGCAGTAACACGAGCGGACCGCTGCCCTGCGCAAACGCTTCGATGCGCACGCTGCCGTCCTCGACTATCAGCGTGTCGCGATGCATTCCGATATTTGCATTGAATAGTCATGATGAAACCGGTGCTCGGCGCTCATAAATCCAATCTGCTTCGACACAAAGCTTTGTCAATAAACCGGGTGCAGAACGATCACCCGCCATGGCAACATTAAAACTGCGCTTCCTCGAGCGCCAGCACGCTACCTGCACCGCGTACGACTTCACTGTGAAGTGCGGCGGTCAGCGGCAGGATGTGCTCGCTGTAGAACCGCGCCGTCGCGATCTTCGCCCGGTAAAAGTCCGCGTCGCCGCCATCGGCGAGTCGTCGTTCCGCTATCAAGGCCGCACGCGCCATTTGCCATCCGCCGGCCGCTGTACCCCATAGCTTCAGATACGGCACGGCCACCGCGGCCACCGCGTTCGGATTGCTGCCAAACGTATCGACGATCCATTGCGTGGCAGCAGCGACGGCATTTGCCGCACGTTTGAGACCTTCGCGTTGAGCGGCCACGTCAGCGTTGCTGCTCGCTGAGAGCTGCGCATCGAGTCCCCGCATTTCCTCGATGATCGCGAAAGCAGTAGCACCTTTCTCGTAAGCGACTTTGCGTCCCACGAGATCTGCAGCCTGAATGCCGGTCGTGCCCTCGTAAATTGTGGTGATGCGCGCGTCGCGCAGATATTGCGCGGCGCCGGTCTCTTCGACAAATCCCATGCCGCCATGAATCTGCACACCGGTCGATGCAACTTCGACACATTGCTCGGTGCACCAGCCTTTGACGATTGGAATCAGGAAGTCCACCAGCGCCTGCTGACGCCGGCGTTCCTTGTCATCAGGATGATGGCGCGACTTGTCGAGCGCAGCAGACGCCGTATACGCCACTGCGCGCATTGCCTCGGCCTGAGCCTTCATCATCAGCAACATCCGTTTGACGTCAGGATGATGAATGATGGTGACACGGTCACCGCTTCTCTGCCCGATCGCGCGCCCTTGGACGCGGGTCTTCGCATACTCGCGCGCATGCTGGTAGGCCCGTTCGGCGATAGCGACGCCTTCAAGGCCAACGCCGAGTCGCGCATGGTTCATCATGATGAACATGTACTCGAGGCCGCGGTTTTCCTCGCCGACGAGGTAGCCGACCGCGCCTTTACTGTCGCCGTACGCAAGCACACAGGTCGGACTCGCATTTATTCCGAGCTTGTGCTCGATCGAGACGCACTTCACGTCGTTGCGCTCACCGAGGCTGCCATCGGCGTTGACGAGAAACTTCGGCACTATAAATAAGGAAATCCCTTTGACGCCCTCCGGCGCATCGGGCGTGCGCGCGAGCACGAGGTGGACGATGTTCTCGGCCATATCATGTTCGCCCCACGTGATGAAAATCTTCGTGCCGTGCAAGCGGTAATGGTCGCCTTCGGGAACGGCGCGGGTGCGGACCGCGGACAAGTCCGAGCCGGCTTGAGGCTCCGTCAAATTCATCGTGCCTGCCCATGTGCCTGCAGTCAGCTTCGGCAGATAGAGCGCTTTCTGTTCGGCAGTGCCTATCAGTTTCAGCGCTTCGAGCACACCTGACGTCAGCATCGGACACAAGCAGAACGCCATGTTGGCGCTGTTCCACATTTCCTGCACCGGCATTGCGACGACATGAGGAAGTCCCTGACCACCGAAAGCCGTGTCGCCCGACAGCCCATTCCATCCGCCGGCGATGAACTGCTGATAAGCGTCCTTGAATCCCTGCGGCGTCGTCACCTTACCGTCGATGAATCGCGAGCCTTCCTTGTCGCCAACGCGATTGAGTGGATCGAGCACGCCGGATGCAAATTTGGCGGCTTCATCGAGGACAGCATCCACAAGATCACCGGTGATTTCGGCGCACTCCGGCATCGCTGTGATATCGCTGATGCCGACCAGTTCGTTGATGACGAACTTCATGTCTCGCAGGGGCGCCGCATAGGCCGACATGATGAACCTCCGTGAGCTTCAGCTCATCAGCAATATGACGCCGGCGCGAAGCAGCACGTTATGCTGCCAAGTCGCATCCGGCTTCGCCGCTTACAATTGCGCGGTGAGCTCGGGCACTGCCTTGAAGAGATCTTCGACCAGCCAGTAATTCGCAACCTGAAAGATCGGCGCTTCGGCGTCCTTATTGATTGCAACGATCACCTTGCTGTCTTTCATACCCGCGAGGTGCTGAATGGCGCCTGAGATGCCGACTGCCACATACAGTTCCGGCGCAACGATTTTGCCTGTCTGGCCGACCTGATAATCGTTGGGGACGAAACCTGAATCGACGGCAGCCCGCGATGCGCCGACGGCCGCGCCGAGCTTGTCGGCGAGCGCTTCCAGTAGTTTGAAGTTTTCTCCGTTGCCCATGCCGCGGCCGCCCGAAACGATGACTCGAGCTGCGGTGAGCTCGGGGCGCGTTGACTTCGTCAACTCATGGCCCTTGAATTCAGAAAGCCCGCTATCCGCAACGGGCGCAACGTTTTCGATCAGCGCCGGAGACGGCGCATCAGGCGCTGCGTCGAATCCCGTAATGCGTACGGTGATGACCTTGATAGGGTCGCTCGACTGCACGGTAGCCAGCACGTTGCCGGCGTAAATCGGTCGCACGAACGTGTCAGCGGAAACGACGTCGCTGATATCGGAGATCTGCGCGACGTTCAACAGTGCCGCAACGCGCGGCATGAAGTTCTTGCCGAAACCCGTCGCGGGTGCCAGCACGTGTGAATAGTTCTTTGCCATCGACGTGACGAGCGCAGCCATATTTTCAGCGAGTGGCACCGCATAATGCGGCGCGTCGGCGACGAGTACTTTTTTAACGCCCGCAATTTTTGCCGCAGCGGTTGCGGCATCTGCACATTGACTGCCAACGACGAGCGCGTGGATATCGTCAGCCAGCTTTGCAGCTGCAGCGACCGTATTGGCAAATCCCGGCTTCAGTTGTTTGTTGTCGTGCTCAGCGATGACCAGGATTGCCATTTAAATCACCTTCGCTTCATTTTTCAGTTTGTTGACAAGGTCGGCGACGTCCGCCACCTTCACGCCGGCACCACGTTTCGGCGGTTCTGCAACCTTGACCGTCTTCAGCCGCGGCGTCACGTCCACGCCAAGCGCGTCGGGCTTAATGATTTCGAGCGGCTTCTTTTTTGCCTTCATGATGTTCGGCAGCGTGACATAACGCGGCTCATTGAGGCGCAAGTCCGCGGTTACCACAGCAGGCAATTTGACGCTGATGTTCTCGAGGCCGCCGTCGACCTCCCGCGTGATGTCGGCATGATCGCCGGCGAGCGTGATCTTGGAAATGAATGTGGCTTGCGGCCAGCCGAGCAGCGCGGCGAGCATCTGCCCTGACTGATTGCAGTCATCGTCGATGGCCTGCTTGCCCATGATGACCAGACCCGGCCGCTCTTTGCCAACGATCGCCTGCAATACAGTCGCTACGGCAAGAGGCTGAATTTCAGCTGTCGTTTCCACGAGAATCGCCCGATCGGCGCCCATGGCAAGCGCCGTGCGCAGCGTTTCCTGACACTGCATGACGCCAATCGATACGACAACGATCTCCGTGACGCTGCCCGCTTCCTTCATGCGGATGGCCTGCTCCACTGCGATTTCACAGAACGGATTCATTGCCATCTTGACGTTTGCGGTCTCGACTGCGCTGCCGTCGGTCTTGACCCTCACCTTGATATTAGGATCGACCACGCGCTTGATTGCCACCAGCACCTTCATCACCACTCCTCAGCTCGGATGTTGCGGCCAGAGCCGCGAAAAGCCGTTTATTTTACCGGATAAGGGCCTGCCAAGGAATTGCCGCTGGACGTCGATTCAAACACTCATGCCCCTGCAACCAGCGGCCCCGGCACACTGCCGTATCGCCTACATTCGAGCGTCGCGCCATGAAGTCTGCGGTCGAATGCATCGACTATTTCATGACGATTATTCAGTCACTGGCAATCCCAGCATCGAAGTTACCCGCGAAAGCCGTGAAGGCACGCGTAGTATCATCGATGACGTCGCGCCTCGCGTCTTTCTCGCCGAGCATGAGTTCAATCACGGATCCGACGTCGCAACTTGCCGCGACGATTTGCAGCATCGACTACGATGCGCTCGATAGCGCTACTGTTGCCGCCGTCAAACGTCTGATCAGCGACGGCATCGCAGTTGCGATCGCGGGAACCGGAGAAGCAGCACCGCGTATCGTTTCGGAACACGTGCGCGCAATCAAGGCGTCGCCGGACGCCACAGTATGGGGATCTGGTTTCAAGACGTCCGCCCAGCACGCTGCTTACACAAACGCGGTAGCGATGCATGTGCTCGATTTCGAGCCGATGTCGAATCCCTCGACACACGCCGTATCGCCAACCGTGCCGGTCGCTTTCGCGCTTGCCGAAGCACGCGGCGCACACGGCCGCGACATCATTGCCGCGTGTGCGAAGGGGTTCGAAGCGCAGGGACGTGTGCTCGCCGCAGCGATGCCTGAGCGCGGATCGCTGCCGTTTCATACGCCGGGCGTGATCGGCGTCATCGGCTCCGCGGTGACAGCGGGCCACGTACTCGGGCTTGATGCTGGGCAACTCGCAAACGCGCTCGGCATTTCTGCTTCGCGCGCCGCCGGACTGCCTGCGAATACCGGCTCGATGGTCAAGTGCACGCATTGCGGCAACGCTGCCTCCGCGGGCGTCGAGGCGGCGCTGCTTGCGGCTCGCGGATTCAGCGCCAATCCGGAGATATTCGCAGCGCCGCGCGGGTACGTCGAAACGTTTTTTCCAGCGCACTTTGACTATCCGACGTTGCTTGCATTCGGCAATCCGTATCGCTGCGTCGATCCGGGAATGGCGATCAAGTTTTATCCGTCTAAATACCCGACGCATTTCGGCGTCGCGGCGGCGCTTGAAGCCAGGCAGACGATCTCCGACCCCGCGCTTATCCGATCAGTGCACATAACGACGCCGGACATCATCGATGCCAACCGGCCGCAGCCGCGCGGTGGACTCGAAGGCAAATTCAGTTTTCAGTATACGGTCGCCGCCGCGCTCCTCGACGGAGCGGTCGGCATTACGTCGTTCACAGACGCGCGACGGTTCAGCCGCCGATATGGTCGACCTGCTGGCGAAGACGTCGCTAAGCTATGACTGCTCGATTCCACAGGATACGCGCAGCATGCATGTAAAGGTGCACGTTGCTCTCAATGATGGCACAACGCGGACGGCTATCTGCCGCAAGCCGCCGGGCACATGGGGCGTGCCCGTTGACGTCGACCAGCATCGCGCGAAAATTCGTGATTGCCTGAGCGTGCATTTGCGGGCATCGAGTATCGAACCGGTAGTGGACTTGCTCGATCGTCTCGAAGACCTGACTTCGCATGACATTGCGCGCTTGACGGCGCTGCTTGCCTGAAACGTTGCAGGCGCGCATTGCATGAGTCGTCAACGCGCGGCTTGCGCAGCAACGCTAGCGCTTCTCCCACGATGCCGCGACGAAACGCGAGGACGCAGATGACGAAACATGACGCCCATGATCACCTGTACGCCATGAACCGACTTTATCGGCCAGTTCATTCTGCAGTGCCCACGATTACGAATGCGCCGACGACCGGCCCGAGCACGGTTCCGAGACCGCCGAGCAGCGTCATGAGCACCACCTCGCCGGAGGTATGCCAATGTGCGTCGGTCAATGACGCGAGTTGGAACACGACGGTCTTCGTCGCGCCGGCAAGCCCCGCCAGGGCGGCGGAGAGCACAAATGCGACAGCTTGTACTTGGCCACGTCATATCCGAGCGAAATCGCGCGCGGCTCGTTCTCGCGAATCGATTTGAGCACCTGACCGAACGGCGAATTGATCGTCCGGTAAATAAGGAAAAAGCCGCCGAGGAAAATACGAACACGAAGTAATACATCGTCATGGTGTCCGTGAGATCGATGGCGCCAAAGAGCTTGCCCCGCGGCACGCCCTGCAGACCGTCTTCACCGCCCAGTAAACTTCACTTGCAGACAGACAAAATACACCATTTGCGCAAGCGCGAGCGTGATCATCGCAAAATAGATGCCGGCGCGGCGAATGGCAAGACTGCCAAAGACCCATCCGAGCAGCGCGGCGGACAGCATGCCGGCAAGAACGCCGACTTCGGGGGTCACGCCCCATTCCTTGATCGAATAACCGGCAACAACGCCGCGGCGCCGAAAAACGCGGCATGACCAAACGACAAAAGTCCGGTGAAGCCCAGCAGCAGATTGAAAGCGCATGCGAACAATGCAAAGCACCAGCACTTCATGAGAAACGATCGGATACACGCGAGCAGCGGAGCAATCCCGCCGACCACGATCAGCGCGATGAAACCGAGGCTCATGATTTTATTCACGCACTCCTAGCGCTCGCGCCCGAACAGCCCTGCCGGCCGGATCAGCAGCACAATCACCATGATCACGAAGATCACGACCGCCGATGCCTTCTGCATAAAACACCTTGGTGAGGCCTTCGATGAGCCCAGAGCCCGAGGCCGGTGACGATAGAACCGAGAATCGAGCCCATGCCGCCGATCACCACGACCGCGAATACGACGATGATGAGATCGGAACCCATCAGCGGGCCGACGGTGAAAATCGGCGCGGCAAGCACGCCCGCGAACGCCGCGAGCGCGACGCCAAAGCCGTACGTGAGCGTAATCATCAGCGGCACATTGATGCCGAACGCCTGCACGAGGCGCGGATTTTCGGTGCCGGCGCGCAAGTAGGAGCCAAGCTTGGTGCGCTCGATCACATACCACGTCAGCAAAGCACACAGTCAGCGAAGCACCGATCACCCAGGCGCGGTATTTCGGCAGACGTACATGAAACCGAGATCGATTGCGCCCTGCAGCGCTCGGGAATTCCTGATAACTGCTGACCGGAGACGCCATACGCGTAGCGAAACAGTCCTTCGATGATCAGCGTAAGACCGAAAGTAAGCAGCAATCCGTACAAGTGATCGAGTTTGTAGAGCCTCGAAAGCATCGTGCGCTCAATGATGACGCCGAAGAAGCCGACGATCAGCGGCGCGAGAATCAGCGCCGCCCAGTAGCTCACTTGCAAGCCGGGAATGCCCGTCCACCCGGCGAGTTGCGTGAGACCCAGCCAGGCCAGAAACGCGCCCATCATGTATTGCGCGCCGTGCGAGAAATTGATGATGTTGAGCATGCCGAAAATAACGGCGAGCCCCAAGCTCAGCACGGCGTAAAACGAGCCGTTGATCAGGCCGACCAGAAGCTGGCTGTAGAGCGCCTGCGGCGTGATGCCCAGCATCTCAAACATGAGCGGAACCGCCACTAACGGTTGAACGCCGATGAAACGACAGCGCGAACAAAAGCGGAGAACGGCTTTGCGTTTCCCGCTTCAGCACTTTCACTTCTTCAGTAAGGGACACTCGCTCTGCGCGACCGGCGTGACCGCGTCGTTCGCAGGAATCACCTGGCGCACGAAGTAGTAATCCCATGGGTGTTTCGACTCCTCCGGTTTCTTTACCTGCAGCAGGTAGAAATCGTGGACGTGGCGTCCGTCCTCGCGGATTTTGCCGTTCTTCGCGAAGAAGTCGTTGACCGGCGTTTCCTTCATCTTCTTCATCACCGCCTGCGCTTCGTCGGTGCCGGCGGCCTTTACCGCTTTCAGATAATGCATGGTCGATGAGTAATCGCCGGCCTGTACCATCGTCGGCATGCGCTTGTGCAGCTCGAAAAAGCGTTTTGACCAGGCGCGCGTTTCGTCGTTGAAGTCCCAGTAGAAACCTTCCGTCAGATACATCCCCTGCGTTGCTTTCAGGCCGAGACTGTGCACGTCGGTGATGAACATCAGCAATCCCGCCAGTGTTTGCTTGGGCGTGATGCCGAATTCCGCCGCCTGCTTGATCGCGTTCGTCGTGTCGGTGCCCGCGTTGGCGAGCCCGATCACTTTGGCGCCCGAAGCCTGCGCTTTAAGGAGGAACGACGAGAAGTCGGTGCCGGGGAAAGGATGGCGCACCGAGCCGAGCACCTTGCCGCCGTTGGCTTGCACCACGGCCCCGGTATCCTTCTCCAGCGCCTGCCCGAATGCGTAATCCGCCGTGAGGAAAAACCAGGTGTCGCCGCCTTGCTTGACCACCGCTTTGCCGGTGCCGTTGGCCAGCGCGTATGTGTCGTACGTGTAATGCACGTTGGTGTCAGTGCACTGCTTACCGGTAATCGGCGTAGACGCCGCGCCGTTCACGATTGTGATGCGATTTTTTTCCTTCGCAACCGGCATCACCGCCAGCGCCGTCGACGTCGTCACGAGATCTGTAATCATGTCGACTTTATCGCGCTCGAACCACTCCCGCGCCTTGTTCGATGCGACGTCGCCTTTATTCTGGTGATCGGCCGACACCAACTCAATCGGGAATGCCTTGCCTTTTTCCATTGCCCTGAAATCGTCGATCGCCATTTTTACGGCGAGCACTGCGCCGGCGCCCGACAGGTCTGAATACAGGCCCGAAAGATCGGTCAGAACGCCAATCTTCACTACGCCGTCCGAGAGCTTCACCGTGCCGGCCGCCTGTGGCGCATCTTTTTTCGCCGGCTGGGCGGATGCAGCAAACGATGCAGTGGCCAGCGTCGCGCCGACCAGAACTGATATTAAGGTACGTTTCATGTTTATGCCTTATGGTATGAAAGAGTTAGACTCCCAGCAAAACATGCAGCTTATCAATCTTCGAAGCGAGCTCGGCCATTGTAACCGTTGCGACCACGCGGCCATGTTCGATTACGTAATGACGATCGGCGAGCGGCGCCGCGAAACGAAAGTTCTGTTCAACGATGATGATCGTATATCCGCGTTCCTTGAGCATGCGGATTGTGCGTCCGAGCGCCTGCACGATGACCGGCGCGAGCCCCTCGCTGATCTCGTCGAGCAGCAGGAGCTTCGCGCCGGTGCGCAGTATGCGCGCGATAGCAAGCATCTGCTGCTCCCCGCCTGACAGGCGCATGCCGGGACTCGACCGCCGCTCCTTGAGATTGGGGAACATCGCGTAGATTTCATCGACGGTCATGCCGCCGCTGGCGACCGCCGGCGGCAGCAGCAGGTTTTCTTCCGCGGACAGGCTGGCGAATATGCCGCGTTCTTCCGGACAGTAGCCGACGCCGAGGTACGCGATCTCGTGTGTCGCCATGCGCATCGTTTCGCGGCCATTCACCATGATCGAGCCCGAACGTCTCCCCGTCAGGCCGAGAATCGCGCGCAGCGTTGTCGTGCGGCCGGCGCCGTTGCGACCGAGCAGCGTCACAACTTCGCCGCGATTCACGACGAAGTCGATGCCGTGCAGGATATGAGATTCCCCATAAAAAGCGTGCAGATCAGTGACGCGTACGAACTCCGCATGCGGCTCGAAAGAGCTAGCCATGAGCGGCTCCGGCCTCGGCGGTCCCGACATACGCTTCGAGTACCTGCGGATTCTTGGAGACTTCGGCATACGGTCCCTGCGCCAGAATCGCACCGCGTGCGAGCACAGTGATGGTATTGGAAAGATCGGCGACGACGTTGAGATTGTGCTCGACCATCATGATCGTTCTGCCGGCCGCGACTTTGCGTATGAGCTCGACGACCCTCCCGACGTCCTCGTGACCCATGCCCTGCGTCGGTTCATCGAGCAGCATGAGCTCGGGATCAAGCGCGAGCGTGGTCGCAATCTCGAGCGCGCGCTTGCGTCCGTAGGGCAGTTCCACTGTCAGGGTGTCCGCGAAAGTGCTGAGATCCACCGCTTCGAGTAATTCCATCGCGCGCCCGTTGAGCTTGTCGAGCGTGCGAGCGGATTTCCAGAAATGAAATGATGTCCCGAGCTTCCGCTGCAGCGCGACGCGTACATTTTCGAGCACCGTCAGATGCGGGAACACCGCGGAAATTTGAAACGATCGAATGATGCCGCCGCGCGCAATTTGCGCCGGCTTATGCCCGGTGATATCCGTGCCGTTGAAATGGATGCTGCCGCGCGTTGGAGCAAGAAACTTGGTCAGCAGATTGAAGCATGTCGTCTTGCCTGCGCCGTTGGGACCGATCAGCGCGTGGATGCTGCCGCGCTTGACTTTGAGACTAACGTCGTTGACGGCAACAAAGCCTTTGAATTCCTTCACCAGACTTCGCGTCTCGAGTATGTGATCGTCGGTCATCGGCCGGCGCCCTGAATCAAGCGATCAGCGTACCAGCTCATTCAATTGCTGCTGCCGAGCGTGCTTGTTCGCGCAACACGAATTTCTGAATCTTGCCCGTCGATGTTTTAGGCAACGGGCCGAAAATCACCGTCTTCGGCACCTTGAAATGCGCCATGCGTTCGCGGCAGAACTCGATGATTTCCTCTTTGCTGGGTCCTGTTTGGGGCTTGAGCTCGACGAACGCGCACGGTGATTCTCCCCATTTAGGATCCGGTCGTGCAACGACGGCGGCCATCATCACCGCCGGGTGGCTGCACAAAACGTCTTCGACTTCGATTGAAGAGATGTTTTCGCCGCCCGAAATAATAACGTCCTTGGAACGGTCTTTAATTTTTACGTAGCCGTCCGCATGCATGACCGCAATATCGCCGCTATGAAACCAGCCGCCGGCGAACGCCTCCTGCGTCGCTTGAGGATTCTTGAGGTAGCCCTTCATGGTAATGTTGCCGCGGAACATGATCTCGCCCATCGTTTCACTGTCCCGTGGCACCGGCTCCATCGCGCTCGGGTCCATTACCGTCATGCCTTCCTGAAGGTGGTACCAGACGCCCTGGCGTCCATTGAGCCGCACCTGCTCGGCAAGCGGCAATGCATCCCATTCCGGATGCTTCGAACAAACAGCCGCGGGGCCATACGTCTCGGTAAGTCCATAGACGTGCGTGAGATTGAATCCCATCTTTTGCATACCCTCGATTACTGCGCCCGGCGGCGCGGCGCCTGCAACCAGGCAGTGCACAGTATGCGCAATACCTTTTTTCCATTCGGACGGCGCATTGATGAGCGTGTTATGGACGATCGGTGCGCCGCAATAGTGGGTGACGGCGTGCTCTCTTATCAGATCAAACACCGCTTTTGCCTCCACCTTGCGCAGGCAAACGTTGGTACCGGCGTTTGCCGCCATGGTCCATGGAAAGCACCAGCCGTTGCAATGAAACATCGGCAGCGTCCATAGATAAACGGCGTGCGGCGGCATGCCCCAGCTGACGATATTGGAGATTGCGTTCAAATACGCGCCGCGATGATGATAGACCACACCTTTCGGATTGCCGGTTGTGCCGGAGGTGTAATTGAGCGTGATGGCATCCCATTCGTCCTGCGGCAGGCACCAGGCGAACTCAGGATCGCCGTCAGCAATGAAGCGCTCATAGTCCATCACGCCGAGCATTTCGCCGCCGGCATAGGCTGGGTCGTCGACGTCGATGACCAGCGGTTTTTTTTGCACCAACCGCAGCGCCTCTTGCATGGTGCTCGAGAACTCGCGGTCAGTAATTAGGACTTTCGCTTCGCCGTGGTCGAGCATGAACGCGATTGCTTTTGCATCGAGCCGCGTATTAAGTGTGTTGAGCACCGCGCCCGCCATGGGCACGCCGAAATGCGCGTCGTACATGGCCGGAATGTTCGGCAACATCGCGGCGACAGTGTCGTCTTTGCCAACCCCATTCTTTTGAAGCGCCGATGCAAGCCGCCGGCAACGCTTATAGACCTCGCCCCAGGTAAAGCGTTGACGACCGTGTATGACGGCGATGCGGTGCGGATAAACGTATGCGGAGCGCGCAAGCAGCGACAGCGGTGAAAGCGGCGTGTAGTTCGCCGCGTTCTTGTCGAGTCCGATCGCGTATGCATTCCCGGCTGACATGCTTCTCCTCCCGCATAGCAGAGGGCGCGACCAGTTCCCGCGCACTGCGGCTAGCTGCAGGTATTTGTGCGGACTCTACAAGGAGAATCCGCGATTAGCAACAGCAAGCCGGCGGCTGAGCCGCGCGTGGGTCCGTTAGGCGGCGAAGGCTTCGCGCATCTGTCCCACAGCGTCCGCAACCCGGCGTACGGCGATGACATGCAGGCCGGGAATCGCCTGCTTGGGCTTGTTCGCTTCGGGAATCAGCGCATGCGTGAATCCAAGCTTGGCCGCTTCTTTCAAGCGCTCCTGGCCGCGCTGTACCGGCCGCACTTCACCGGCGAGACCGACTTCGCCGAACACGACAAGCTTGGCCGGCAGCGGGCGGTTCGTGAGCGATGACACGATCGCCATCATCACGGCAAGATCGGCAGCCGGCTCCGTGATTTTCATGCCACCCACCGCATTGATGAACACGTCCTGGTCGAAACACGCGATGCCTGCATGACGATGCAAGACGGCAAGCAATAGCGCGAGGCGGTTCTGCTCGAGACCGACGCCGAGCCGGCGCGCGTTTGGCGAGTGCGCTTCGTCGACGAGCGCCTGAATTTCCACGAGCAGCGGGCGCGTGCCTTCCTGTGTAACCAGCACGCAAGACCCTGCCACTTGCTCCTCATGCTGCGAAAGAAACAACGCTGACGGATTCGAGACACCTTTGAGTCCCTTTTCAGTCATCGCGAACACACCGAGCTCATTGACTGCGCCGAACCGGTTTTTGAAAGCACGTATCAGACGGAAGCTCGAATGGGTATCACCCTCGAAATAGAGCACGGTGTCGACAATGTGCTCGAGCACGCGCGGACCCGCGAGCGCACCCTCCTTGGTGACATGGCCAACGAAGACGATGGTGATGCCGGTTGCCTTGGCGAGGCGCGTTAGCTGCGCCGCACACTCGCGCACCTGCGCCACCGAGCCCGGCGCCGACTGCAGCGCTTCCGAATACAGTGTTTGTATCGAATCGATGACTGCGACCGCAGGCTTTTCGTCCTGCAGCACTGCCTGAATTTTCTCCAAACTGATTTCGGCTATCTGGTGCAGCGCGGATGCATCGAGCGCCAGGCGCTTGGCGCGCAGTGCGATCTGATACGCCGACTCTTCGCCGCTGACGTAGAGCACTTTATGGGTCGCCCCCATCGCACACAGCGCCTGCAGCATCAGAGTCGACTTGCCGATGCCCGGGTCGCCGCCAATGAGTACGACAGCGCCTGGTACCAAGCCTCCGCCCAGGACACGATCGAATTCGCTGACGCCGGTGGGGAGCCGGCTTTCTTCGCGCGCTTCGACGTCGCTTAATCGTTGCAGCTTGCCGCGCCCGGCAAGCGCGGTAAAGCGATTGCTGCCCGATGTGACACTTTCGGCGACAGTCTCGACCAGCGTGTCCCATTGTTTGCAATGCGGACACTGTCCCAGCCACTTGCCATTCTGGCCGCCACATTCCGTACAGGTGTAGATCGATCTGGCTTTAGCCATGCACAGCCGCCGGACTTTCGAATGGCGTCAAGCGCCGCACCGCCGTGCGAGCGGTGCACGCAGACGGACGGAACGCGTATTGTCGATTAAGAATTCGTACGGCCCGCAGCCGCGTCGAGCTGCGGCTTGTGGCGGTGATAGCGGGCGTGGTCGAACGCGTGCTCCAAGCGGCGTATGCGCTCGTGCAGGTTCTCGATCAGCATGACGCACAGGGTTGTGGTCACTGCGTAGAGGCCGATGGCGACGCGCTCCGATTCACGTACTACACCCATCGCCTCATGCTCGGACAAAAAGAAATAATCACCGAGCATCAGCCCCAGTACACGGTCGCCAGCAGTCCGGGCGCCATACCGCCATAAAAAGTGGCCATCATTGCCGCAGGCACGAAAAAGATAAACGGAAACCGGTGATCCGTCGTACCGAAGAGCCAGTAGCGCAGAATAAAGGCGGCGGCCACCAGCGCAACGGCCATCAGATAGCGCGCGAGAAAAGCGCGATGATACGGCCAGCTCCGATACGCATAGATCTGGCTCGTCGGCACCGCGTAATAACGGCTCAGATAATCCGCGAATTTGGCCGGTGCAGGCGGCAGATCTTCCACGCTCTTGTGTCGTTCATGTTCGAGCGCGCGCTCGAATTCGCGGATGGTCTGATGCAGCTTCTCGCACAGATAGACACACACCGGCGTCGTCACCGAGTAGACGCCCATGCCGAGCGATTCGCGGATTCCAAGCGGTCCGACTGAGAAGCGCGGCGCGAAGAAAAAATATTCGCCGACCAGTAGGCCCAGCAGGGTAGCGAGTATTCCCGGCCCTATGCCTCCGTACCAGGCAGCCACCATGGCCGCGGGTACAAAAAATGTAAACACGGAGCGGTTGGTGGCTTCGCCATAGATTGCATAGCGCGCCAGGCCCGCAAGGACAACCGCCAGTACCGCAAGTCCATACCGCATCGCTGCCGTGCGCCGGTAAGGCCATTCACGATGCACCGGCGGATGAGACCCCAGCGCAGCGTCTGCAGTGATGGGACCGTTTGTCATAGGAGAATGATACACCTGCACCGTTGAACTTTCATTACTGTGCCTGCCCCGTGACGACGAACCGCACGCGAGGTGCTACGGCGCATAGCAATTCGTAGCTCACAGTGCCCGCGGCTGCGGCGACCTCATCGGCGGACAAGCCATCGCCCCATAACGTCACGCGACTGCCGATGCTCGCATCGGGACATGCGCTGAGATCGACGCACAACATGTCCATCGACACGCGTCCCAATGTACTCGCGCGGCGTGCGTTTACGAGCACCGGCGTGTCGGTCGGCGCGTGGCGCGGATAACCGTCCGCGTAGCCGCAAGCTACGATTCCCACCCGCATGCGTTCGGTGGCCACAAACGCTGCCGCGTAACCCACGCCGTCTCCCGGATGGAGGTCCTGCATCGCTATGATTTCGCTCGTGAGGGTCATCACCGGCCGGAGACCGAGTTGATCCGCGGAGACGTCCGCAAACGGCGTACAGCCGTAGAGCATGATGCCCGGCCGCACCCAGTCGGCATGCGTCTGCGGGTAACGCAGAATCGCAGCGGAATTCGCGAGGCTGCGTTCATAAGCATGACCGGCCGCCACGCCATCAAAAATCGCCATCTGAGCATCCACGCCCCGCGCGTCATCGGCCGTCGCGAAATGCGTCATCAAGGTAAGCTGCCGGACCGCACGGTGCATTTTCAGGCGTTCAAGTGCCGCGCCAGCCGCTGATGGCATGAAACCGAGACGGTTCATTCCCGTATTTACTTTGAGCAATACGTCGAGGCGCGCATCGGCCGGTGCTGAATCGAGCATGCGCAACTGTTCTTCACTGTGTATGACTACCGCGAGATTGCAAGCGGCCGCGATTGCAAGCTCGCGCGAATCGAAAAGGCCTTCCAGTAACGCAATGCGTTTTCGGTAGCCCTCATCACGCAACTTCACAGCGGCGTCCAGTTCTAACAGTGCGATGCCATCCTCTTCGCCGAGCGCGCGCTGGACGCGCGCAACACCATGTCCGTATGCGTTCGCCTTGAGCACGGCGAACGCACGCGACCGCGGCGCGTGCCGGCGCACGACAGCAAGATTGTGCTTCAATGCAGCCGCATCGATCGTCGCTACAATCGGGCGCATAACGATTGGTGACCGGTTTTGGACGTCAAGCGCCGCACTAGCGTTTAGCGATGCTTTCGACCATTTCGCGCATCTTGCGGGTAGCCAACTCGACAAATGTCGACAGCAGGCGCGAGCGAAACTTTTCGCGTGGATACACAATCGACAGCTTGCGCATGAGCCGCGGTTCGAGCGGTACTGCTACGAGCGAGCCGAGTTTCAGTTCCTTCACTACCGTCGCGCTCGACATTATCGCAATCCCGATACCGGTTTCGACGACGCCCTTGATGGCTTCCGGGCTGCCGAGCTCCATCACGATGTTGAGGTCTTCGGGCGCCACGCCGGATTGGCGAAAATAATTATCAGCAAACTGACGCGTGCCCGAACCGCTCTCGCGGCTGATGTAAGGCTCGCCCGCGATCTCGGACGAAGTGACCGACTTGCGAGCGGCGAGCTTGTTGTCAGGCGCGCAAATCATCACGAGCTCATCGTCGCAACAGACCTCGGTGTGCAATCCCGCCGTATGCGATGGCGATTCGATAAGTCCGATATCGATGGTGTGATCAGCGACCCGGTGCTCGATCGTTTCCGAGTTGGCGACGGTCATGTGAGTCTGCACTTGCGGATGACGCGCTTTGAATTCACCCAGTACGCGCGGCAGGATGAACTCCGCAATGGTCATGCTGCAGCCCAGTAGCAGCGGACCGCTGACCGCACCGGTGAGTTCACTGATGCGCTTATCAAGCTCTGCCGAGAGCCCGAGAATGCGCTCCGCGTAATCGAACACGACGACGCCCGCGGGCGTAAGTGCAATCTTGCCATGACTGCGCTCGAACAGGCGCGCGTTGAAGTGCTCTTCCAGTTGCTTGACCTGAAACGTGACCGCCGGCTGCGTCATGAAAAGTTGCTCGGCAGCTTTAGTAAAGCTCAATTGCTTCGCTACCGTATAGAAGACCTGCAATCGTCGATCAGCCATGCGCGCGTGAGCCGGCGCAGCAAGCAAATCGCAAGCGCGCCAACAGCCCGGTCTTCCTAAAAGGGTTGTGGATGTTCAACCAAATTTACTGCGCAGATCATATCGCAATGGCACGCCCACGCTACCGCCGGTGGAAACAAACTGTGGTATAAAGTTGCACCTCAACAAGAGGGATTTTATCCCCTTCATGCCGTTCGGCTTTTATATCATCATGGCGGCGCAGTTTTTCTCGTCGCTGGCTGACAATGCGCTGCTGATCGCCGCTATCGCGACACTGGCGTTGCTTGACTCACCGACGTGGCTCACGCCGATGCTCAAGCTTTTTTTTACCATCTCATACGTCGCGCTCGCGCCGTTCGTCGGCGCCTTCGCCGATGCGCGACCAAAGGGACAGGTGATGTTCGCGTCGAACACCATCAAAGTCGGTGGCTGCGCGATGATGCTGTTCGGCGTGCATCCCCTTATCGCTTACGGCGTGGTCGGCCTCGGGGCTGCGGCATACTCGCCCGCCAAATACGGAATCCTGACGGAGTATCTTCCGCACGCCAAGCTCGTCGTGGCGAACGGCTGGATCGAAGGCCTCACGGTTGGATCGATTATTCTCGGCACACTCGTGGGCGGGGCACTCGTGAGCGACACGGTATCTGCACAAGTGAAAGGATATTTGCCGAAATTCGCAGTGGGCGCGGTCAGCGCGCCGGAAATTGCGATCGCGCTTATCATCGCGCTCTATATTATCGCCGCCATATTCAATCTGTATGTGCCCAACACCGGCGTTGATCACAAGCCCGCGCATACCAATCCCATATTCCTGGTCACCGACTTTGTGCGCTGCCTGCGCCTGTTATGGGCGGACAAGCTCGGTCAAATCTCGCTTGCAACCACGACTTTATTCTGGGGCGCAGGCGCGACGCTGCAGTTCATCGTGCTGAAGTGGGCGGAAATCGCGCTCGGCTACACGCTGTCGCAATCGACGATCATGCAGGGCGTAACGGCGATCGGCATTGCGGTCGGGGCGTTACTCGCAGCTAAACTGGTACCGCTGCATCGGGCGGTCAATGTCTTGCCGGTCGGCATCGCGATGGGAATCATTACGATAAGCATGATCTTCGTGCGCGATGCGTATGTCGCGATGGGCGTCATGCTGCTGATCGGAGCATTCGCTGGATTTTTCGTGGTGCCGATGAATGCCCTGCTCCAGCATCGCGGCCACATTCTGATGGGCGCGGGACATTCGATTGCGGTGCAGAACTTCAATGAGAACCTGAGCATCCTCGTCATGCTTGGCGTGTATTCGCTGCTGATCAAATTCAATTTCTCGATCTACACGGTCATCGTCCTGTTCGGTGTATTCGTTGCCGTTGCCATGACGCTCGTGCGCGAGCGCCATTATCTGAACCTGCATCGCGGCGCGATGCCGCAGATACCGCGCGATCCCGGCCATTAAGCCGTCGATAGACGCGCCTTCGAGACCTCGCCGCCGCTTAATTCACTCGTGCGGTATCTATGCCTAGGTCGGCTCGGTACGGATCGTGCGCGTAATGAAACGGCACGGGTCCGTCCGGTGTCCCGTCGAGAAATTGACGCACGAAGGGATCCCGGGAGTCACGCAGTTGTGCCGCGGCCCCCTGTGCGGCGACCACTCCGTCCGAGATCAGGTACACGTAGTCAATGATGCGCATCGATTCGGCAGCATCGTAGGAAACCACGATCGAAGTAGCGCCGAGCGCGTCATTGAGATGACGAATCAGGTTTCCGACGACGTTGCATGAGATCGGGTCGAGGCCGGCAAACGGTTCGTCGTACATGATGAGCATGGGATCCAGCGAGATCGCTCGCGCCAAACCGACGCGGCGCGACATGCCACCCGACAATTCGGCAGGCATAAGCTGGGCGGCGCCGCGCAATCCGACCGCGGCGAGCTTCATCAGCACAAGGTCACGGATCATCGTCTCCGGAAGATCGGTGTGCTCGCGCATCTGGAACGCAATGTTCTCGTAGACCGAGAGATCGGTGAAAAGGCCGCCGGCCTGAAACTGCATTCCCATCTTCCGCCGCAGCTTGTACAGATCGTCACGGCTCAGCTCGTGGACCGTCTTCCCGGCTACTTTGACGTAGCCGCCGCCGGGTACGAGCTGGCCGCCGATCAGGCGGAGCAGCGTCGATTTTCCGCTGCCGCTCGCGCCCATGATGCCGACGACTTGACCTTTACGGATCGCGAGGTCGATGCCTTTCAGCAACGGCCGGTCTGCATATGCAAAACGTAGATCTTTTATTTCGACGATCGATTCGGCAGGCATGACATGGCGCGCATTTTTCTGCTGCGAGTGTACCACGCACATCAGATGATCGTTATGCGACCCGCTGGGAGAGAACGCTCGAGCGGAAAAGTTTACTTGGAGAGGAATGCGGTCGGATCAAAGTCACCGCGCCGGTCGAACGGCACATTTGAACCGGAGATACTCAGATTGCCGCGGATCCGGTATGCGAATGAGGGACGCTCACCCTGCGCAAGGCGCCCGAACTGCCGCAGCACGCCGCCTAGAGTGCTCATGGTATCCGCGGAAATCACGGCAGATCCAAACCGCGGTACTGTCACCAGCTGATTGCTCACGCCTTTGGCAAAAGGCTGCTCGTTGACCTCGAGATCGAACGCCAAACCGTCGATAACAAATTCCTGCGGGTTCGGATTTTGTACCCGCAGCTTCAACATGAACTGCTGTTCGAAAAGCCCGACGTTCACCACACTTATATCGGCAAGGGTGACTGATGGCGCCTGCATGCCAAGCGGCAGGCCCGTGCAGCCCGCAAGCCACAGCGCTACTATCGCGGCTGTCGTCCACACTGAAGAACGCTGCGGGATTCGCTTCATCTCGTTCCGACACCTTACATCACACGCGGTTCAAAGCACCGCCATCGTCGAAGCTTACAACTATTTTGCGCGGCATTGCGCTTATGGCTTAATACCCGCTCCGCCTTTCTGCGAGCAATCGCCGCATGACTCAGCACGGAACCTATCGCTACTATGATTTTGTAATGGTGGCTTTTGTAACGGTGCTGGTGTGTTCGAACCTCATTGGACCGGCCAAGATTTCGCAAATGGATCTGCCGCTGGTCGGCACGCTGACCTTCGGTGCGGGCGTGCTGTTCTTTCCCATTTCCTATGTGTTCGGCGACATACTCACCGAGGTGTACGGATACGCGCGGTCGCGCCGGGTGATATGGACTGGATTTGCCGCGCTCGCGTTCGCCGCGGTCATGGCATGGGTGATCGTCAAGCTGCCGCCGGCGCCATTCTGGAGCAACCAGGGCGCGTACGAGATTGCATTCGGCTCGACCTGGCGTATCGCGCTTGCGTCACTCATCGCGTTCGTGTGCGGCGAGTTCGTCAATTCATTCGTGCTCGCGAAAATGAAGATCTGGACTGCCGGACGACTGTTGTGGACGTGTACCATCGGTTCGACGATATTCGGTGAAGGGGTCGACTCGCTGCTGTTTTACCCGCTGGCCTTTTATGGAAGCGGCATCATTCCCGATGACAAGCTGACGCTTGTCATGGTGTCGCAGTTCGTCGGAAAAGTCGGCGTCGAGATCGTGTTTACACCGCTGACTTATAAAATCGTGGGATGGCTCAAGCGCGCAGAGCGTGAAGACTATTACGATCGCGATACTGATTTCAACCCTTTCACGCTCAAAACGTGAGCCAGGTCGTTAAGACCCGAAGGGAACAACGCACAGGCGTGAGATTGATGAAACACCGTCCACTCCACGTGCACCTTGAAAATCTGTCTTCCAAACCGGCGGTCTTCGCGCTCACGCCGCAGCTCATACGCAGCACGCGGCGGCACAACCGCGATCTTCGGGACCAGATACGTTTCACGGCCGGCGAAGACTTCGCGAATCTCGAGCACCGCCTGAAGACTGCACAGGTTCTGGTAACGTCGTCGGACGTGATCCGCGATCAGCGGTTCCCTCGCTCTTCGCTGGCGGATGCCGCGCCTCAACTGCGCCTATTGCACCTGATTGGCGCCGGCGTCGAAGGTGTGCTGCCACTGGACTGGCTGCCACGCGGCGTCCGTCTCAGCAACAACAGCGGCGTGCACGCGCGCAAAGCACGCGAGTTTTTGTTGATGTCATTGCTTGCACTCAATTCCCGGCTGCCAGCGGTTGTATCGAACCAGCGTCACAGTGAATGGAAGCAGATTTTCACGCCGCTCATCTCTGCAAAGAAACTGCTGGTGATCGGCCTCGGTGATCTCGGCATGGCAGCGGTTCAGGCCGGTCGTGTTCTCGACCTCACCATCAGCGGAGTCAGCCGCTCGGGGAAAAAGGTCGCCGGCGTCACGCGCGTCTACTGTTCGGCAGATATTTGTAACTCCGTGCGTAACGCCGATTTCATCGTCGTCGCAGCGCCGCTGACCGCGGAGACGCGCAATCTCATAAGCGCTCGCGTACTTGCGTGCACAAAGCCGGGCGTCGGCATCATCAATATGGGGCGCGCCGCGGTGATGGATTACCGGGCGCTAAGCAGAATGCTCCGCAATGGCCATGTCAGCGGCGCCATACTCGATGTCTTCGCACCCGAGCCGTTGCCGGCTGAGTCTCCGCTTTGGTCCACACCCAACTTGATCATCAGCCCGCATATCTCGTCCGATGATTGCGACGGCTATATGATTGCAACTATGAATCTGGTCTGCCGTAATCTCCGGCGCATGATTAGCGGACGTGCGCTCGAGAACGTCGTCAGCATCGACAAACAGTATTGATCCAGCGGTCGCCGGCCCAGCAGGCAAGGTGAGTATGACGAAGACGATCCCGTGGCACGATTGTGGCTTGATACCACCGATGGATCTATTCAGGGAGTAACTAAATGCGATATCTGTTCCTTAGCCTCGCAACGTGTTTTTGCATCGTCTGCGACGACACCGCGGCTCAATCGTATCCGTCCAAACCTGTGCGCATCGTTGTGCCATGGCCACCGGGCGGCGGCAATGACACCATCGGACGGTGGATCGCGCAAAAGCTTGCCGAGCCGCTCGGTCAGCAGGTCGTCGTCGACAATCGCGGTGGACAAAACGGTGTGATCGGCGCCGACAACGTCGCAAAATCGCCGCCGGACGGTTACACCATTATGGTGCACACCATCACCGGTCACATCATTAATCCGGCGTTCTACGGCAAGCTTCCTTATGACACCGAGCGCGATTTTTCGCCGATCACGCTCATCGCGTCCGTGCCGCACACCATAGTCGCGCACCCCTCGCTGCCGGTAAAAAATCTGAAAGAGCTCATCGCGCTCGCCAAGGCCCACCCGGGGGAGATCAATTACGCCTCATTCGGTAATGGCAGCACGTCTCATCTATCCGGCGAGCTCTTCAATTCGATGACGGGCATCACGCTCGTGCACATTCCGTACAAAGGCGGCGGTCCGGCGCTCATCGATACCCTTGCCGGCCATGTGCCGCTGTACCTTCTCGAGCCTGCCAACGTCCCTGCCGCAGGTGAAGCTCGGGAAGTTGCGCGGTCTTGCCGTCACCGGCTCCGTCCGTTCGAAACAGATTCCTGAAATGCCAACGGTCGACGAAGCAGCCGGCACCAAAGGCTATGTGAGTGAAGTGATGTATGGAGTGCTGGCACCTGCAGGACTGCCGAAAGAAATCAGCGCGCGGCTCAACAACGAGCTGGTTAAACTTCTTCACACCCCCGACATGAAAGAGCGGCTCGCGAGCATTGGCACTGATGACCCTGTGGCGAGCACGCCTGAGCAAACAGCTGCCTACATCCGCGCCGAGTTGCCGAAGTGGTCGAAGATTATTCGCTCGTCAGGCATTAAAGCGGACTGATTCGCAACGGCGCGGCGTCAGCTAAGCGACCATATTTTCAGGCAGGACGTCCAGATCCTGCACGCTGAATCCCTGGTAGCGGCGGGTCGGCCGCTCGACCCCCAGCACATGGTCGAGGACCCAGTTATCAATCGCATGAATCAGCGGCTCATGTTCTGATAGCCGGCCCGCGCGGCTCAAGGGTGATGCGATACCCTGCTGCTGCAGCACGCTGATGTCGATGTCTTCCTGCGTGGTCATGTCCCAGCGCTTGTAATAGTTCACGGCGATTGAATCGAAGTCTTCACGCTGCGTTATTTCCTGCGGAAAGCAGGCGCCGACGATGAGCCGCATCGTTGTTGCCGTGAGCGGATGAATCTCGAGAAACCACATGCAGTCCACCGTGCAGCCGAGCATCGTGCTTGGAAAGATCAGAGGATAGAACGTCCCTTTATCCGCTTTACCCTCGAGGCCGGCAATGCGTGGGAAGCTCTGATCGCCCATCAACACCGCACGCGTTCCTTCGTGCTCTTTATGCATCACGACCCAATTGCCGTGCGTCGGATCGAACGTGCGGTCGTTACGCACGCTGCCGCGCTGACGGTTGATGCTCGCGCGGTGAACATGCGGCACGTGGAACGCTTCCATCGCATTCTCGACATAGATCTTCCAGTTGCACGGTACGTCGTAATGCTTGCGCTGCGTACAAACCATGTTCTCGAGGTGATAACTCTCGAACACCGTTATAATGTCGCCGAGGAAACTTTCGAGACTCTCGCCTTCGGCATCGAAATTAATAAAGATAAAGCCGCCCCATAAGGCGGTCTTGACCGACAGCAGCGGGAAATCTGCTGGATCGAAGTTCTTCGTCGCCTTCATGCCGGCGCATCCGAGCAGTTCGCCGTCGAGCCCGTACACCCAGCCATGGTACGGACACTTGATCGCCTTGCGCGCATTGCCCTCGCCTTGCGCCACTTTAGCGCCACGATGCCGGCACGAGTTGACGAATGCCCGCACGTGCCCGTCCGCGCCGCGCATAACGAGCAGCGGTACGCCGACGAAATCCACCGTATAGTAATCACCGGATTTCGCGATATAGTCCGCGCGGCCGATGAAGTTCCATTCGCGCATGAAGATGGTCTCGACTTCGCGTTTAAAAAATTCTTCGGATGTGTAGCATGCGGGAGGCAAGGTCTCCGCTTCGAGCAGCGGACGGCGTACCGCTTCATAGGTTTGCGCGCTGAAGAGATCCATGTTGGTTGCTCCGAATGTAAGGACGCAGCAAGCGGCTGCTTCTGTGCGCAGAGTATACTGGTACGATTACGCGCGTTCCAACGCGACTGCGCACATCGTTTACCGTTGCAACCTCTTTTGTATCGCCCGCCATTATTTCAGGTACACGTACGATGACAGCGCTCATTGCGATTGCCGCGCGCCGAGGTGGCGCAGCAGCGCTCAAGGCGGGGCAATCAATACGCGTCGTGAATACGCACGGCGGGCAGGTGGTCGACATGTGGGCGTTCGTTGCAGACGATCCTGCCGAGCACATGTCGATGCCTCACTCCGTGGTCTACTTGAGCCGCATCAAGCCGGCCCCTGGCAACGTTCTCGTATCCAACCTGCGCCGACCTGTGCTCACATTAGTCACAGACTCGTCGCCGGGTGTCCACTGCATGTTATTTGCGGCCTGCGATGCGGCGCGCTATGAGCTGCTCGGTTGCAAGGAGTATCACGACAACTGCGCTGACAATCTGCGCGCGGCTGCGGCGCCGTACAACTTGCCGCTGCCGTATATTCCAACGCCGCTCAACCTGTTCATGAACACGAAATTCGACGGGCACACGCTGATGCGCATAGAGCCGCCCGGGGCCACGCCTGGAAACAGTGTCACTTTCCAGGCGGACCGCGATTGCATCGTCGTGCTATCCGCCTGCCCGCAGGATCTCGTGCCGGTAAATGGCCACGGCTGCACGCCTACCTCAGTTGCATACAAAATAGTCTAGAAGGCGCTAGAGCCGCAGGACCACAATGCCGGCCAGCACGACGACCGCGCCGGCGATGCGCAGTGCGCCGAGTCCTTCACGCAGCATGTAGCAGCCGATGATTGCGGCAAACACAACCGAAGTCTCCCGCAGCGCCGCAACCGCGGCGACCGGTGCCTTGGTCATCGCCCACAGCACAATGAGGTACGAAGCCATCGACATGCCGCCGCCGATTAGTCCCATGGTCCACCGCTTGCGCAGATAGCTGCTGACTGCCGCGCGCCCGCGCCATGCAAGCGCAAACATCGTAAATGGAATGGCACTCAGAAAGAACAGCCACTGCCCGTAACTGATGGCGTTGCCGGACAACCGCGTACCGACGCCATCGATAAGTGTGTAGCTCGCAATAATTACGGCGTTCGCCGCGGCGATTTGTGTGCTCCTGCGGGGAAAGCCAACGGCGCCGCGCCCGCTCAAAGGCGGCGCGATAATGCCCAGGCTGATCAACAGCACGCCCGCCCACATGTTCCCACTCAGCTGATCGACGAGTCCGCCCAGGCTCGCGAGCGCGACCAGCACCGGCGCCGAGCCGCGCATGAGCGGATATACGTGCGACAGATCGCCATGGCGATAAGCGCCGACCACTGCCAGGTAATAGAGCGTGTGTATGCCCACGGAAGTTGCGAGCCATGGCCAGGACGCCCGGTCCGGCAGCGGTAAAAATGGCAAAGCGATAAAGGCAAGCACACCCGGCACGAATATGATCGTGACCATGTCGAGTAACTTGTCCGGGCTCGACTTGACCAGCGCATTCCACGCTGCATGCAGCAGAGCGGCGACGAGCACCAGCAACGTAACATCGACCGGCAAGATCATCGCGCCAGCTTGCGATGACCGTTCGAGGATGGCCTATGCCGCCCTGCAATCAGCAAGGCGTCGCGCCGCAGATCATTAGTGCTTGATCAGTTCGCGCATCGCGCAGCGATGGCGAGAAAATGCTCGAGATCGGGTGTGCGTACGTGCGGGGTTTTCGCCATGTCGTCCCAGCGCCGCAGCTTGACCGCGTCGCGCGCGTGCGTCTGAGCAATGAATAGCTCTGCCGCCTCCGGCGAAAACATACCACCCTGCAGTTGCAGACTGCGTATTGAATCCGCAGAAAGGGTATCGCGGTAGCCCGCTTCCGTCGCACACAAATAACGTTTGGCATCCACGTGCAGACGAATCGGCAATAGTACGGCTTCGCCAAACAGTTTCTTGAGAACGGCCACACCGTGATACTGATGGCGATCGTCCATGCCGCGCAGCGTCGGTGACTCTCCAAGGTCGTTCGACATATGGCCGACATCATGCAGCAGGCAGGCAGTGATCAACTGTTCGTCGCTTCCCGCACTCTCCGCGAGCTGGGCGGTTTGAAGGGCGTGTTCAAGTTGAGTGACCGGCTCGCCGCTGTATTGACGATGCCCTTTCTCTCGGAACAGTGCCTCGATCTCTGCGAAATCGCCCAGCCTCATACGACGGCCTACGTCCAGGGCAGCGAATACGTTTTGACGTTGGTGAAGCTCTTCATGGCTTCCTGCACACCCTCTTTATAGCCGAGACCGGAATCCTTGATGCCGCCGAAGGGTGTCAGCTCGAGTCGATAACCGGGCACTTCACGAATGTTGACGGTGCCGACTTCCAGCTCGGCAACGAAACGCGCGATGTAATCGAGCCGGTTCGTGCATACCGCAGATGACAAGCCATACGCCGTGCCGTTTGAGATCCGGATCGCTTCGTCAATGTCCTTGAAGCGTATGACCGGCGACACCGGACCAAACGTCTCTTGTTTGACGAGCGGCATATCAGGCTGCACATGATCGACGACGGTGGGCGAGTACAGAGCGCCGCGCCGGATATTTCCAACGAGCAAACGGGCGCCGCGGGTAACCGCCTCATTGACCTTGGCTTCAAACGACTTTGCTGCCGGCTCGTCGATTACGGTGCCCATATCGAGCGACTTGTCCATGGGATCGCCGTAGCTCCAGGCCTTCGTCTTCGCGACCAGCAGCTCGACAAAATCATCGGCGACTTTTTCATGCACCAGCATGCGCTTGACTGCTGTACAGCGCTGGCCTGAGTTCTTGTAAGAGCCCTGAGACGCGAGCGTCGCCGCCTCCTCGAGATCGGCGTCTTCCATAACGATGATCGGATCGTTGCCGCCCAGCTCGAGCACCTGACGGCGATATCCGGCCTTGGCGGCGATGTACTTGCCGATCGGCACGCCACCCGTGAATGTAATCAGATCGACGTGCTCGTTCGTCAGCATCTCGTCTGCAATCTCACGCGGGTCACCGGTGACCACCTGATACATCTCCGGCGGCAGTCCCGCCTCGTAGAGGATGTCTGCGAGCACCAAAGCGGATAGCGGCGTCTTCTCAGTCGGCTTTAGTACCATACGGTTGTTTGTCGCCACCGATGGCGCAACCTTGTGCGCGACCTGATTGAGCGGGTGATTGAATGGCGTAATCGCGCTGATCGCACCGAGCAGCGGATCGCGCTGCGTATAGACGCGACGTTTCTTTCCATGCGGCGTCAGGTCGCATGAAAAAATCTGGCCGTCGTCAATCAGCGCCTGGTTCGCTGCAAAGTTCATGACGTCGCACGCGCGGCCCACTTCGTACAGCGAATCCTTTTTACAGATGCCGCATTCGGCGGTGATCAGATCGGACAGCTCATCGGTGCGTGCGCGTATCAACTCGGCCGTGCGATCCAGAATGTGCGCCCGCTGGTAGCGCGTCAGCTTCGACTTATAGCCCTTGGCGATCGAAAATGCGCGCCTGATGTCCTCGACAGTAGCCTTCGGTACCGTTGCGATCACTTCGGCGGTGTAAGGATTGAACACTTCGATGACGCGATCACGCGACACCTTTTCGCCGCCGATGCGCATGGATTCATGCACAACGTCGCTTGTTTGTTTGCGCTTCGTAGCGGTAACCATCATGGCGTCCTCAGGTGAGCGGCTTATTGCAGGTGATTCAGCGCGACGTCGAAGATGTCGAAGTTGCGCAACCGTCGCGCGGAATCAATCCCATTAACGCGGCGATTAAAAAGAAGCGGCACCGTTTTCTCGGAGATGCCGCCGTGCGAGCGCAGCGGCACGTCGAGTCCCGACAGGTCATGCCGGTCGCGGCTGGTGCCAAGCACGACATGCCGCTCGGACACGATGATGATGTCTCCCATGCGGTCATCCGGCAGCTCAAATATGCGGCAGCCGTGCGAGCGATCATAGACGACTTCGATGCCCGGCAATGCCGCGAGCCGGCCGATGATTTCATCAGTGCTCGCGCCGCCCGGCAGGTACGCCGTTGCAAATGAACCGAGCGCGCCGTGATGCACGACGTATGGGTCCGTAATCGGCAGAATGACTCGCGCCGCATCTTTACCGATCCACGCGTCCAGCACATCCTGTAGATAGATTACATTCGGATCGCCCTTTGCGTCGGTCTTTGCATTCATGCCATGGTCCGCCGTGAGCGCAACGGTTGCGCCCAGTCTGTCGAGCTTTTGCAGATGCGCATCCATGGTGGCGTAGAAAGCGTTTGCGCCGGGTGTGCCGGGCGCATCCTTGTGCTGGACATAGTCGGTCGTCGATAGGTAGATTAGGTCGGGTTGCTGTGTCTGCATGAGCCTGACGCCGGCTGCAAAGACAAATTCGGAGAGCTGTGCGCTGTAAACGGAAGGCAGCGGCATGCCGACGAAGCCGATGCCGTCTGCTATGCCATGCTCGTGTTCCGTCGTTTCATCCGCCTTCTCGGCGGAGAAACAGACGCCCTTCATTTGGTGGCCGAGCAGCTTGCGCAGTTTGTCCTTCGCGGTGACGACCGCCACTTTGGCGCCGGCGCGCGAAAACTCGGCAAGTATGGTGCCAGTGCGCAGGTACTTCGGATCGTTCATCATGACTTCCTGACCCGCTTCACGATCATAAAAATAATTGCCGCAGATACCGTGCACCGCCGCTGATACGCCGGTTACGATCGAGAGATTGTTCGGATTCGTAAAGCTCGGCACGACAGCGTCGCCAAGCAGTGAGCTGCCTTTCTCGCAGAGCTCGCGCAGGTACGGCGCGCTGCCCGCCTGCATCGCCTGGGTGATGTAATCGGGCTCGCAGCCATCGACGCAAACGACGACCAGCGGCCGATCCATCCACCGGTAGCTCCGTCCATTGACGCTGACCGATTGATGACGCTCACTCATTAAGGCTCCCGATTCGAAAGTTTCACTGTTGTGCGCCGCCTGACGGCCGGCGGCCGGCGGAACCTGTCATTAGACTGAATACTCTTCTTAATTGTCAATGTCCGGGCTGTCATTTAACCGTAATTGCGCAGTCCTAAAATTGCTCCTCAAGGCCTGTTGCTACGCTTTTGACGGCGTCATAGCGGTTTTGCTGGTTTATCCGTTTCCAGCGGGCAAAACTTATCCGCAGCCCGCTTGTATTCACCTCTTAACACCGGTAGATTGACAGCATCAGGCGCGCGGCAGCAGGCACGATCCGTACGCTCGATTCGTGTCTTGTCGCCGGTTAGCCAGCCAACCAGGGAGAGCTTCATGAACACTTTCTCGCGCCATTCGTTGCGTGCGCTCGTTACGCTTGTGCTCGCGCTCGCCAGCGCTCTTACCTTCGCACAAAAAACCCAGCTGCTCGTATACACCGCACTTGAAACGGACCAGTTGAAGGTGTACGCCGACAGCTTCAACAAAATCGAGCCGAATATCGAATTGAAATGGGTGCGCGATTCGACCGGCGTTATCACCGCGAAAGTCCTCGCCGAAAAAGCGAATCCGCAGGCGGACGTCATCATGGGTGTGGCGGCGACCAGCATGATGGTATTCGACCAGCAGGGGCTGCTGCTGCCATACAAGCCCAAAGGTTTCGACAAACTTGTGCGCAAATACAGCGACCCCAAGCCTGTCCCTGCATGGGTCGGCATGGACGCGTGGGGCGCGACGGTGTGCTTCAACGTCGTGGAAGCAGCCAAGCGTGGAATCCCAAAGCCGGAATCGTGGCGCGATTTGACGAAGGCCGTTTATAAAGGCCAGATCACTATGCCTGCGCCACCCTCGTCGGGCACGGGATTCCTGGACGCAACCGCATGGCTGCAGATGTGGGGTGAAAGCGACGGCTGGAAATACATGGACGCATTGCACGAGAACATCGCCCAGTACACGCATTCGGGCTCGAAGCCGTGCCGTCAGTCGGGCGCCGGTGAGTTCGTCATCGGCATCTCTTTTGAATACCGCGCGCAGCAAGTCAAAAAATCCGGCGCGCCGGTCATGCTCGTCTTCCCGAGCGAAGGCCTGGGATGGGACATCGAGGCGACCGGCATCGTAAAGACAACGAAGAAACAGGATGCCGCTAAAAAGCTGCTCGACTGGATTGCGAGCAAAGAAGCGAATCAGCTTTATGCCTCATGGTGGCAGGTCGTCGCCATGCCGGGCATTGCCCAACCGCAGCCGAACATTCCCGAGAACTATGAACAGCTGCTGATAAAGAATGATTTCGCATGGGCGGCAAAAAATCGCGACAAAATCCTTGCCGAATGGCAGAAGCGTTATTCGGCGAAAACCGAGAAATGACAATGCGGCCCCGATAAGGAAGGCGTCGCCGGACACATGCTCGTCGACGCCTTTTGTTCGGCCGTGTCTGCCGCATGAACGAAACCAGCAAGGTCGGGGCAATCGCAGCGCTGCGCATCGAGCGCATCGTCAAGCACTTCGGCGACTTCACCGCGCTCAACGACGTAAGCCTCGCCATCAACAAAGGCGAGCTCGTGTGCTTCCTTGGGCCGTCAGGATGCGGGAAGACTACGCTCCTTCGCATTATCGCGGGGCTGGAAGTACAAACGAGCGGCTCGATCATTCAGCACGACAAGGATATCTCGCGACTGCCGCCGATGATGCGCGATTACGGCATCGTCTTCCAATCATATGCACTGTTCCCGAATCTGAGCGTCTACGACAACGTCGCTTATGGTCTCGTGAATCGCCGCATGGCAAAAGCCGCCATCCGCGCGCGTGTTGCGGAACTGCTGTCGCTGATCGGCCTGTCTGACAGCGGTGCCAAGTATCCGTCGCAACTTTCGGGCGGTCAGCAGCAGCGCATTGCACTCGCGCGCGCACTGGCGACTTCACCCGGCTTGTTGCTGCTCGACGAACCGCTTTCGGCGCTCGATGCGCAGGTGCGCGTCCGCTTGCGAGGCGAAATTCGTAGTCTGCAGCAGCGTCTCGGCGTTACGACGATTCTGGTCACGCATGATCAGGAAGAAGCACTGTCGATGGCGGACCGCGTCGTCGTCATGAATCAGGGCGTCATCGAGCAGACCGGCACGCCGATGCAGGTGTATCGCGAGCCGGCATCGCCGTTTGTCGCTGACTTTGTCGGCAAGACAAATATTCTGCGCGCAACTGTTCGCGATCAAGCGGAACTGGAGATCGATCACGTCCGCATCAAGACGAACGGCACGCCGGTCAATTTCAGCACCGGCGCCGAAGTCTCCGTGTTTTTGCGTCCCGAGGATGTCGTCGTCAGCAGCCATGATGACAAGCGGCCCGATTCGTTCGCGGGCCGCATCGAAAACATCGAATTCCTCGGTGCGATGTGCCGCCTGGGCATCCGCGTCGAGGGCATCGCATCGCAACTCGTTATCGCGGACTTTTCCCCGCGCGACATGATTGCCTGCCGCATTGAACGCGGCGGCGCTGTCCGCGTATCGCTGCCGAGTTCGAACATCCGCGTTTTCGCAAAATAGATGAGTGCAGTACTAACCGCCGGCGTCGCGCCGCAGTCTACCCGTCAGCGCGCGCATTGGACCGAGCGCATCTCGCATATTGCGTTGCTCGCAATGGGCGCTGCACTCGGCATCGCGCTCTTCGCGCCAATATTCATGATACTGGCGAAAAGCGTCGAGGACATCGACGGCAACTTTGTCGGCGTAAGGCACTTCGTCGAATACTTTCAGACGCCGGCGCTCGCCCAATCGATAGTCAATAGCCTGCTCGTATCGACAGTCGTTACCTGCATCACCGTGCCCGCCGCCTTCACTTTTGCATATGCGCTCACGCGCAGTTGCATTGGCTTTAAGTCGCTGCTGCGGAACATCGCATTGATACCGCTGCTCGCACCGTCGCTCTTGTCCGCGATTTCGTTCATCTATTGGTTCGGGAACCAGGGCGCCTTGAAGGCATTGATGGGTGAACGACAGATCTATGGCGCAACGGGTATCGTCATGTCCTTGGTCTACGCCACTTTTCCGCATGCGCTGATGATCCTCATAACTGCGCTATCCCTCACCGACGCGCGCCTCTATGAGGCCGCAGACTCTATGGGCACACGCACGTTACGCAAATTCTTCACCATTACGCTGCCGGCAGCGAAGTTCGGATTGATCAGCGCGGCCATCGTGGTCTTTACCTACGCGCTCAGCGATTTCGGCGTGCCGAAGGTTATCGGCGGAAATTTCAATGTCCTGTCGACGGACATTTTCAAGCTCGTGATCGGCCAGCAGGATTTTTCGAAAGGCGCGGTAGTCGGCATCATGCTTCTGCTGCCCGTGCTGATCACCTACACCATCGATATGCTCGTGAAGCGCCGCCAACTCGCACAACTTTCTTCGCGTTCGGTCCCCTACTCGCCAAAGCCTGCACGAGGTTTCGACCTGGCGATTGCTGGATTCTGCTGGCTCGTCGCCGCGCTCATGCTCGCCGTGCTCGGCATGGCAGTGTGGGCGTCGTTCATCAAGCTGTGGCCGTACGACCTGCACTTCAGCGTTAATCACTATCGCATGGGGCTCATCGAAGCCGGCATCTTCGACGCTTATGTGAACAGCGTCAAAATGTCGCTGTGGTGCGCGACGTTGGGTACGGCGTTCGTGTTTGTATGCGCTTATCTGCTCGAGAAAACGCGCGGCCTGGATTGGTTACGCCAAGTGCTGGGCATGTTTGCTGTGCTGCCCATGGGCGTGCCCGGCCTCGTGCTTGGCCTGGGATTCATTTTCTTTTTCAATCATCCCTACAATCCGCTCAACGGTCTGTATCACACGATGTCGATACTGGTGATCTCAACGATCGTTCACTATTACGCGTCGAGCCATCTCACGGCAGTGACCGCGTTAAAGCAGATAGACAACGAATTCGAGTCGGTATCGGCATCGCTGAAGGTGCCGTTCTTTAAAACGTTTTTCGTGGTGACGGTGCCCGTATGCATGCCTGCAATACTCGAAATCAGCCGCTATTTTTTCGTGACGGCGATGACGACGATATCGGCGGTCGTATTTCTTTACGCACCCGATACGATGCTCGCTGCCATTGCGATCCTGAATCTCGACGAGGCGGGTGAGATCGGTCCGGCCACTGCCATGGCGACGATGATAGTGATCACATGCGCCATCGTGTGCTTCATCTATTACCTCCTCAACCGCTGGCTGGAAACGAAGACTCAGGCATGGCGCAGGCCGGCCGCACAAACATGAAGGAAAGTCGATGGCTGAATCCAGAGATCCGATTCTACTGACGCCCGGACCGCTCACTACGACGCTGCGGACCAAGGAAGCACAATTGCGTGACTACGGCTCGCGCGACATCGCTTTTATTGACATGACAGCCGCGCTCGTGACGCAATTGAACGACATAGCGCATGGCGGCGACGATCATACCTGCGTGCTCATGCAGGGCAGCGGGACGTTTTCGGTCGAGGCGGCGCTCGGAACGCTGGTTCCACGCGACGGTCACGTTCTCGTGTGCATCAACGGTGAGTACGGCAAACGCATCGCGCGCATCTGCGAGATCATCGGCCGCCGGCATACTGTGATGCAAAGTGCCGAGGACGAGCCGACCACGCCCGCAATGGTTGCTCAAGCGCTTGCCGGGGATCAGTCCATCAGCCACGTGTCGCTCGTGCATTGCGAGACCAGCACCGGCATCCTGAATCCGCTGGAAGAAATCGCAGCCGTCGTTGCAAACTCGAAGCGCGGGCTCTTCATCGATGCGATGAGCTCGTTCGGAGCGATCGATATCGACGCGCGCAAAATCCGCTTTGACGCGCTGGTAGCCGCCTCAGGAAAGTGTCTGGAGAGTGTTCCTGGAATGGGTTTCGCCATCATGCGCAAGGGCGCGCTGGAAGCGTGCAAAGGGAACTGTCATTCGCTCTCGCTCGACCTTTACGATCAGTGGCAGTCGTATATGCGTACCAAGCAGTGGCGATTCACGCCGCCAACTACGGTCGTTGCAGCGCTTGCTTGCGCGCTCGAGCAGTTCCAGACACAAGGCGGCGTTGCCGGTCGCGGGGCACGCTATCGCAGTAACTGCGAGACGTTGATGAGCGGCCTGGAGAAGCTGGGCTTTGTATCTTTTCTGCCGCGCACCATTCAGTCGCCGATCATCACAACGTGGCATGCGCCGGCGGATGCGAACTATAGTTTTCCAGTTTTCTATGACAGAGTCCGCAGCAGAGGCTTCACGCTGTATCCCGGCAAGCTCACGCAGGTTGAAACCTTCCGCGTCGGCTGTATCGGCGCGATTGGACAAGCGGAGATGCAGCAGGCGGTCGCGGCGATAGCGGCGACCGTCAGGGAAATGGCAATCACGCACCTCGGGCCCGCCGTTAAAGGGCGTGCCGCCGCATGAGCCCCGTTGCGACGGACCTACCATCGCAGAAAAAAAGCAATGCAGTCTCTGCGGACGAATATCTCGCGCCGGATGTGCCGCGGGAGCTGCCGTGGCACGACGTCCCGCTCGTGCGCGCAACGCCGCGGTCATTGCAAGGATACGGCGCACTTGTCGACGATTATCGCAACTACCCCGTTGACATCGTTACCTGGCCGCTCGCAGGTTGGCGTCAATGTGATCCGGGTACCGGTAACGAAGGCGGGACGACGCACGGCATATTTGATTTCTGGTGGGACGGCGACATCCTGTATGGCAGGAACCAGGCGGTCGGCTCGCGCTATCTCCTCGGCTGGTCTAAGAATCCGGGCGAGGCGCTAACTTCGGGGAGCGCATCGCCTTCACGCGTGCTGCTATGGCACGCAAATTACCATCCCGATGGAGGACAGTTGTTTTTTCCTCTCGCCGGTGAACCCTTCGTCTGTCCGCTCGCTCTGCCGGGTGACGACGTAACACCGCAGAAATTTGTTGCCTTTTACGTGGATGGCGGCAAAGGACTCTATATACATCCGAACGTGTGGCATGAGGCTGTATTTCCGCTGGCCGCGCGAGCCAGCTTCTACGATGAGCAGGGCAAGGTGCACGCGCGCGTGAGCTGTAATATTGCGCGGGAGTTCGGCGTCTTTCTGTCGATTCCATTACGCGCGGCACAAGGCTCCGACGATCAACACAAGCAGTGACGCGATGCGCCGCCGGGCGCATCATTGCGACAAGCTGTGCCGCGGCGCGTACAATACGCCCGCGCTTCCAATGTCCTTCTCAACGCGCCAAATTAAAACGGAGTAATGCATGGCTGCACAAGCCGAAATCACCAACATGGCGCTTTTTTGCGATTTCGAAAACGTCGCGCTCGGCGTGGCCGACGCAAAATACGCGAAGTTCGACATCGACAAGGTACTGGATCGGCTGTTGCTCAAAGGCAGCATCGTGGTCAAGAAAGCGTATTGCGACTGGGACCGCTACAAGGGCTTCAAGGGCGCCATGCACGAGGCGTCGTTCGAATTAATCGAAATTCCTCACGTGCGCATGTCGGGCAAGAACTCCGCGGACATTCGCATGGTCGTCGACGCGCTGGACCTCTGCTATACGAAATCGCATGTCGACACGTTCGTCATTATCAGCGGCGATTCAGACTTTTCACCGTTGGTCAGTAAACTGCGTGAGAACGACAAAACAGTAATTGGTGTCGGCGTCAAGAATTCAACGTCCGATCTGCTGATCGCGAACTGCGACGAATTCATTTTCTACGACGACCTCGTGCGTGAGAAGCCGGCGCGCCGGCGGGCTCCCGCCAAGAAAGCTGCGGCACCCAAGGCTGACGCTGCTTCGTCACCGGCTCCGTCTGCCGCGGCTGCCTCAACGGCGGCGCCCCCTGTACCAGCGGCAGAGCCGGAGTCGAAGAAAAGCGATGAGGACAAAAAACAGGAGGCCCTCGAGCTGATCCTGCAGACCATCGAGGCCCTCGGTAGCGAACGCGGGGATGACGAAAAAATCTGGGGCTCGATGGTGAAACAGGCGCTGAAGCGGCGAAAACCGGGTTTCAACGAGGCGTATTACGGTTATCGCTCATTCAACAAGCTGCTGGAGGAAGCCGCGGCAAAGCACCTGGTCAATCTTGAACGCGATGAAAAGTCGGGCGGCTACATCATTCGTATGCTCGCGCATGAAGAGTAGCCATTCAAAGCGCCAGTTGCAAACCGCTCGATAAATGCGGCGTACGGCGCGGACTCGCTATCCGCTCGACGTCATCGCGCTTCTGGCGCTATTCGAATTCTCTGCGACATGCGGTGCGCAAGTGCCGCAAATCACCGATCCACGCGTCGTCATAGACCGCCTCCATCCCGAATATCGGCAGTTCAACGCCGTTGGCATGGTTTTTCCGCTTGCTGCAGGCGACGGCAACATGATGATGAGTAAGTACAGAAGTTCCGGCGCGATGATCTCGCGGTGCCATGTCCTGACCAATTATCACATCGCGTTCGAAGGCAGCCGCAACGAAGTTGCCTTCGAGGCCGGACAAACGCCTAAGAAAATCGCCAGTTTCCAATACACCGCACTCGGGCAGATCGTCGATGCGGGCAGCTTATGGGCGGATCGAGATACTGTTGACGATTGGGCGCTCGTGAGGCTCGTGAATCCCAAAACGGGCAAAAGCGACAATCTCGGCGAGAAAGTCGGCTACATGGAATTCGCGGCCGCCGCGCCTGCCGCGCTTGGCGATAAGGACCTTATCGCGTCCGGCTATCCGGGAGAACAATCGGGGCTGGTGGCCCACATCGGGTGCCGGTTCGCGCGCGTCGATCGCGATCGTCGCTGGCGAATGGCGTGCTCGATCACGGAAGGACAATATGGCGGTCCGGTTACGCTGCAAACGGCTGATAAGGGCGATGTCATCGTAGCCATCAACTCAGCGAAGCCGGACGGCGCTTCAGGCATAGTGTCCGCGAACGAAGCACGGCTCAGCATTTTGAATTACGCAACACCGCTTACACGTTCATCCGAAACCCGCATTCGTCGCAGCATGGAATCACATAAATGCGATTAAAGCGCAAAGCGTGGGAACGCTAAACGCACGGCATGCAATCACATTAACTCTTCAGATCCTCTGGAACTTTGCCACCATTCTCGGCGAGCTTTCGCATGACCTGCTTATGCAGCCAGATATTCATGCTCGCCGAATCATTCATGTCGCCGGTGTATTTGAGCTCTCCGGCGAGCGACTTCCTGGCCGTAAGGCTGCTGTCGAGCCCGAGCAGTTTCATCAGATCAACGATTGATGTGCGCCAGTTCAGTTTCTCGCTGTGCTTTTGGGCCATGCCATTCAATACCGCCTGCACATCGACCTCCGGTGCCGCGGCAGCGGTGGCGCCGCCGGGCGAAGCCACAGTTGCAGACGGCGCCGCAGTTTCCCCTGCAGTCGTCACCGCCGGATGGTTGGATGGAAAGATCTTGCTCATGATGTTGCTGAAGATTCCCACTCGGCACTCCTACGGTTGTTGTTGAGAGCACCCATGATGGGACCGCCGCCAACGCGCGTCTGTCGGACTCAAGCTGATTCCGTCGAAGCGCGGCGCATTCATGCGCTTAGACATGCGTGCGGCGATGCGGCCGCACGGCGCTTTCTTATCCGATGTCTCGACCGCGATCCAAAAACATGCGGATGACAAGACTCGCATCGAGCGTAAATTCGGCGCCCTCATTCAGCATATCGGCGAGCGCTGTAAGTTTTCACGCACATAAATTCCGCAACTTCACCGTCCTGATTGTGGGGTTCGAAATCGCGCGGCACTTCGAGATCGTGTACGAAGATGACCTCCGACTGCACGCCTTCAGGCACTTCACGCAGCAATCGTACGGTTCCAGTAGCCACCGCTCTACGTGCGATGTCGGCGGCGATGCCGGCTTCTTCCCACGCTTCTCTAACAATGGTATCCAGAGGCGCAACACCGGCACACATGCCACCGCCAACCAGATTGTCGAGCTTGCCGGGATCGATCGGCTTGGTGGCGGCACGGCGCGCAATCCACATCACGCCGTCCACACCTTCGCCGCAGTAGCCATTCGCGTGCGCCGCGTATGTCGTGATGCCAAAGTAGCGCGCCGCGGCGCGCTCCACAGTCATTAGCGGCTCTGCATCGAACGCCGTGACTACCGCATAGCGCTCGTTGCGCCAGCCGGATATCTCCCCCTTCGCGTACAAGGCGTGTATGACCGCATCCACCGCACCGGAACGCACGTCGACCGTCTGCAGCGTTTCCTTGATATGGACGCCATCGTTATCGCGCCTGAAGACATCAGGCCATGCCATCAGTCGCTGCGCGTGCGCTTTTCGCAGCCAGCCGATATGGTGGCCCGCTATACAAAAAGGTATATGCGACGAAGCGTCGAATCTTTGCGACGCGCGAATAATGTCCGTGTAACGGCGGCCGCCCGTCACGTTTGCGCTTCCATGCCGCGCAACGGCACTACTTTTTCTCGGCTGCAGACATCGTCTTATGCAGTTTCAACGTCGATGCGTGGCGCGCCGCGCGCTTGCGCATCTTTAAATTCAGCAATTCGACTGCTACCGAAAATGCCATTGCGAAGTAGATATAGCCCTTCGGCACGTGCAGTCCAAAACCGTCCGCGATAAGGGCCAATCCGACCATGATGAGAAAGGAGAGCGCAAGCATCTTGATCGTGGGACGCTGATCGACGAAGTCGCTGATCGACTTGGCGGCAACCATCATGAGCAGCACTGCGATCACAATTGCGGCAATCATGATCTTCACTTCATCGACCATGCCTACGGCGGTGATGACCGAATCCAGTGAAAACACGATGTCGATAACCGCTATCTGGACGAGCACCGCGCCGAAACTGGCGGCTACCGCGGTATCTTCCTCGTGTGCGCCCTCAAGCGAGTTATGGATCTCGTGAACACTTTTCCACAGCAGAAAAAGCCCGCCGCCGATCAGAATGAGATCCCGCCCGGAAACATCGCGGCCGCCAACGGTGAAGAGCGCATCGGTAAGCGTCATGATCCAGGCGAGCGACAGCAAGAGGGCTATTCGCGTCGTCAACGCCAGCGCCAGACCGAGCACGCGTCCGCGATTACGTTGATGCGGCGGTAAGCGTCCGACGAGTATGGATATGAAGATTATGTTGTCGATGCCAAGAACGATTTCGAGGGCAGTAAGCGTGACAAGCGCAATCCACGCGTGTGGATCAGTGAGCAACTCCATACAAACTCCATTGATGCGGCGGCTGCTGCCATTGCCCGCATTTTGCCAGCGCTATTGCCCCGTCGTGCGTTCGAGCATGAAGTTTTTATATATCTCTCACGCGCTACGCAGATGCCAGCCGCGCGTGCGGGTAAACGTCTCAATGCCATAGGTCGAGAGCGTAACGCCGATGCCCGAATGTCCGACGCCTGCCCATGGCAAACGGGGACTGACGCGATCACAGCAATTCCAATATGCGGAGCCCGAACTCGTCTGCGCAAGAATGTTCGTGGCGCGTGCTTTGTCGCCCGCATACACGGCGGCCGTCAGTCCATATGCAGTATCGTTCATGAGCTCGACCGCATGCGCATCGTTCGTCACGCACTGTATGCCGATGATGGGGCCAAAACTTTCTTCGCGCATAACCTCCATCGTGTGGTTTACATCGCGCAGAACGGTCGGGGCGAAATAGTTGCCCTTGCGCGTAAGGGGTTTGCCGCCAAGAAGCACCTTTGCGCCCTTGCGCTTGGCATCCGCGACCTGCCTGCGCAGCACGGTCAATTGAGCTCTGCGCGTCAGCGGCCCGATGTAAGTCGCCTCGTTCAGCGGCTCCCCAACCTTGAACCCGCGCACTGCATCTACGAATGCCGCAGTAAATCGCGGATAAATGCTTGCTTGCACGTAGATACGCTCGACAGAACAACAGCTTTGACCGGTGTTATAGAAAGCGCCGTCCGCGAGTGACGCCGCTGCGGCTTCGATGTCCGCATCGTCACACACATACGCAGGGTCCTTGCCGCCCAGCTCGAGCTGTACCTTGATCATGCGTTTGCCGGCAGCCGCGGCGATTTTATGTCCGGTACCATAGGAGCCCGTAAAAAATATGGCATCGACGGGCTGCTTCACGAGGTCGGCCCCGACTTCACCGGTGCCGATGACCGGCGCAAACACGTCTTCGGGTACGCCCGACGCGTGCAGCATCTTCGCAATCTCGATGCCGGTCAGCGTCGCGAATTCGGATGGCTTATACAGAACTGAATTACCCGCAATCAACGCTGGCACGAACACATTCGTCCCTACAAAGTAGGGGTAATTCCATGCAGAGATATTCGCGATTACGCCGAGCGGTTCGTGTGAAATCTTCTCTTCGAGTCTCGCGGCAGGGTCCGCAAGCACGACTTTCTCGCGCAAGAACGGCAGCGGCATGCTCAATGAAGAAATCGATCCGCCCGAGCACGCCGTTCAACTCATTACGCGCTTGCGTGAGCGGCTTGCCGACCTCGCTCGTCAGCGTCCTCGCCAGGTCTTCACGTCGCGCCACGATCCGGTCGCGAAATCGACGTATCACGTCGATGCGCTGCTCACATGGCAATTGCGCCCACTTGCCTTGCGCTGCGCGCGCGGCGCGGTATTTGTTTCTCACCGTCGCCGCCGTATCGTGCTTTACCGTCGCAATCGGCGCATTCGTCGCTGGATTTAAAATCCTCATGCGTCGCTACATGCGGGCGCGCACGGCGCCGACAAATTCATCCAATATCGGCATGGGACTCAGGACGGTTTGATCCGCGGGATCCAGAAACTCCGGGTGCCATTGCACGCCAAACACATATCCGGGGCCCTCCCAGCGAATCGCCTCGATAATGCCATCCGGTTCCGCGTACGCTTCAACGACGAGGTCGCTTCCCAATGCCTTGATGGATTGATGGTGGATTGAATTCACGGTGCCGTTGCGGACGCTGCCATACATCCGCGCAAGGCCCGACTCCGGCTCGATTTTGATCTTATGGAAATTCTTTTCGTAAGCGTCCGGCGCGCGGTGGCCGAGCGCGGCTGGAACCTGTAATTTGATGTCCTGATAAAGCGTGCCGCCCATCGCGACGTTGATGAGCTGAGCACCGCGACAGATGCCCAGCACCGGCTTATCGGCTTGCATGAACTCATGCAGCACTTCGAGCTCATACTCGTCGCGAATGCGATCGCCGCACCATGCAGGCTCGAGCGGTTGCTCGCGATACGTTTCGGGCGCCAGATCGGCGCCGCCCTGAAGTATCAATCCATCCAAATGACGAACGTAATCGGCGATGCGCACATTGCTGCGGTGGATGATGCCGCCTTTGTCCACCGATGGAATCATGAACACCAGCGCATCACGCGCCATGATCCAGTGCGCCATCGATTGCTCGAGATACTGCAATGTCTTGCTGTTCACCGCCGTACTCGACGCGTCCGGATGGAAAAGACGCGCCGACACGCCGATTTTGAGCGCCGCCATTGAATTACAGCGCCGCCTGGAAGATGCGTTCGAAATCCGCGCGTGTGCAAGCCCGCGGATTTGTCTTGTGGCAGATATCGTTCACGGCGACATCGAGCAGCTTCGGCAGCTGTGCCGAGGTAACTTTCACGGCGCCAAGCTTCGATGGTATGCCTATATTTCGTTTGAGCGCGGTAAGCCACTCGACGAAAGCTGCGGCGGCCGCCTGCGTCGTTTTCCCTGTGACGCCCACGGCTTCGGCCATGCGCGCGAATCGCTCTTGTTCCGCCGGCTCGTTAAAGCGCATGACGTAATCGATCATGATGCCGTTCGCGAGACCGTGGTGAAGGTCAGCGACCGTCGACAGCGCGTGCGCACATGAGTGCGTCGCGCCGAGATCTTTTTGAAAAGCGACCGCACCCATCATCGACGCCATCAGCATGTCCGATCGCGCTTGAAGATTATGCGGCTTCGCTACTGCGACCGGCAGTGCACGCGCCGCGATACGCACGCCTTCGAGCGCGATACCGTCACACATCGGGTGATAGCCCCTGGCGATATATGACTCCACGTTGTGCGTGAGCGCATCCATGCCGGTTGCTGCCGTCACGTGGGCGGGCAGATCGAGGGTGAGTTCCGGATCCGCAAAGACCGCTCTCGCCAGCAGCTTCGACGAAAAAATAATCTTCTTGATATGCGTTTCGTCATCGGAGATAACGCTCGAACGACCTACTTCGCTGCCGGTGCCGGCAGTCGTCGGTAGTGCGACAAAGCACGGCAGCTCGCCGCTGATCGGGCGCACTTGCGGATGATCCCACGCATATTCGAGCACATCGCCCGCGTGGTTGGACATGAGTGCAATTACTTTTGCAACATCGAGGGCGGCGCCGCCACCGATCCCGATGACCGAGTCTGCGCCATGCGCTTTGAAAGCGGCAACGCCGGCAATCACCTGACTTCGCACGGGATTGCCGCGCACACCGGAAAAAACATCCACCCCAAGGCCGCCAAGCGTGGCAGTAAATTTCGCGAGCAGCGGCAGAGCTGCAATGCCTTCATCGGTGACGACCAGCGGCCGGCGGCAATCCTGCGCCTTGAGATAGGCGGCGACTTCGTGCCGTGCCCCGGGGCCAAAATGAATGCCGGTTGGAAACGCAAATCGATGGATGGTCATAACGGCGGACTTGTACTCGTAGCGTGAACGGCCGGCTCAATTGCGCGGTTGAATCGTCGCCTCAAATGATCTCAAAGTATCGCTTGAGCTCCCAGTCGGTAACGGTGTCCTGGAACTGCCGCCATTCCCATTCACGCGTCTTGACATAATGGTCGACGAATTCTTCCCCGAACAATTCGCGCGCAATCTTTGAACGCTTCATATTCTCCGTCGCTTCCATCAGATTTCGCGGCAGACGGGGAATTTTCGCCGCCTTGGCGCTATCGCCTTCGAGCGGCGGCGTATCAAGCTTCAGACCTTTTTCAATTCCGTAAAGGCCTGCCGCAACGCACGCTGCCACAGCGAGATAAGGATTGCTGTCTGCACCCGGACAGCGTGTTTCAAGACGCGTCGACTTCGCCGAGCCGCTAATCACACGCAGGCTCGCCGTACCATTGTCGATACCCCACGTCGCCGTGACCGGCGCCCAGAAGCCATCGACCAGGCGCTTGTAGCTGTTGATGGTCGGTGCGAAGAAAACCTGAATATCTTTCAGACAATGTAGTTGACCGGCCAGATAGCTTTCGAACAATTTACTCATTTTGCGCGGCGCCCTGACATCGTAAAACACATTGTTCTTGCCGTCCGAAACGCTTTGATGAACATGCCCGCTGCAGCCCGGAAACTGCGCGCTCCACTTCGCCATGAAGCTCGGCATGATACCGAACCGGTTGCCGATCTCTTTAGCGCCGGTCTTGAAAAGCGTCGCGCGGTCGGCTGCTTCGAGCGCGTCGGAATACAAAATCGCGGCTTCATAGACACCGGGACCGGTTTCCGTGTGCAGCCCCTCGATCGGAATGCCGAAGCGCGGCATCTCTTCCATGAGCGCTTTGAAAAAGGGCTGGTTCTGCCCGGCACGAATCAGCGAATAGCCGAACATTCCGGGTGATATCGGTTGCGGCTGCGTAAAGTTTTTGGCTGCGAAAGTCTGCGGCGTCTCGCGAAAATTGAACCACTCGTATTCAACGCCTGACAAAACCTGCCAGCCGCGCGCGGCGGCGCGGCCGAGAACGGTTTTGAGCAGCTGACGCGGACACACGCTTGACGGCCCGCCGTTGCCATCGTCGAAGTCAGCGAGAAAGAACGGCACATCATCGTCCCACGGCACGCGTCGATAAGTGTTGAGGTCGATCCTGGCGAGCGCATCCGGAAAGCCGGTGTGCCAACCGGTCCATGTCGTGTTGTCATAACACTGGTCCGCCATGTCCCAGCCGAAAACAACGTTGCAAAACCCGAAGCCGCTGTCGACCGCGGACAAGAATTTATCTTTATGAAGATATTTGCCGCGCAGCACGCCGTCGATGTCGGTGACAGCGACCTTTACCCGCGCCGCGGGCGAAGCGCGCACCAGATCGATGATGCTTTTCGCAGTCGGTTTCTTGTTGGTCATGGCGCCCTCACTCGAACGTTACGCGCGGCACGTCGCAACGGCTCAACGATTATGCCTCATGGCCACTGCTCTCTCAGTAGGCGGCTTGCTGCGCGGCTTCGCCAAGCAGCCAATCGCGAAAGCCTTCGACCGCAGGACGCTTTGCGGCTCGTTCCCGGCATACGAGGTAGTAGGCGGACGCGAGCGGCACGTGCAGTTGGAAAGGCAGAATAAGCCGTCCGACCGCAAGTTCTGCACTCGCGAGAACGGGAAAGGTCGCGACTACGCCGAGGGAATCGCTCGCGGCCTCGAGCGCGAGCACGGGCTGACTGAAATGCGGACCGCGATTGGTATCAACGCCTTCGACGCCGGCAGCGTTGAGCCACACATCCCAGAACGCGATGCCGTCGTAACGAGTGCCCGTATCATCGTGTACCAGCGTATGCCGACTGTAGGTCCTGCGGCTGCCGCAACGGATTTTCGCCATGCATGAGTTGGGGACTGCAGATCGGCGCAAGGGTAAGCGGAAAAAGCTTGTCGACACGATAGACGGGATAGTCCCCATGCCGGTACAGAATCGCAACGTCCGACTCTTCGAGCCAGTGTTCGACCGTCGCCCGCTCAACGGCATTGTCTTGCCCGCGCCTGTTGAGCAGACGGGTGCGGGCCGTGATGCGCACATCGACGTCGGGGTGACGCTCAAAAAAACGGTGCAATCGCGGCATCAGCCAGCGCGCGGCAAACGACGGTGCAACGCTGACAGTTAAGCGCCCGCTATCGAGCTCCGGTCGCATCTGCGCGACCGCGCGGGCCAGACCTTCAAACCCCTCGGTCAGTTGCGGAAGCGCCGCTCTCGCCGCAGCGGTTAGTTCTAAGCCGCGGTTGAGACGTCGGAATAATGCGACTCCGACATAGTCTTCCAGTGCCTTCACTTGGTGACTCACTGCGGCTGGCGTGACATTCAGTTCTTCCGCCGCCCGTTTCAGGCTGAGATGGCGCGCGGCCGACTCAAACGCCTTTAGCGCATTCAGCGGCGGCAGGCGGGGCGGATTGGCTGGGCTCACATTAGTTTTTCTATCAGAGACGATGACAATATATCATGTGGTGCACTGCAACATAACGTGAAGAATCAGGTCTATCATGTGTAACCTGAAAACCAAGTAGTAGATCAAGAAAAGCTAATACCTGGTAGGCAGGGTAGGCAACTAACAAGGAGAAAAGCATGAGTAGAATCAAAGCAAATGTCAGAAGTGGAGAGCTCAATGGGCGCCTCGATATGATCCCGATGCTCACCATCCAACGCACAATGGCCTTGAATGCGTTGCGCGATGCGGACGCGATCACCGATGCGATCATGTGGGCGATCAATGGAATTAAGCGCCTGGTTGCAGGCACCCCGTCAAAGCGCGAGGCGTTAAAGCGCACTTTTAAGCATAACGGCGCGTAACCGGTATGAAGCCGCTGCTGACCTCATAAAAAGCCCGGTTCAAAACCGGGCTTTTTGTTTTATGGGGCCTTGATCACCGGTCCAGATTCGGCGAGCAACCGCTCGATCTCACGTGTGAGTCGCTGATCTTTGGGAGCGACGTCGGATGGGAAGCTCAGGATGCGGCCGCCATCGCGGTCGATCAGATACTTGTGAAAGTTCCACTGCGGCGGCGAACCGCTGCGTCGTGTGAGATCGGCGTAGAGCGCGTTTGCCCGGGCACCGGTGACCGTCGTCTTCTCGAACATGGGAAACGTTACACCGTAATTGAGCTGACAAAACTGGGCGACTTGCTTGTTGCTCGCCGGCTCCTGGCCGCCGAAATCGTTGGACGGAAATCCCACCACGACCAGTCCGCGCTTTTCGTAGCGCTTGTACAGCGCCTCGAGCCCTTCGTACTGCGGCGTATAACCACACTCACTCGCCGTATTCACGACGAGTACGACCTTACCCGAGAAATCACACAGCGATTGAGGCTTGCCGCTCACAAGGGCGGGAAAAGTATGGTCCAGCACGGCTTGACAGCCTGCCGCTGACGCTACGCTACACATACTTGTGCAAAAGATCAGCGCAGAGAGTCTGGTGTAAAGCGATTGCATGCTTTGCTTTCGAAACTCGAAGGGCTCGTTATTTGTGTGTCTGCATCACCTCGGCGCTGCGCTTCACCGCCTTGACGATATTGATGTAGCCCGTACAGCGGCAGAGATTACCGTCGAGCCCGTGATAGATCTCGTCGTCCGAGGGATTGGGATTGTCCTTGAGCATCGCACTGATTGCCATGATCATGCCCGGCGTGCAAAACCCGCATTGCAGCGCATGGCAATCAGTGAAAGCCTGCTGCACAGGATGCAGCTCGCCATTCTTGCTCATGCCCTCAATGGTAACTATATCGGCGCCGTTAGCCTGCACAGCGAGCAAGGTGCAGGACTTGATCGCCCGGCCATTGAAATGCACGGTGCAGCATCCGCATTGGCTCGTGTCGCAGCCGACATGCGTTCCGGTCAGACCGAGCTGATCTCGCAGGAAATCCGCCAGCAGTACGCGGTCTTCGACCTCTTGCACGTGTTTGGTGCCGTTTACCGTAAGTTCGATTCGAGTCATGGAAGTGGCATCAGTTTAATGTTGGGTGGACGAAACGAGCTTCTGAACCGCGCGTTTTGCCATTACCTTGGCCAGGTTGGCACGGTACTCGCGCGTGGCGTGGATATCTTCGTTCATATTCGTAAGGTCGACGACAAGCCCATCGAGCGCTTCACCGCTCATCTTCTGTGCAAGTGCCTGTTCGGCCTCCGTCCACCGGAAGACACCTGACGCGGCGCCGGTTACCGCAACCCGTACGCCGTCTTTCATGTCCGCGACGAAGACGCCCGCCATTGCATAACCGGAGGCCGGATGCGCAAATTTCTCGTAAGCCGCGCGGCGCGGGATCGCAAAACGCAGGCGCAGAATGATTTCCCCGTCCTCGAGTGCGGTTGCAAACATGCCTTGAAAATAATCGGCGGCTTTAATCTCCCGCCGGTTCGTGACGATGACTGCATCGAGTGCCAGCACCGCGGCCGGATAATCGGCTGCAGGGTCGTTGTTAGCGACCGAGCCGCCGAGCGTCCCGCGGTTGCGCACCTGCGGATCTCCAATCTTGTCCGCAAGTGCGGCCAGCGCCGGGATTGCTTGTGTGACTATCGCGGAGGTAGCGACATCGAAGTGCTTGGCGGCTGCGCCGACCACGAGTTCACCCCCGGTCACCGCTATGCCCGTGAGTTCCTGCAATCCGCCGATGTCAATCAGATGCGAAGGTTGCGCCAGGCGTTGCTTGAGCGTCGGGATCAGCGTCATGCCGCCGGCGAGGAGCTTAGCCTCCGGATGCTCAGTCACACTTTTCAGCGCGTCATTGAGTGAATTCGCTTTGATGTAATTAAATTCGAACATCGTTCACCTATCTTGATTTAGCCGTTTGCAACGCATGCCACACCTTGCTCGGCGTGAACGGCATGTCCATGTGACCAATACCAGCCGGCCTTAAAGCGTCACTCATCGCATTTGCAAGCGCCGGCAGTGACGCAGTGCAGCCCGACTCGCCGACCCCTTTCGCGCCGAGGGCGTTGAGCTTGCTCGGCAGCGGATGATCGCCGACATGAATATCGCGCAGGATACCGGCGCGCGGCATATAGTAATCGCTGAAGCTGCCCGTCAACAACTGACCGCTGGCGGGATCGTATATCACCTGCTCGCCGAAGATCTGACCGGCGCCCTGCGTGACGCCGCCATGCACCTGTCCTTCGACAATCTGATGATTGATCACAACACCGCAATCGTCGACGGCGACATATCCTGCAATGCGCGTGACGCCGGTTTCGGGATCGATTTCCACCTCGGCTACATGACAGCCGTTGGGCCAGGTCGAACCGACAGTGGCCTCCGCCACGACATTCATGGGATGCGGGTGACGGTTTGCTAATCTCCGTGCAAGTTCCCCAAGGCTGATGGATTTCTCGCCGTCACGGGAACGAAACGCACCTTCCGCGTAATCGACCTGCGACGGCTCGAGCTCGAGCGCCTCGGCAGCGATCGGCCTGGCGTGCTCGATGACCTTTTCAGCCGCCAGCTTACAGACGCTTCCCGCGCCCGCCATCGAGCGCGAGCCGCCGGTGTGATTGCCGGTTAGATCTTTCGCTGGATCACACTCGTGCAGAGTGACCGACGTAAACGGAACGCCGAGTGTGTCGGCGACCACGGATGCAAATGTCGTCTCGTGGCCTTGCCCCGATGACATGCTCACCGTGTAAACACCGATTTTTCCGTCCGCGTCGAACTCGATCGCAACCTGGTCCTTGGGAAAGACGCCGGCGCCCGTTGCTTCGATGATGGTCGACAGCCCGACGCCGCGCAGTTTGCCCCGCGTAGCCGCTTCCGCACGCCGCCGTTCGAACCCTGTCCAGTTCGCGACTTTAAGCGCCTCATCGAGGCATCCGGCGAAGTCCGACGGTTCGTATACGCCAACCGTCGGCGTCTTGGTACGGAAACGCGTCCGGCGGAATGAAATTTCGGCGTCTTATTTCACTACGCTCGATTTTCATTTCGTCGGCGGCGCGGTCGACGAGACGTTCGACCGCATATGCGATATCGGGCCGTCCTGCGCCACGATATGCGGCGATCGGTACGGTGTTCGTGAGCACAACTTTGAAGCTGCCGTAGAGCGCCGGAATCTTGTAAACACCGGTCATCAGAGTTGCAGGATTTCGCAGATGACTGACGGACCCCGTCGGCGTGAGATACGCCCCCATGTCGCACAGGAAATCATAGCGGGCTGCGAGAAACTTACCGTTGGAATCGAGCGCGACTTCGCCGGCGATTTCGAGCCCCCGGCCATGCGCATCGGACATGAATCCTTCAGCGCGGGTCGAAACCCATTTGACCGGACGACCGAGTTTTTTCGCCGCGATCATCTGCGCGCCGTGCTCCGGATAGACGGCGCTGCGCTGGCCGAAACTGCCGCCAACGTCGTGGGTGTGGATGCGCAGCTTACTTTCAGGCAGGCCCGTCAGCGTGGCGAACTGCCGGCGCAGCATCACCATACCTTGCGACGGCGTATAGATATCGTAACTGTCGCTCGCGGCATCGTAGCTGACAATACATGCGCGCGGCTCCATCGGGCTCGGTGCGACGCGCGTCGTCAAAACCTTGAGGCGTGTGACATGCGCGGCCTTGGCGAATGCCTGATGCACCGCATCCGAATCACCGGTTTCCCACTCAAAACAGAGATTGCCCGGCACATTTGCATGCAATTGTCCGGCGTCGGCATCGAGCGCGTCATGTGCCGTGACGACGGCCGGCAGGTCGCGGTACTCGATCACAATTGCGTCCAGCGCATCCTGCGCAGCCTGCGCGGACTCTGCGACTACCATCGCGATCGCCTCGCCGACGTAACGGACCTTGTCAGTAGCAAGCACCGGACGATCCGGTTTGAGAATCGAAGCGCCCGTGCGGCCGGTGAATGACATCAAATTCGGAAACTGGGTATATCCGGCGGCAACTGCATCTGCGCCCGTCAACACCGCAACCACACCTGGGTTCGCCAGTGCAGCAGTGACGTCAATGGAAGTGATTTCTGCATGCGCACGATCCGATCGCAGGAAGCATGCATAAAGCTGACGCGGAAGCACGCGGTCAGCCGTATATCGGCCGCGCCCGGTGATCAGGCGCAAGTCTTCGCGGCGGTTTACCGCGTGATCATGAGTCATGGCGATTTGATACGGTATTCGAGGCGTGCAGCCGCTAGTCTACCTTGGCGCCGGTTGCTTTGACGACTTTTTCCGAATTTGACGTCGTAGGATCTGCGGTTGAACTTCTCTAAGGCGCGCTGGTGAATGAATCGACGCCCTACGCTGCGAAAGGGTCGCGGAGTTCGAAGGCGCCAGTGACCTCGCCCGATTGTATGAACGGCAGCGGTGCTGAGGCCGTTACCACCCAGGATTCGGTTATTCGCGCTGCGGGGGCGGCACGCTATTGAATTCGGCCAACATACTGTCGGTGAGATCACGCGGCAACGGCAAGGTCCCCTGCTTCAGCACGGCGATCATCTCCTGGCGCTCGACTTCGGGCAACCGGCGAAACTCTTCTTTCGCCTGACCAACGAGCATGCGTTTTTCGCCCGACGAAAGCTTATCGAGCCGGACGTAGCTGTCGCGCACTTCACGCGCCGCGAGCGAGAACTCAGCAACGATCTGAGCCTTGTCTTTTGCGTGCGCCGGATCGGTCAGGATCTTGTGCATATCAGCCATCACCGCATCGCGCTGGTTCGCCGTCAAATGGAGAAAATAGTTATCCAGCAACAGGCGAACGTGCTGCTCTTCGCTGCCTTGCGGGACGGGTGCAGTCGGCAGCGCAAATCCATACGTTGGCGAAGGAATCGTCGACTCGGGCCGCAGCGAATTCACGCCGGCCTCGAGCGACGCCGAGATCGCCTTGTCGCGCGCCATGCGCAACAAAAGCAACAATATCGTGGGATCGGCCGACGCGGGCGAAGCAAAGGAAAACAGCAAAACACAGATCAGGCAGCGAATCACATCAACCCCCTCCGGCGTTGTGATCTTACAAGCCCTCGCTTCGAGCGCCGAACCGTGCCATATGCGCCAAGGGCGCATTCGCGGTGCAGGTAACGCGGTAAAACGAGTAAGGGGAGTCTATACCGTGAATTCGAAGGGTCAACGGCAGTAATGCATGCTTCTATAATTTTCGCTGAAACCGCCGCACCCGCGACTCGTCGACGTTAATGCCCAGGCCCGGACCGTCGGGTACTGCGACGTGGCCGTGTTTCACCGCGAGCGGTTGCATCGTAACGTCCTCCGCCAGATACGGGCTCGACATATTCAAGCTCCAGTTGTTCGATTGGAGCGCCGCTGCGAGATGAACGGCAGCAGCAGAACCGACGCTCGATTCGGCAGTCTTGTTCGCGACATTTATTTCCATGCCAAGCTCAGTGCAGACGGCGCCCGCTGCCATCACACCGCGCAGTCCGCCGAACTTGATCGCTTTGAGGCTTACGCCGCGCGCGGCCTTGGCAGCGTGATGGCGCCGGATGTGGTCGAGGGAATGTATCCCTTCGTCTGCGGCAATCGGAACACGCGTTGCCGCCGCAATCTTCGCCATCCCTGCAAGGTCATCCTGGCGTACCGGCTGCTCGAAAAAATCGAGCAAGCTGTCGGCAACACCATGCACATAACGTTCGCCTTCGGCCACGGTCCAGCCTTGATTCGCGTCCGAACAAATCAGGAATCCCGGGCCGAGAACGTCGCATACGCGCCGCGTACGTTCCGCGTCGATTTCCGGAGCGTTGACACCGACTTTCACCTTGTATGCCACATAACCCGCATCGAGCAGCGCCTTTGCTTCCTTCGTGTCGGCTTCGACATTGCCGCCGCTGATCATCCACAGGACCGACACGCGGTCGCGGCGTTTGCCACCCAATAGCGCATGTACCGGCTGCCGGGTCGCATGACCGACGAGATCGTGCATTGCCATCTCGATTGCCGCCTTCGCCGCCTGGTTGCCGTACATCCAGAGATTCATGATGTCAGTGGCGCCGGCGAAATCATCTGCTTCGCGGCCCTGAACATACGGAGCCAGATGGCGCACGGCAGCGACCATGCTTTCAATCGTCTCGCCGGTCATGATCGGCGCTGAAGCCGCCTCACCCCATCCGATAACGCCTTTGTCGGATTCCATACGGACAAACAGGTTGTCCGCCATTGTCAGCTCGACGCCTGCCATTTTTACGGGCTTGGTAAGCAGCAGACTCACCGCGATCGGTTCGATACTTTTGATTTTCATGTCAGCCAATCCAATGAGGATACGCTCGCGTGATTTGCAGAGAATTGTACCTGAACACCTATACGGAAACGGCAGTGTCAATCGCTACAGCATTGCGGCACAATTACGAGCGCTGCAATCTGCGGAGGGCAACTACAGCTCGCAGCGTCGCAGCGCTATGGAGATATCGATGCGCGTGTCCGCAATAATAAGTTCATTGTCATTCACAGTGGTTCTTGCTTTTGCAGCAATCGCCCAGGAGTATCCGAACAAACCGATACGCATGGTCGCACCGTTTTCGCCGGGCGGAGCAACTGACGTGCTCGCGCGAATCGTCGGACAGCGGTTAACAGAGCGCGTCGGACAGCCCGTGATTATTGACAATCGCGTCGGCGCCGGCGGCAACATCGGCGCGGAGCAGGTTGCGAAGTCAGCGCCCGATGGTTACGTGCTGTTAATGGGCGGCGTGCCGCACGCAATTTCAGCGAGCCTGTATGCAAAGTTGGGCTACGACATGGCGAAGGATTTGTCAGCGGTAGCCGAAGTCGCTTCATTTCCGAGCATGATCTGTACTGCATCCGTCGCTGCCCGCTAAAACGGTAAAGGAGCTGATCGCGCTCGCAAAGGCGAAACCCGGTCAACTTAATTTCGGATCGGCCGGCAACGGCTCACCGAACCATCTTGCGCTCGAACTGTTGAAGACCATGGCCGGTGTCAGCATGGTGCACATCCCGTATAAGGGCGCTGGGCAGGTCGTCGGTGATTTGCTCGCCGGCCAATTGCAGCTCGCCTCGATGGGCTTTCCGGTTGCAATGCCGCATGTGCAGTCAGGACGGCTGCGTGCTATTGCGGTAACGGGCTCAAAGCGCTCGCCATTGCTTGCGCAGGTACCGACGGTCGCTGAAACGGGATTGCCGGGATTCGATGTTACGTCGTGGTACGGCGTCTTCGGTCCCGCCGCGCTGCCGCGTGAAATCGTCGCCAGACTGAACACTGAGATAAGCGCTGCCGTGACTGCACCCGAGCTCAAGGAGCGGCTTGCGGCTCTGGGCGCCGAGCCATCTACGAAATCCCCGGAGCAGTTCGCTCAGTACGTGCGCGACGAGATCGCGAAATGGGCAAAGGTGGTGAAAGAGTCCGGCGCTAAGCTAGACTGATGAGCGAGGCACTGAACGGTCAAAGCGTGATCCTAAACCGACCGTGCTTATAGAGGAGCAATCGCAATGAAACTGAAACACTTGAAATTCGGCAAAGGTTTCCGTGTTGCGATCGGAAACTCGCGGTCTCAGGCGGCTGAGATGGTCATTCCACCCGGAGATGCGGAGGGCGGCCCGCAAAACCGGCATCGCGGCGCCGATCAATGGCTCTACGTCGTTTCCGGCAGCGGCACTGCGCTCGTAAACGGCAAGCGGCACAAGATCGGTGCCGGCACGCTCATGCTGATCGAGCATGGCGAGAAGCATGAGATCAAGAATACCGGCCGTGCACTGCTGCGCACGCTGAACTTTTACGCGCCTCCCGCATATACGAAAAGTGGTGATGAACTGCCTGCGGCCAAGCCTTGATAGCCTTGATAGTCTGGATAGCGGATAGTCTGGATAGGCAAGCTGTGCAGGCGGTTTGATTCGCCACTCGCTGATATTGCACCTGGCACTTGGGCAGCGCGCGTACTAAGCGGCGTCGCACTCTGCGCTTTATCGGTGCTCGCGCCGCAACAGTCGCTCGCTCAAGCAGGCGCATCCGCTCCTGACACGTCTTACCCGTCGCATCCGGTGCGCGTCATCGTTCCCTATTCTCCCGGCGGCTCTTCAGATGCGGTGGCGCGCATCGTTGCGCAAAAGCTTGGCGAGATGCTTGGTCAGCAATTCGTCATCGATAATCGTCCCGGCGCATCTGGATCACTGGGCCGTGAGATTGTCGCCAAGGCGTCGCCGGACGGTTACACGTTGCTGATCGGCGACTCGCCGCACATCATCAACGTTCATGTTTTGCGCCATGTGCCATACGATCCGATCAAGGATTTCACGCCGATTTCATTGCTCGCGACAGCGCCGCAAGTGTTGGTTATCAACCCCGCGTTGCCGGCACAGACACTCAGCGATTTCATCGCCGCGGCCCGTGCGCAACCCGGCAAGCTCAATTATGGTTCAGGCGGCAGCGGTTCCATTACGCATCTGACCGGAGAGCTATTCAAGCTCGCCGCGCGGGTCGATATTGTCCACATCCCGTACAAGAGCATCGCACTGGCGACCACCGATGTAATCGGCGGCCAAATGCAGGCCGCTTTCCCGACCATTCCCGGCGCTGCACCGCATGCTCGCAGCGGACGGCTACGCGCGCTTGCGATCACCAGTGCTAAACGCTCCACCGCGTTGCCGGAAGTACCGACGTTCAATGAAAGCGCCGTGACCGGCATGATCGTTACCAACTGGTTCGGCATATTCGCGCCTGCGCGATTGCCAAAACAAACGCTAGGGAGACTTCATAAAGCGGTCATAGATGCGATGAACGCGCCGGACGTACGCACCCGGTTTGCCAATCTCGCGCTCGACATTACGGCTGGCAGCCCGCAGGAATTCGAGACGCACCTTAAAAGCGAGCTCGAGAGATGGGGCAAAGTCGTGAAAGCGGCGGGAATCAAGCCCGAATAACCCGACGTCGCGCGGCTGCCGACCGAGCTGCATGCGATACACACGCTCGATCTCGATGAAATTTTTAATGCACGACAAGATCTCGGTGTAAGCACGCCCGGCATGCACACGGCCCCTTTTCGCAAGCTTGATCGAAATCAAATTACGATGCGGCGAGCGACGTCCGTAAAATGAAGCGATGATCAAGTGGTTGCGGGACAACGAATCATTTCCACCTGCCAGTCGCGCGCTTGCAGAACCGAACGGTTTGCTCGCCGCGGGCGGCGATTTATCCGCAGCACGGCTGATCGAAGCGTACAAGGGCGGAATCTTTCCGTGGTTCAATCCCGGTCAGCCCATTCTGTGGTGGAGCCCTGACCCGCGCATGGTGTTGATACCGGACGAGCTCAAAGTTTCGCGGTCGCTCGCCAAGGCGTTGCGCAACCGAGACTACGAGGTTCGCGCCGACACGCACTTTCGTGACGTGATTGAGGCATGCGCGGCACCGCGTCTGAATCAAAGCGGTACCTGGATCACAGACGAAATGCTCGATGCTTATTGCATGCTGCACGATCGCGGGTTGGCGCACACCATAGAGACATGGATAGACGGCGAGCTCGCGGGCGGTCTCTACGGCGTCGCAATCGGGCGCGTGTTCTACGGCGAGTCGATGTTTACTCGGGTTGCGGACGCTTCCAAAATCGCGCTCGTTCATCTCGTGCGCCAGCTTACAAGATGGCATTTCGGCATGATCGACTGTCAGATGTACACGCCGCATCTCGCCTCGCTTGGAGCGCGCGAAATGCGCAGGCCGGACTTTGTGCGAACGTTGCGGGAGTTGGTAAACTATCCGGATGTACGCGGACCCTGGAAGCTAGACGGTGACCTTACTTAACGACTTTCCACTGTCGGTGCTGCAGTTTTATGCAACGGCGCCGTATCCGTGCAGCTACCTGCCGGATCGCATGGCACGTTCGCAGGTAGCTACACCGAGTCATCTGATAGACGGGCCGGTTTATGGCGAGCTCGTCAAGGCTGGTTTTCGACGCAGCGGCGCTTTCACGTACCGTCCTTACTGCGATCATTGCCGCGCGTGCGTGCCAGTGCGCGTGGTTGCGGATGAATTCAAACCGAACCGCACACAGCGCCGGATCTGGAAGAAGCACGCCGCCCTGCAGGCGCGTATCCTGGAGCTCAAGTACAGCTCAGAGCACTACGCTTTGTACCTGCGGTATCAGTCGATGCGGCACTCCGGCGGAGGCATGGACCAGGACAGCCGCGAGCAGTATCGGCATTTTCTGTTGCAGAGTAATGTCGACTCGCGGCTTGTCGAGTTTCGCGAAGACGGCATGCTGCGCATGGTCAGCATACTCGACGAATTGCAGGACGGCTTGTCGTCCGTGTACACATTTTTCGATCCGGACGTCAAAGCGGCGAGCTATGGAACCTTTAACATCCTGTGGCAGATCGATAACTGCGTAACGAACGATCGACCTTTTCTGTACCTCGGCTACTGGATCGGCCAGAGCCGCAAGATGGCGTACAAAATAAATTTTCAACCGCTGGATGGATTGATCGAAGGCCGCTGGCGGCGCTTACCCGCCGGCGGCACCGACGCTGCCGATTCGTCGGGTTAGGTGCGCAGCGTCAACGCCGGCTCTGTCCACAGCCGCGCGAGCGAAAAAGCGACTGCCAGCAGCGTCGGACCAAGAAAGATGCCGACGAATCCGAAAGCGTACACGCCGCCGAACACACCCAGCATAACTAGCAGGAACGGCATGCTGCTGCCGCGGCTGATCAACAGCGGCTTTACGACGTTATCTATGCCGCTGATGATAAAGAAGCCCCATACCGCCATGAAAATCGCCCAGCCGATCGACCCCTGAAAAAAGAGCCAGACGGCTGCGCCGCCCCAGATGAGCGGCGGACCCACCGGCATCATCGATGCCACAAAGGTAAGGAAGCCCAGCAGCAGCGCGCCGGGTACGCCTGCGATAAGGAGTCCAGCCATCGCCACCAGACCCTGCGCGATGGCAGTGCCGAGGACCCCATAGACTACGCCTTGTATGGTGCCGCCGACCGTCTCAAATAACGCGGGCGCGAGTTGGCCGGCTACTCGTTGGGTCGCGGACCTGGCGGCGGTCATCAATGCGACCCCATCCCGATAAAAGAAGAACCCGATGAGCGCAGTCAGCGTCAACTGGAGCACGCCCTCGCCAAGTACGAGGCCCGTCTTGATCAATGCCTGCTGAGCAGGCTGAGCAAACCGGCTGAGCGTTTCATTTAGCTTTGCCTTGCTCGCAATCATCTCGCGCCACCAGCCGTCTATGCTGTCGCCGATGATGGGCAGGCTCACCAGCCAGTCGGGCAATGGCGGCAGGCCGCTAGCGAAGAAGCTGTCGAGCTGGTCGATCAGAGCGGTAACGTTGTCCACCAGCGTTAGAGCCAGCAGCGCCAACGGCAACACCACAATCACGATTAGCAACAGGGTCATAAAGAGCGCGGCGATGGAGCGATGGCCGCGGAATAAGCGCTCCATCTGCTTATACAGCGGCCACGTGGAGAAGCACATGATGGCCGCACTCAAGAGGGCGGTAACGAAAGGCTGCAGAACGAGCAGGCAACCAACAATCAGAATGACGATCGCGGCGATTTGCGCGAGTTGTTCGACCCGTTTGTCCATCTGGACTTTTAGCGTCCGCGCAATCGCATGACCAACTTCTATCATGCGCCCATAGCGGGGTCAAACCGGCACGGGCGGCGCGCACGTTGCGAGGCGGCAGTTCGTACGGCGCTAAAATGGTCGGCCCGCGAATAAGAGCATTGTCATGCTGATCGGCGTTCCCAGGGAGATCAAGGATCAGGAATATCGCGTCGGCGCGACTCCGGCAGGTGTGCACCTGCTCGTGGCTGCAGGACACGCGGTGCGAGTGGAGACCGGCGCGGGTAGCACAATCGGATTCCACGACGACGCCTATGCGTCGGCGGGCGCTGAGGTTGTGAAGACCGCGCAGGCCGTCTATGCAAGCGAGCTGGTCATTAAAGTAAAAGAACTACAGCCGGCAGAATACGCGCTCACGCACGCCGGGCAGTTGCTTTTTTGTTACCAGCATCTCGCCCCTGACCCGCCATTGTTGAAGGCGATGCTGGACTCCAAGGCAAGCTGCATCGCGTATGAAACGGTGACTGCAGCCGATGGCAGCCTGCCACTGCTGGCGCCGATGTCAGAAATCGCAGGACGGCTTTCCGTGCAGGCAGCAGCGTGGGGTTTGCATATGGCAAACGGCGGCAGCGGTGTGTTGCTGTCCGGCGTCCCGGGCGTTGCGCCCGGCAAGGTCGTCATCATTGGCGGGGGTTGCGTCGGCACGAATGCAGCGCGCGTCGCCGTCGGCATAGGCGCTGACGTCACGGTGCTCGAGCAAAGCACTGCACGTTTGCATCTGCTCGAGAATGTTTTCGGCGCTCGCCTTAAAACGGTCTATTGCGAGCCGCAAGCATTGCAGACGCTGGTGCGCGATGCTGATGTCGTGATCGGTGCAGTATTGGTACCGGGCAAACTGTCGCCCAAGCTTATTCAGCGCGCTGATGTGGCAGCGATGCGGCGCGGATCGGTCCTGGTCGATGTCGGCATTGATCAGGGCGGCATCTCGACCACCTCGCGGCCTACATCACACTCGAATCCGTTTTATGTGGATGCCGGCGTCGTGCATTACTGTGTCCCGAACATCCCCTCCGCAGTCGCGCGGACCGCGACCCTGGCATTGACGCATGCAACACTTCCTTACGCGGTCGAGCTCGCATCGCAAGGTTTACGCGTAGCGCTTGCTGCCAACGAAGGTTTGCGCAATGGATTGCAGGTTCACGCCGGCCAAGTCACGCTCCCGCACCTGGCAGCAGACGTTAAGCGCCCATACGTATCCGCGATGGACGCGCTGGCATGACGCGCCACAAGGACGGGCTCGGGGTGGATATCGATGCGCTGTTACCGCAGACGCAGTGCCGTGCATGCGGGTATCCAAACTGTGGCGCATACGCCAATGCGGTCGCTTCCGGCACCGCGGATATCAATCAGTGCCCGCCTGGCGGCGACGAGACGGCGGCGGCGCTTGCCGACCTGCTCGGCGTCCAAGTCAAGCCACTGGATCCCCGATATGGTGCTGCCCGACCGCCCGCTGTCGCCATAATCGATGAGGTGCGCTGCATTGGATGCACACTTTGCATCGAGGCTTGTCCCGTCGATGCGATCGTCGGTGCGGCAAAGCTTATGCATACAATCCTTGCTAATGCATGCACCGGTTGTGAGCTGTGTCTCCCGCCGTGTCCTGTCGATTGCATCACAATGCAGGTGATAAAGCCGCTGAATCGAGTTGAGCAGCGGGCGATGGCCACACGCGCGCGGTTGCGGTTTGATCGCCGCGAAGCGCGTAGGCAATCGAAACCAATCCGCGAGCCGGCAGTCGCACGCACTGACGCCTTCGGCAGCGCGGTGAATAAGGAGCTCGTTCAACGTGCGATGGAACGCGCGCGTGAGCGGCTCGCGCAACACAAACCGGCCAACGAGCAAAACGCCGCGGCCAGCGACACGAGCCCCAAAGAGCCGCGTGCTTGATAGCGCCCGTGCTGCTTGGTTGGCTGAACACATAAGACTGAACGATCGCGTGTTGTGACTTTTTGATAAGGTCGCGTTTTGCTATGCGGAATCGACGTATCGTAAGCTGAAAAGGATTCATGAATCCGTCGAAGCGCATGGCCATTTTCACGCGGTTTCGCGAGGCGAATCCCGAGCCGTGTACTGAGCTCGAGTATCGGACCCCGTTCGAGCTGCTCATCGCAGTGATTCTGTCTGCGCAGGCGACCGATAAAAGCGTCAACATCGCCACGCGCGAGCTTTATCGGTACTGCCGGCACACCCCAGGCAATCCTTGCGCTCGGCACGACCGGACTGGAGCAGTACATCAAGCGTATCGGCCTCTACCGCATGAAGGCGAAAAATATCATCGCTACCTGCCGTCTCCTTATCGACCAGCATGACGGGCAGGTTCCGCAAACCCGTGAAGCGCTCGAAAAGCTGCCTGGAGTTGGCAGGAAAACTGCGAATGTGGTTTTGAATGTCGCGTTCGGACAGCCAACCATGGCGGTCGACACGCATATTTTTCGCGTCGCCAATCGCACCGGCATAGCACCCGGCAAGGACGTCGTCGTGGTCGAGCAGAAGCTATTGAAGTTTGTTCCGCCTGAATTCTTGCATAATGCACATCACTGGCTGATTCTTCACGGGCGATATGTGTGCACGGCGCGCAGCCCTGATTGCCCCGGATGTCTCATCAACGATTTATGCGAATTCCGGCATAAGACTCCGCCGTGAGGGTCAGCACTGTCCGATTTAGACGTGGCAATGTCTACCGCCACCAACTGTCCATCAATCGATCCCCGCAATGTTCACCCCGTCACGAGACCAGGCCCGGCAGTTGTTTTTCGATGCGTGGGAGAAATATCGCAGCAGCGCGCCATTGAGTGGGTTAGAGCGCATCGCAGTGGATGTGATTGCTTCACATCCCGAATATCATCGCTTGCTAGAGGACAGACAATCGCTCGAGCGCGACTATTCGCCCGCTGATGGCGCTATCAATCCGTTCCTCCACCTCGGGCTGCATCTCGCCATAGAAGAGCAGTTGTCCATCGACCAGCCCCCTGGCTTGCGCGCTGAATACGAGCGGATCGCGGCCGCAGCCGGCTCCGAACACGATGCCAAACATGAACTACTCGAGTGTCTCGGCGAGACCTTGTGGCAAGCGCAACGCACAGGGAGTCCGCCCGACTCGACGCTGTATCTGGATTGCCTAACTAAAAAATACCGCAAATAACAGCGCCAGGCGTTGGCATTACGGTGGACCGTTCGCGTTGGCGGCGGGGCACAAAAAAAACGCCGGACGCTATGTCCGGCGGTATTCGCGTTTTCTCTAGACTAATACTTCAGTGTTTTGTCGATAATGCGGACTGGCTCGCATAGTACGCTGCAAGATCAGCGATGTCTTCGCGTTTCAGATTGGCGACCTGCGCGGCCATGATCGGATTTTTCCGTGCACCCGACTTGTAGTCGTTCAACGCGCGCACGATGTAATCATCATACTGGCCGGCAAGCTTGGGAAAGTCCGGAGCCTGGCTGACGCCGTTTTCACCATGGCAGGCAGCGCACACCTTGGATTTCTCCTTGCCTGCCGCAGCGTCACCCGCAAGGGCAGGTGCGCTTACCAGCATGGCTGCTGCAATGATCAGAAGCTTTCGCATGTCAATTCCTGCATGTCGATTTCTGAATGTCATTTGCCGGCCGTTTTCGCATCGTTCGATGCGTAGTACGCCGCGAGATCTGCCATATCCTGTTCGCTCAGACTCGCCGCAATTGCACGCATTGAGGGATGGCTGCGATCACCTGCCTTGTACTCTTTGAGGGCGCTGACAATATAGGCAGCGTGCTGGCCGCCCAGCTTCGGCACCCGATACACCGATGGGAACGCCGTCTTGTAATACGGAATGCCGTGACAGCCTTCGCACATGGCGGTCTTATGCCTGCCGGCCGCGGCATCGCCGTCAGCGAGCGCAGTTCCGACAGCAAGCATGCCGGCCATCACTGCAATTATCCTATGGCGCATCTTCATTCGTGAGTTCTTCCCGGATATCGCAGAAAACTCGCGCGATTATACCGGAAATCGCACTCACGGCGCCGCAGGGCGGACGCCGAATCGCTCTGTTCAATGGCCGCCGGTGAGAACGCCCGACGCGGCGAGTGTCAGCACCCCGATCTCACAGACGGCGATTGCCACGTAGACCCAATCGCGTTGTGCATGCAGCAGCGGCAGCAACGATAGAAAGCAGGCTACGGACACACCGGACAATATCGCGATGCCGAGAATCGGCAGCATGTCGCCGTGATTCACCATGGTGATCCAGGCCCAGCCGTCAGGTATTCCCGTCTCGCGCAAATATGCGGGAGCCGAAAGTGTCCACAGCTCTGGCAGCCGCTCGAGCGCGATGTGCGCAGGCACGACATCGAACACGTATAACGCAAAGCTGAATAACAGTGTGTAGAGACCGAAGCGCATGCCGAAATTCAATACGCGCGCGTAGCGCAATTGTTCGATCGATACGCCCGGTGCGCCTGCATGACGCTTCATGTCCACAAGCCGGTTCCCTTCAGAAAGGCGCGTGTACCAGCCAGCAGCAGCATCGTTATCACAAGTTTGCGAATCGTTGAAGCTTTGAGAACTTTCAGCAGGCGTGCGCCGATAAAAGCGCCGAGCATCATGCCGATAACCGAAGGCGCTGCAATGATGGCGAGCAGCGCCCCTTCGTTGATGTACACCCATGCAGCCGCGGAATCAACGATCGACAAAATGAACCCACTGGTGCCCGGCAGATAGACGCAACGGAGCGCCCATCACCAGATTGAGGGCGGGAACGTTGGCCCAGCCCGCTCCGAGGCCGAAGACGCCGGCAAGGATGCCGATTCCCACGAAGATTGCGAGTCCGGCAGGCGTCCGATGCACGTGCCATGCAACGTCGCGCTTCGAGGCTGCATCGTAAAAGACGCCGTTGATGCGCAGCGCCGACGACCACGCATCCGGGGCTGGTACGTGCGGGAATTCGGATCGTTTCGAGCGCCACATGAGTACAACGATGCCGAGGATTGTGATGCCGAGCGCGGTTTGCACCAACTGCGGCGACAGTGAAAGACCAATCAGTGCTCCGGCGATGGAGCTCGCGGAGGCAACCAGCGCGAGCGGCAACGCAAGGCGTAAGTCCGCAAGTCCGGCGCGCAGCAGACCGGGGCCGGCAGCGAGTGCGCTCGCGAGTGCGACGAGCAGGCCGGCGCCGCGCACGAAGTCAATGTGGAAAGGGAAGAAACCGCTGACGATCGGCACGAACAGCACTCCGCCGCCGACGCCCGCCGGCACAGCAACCATGCCAAGAATGAAGCACACGAGAAACAGTGCAAGCGGCCAGATCCACCAGGCGATCGCAGCACTCGTAGCGGCCGCTGCCAATGCAGTCATAGGAAGTGTGATGAGCACCACCGCAACCACCATGAGCCCGTAGCGACGTTTGTTATTAATCATTAGCGATTCGGCGGATGTCTCATCACATGACGCGAACCGTATTGTAGCGGCGGCGCGTGCCGCGCGTAGCTTCGCAATGTCATAATCCGCCTATGGCGAACCGTCTGACCAGGATATATACCCGCACCGGCGACAGCGGCGCGACAGGACTTGCCGACGGCTCGCGCGTGTCCAAAGACGCACCGCGTATCCAGGTAATCGGTACGGTCGACGAATTGAACAGCATCAGCGGCCTGCTGCTATGCGAGGATTTGCCCCCGCATGTCCGCGCCTGTCTGAGCGACGTGCAGCACGATCTCTTCGACCTCGGTGGCGAATTGAGCATGCCCGGCCACACGATAGTCAGCGAAGCGCACAGCAAGCGGCTCGAAGATGCGCTCGACACATTCAACGCCGGCTTGCCGCCACTGAAAGATTTTATTCTGCCGGGCGGCTCCCGGGCCGCCGCGGGCTGGCGCATGTCGCACGCACGGTGTGCCGGCGCGCCGAGCGCGAGCTTTATACGCTCTCGACGGTCGAGTCCGTACCGCCGCCAATGCTGCCGTACCTGAATCGTTTGTCGGACCTGCTATTCGTGCTTGCACGCGTTTTGAACCGTCACGCGGGTGGCGAAGACGTTTACTGGCAGCAAGGAAAAAACCGCCGCGGATAAGCGCTGCGCGCATACATTTCGGTTGTGCGTTTCACTTAGCTTTCGAAAGCACCTCCGGTTTGATGCGTTGTGCGCGTTTAATGCAACTGTTTGAGAGAGCGTATCTCGTCGAGGTGCGCGCAAACGGCCGCCGCGCCCTCGACCAGGCGTAAGCTCTGGCGCTGTATGGTGTCAGGCGCGACGAAACGCGCTTGCACGTCACGCAGGGCGGCATATTTGGCGTAGTCGCGCCAATGGCTCGAGAAGTCTCCCGGTGTCATGGCGGAGCTTCCGCCGAGAACAACATCGGGCCCCGCCGCCATCACACTCTCGAGTGAGACGATCGGCGTCAACACGGGTACCGCAGAAAAGATGTTGCTGCCTCCGCACAGCGAAATCACGTCACTGATGACATGGCGCCCGTTTACGGTGATGAGCGGCTCGTGCCATATCTCATAAAAGACGCGAACGGCGGGCCGCTTCTTATACCGGACCCCCAACGCAGCTATGCCCGACTCGAATTGTGCTGCTGCCGTTTTTGCCGCATCAGTTCCTGCCAGCATGCCAAACGTTCGCACCAGCCGGGAAATCGCCGCAAGAGTTTCTGGTTCGGCCACAAATACAGTAATGCCCAGGCGCTCGAGACTTTCGATATCTGCAGCGTGATTGCCGCTTTTCCAGGCGACGACAAGATCAGGCCGCAGACTCAACACGCGCTCAAGATCGATACGCGACGCATCGCCAACCTGCGCAATGCGAGCAGCCGCCGCTGGAAAATCGCTATAACGGGCGACGCCGACGATCTTTTCGCCCGCGCCTGCCGCAAACAGCAATTCGGTTACTGAAGGTGCCAGCGCGACGATGCGCGCCGGTCTATCCGGCAAAGCGATCTGCGTTCCGCGATCGTCGGTAGCAGTGAGTTGTGCGGCGTTGATGATACCCGCCGCGCAAACGCCAAGTAGACTGATGAATATCGCGCGCATCGGACGTGCGCCGGCGCTGACAATCAGGGAAAGACAGCGACGCGCCGCTGATTGGTTCGCTTGCTACTCCGCTTCAAGCAGCTTGACGCGGCGGGCACGCACTCCCTCCGCCAGGGAATCAAGCAACCGCCGATTGTCTTCCCAACTGATGCAGCCATCTGTGATGCTTTGACCATATACGAGCGGCTTGCCGGGCGTCAGATCCTGACGGCCTGCCTTCAAATGGCTCTCGACCATGACGCCGAAGATGCGGTCGTCACCGTCCGCCAGTTGGCGCGCCACATCCTGGCCAACTTCTACTTGTTTCTGCGGATTCTTGCTCGAATTCGCATGGCTGAAATCGATCATGAGTCGCTGCGCGAGACCCGCCTCGGCGAGCCCTTTGGCGGCCGCCTCGACGCTCGGCGCATCATAGTTGGGCGCTTTGCCGCCGCGCAGGATGATATGGCAATCTTCGTTGCCCGCAGTCGAGACAATAGCCGAGTGCCCGGCCTTCGTGACCGACAGGAAATGATGCGGCGCCTGTGCGGCGCGTATGGCGTCGACTGCAATTTTGATATTGCCGTCAGTGCCGTTCTTGAATCCGACCGGACATGAGAGTCCGGACGCGAGCTCGCGGTGGATCTGGCTCTCGGTTGTGCGCGCACCGATGGCGCCCCATGAAACAAGGTCGGCTATATATTGCGGCGTTATCATGTCAAGAAACTCACAGCCCGCCGGCATGCCGAGTTCGTTAAGATTAAGCAGCAGGTCACGCGCGACGCGTATGCCTTCGTTGATGCTGAAACTGCCGTCGAGCTTGGGATCATTGATGAGTCCCTTCCAGCCAATGGTGGTGCGCGGCTTCTCGAAATAAACGCGCATCACGATCACCAGGTCATTGGCGAGTTTGGTCTTCACCTCTTTGAGTTTCGCCGCATATTCCCTGGCAGCAGCGACATCATGGATGGAACATGGCCCCGTGATTACGAGCAGGCGATCATCCGCGCCGTGCAGAATACGGTGAATGGCCTGACGTGTCTCGTAGGTAAGCCGTGCCGCCTTATCGGAAAGCGGGTACTCGCCGAGGACACTGACCGGAGAGACCAGTTCTTTTATCTCAAGTATGCGTAGATCGTCTGTTCTTAGCATGTGCGGATAGCAGCAAAGCCTAAAATTATAACCCAACGGGTAATATCGCTTCGCAGGCGGATGATCGTTTCTCCGGTGATGCAGCCATATGCAATGCTCGATAAGAAAATCGGTCGTCCGTCAGGTGTTAAGCGCGGTTTGATAGAATCCACCGCACCGCTCGTGCGGCGACAGGAAGACAAGACATGAAATCCATGGCGCTGGTCGTTAGCGTCTGCATATGGCTCGGAGGTTGTGCCGCAAAGCAGATCTCGAACGAAGCCGCCGCGGTCAATGCCGAGCCGGGCCGTGCGCTTATCGTCGGGTTCGGCAGTACCGCTGTGGAGAATGCGCGCGCTGCCCTTGAGCCTTCGGAGGGAACTCGTGTCAGCAGTCTGTTCGTGGCCAAGGCGAATCAGCAAAAAATCGCTTTCGGCCAGAACGTGACGCGTCTAACACCCGGGAGCTATGAGCTAACGGTCGCTTGCGGGTTATACGTCGACTATCGATATTTTCCGCAAGATGTCCTGATGCAGGTCGAGCTGCGCGATGGCCATGTTTACCACCTGCGCGCCGATCCCCAGGGAAGGAGATGCCAGCCTTATCTCGAGGACGCGGCGGACACCAAGCGCCGGTAACTGTTTCGGTTCTGGGAACCGGACAGCCGGGTCAAACTTGCTCAGCCGTCGCGCGGCCGGCCCAACTCATAGCGAAGTGGTTCTCCAACTTGCGGGTGAATGCCGAGTGGTCGAGCAGTGGCGATGCAGTCAGCCGCTCACGCAAGCTCGCGCGCAGTTCCTCCCGGCGCATCGGATCGCCCGCGAGCGCAATCGCAATATCTGTATAGCTCTGCGCGTCGCTTGCGACGAGTTCGCGCAATCCAACGCACGTCAGAATGCTGGCGCCCACGCGCGACATGTGGACGTCGCCGGCGAGTGTCACCACCGGCACACCCATCCACAGCGCCTCACACGTTGTCGTCGTGCCGTTGTAGGGAAACGTGTCGAGGGCGACGTCGATTGATTGATAGCGCTCGAGATGATCTTCGCGACGGGTGACCCAGCCGCGTAACTCGACGCGTGACGGGTCGATGCCGCTGCGGTCCAGCGCGTCAGTAACGCGATCTACGGTATCCGGAAAACTTAACGCCGCCGCTTTGAGGGCCAGCCTGGAACGGGGCACTGCTGACAGAATACGTGACCAGATTTTTAGCATCGGCTCAGTAACCTTGGGCAGGCTATTGAACGAACAAAACACGACGGCTGACTCGGGTGCGCGCTTGCCGACCAGCGGGCTGTCGGCCGGCGGTTGATAACACAGGAAGCAATCGTCGATTCGCAGCAGGCGCTCAGGTACTCAACGCGTCAGCGGTTGCGACGGGATCAGCCACTTTGTCAGTTACCCGGTAATCCATGGCGTCAAGACCAGTGGTGTCCGGATAGCCAAGCCACGTTATCTGAACCGGCGCCGGCTTGGCCGCAAACACGCCAAGGTGATTCCCTTTTGAGTGTCCCGCAAGGTCAACGAGAATATCGATTCTGTCGTCGCCTATCATTTTTATGATGGAAGCGTCGGCAAGACCCGCAATATCGCGCCAGCCATCGGCAAAGGTCCGGATGCGCTGCGTTGTTTCGTCGGACAGCCGGTGAGAGTAATAGCAGAAAATTTCAAACCGGGCGCGGTCGTGACACCGGATTACCGGTTCTATGAAGTAGCCGACCGAATGGCGGGAAAAATTCGGTGACACATAGCCTATACGTAAGCGGCGGGTGCCATCATCGGCCTTCCGCGCGATCCCGGCGTGTGGAAGACCGGGCCGCCGCATTAACTCGCCATAGCGGCGATGGAGCTCGAACATCGCCCGTGGTTCGACAGCACATAAATAGTGAGAGTGAAAGAGAAGCGCAGACCAGATTGCACCCGAGGCTGGGGACAATTCCAATGCTCTGCGGTAGGCGCTGACCGCCTCGTCGAGACACCACAGATCAACCAGTACACTTGCCATGCCCAGATGTGCGTCGAGCGTATCTGGATAAGCTTCTGCACATGCGCGGTAATATTCGATGGCGGTGGCAAGGCGCCCGGCTTTCGCCGCCGCTTCAGCGCTCGAGAGGAGCTGCGTGCAAGATCCAGTGTCCGCCTCGACTCGGCGACCATCATCCGCGGCAGCGTCCGTTGATACCTCGGCGCGACGGCCTTTGTGAAGCAGACCGGTAAGCAGTTTCCGCAGCATTGTTACGCCGGCAATGCGACGTAACGAACGGTCACAACCTCCAGTTCGTCCGTGCCGGCCGGCGTCCTGAGAGTCACCACATCGCCTTCACGTGATTTTGCGAGCGCACGCGCCACGGGTGAAATCCAGCTTATGCGGCCACGTGCGGGATCGACTTCATCCTGGCCGACGATGGCTACAGTGCGTTCGAGGCCGCGGCCATCGCGATACGCCACGGTCGCGCCGAAGAACACCTGATCGACTCCGGGACGCTCGGGATCGATCACCTCCGCAATTTCAAGCCGCTTGGTCAGAAACCGGATGCGGCCATCGATCTGTCGCAAACGCCGCTTGCCATAGATATAGTCGGCGTTTTCCGAGCGGTCGCCGTTCGAGGCTGCCCACGCGATGACTTTAACAAGCTGCGGCCGCTCACGATCGAGTAATTCCTGCAACTCCTTCCTGAGTCGGGCGTAGCCCGCGGGCGTTATATAGTTCTTCGCGCCGGGCGGCAGCGGCGGCCCGGAGTGGTCATCCGCTGAATCATCCTGCTGCGCCCGTTCGCGCTCGATATCTGCAAGTTTGCGCATGCGGCAGTAATCAGGGCATCAGTGACCGGATTCGGAAGCGCTGTTATGCAGTGCCGCCAACAGTAAGACTGTCGAGCTTGAGCGTCGGCTGTCCCACACCCACCGGAACGCTCTGACCTTCCTTGCCGCAAGTGCCGACGCCGCTGTCGAGCGCCATGTCATTGCCGATCATCGTGACACGCGTCAGTACGTCCGGGCCATTGCCGATCAGTGTTGCGCCCTTAACCGGATACGTCACCTTGCCGTTTTCGATCATGTAAGCCTCGGCCGCGGAAAAAACAAACTTGCCGCTCGTGATATCCACCTGGCCGCCGCCAAAATTAACCGCATAAAGGCCATGCTGCACCGACTCGACGATCTCGCGCGGGTCCTGGCCGCCGTTCAACATATACGTGTTTGTCATGCGCGGCATCGGGATGTGGGCGAACGATTCCCGCCTGCCGTTGCCGGTTACCGGCACATTCATGAGCCGCGCGTTCAGACTATCCTGCATGTAGCCTTTGAGCACGCCGTCTTCTATCAGCACATTGCGCTGGGTGACATTGCCTTCATCATCGATATTGAGCGACCCGCGCCGATCACGCAGCGTGCCATCGTCAACGACGGTTACACCGGGTGCGGCAACGCGTTCGCCGATGCGACCGCTGAACGCGGAGCTTCCCTTGCGGTTGAAATCGCCTTCCAGACCGTGACCGATCGCTTCGTGCAGCAGAATACCCGGCCAACCGGGCCCAAGCACGACGGTCATTGTTCCCGCAGGCGCCGGGCGCGCCGCAAGATTCGTCAACGCTTGATCGACAGCTTTCTTGGCATAGTCCTGAAGAATTGCGTCGGTGAAATAAGTGTAATCGTAACGGCCGCCGCCACCGGCGCTGCCCTGCTCGCGCCGTCCATCCTGCTCGACGATAACCTGCAGCGAAACACGCACGAGCGGGCGAACGTCGGCTGCAGTGACGCCGTCGCTGCGGGTGACGAGGATCACCTCATATTCGCCACCCAGATGCGCGATCACTTGCGTAACGCGGGCATCGAGCGCGCGCGCTTTGCGCTCGAGAGTTTCAAGCAGGGAGACCTTTGCGGCGTCATCGAGACTGGCGAGCGGATCTTTGCGAAGGTAGAGATTGTGGCCGCCGTCGCGCCGCGCAACCTGCGTGCTTCCACCAGTGCCCTGACGTGCGATCGCTCGCGTCGCCTGCGCCGCAGCGCTGAGCGCGGTGAGGCTGATATCGTCGGAGTATGCAAAAGCCGTTTTTTCACCCGACAACACTCGCACGCCTACGCCTTGATCAATGCTGAAGCTCCCCGACTTGACGATCCCTTCCTCGAGGCTCCAACCTTCGCTGCGGCTGTACTGAAAGTAGAGGTCTGCGTAGTCAACCTTGTGCGTCATTATCTGTCCGAATATCTGCTGTAACGCCGTGTCATCGAGTGAATACGGCGCGAGCAGTATCTCGTTCGCCGTGGCGAATGAAGTCTCGATCTGCGGTGAAATAATGTCTATTGTCTTCTGAGAGGCCATGATGATTCCAGTATGTAGATATCTGTGAGCAATGTGAGTGGAGCGCCGCCGGTGCCGGGTCCCGGCCTTAGCTAACCACAGCTAACAAGTATGCAGCGTTCGGTGACGAAGCGCGGGAAGGCTCTTCCTGAGGCGCTGAATATAATCGGTGTTGATCGACGCAATTACGACGCCGGAGCCGCGCGGCAGGCGGTCGAGCACAACACCCCATGGATCGACAATCATGGAGTCGCCGTGCGTCTCACGTCCGTTGACATGATAACCGCCCTGGGCGGGTGCGAGGACGTAGGCGAGATTTTCGATCGCGCGCGCCCGGATCAACGTCTCCCAGTGCGCCTTGCCGGTCGTCTCAGTGAAGGCTGACGGTACCATGATGATGTCCACATCCTTCATGGCGCGATACAGTTCCGGGAATCGCAGGTCATAACAGATGGATAGACCCACGCGGCCAAACGGCGTATCGATCACCTTGATGCTGCTGCCCGGCTCGATCGTGCGCTCCTCGGAGTAGTGCTCCTTACCCATATCAAAACCGAAAAGATGGATCTTGTCGTAACGCCCGACAAGTGTGCCCTGGCTGTTGTACACGAGACAACTATTGCGCACGCGCCTTGCATCCGAGGATACGAGCGGCGCTGAGCCGCCGACGATCCAGATACCGTGCTGTTTTGCGGTTTGTGACAGAAAATCCTGGATGGGGCCCTGGCCTTCTTTCTCGCGCACGGTTACTTTGTCAGTATCCTGCATGCCCATGATCGCGAAATATTCCGGCAGCGCGACGAGATCCGCACCGCGTTCGACGGCAACGGCTATCAATCGTCCGGCTTCCTTTAGATTCGCCTCGACGTGCGGGCCGGATGCCATCTGCACGGCTGCGATACGCGCGTGCGGACCGGACGAGCCGGACTGCGAATTCTTCGTCGTCATGATCTTTAACGGCTGGTTAGTCGGATCTTTGCGTTCCATACGGAGCGCTCGCGGCGGGCGAGTGCGCAGACTCCGCCTTGGCGACTTGGGGATCGGCCCACGTCCCCGTGATGTTGTATTCGTACGCGGTGAACTGATCGATCGGATCTTTGAGCAATTTCTGCGCAACAAAGGTAGCAATACCTGCGATCGGACCGCCTATCAGCGCACCCGGCCACCGACAAGCTGTCGCTCATACTGGGGAAAATCTTGACGCGCAATTTCTGCGTCTCCTGCGCGAGATCGACGTCGCCTGTCATCTGGATACGCACGGCCGGCCCCTGGATACGAAAGTTTTCTGTCGTCGCAATGCCGCGATTCACTTTCACCGTGCCGACGATCGCGTCAAATGCCAGGCCTTCGCTAAAGATATCTCGAAAGTCGAGTGACAGCCGGCGCGGAAGCGACTGCAAGCTCATGACACCGAGCAGTTTGCCGATGCCCGGATCGAGCTTGAGGAACTGTCCCTTGTTCGCTTCGAGAACGAAATTACCGGACAGCGTCGCATAATCAACTTCGGACGGATTACCTGACCACGATAGCGGACCTTCGAGCTTGGCGGTGCCTCGCCTCACGCCTTCCGGCTGGCCCAATCTTACGAGCAACTTGCCGATGTCGTGAACATCGAGCTTGACGTTCACCATCGTCCGCGGCTGAGAAAGCCAGCCCTGTAGCAGTCCATCGATGTCGAGTGTCGCATCCGGATTAGTGATATGCAGTCGCTCGAGGCGCCAATCACGACCGTCCAGCACTGCGGTGAGTTCAAGTTTGCCAAGGCTGGCCTGGCGTACTTGGAAGTTGTCGGCGTAAATGTCGAGCGCAGGCAACTCGAGCGGCGCTTCCTTGTCGATTGAGGGAGGCGGACGCTCCGGCGACGCTGACGGTATCACCAGATTCTTCATGCGCGCAGTGACTTTGCCTTTACCTTGCGAGCGCCATGTCATTTCGCCGACGAGCTCACGGCCGACGAGAGTCGTCTGCCAGACACCGGCCTGCGCGCTGCCGCTGATCGCAAGATCATTGAAGCGGCGGCCGAATACATCGAGTGTGCCGAACTTGACGTCGATGCCGGCAAGCTGGCCTTGACCTGTATCGCCGAGCGCGGCTTTGGAGATAGCGAGCCAGTGGTCGAAGTTGAAGCTCTTTAGGCCGCCCGTGATGTAAACACCTTTGCGTTCAGGTTCTGCCGCGACGCCACCGCCCAAGGTGACCGTGCCGCGGTCCACCGCTAGCTGGCCATTCTCGCGACGTCGCTGGAGTTGCGCGGACACAATACTGCCGAGCGCGACATTGATCTGATCCTGCTGGGCGCCGGTAACAATGCGTTCCAGTTTCAAGGGAAGCGCGTCTGCGGCCGCCTTGCCGAACGGCGGCGGCAGATCCGACGCAATACCCTGAAGTGTGCTTTCAAACAGTATGTCGGCAACCCGCTTGCGCAAGGTAATCGTGGTTTTCCAGTCAGTGGATCCGCGCAGCGACTGCCCAAACGGAACGTTTGCAGCACTGCGCTGCACGTTTTCCATATTCACTCGGCCCGCGACATTGATGCGCACCGAGTTGTCGCGCTGCGTTCCACCGCTCAATGTAGCGGGGCTGCCGAAAATCATCATCGTCGCCGCAGGAACCCGCACGCTCGTGTCTGTGAACTCCATGCGGGCATTCAATTGCTCAACCGCAAAAGGCAATTCTTCCGTTTCGATCTTGTTATTCGTGAACTGATAAGTGCCCGCGATTTTCGTGTCTTTCAGGTTATTGAGCGGCAGTGTGAGCTTCAGTGCGAGCTTTCCTCTGCCGTCCGCGCGCAGGTTTTCGGAAAAACGATCAATGCTATCGAACACGGGGGTGTGTGCGACGAAATTCAGAAATTCGCTCGTCGCCCCCTCTGCTTCGCCGACGACTGTCAGCAGGCGCTCAGATGCGCTCAAATCCGGCAGCTCGGCCCGCACGTTGGCGATCCGCGTGCCGGCAATCGAGCCGTCGCGCACGTGCACGTCCATGCGCCGTCCATGAAACACCAGGTCGCCTTCGATGTTCTCTATCTTGGGCCAGGCGCTCGCATAATCAAGCGTTCCGCCGGTTACACGCGCGACGACTTCAAACAATCCACCCTTGCCCTCATCGAACGGGAAGTCGTTGAGGTTGCCCTTTAACCGCACCTTGACGTCGTTCGAGGAACCGGAGACAAATGCGTTATCGAGCCACTGACGGCCACGTTCGCCGATCGCGAGCGGAATGTAATGTGATACGCCGCGAACATCCGCGCGCGTCGCACTGCCCGTTAGGTCAATAACGCCGCGGCCGTGCGCCGCTGTCTGATACGAAGCCTGCACCGTACCGGCGAGATCACGGTTCGTAAACGAAATATTATGCAGCTTGAGTTCATACTGCTCGCCGGTACGTTGCCATGCTGCCTGGGCGGTGAGCGAATCGAGTTCAAGCTTGTCGCGAAAAATGTGCGGCAAATCGACGATGGACTTTTGGGAGTTCAACGCGAGGATACCCCCGCGCTCGTTCCCATCAACGTTGCCGCTCACGCCCGCGAAGCCGGGCAGACGGCCGACCGGCTTCAAAGCGAGATCGACGAACCTTGCCTTGGCAGCGTATTGCTGCGGCCGCGGCCAGCTGCCTGTCCATTTGACTACCACGTCGTAAAGGGTGCCGCGCGGACTGAACGCATCAAATTCTTTGCGCAACTCGGGCTCGAAAGGCAGGTGGTCGGCAAGCACAAGGAGTGGTCCAACCTCGAGCACATTAACCTGTAATTCTCCATGCGGCGGTTTATTTTCCGTGGGCGCGAGGTAACGCATCACAAAATCCACCGGCTGTATCGTGTGCGCGTGAGTCGACATGCCGAGCTTGGTAGTTGTAACTTCGAATCCGTTGCTGAGCAGCTTCCACCCGACGCGCCCCTTGAGAGCTTCAAGGTCGAGCTGCGGCAGGTCTTTGCCCAGCCGCGTCGTCACCTGCGACAGCTGTACGTCTGCAATGACTTCCGAAAGCTCGCCCTTGTTGAGGACCAGCCACGCACGCAGTGCTCCCGCGCCGTGCGGAAAATAAACCGGGAATTCAAGCCAGCTGCGCCAGGCCGCGATATCGGTGTAATCGAGTTGTGCAAAAACCTGGCCGTTCCACTCGGTGAGATCGCTTACGCTCGTGCCCGTGAAATTGCCGCGCACGTCGAGCGGTGTAGCGAGCGTTTCCGGCGGGACCGCACGCAGACCAAAACGATGGTTTCTGCCGTCGTTCTGGAATCTGAAATCCACATGCTGAAGCGCCAGCTCCGGCGCGTCACGCAGCTCGTCGTGCCAACTAATCGCCGCGTCACGAATGGCCATTTGGTCCTGTCGCAACAGCCAATCGGATAACCCGCCGCCAGCCGAACGATCGTTCAACTCGATGCCCGCGACCCAGATGGCACCGGCCTTATCGCGGCGGATATTCAGATCAGGACGATCGATCTCGATCGAATCGAAGCGCGGCTCCCGCAGAACAACGGACCACCATGACAGAACACCGTCGACGCGCGCCAGTTTCAGCGCTGGCTGCTGCGCCTTGTCGTACACAACGCTGTCGCTGATGGTGAGCTGTAGATTCAGCCCGCTCCATCGTCCGTCAAGTTTGCCGATCGTTATGTGCTGCTTCGTTGCCTCACTTAGCCGACGAGCTATGAGATCTCGATAGCTGTCAATGTTGGGCAGCAGCCAGAAGCGCACTCCCAACATCGACAAAGCAACCAGCAAGGAGCAGACAATGACCGTCCATGTAACAGCGCGATAACACCACACTGTGCTGAGGTGCAACCACCTAAAGACAGAAATTGTGGGCACGTTTGAGGTCAAACGCCATAAAATACAAGCAACGTAATGATTTCAAATCGATTGTAACCCCAACCGCATGTGCCCACCTAACGCTTACGCGGTTGCGGAACAGGACACTGCAGTACGCCGATCAACGCATCTTTCGCGTTACGCCCGGCGCCTGCTTACAGCGCAGCCCGAGCTGCTGCCGCCCGAAAGCATAAGTCAACCCTTCACCGCTGAGGACATGCGCGAGCGGCTGGCTGGCGCCGCCAGCGACGAAGCGCTCATGCATGCGCTGCGGGATCTGCGCAAGCGCGTCATGCTGCGCATCATCGCGCGCGATCTCGGCGGACTGGCGACGCTCGAAGAGGTGATGTCGACGATAACCTCGCTTGCTGATATCGCTATCAGTACTGCAGTGGAACACTTGCAGCGCGAATTTACCGGGCGATACGGCGAACCCATTGGCGAAGAAAGCGGAGATGTGCAGACCTTGCACGTTATCGGCATGGGCAAGCTGGGTGGCAACGAACTGAACGTCTCCTCCGATATCGACCTCGTGTTCGCATATCCGGAAGACGGCGAAACTCGCGGCGCGCGACCGCTTAGCAATCACGAGTTTTTTATCCGCTTTTCGCGCCGGCTGATCAAGTTGCTCAATGAGCTGACCGAGGACGGTTACGTATTTCGCGTCGACATGCGTCTTCGTCCCTTGGGAGCGGACGGTCCGCTGGCTGTCAGTTACAACATGCTGGAAACTTATTTCGTCACGCAGGGGCGTGAATGGGAACGCTATGCATGGATAAAAGCGCGCGTCGTCTGCGGTGACCGGGCGGCCGAACTCGAGAAACTGGTCCGCCCGTTCGTCTATCGGCGGCACCTGGATTACAGCGCCTTCGAATCGATGCGCAGTCTGCACCGGGAAGTGAGGCAGGAAGTCGAGCGCCGCGAGATTCTAAACAACATCAAGTTGGGTCCCGGTGGCATCCGCGAAATCGAATTTATCGTGCAGCTTTTTCAATTGATACGCGGCGGACATGAGGCGCCGTTGCGGCAGGGACCGACTCTCGTCGTGCTGCCGCTCCTCGGCGCATACAAGCTGCTTCCTGAAATTGCGGTGCAAGAGCTGACCGAGGCCTACGTTTTCCTGCGCAATCTCGAGCATCGTTTGCAATACCTCGACGACAAACAAACGCAGACACTACCGGGCCAGCAGGAAGACCAGGCTCTGATTGCAGCGGCGATGGATTATGCCGACTACGGTGCGTTGGGTACGCAGCTCGACGTGCATCGAGCACGTGTAACTCAGCAATTCGAGGCGATCTTCACGAGTGAGAAAGAGGCGCACCCGCTGGCAAGAGTATGGCATCGCGACGACGAGGAATCACTCGAAATCCTGCGCGCGGCAGGTTACGGCGATGCACAGGCCGCGCTCAACCGCATTGTGGCGCTGCGCAACAGCGCGCGTGTTCGTCAGATGCCGCAAGCGAGTCAATCACGTATGGAACAACTGGTGCCCATGGTGGTTGCGACGGCCGCCGACATGGAGAATCCGAACGCCACCCTCGAGCGCATGTTGACGCTGCTCGAAAGTATCAGCCGGCGCGAGGCTTATCTTGCGCTTTTGCTCCAGTACCCGCAGGCACTCGCGCGCGGCGCACGCCTCGCGAGCGCAAGCCCGTGGGCTGCCGAATACCTCGCGCGCTATCCAATTCTGCTCGATGAGCTGCTGGATGTCCGTACATTGCATTCCACACCTCAATGGACGGAGCTCGCGGCGCAACTGCGCGCGGGCGTCGACGCAGCGGCCGGCGATGAGGAGCGCCAGATGGATATGCTGCGCCATTTCAAGCATGCGCAGACCTTGCGCTTGCTCGCCCGCGACCTGGCGGGCGAACTACCCCTCGAGAAGCTGTCGGATGAGTTGAGCGCGCTTGCCGATCTCATCCTCGCCGAGGTGCTGAGGATTGCGTGGCAGGGGCTGCGATCCCGCCATCGGGATGTACCGCGCTTCGCAATCATTGCTTATGGCAAGCTCGGCGGTAAGGAGCTTGGCTACGCGTCCGATCTTGACATCATTTTTCTCTATGAGGATCCAGCGGCCGAGGGGCCGCAAAACTACGCGCGTCTCGCACAGCGCATCAATCACTGGCTGACAAGCATTACATCGGCAGGCGTCCTGTATGAGACGGATCTGCGGCTGCGCCCGGACGGTGTGAGCGGCATGCTCGTGAGTCCGGTCGAGGGTTTCGCGGCCTACCAGCGCGAACACGCGTGGGTGTGGGAACATCAGGCGCTCACGCGGGCGCGTTATGTCGCCGGCGATCGCTCGATAGGCAGCATTTTCGATGCTGTTCGCGATGAGGTATTGAGGCGCCCGCGCGAGATCGCGACATTGCGTGACGAAGTAGTCGGCATGCGCAATAAGATGCTAACAGCGCATCCGAATACGAGCGGCCGGTTCGATATCAAGCATGATCGAGGCGGCTTGATCGATGTGGAATTCATCGTTCAGTATCTCGTGCTCGGCTACGCACACAAGTACGCAGAGCTTACGGGGAACATCGGTAATCTCGCATTGCTTAAGCTTGCCGCAAAGCTAGGCCTGATTCCCGAAGATAAGGCGCTGGCGGTGCATGACGCTTACCGGGCGTTTCGCAAACGCCAGCACGCGTTGAGATTGCAAGGCGACCGTTACGCCCGCGTCGCGCGCGACGCCTTTCAGAACGAGATTGCCGCCGTTAACCGACTTTGGTCGGCGGTGCTCGGAGACATTCGGTCACCGGCTCACGGAACACAAGCGACCTGAGCGCGACGACTCCCACGAGACAATACTAGTGTGCTTATGCGACGATGGCGGCAGGCGGCGTTTGCTGTAGACCATCGCTGGTCGTCGTATCGAGTTTGCCGATAAGCCGGTACGACGTTAACGGACCCTGCCCTTTAACCAGCAGCGGCTCGGGGCCCTCGAACCGATAGGACGCCCGCAGCCGGTTGTATGTCGCGACATCTACAAGGATGCCGCCGGTCGATGCCTCGGAGGTCAGACGACTTGCGATGTTCACAGTATTGCCCCACAAATCGTAGATGAACTTTTTCACGCCGATGACGCCGGCGACGACCGGGCCACTGCCGATGCCGATGTGCATGCCGAGTGATTCACCCGAGCTCGTCTTACGGTCGCGCATGCCGTCGCGCACATCAAGCGCAAGATTAGCGACCGCCTCGGTGTAGCCATCATGATAGGCGAGCAAGCCGCCCGCGACCATGTAAGCATCGCCGATGGTCTTGATCTTCTCAAGTCCGTATTTCTCGGCGAGGCCGTCTATCCAGGAGAAAACGTCATTCAGAAACGCGACCATCTCGCGCGGCGGCAGTTCCTGCGAAAGACGCGTGAAACCGGTGAGATCGGCAAACATAACCGTACAGCCGGCGATGCCGTCCGCAATGACGCTCGAATCTCGCTTTAGACGCTCTGCGATGTTCGCCGGCAGCACGTTAAGCAGCAGACGCTCCGAGCGCTCCTGCTCGACCTGCAGGAGACTATGCTGACGATGCAATTCGTCCTTGAGCCTGTCTTTTTCGCGCACGAAATAAACGACGAGCAGATATACGATGGTCGACATCGATGCAAAATTGAGCGCAAAGAAGACGGCAATCGTTTGCAGCGGCATGCCGGAGCTGCGCTCGGTGCCATACGCAAGGTAGTAGTCGAAGAATCCGGAAACAGCAGTCATCGTGATATACGCGAAGAACCACGGCACCGACTCCCTTGGTCCCTGGAAAACCATCACGCCGATCGGGGCAAGCAGCGCCCACAGCATGACGCCCGATGACGTCACGTAGCTGCCGATCGACCACTGCATGATAAAGGGAACGAACAGATACAGACTCGTCTGCGCGAACCGGAAGAACTCGAAATTGAGATTCCATAAATAAATACCCAGCGTCACCGCGGACACGACTAAATATGCAAGCGGAACGGTGGACGAATACCGGATGCCCATGGCATTGTAGATTGCGAGCCACAGCATGGCAGCGAATCCCATCAGGCCGCAGGCGAATATCAGCAGCGTTTTCTGCAGCCGCTGCTCGTCCGTATCGGTCGGGCTGATTACGCGATTGCTTAACCTGGTCAGCATTCCGCTGTTCGCGTCCGGCATCGCTTTTAACTCCGTTTTCTTATCGAGCTTGTATGCGCTCGTATTTATGCTGCGGGCGGTAGCTCGGATATTCACACCAATCAATTTCATGGTCAAGGAATGCGGTCGTCGCATGTTGCATGCATGCCAACTGCGCTTCGCCACCGGCCCGGACTGCGAAACAAGAAATACGTTAAAATTCACGTTTTCACGTGGGAGCAGATGCTGATGTCGATGGCGGACCGCGACGGTCACATATGGTATGACGGCAAACTGGTGCCGTGGCGCGACGCGAACACCCATGTGCTCACTCACTCGCTGCATTACGGGCTTGCCGTGTTCGAAGGATTGCGCGCGTACAGCACGGCGCGCGGCACGTCTATATTCCGTCTGAAGGAGCACACCGAGCGGCTCTTCAATTCAGCGCATATTTACATGATGAAGATTCCGTACGACAGGGAAACCGTCATGGAGGCACACCGCGAAGTGGTTCGCGCCAACAAGCTCGAGTCGTGCTATATCCGCCCGATCGCTTTCTATGGCTCCGAGAAAATGGGCGTGTCGCCCAAAGGCGCGACAGTCCACGTTGCGATCGCGGCATGGCCGTGGGGCGCGTATCTCGGCGCCGAAGCGCTTGAAAAAGGCATACGCGTGAAGACATCGTCATTTGCGCGCCATCATGTCAACGTGTCTATGTGCCGCGCGAAGTATTCAGGTACGTATGCGAATTCCATATTGGCGAACCTGGAAGCAACCGAACACGGTTATGACGAAGGCCTGCTGCTCGATGTGGACGGGTTCGTTGCGGAAGGCTCAGGTGAAAACCTCTTCATGGTGAAGGATGGAAACATTTATGAGCCGGAACTTACCAGCGCACTAGTCGGCATCACCCGCCGGTCCGTTATCACACTCGCCGAGGAAATGGGCTACACGGTGGGCGCCCGGCGCATCACGCGCGACGATCTCTATATCGCGGACGAAGCGTTCTTTACCGGGACCGCTGCCGAAGTAACGCCTATCCGCGAAGTGGACGGGCGCACGATCGGCTCCGGCAAAACCGGTCCAGTGACCGCGCGGCTGCAAAAGAGTTTCTTCGACGTCGTCACCGGCAAAAGCGAGACCTATCGCGACTGGTTGACGCCGGTTGCGGCATAGCTCGATGGCACAAACCGAAAACCGCAGCGTCACATCGACGTGACAGCAGCCGACTTGCCGCTGCATTGTCCGACTCCGGAAATGCTCCTCTGGAATGCGCATCCTCGCGTATTCCTGCCGATTGAGGAGACGGGCACGGCACTGTGCCCGTATTGCGGCACTCGCTATACGCTTAAAGGCGAAGTCAAAGCCGGACGCTCGCCGGACGAGCCGGCACACGTTGGTGCTTTAAACGGAGAACGCGGCATGAATGACGACACCGTGCGCTGTACGACCGCCTTTGCGTCACGCGGTCCTGTGTCGGACTCCCGTTGCTGATGGCCCGAACGCTCATCATCGCGCCGGCGTGGGTCGGCGATGCCGTGCTCGCGCAGCCGTTGTTCAGGCGCTTGCATGAGCGCGATGCAGACACCGTCATCGATGCATTCGCGCCGGCCTGGACACATGCGCTCTTTGCCCGCATGCCGGAAATCAGCGCGACACTCGTGAACCCGTTCGCACATGGAGAACTCGCGCTTGCGGCTCGTTACCGGCTCGCGAGAGCGCTTGCTGAGCGCGAGTACACGCACGCCATCGTTCTACCTAATTCCTTCAAGTCGGCGCTGATTCCGTTTTTTGCACGGATACCGCGGCGCACGGGTTATGTTGGCGAAGCGCGGTGCGGTCTGCTCAACGACGCACGACCGCTGGACAAGCAAGCGCTGCCTTTGATGGTCGAGCGTTTTGCGGCACTGGCGGAACCGCGGGGCGCTTCGCTCAAGCGGCCGCTCGATCCGCCGCGCCTGATTGTGAATGTCGAGCAACGCGCAGCGACTCTTGCTGCTCTTGGCATCGCCGATACGGACAACATCGCAGTGTTATGTCCGGGCGCCGAATACGGCCCGGCAAAACGGTGGCCGCCCGCGTATTTCGCCGACCTTGCGCGCAAGTTCGCAGAGGCGCGCTACAAGGTCTGGCTCGTTGGCTCCGCGAACGATCGCGCGGTTGCGGCCGAGATCGTGAACGGAAGTGGCGGCGAATGCGTTAATCTTTGCGGCCGCACAACACTCGCACAGGCGATCGATGTCATTGCGTCGGCGACCGTCGTGGTGGCGAACGACTCGGGTCTTATGCACATTGCTGCGGCGCTCAACAAACCGACGCTCGCTCTTTTCGGCTCGAGCAGTCCGGGATTTACGCCACCCATGAGCACTCACGCCAGGGTATTGCGCCTCGATCTCCCATGCAGCCCCTGCTTTCAGCGCGTCTGTCCACTGGGTCATTTCGACTGCATGCGCAAGCTGACGCCTGACCACGTCTGGCAGCAGATCGACTTTGCTAGAATCACTTCGACATGAAACGCGCGCTGTTCACGACGCCGCAGGACGCGGAGGCGGCTTTTTACGAGGCCTTCGAAAAAGGCGATCTCGACGCCATGATGGGCGTGTGGGCGGATGATGATGACATCTTGTGCGTGCATCCTGCGGGCCCGCGGCTGTCGGGCGTCGAGCAGGTGCGCGAGGCGTGGCGCCAGATCTTTTCTGGCGGGACAAACCCTGCGTTTCCGGCTGCGCCAGCAGCAGTCGCGTGAACGGAATGACGCTTGCGCGTGCACAGCGTCTATGAACAGATCTCCGTGGCCGGCGAAGCACGTGCGCGCGGCCCCGTCATCGCTACCGAATGTATACATGCGGACGGCGAGTGGCTGGCGCATGGTAGTGCATCATGCTTCGCCGACGCCGTCCGCGCCTGAGTCCGATAGCAAACGGCGCTCCCAAGACACTGCATTGAGTCGGCATCGAAGCTATAATTAGCTGCTCGTTTATCACCTTGCCGTGTGCCCTCGATTGTCCGCAGTATCCGGGCCGCGCATCGTTCCGATCCCTATCGCAATACCATACCGAGGACAGCGATGAGCACTACTGATTTTGGCAACCCCGATGTTATCGTCATCGGCGCAGGCAATGCGGCGTGCTGTGCAGCGCTCGCGGCGCGTGAGTCCGGCGCAAAAGTGATCGTGTTGGAAGCGGCTCCAATCGATGACTGCGGCGGCAACAGCCGCTATACGGCCGGCGCGGTTCGCATCGTGTTCAACGGCGCCGATGATCTCGCGCAGCTGTATGACATTACGGACGACGAGCGGAAGACGTGCGATTACGGCACTTACACCGAAGACCAGTATTTCGATGATATGGGCCGCATTACCAATTACCGTACAGGATCCGGACCTGTGCGAAATACTCGTCAGGCGCAGTTTCGAAACGATGGTGTGGATGCGCAAAAAGGGCGTGAAGTTCCAAGCACCGTACGGCCGCCAGGCATTCAAGGTTGACGGCAAGTTCAAGTTCTGGGGCGGTCTTGCTTGCGAGACCTGGGGCGGCGGACCGGGCCTGATCGAGCTCGAGCACAAGGCGTGCGAACGCGAAGGCATTCCGATTTACTACGAGACCCCGGCCATCGGCCTCATCACCGACGACAGCGGCGTCAAAGGGGTGCGCGCCCGCAGCGAAGGGCGCACAGTTGCAATTCCCGCAAAAGCAGTCGTGCTCGCCTGCGGCGGTTTTGAGTCAAACGCTGAAATGCGCGCACGTTATCTCGGGCCTAACTGGGATTTGGCGAAAGTGCGCGGCACCCGCTACAACACCGGCGCCGGTATTCGCGCGGCGCTCGAGGCGGGCGCGCTGCCGTACGGACATTGGTCCGGTTGTCATGCGGTGGGCTGGGACCAGAACGCGCCGCCGTTCGGCGATCTGGCCGTTGGCGATAATTTTCAGAAGCACAGCTATCCCCTGGGCATCATGGTCAACGCGAAAGGCGAGCGCTTCGTCGATGAGGGCGCGGATTTCCGCAATTACACCTATGCGAAGTACGGCAAAGTGATCATGGAGCAGCCGAACATGTTCGCGTGGCAGATATTCGATAAAAAAGTGCTGCATATGCTGCGTGACGAATATCGCATCAAACAGATGACGAAGGTAACCGCCAACACGCTCGAAGATCTCGTGACGAAGCTCGAGGGCGTGGATGCCAAGCGCTGCCTGCAAACGCTCAAGGACTATAACAAGGCGGTGCAGACTGACGTTCCCTTCAACCCGGCGATCAAGGATGGGCGCGGCACGACGGGTCTGCCGGTCGCGAAAACCAATTGGGCGAACGTGCTCGACACGCCGCCTTACGAAGCCTACGCAATCACATGCGGTGTTACGTTCACCTTTGGCGGCGTGAAGATTGATCCGGCGAACGGCCAGGTCGAAGACACCGCCGGCAAACCGATCTCCGGGCTTATACGCCGCCGGCGAACTGGTGGGCGGCCTTTTCTATCATAACTATGCGGGCGGCGCCGGCCTCGTATCCGGATCGGTATTCGGCCGGCTCGCCGGCAATAGCGCAGGCGCGCAGGCCAAAGCGTGAGCATGGGCGCGAAGCTAGGCAGCGCCCCGAGGGGCCTGATAATCTAACGACACTATCTGCCTGAAAGGAACGGCACAATGACTATCACTCAGCTCAAGAAGGGCAAGCAAGCGGTGCGCGATCAGGTAAGCGCCGAGGAATGGGAAACACGCGTCAATCTGGCGGCCTGTTATCGACTCATGCATGAGTACGGCATGACCGAGATGATTGCGAACCATATTTCCGCGCGAGTGCCCGGAACGCACGACCAGTTCCTGATCAATCCGTATGGCATGCTCTACGAAGAGATGACCGCGTCGAGCATGATCAAGATCGATATCGACGGCAACATACTGTTCAATGCAACCGAATTCGAGATCAACAAGGCGGGCTACGTCATTCATAGCGCTGTGCACGCCGCGCTGCATGAGGTCGATTGCGTGATTCACACTCATACGCTGGCCGGCATGGCGGTGTCCGCAATGAAGACAGGCCTGCTGCCGCTTGCGCAAACGGCGATGCGCTTCGGCGATATCGCTTATCACGATTACGAAGGTCCGGCGCTCGATCTCGATGAGCGCGCCCGTCTGGTCGACGATTTGGGCAATCGCGAAGCGATGATCCTGCGCAATCACGGCCTGCTCACTGTCGGCCCGTCGATCCCCGAATGCTTCAACAATATGTACCGGCTCGAACGCGCCTGTCAGTTACAGGTTACGACGCTCTCATGCAACACGGAGATCCGCCTGCCGCCGCAGGAAGTCGTCAAACAAACGCAGGACGGATTCAAACCCGGTGCGCGCCGCCGCTGGGGCCTGCTCGAATGGCCGGCGCTGCTGCGCAAGCTCGACAAGATCGATCCGTCCTATCGCGACTGACACCGCTCGGGAAGCTATCAAGCGGGTCCGGGATGGACCCGCTTTCTTTTTGTCCGCTTCTGTACCGAGTTTCTTCCTGCCGGACGGGCGCATCAATGGCTAACGCCCGATGAGCGACCACGGTTCAATTCAACCCTATCAGGCGCCGGCGTGGCTGCCCGGCGGCCATGCGCAGACTATCTATGCAGCCCTCTTCGCCCGCCCGCCGCGAGTAGTTTATCGGCGAGAGCGATGGAATACCCCTGACGGTGACTTCATCGATGTCGACTGGGCGGCTGGACAAGACAACAGCGCAGTTGACAAATCCGTTCCGCTCGTCGTGCTGTTTCATGGTCTCGAGGGCGGGTCGGCGAGCCCCTATGCAGCCGCGCTGATGCATGCAGTAAATAAGATCGGTTGGCGCGGCGCCGTCGTTCATTTCCGCGGCTGCAGCGGCGAGATCAACCTGCACTCGCGCGCCTATCATTCCGGCGACAGTCTTGAGATCGACTGGATATTGCGACGCCTGAAAGATATGCAGCCGGCATGCATCCTCTTCGCAACAGGTGTTTCGCTCGGCGGTAATGCGCTGCTCAAATGGCTCGGCGAACAACGGCGCGCGGCCGCTGAAGTAATACATGCGGCAGCAGCAGTTTCTGCGCCGGTCGATCTCATGGCCGCCGGCGACGCGCTGGGCCGCGGACTGAACATGATCTACACGCGCAATTTCCTGCGCACAATGAAGCGCAAGACCATGGCGAAGCTCGTGCAGTTTCCGCGCTTATGCGACCGCACGGCCATGCTCGCCGCAGCGACCTTGCGTGATTTCGACAATGTTGTCACCGCGCCGCTGCATGGTTATCGCGACACCGATGATTACTGGACGCGCGCAAGCAGCAAGCCTTTGCTCAAGCACATTGCAGTGCCGACGCTCATGATAAACGCGCGCAACGACCCGTTTTTGCCTGAGCAGGCGCTGCCCACTTCGCTCGAAGTATCGAATCAAGTCACTGCTGAATTTCCAGCATCCGGCGGACACGTAGGCTTTATCACCGGAGCATTCCCCGGCCGGAGCGACTGGTTGCCGAGGCGCTTGCTGGCTTATTTCCGAGCGACGGTGGACGACTCTTTACGCCCGGGTTCAGACCGGCCGATTCGATCACGCGCCTCGCGCTAGCTGCGATCCGACAAGATCAAGTACGTGCAGCTTAAGAGGACGAGGGCCCGCCGTTCGCTGGTAGCTTGATCTGACAATCTGCCGAAGATAAACCGCACTCCGCCGTTCGAACTATCCAGCGTGACTTACAGACGCAGCATGATCGTCAAGCAACTGCGCTGCTTCACAAACGCTCGCCTACCCACGACGGCACTGCCGCCAATGCAGCGGGCAGCTTCGCCGGGTCGTTGCCGCCCGCCTGCGCCATGTCAGCACGTCCGCCGCCTTTGCCGCCGACCTGCTGCGCGACGAAATTTACCAGCTCGCCTGCCTTCACCTTGGCCGTGAGGTCCGCGCTCACACCTGCGATCAATGTGACCTTGTCGCCCGCGATCGCGGCGAGGACCACGGCGCACGATTTGAGCTTCGCCTTGACTTTGTCCATCGCTTCACGCAAGGCCTTCGCATCCGCGCCGTCGACGGTTGCCGCGAGAACTTTGGCGCCTTTCACGTCCGCCGCCTGAGTAGCAAGATCGTCGCCCTGCGAAGAAGCAAGCTTCGACTTTAGTCGCGCCAGCTCTTTTTCGAGGCTTCTCACGTTGTCGATGATCTGAGTTATTTTTTGCGTCACTTCCTGCACCGGGGCTTTCAACGTCCCGGCGGCCTGCTGCAGACTCGCTTCCTGTTGCTGGACCCACGACAGCGCGCCCTGCGCAGTAACCGCTTCGATACGTCGAATGCCTGCCGCGATGCCGGTTTCTGACACGACCTTGAAGAAGCCGATGTCGCCGGTGCGTTGGACGTGCGTGCCCCCGCACAACTCAGTTGAGAAATCGCCCATGGTGAGTACGCGCACTTCGTCGCCGTACTTCTCACCGAAGAGCGCCATCGCACCGGTTTTAATCGCATCGTCATACTTCATGATGCGCGCTTCGACTGGCCGGTTACGGCGGATTTCTTCGTTCACCAGATCTTCGATTTCGCGTATCTGTGCTGCCGTGAGCGGCTCGTTATGCGAGTAATCGAATCGCGTGCGGTCCGCGTCAACAAGCGATCCTTTTTGCTGGACGTGGGAACCCAACACTTTGCGGAGCGCTGCATGCATGAGGTGGGTGGCGGAATGATTGTAGGCGGAGCGCGCGCGCGCAGCGGTGTCGACCTGCGCTTCGACCATGTCGCCGACCGCGAGCCTACCGGTGTGTAGCACGCCGTGATGTCCGAACACTTCTGCCTGTATTTTCTGCGTGTCGTTGACGTGGAACGTGCCGCGACTCGATACGAGCTGGCCGCGATCGCCGACCTGACCGCCGGACTCCGCATAGAAGGGAGTGCGATCGAGCACGACGACTGCAGTATCGCCGGGCTCGATTGCAGCCACCGCAGTGCCGCCTTTATAGATAGCGACGATTTTACCGGTCAGGATTAACGTGTCATAACCATGAAACTCCGTTTTCTGGCCGCTATATTCGACGGCGGTCTGCGCGCTGAACTTGGACGCTGCCCGCGCACGCTCGCGCTGCTGACCCATGGCCGCTTCGAATCCCGCAAAGTCGACGGTGATATTGCGCTCGCGCGCAATGTCCGCGGTGAGGTCGAGCGGAAATCCGTAAGTGTCATACAGCCGGAATACGGTGTCGCCATCGAGCATCTTGTCTTCGGACTGCAGCGCCGTTTCGAGTACCTGACATGCCGTTTTCAAGCGTCTCCGCAAAGCGCTCCTCTTCCTGCTTCAGCACTTGCGCGACACGTTCCTGCGCCTTCACGAGTTCAGGGTAAGCAGCGCCCATCGCCTTGACGAGATCGGGCACCAGGCGAAAGAAAAACGGCTGTTTCTGTCCCAGCTTGTAACCATGGCGTATGGCGCGCCGAATGATACGGCGCAGCACATAACCGCGGCCTTCATTGCCAGGTATGACGCCATCCACGACGAGGAAAGAGCACGCGCGTATGTGGTCGGCGATGACCTTGAGGGAATTGTCGTGCAGGTCCCTGCACCCCGTCTCGCGCGCCGCCGCCTTGATCAAATCCTGAAACAAATCGATTTCATAATTGGAATGCACGTTCTGCAGCACCGCGGCGACACGTTCGAGGCCCATACCGGTGTCGACGGACGGCTTCGGCAGCGGATGCAACTTGCCGGCATCGTCGCGATTGAACTGCATGAAGACGAGATTCCATATTTCTATATAACGATCACCATCAGCTTCCGCTGTGCCCGGCGGACCGCCTTCGACTTCTGGTCCGTGATCGTAAAAAATTTCGCTGCAGGGGCCGCATGGACCTGTTTCGCCCATTTGCCAGAAGTTATCCGAGCCTCCGGCCGGCTTGTCGCCGATGCGCGTGATGCGATCACGCGGCACCCGGATTTCATTGGCCCACAGGTTGTACGCTTCGTCATCCGTCTCGTAGACGGTAACCCAAAGCTTGTCTTTCGGCAGCTTGTAGACCGAAGTCAGGAGTTCCCACGCGAAATGAATCGCATCCCGCTTGAAGTAGTCGCCAAACGAAAAATTGCCCAGCATCTCAAAGAACGTGTGGTGGCGCGCCGTATACCCGACATTCTCGAGATCGTTATGTTTGCCGCCCGCCCGCACACAGCGTTGTGACGTGGTCGCCCGCCGGTACGGCCGCTGCTCCTGGCCAAGAAACACGTCCTTGAATTGCACCATGCCCGAATTTGTAAAGAGCAGCGTCGGATCGTTTCCAGGAACGAGCGGGCTCGACGGGACAATCGTATGTCCCTTCTCCTTGAAGAATTCCAGGAACCGGGTGCGGATTTCGCTGCTTTTCATGTTCAACCTTTGTGTATCAAAACGCGGCGCGCCGTTAGCGCAGGCGCTTGATCTCTTTCACATACAAACCGATCGACTGGCGCAATAAACCATATTACAGCGCACCAGCCGACCTATTCTTCATCGCCGGCATCGTGTTTCATGATGCGAAGCACGGTGTCGAGGGAAAAACCACGGCCCTGCATGAATCTGATCTGCCGCGCGCGCTCTGATGCATTAGCCGCACGCGTCCCGAACTTCTTCATCCATACGTTTCGAGCGGCGTCGAGCTCAGTCTCCATCAGTTGGGACTTGGCACCCGCTACGGCTGCATCCGACACGCCTTTCTCACGCAATTCATGTGCGATTCGCGACGCCCCGAACCGGCGGCGCCGTGATGCAGTGACCTGCTCGATGAAACGATGCTCGGAGAGCCAGCCCCGCTGCTCGAAGTCGTCGAGCAATGACGCAACTTCTTCGGCGTTCTCTGAGAATGGGGCGAGCTTGCGAACGAGCTCAAGTCTCGAATGCTCGCGGCGCGCGAGCATCGCGAGCGCGCGAGCCCGCAGGCTGCGTTCGGTCCTACCTCTCCGCTGCGACTGCGGCTTCTGCCGGCTCTGCTCCGCCACCGACGCCTATCGCGGCGCGGATTTTGTTCTCGATCTCCTGCGCCATGTCCGAATGTTCTCTGAGGTAATCGCGCGTATTGTCCTTGCCCTGCCCGATCCGTTCCTTGCCGTAGGTGTACCACGCCCCGGATTTGTCGACGATCTTGTGCAATACGCCAAGCTCGATGATCTCGCCTTCGCGCGAAATGCCTTCGCCGTACAAAATATCGAAGTCGGCGACGCGAAAGGGCGGCGCCACTTTGTTCTTGACGACTTTGGCGCGTGTCTCGGAGCCGATGACTTCGTCGCCTTTTTTGATCGCACCGGTACGTCGGATGTCGATGCGCACGGACGCATAGAACTTGAGTGCGTTCCCGCCGGTTGTGGTCTCAGGATTACCGAACATTACGCCGATCTTCATGCGAATCTGATTGATGAAAATCACCATCGTGTTCGACCGTTTGATATTGCCGGTCAGTTTGCGCAGTGCCTGCGACATGAGGCGAGCCTGTAACCCCATCTGAGGTTCGCCCATTTCACCTTCGATTTCTGCTTTCGGCGTCAGCGCAGCGACCGAGTCGACGACCACGACATCCACTGAACCCGAACGCACGAGCATGTCGGCGATTTCGAGCGCCTGTTCGCCATTGTCAGGCTGCGATATCAGCAATTCCTGGACGTTAACGCCGAGCTTCTGTGCATACTGCGGATCGAGCGCATGCTCTGCATCGATAAAAGCCGCCGTGCCGCCAAGCTTTTGCATTTGTGCGATCACAGACAGTGTAAGCGTCGTTTTGCCGGAAGATTCGGGGCCGTAAATCTCGATCACACGTCCCCGCGGCAGGCCGCCGATTCCAAGGGCGATATCAAGGCCTAGAGATCCGGTCGAAACGACCTGAATGTCCTTGGAGATATCGGCTTCACCCAGCCGCATGATGGAGCCTTTACCGAATTGCTTTTCTATTTGCGACAGAGCTGCAGCCAGTGCCTTCGTTTTGTTTTCGTCCATGATATTTCCCATTTAAGCTCCTTCAATTATCGCATACTTAGATCGGCCCTAAGCCGTTGCGGCTGCATGCCCGCTGTCTCGAGCGGCGCATGTTCGCATTTACGATATGCGCCACCCATACAGCAACAACGCGATGCTCACGGCGGGGATGACGGCTATGACGTTGGTACTACTTCGCAGCGATCTGCAGCACACCTTCGAGTGCGCGCTCGACCGATTGGCGGCGGATCGACTCACGGTCGCCGGTGAATTGCTGCGTTTCTGCAACCGCGTCCCGTCCTCTCCTCGCCCACGCGAGGCAAATCATGCCCACGGGTTTAGCTGCCGTGCCGCCGCCTGGTCCGGCTACGCCGCTCACTGCAGCGGCAATGTGCGCCGTGCTGTGCGCCAGTGCGCCGGCGACCATCTCGAGAACGGTCTCTTCTGAAACGGCGCCAAACGTTTCGAGTGTATTGGCGTTTACATCGAGCATTTCGCGTTTGGCGGCGTTTGTGTAGGTAATGAAGCCGCGCTCGTACCAGGCGGAACTGCCGGGTACCATCGTAATGGCCTCGCCGATCCACCCGCCGGTACACGACTCCGCAGTGACCAGAAAGTTAGACGTCGCCAGCAAGAGCTTGCCGACGTTTTGCGAGAGGTTATATAGGTGTAGATCCATGTGACGGTAACTCCCCGGTCCGGGGACGCCCTGCTTGCATAGCCGTGCCATCCCAGTGGTGACAGTACGCCGGCGATGTTAAGATCAAAAGAAATAGACACCTGTAACCATGGCGTCGCCGCATTGTCAGGCATCCATGGCCGACTGGCGAGTACTATAAGGGTTTACAAAGACGGCATGCTTAAGGCGTTCTTGACGGCGATCAAGCGCAAGTCGACCTTCCCTAAATTCACATACGATCTCGCGAACGCGCCGGCATCCTACGACTTCCTGGTATTTCTCGCGATCTGCGGCACCTATGCGCAGGGTGCGTTCGACCTTGATATTCTCCCGGGCCCGAATCATGGCTTCCGTGAAGACGATCTCGAACCCACAGATATAGTCAGCAGGCAGCAACTGCTCGATAACGTTCTCATTCCCGCAACGCGCGTATTTCCCGTACGACGTCTCAGTCTTTTCCCCGAGCAGTCGGGCGGGGTCCGCCTCCCGTACACCGCCAAATACCTGAACCGCGAAGGACCGATCGTGGGCTGCAGAGCGCCCGAGTGGGCAATGCGTAATGTTATGCAGCGCTATCCGCGCAGGCCGGTCGTCATAACGATTAGAGCTTCTCACTACCATAGTGTTCGCAACAGCAGCATCAATGAGTGGAACCAGGTCGCGGACGAGCTCAAGGTAGAACATCCTGTGGTCGTCTTGAACGATGGTTTCCTAGACGACATCAGCCTGCCGATTCGCGCGGCTCTGTACGAATGGGCCGAATTGAATCTCTCGGTCAACAATGGCCCGTGCGCTTTGATGTACTTGAATTCCGCCGTGCGTTATCTGATTTTCAAGCCGACAGCGCCGTCGAAGGCCTCGTCAATGCAGTATTGGAACTATCTCGGCATCCAGGAAGGGAGTGGATTTAGATGGGCCAATGCTTATCAAAGACTCATCTGGAAAGAAGATCTTGCGGCAAACATCCTGCCGGCAGCCAAAGAGATGCTCGAGTTGTGCGCGCGGCATCATGACGGCGACAGTGCTCAACCAGCTGCGTCGCGAGTGTCACCGGCTCCAGCTCATTCAAATATGATCTAGCGCCGTTACACGACGGCCACTCTCAGGACAGCGAGCACGATGAGCGTATAGCCGGCCGCGAGCAGATCATCGAACATGACGCCGAACCCGCTCTTCAACTTGGAGTCAAAATAGCGGATCGGCGGCGGTTTCACAATATCGAAAAAGCGAAATGCAGCAAACGCGCCGAGTTTCCATTTCCATCCGGGCGGCGTGAAAAAGAGCACCAGCGCAAAAGCGATAACCTCGTCCCATACCATGGCCCCGTGATCAGCAACGCCAAGCGCACGCCCGGTGATGCCGCACGCCCATATGCCGATGAGAAAGCCGCCCGCCAGGAAGCCGATCTGCACCGCTACGGGACAATACGATTCCAACGCCCAGAACAACGGAAATGCGATCAGCGTTCCGGCAGTTCCCGGCGCGTGGGGAAACAGGCCTGCACCGCCTCCGAGTGCGACGATGTGAGCGGGATGGCGCAGCATGAACGCCAGTCCCGGCGAACGATCATGAGAAGTGATCGTAACCTCCGCGCACTACGCGCATTGCAGAACCATCCGGTGCTCTTACAACGAGCCGGGGAACGTGCCGCCGGCACGCCAGCACGTTGCCAATCCGTGTAACCGCAACGCGTACTTCGCGCGCGGCACGGATTATTCTCGCGCGCGCGGGCCGCGGTGCAGTAAAACAAAGCTCATAATCGTCGCCTCCGGCGAGCAACGCGCGCAACGCCACAACTTCCCGCAGATGGCGCTCAATAATCTTTGACGCCGGCAGTGCCGCTATCGCGATCTCAGCCGCAACCCCCGAACGTTCGAGGATATGGTCGAGATCCGCCAGCAGGCCGTCGGAGACATCGATTGCGCTGTGAGCAAGGTTTCTTAAGGCGAGACCGAGCGCGACGCGCGGTTGCGGGCGGTCGAGCCGCGACTCGCATTGCGCACGCTCTTGTGGAGTAAGCCGGATACGCCGCTTGTGCATGGCCACGGCGAGCGCCGCATCACCGAGCGTCCCCGAGACCCAGATATCGTCCCCGATTTTCGCTTTGTCCCGCCGCAAAGCAGTGCCCCTCGGCGCTTCGCCCATTATCTGTATTGAGATATTGAGCGGACCTCGCGTCGTATCACCGCCAATGAGATCGACATCGAAGCGCCGCGCGAGCGTCATGAAGCCGCTCGAAAATTCTTTTAGCCATCGCGCATCCGCAGCCGGCAACGCAAGTGCGAGTGTTGCCCAACGCGGCTCTGCGCCCATGGCGGCCATGTCTGAAAGATTGACCGCGAGCGCTTTGTGTCCGAGGCGGCGCGGATTGGTGTCGTGACGAAAGTGCCGGCCGGCAACGAGCATGTCCGCCGAAATCACCAAATCGAATCCGCGCCGTGATGTTACGAGAGCTGCGTCATCGCCGACGCCGAGTATTGTGTGCCGGCCTCGATGCGTGAAGTAGCGGCGGATCAGGTCGAATTCGGACGTCGCCACGCGTCAGGGACGCTGAACAGGATCAGCGCCGCCTTGTCTCTGCTTACCGGCGTTTTGCTCGAGCCATCTCTTCTTTAATGAATACGGCAAATAAAAGTCCACGGCGGCGAAAAGCACGAAGACGATCACGAGGGTACGCACCGTATCAGCGGGCAGAAACGATGTGCCTTCGAAGAAAACATAAAGTCCCAAGAGAGCGTTGATAATTCCGCCCGCGTAGAACATCATCATTTTGCGCTTGAGCTTGTCGTCCATTCCTGCTTGGTTTCCCGGGCTATCTGCGTGCGGTTTCGGCAGGGCGTTGATCGGCTGCCAGCTTGTCGAGCACGCCGTTTACATATTTAAAGCCATCCGTGCCGCCATAGTTTTTGGCAAGCTCGACCGCTTCGTTAATCACTACGCGATACGGGACATCGGGATGGCTGTGCATCTCATACGCGGCAAGCAGCAGGATTGCGCGCTCGACCGGACTCAGTTGTGCGATTTTGCGATCGAGATACGGTTCGAGCAGGTGCTCAAGGCGGTCTGACTCCCGTATGGCGCCGGCGAGCAGCGATGAGAAATAGTTGCGGTCCGTTTTGTCGAAGCCTTTCGCGATCGACATCTGCCGCTCGATCGTCGGCGCGTCGGTGCCGGCAAGCTGCCACTGATACAGGCCCTGCATCGCGAATTCGCGGGAACGACGACGGCTTGTCTTAGCCATAACGGCGTCCACCAAAGGTCATTTGCGCGCGAGCTCGCGCATCAGACTGGCCATTTCAATTGCCACCGCCGCGCACTCGGCGCCCTTTTGCGCCATGCGCGCCTCGGCCTGCTCATCGCTCTCGGTCGTCAGGATTCCGTTTGCGATCGGGATCCCGGCATCGAGCTGCACCGCCATGATGCCGCTTGCAGATTCGTTTGAGACAATTTCGAAGTGATATGTCTCACCGCGAATCACCGCGCCCAGCGCGATCAATGCATCGAATTCACCGGTCCCTGCCATCCTCTGAAGTGCCAAGGGAATCTCAAGCGCGCCGGGCACCGATACGATCGTCACGTCGCTGGTGCGCACGCCGAGTTTGGCCAGCATCCCGGTACAGCTCGCAAGCAATCCGTCACCAACGCTCGCATTGAAGCGGGCGACTGTAATGCCGACGCGCATACCCGCCCCATTGCTGGCCCCTTGGATTTCCGTCATTGAATCGTACGTTGACATCTATTAAGTCTGGCCGCGAGTGGCGAGACTAATTTTCCGGATTGAGATAACCAACGACCTGCAAGTCGAATCCCGCCATGCTTGGCATTCTACGTTGCTTCGCGAGCAAACGCATTTTCGCGACCTTGAGATCGCGCAATATCTGCGCGCCGATTCCGTAGGTACGCAACGCGTTTTTTTGAGGCGCCGCAATCGCGCCCGGCTGAGCGCGCTCCATGAGGTCCAGCGCAGACTCGGGCCGATGTAATAGCACGATCACGCCGCATTCGGCACGGCTGATGGCGGCGAGCGCCTGATTGAAATTCCATGAATGGCTCGCGCTGCGCACGTCTAGCAGGTCGATCACGGACAAGGGCTCATGCACACGAACGAGAACCTCGCTTGTCGGCGTGATGCGTCCTTTGACTAATGCAAGATGCGTCGCAGCGCCGATTTTGTCGCTGTAAACGATAAGTCGGAACTTTCCATGCACGGTTTCGATGTCGCGTTCGGAAACGCGGCTCACCAGCGATTCATTACGGCTGCGGTACTGTATAAGGTCCGCGATCGTGCCGATCTTCAAGCCGTGGCGGTTCGCAAACTCAACCAGATCCGAAAGGCGCGCCATTTCGCCATCGTCCTTGAGTATCTCGCAGATAACGGATGCAGGTGTCAGACCCGCCAATTGCGCCAGATCACATCCGGCCTCCGTGTGTCCGGCACGCACCAGTACTCCGCCGTTTTGCGACATGAGCGGAAACACATGTCCGGGCTGGACGATGTCTTGTGGCGCCGCATCGGCCCGCACCGCGGCCTGAACGGTGCGTGCACGGTCGGCCGCCGAAATTCCGGTGGTTACGCCGTGTGCGGCTTCGATGGACACCGTGAAGTTGGTGCCGAGCGGTGAGTTGTTACGCGCCACCATCAACGGTAGATTGAGACTGCGGCACTTATCCTCGGTAAGCGTGAGGCAGATCAAGCCGCGACCGAATCGCGCCATGAAATTTATTGCATCGGGCGTAACGAAGTCTGCCGCAAGCACAAGGTCGCCTTCGTTCTCGCGGTCTTCCTCATCTACGAGGATCACCATTTTGCCGGCGCGGATGTCAGCGATGATCTCCGCTGTCGGGCTTACGGGCATGTGATTCTTTCCGGGCGTGCCGGCGCTCTATCGGCGCTCAATGCGCAATGATAGCAGTCCCGCACCGCGCACGAGCAACGCACGAACTCTCGTGCAGGTCGAGCACCTGCGTTTGGTTCCACGTAGACGAGCGCCACTCCTACGGCTAAATGCGCGGCGCGCCGAGTCCGTTTTGGATGTAGCACAGGCACCATTCGCTTATCCTCGCGCGCTTCTAAACGGTGTTGCCATGAGACGATGCAAACAGTCAGTTGCCATCACCGCCCTTGTCTTCAGTTGCACCGCCGCAGCGCACGCACAAGAGATCGTGAAATGCACAGACAGGAACGGCGTCACTTATCAATCGGTACCGTGCCCTAAAGGTCAACGGTCAGCGGCCATCGCAATCGCCAACGCTCACCCCGAGATTTCCAGCGCTGTAGCGACGCAGGCGCTACACAGTTCGACACGTCCACCGCTTACCGTCGGGATGTCCGACAGCCAGGTACTTAACCTGCCGCGATGGGGACGCCCGAGCAAGATAACGCGCAACAAAACGAAGAGCGCGTGGCACGAGCACTGGGTATATGTCTCCCCCGCGGCGGGGATCGATCGCCTGCATTTCGCGAACGGCACGCTTATGGAGTTCGATAGCACACCCGCGCTGGCGGCGGCTGGTGAAGAGCCGAGCTTGACGGTGACCTTGCGCTAATGACTTGCCACTGATTCAGTAGCCGGCCCCTCTGCTACGCTCCACTTCGAGGGTGCTGACAAAACTGGCGCGATTGCCCCAGGCGTTTCTCACGTACGACAGCACAGCGGCAATCTCATCACCAGACAGGCTTTGCGCAAAGGGCGGCATACCATATGGCCGCGGATTGCCGGCGGTCGACGGCGGATAGCCTCCGTTCAGCACACTGCGTATCGAGTTGAGCGGCGAGCGCATCGTCACGCCGCGATTAGCCGCAAGCGCGGGATATGCAGCTGGCGCGCCTTCACCCGAGGTACCGTGACAGTCCTTGCAGTTCTTCTCGTAGACCGCGGCGCCTCGCGCGAATTGTTTTCGCATGTCATCGCTTGTTTCCGGCAACGGCGCGGCGATCGTAGCTGTGTTCTCCGGTAGCGATTTCAAATATACCGCGATGGCGCGCAGATCATTCGCTGTCAAATGTTGCAAACTGGCTCTAACGACCTCCGCCATCGGTCCGGATGCCACACCGCGCGACGCAATCCCTGTCGCCAGCAACTTGACGATGTCGTCGACCTGCCAGTCCGCGATGCCGGCTTCCGTGCGCGACACGAGCGATGGCGCGTACCAATTGAGTCCAGCGATCTGGCCGCCGCCGAGTGCCGCGCCTCGCGTCGCGCCGAGTGCGTTGCGGTTTCCATGACATGCGTTGCAGTGCCCTAATCCCTGCACGAGGTACGCGCCGCGATTCCACTCGGCGCCTTGTGCCGGCTCCGGTTCGTAAACGCCGGGACGGAAGTACAGCGCGCGCCACACGTACAGCAACGGGCGAACGTTATATGGGAACCGTACCTCATGTGCAGGGCTGCGCTGGCTGACGGCGGGCACCGAACGCAGATATAAAAAGATCGCGTCCGAATCTTCCCGTGTCACCTTCGTGGACTCGGTATACGGGAAAGTCGGATACAGCACGCGGCCATCGGGCGATTCACCGTTATGGAGCGCCGCCCAGAAGTCGTCCGAGGTCCAACTACCGATGCCGGTTTCCCGGTCGGGCGTTATGTTAGGCGTATAGAAAGTTCCAAACGGTGTCGGCAATTTCCGGCCGCCCGCGTAATCAGGGCCGCCTTGCGCCGTGTGGCAGCCGATGCAATTGCCTGCCCTTGCCAGGTACTCGCCGCGTCCCGGCTGCGTGGGTGAAGAGTCAGTTTGGCGAGTCGAAATGTGGCGGTTGGATAGCTTTGCATTGAATATCGCTGCGATGGCAATTACGGCGATCGTTGCCACGAAGATGGTGGCTGCACGCTTCATTGGTCCGCTCGACCGCTTATGTTTCCGCACTTTAGCGGCAGCGCTTCCGAACTCGAATCGGGACGCGCCTGGTCGGGAACCGGTTGGATCGCAAGCCACGCGGAGATAGCGCTCGCTTCGACAGCCGTAACGCGTTTGGCGATTTCCGCCATACAGTCCGGGGCCTGTGCATGGCGCGAGCCGACTCGCCATGCGCCGAACTGAGCATTGATGTAATCGGCCGGCAAGCCCAGTAGGCCGGGAATATCCGGTGCTATACCCATCAACGCTTTGCCGTGGCACGCCATGCACGATGGGATGTCTTTGCCCGGTTCACCAAGCGTGACCAGGCGGCGCGCCGTTTGTGTTCGTGCCTCGTCCAGCGTTCCGCGCACGGCGGGGTACGGAACGCTGAGACTCGAGAAATACGCCGCCATCTCGCTCAGATATTCGTCGGAAAGATTTTCAATCAGTAACGCCATCGGCCTGTAATAGCGCCGGCCTTCCCTAAAATTTCGCAACTGATTGTATAAGTAGCCGCGCGGCTTCCCGGCCAGCCGGGGATAGTACGCGTCCGGACCCGGGCGGCCTTCCGGTCCGTGGCAGACGGTACACGGTTTGACTCGCTCCGCGATGGTGTCGGCAACGGCCGCGTTCACTGAATGGATGGCAGACGTTAGCAGCGCAAACAACGCGAACAAAACCATTCGTTTCATGTAAACGCCTTGCGACCGGTCACGCCAGATTCTGTGGCACCCGGAATGAATGGAAAGTTCGCACGCCGCGCACTCGCGCGGGAATGCGCAAATACGCCTATTGATGCGCCGAGCTCAAGCGTTCGATGTAGCGGGCCAGCATGTCGACTTCGAGATTTACCTGCGCCCCGATATTCAGCGCATGCAGATTGGTTGCTTCGAGCGTGTGCGGAATGAGGTTTACTTCGAAAACGGCGTCGTGCACGGCATTTACAGTAAGACTGACGCCGTTGATTGCGATCGCGCCCTTGCGCGCGATGTAGCGCCCGATATCGAGCGGCGTTCGCACCGCCAGCCAGCGATTATCACCTCTCGCTTCGAACTCGACCACCGTGCCAATTCCGTCAACATGCCCGCTCACTAGATGCCCGCCTAAGCGGTCGGCAAGGCGCAAAGCCTTTTCCAGGTTGACGCCGGCTTCCCGACGAAAGGCGCTGGTGCAATCGACTGTCTCCGCCGATATATCAAAGGTCAGTGCCGCACCGTCGAGCGCGACGACCGTGAGGCAGACACCATCGACCGCAATGCTGTCGCCAATCCGCACATCCGAGAGATCGAGCATGCCGGCGTCGATGACTATCCGTGCACCACCGGCTCGCGCCTCTAGCGCGCGGACACGTCCAACCGCTTGAACGATTCCGGTGAACATTTCAGCGTGACTCGATGCGCGCCAGCACGCGGATATCTGAGCCCATGCGGCGCACATCATCGAACTTGAGTGACACGCGCTTCCCGAGGTCGGTAAGTTCGGGCAGCTCCGCGATCCCATGCGCGCGATCTCCCAGCAAGCATGGCGCGACGTATAGAAGAACCTCATCGACGCATCCTTCCTTCAATAACGATCCATTGAGTTTGTGTCCGGCCTCGATGTGCAGTTCATTGATGCCGCGTGCGCCCAGCGCCTGTATGAGCCCCGGCAAGTCGACTTTCGCGCCTGCTTTGGATGCATCAGGCAGCGTGATGATTTCCGCTCCCAATTCCTGCAGACGCGCCGATTTCCGTTCGTCAACCGTCGCGCACGCAATGACTACCCCGCCGCCCTCGAGTATCTTCGCGTTCAGCGGTATCTCGAGACGACTATCGACCACCACTCGTAACGGTTGCCGCGGCGTGGTGACGGCACGCACCGTTAGAAGCGGGTCATCGTCGAGGACAGTGCCAATGCCGGTCAAGACGGCGCACGAGCGCGCCCGCCAGTGATGCGCATCGTCGCGGGCCTCTTGCTGTGTGATCCACTGGCTTTTGCCATTGACCAATGCCGTTTTGCCGTCGAGGCTTGCGGCGACCTTAAGGCGCGCCCATGGGCGTCCGCGCGTTACCCGCGAGATGAAACCTTTGTTGAGGTCCACTGCTTCGCCCTCCATCGCGCCGCAATCAACCTCGGTGCCACGCTCCCGCAAATACGCAACGCCTTGCCCTGCAGTACGAGGATCCGGATCAAGCATCGCAGCAACCACCCGTTTGACGCCGGCGGCAACCAGGGCCTGATCGCACGGTGGCGTGCGACCATGATGATGACAAGGCTCCAGAGATACATAGGCGGTTGCGCCGTGCGCGCGTTCTCCGGCGCTTTTCAACGCACCAATTTCTGCATGCGCACCGCCCGCATGCTCATGCCACCCTTCGCCGACGACCATGCCGTCGCGCACGATTACGCAGCCGACGCGCGGGTTCGGCGTGGTCGTGTACAAGCCGAGCTCAGCGAGTTTAAGTGCCCGTGCCATGAATTCGAGGTCGACTGCATCGATCATGGAGTAGGCGGTGCTGTTACTTGCTCTTGGCCGATGGCTTCTGCACTTCCTTGATGGCGTCCTGGAAGTCATCGACGTCCTGGAAGCTCTTGTATACCGATGCAAAGCGAATATAGGCGACCTTATCGAGTTTATACAGCTCCTTCATAACCATCTCGCCAATGCGCCGCGACTCGATTTCGCGTTCGCCCAGCGCCAATACCTGTTGGGTGATAGTGCCGACTGCATCGTCGACAAGCGGTGTCGGGACGGGCCGTTTGTGTAATGCACGCATGAAGCCCGTGCGCAGCTTGTCGAGATCGAACTCCGTGCGACTGCCGTCCTGCTTCACGAGCTGCGGCATGCGCAATTCGACCGTTTCATAAGTGGTGAATCGTTTATTGCATGCTGCGCACCGCCGGCGCCGGCGGATGCTGTCGCCGTCGTCGTTCACGCGCGAATCGATGACCTGGGTGTCAACGGCTTTGCAGAAGGGACAATGCATGGGTTAGAGAGAAGGATGCGCAATTCTGAATTCTGGATTCAGCGATGCAAGATAAAGCCATGCAGCCAGGACCAGCCGCCATTCATGCATCCATTCATCCTCATTTCCGGATCCTAAATGCTGCATTTGCAATCCGCACTCGCGAATTCGTGGACTCCTTATCCATATACGGGAAATCTTGCGCAGAGCGCTTTCGCCGCTTCCCCTGCGCGCGATATGACCTGTTCGTCTTCCGGCGCCTCGAGCACATCGGCGATCAGGTCAGCGAGCGCTGCCGTTTCACCAGTGCCAAATCCGCGCGTGGTAATCGCCGGTGAACCAAGCCGGATGCCGCTCGTAATAGCCGGCTTCTGCGCATCGTTGGGAATCGCATTCTTGTTGACTGTGATGTGAGCGCGTCCCAATGCTTCCTCTGCATCTTTGCCGGTCACGCGCTTGCTCGTCAAGTCGACGAGAAACATGTGGCAATCGGGGCGGCCGGACACTATGCGTAAACCGCGGCGTTGCAACGCCTCGGCCATGGCACGCGCATTATCGATCACCCGCTGCTGATACACCTTGAATTCCGGCGCCAGCGCTTCCTTGAACGCGACTGCCTTCGCCGCGATGACATGCATGAGCGGACCGCCCTGACTGCCGGGAAAGATGGACGAGTTCAGGACCTTCGCGTGGTCGGCGCCGGCGAGTATCAGGCCGCCGCGCGGGCCGCGCAATGTCTTATGCGTCGTGCTCGTTACGAAATCTGCAATACCAACGGGACTCGGATAAAGCCCCGCGGCGATAAGGCCGGCGTAGTGAGCAACATCTGCCATCAGCAATGCGCCGATGTTGTCCGCTGTTTCGCGAAAGCGCCGCCAGTCTATGGCTAGCGCATAAGCTGAAGCTCCGGCAACGATCAGTTTCGGCTGGTGCAGGCGCGCGAGCTCATCGACCTGATCGTAGTCGATCGCTTCAGTCGTCGGATCAAGGCCGTACGTGAGCGCGTGATAAAGCTTGCCGCTGATATTGACTGTGGCGCCATGCGTAAGGTGGCCGCCATGCGCCAGCGACATGCCGAGTATGGTATCGCCCGGATGCAGCACGGCCGAGTACACAGCAAAGTTGGCCTGCGAGCCGGAATGCGGCTGCACATTCACATACTCAGCGCCGAATAATTCCTGCGCGCGATCGATCGCAAGCTGCTCGACAACATCCACGAATTGGCAGCCGCCATAATAGCGCTTGCCCGGGTAGCCCTCGGCGTATTTGTTGGTGAGGACCGAGCCCTGCGCCGCGAGCACGCGCCGGCTTGCATAGTTCTCGGACGCAATAAGCTCGATGTGGTCCTCCTGGCGCTGGGTTTCGCGCTCGAGTGCCCACCACAATTCAGGGTCGAAGCTGGCTATCGATTCTTGCTCGGAATACATGCGCTGCCGCCCTAAATTACTAATTTTAGCATTCTTGCCTGCGGCTACTGTGCCGGTTGGTTCGGGGACGGAAAGGCTGAACTGACCGGGCGAATAACTGCAGGGTTTTTGAGCCATGCCGCCGGGTTTTGCGTATCATGACCTCGGCCAGAAGAAACGAGCCTGCGGAGGATGCCTTGGAAACGCTGCTCAAGATTTCGCGTGCAATCGACGGGCTTAACGAAAAGATCGGCCGCCTGACCTATTGGCTGGTTCTCGTTGCAGTTCTGATCAGCGCCGGGAATGCGGTCATCCGCTATGCATTCAACATGAGCTCGAATGCCTGGCTCGAGATACAGTGGTACTTATTTTCCGCGATCTTTCTTTTCTGCGCCGGCTACACGCTCCTCCATAACCAGCATATTCGCATCGACGTCGTAACGGGGCGGTTTTCAAAACGCGTTCAGGCCTGGATCGACATCTTCGGCACAATATTGTTTCTGTTGCCCATGGCGGTCACGATCATGTGGCTGTCGTGGCCGGTCTTCGTCGACACCTATCAGCGGCATGAGGTTTCCAGCAATGCGGGCGGCCTCGTAATCTGGCCGGCGCGACTTCTGGTCCCGATTGGATTCCTGCTCCTCATTCTGCAAGGGTTGTCCGAACTCATTAAGCGGGTGGCGTTTCTTCTTGGCTTGATTGCGGACCCATCGGAAGAGCAGGAAGGGCCAAGCGCCGAGGAGCAACTCGCCGAAGAGATTCGCAAACAACGCGGAGCGCCGACATGATCGCGTTCATAACGCAGAACATGGCGCCGCTCATGTTTGCGGCGCTGATTGTGGTGCTGCTGCTCGGCTACCCGGTCGCATTTTCGCTTGCCGCGATCGGTATCTTCTTCGGGCTCGTCGGCATAAATCTGGGATTGCTGCAGCAATCCCTGTTTCAGGCATTGCCTGAGCGCATATGGGGTGTCATGTCTAATGACACGCTGCTCGCGGTCCCATTCTTCACATTCATGGGTCTGATCCTCGAACGAAGCGGCATGGCGGAGGACCTGTTAGATACCATCGGCCAGTTGTTCGGCCCTCTACGCGGCGGCCTTGCCTTCGCCGTTATTTTTGTCGGCGCATTGCTCGCCGCAACTACCGGGGTCGTCGCAGCGTCGGTCATCTCGATGGGCTTGATCTCGCTCCCCATTATGCTTCGCTACGGATACGACCGCCGGTTTGCAACCGGCGTCATCGCCGCTTCCGGCACGCTGGCGCAAATCATTCCGCCGTCGCTCGTGCTCATCATCATGGCCGATCAGCTCGGCAAGTCGGTCGGAGATATGTACGCGGGCGCGTTCATTCCCGGCATCACCCTGGCCGGGCTTTATGCGGTGTACGCAATTGGCGTCACGCTATTCAAACCATCGTGGGCGCCGGCGCTGCCGCTGGACGCGCGCACCTTCAGGGAATCGAACGGCAGCAGCGGCACCCCGTCATTGATTGTTCTCTTCATTGTGGCGGTTGTGAGTGCCGTTGCGTTCGCCAAATATTATTACGCGGCGGATGCGCCTGTAGACGAAGTACTGGTCGTGGCGACATCGGTAGGGGTCGGCGTAGCTTTCGCAGCGTCGGTGATCAATCATGTGCTTAAGCTTGGACTGCTGTCGCGCATCGCTACACGCGTAACATTCGTGCTGATTCCACCGCTCGCTCTCATTTTTCTGGTACTCGGAACCATCTTTCTCGGCGTAGCCACACCCACCGAAGGCGGCGCAATGGGCGCGACGGGCGCGCTGGTGATGGCGCTGGCGCGCCGTCGACTATCTCTTAGCCTGCTGCGACAGGCAATGGATTCGACCGCGAAGCTAACGGCTTTCGTCGTGTTTATTCTGCTGGGCGCGCGCGTGTTCAGCCTGACGTTCTACGGCGTCGATGGACACCTGTGGGTGGAACATCTGCTCACGAACCTGCCAGGCGGACAGCTCGGCTTTCTGATTGTTGTGAACATCCTGATTTTCTTCCTCGCGTTCTTCCTGGATTTCTTCGAGCTCTCCTTCATCGTCGTTCCCCTTATCGGGCCGGTCGCAGATAAGCTGGGCATAGACTTGATCTGGTTTGGGGTGCTGCTGGGTGTCAATATGCAGACGTCATTCATGCACCCGCCGTTTGGCTTTGCTTTGTTTTACTTGCGCAGCGTCGCTCCCGTGAAGGACTACGTCGACAAGACGACGGGCAAACTCATTCCCAAGGTCACGAGCGGACAGATTTACTGGGGCGCCGTGCCATTCGTGCTGATTCAAATCATCATGGTTGCGCTGATCATCACGTTCCCGGGCCTCGTGACCGGCGGACTGGCGAAGAAAGCTACCATCGATATCAACAAAATTCAGATCCAGGTACCGGCGGAAGAATCGCAACGACCGGGCAGCGAGGGCGCTGGACCCGAATCCGAGCAGGACGACGCCCAAAAAGCGTTCGACCGCGCGGCCGGCGGCACGGCGCCACCCACGTCGGCTGATCCGGGAAAAGCCGCGACCGAACCGGTTAAATGATAGGCCGCAGAAACAAAAACCCGCCGCAGCGGGTTTTTGGTCGTGGCGACAATTGCTGCTTCACGCTTACTTCTTGGCGCCGCGCTGCGACTGGCGTTCCGCGGTGATCATGAAGTTGTCGAATCTGTTCTCGGCGACCTGGAACCACTGCACCTGGTCCTCGCGGAACTTCTTCCAGGGCTCATACACTTTGGCGAACTTGGCGTTCTTGGTCGCGATCTCGTCGTAGACCTCCTGCGTCGCCTTGTAGCATGCGACCATGATGTCATTCGGAAACGGCTGCAGTTTCACGCCCCCGGCGATCAATCGCTTTAAAGCGGCTGGATTGAGCGCGTCGTATTTCGCAACCATATCGACATTGGCCTCGTAGCACGCGCCTTCCAGTATGGACTGATAGTCTTTGGGCAGCGCCTCCCACGCCTTTATGTTCACAAAAAGATCAAGCTCCGGACCGCCTTCCCACCAGCCAGGGTAGTAATAGTTTTTTGCGACCTTGTGGAAGCCCAGCTTCTCATCGTCGTAGGGGCCGACCCACTCAGCCGCATCGATAGTGCCTTTTTCCAGCGCGGGATAAATGTCTCCGCCCGGTATCTGCTGCGGCACCACGCCGAGTTTCACGAGCGGTAGACCACCGGTGCCTCCCACGCGCATCTTTAATCCCTTGAGGTCCACGACGGTTTTAATCTCTTTACGGAACCAGCCGCCCATCTGGGCGCCGGTGTTGCCGGCGGGAAAGTTGATGATGTTGTAGTCTTTGAAGAACTCGCGCATCAGCGCCATTCCGCCGCCGTGATACATCCACGCGTTCTGCTGACGTGCATTCATGCCAAACGGAATGGCGCACGCGAACGCAAACGTCGGGTCTTTCCCGAAGAAGTAATACGGCGCCGTATGCGCGCATTCGACCGTGGCGTTCTGGACAGCGTCAACCACTGAGAACGGCGGCACGATTTCGCCCCCGGCGAAGACCTTGATATTGAACTTACCGTTAGTGGCCGCCGCCACCCGCCTCGACAAGACTTCTGCGGCGCCGTAAATGGTGTCCAGGCTTTTTGGAAAACTCGATGCGAGCCGCCAGTTAACTGTTGCGCCGGATTGCGCCATCGCCGGCGCGGCGACTGTGCTGGCGGCGATACCGGCTGCCGCGTTCTTCAGGAATGCACGTCGTTTCATGGTTGCCTCCGTTGCTAATAGATGTAGTTGTTATGAGCGCCGATTAATCACGGACGTCACATCTGCGGAAGATATTCAGTCCCCCGCAATCGTCATGCGCTCGATCAATATCGAGCCGCATTGCTTGGAACCGCGCGTAACGATATCGTTACCGATCGCGACTACGTTGCGGAACATGTCTCTGAGATTGCCGGCAATCGTAATCTCCTGCACTGCGTACACGATTTCGCCATTCTCGATCCAGAAGCCGGCGGCGCCCCGTGAATAATCGCCGGTAACCATATTGATGCCCTGTCCCAGCATTTCGGTGACCAGCAGCCCGCGGCCCATTTTTTTCATCAGCCGGGCGAGATCTTCACCCGTGTCCTTGAGCAGCAGATTATGGCTGCCGCCGGCATTGCCGGTCGATTGCATACCCAGTTTACGCGCCGAATAACTGCCGAGGAAATAACCCTGCACGACACCTTTGTCGACAACTGAGCGCGGCTGCGTGGCGACACCTTCTTCGTCGAACGGAGTACTCGCCTGTCCTTTGCGAATCAGCGGATCTTCGCGGATCTGCACGAGCGGCGCAAAAACTTCTTTGCCGAGACTGTCGACAAGGAATGAAGACTTCCGATACAGGCTGCCGCCGCTTACGGCGGATACAAAATGACTGAGCAGGGTGGCGGCAACGGGCGCTTCGAATAACACCGGGACCTGCGCAGTCGCAATTTTTTTTGCCCCCAAGCGTCGCAGCGCGCGCTGGCCGGCGATTTTGCCGACTTTATCTGCAGGTTCGAGCTCGCCGGGATCACGCGCTGATGTGTACCAATCATCGCGCTGCATGCCGTCGCCCTTGCCGGCAATCACCGCGCAGCTAACCCAATGGCGCGAGCTCGGAAAACCGCCGATGAAACCAAGCGAGTTTCCGTAGGCGAAATGCGACTGCTGAAGCGATACTGTGGCGCCTTCAGAATTGGTGATGCGCTTATCGACGCCCAAAGCGGCGCCTTCGCATGCGCGCGCCACTTCAATCGCCCGTTCGACGGGGAGATCCCACGGATGAAAAAGGTCGAGATCGGGAATATCGCGTGCAAGCAGCTTTTCATCTGCAAGGCCGGCGAAGTCATCGCTCGCGGTGAACTTGGCAATTGAAAGCGCCGCGTCAGCGGTCGCCCGCAGGGCCTGCGGCGAGAAATCGGATGTGCTCGCGTGGCCACGCCGCTGACCGATATACACCGATACGCCCATGCTCTTGTCTCGATTGTATTCGATGGTTTCGACATCATCGTTGCGCACGGTGACCGTTTGCCCGGAACCCTCCGATACTTCAGCCTCGGAGGCCGTCGCGCCCCGCTCCCGTGCGTACTTGAGCACGTCCGCGATCATCTGACGCAATGTCGCGGGCTCATTTGCGAATTGATTAGCGGGCGATGCCCGCGTCGCTAACTCAGTCGACATCGGCGAAGCTCTCCTGAAATTGACTATCATACCGTATGGCTACAGACACTGATCCGAGCACCGTACCAGAGCGCCCGAGCAAATCGCAGCGCAAGCGCGACATGACGGAATTACAGGATATCGGCACGCGGCTTGTGCTGCTCAGCGCCGATCAGCTGAGCGAGTTCAATCTTCCCGAACGTCTGCGCGAGGCCATCGAAGACGCACAGCGCATACGCAATTTCGAAGGACGGCGCCGGCAAATGCAATTCATCGGCAAGCTCATGCGTGAAGTGGATGCTGCTCCGATACGCGCGCGTCTCGAGCAATGGGACGGTGCCGGCCAGCGCGAGACGGCACAGCTGCGGCAGATCGAGCGCTGGCGAGACGAATTGCTGGCTGGCGAAGACGCGCTTACCCGCTTCGCGACAACATTTCCGGGATGCGATCTTCAGAACGTGCGCTCGTTGATTGCAAGCGTGCAGCGCGACACGGCGCTGAAAAAACCGCCGAAGCATTATCGAGAGCTCTTTCGCGCGATCCGCAAGGTCGTCGTAAGTCGGGCGCAGGAGCATACGTAGTAAGCACTCGTCGTCTCACGCCAGTCGAACCATCGTTCGCAATCAGCGAACCGGGCGACGCCTATCGTCACGCTATAATTCGCCGTATGCAGAATGAACTTCTCATCGGCCTTGTTTCCGTCAGCGATCGTGCCGCCGGCGGCGTGTACGAAGACAAAGGGCTGCCTGCGTTGCAGGAATGGTTTACGGCTGCGTTATCTACGCCGTGGAAAATGGTGACCCGCCTCATTCCGGACGAGCAGCCGCTCATCGAGCAAACCTTGCGCGAACTCGTAGATGACGACCATTGTCACCTGGTGCTCACGACCGGCGGCACCGGACCGGCAAAGCGTGATGTGACGCCCGAAGCAACGATTGCAGTGGCCGACAAGGTGATGCCGGGATTCGGCGAACAGATGCGCCAGGTAAGTTTGAAGTATGTGCCCACAGCGATTTTGTCGCGCCAGGTCGGCGTCGTGCGGAAACAGGCATTGATCCTCAATCTCCCGGGGCAGCCCAAAGCGATCAAGGAAACCCTCGACGGCGTGTTTGCTGCCGTGCCGTATTGCATAGACTTGATTGGCGGGCCGTATATCGAGACGCACGAGAACGTCGTGAAAGCGTTCCGTCCGAAATCGGCGATGAAACCCAAAATGTAAAAGCTTCAGGCCACAGAGCACAGAGATCACACGTCAAGCATAACCTTTGTGTTCGTTTTTCCTCTGCGCTCATCCCCTCTGCGTCCCTGCGGCTAAACGATTGATTGAGAACTGATGAACGAGCTCCTCGAAACGCTGGAAATTGAAACCGCGCCTAAGCCGACCGCCGCCGTCATCTGGCTGCACGGGCTGGGCGCCGATGGCAATGACTTTGCGCCCATCGTGCCGGAATTGAAGCTGGCACGGACGCCGGCCGTTCGATTTGTGTTTCCGCATGCGCCAACGATGCCGGTCACCATCAATAACGGATATGTGATGCGTGCTTGGTACGACGTCAGCTTTGGCGACCTCGAAGGCAAAACGCGTAAAGCGGACGAAAAAGGCGTCCGCGCATCACAAAGCGCTATCGGCCAGCTGATCGCGCGCGAAAATGCACGCGGCGTCCTAACTGGAAACATCGTTGTCGCGGGGTTCTCGCAGGGCGGAGCCATCGCGCTTCAGACAGGATTGCGTTACCCGGAGCGACTGGCAGGCGTAATGGCGCTGTCGACATACTTGCCGCTCGCCGAAAGTCTCGAACGCGAAGGGTCAGCCGCGAATAAGGACGTGCCGATTTTTTTGGTCCATGGCACGGAGGACCCCGTAATCCCATTCATGATGTCGACGACATCGCGCGATAAGCTGCTTGCGCTAGGCTACCAGGTCGAATGGCACGAATACCCGATGCAGCATTCCGTGTCCATCGAGGAGCTTGCCGATATCGCCGCCTGGCTACGGCGTGTGCTGACGGCCTGACAAACGTCAGTGCAGCCGAATCATCAGGCGACTTCAGCCACCTTGAATTTTGCCCAGTCGAAATCGTCCGCCGACTCGACCAGTTTTCGCGGCGTCAAATAGTACGGCTTCCCACGCACGCGCATTTCGAGCGGTTGGTCGGGCGTGAAGCTTGCCGACTTGAGCACGAGGGCGATGTCGCCATGTTTGTCAGGTGCGGTGGAAAGCAGTACCGCGGCGTCCCCGTGACCGATCGCGTTGAATGAGGATACTGTGGCCGCGGGCGAGAGCTTTACCGGGATAACCGCTTTGGACAGCAACTGAATGCCCACACGCCGCTGCTGAAACTCATCGTGCGTCAGCCGGCGCACCACTCCTGCGCCCCAATACTTCGCGGTCTCGCTTTGCACGGCGACAAGACTGCCGACCTTGATCCAGTCACCCCTGACCGGTGGAATGATGGCGCCAAAGCCGCCTTCGCTCACATTTTCGACGATCCAGCTTTCGCTGCCGTCCAGCGCCTGAAAGTCGAGCGAAAAATCCATGTTTGCAGGCTCGATCAAGCTCAGCATCCGGGATAACCCGTGAACAACCGTGAGGCGGGTCGCCGTCTTGCGCCGCTCCGAGATACGCGCGCGCGGCTTCTCCGACCAGTACGTAGCCAGATGCTCCATTACCGACAGTACGAGCTCGGTTGCATATGCGCCGCCGAGATTCACATCTGCCGGCACGCCGTCTTTGGTCTTGATGTCGCGCATCAACTGTGTGAGCGCGGGCAATGCTTTACCTGCGCTCAGATATCGCGTCATCATGTTGGGCTCGACACCTTTCATGACGCGCGCGGGCGGTTTGCGCATCGAAAGGTCGAAAAAGTAATTGTTCGTGGGCTCGGACTTAGTCGATATCGAATACATGGATCCGAAATGCGCCACTGTGCGCTCGGCGATTTCCTGCTTGAGCGGCGTCAGACCATCAGTCGACGAGACACCGAGCATGAGCGCTTTGAGGAATTCCTGTTGAACAGTGCCCTGGCCATTCAAGCCGGGGTAGATTTCGAGCGGCGTGGTGGAAAACGCCTTCGCTTCGGCAAAAGAGTATAACCGTCCAAGATCGCCCCATACGCGATCATCGACCGGGCCATAACGCAACGAGCTCCATTTGAGCTGCAGCGTCAACGTACGCATTACACGCGCGACGATGGCCGGCAAATCTTTCCTCAAGGCGGACGATCCGGGCGCTCCGGATTGATACTGCTCGACGCATTGCAGATAACTCTGGCCCAGTGCCTTCCAGAACTCGTATACCGTGTTCCACAGTTTGCTTTCGCGGAACTTTTCCTGTCGATCGGTTGCGAGGTAGTCGTGCGTCAGCTTGCGCTGATGGTTTCTCGCCGCGAGATCGAGGGCATTGAACAACTCATAGCGATAGTCGAGCTTGAAACCTTCAGTGCGACCGATGGAATCCAGCCAGAATGTGATTTCCTCCAGCGCCTGGTTGGGGTCATGCAGCGGCAACTCCGCGATGAGCGCCCGCGCCTGCTTGGGGTCAGCCATCGGATGATCGGGCCTGTCCCCTCCGAACAATGCCATTTGCGCGCTCCCTTATTTTCCTTTCGGCCGTGACTTCGCTGCCGAATGTTTTGATGTATGAGCCTTACTATAATGGCGGCCGCTGACCTGTTACAAGCATTTTCTTGACTGCAGCAATGAGATGCGGCGTGCATACCACATCAACAACGCTATGCGTCATCAGTGTCCGGCGTGTTCTTGATATAACGTCTGAGCAAACGGTTCTCGAAACTCGTTTCGTTAATTACGGCCTTGGCAACGTCGTGGAACGAGATGACGCCCAGCAACTTCCCTGCCTCCGTGATCGGCAGATAACGCACATGCTGCTGTGTCATGACGATGCGCAGCTGCGCGATCGTATCAGTGGGCCCCGCACTGACAGGATTGGCGACCATGACATCCCGGACGCGCAGATCGGCAAGATTCCCGCTTTGAGCATCCACGGCCTTGAGCACTTCACGAAACGTCAGCATGCCGATCATGCGCTCGCTGTCGTTGACCACGAGCGAGCCGATATCGTGTTTGACCATCATGCTGACTGCATCGCAGACTCTTCCGGCAGCGGCGATGCTGAATATGGCGCCGCCTTTCATGTTCAATATATCGCGGATGATCATGTCGCCTCCATGCAATATTGCCGCCGCGCCCGCTAACAATGCTGGATGCAGGCGGTGGAGATCTCGAAACGCACGATGCGCGCTTCCGATCTAAAGGCGCTCGGTCTCGCCTTGCGCCGGCCGCCACACGAGCAGGCGGCGCTCCGCGACCGAGACCATTGCGTCGAGGGCGAGCGCAAATGCGGTCAATACCAGTATGCCTGCGAAGACTGTGTTGATGTCGAAGGCGCCCTCGGCTTGCAGGATGAGATAACCGACGCCCCGCGCCGAACCGAGATATTCACCCACCACCGCCCCCACAAATGCCATGCCTACAGACGTGTGCAGACTCGAGAATACCCAAGACATTGCAGACGGCACGTAAACCGTGCGCAGCAGCTGCTGCCCGCTAGCACCGAGCATACGTGCATTGTTGAGCACCACCGGGCTCACTTCTTTTACGCCCTGATAGACGTTAAAGAACACGATAAAAAATACCAGGGTGATGCCAAGCGCGACCTTCGAGAGTATGCCGAGACCAAACCAGACAGCGAAGATCGGCGCGAGAATTACACGCGGCATTGCATTCATCGCTTTAATGTATGGGTCTGCGAGCGCAGATGCCGTGGGCGAGAGTGCGAGCCATAAGCCCGCGCCCAGGCCGAACAACGTCCCGATGGCAAAGGCGAGCAGCGTCTCGACGAGTGTTATCAACAGATGCTCGTAGATTTTCCCGCTGACAAACCATTCGATAGTTCGCTGCAGCACGAGCACGGGCTTGCCAAAGAAAAACGCGGTGTTGCGCGCAAATTCCTCACTGACGAGCACCGGTTCGGTCATGAGATACCAGACGGCAAATATCGTCCCCAGCAGTAGCGCTTGATACAGCGCGAGCCGCGCGCGTCTCCAGGGATCGTCAGTGGTGCTGGCTTTGCGCATAGCCCTTCAATACCTCATCTTTCATCGCGCTCCATATCTGCGTATGAAGCGCCACGAAGCGCGGCGTCATGCGGATTTCGGCGACATCGCGCGGCCGCGGCAAATCAATCATAAACTCGCCGATCGGCCGCGTCGCCGGACCGGCGGACAAAACGATTACGCGGTCCGAAAGTGAAATCGCTTCTTCGAGATCATGCGTGATGAACACGACGGATTTGCGGTCGGCCGACCACAATTCGAGCAATTCGTTTTCCATCAACTGCCGGGTCTGAATGTCGAGCGCCGAAAAGGGCTCATCCATCAAGAGAATCTTCGGCTCCAGAATCAGCATCTGGGCGAGAGCGACGCGTTTTTTCATGCCGCCGGAAAGCTGATGCGGGTACCGATGTCCATGGGCTCCCAGTCCAACGCGGGCAAGCCAGGCGGTTACCTTCACACGTACCGTACTCTCGTCGACACCGCGGTAGCGCAAGCCAAGCGCGACGTTGTCATGGGCAGACAACCATGGCAGAAGAGCATCGGACTGAAACATGTAGCCCGCCTCCCGGTTGATACCCGCGAGAAGCTCGCCATGCACCCGGACGTCACCGGCGGATGCCTCGAGCAATCCGGCGGCGATATTGAGTAAGGTGGATTTGCCGCAGCCTGTCGGTCCGACGACGGAAACAAACTCGCCTGCGGCGATGACGATCGTTGTATCGCGCACAGCGGTGTAACCCGCGCTGTCACGACCAGGCGCGGAAAAAGTGACGGTGACTTGCTCGAGAGACAGCGCGGCGCCCAAAGGTTGTGTCATAGAAACCGCCGAATCACCGAACGGCGTACCGGCCGTATGGCGGCGCTCCTTTGAGAGTTATGCGGATGCCGAGCCGTCGAGCGGCGCGCGATTCCGCGACACGCAGCTACTGCTTGTACTTCTTCAACGCCTTCTGCGCAAAGCTGTTATCAAACGTCTTTGCAAGGTCTATCTTCGCCGCCTGCACTGTCGGTTCGAACGTATTGAGCACCTTGTACACATTGCGGGCGCCGTCCATCGAGAAAAGGCCATCGGGCGAATAGCCTTCCATGTTCTTGAGCAGCGCCACCTTATACATGGTTGGATCATCACCATAATACTCAGCGGGCACAGTACTCACCACTTCTTCCGCACGCGCTTTGCTCAGCCATAAGTCGGCACGCACCATCGCATTCACAACAGCCTGCGCAGTATTCGGATTTTTCTTTATCCAATCGGCTGGCGCGTATATGCAGCCGGCATGATAAGCACCGCCATACACTTCTTTCATGCCTTTGGCGGTGCGCGTGTCAACCACAGCGACGATATCCCCGCCAGCTTCCAGCCGCGCTATAACAGGATCGAGATTCGAGATCGCTTCGATCTCGCCTTTGCGCATCGCCGCTACGGCGCCTGCAGTCGCGCCGACACCGATAATGGAAACTGCATCGGGCTTCAGCCCTTCCTTCGCAAGCAGACTGCTCACCATCATGTTAGTGCTCGAGCCGGGCGCTGTGACGCCGATCTTCCAGCCTTTCATGTCCTTCGGCGATTTGTATTGAGCAGCCTTGGTTTTTTGCACTCCGAGTACGATGCCTGAATAGCGGCCTTCAAGCGCAATGCCGACGATGTTGATGCCTTTCGCCTGCATATTGATAGTGTGCTCATAAGCACCGGAAACGATGTCCGCGCTGCCGCCGACCATCGCCTGCAATGCACGTGCGCCGCCCGGAAAATCGACGATATCGACGGTGAGACCTTCATCTTTGAAAAATCCGCGGCGCTCCGCAATAGTGAGCGGCAAATAGTAGAAGAGACTCTTGCCGCCAACCGCGATTGTGATTTTCGGTTTCTCAAGTGCCTGCGCAATTGCACTAGCGCATGTGGCGGCACTCATGACGGCTAGTACAAGCAGCAACAGGGGTCTGACGGAACGCATGGTCTTCTCCAGGAATACGGCGCGTTGCGGGCGATGCTCACATAGCGGCATGGGGGTGTCAAGCAACCAGCGCGGGTGAGATATCGCTTTCAACAGGTGCACCTGCTTGCCACGAATTAGTCAGATCACGCGCCTCAGTTTCAGATCCCGCTGCTGCGCGTCATCATAACCGAGCGCTCCAAGGACCTCGGCATTGTGCTCGCCCAGACGCGGGCCCAGCCATGCGGTTGCACCGGGCGTCTCGGAAAGTTTTGGCACGATGCCTGGCAGTTTCATCGGCTTGCCGTCAGGGAGGGCATGCTGCTCGAGCATGCCGCGCGCGATGTAGTGCGCGTCTTGCATGATGTCCGCGATATCGAAAACCTTGCCTGACGGCACCTGCGCCTGCTCGAGCACGCGAAGGACGTAGTCAAGATCATGCCGGCGCGCCCAATCAGCGATTGCGCCGTCCAGCTCCGCTGTTCGCGCAACGCGGCCTGCATTGGTCGCAAGTGCCGGATCGTTTGCGAGCTCTTCTCTGCCGATGGCCGCCATGAGACGCTTGAAGATCGCGTCGTTGTTGGCCCCGATGATCACAAACTTGCCGTCGCGCGTAGGATACGTATTCGAGGGCACAATACCGGGCAGCGCGTTGCCGGCACGCTCGCGTATGAAGCCGAGCACGTCGAATTCCGGCACGAGACTTTCCATCGTGCTGAACACGGCCTCATAGAGCGCCACGTCCACGACCTGCCCGCGGCCACCATTTACATTGCGATGATGCATCGCCATCATGGCGCCGATCACGCCATACAGCGCCGCAATCGAGTCACCCAGCGAAATTCCGAGCCGGACCGGCGGCCGGTCGGCGTAACCGGTTACATAACGCAAGCCGCCCATTGATTCACCGATGACACCGAAACCCGGGCGGTCGCGGTACGGTCCGGTTTGCCCATAACCGGACAAGCGCACCATGACAAGCCGCGGATTCACTTTCGCCAGCTGATCGAATCCAAGATTCCATTTTTCCAGCGCGCCGGGACGAAAGTTCTCAACCACGATATCAGCATCCGCGCATAATCTGCGCACGATCTTCTGTCCCTCCGCAACGCGCATGTTGACCGTAATCGATTTTTTGTTACGTGCCTGCACGTACCACCAGAGGGACGTGCCTGCGTACATCTTGCGCCATTGACGCAACTGATCGCCGCCATCGGGCGACTCAATCTTGATTACCTCGGCGCCAAACTCCGCGAGGATACGCGTGCAGAAAGGGCCGGCAATCAATGTGCCGAGCTCGACGACCTTGATCCCTTTCAATGGCGGCGACGTTGTCACGCTCATATAATCCGCATTCCTGATTGGCCTCAGCCGTATTCTATGCGTAAGGACACGCTCTTCTCCGTGCTATCGCGCGCTCCCTGGTGGATCAGCATCGCTGCCGCCGCCGTGTCATTTGCCATCGTCCGCCAATTCCTGCCCGACATCGCCGCGATTTTCGCAACCCTGCCCTTCATTGGCATTGCGTTTTACGCAGGGTGGCAGCAATTGCGCACTCAGAGCGTGAGCAATCCAGACGAAATCATCGCGAAGATGCGCGGCATGTCATGGGAGAACTTCTCTGCGCTGATCGCCGAAGCGTTTCGCCGTGACGGCTATCGCGTCATCGAAATATTCAAAGGAGCGGTCGATCTTCAAGTCGACAAAAAGGGCCGCGTAGCAATCGTAAGCTGCAAGCGCTGGAAAGTCGCACAGACGGGCATCGGCCCGTTGCGTGAGCTGCTCGCTGCAAAACCGGCGCTCGATGCGCAGGATTGCATCTATGTGACGACCGGCGCTTTCACGGCGAACGCGCGCGCCTATGCAACGGAAAAAAATATCCAGCTGATTAGTGACGCGGCGCTGGCGGAACTCGTGGCGCGCGTCGAGCGCTCGAAGCGAGGGTGGTTCCGGCGCTAACGCTCTAGCAGCGCGCAGCCGCCGTATCAACGGCTCGGAGAGGTGTCGCGTCCCAACGCTTCCGGCGCGCGAAATGCGCAGTGCAAGATCAGCGGACGAGTTCGCTCATTGCTGCGCATTCCAAAAATCAGGCGTGCGCTTGAGCCACGCCAAAAAATCCGCGTAGGCCGTCGCGGGCTCGTATTGAGGATGAAATCCGACGTCGTGGGTGATCCGGCCAATATCCATCAAGCACCGGTCGCGATCTGTATACCCGATAGTCGCCGTTTCACCCGCCGCTGCGATACGGTAGCTGAAGCGCGGATACTCTGCGGCGAGCGCGGCACACCAGTCGAGCACACCCCAATCGATTCCAGCACTAAGGTTATAGATCGCGTGACGCGTCGATTTCACATCAAGGAGCGCAAGCAGCCCGCGCGCCACGTCACGGCTGTAGACCCAATCGCGGCGGACCGTATGGACCGGCAACACCGCCGGCATTCCTGCAAGCGCACAGCGCGCGAGCTGCGAATGCGTGCCGAAATTATCGCGCACGCCCGTATCGCGCTCCCAGGGTCCGATCAAGGTACCGAGACGCGCACACACCACATCGATCTCCCACAACGTCCGCAGACGAACGCACACACCTTCGGCGGCCAGCTTGGTAACGCCATACAGCGTCACTGGCGCCACCGGTGACGTGTCCTCGTAGATTCTCGCCAGTCGATACAGCGATTCACCGTATACGGCGGCGCTGCTCGCGCAAACGATGCGCCGCGTCTTATGCCGGCGCGCAGCGTCAAGCACATTCAGGGTGCCCCGCACGTTCACGTCGATGCTGATTGCCGGATCGCTCGCTTCACGCGCCGGTCCTGCAGTAACGGCTGCGCAGTGAACGACGCCGTCGATAGCACGGCGCGCGAACGCCCGCTCGAGTGCAGCCGCATTGCATACGCTCGCCTTCACAATACGTACACGCGAGCGATACGGGCGCAATCTGCGCGCAATCGCAGGCGGCTGCGCGCCTGCGTCAAACACGACGACATCATCGCCGCGTTCGAGCAGCGCCTCGACAACGTTCATACCGACGTACCCAGCGCCACCCGTGACCAGGATCGCCATTTGAGTTAAAGCTCGAGCGCGCGAGTGAACGCGCCGAAATCGTCGATATCCTCTATGTGCATCAATCCCTCGTGCAGCCGGCGCGTCGTCGTCTCGCCCCATACGGGCACACCGAGCTCAAAAAATTTGCCGATAAGTTCTTCGGGCTTATGTGGATTTGCCGGCTCCCCTTTTGTCACGATGCAGCGTCCCTCAAACGTCTGGCCATCTTTCGTTTTGATACGCACGGTGACCGGCTGCTCGGCCGGATAGCGTGCCGTAAACGACTTGTCCTCCTGCAAATCGACGCGCTGAGCAAGCGCCTGTACGGTCTCGTTGGCGACTGCTGCATCATCAAAGCTCGTTAACCCGGACCGGCCATGATAGAGAATGCTCGCCAGCGCGAAAGGCACTGAGAAGCGCGCGCCGAAACTACTGACTATATGTTTCTCCGCGAGCATCGCGGCAAGCATGTAGGCGCGAACCTCGATGCGTTCGATTTGCGAGACCTCCAGTTTGACGCCGGGAACCTTGGCCAGCAGATCTTCGAGCGCGTCGATGGCCGAGTGGGCATACCGGCCCGTCGGATGGAGCTTGAAATAGCTTTGTGCGATCAGCCATTCTTCGCCAAGACCTGCAATGACATGCGCAGCGTCGAACGTGTCGGAAATTACGTTGCCGTAGATCGTTGAAAGGCTATCGATCTCACCGGTAAAACCGCATTCGACAAGCCGCGCCGCCATCAATCCCATGAAACCTGAATGACCCGTAAAGATATTGCGTACGGTCGCGCCGTCCAACAAGGTCTGCCGGCTGGTCGCCATGCCCATAGTCGAAGCACAGTTGATTACTTCGAGCATTTGCGCCGCGCCAAATCCTTTGAGCTTGCCCGCCGCGATAGCGGCACCGATGACGCCATACGTGCCATGCGGATGCACCGACAACTTGACGTTCGCCGCGCGGCTCACTCGTGAAGAGAGCTCATACCCAAGCGCGATAGCGAGCAGCAGATCGCAGCCAGACGAATTCATTTCTTGCGCGAGCGCAACCGCCGCTGGCACAACCTGTATACCAGGATGACCTTTTGCAAACAGGTTGCCTTCGTCGAGCTCCAGCCACGTGCCCGCGGTGCCATTGAGCAGCGCCGCGTCCGTTGCAGGCGCGCGCCGCCCGGCGCCGATGACCCATGCAGTTCCCGCGCCGGCGCGGGCAAGATGCTTGTCTGCGAACGCCTTCATCTCACGCTGCTGCATGCCTGCAGCAATGACCGGTATGCAGTCAGCGATTATCCAGCGCGCTCGTTCGCGAGCCGCCGGGCTCACATCTTCAAGACGTGTATCGCTCGCAAACTGCGCAAGCGCGGTCAGATACTGCGGGGAAGTACGGTGTGACATGAGGAGTTCTCCGACTGAGGGCGGCTGCAAGCGCTGGCGAGGAATGCGGCGCAAGGAGTTATTGGAGGCACTCTTATAGCGGTTCTTCATATCGGCTTCAAGTACTCGCCTTCCGCTACACTTCCCGACGGAATAACTAGACTGGTAAATCGCTCAAATGACTATTGCCCATGAGCTGGCGAAGCGGATAGCGGCCACTGAAGTTGATGACGTTGGTGCGGCGGCACTGCGCTACGCCAAGATCGGTTTGCTCGACACTTTGGGCGTAGGCATTGCCGGATCGGCGCAGGACGCCGCAACGATCGCGAGAGGCGTTGTGGGCTGCGGTGCCGGGACATCGCTGATCTGGGGAACCATGAAGCGCACAATTCCGCTGGACGCTGCGTTCGTCAATGGCGTGGCGGCGAATGTGCTGGACTTCGACGACTGCACCGATAATCTCGGCGGCCATCCGTCGGCGCCGATCCTGCCGGCGCTGCTGGCAATCGCTGAAGAACGCAATGCGACCGGACGCGATGTGCTGACGGCATACGTTGCCGGGTTCGAAATCGAAACGCAGATCGGGCGAGGGGTCAACTTCCATCACTATGAAAAAGGCTGGCATCCGACATCGACACTCGGTGTGTTCGGCGCCGGCGCGGCTTGTGCGCGGTTGCTCGGCCTTGACGCCGAGAAAACTACGCACGCACTTGCGCTATGCGCGTCCATGGCGGCGGGACTCAAATCGAACCTAGGATCGATGGCCAAGCCATTGCATATTGGCCAGGCCTCGCGCAGCGGTTTACTCGCGGCATTGCTCGCTGCGGGAGGTTACACGGGAAACGCCGACGCCCTCGAGCACCACCAGGGGTTCCTCGAAGTGTTCAATGGCGCAGGCACATACGACGTCGAACGCATACTTGAGAAATGGGGAACGCCGTGGGATATCGAAATGCCCGGTATCGCCATCAAGCAGTATCCATGCTGCCTCAGCACGCAGTCCGCAGTCGATCTTATGCTCCGGCTGGTGGTCGAGCACGACGTCGAGGCGAACGACGTAACGCACGTAACCGCGCGAATATCCGGGCGACGTCTGGAGCACACCAACCGCCCGCAGCCGCGCAGCGCGCTCGATGCAAAGCTCAGCATTCAGTACGTGCTGGCGCGCGCGCTCACCGATCGCTGTTTATCCCTCGAGCATTTCGAAGGCGACGCGTATCGAGCGCCTGTCGCACAGCGCGCGATGGAGCTGATCAATCCGGCCCCGTTCAGCAGCGAGCATGAGCAATCTGAATTCGGCGCGGATATCACCATCAAACTAAAAGATGGTCGCAACCTCGCCGGAACGATTGACCGTCCGATCGGTCACTCGAGCGGCGAACCGCTGGCCGCCGACCTGATCACAAAAAAATTCATGGCCTGCACGATACGCACGCTCGGCAAACAAGCCGCTGACGATATCGTGCGCGCAGTGGCCGATTTTGAGAATGTCAGCAACGTGCGGACGTTCATGGCGTTGCTCGAAGGCGCGCGTCGAGACGAGGATACAAATACAAGATAGGCGCGTTCACGCAGCGCGCGGCGGGCGGGCGGAGTCGCGCGCCAACGCTAATCGACTTTCACACCTGCAGCTTTCGTCACCTTGCCCCATTTCATGAGCTCCGCGTCGATGAATGCGCGGAATTGCGCGGGCGTGTTGGCTATAGTTTCCGCACCGACGGCCGCAAACCGTTCGCGCAACTCGGGCGTTGTCATCGCTTTCACCATCTCTGCATTCAGCTTGTCGATGATGGACTTGGGCGTACCCGCGGGCGCATGAAAGCCATACCATGACCCGACTTCAAATCCCGGCAGGCCGGTTTCGCTTACAGTCGGAACGTCGGGCAACAGCGGAGACCGGTCGGGCCGCGCTGCGCCCAGCGCGCGCAGCTTGCCTGCTTTGACCTGTGGAACGATCGGCGGCGGGCTCTCGATTGCAAGCTGCACCTCACCGCCAATCACCGCCGCAACGGACGGCGCGCCGCCCTTATATGGAACATGCGTGAGGGTGACGCCGGCCACCGACTGGAACAGCGCGCCGGCGAGATGACTTGGACTCGCGTTGCCCGCCGATGCGAACGTCAATTGCCCTGGTTTTGCTTTTGCAAGCGCGATGAGTTCCTTGAGCGAGGTCGCGGGGACGGACGGGTTGACGACGAGAAAGAACCAGCTGGTTGCCGCAAGCGTGATGGGCGTCAGATCTTTGACCGGGTCGTACGGCAGCTTGGAGTAAACGAAGGGACTGATGATGAGCGGCCCGAAATTGCTCAACACGAGCGTATAGCCGTCAGAAGGCGCTTTCGCAACCAGATCCGTCCCGATGTTTCCACCAGCGCCCGCGCGGTTATCGATGACTACCGGTTGACCCCACGCTTCCGCGAGCTTCTGTCCAACTGCGCGTGCAATGATATCGGTCGGTCCACCGGGTGGAAACGTCACGACGATTCGAATGGGCCGATCCGGATAACTTCTGACGTTATCCTGCGCACCGGCCGCCGATGTAGCAACAATCGCGACCAGCGCGAGCGCGGACTTCAATATGCCCGGCATGTATTCGCAGCAACTTAACTCAACGCCGGCGAGCGACTACGGTTTCTCGTACGCTACGAAGACGCTTTTGCCGCCCTTGATGATCCACTGACCCATGCCGCGCCCGAGCTGATCGCCACCCGGCGTAAAGTCACACGTCGATCCTGCTCCGCTGAAATTGGTCGGCTTGCCGTCGCGAATCAGTTTGAGGGCATCGACAACGTCGTCCACGTTTTGCCCGGGGCCGTTGCAGACCGGAATGATCTGCTTTGACCAATCGGCTGCGACCGGGCTTTTCGCCTTTTCCATTGCCATCGCGACAACCGCAATCTGGTCATGCGTATTCGGCGGAAAAAGATACACGCGGTCGGCAGGCGCGCCCATCAGCTGGAGAAACTTTTTGTATCCGGGCGCCGCTGTATCGGGCATCGGCTGAAAATGTCGTATGCCTTCGGCCACCTGCGGCCCGACGGCCTCGACGAATTTTCCCTCTGCATCGGCCATGATCGAAAGCGCGATGATCTTGCTCTCGAATCCGCCGCGATAGACCTCTTTCATGATCGAGACGAAATCCGGCAGCAGCCCGAAACAGCACACCGCATCAGGTTTCTTGCCGAAGATGCGCTCGACTTCCGCGCGGTACGAAGGCTGCTCGGGGTTATAGATAAGCGAATCCGTAACGGTGCGTCCGGCGCTTTTCATCTGGTCCTCGACCGTCTTCATGATGGGCAGCACAAAAGCGTTTTGCAGACCCATGATGCCGATAGATTTGAAGCCCAATCGCTGCACGGCGCGGCCGATCACCACGCCCCAATCGGTTGCCTTCATCTGAAACCGCCAGATGTAACCCTGCGTATCGCCCTCGGTGATTGCATTGGCGGCGCTCGAGACCATGAGCACCGTTTTGTTCTGCATTGCGATGGGCCGCGAAGACATCCCTTCAGGCGTGCCCCAGTAGCCGACGAGAGCCTGGCACTTCTGCACGTTGATAAACTTCTGCGACAGATTGGCGGCGACCGAAGCACTCGACTCCGAGTCTTCAATGAAAAGCTCGAGCTTGCGACCGCCGAGAATGCCGCCGGCGTCGTTTATTTTCTTAACCGTGCGCTTCGCAGCCTCTGCCATATCGGGCCCGTAGGCACCGGCATTGCCCGTCATCGGCAGCGCGACGCCGATGGGAATGGTGGCGCCCTGCGCATGCGCGAGATTGAGAAACGGCGCACTGAAGGGCGTTACCGCCGCTGCGCCTAGTGTTTTGAGGATTCTGCGGCGAGTCAGTTTTTTCATGTGATGCACTCCCTCGTTATCGAAGCATGTACCGCAGCAAGGACGCGGTCTTTTCAGGATTCGCTTTTCAATCGGTATTCGCGCATGAAGCCCTGCGGTCTGAAAATCAGCAGAAGTATGAGGCCGACGCCCACCATGATAATGCGAATCGCCGCAAGCTGGTCCGAATCAAGTATCGGGATCAGGTCTTTTATAAAGCGTGAACCTTCGAGCAGCACCATCACTGCGGCCGCACCGAAAATCACGCCGGCATGGGCGCCCCGCCCGCCGGCAATTACCGCCATGAATGCATAGGCGATGACGATATTCGAAAATTGCGTTGGATCAATGTATTGGTAATAAAACGCGTGGAGGGCGCCGGCGAGCCCGATGAAAGCGCCGCCAATGGCGAAGATGCGTACGCGTGCCCACAACACGTGCTTGCCCAACGTCGCAGCTACCACGTCATCCTCGCGCACGGCACGCACAATGCGACCGAACGGCGAGCGTGCAATAACATTTAAAAACCACACGGTAGACAGCAGAAGCACGAACGCAAGCCCGAACTGGAAGTACTGATAGTAGTTGGGAGCGATCACATCGCCGAATGGTCGCGGGACGCCGGTGAGACCCAATGCGCCCTTTGTAAGCCAGTCTTCATTCAATGCGACCAGGCGCAGCATTTCGCCGACGCCCAGCGTTACGATCGCGAAGTAATCTTCCTCAGCCACTCGCAAGGTAATAAGCGCGACGACACCGCATGCAACCGCAACAATGGCCATAGCGCCAACCGTCGCAAAAAATGTATTGGCGCCGCCTTTTAGCATCAATAGCGCGCAACTATACGCGCCCAGCGCGTAAAGCCCCGTCAACCCGAAGTTGACCATGCCGCCAAGCCCCCATTGAAAATTAAGTGCAAGAGCGAGGATTGCCGAGAAACAAACCACCGTCGACATCAAGATCAGAAACGAGATCATGCTATTTCCGAATGTAAGGCTGGCCGAACAGGCCTTGCGGGCGGAATATCAGAATCATCGCGATCACGCACAACGGAATACCGATGCGATAGTTTGGCGGAATTACGAATGTCGCGAGCTCGCTGATGATGCCGATGATAAGAGCGCCGACGAAGGCGCCCAGCGGACTGCCGAGCCCGCCGAGTATCGCTGCCGCAAACACCGTTATCAGATAGTTCGAGCCCATCGGCGGTTCGAGCGCGCGGTCCATGCCGATCAGCACTCCGCCCACCGCGAGCAGTATGCCGGCGATGAACCACGTCCAGCGGATCACGCGCGGGCTTTCAATGCCGCGCACGAGTGCAAGCGCCGGGTTGTCCGCGACCGCTCGCATCGCGCGTCCGATCGGCATGCGCGTGAGCAGCACGTACATCGCCAGCATCGCCAGCGTCGACACCACGATCGTGATCATCTGCTCCCGGTTCATGCGGATATCGAAAAAGCGAAACGGCCGCGCCAACTCGATCGCGAAACTGCGTGCAGTGTTGCCGTACGCCAGGCGGGCGATATTTTCAAGAATGAAGCCGAGCCCGAGGGAAGCCACCATCAATGTGATCGAGCCGCGTTCTCTTAAGGGCCGGAAAGTGAGGTAGTCGACGCCAATCAGCAGACCGCCGAAAGCGACAGCGACTATCGCAGTGGACACCGCAAGCGGCACGCCAAGCTGCACGTTGAGCGCGAATACCATATAGGCCGCAAGCGTCATCATCGAGCCGACTGCAAAGTTGGGAAACTTCAAAACGCCGAATAACAGCGTGATCGCAAGTGCCGGCAGCGTGACGATAATCCCGGTGACGAGCCCGTTGAACGCCGTTTGCAGCATCAGACGGCGATCACTCGACGCGTCACATGCATTGCTTGTAACCGCCAAGCGACAGATGTGCACTTCCCGCTTCGTCGTTCATGCGGCTTCCTCCCGCGCATCACCGAGATAGAGACTACGCAGGTCCGGCATCGCCAGCAACTCGCTGGCAGGCGCTGTCATACGGACACGACCATTCGCCATCACGATACACGTATCGGCGATGCGCAAAGCTTCGGTGGCATTCTGTTCGACCATAAAAATCGATACGCCCCGGGCGTTAACCTTGCGGACGGTCGCAAAAATGTCAGCGATGTATTTCGGCGACAGTCCCGCAGATGGCTCGTCGAGCAGCAATATTTTCGGATGTACGGTCAGCGCGCAGGCAAAGGCCAGCATCTGGCGCTGTCCTCCGCTCAGGTTACCGGCGAGCATGCCGAATTTGGCAGGGAGCTCGGGAAACAGTGCAAGCAATTCGTCATCGAGCGGATTGCTGCTCCTGGTCGCCGTGCGGACGGTCATGAACTCGCGCGCGATCTTCAGATTTTCGAGCACCGTGAGATTGCGGAACACGTTGTATTCCTGCGGCACGTAAGACATTCCGGCGCGAACGCGTGCGGGGGCATTGAGCGCATTCATACTCTCGCCATCCAGCACGATCTGCCCTTGACGCACCGCCAGCAGTCCAACCAGGGTCTTGATGAGCGTCGACTTGCCAGAACCATTCGGGCCGATGATGGCGACGACGCGGCCGCGTCGCACTGTCGCTTCAATGCCTTTGAGAATATCGCCCGCCCCGTAGCCTGCGTGAAGACCTGAAATCGTCAGGATGTCAGTTCCTTCGCCGCTCATGTCGCTGCCTTCGGCAATCTCATGTCACCTTGCCCAGATACGCGCGCATGACGTCGCGGTTTGACACTACTTCATTGAACGTGCCGGACATCAGCGTGCGCCCTTCCGCCAATACATAAATCGGGCTGCACAGCTGCGCAACAACATCCATGTCGTGCTCGATGATCGCGAACGTAAGACCGCCTGCACGCAGTTTTGTAATCGTCTCGGCGAGCGCTTTGCTCATCAGCGGACTCACGCCGGCGGTCGGCTCATCGAGCAGTATCAGCTTTGGATCAAGCATCAGCGCGCGCGAAATCTCGAGCAGTTTCTTCTGGCCGCCCGAGAGATTGCGTGCCGGCTCATTAGCGAGCAGCCACAGGTTGACCTCCTGCAACAGGCGCTTCGCTCGCACAATCGCCACACTCTGCTCGTTACGCACGCGTTTCGGCATCAAGAAATTTCGCCAGACGCTATCGCCGCTTTGCGCGGGACTCGCGAGCAGCATATTTTCGAGCACCGTAAGCTCGCCGAGCTCGCGTGATATCTGGAACGTGCGCACGAGTCCGAGCCGCGCAAGCTGATCGGATCGCAGGCCCCTGATATTGCGGTCCTGAAAACGAATGGCGCCCGCATCCGGCGGCATCAGCGCGCCGAAAACATTGAAGAGCGTCGATTTGCCCGCGCCGTTAGGCCCGATGATGCCAGTGATGCTGCCGGCGCGAATCTGCAGGCTGCATTCATTCAGCGCGTGAAAACCGCCGAATGACTTCGAAATCTTGGCCGCGCTCAGCATAAAAGACGATGTTGACGGCACCATATCGTCTTGAAATTCAGTATGCCGGCGGCGCGTTGAATCACTGTTCAGATATTCTTTGTCACGGCAATTCCGGCTTGGCTGCAAGCGACGAGGCGGCGCAATGACGCGTTCATCCCCGATACCCGCGCCGTCCCTGATTGCGCAACCATAAGCGCACCAGATAACGACGCTGTGAGGCGTCCTCATGGTCGACAAACGCGGTGCGGCTGTGGCCGATCTCGCGATTGTTCACGTATTGAATTTGACCGGGCACCATGTAGTGCTCGGCGACAAGCTCCTCGCGCGAGAAGATTTCGTCTAGAGCGTCGATCGCACGCTCCGTCGCCGCATCGAGCGGTTCGCCCAGCATCGCGTACGCATTCTTTACCTGATACGGGGCGAGCCGCGCGCGCAGACGGCCGTCGTACTCGAACATCGGCGCCCGGAAAATCGGGTCCTCGCCCGGGAAATGTTCCTTCTGGCGATCGAAAGGAAAGGGCTGATAGAAACGGGGGAGTAACTGAGGGTAGTCGTCGACCAGCCGGTTGTGGGCGGTCTGAAAGCTGATCATGCGGCTCAATCCTCCACTCTTCGCCTGCCGAAGACAGCATAATCCGACGATCTCCGGCATCGTCTTGTTGTATGCGTTGTCGTTGTGAAAGGTGAGGTCGACGTTGGTCTTGTCAGGCCGGATGCCGGAACCTGGCAGCGCCTGCATTCCCGTGTCGTGCACGTCGTATACCATCGTGCCATCGAGCTTCTGCGCAACAGGGCGCGCGATCAGCGCCGAGAACAGCCAGTACAGCACCTTTGCTTCGTCGAGCGTGATCGCGTCGAGCGGAAGCCGATCGATCAGCGCGAACGACACGCCCTCGACGAGCGCACTCCGCACACGCGCAGCGAGCGCGCGGCAAGCATCAAGCTCAAAGAGGTCAGGCGTGAGCAGCAGCAGCGGCAGCGCATTGCTGCGCAGATCTTCGACGACCGCGAGCAATTCGCGCGTGCAGTCCGCGTCGAGCGCAAATTTCCAGTCCTGCTCGGCAAGCGTGTCCCGCACCCATGATTGTTTTCCTTCGACCCGCTCTGTTAGTATCGCCGCGGGCGATTCGTGACGCATTGAAATAGGCTCCTGTGTAGTTTGTTAATAGATCAGTTAGATATGCGGCGAGCGGCGCAGCTCATTCTGAATGAGGTGAGGCAGCGCAAGCCGCCCTTCACGCAGCAAGCCATGACTTGTTCGGATCCTTTGTGACGCCCTTCTCGAGCGCTTCGAGGATTTTGCGCACGATGAGTATCGACTTATCGGAACGGAGGTGGACTTCAGAGTAGCCATCATCGTCAAACGCAAACATCTTCTGCTGCCGTTCGAGCGCCCATCGATCCTGGTCGACTACTGCCGGGAACATTTCCTTCATACGTTCCATAGTGCTGTGGCCCGCCTGCAGGCTCTGCTGCCCTTTCGGTACGGTGATGGTCCAGCGCCACACGTGGTTGGTTTCATCAACGGGCGTATGCGAGTGATGCAGGATGTAGCCGCGCTCGGCTTTGGTACCGAGCTCTCCCGGCGGAGCGCAGCGCAACTGCACGCGAGTGAGCCCGGGGTTCGACATCTGGTGCGTGTGTATGCGGTCGACGGTTTCGTAGCCAAACCAGTCGACGAGAAACGGCGGATGGCGGTAGTTGCTAACCTTGCGCACCGTCTTGACCGAAGGATTGCCATCGACCTCCTGCTCTATGAACTCGATTGGAATTTTGCTGTTGGCGAGATCCCCGATATTGCCGTCGTGTAACGGATAGAAGTGCGTAATGTCGAGCAGGTTCTCGATCAGCAGCAGATAGTTGGCGGGCACGTGTATCGGCGGACATGTGTAGCTTTCCCATTCGTCATTGACGAATTCGGGCGTGCGCGGCGGCCGCGCCTTGCCCATTCTGTCCGGGTCGCCCATCCATATCCATACGACGCCCTCCTGCTCGATCACCGGGAACGGCTTCAACTTCGCGCGCGAAGGAATCGGCACGTCCATCTGGGACGGGATCGCGACGCATTTGCCGTTGCCGTCGTACGTAAAGCCGTGATACGCGCATTCGAGCGTGCCGTTGGCAAGCAGCTTGCCGCAGGAAAGCGGCATTTTTTTATGCACGCAGCGATCGTCAAAAGCGACGACCTTGCCTTCGCTCGTGCGCCACATCACGACTGGCTTTTTGACGATGATCGTGCCGTGCAATTGATTGGTTTCGAATTCCGGCGTCATGCCGGCGACGTACCAGGCGTTCTTCACAAAACTGTTCGCTGTCATAGTGCCTCCTGACTTTAGCGCGGCTGCGAAAGGGGATGATGTTCACTCAGAGCCATGACTGGCGTTGGCTAATCAATTATAAATGTTATCCCGGGGTTTGATGGTCGTGGCGTGCACCACCGCTTAGAATAAGCACTCGCCACACGGAACAATCGATGAAAACGTCTGCCGCAGGCCCTCTCTCAGGACTCAAAATTTTAGAATTCGGCCAGATAGCCGCCGGCCCGTTCGCAGGCTCGCTGCTTGCCGATCTCGGCGCCGATGTCGTGAAGATCGAGAAGCCGGACGGCGGCGACGACATGCGCAATTGGCCGCCCATAACGGATGACGGTCACGGCCGCGGCTACAGCGAAAACTTCGCGTCGGTGAATCGCAATAAGCGCAGCATCGCCATTGATCTCAAGGACGCGGCGCAAGTCGGGCGGCTCAAGACACTATGCGCGAAAGCTGATGCAATCATCGAGAACTTCCGGCCGGGTGTGCTCGACAGACTCGGCCTCGGCTATAAGGACTTGAGCGTTGCCTCGCCGCGCCTTGTCTACTGCTCTATCAACGGCTATGGCCATAGCGGGCCATATGCATCCAAGGGCGCCTTCGATGCGACCGTGCAGGGAATGAGCGGTGTCATGAGTGTGACCGGGGAGCCCGATGGTCCGCCGGTCAAGTGCGGCGTACCACTCGGCGACTTTGGCGCGGGTCTTTACGGCGCATTCTGCATCACGGCGTCCGTGCTGCGGGCGCGCACGACCGGACGTGGCGCCTTCATCGATTGTTCCATGCTGGCGGGCCTCCTCGGCATCGCTGCGCTCCAGACGAGCGAGTACTTCGGCACCGGACAGGCGCCGCGACGGCTCGGCTCTGCGCATCCGCGCTCGGCGCCGTACCAGGGCTATCAGGCTAGCGACGCACCGTTCATGATCGCGGCAGGCAATGACAAGCTGTGGTACGACGTATGTGAAGCAGTGGCTCTTCCGGAACTCAAAACAGACACGCGCTTTGCGACAAACACATTGCGCGCGAAAAACCAGAAGGCGCTCGAGAGCATCCTGCAGCCGGTGTTCGTTACACGGACGAAGCTCGAATGGCTGGCGGAATTCGATCGGCGCGGCGTGCCGTGCGCCCCCATCAATACTTATCCGGAAATCCTCAATGACCCGCACGTACAGTTCAACCGGCTGGTGCGCGACATGATGCTTCCGAATGGCCGCAAAACCAAAACCGTCGCGTTTCCCATGAAAATTTCAGACTACGAGTTCAGCGTGTACCGCAACCCGCCGCAACTCGGCGAGCATAACGACGAAGTATTTACGGAATGGCTGGATGACCAACGATAGTCGAGGAGCCGCCATGGCGCGCGTGAGTGATGTCCCGCCCGAAAAAGTTCCTGCGGACGTACGCGATACGTACTTTCGATACGCGAACGGTTACGGCGCCTTTCGAAACCAGGTCGGGGTGTTCGCGCATGTTCCGTCATCCGTGCGCCATCTGATGGGCATGCTGCTCGAATTGCGCGAGCAACAGAACGTGCCCTTCCGCTACATTGAACTGGCCATCGTCACGGTATCGAAGCTCAACGAGTGCCATTACTGTGTCGCCCATCACGCACCGCTGTTAAGCATTGAAGGAATTTCCGCCGCCGGCGCCGAGCGCATACTCGACTATGAAACCCACCCGGAATTCGACGAAGTGGACAAGCTCGTCGTGGAGTATGCAATGCAGGTCACGAATACTCCGCAGCGTATTCGCGACAGTGTGTTCGAGCGCCTGCGCAAACATTTCACTGAAGCACAGATCGTCGAACTCACGCTGCGCATTTCTCTGTGCGGATTTTTCAATCGCTTCAACGATGCATTGATGATAGATGCCGAGCCTGACGCTTCGGCGCATTTTTAGATCGCCGGAGTCATAACGATGCCCGTAACCAAGAACTGGCGTTCAGTGAGATAAACGCTGCCGGCTCATTCCAAGACACCATGATCATGCACATCATCAACAAGCACGCAGCGCGTTATCCCGACTGAAGACCAGCCATTTCAAGGCTCAGCGGCCGACATTGCCTGTTCTGTTTAACCCGCCCGGGGCCTGAGATGTCGACTGCACTCATCGCTGTTTTCATCGCTGTGTACGCAGCGATCGCGCTCGAGCATCCGCTCAAGATCAACAAATCGGCATCGGCGCTGATTGGCGCAGGGTTGCTGTGGACCATCTACGCGTTGGCTACGAGCGATGCGCAGCTGGTGGGCAGGCAGGTCGGCGAATCGTTGATAGGCACAGCTCGCATTGTGTTCTTTCTCATGGGCGCCATGGCGGTCGTCGAGGTTGTAGATGCGCACAACGGGTTCGACGTCATCACTCGGCGCATCAGGACGAACAAACTATCGTCGTTGATGTGGTTGGTGGGATTCATCACATTTTTTCTCAGCGCCGTCCTCGACAACCTGACCACTACGATCGTGATGATCGCATTGATGCGCAGGCTGCTCGCCAAGCACGAGGATCGCATGTTCTTTGCCGGCATCATCGTTATCGCTGCAAACTCCGGGGGAGCGTGGTCGCCCATCGGTGATGTAACGACCACGATGCTGTGGATTGGCGGACAAATCACCTCACTGGCAATCATCAAGTCAGTGATTCTGCCATCGCTGATGAGCTTGATCGTACCACTGGGTATTACGGCTTGCGCCTTGCGCGGGCGCGCCGTCGAGCCTCCGCAGCTGTCTGCTGATGGCAACTACCATCCGCGCACCACTGACTTTGAATGCTACCTGATGCTCTTTATAGGCCTCGGCGTCTTGATAGCGGTACCCGTCTTCAAGACTGTCACGAGTTTGCCGCCGTGGATGGGCATTCTGACTGGCTTGGGCATCGTTTCGTTGGTGGGCGACTTATTGCATCGCCACAAGGAAGACCGATACAAGCAACACCTCACGCTGGCCCATGCTCTGAGCAGGATCGACATGAGTTCGATCGTGTTCTTCATCGGTATCCTGATCGCCGTCGCGACACTCGAACACACGCATATCCTTGCATCTTTGGCGCAGTCGCTTCACCAGATCGTGGGTCGGCAGGACGTTATCGTGCTCATCATCGGCATCGTGAGTGCGATCGTCGATAACGTGCCTTTGGTAGCAGCTTCAATGGGCATGTATAGCCTGGCGGAGTATCCACCTGATCATTTTTTATGGCACTTCATGGCTTACTGCGCCGGGACCGGCGGATCAATCCTTATTATCGGTTCTGCCGCCGGCGTGGCCGCAATGGGTATGGAGAAAATCCAGTTCTTCTGGTATGTCAAGAAAGTAAGCGGGTTGGCATTCGTTGGTTATATCGCCGGCGCCGGCTCCTATCTCGTGCAATACCAATTGCTTCATTGACGTACAGCCCATGAGGTTCGCCACGCAGTCGCATGGAAGCGGCGCCAGCGACACTCAATTGGATTGATCGGAGCACGATGTCCGCTTGCCGAATTGTGATGTCTATGCTGACCACGCGTGCAACGTTGTAGAGCGCGCACTTCTGAGTGGTGGCGCACTGTTACCGCCCGCGATTGCCGCCATAGACCATGACGTCCATAGCAACGCGTCAGGTGGCAGCGTTAGCGTTATGATCTACGCTGGCAGCCCGGAGCGCGGAAATTGAACGTCACGATGGATGACTTTGACATGTTTGTTCGATTGTTGAGTGCCGTGCTCGCTGGCGGCGTTATCGGCTACGAGCGCTCATATCACGGAAGGCCGGCCGGCTTCCGTACCCACGCACTGGTGTGCACTGCGTCGAGCCTTCTTATGCTGGTGACCGTTTACGAAGCGCACTGGGTTCACGCCGGTGCACATGCGTTTACGTTGGATCCTACGCGTATGGCCCAGGGCATCATGACGGGCATCGGTTTTCTCGGCGCCGGCGTCATTGTCAAAGAAGGGCTCACAGTTCGTGGCCTGACGACGGCTGCGTCCATATGGATCACTGCGGCGATTGGCATCCTGGCAGGAATAGGGTTTTACTTTCCCCTGCTGATGTCCGTGGTCATGACGTTAGGCGTGTTATCACTATTCCGCCTGATCGAAGCACGCATGCCCACTCAGGTCTACTATCACTTCGACGTGCGGTTCGCGCGCAGCGCAGGCATGAGCGAGGCGGCTTTGCGCACCATGATCGAAGAGCACGGATTCAGCATTGCTAATTTCAGTTATCGTCTTGATGGCGAAGGCCGCATACGACGCCATAGCATGGTGCTTCGCGCAACCGACCGGTCGAGCGCATCGCGTCTTTCCGAGACGCTGGACGCCAACGAGATGGTGCTCGAATTCCGCATCGCTCCGATGGGCGACTAGCACGATCCGCTAGCAACGCGCTGACGCTTAGTCAGGAGCGGCTCATTACCCGAACACGGTCGGTCCGACCATTTACTCGGAAGCGATACCCGCCTGCCTGGCTACTCGCTGCCATTTTTCGATTTCGGCTTTGATGACAGCGGCGTGTTGCTCGGGGGTGTTGCCGACAGGATCCGCGCCTCGTTCAATAAGCTCTTTACGCACGCCCTGATCGTGCAGCGCTTTCACAAGTGCTGAGTTGAGCTTCTCTACAATCGGTCGCGGCATACCGGCGGGCCCGAGCAGGCTGAATCCGCTGTTGACGATGAAACCGGGAACGCCTGCTTGCTGCATCGTCGGCACGTCGGGCAGCGATGCCGACCGCGCCTCGCCGCATTGAGCGATCATGCGCAGCTTGCCGCCACGTACATGCTCGATAACCACCGGTATGCTTGCGATGGTCATCTGCACATGGCCCGCAATCAGATCGACAGTCGCAGGAGCGACGCCCCGGTAGGGCACGTGCACCAGTTTAATCTTCGCCTGCGTGTTGAGTAATTCTCCGGCCAGGTGTCCGAGTGTCCCCGGGCCTGCGCTGGAAAAAAATATCTGGCCGGGACGCGTGCGAGCAAGCGCAATGAATTCGCGCAAGTTGTGCGCCGGTAGCGAAGGATGCACCGCCATCGCAGCAGGAATATCGACCACCAGACCCAGGGGCGTGAAGTCATTGACGCTGTCGTACGGCAGCTTTTTGATCAGCGCTGGATTAAACATGAAGCTGGCTGCGACGATCGCCAGCGTATATCCATCGGGCGGGCTTTTAGCCGTGATGTCGGCGCCGATGACGCCGCCAGCGCCCGGACGGTAATCGAGAACGAGTTGCTGGCCCAGAATCTCTCCCATCTTCGGCGCCAGCAAACGAAACACGATGTCGCTATTCCCTCCGGGCGCCGCGGGATTGATCACGCGAATAATCTTGCTCGGATAATTTTGTGCGCCAGCGGCCGCGCAGCAAAGAATCATGACTGCCGCGATTAACAATCTATTCATGAGTGGGTAGTGGTCATCATTGATTTGTATCGATGTGCTGTACGGGAGGATCGCTTTTCTGTTTTTTCATGCTCTGCGCGCCCACCTCGGAGCGTGTGATGGCACGCGCGGATGCGAAGTATATCGCGTGATAAGTGTGCAGCCATGCTGCAACCGTTACAATAGGCGCCCTGCCCGGGGCGTCTGCCTCTGCGTTTTGAAAACAACAGCGCACTTAGGATTGTTCAAATGAAACCTGCAGATTCTTTACTTAGCCGCAGCGGCGGTCAGCTGCTCGTTGATGCGCTGAAGGTGCACGGTGTGGACATGGCGTTCGGCGTTCCCGGTGAGAGTTATCTCTCGGTGCTCGATGCATTTTATGAATCCAGCAAGGACATCAGATTCATTATCTGCCGCCAGGAAGGCGGTGCAGCCAATATGGCGGAGGCCTACGGCAAACTCACGGGCCGCCCGGGCATTTGCTTTGTGACACGCGGACCGGGCGCGACGAATGCCAGCATCGGCATTCATACCGCATTTCAGGATTCGACACCGCTCATTCTTTTTATCGGCCAGGTGGACACCGAGGTGAGCGAGCGCGAAGCGTTCCAGGAGATCGACTACCGCCGCATGTACGGGCAGATGGCGAAATGGGTGGCGCAAATTGATCGGCCCGAACGCGTTCCGGAAATGATTAGTCACGCGTTTCATCTCGCCGTGTCGGGCCGGCCCGGACCAGTGGTGCTCGCGTTGCCTGAAGATATGCAGACCGCGCGCGCAACCGTTGCGAATAAGGGCCGATATCAGCGCGTTGCCGCACATCCCGGCGCCGACGACATGCAGAAGCTGCGCGATATGCTGGCGCGCGCCGAACGCCCGTTTGTTATCGTCGGCGGCGGCGGATGGAATAAGAAAGCGTGTGAGGACCTCCAGGCTTTTGCGCAAGCAAACGCCCTACCCGTCGCCGCGTCGTATAGATGTCAGGATCTCTTCGACAACCGTCTGCCGAATTATGTGGGTGATGTGGCCGTCGGCATGAATCCGGCGATCGAGCAACGCATTCGCAATTCAGACCTGCTGATTGCGATCGGGCCACGCCTGGGTGAATGGACCACGATCAACTACACACTCATTGATATCCCGCGGCCGAAACAGAAATTCGTTCATGTGCATACCGGCGTCGAGGAGCTCGGCCGCGTATATCAGGGTGATCTTCTGATGAATGCAGGGATGCCGGAATTTGCAGCAGCTGCTCGCGCCCTGACGCCCGTCAAATCGCCATGGGTGGAATCGACCCAAGCCGCGCGTGCCGAGTACGAGGCATGGCAGAAGCCGGTCACCGTACCCGGTTCGCTCAACATGAGCGAAGTGGTCGCGTTTCTGCGTAAGCGCCTGCCCGCCGAAAGCATACTGACGAACGGTGCGGGTAATTTTTCGCTCTGGGTACATCGCTTCTATCAGTACACGGGATTTCGCACCCAACTCGGCCCGACCAGCGGCGCGATGGGCTATGGCGTCCCGTCAGGCGTCGCGGCGAAGCTCGTTCATCCCGATCGGCCGGTGATTGCATTTGCAGGTGACGGCGACTTCCTCATGAACGGTCAGGAACTCGCGACCGCGGCACAGTACGACGCCAAGGTGATTTTCATCGTCGTGAACAACGGGATGTTCGGCACGATTCGCATGCATCAGGAGCGGCATTATCCGGGGCGCGTCATCGGCACCGGCCTGCGCAATCCTGACTTTGCAGCCCTGGCCCGTGCCTACGGATTGCATGGCGAGATTGTCGACACTACAGCCGCATTTGAGCCTGCGTTCGAACGTGCATGGAATGCGAAGACGGCAGCGCTCTTAGAGCTCCGCATTGAACCCGACTCCATTTCGCCACGCACGACGCTGTCGGCAATTCGCGCGCAGGCGTTGGCAGATCAAAAGTCGTGAATCGTAGACAACACGAAAGTCGTTTGCGCTGAAAGGTAAACTTTGATTCGCTACATCAACGAAGCAGAAGTCGAAAAACTTCTGCACATGCCGGAAACGGTAGAGCTCGTAGAGGCTGCGCTCAAGGCTCGCGCTGACGGCCGCGCAGTGGATGTGCCGCGCGTGCGCGTGCGCACACCTGCCGGCACCTTGCATGTCCTAGAAGCCGGCGCTCCTGATCTCAAGCTGATTGGCTACAAGGCCTACTACTCTCCATCCGGCAAGGGCACGCGTTATCACGTCCATCTATACGATACGGATGGCGGCAAGCTCGTCGCGATGATTGAAGCGAGTCAGCTCGGCATGCTGCGCACGGGCGCTGCGAGCGGTGTCGCGACGCGCTATCTTGCACGCAAGGACGCAGCGGTGGTCGGCATGATCGGCACGGGCAAGCAGGCGGTCGGCCAGCTCGAAGCGGTGTGCGCTGTGCGCAAGATTCGCGAGGCGAAGGTTTACTCGCGCAATAGCGAGCGCGCGCAGAAGTTCTGCGAGGCAGTAAGCTCAAGATGCAACATCAAGATGACTGTTGCCCAGACACCGGCCGATGCGGTCCGCGGTGTCGATATCATCAATGTCATCACGAAGGCCAATGCGCCGGTGCTGCTGGGCGAATGGCTGGAAGCCGGCCAGCACATCAATGCGGCCGGCTCCAATGCGCTGACCCGCCGCGAAATCGACGCCAACGTGGTGAAGCGCTGCAGCCGGGTTGTGGTCGATTCGCGGGCGACTGCGCGCAACGAGAGCGGCGATCTGCTGCCGCTCGTGGAATCCGGCTTTCTGGACTGGGACGCGCTGCCTGAACTTGGTGAAGTGATTGTTGGACGTGCACCCGGACGGACATTTAACGATGACATCACGCTCTACGAGTCTCACGGCATGGGCATACAGGACATCTATACGGCCGATCATGTATTGAAGACCGCGCGCAAACACAACATTGGTATCGATCTGCCGGTCGGCGATTGAAGCTGGCGGCGATGCTGCTCAAACAGATCGCCCGCCAATCCGAATAAGTCACGGCGACCGATCATGGCTTCGAGAACATCGCAAGATGCAATCGGCAATTGATCTTGCGCAAGCTGCCTTCGGGGGCGGCAGCCCGAACCTTTCATCTTTGATAACGACAGCAGGAATACGGACATGAACGACACGCCCGCAAAATTTGGCTTCATTGGAATCGGCGCAATGGGCACGCCCATGGCAACGAACCTCGCCAAGGCCGGCTACAAGCTCATCATTTATGATGCGGACCTTAAGCGCGCACAAGCGCTCGCCACCACCCGCGAGGTCGAAGTTGCAGACGACCTGCCGGCGCTCGCGGCAATGTGCGGGACTGTGATCACGATGCTGCCGGACGGAAAGATCGTGCGTAAAGTCTTATGCGGTGAAGCTGACGACGGACAAGACTGCGTTGTCTCGACGCTAAAGCCCGGATCCGTCGTGATCGACATGAGTTCGTCTTCGCCGGTCGGCACGCGCGAGCTTGGCCCAATACTGGAAAAACGGGGCATCAGACTTATCGATGCACCCGTATCGAATGGAGTCAAAGGTGCCACAGCGGCCACGCTCGCCATCATGGTCGGCGGCGACCGCGCGATTTTCGAGCAGTACCGCCCGCTATTCGAAAAACTCGGCAACCAGATTTTTCATGCGGGACCGCTCGGCGCCGGTCATGCGGTGAAGGCGCTCAACAACTATGTATCGGCAGCGGGACTCGTTGCCGCCTGTGAGGCAGTGATAACAGGTCAGCGCTTCGGCCTTGATCCCGCTGTCGTCGTCGACATCCTGAATGCCTCGAGCGGTATGAACAATACGACGAAGAATAAATTCAAGCAGCACATGTTATCTGGCACGTTCGGCGCAGGATTTACCACCGGCCTAATGGCAAAAGATGTGCGCACCGCACTCGAAGTTGTGCGCGCCACGCGGGCATCGAGTCAGCTCGCTGAACCGTGCTCGCAGATCTGGGAAGATATGGAAAAACAGCTCGGCCCGGGCAGTGACCATACGGAGATGTTCCGTTATCTCGACGCCTTGTCCCGTTAACGAACAGCTAACGCGTACGCGTCTTCCACCAATCTAAGCGTCTGCAGGTTGTCCTCCGCGCTCGTCTCGAACGCAGCGCCGGACAGCAGGCAATCCACGAAGTGGGCGATCGCGGCATCGAAGCACGCCTGATACGCAGTCTCGTAATCCACTGCGACGTGCTCGGAGTTTTCTCCTCGTAAGTCGAGGCCGTTCTCGTCGAGCAAGACGCTCGCATAAGTTCCGATAATCTCGAGGCGATCGGAAACGGCAGTGCCAAAACCCGGCGCGACGAAGCTGCCGGCGAGAACGACAGGCGCCCCTCCAGAATCTTCCAGCAGAATCGTTGCGAGCGTTTCACCAGGCATGTCGGGCTCGGTATGAAGCGTGCGCGCCGCCACTACACTCAGCGGTCCGAGCAGGAAACGCAACACGTCGAGCTGATGAATCAGCGTTTCGGCGATCAGCAGCCGATTTTCGCGTGCCATGTACGGCGCACGCTCGACGGCCGGACGCCGCCCGAAAGCATCCTTGAGAAATCCCGCGCGATGCATGGTCATCACGCATTGGCGAACCGGTCCGATACGCCCCTCATCGAGCCACCGCCGGATTGCGCGAAAGTGCGGCGCAAAGCGACGGTTCTCATGCACCATCAATCGAACGCGGTCGGCGACCGAGGCGCTCAACGCCTCGGCATCCGCAAGCGTCGGCGCCAGCGGCTTCTGGCATAGCACATGAACGCCATGCGCTGCCGCGAGAAGCGTCAGTTGTGCATGGGTTTCCCGCCACGTTGCAATATCCACGACGTCGAGCTCCGCATGTGCGAGCATGTGCGCAGCGTCCACGTACACATCGGGGACAGCAAACTCATCGGCTCGTGAACGCGCGCGCGACTCGTCGCGATCGCAAACCGCGACGATTTGAGCCTGAGCAGGCTTCTGCCAGGCGCGCAGATGGTACTGAGAGATATCGCCGGCGCCGATCATTCCAACGCGCAATCTGCCGGTCGCCGGCTGCAGCGGACCGATGGCGGCAGCGCCGCTCATCTCACGGCTGGTCGGCGCTGATATGGGCCGCGTTTGCGACCTTGGTGTATTTCGCGACTTCGAGCTTGATCAATGCCGCGGCCTCTTCAGGCGTATTGCCCACGACGTCAGCTCCGAGCCCCGCGAGCCGGTCCTTTACTTCCGGCACCGCCAGCGCCTTGATCATCTCCTGATTCAGCCTGACGACGATTTCGCGCGGTGTCTTAGCCTGAATGACTGCGCCGTACCAGGTGCTCATCGAATAACCCGGAACGCCGGACTCGGCAATCGTCGGCACATCCGGCAGTGCTGCTACGCGTTTGTCCATGGTTACCGCAATCGCGCGCACGCGACCAGTTTGAATGTGCGGCATGATCGGCGGCGCTGTATTGAACGCAAGCATCACTTGTCCGCCGACGAGATCCACGGCCAACGGCGCGCCGCCTTTATACGGAATCGGCAACATGTCCGTGCTTGTCATCATCTTGAACATCTCGCCGGCGAAATGTTCAGGACTGCCGACACCCGAAGTTGCATAAGTGAGCGTTCCGGGTTTTGCTTTCGCAAGCGCGATCAATTCCTTCACTGTCTTCACGGGGAGCGACGGGTGCAGGCACAAAACATTAGGGACATTGGTGACGACTGTGATGGGCACAAAATCGCGTTCGATATCGTAGCCGAGGTTTTTGTATACTGGCTTGCTCATGATGTGAGCGACCGACATGAACAGGATCGTATATCCGTCGGCAGGCGCGTCTGCGGCAAGCTTTGCTGCAATGTTCGCGTTCGCGCCCGGACGGTTTTCGATGATGAACTGCTGTTTCAAAGATTCCGATAAGCGGGCGCCAACCGCGCGCGCCATGATGTCCGTACCACCGCCCGGTGCGTATCCGACGAGCATGCGCACGGGCTTATTCGGATAAGCCTGCGACGCCGCCAATCCCGGCAGACCCATCACCAGACAAGCGGACACGAATCGGATTTTGGAATTCATATGTTGCCCTTCGCGTGGTCACACGGCTGCACACTAGCTCATCACTCGCATGGTATCTACAATGCAGTCGTGCAGCGAGCGCCGCCATTGTATGCACAACTCTCGCAACAGTGCCATGCGCGAGACAAGACGCTTTCAGCGGCCCGCTGAACACACACCATCTATAATGCCGGCGGAGAATTCGCTCATCCGCCGTCGCTGATGATGGCCGGTTACCCGGCACGATTGAGAGCGCCGAAGGAAGCGGACGCAAACTGATCGACTACAGGTAGAATGGCGCCCTCATGAAAAACCCGCGCATAGCACTCATACACGCAACGCCGGTCGCGATCGAGCCGATTTGCGCGAGCTTCCGACGTCTGTGGCCACAGGCACAAGTCACCAATCTGCTGGAAGATTCACTCGCGACGGATCTGGCAGCGGCGGGTTCGCTTGACGATGCGATGCTGGAGCGATTTCGCGTGCTTGCGAAATATTCGCAGGCGTGCGGCGCGGACGCCATTTTGTTTACGTGCTCTGCGTTCGGACCGGCGATAGAAGCCGCACGCGACACCGTCGACATTCCGGTGTTGAAGCCGAATGAAGCAATGATGGAGGAAGCGCTCGCAGCCGGATCACGTATCGCACTGCTCGCAACCTTTGAACCCAGCCTGCCGTCGATGAGAGCGGAGCTCGAGTCGCTGGCTGCGCACCGCAACGCGAGCATCGACGTTACGGTCAAAGCCGCGCCGGCGGCTCTTACCGCCTTGCACGCCGGCCGCGCCAGCGAGCACGATCGCCTGATTGCGGACGCAGCGGACGAAATCGGTGATTGCGACGCCCTGCTGCTGTGCCAGTTCTCGATGGCGAGTGCCGCGGAACGCATCACCGCGCGGCGTGGCCGCAGCGTATTCACGAGCCCATATTCGGCGGTTGCGCGTCTGAAGCAACTGATATCCGCGTAGCTTTTGCGGCCGTCTCGCCATCCATAAGGAAGCAGGTAATGAAGCGATTATTGTTACGGACGGTGTGCGCGCTCGCCGCCTTGCCATCGATCTCATGGGCGCAGAACTATCCCGCTAAAACCGTTCGCTTCGTCGTGCCGTTCGTTGCCGGCGGACCGACCGACATACAGGGCCGGCTGCTTGGCGAAAAGCTCGGTCAACGTCTCGGCCAGCAGTTCATCATCGACAACCGCGGCGGCGCGAACGGCAATATCGGCATGGACCTCGCGGCGAAATCACCGCCTGATGGATACACCCTCGTTATCGCGACGGTGGGTACCTGGGCCGTCAACCCGAGCCTCTATAAGCAGATGCCGTACGATCCCGTGAAAGATTTCGCGCCGATCATGCAGGTTTCGTCTTCGCCCGGCGTGCTTATCGTTCATCCGTCCGTGCCGGTCAAGAGCGTTAAAGATCTGGTTGCGCTCGCGCGTGCAAAGCCGGGAAAACTGGATTACGGATCTTCCGGTGTCGGCGGCTTCGGCCATATCTCGGGCGCTCTCTTTTGCCTGATGACCAAGACCGAAATGGTACACATCCCGTATAAGAGCTCGGCACCCTCTTTGACTGATTTGATCGCGGGCCAGATTCAGGTCCTGTTCAACAATGCAATCTCCACTGTGCCGTTCATCAAATCCGGTCAGGCCCGCGCGCTCGCGGTGACCAGTTTGAAGCGTATGCAGGCGCTGCCTGATTTGCCGACCATCGATGAGTCCGGTGTAAAAGGCTACGACAATTCATCATGGTCGGCTGTCGCCGCGCCGGCAGGTACTCCCCGCGACATTATCATGAAACTCAACGGTGAGCTGAATCAGATCTTGAAGCTGCCGGACGTGCAGGAAAAGAATGCCGCCGTCGGCGCTGACCCGGTTGGCGGAACACCTGAGCAGTTCGGCGCTTATCTCAAATCAGAGATCGCAAAATTCGCGCGCGTCGTGAAGGAAGCGAAGATCAGCGCGCAGTAGAGTCGGGTCCGGTCAACTTCCTGTTGACGGCGGAATCCTCAGGACTTCGCCTTCGTGACAGGTTTTGACTTGCGCGCGGTGTTAAGCGCGATCGCTTGACGAACGAGCGCCTTAAAAGCGGACTCATCGACTTTCTCGCCTTCGTGGATGTCGATCGCGCGGCGTACGTTTCCATCAAGACTCGAGTTGAAGAGACGGGCCGGATCCTTTAGAGAAGCGCCCTTGGCAAAGGTAAGCTTCACGACATTCTTGTACGATTCGCCAGTGCAAATGATGCCGTCGTGCGACCACACTGGAACGCCCATCCACTTCCATTCCTCGACGATGTCAGGATCTGCAGCCTTGATGAGCTTGCGCATCCTGCCGAGGGTTTTCCCGCGCCAGTCCGCGAGTTCCGCGATTCTTTTTGTGATCAACTCCGACGCCGGCTGGGCTTGGCTCGCGCCCGACTTTTTCATATTCTCATCCTGTAAGTCCACATGCTGACACGCGTGGGAGAGATATAGCCGAGCGTTTATGTTCTAGTCAACTGTGCTGCGAGCCCCCCGCATACGGGGGCATTGCTTCACCTCACAACTGACTTGCACAGCATGCCGTCTGCCAGGTCTACTTCAGCGAGTAATCGATGAAGCCATCACGGTTTGGCATTTTGACTTGCGGTAACGTCTGCGCGTTCATCACGGCATCTTCGGCAATGATGCCGTTCAAGCTCAACAGGTATGCGCTCACCGCGTACGTTTCATCATTAGTGAGCGACATCGTCTTGTTGATTGGCATCGCACGCCGTATGTAATCGAACAGCGTCGTCGCGTAAGGCCAGAAACTTCCCACCGTGCGCACAGGCTTACCTGTAGCCAGCGTGCCGATTCCGCCCACGAGCATATCGGCCGGCTTGCCTGCGCCTTTTTCACCGTGACACGACTGGCATTTCGCGGCATAGACTGCGGCGCCCTGCTTCGAAGTGCCGCTGCCCGCCGGCAGCCCCACGCCGCTGGGCGGTATGCTGATATCGCGCGATGCGACTTCGTCCGCGCTCGCAACACGTCCGAGATTCGGACCCTGCGTCGGCACGTTCGTTTGCGCCGCGCACGCTCCGAGCAGCGCGGTCGTCCCCAAGAGCCCTGCCAGATGTTTATGCGAAAACATTTTTGATGCTCCCATCGGCGTCCACGGACCACGTGACTATCGTGTTGTTATGAAAACGCGAATCGACCGCCATCGCTTCCTTATAGGCTTTGCGCGTCGGTTGAACGTTGCCCTTCTCATCCGTGGCGCGGCTTTGCAGCAGCGCGTTACTACCATTCCATTGCCACGGCAACCTGAAACGCACGACGCTCTTCGACAGCACCGGTCCTTCGAGCATGGCGTTTTGCCAGTTTGTGCCGCCGTCAGCCGTCACTTCGACACGTGCAATGCGACCCGCGCCGGACCAGGCGATGCCCGAAATTTCATACAGACCGCGGCCTTCCATCTTCATGCCTGCTGACGGTCGGGTGATCAACGATTTCACTTCGATGCCCAACGTAAATTGTCGCGCTTTGCCGTCCGGCAAGGGATCGGTGTACTTCGACGTCTCATCCTTCGTGTGCGTCGGCCCCTCTGTTACCTTGATGCGGCGCAGCCACTTCACATTCATATTCCCTTCCCAGCCCGGCAGCAGAAGACGAACGGGATAACCCTGCTCGGGGCGAAGACGTTCGCCGTTCTGATAAAGCGCAACCATCGCGTCATCGAACGCCTTAGCGATCGGAACACTGCGGCTCATACCGGCGGAATCGGCCCCTTCCGCAAGCAGCCATTTCGCGCCCGGTTCGATGCCGGCTTCTTGAAGCAATAATGCGAGCGGGATGCCGGTCCACTCGGCGCAAGATACCAAGCCGTGGACCGCGCCTACCGGCAACTGCAGCGGCTCGGCCGGAAGTATGTTCTGGCTGCTGTTGCCGGCGCACTCGATGAAGCAGGTGCGGCTGATTTTCGGATAGCGCAGCAAAGACGCCATCGAGAAAACCAGCGGGCGCTTGACCAGACCGTGGATCATCAGCGTGTGCTGTGCCGGATCAATGTCCGGAACCCCGTTATGACTACGTTCGAAATGCAACCCGTTTGGGGTGATCACGCCTTCAAGCGCCTCGAGCGGCGTGCGCGCGCTGCCCGTGCCCGGCGCGAGATCGCCATACGCACGCGCGACAAACCGTTTTGTCGGCTCTTCAAAGCGAGATGGCTGCCCGTATCCGCGAAACGGCGCTCCAATCACCGTCGACCATGCCGGAAACGTCGAGCCGATTGGTTCAGCCGCGCGTGCCAAAGCAGCCCCACCTGTTGCACCTCCGGCCGCCATCATGCCAGCCGCCTTCACGCCGCGCGCGAGGAAGGACCGCCTGTTGACACCATTATCGTGACCTTGCGATGGTCGAGCTTCGCGACTGGCGCTAAGTTCTGTTTTTTTCACGTTGGTTCCTCTCCTTGATACGGACTGCTGATGTTATCGGCACTTCGCTCATCCGCTACTGTGCTCGCGTACAATCGCCTTACTACATGCGAGGGGGCATCTATGTTCAGCGACCACCGCACATATTACATTGCGCTGTCAGTAATAGTCTTGCTCGCGACAATTACCGCCATGCCAGCGCCGGCCCAAACCAGTGCAGCGAAGCCTGTCGATCCGCTTGTTATCGCGGAGCAAGGGTATTTTTTCGTGAGCGGAAAGTACACGACGACGAAAGACGGCCAGATCTCTGTTGGCCAGATGTATGTTCAATATCAGGTTCCACAGCAGCGCAAACATGCTTACCCGATCGTCATGTGGCACGGCGGCGGCCAGACCGGCACGAACTTTTTGGGCACGCCGGACGGGCGCATGGGTTGGGCGGAGTATTTTGTGCGGCAGGGTTACGCCGTATATGTCGTCGACCAGCCGGGCCGCGCACGCTCAGGCTACTTCACGGACGTTTACGGACCGACGCGCCGCCCGAACACAGCAGCGATGTCGGAGCGTTTCACGGCGCCGGAGATTAGCAAGCAGTATCCACAGGCGGCATTGCATACCCAATGGCCGGGCAACGGCATCGCCGGCGACCCGGTCTTCGATCAGTTTTTTGCGTCGCAGGTCGAAGACATGACGAATCTGAACACGATCGAACAGCTCAATCGCGACGCCGGCGTTGCGCTGCTCGATAAGATCGGAGCAGCCATTCTGCTCACGCATTCACAATCCGGGCCGTTCGGATGGTCGATCGCGGATGCACGTCCAAAACTTGTCAAAGCCCTCGTCGCCATAGAACCGAGCGGCCCGCCGTTCTACGACAACAGCGTCATCGGGCCGCCCGATTGGTTCAAGGACGCAGCGATCGCTCGCAGCTGGGGCGTCACGCGCATACCGCTGAAGTATGAGCCCGCCGCCAGCGATGCGAAGGATCTAACCATGTCGCGAGAAGCGAAATCAGACGGCCCGGATCTCGTTCGATGCTGGGTGCAGGCGTCGCCGGCGCGTCGACTCCCAAATGTTAGCGGCGTGCCGATCCTGATCGTCACGAGCGAAGCGTCTTATCATGCGCCATACGATCACTGCACTTCGAAATATCTGACACAGGGCGGTGTCAACAACACTTTCGTACGTCTGCCGACCGTCGGCATCCGCGGCAACGGACACATGATGATGCTGGAAAAGAATAACCTGGAGATCGCAGCGTTCTTGAATGGATGGTTGGAGAAAAATGCCCTGTAGTCGGTGGGCCTGACCTAAAGATGAAAGCAAAGTAGGACTAACATCAAGCCACGAGCTCCCGCATCACCGCATACAGCGCATTTTGTGCCTCGAATCCTATGCCCGGCCGGTCGGAGAGCGTGAGAAAGCCGTTGTCGACTTTGGCGTCGTCGGCAAATCCTGCGAACACGCCAAACACATCCGGATACGCTTCGCAGCCGCCGAGTCCGAAGCCGGCGACGAGCGCTAGCGTCATCTGATTGCCGCCGTGCGGGAAGATCGAATGCCGCTGCCATTTATGGCGCTTCAGCATGTCGAGCGTGCGCGAAAATTGCACGATGCCGTACGACTGCGGCACGTCGATCTGGATGATGTCGCGGTCCGGCCGCATGCCGCCAAAGCGCACGAGATTTTCGACATCCTGCGTTGAAAACAAGTTTTCTCCCGTGCCGATGGGCGAGTCGTAGATCGACGCCACATCGGCGAGCAGAGCATAGTCGAGCGGATCGGTAGGCTCTTCGAACCACCGCAGCTTGAACGGCTTCAATGCCTGCGCATACTGCAGCGCCCGGGCGCGATTGAATCCAGCGTTCGCATCGACGGCCAGCCGGTCGCTTGCGCCGACGACTTCGATGCCCGCCTCTACACGTTTGACGTCTTCGGGTACGGGCGCCCCGCCGACCTTGATCTTCATGGTCGTATAACCTTCGTCAAGCCGCATCCGAATTTCGTCCTGCAGATCGCGGATTCCTTTGCCGGGCGCATACCAGCCGCCGCCCACGTAGCACGGAACCTTGGTTATCACATTTCCGCCGTTGAATTTGTCGGCGAGGACGGCGTGCAACGGTTTGTCCGCGATTTTTGCGACGGCGTCCCAGCATGCCACTTCGATCGTGCCGACAGCCACGGAGCGCTCGGTATGACCACCCGGTTTCTCGCGCTGCATCATGCACGCGAGAATTTTTGCCGGATCGAGATTGTCGCCGGCGTCGTTCGCGAGGGTCTCAGCCGCCGCTTTCATGACGCGCGGTATGAGACGATCGCGCATCTGCGCGCCGCACGCGTAACGTCCGGTGGAATTAAACGCGAATCCAGCGACCGGTTTTCCATCGCGCATCACATCGGTGATCACGGCAACAACCGATGTCGTCATCTCGCTGAAATCGAACACTGCATTGCGGATCGTCGAATTGATCGGCACTGCTACTTCCCGAATCGCAGTTATTCTCACTCTTTAACTCTCTCGTTCTTATTCCGCCTTGATGCCGGCGCTTTTGATGACTTTTCCCCAACGCTCGATCTCGGCTTTCACCTGCACAGCGAACGCCTCAGGCGTGCTCGCGATAACGTCGAAGCCCAGGTCTGTCACGCGTTGCCGAATGTCGGGCAACGCCATGACGCCGCGTACATCGCTGGAAATTTTCCTCACTACCGCGGGCGGCGTGCCGGCCGGTACGAGCAGTCCCTGCATGGTATCGGCTTCCTGTCCGGAATAGCCGAGCTCCGCGAGCGTGGGCACATCCGGCAATGCATCCGACCGTTTCGACGCAGTGAGTCCGAGCGCGCGCAGGCGGCCGGCTTTGAGATGCGGCGTCACGGGCGGTATGGCCTGACATCCGACGGCAACCTGATTACCCAAGACGGCGGCCAGCGATGGGCCACCGCCGCCATAAGGAACCGCGATGAGATCGATTGCTGTGGTGAAAGCAAACAGCCGCGCCGAGAGATCGGGCGTCGTGCCGATGCCCGGCGTTGCGATACTCAGTTTCCCGGGACTCGACTTGGCTAGCGCGACGAGCTCGGCGATTGTTTTGATGGTCGATGACGCATGCAAAAAGAATACATGCGGTGACGCGGCCAGATTCGAAATGGGAATGAGATCCCTGTACGGATCGTATGGAATCTTAGAATACAGAGTCGGATTGACGACAAAGCTCGAGCTCACCATGAGCCACGTATAACCATCGGGATTGGCGCGCGCCGCGAGTCCCATGCCTATATTTCCGCCTGCACCGCCACGATTGTCGACGACGATCTGCTGCGACCACGCTTCGTACAGTTTTTGACTAACCAGGCGCGCGATCACATCGGTCGGTCCGCCTGCCGCAAACGGGATGATCAAGCGAATCGATTTGACCGGGTATGCCTGCGCGCACGCTCCCCCTGGAGACAACGCCGCTCCTGTGATGAGAGTGCTGACCGCCACACGAAAGTCCATCCGCTCCCCTCCCGAAAACGTTAGAACTCGAGTGCTGCGCGCTGAGTCAGCTCGCGCTCTATTTCATTCTGCCTTGATTCCTGCCGCCTTGACGACCTTACCCCACTTGTCGACTTCCGCCCTCACCTGCGCTGAAAATTCCTCGGGTGTGCTGGCTACGACATCAAAACCCAGCGCGTTCACCTTCTCCTTCATATCAGGCAGCGCCATCATCTTTCTCACGTCACCGGCAACTTTTGTTACGATGTTCTTCGGCGTCCCGGCCGGAAGCAGCAAGCCTTGCAGCGTATCAGCCTCCTGGCCCTTGAATCCGGCTTCCGCCATGGTGGGCACATCGGGCAGAGCGCTCGAACGCTTGGCGCTCGTCACCGCCAGTGCGTGCAGACGTCCGCCTTGTATGTGCGGTGTCGCGGGCGGCATGGCAACGCAGCCGAGCGGAGTCTGGTTGGCGATCACCGACGTGACTGCCGGTCCGGCGCCGCCAAAAGGCACCCTCACCGCATCGACCTTTGTCGTCATGCGGAACAATTCCGCCGACAAGTCTGGTGTTGTGCCGACGCCCGGCGTTGCGAAGCTGAATTTCTTCGGCTCTTTTTTTGTCAGGGCCACGATATCCTGCATCGTTTTTACAGGCACCGATGGATGCGCGATAAATACGTTGGGTGATGCGGCAGCGTTGGTAACCGGAATGAAGCTCTTGAACGGGTCGTACGGAATTTTTGCGTAGAGTCCCGGATTTACGACGAAGCTCGAGCTTACGACTGTGATCGTGTAACCATCCGGCGCCGCGTTCGCGCCCATGCCCATGCCGATGTTGCCGCCGGCGCCTGCGCGGTTATCGATGACAACCTGATGGCCCCACGCTTCGGTTAGTTTTTGCGCGATCAGCCGTGCGATCACATCCGTTGGACCGCCCGGCGCAAACGGTACGACCATGCGCACGGGTTTCGTCGGGTACTCCTGGGCCAGGGCGTGACCTGAGAACATTGCAACGACAGATGAAAGGCAAAGAAGGGTTTTTGATTTCATTTTTACGATCGTGTGCTGCATGACTCCATCCTCAAAAATAAATCCGGTGTTACTCGATCTTCACGTTGGCGTCCTTGATGACCTTCGCCCAGCGCACCATCTCGGTCTTGATGAATTCGCCGTACTGCTCTGGCGTGCTCGTCATCGGCTCGTAGCCGGCAGTGCGCATTTTCTCTTTCGTGTCGGCCATCGCTTCGATCTTGATCCAATCGGCATTTAACCGATTGATGATGTCACGCGGCGTGCCTGCGGGAACGAGCAAGCCGTACATCGTACCCACTTCGTAGTTAGGAACGCCGGCTTCCGCTGCCGTCGGCACGCTGGGAAGGTACGACAGTCGGCGCGACGCGAGAACAGCGAGCGGCCTCACGCGTCCCGCCTTGATATGCGGCAATGTGGGCGGCACACCGATCACCACCATGTCCACGTGCCCGCCCATCATCGCAACCATCGCCTCGTTCGAGCCTTTATACGGAACATGAACGATATTGATGCCCGTCAACCCTTTCAACATTTCACTGCCGAGATGATTCGAAGTGCCGAGTCCGCCCGAGCCGAAATTCAGCTTGCCCGGGTTTGCCTTCGCCAGCTGCACGAATTCCTTGAGCGTTTTGGCAGGCACCGAGGGATGCACCAGCAGGATGTTGGGAATTTCTGCGACGAGCGAAATCGGCGCAAAGTCCCGCACCGGATCGTACGCGAGCTTTTTGTAAAGAACCGGACTGATTGAAAGCGATGGTGACGCGAGAACTATGGTGTATCCATCGCCCGGCTGCTTGGCCGCATACTCGGTGCCGACATTGCCGCCGGCACCCGGACGGTTCTCCGGCACCACGGATTGACCGAGTTCTGCGCTTAGCTTCTGCCCGATAATGCGGCCGAGAATATCGGTAGGGCCGCCCGCCGGAAATGGCAGGATGAATCGCACCGGTCTGACCGGGTAGGTTTGCGCGAACAGTGGCGCGGACATCAGCACGCCGAGCACCGCAACTGCGCAAAGTACAAGTCTTGTCATGTCGCTCACGCTGACTAACGTTCCTTGCGAGTCAGATGCACGCACTTATGCGAGCGAACTGCTTCTTCTATCGCGAGCGTGATTTGCAGATTGTCACGTGCCTCACGGGCTGTCGCGAGCGCGCACTCGCGGCCGGTCGCGAGGTGATCGAGCCAACTGCGTGTTTCGTTCGCCAGCGGCCCCCAGAAATCGCCTACCGCCCAGTCGCCCGGCGCCGAGCTGCCGAGGAATGCCATGTTCACCGTGTGATCCGGAATATAAATATGCGGGATGCCGCGATCCGTATACAGAAGCTGCTCCAGATGATCGTCATCGATGATATGGACGCCCTGGGTGCCCAGGAGTTCGATGCGGCCGCAATAGCCGAGCGACGGATATTTTTCCGGTAGGGCGAAGCTGACGCTGAGATTCACGAGCGCGCCGTCCGCGAGGGTTAGTACCGCGTATGTGACGTCGTCGCAATCGTAACCTGCGTCCCGAATGCCGCCGCCCTTGCCGCGTGCCCATATCTCCGCGACTGGATTGTCCGGCAGGTACCATCCCATGAGGTCGATGTAGTACGTGAGCGAATCGACGACCGGGGTCGCTCCGGCATGACGATCCAGCATCTGGAACACTTGCGCGCGCGAGTTGTAGAGCCGCGCCGACATTCCGACGATATCGCCCAAGCGGCCGCGCAGGATCTGTTCCTTTGCAAGCAGATAACGCCGCTTGAAACGGCGGCTGTAACCGACGTGGAGTCCAGCCGTCGATTGCTCCAGCGCTGTCATGATGACATCAGCGTCGTCGAGACTCAACGCTATAGGCTTCTCGACGAGAACCGCCTTTCCTAGTTTCAGCGCCGCAATCACCGGAGCAACGTGCTCGTGCTCACTGGTTGAAACGATGACCGCATTCACGGCTGCATTCGAGATTGCTTCGATGCTGTCACCAGTAACCAGTTGAGCACCAATGCCCGCGCCGAGCTTTTGCGCCTTCCCGAGGTCGACGTCCGCAACAGCGAGATAGCGCACGGCTGGATGACGTGCCGCAAGCTGCGCGCGCAAGCCGCCGATACGTCCGGCGCCGATGATTGCAACGCCGAGCTGCGTGCGCTGCATTTGCGTTTCCCCGACGATTGTTCTCCTCAATGCACCAACAGCAGATTGTGCGTGGCAATCATCAACTGACAAAACGCCGATTCAGCTCGGCAATCTGCGCAGTCGTCAGCAGACTCGTTGGCTTGTCGCGTAACAGCAGCATGAGATGCGAAGTTTGCTCCAGCTCCTCCATCGCATTGACAGCTGCAGTAAGCGAGCTTGCCGCAACGACTGGCCCGTGGTTCGCGAGTAGAAGCGCATGATGCTTGCCCGCGAGCTTGCGTACGGCCTCGGCGAGTGACTGATCTCCCGGTGGATAATAGGGGACGAGCGCAACGGCGCCGACCTGCATAATGGCGTAGGCGGTGATCGGCGGAAACACATTGGATGCGTCATGACCGGCGAGACATGACACCGCTACAGCATGAAGCGAATGCAAATGTACTACCGCAGCACTGGCCTGGCGTTCGTGGTACATCGCGAGATGCAGGAACGCCTCCTTCGAGGGCGAATCGCCGGCGAGCAATTTGCCGTGCACGTCCAGTTTGGAAATTTTTGCGGGATCCAGGCGCCCCATGCATGAATTGGTCGGCGTAAGCAGGTAATCACCATCGGGAAGCTTGACGCTGATATTGCCGGCGCTCCCATGAGCGAGACCACGGTCATACAGAGACTTTCCATACTCCGCGATTTCCTCTCGCAGCGTGTTTTCGTTCATTCCGGTTTCACCTCAAGGAAAGTGCACTGAGCCGCAGAACCTGGCGATCTCTTTGCAACGCGTTAGCGACTGTCAGGTCGCTGGGCAAGCGAATTGAATGCTTTGAGAAAGAAATCGTCACCCCCGAAGTTGCCGGATTTGAGAGCAAGCGCAATAGGCCGGTCATCCAGACTTGCGGTCCAAGGCACACCCGGATCGATCTCAGCGCCGACGCGAAGCCCATTGACTCCGAGCGCTGTCACGACGGCGCCCGACGTCTCACCGCCTGCAATCACCAGCCGGCGTGCACCGGCAGCAACGAGCTCCTTCGCGATGCGACCCAGCGCGCGCTCCACAAGCTCGCCGGCGCGCTCGCGCCCTAACGTAGTCTGAATCTTCGTTATCTCTTCCGGTGCCGATGTTGAATAAATCAGCACCGGTTTTTGCCCCAAGCGGGGAACCGCCCACTGCACTGCCGTCGACGCGGCGCCGTCGCCGCGTGCGAGCCCGAGCGGGTCGAGCATCAAGCTATCGCAGCGCTCATTCATGTAGGCCACCTGCCGGCGGGTTGCGGCTGAGCAGCTTCCGGCAAGCACAACGGCGTGGCCGTCAATTTGCGGCAGCAGGCCTGCAGCGGCGGGTTTCAACGCTCCTCGGCGCCGGAAGTTCTCCGGCAGGCCGAGCGCGATTCCTGATCCGCCAGTGACTAACCGCGCATCCGCGCATGCAGCGCCGATTGCGAAAAGATGTTGATCGGTGAGCGCATCGACGATGGCCATGCGCATGCGCTCGTGTTTGAGCTTTTCGATTTCGTGCTTGATTGCATCCGCGCCGCGCTCGACGACGTTGAACGGTATAAGACCTACGTTACCGGACGACTGGCGCTGCAACACACGAACGAGCGAAGCGTCGGTCATGGGCGTGAGCGGATGATGGCGCATGCTTGATTCGGACAAGAGCTCGTCACCGACGAACAAGTAGCCGCTGTAGATCGTGCGTTTGTTTGTTGGAAATGCCGGGCACGCGATGGCGAAGGATTCGTTCAGCGCATCGAGCAACGCCTCGGCCACCGGACCGATATTGCCGGCGTCTGTTGAGTCGAATGTCGAGCAATATTTGAAAAAGAACTGCACGGCGCCCGCATCCTGCAGCCAGCCGAGCGCCGCGAGCGACATCCTGACCGCAGCACCGGACGGAATTGAACGCGATTTGAGCGCAATCACCAGCGCATCGGCGCTTGGCGCCCGGAAATCCGCGGATGGAACGCCCAGCAGCACGACCGTCGACATGCCCTGACGCACCAGCGTGTTCGCGAGATCCGTCGCGCCGGTGAAATCGTCAGCGATGCAGCCGAGCAGCATAAAGCTAAGCGTGCATACTTCTGCGCGCGGGGCGCATGGTGCCGCGGTTCAACGCGTGCCCGTCGCGCGCAACTCGCCGACTTCGATGCGTGAAGTCACTGCCCTTGCGAAACTTGCGGTCGTGCCGCGCCCGCCGAGATCCGGCGTCCGCGCCTGACTATCTGCAAGCGCGGAATCAAGCGCGGCTTCGATTGCTGCGTGCGCCTCTATGAACGCCGGCTTGTCGTGACGCGCGCCGAGCCACTCCATCAACATTGCTACCGATAGCATCAGCCCGGACGGATTCGCGATGCCGCGACCCACCAGATCTGGCGCGGACCCATGTCCCGCATTGGCGATCGCATGCTCGTCGCCCGCGTTTAATGCTGCAGCAAGTCCGAGGCCGCCTGATAAGGCGACCGCTTCGTTCGACAGGATATCGCCGAACATATTCGTCACGAGAATGACGTCATAGCGCTGGGGGCGCGTGTAAATGTCCGCAGCCATCGCGTCGATGTCGACTTCGCGGAACGCGACATGCGGGTTCAGTTTCGCGAATGCATATGCTTCGCTCATGAAAAGCCCGTCGGTCATCTGCAGCACATGCTGCTTGCCGACTGCCGCCACGCTTTTCCGGCGTCGATTCGCATACTCGAAGGCAATTTTCGAAATACGGCGCGAACCCAGGCGGGTGATCTTGCGCACCGATAACGCAACGTCCTCCGTCGGCATGAACTCCGCGATGCCCAGGTGCATATTGCGATCAGCGTAGAAGCCCTCGGTGTTTTCACGCACGATTAGCACATCGAGACCGGGGCGCGCATCAGGCACACCCGGACGGGAGCGTGCCGGACGCAGGTTTGCGTACAGCTCGAGGCGCTTGCGTATCGTTCCCGGCACATTGATGCCGCCTTCTTCGCGCGGTGGATACAGCGTCATGCCGCACGGTCCCAGAATGACACCATCCGCATCGAGCGCGGCCTGCACCGCTGCTTCAGGAATGGTATGGCCGCATTTGCGGTGGCTCGCCATGCCTACTTCGATCGTTTCGAATCGCAAGCCGAGGGCGTACGCCCGATTGACTGCCTCGAGCATCGTCATGGTGACTGCTGTGATTTCGGGCCCGATGTCGTCGCCGGGCATGACTACGATGCGCATGCTGGTTCCTTCAATGATGATATTGCTTATTCGATTAGGCTGGCATCGCCGGTGAATTCCAGTGCACAAAAAGGCCCGCCGTGGAAATCGGCCGCGGGGTCACCCGCCGGCGGCGTCTTCGTTAACAGCTCCGCTGCGTATTGTTCCGCATTATCACTGGGTTGATAGCCGATGCGAGCGGCATCCGGATTTTGCCACTTGGAACGCGTGTTGTTCGATACGCCGTAGAGCACGAGATAATGAAATGCCGGCGCTTCGATGCAGCAGCGCGCGAGCTCGACCATATCGCGATGACTGATCCACGTCGCAAGCTGTCGCGCATCTTCCGGCCGTGCGCGAAATGAACCGATGCGCAGACAGGCGACTTCGATTCCGTACTTGTCCGCGTACATGCGGCCCAGCGCCTCGCCAAACGCCTTGCTGACACCATAACGGCTGTCCGGACGCGGCGGGAGCGAGATTGCTATCGTGTCCTGCGCACGGTAATAACCCATCACGTGATTCGAGCTGGCAAAGACAATGCGTTTAACGCCTGCGAGCCGCGCTGCATCGAACACGTTATATGTCGCAATGACATTGTTCGGCAGTATTGCGTTCCACGGTCCTTCGCGCGGAACACCCGCGAGATGTATGACGCACTCGATATCTTTGACTGCCGTTTGCGCAGCCATAGGATCAGTGAGATCGGCAGTGATGCATTGCTCGCCGACTCGCGCGGCGGTCTGCGGCTTGATATCGAGTAAACGCAATGACCGGCCGCTGCCACATAGCCCCGCGCGCAGTACAGTGCCGATTTCGCCTGCTGCACCGGTTATTAAAATGTTCTTCATCGGCGAATCTGTTTATTCCGCCTTGATGCCGGCTTCATCCACGATCCTGACCCAGCGCGCGTACTCGCGCCGGATGCGGTCACCGTAAGCCTGCGGCGTGCCGCCGGTCGCAATCATGCCTTGCTGGTCGAGATTCTTTTTCATGTCGGCCTCCTGCAGGAATTTGTTGACTGTCGCATTTAGGCGTTCGACGATAGCCGGCGGCGTTCCTCGTGGCGCCATCACGCCGAACCACAATTCAACTTCATAGCCGGGCAGTGTTTCGCCCATGGTCGGCACGTCGGGCAGCGTATACCAGCGTTTCGCCGTCGTCACAGCAAGTGCACGCATGCGCCCGGTCTGAATCAACGGCTGCATCGGCGGCAGACTACCGACGATCAACTGACATTGACCGGAGATCAGATCGCTCAGCGCAGGACCGGTGCTCTTATATGGAACGTGGACCATTTTTATCTTCGCCATACTGCTCATAAGTTCCGTCGACAGGTGCGTGAGACCGCCCATGCCGCTCGATGCGTAAACCAACTGCCCGGGCTTCGTCCTGGCGAGCGCGATGAATTCGCGCGTGTTTTTGGCCGGGACGGACGGATGCACGGATAACACGAACGGCGCGATGCCGACTTCCGCCACTGGAATGATCGAATTGATCGGATCGAATGCGGGCTTGTGAGTCGCAGCGGTCGCCGAGAAACTTCCGGACATCACCATGATGGTGTAACCGTCGGGCGGCGATTTCGCGACGAGCTCCATTCCAATCAGTCCGCCGGCGCCGCCGCGATTGTCCACGACGAATTGCTGCCCGAGGTGCTCGCTCAGCTTCTGCGCGACCTGGCGTCCGGTGATATCGCTGCCGCCACCGGGCGCAAAGGGGACAATGACGCGTACCGCCTTCGCCGGATAAGTTTGCGCGCCTGCGTGCATGGCAGCGAATGCCGTGAGTGTCGAATAAACAAGTACCAAACAGGAAGTACGAGGCATCAATGCTGCTCCTGCATATGAGACTTTCGCATTACATCGCGGGAAAAGGTAATTGCGAAACCAGTCCTGTCTCGCGCGCGATCTTCGACAGACTTACCAGTGTGTCAGCCGGCAGCAACAAGCCCTCACGCCGGTTGCGCACGTCGTTTGCCGCCTCCATCTCGCCTGGATAAAAAACCTCGTTAGTCCCCTTTGCCAGCGGCACCGACTTTAATTCGCTTACGTACTGCTCCATGCGCGCATTGAATTGCGCCAGCGGCTGGAACGCTTCGATGTTCAAGGCGATGATGAGATGGCCGCAATTGCTTTTTTCGGCGGTCTTGTACGGACTGTGCACTGCTGAAAGAAAGCCGCTGCCGGTCAACACACCGGACAGCACATCCACGATCACTGCTATCGCATAGCCTTTGTGTTCCGCCATCGGCAGAATGATGCCGTCGATCGCAGCCTGCGGATCGGTGGTTGGCTCGCCTGCCGCATTGATCGCCCAGCCGAGCGGTATCGGCTCGCGTTTCTGTCGCGCGAGATAGATCTTGCCGCGGGCGACACTGGTGTTCGCCATGTCCATGATCAATGGCGGATGACGCCCGGCAGGTGCTGCGACCGACCATGGATTGGTGCCGATAATTTTTTTGCGTCCGCCCCACGGCGCCATGGCCGGACCGCCATTCGTCGTCATGATCATCACGCAACCCTCGAGCGCCGCCATGCGTGTGTAGTACATGCACGTGCCGAAATGATTCGAATTGCGCAGACCGACGGCGCCGATGCCGTGCGCCTTTGCGCGCTTGATCGCATCGCGCGTCGCATCGGCCGTGAGCACCTGGCCGACGCCGTCGTGACCATCGATGACGGCAATCGTGCCTGCGTCGACGACGGTCTCCGACTGAGTAACAGGTTTCATCACTTTGTTCTGCAACCGCTCGAGATACCATCCGAGCCGCAATACGCCGTGCGATTGATGTCCCCACAGATCCGCTTGCACGAGTGTATCGGCGACGAATCGCGCATCGGCCTCGGGCATGCCGGCACTTGCATATACAGCAGCGCCAAAATCGATAAGACGCTCAGCGTCGATGCGCGGCACGCTCGCCATCACCGGTTTCTCGCTGCAAAAGGTTTGATCGTGGTCATATGAAAAGAATGACATCAATCAATCCGCAGATTAAGCGACTTGATAACCTTGCCCCACTTCGCGAGCTCGCTCTTCACAAATGTATCCAGCTGCTCCGGGGTGCCGCCGACCGGCTCTGCACTCATGAGGCGAAGCTTCTCATCAATATCCGGCAACCGGACGATGCGCGCCAATTCCTTATTGAGTGCGGCAATGATCGGCTTCGGTGTGCCTGCTGGCGCATGTATCGCGTACCAGGAGCTTGCATCGAAATCCGTGAGCCCGGCCTCGGCGAACGTCGGCACCTCGGTGAGATCCGGCCAGCGCCGCTTACCGGTGATAGCAAGGCCCCGCATCTTTCCTGAGCGCACATGTGGCGTCACGGAGGCCGCAGTATCTATGATCATGGTTACCTGGCCGCCCATTACATCGATCAAGGCGGGCCCACTGCCTTTGTATGGGACGTGCACCATCTGTATGCCGGTTTTCTCGGTGAAGATTGCAGCCGAGAGGTGCGGCGGCGTGCCATTGCCACCCGATGCATAGCTCAGCTTGTTAGGACTCGCCTTCGCTGCGGAGATGATGTCCTGCAAGGACTTGTAAGGTGCACCCGCGCCGATAGCAAGCAGCATCGGCGTCGTCGCGAGCAGAGTGACGGCAGAAAAATCTTTTATCGGATCGTAGCCGGGATTCGAATAAAGCTGCGGCGCCATCGCATGCGAGGCCACCGATGACATGACAATCGTATAACCGTCGGGCGCTGCGCGTGCGGCAAGCGCGGTTCCGATCGTCGTTCCGGCTCCCGGTCGATTATCGACGATCAATTGCTGACCCCAGCTAATTTTCTGGGCAAGCAGTCTCGAGATCGCGTCGTTGCCGCCACCCGGCGGATACGGCACGATGAGTCGGATCGGCTTGGTGGGATATTCGGCCGCGGCCGCGCTTATAGCGGACAGCGCCGCCACCATGCCCACTGCGGCAGAGACGATTTTCGTGAACATCTTTTCCTCCTGCTCAGACGCTGTCCGCTTCGAGTATATCAAGCGCCGCACGCAATGCTTTTTCATAGCGCGCTTTCTCGCGCGCGATCGCCGCATCGTCCCATGGCATGAATCCTTGTCCGCTCTTCATGCCGAAATGACCGGCCGCTATCATTCTTTCCAGCACGGCGGCCGGCTTGTCGTCATTGCACAGCGTAGGAAAAACTTCGCGATACAGCTTGCAGCTGATGTCCCAGCCCGAATGCTCCTTTTGAGTAATCGGACCGCATGCTGCATAACGAAAGCCGAACCCGTACCGCACTGCTGCGTCGATATCGGCGGCTGACGCTACGCCCTGGTCGACGAGCGCAATCGCTTCGCGCATCAGTGCCGCCTGAATGCGGTTAACGAGGAACCCGATCAGATCCTTGTTGACCCGCACCGGCCGCTTGCCGAGCTCGCGCATCAGGCCGCAGATGCGGTCGAGCAAGTCCGGCGCCGTGAATTCCGAACCGATCACTTCGACCAGCGGCACAAACTGCGCGGGCATCAGAAAATGCAGGCCCAGCATGCGCGATTGCGTCTTCAATCCTTGGCCGATATTGCTGATCAGCAAACTCGATGAATTGCTGGTGAGCGGAATATCCGGCGGGGCCAGGCGCTCGAGCTCAGCGAATATCCTGCGCTTTACATCAATGTCTTCAAATGCGCTCTCGGCGACGAGGGCGACATCGCTCCACGCCACATCAGCAAACGACGTCAAGATGCGGATACGATCGGCATCGGCGCCGGAGGCCATGCGCTGCAGACTCTCCTGCAAGTAGGCCGGCAGACGTGCGCGCACATCCGCTGACGGCTCGATGAGATCGACTTCCCAGCCGCCCGCTGCAAAGACGAGGGCGATGCCGCTGCCCATCGTGCCGCCGCCGACGACCACTGCGCGTTTTGTCTTAGTTGTCATATGTTGAACGCGGTAGCACCAATCGCAATCGTTGCTAATGCCCGCACCACTATTGCGCTAACGCGGTTAGTCCGTTTTGATTCCCGACGACTGGATGATTTTTGCGTAAAGCGCGCTTTCCCTGCGCACGAACGCGCTTAGCTGCTCCGGCGTGCCGGCGACAACTTCAGCGCCCTGACTTGCAAGGCGTTCGCGCGTGTCCTGTCGCATCAGTACCTTGACGATGTCTTCGTGAAGCTTGGCCGTGATCTCACGCGGCGTGGTGGCAGGCACGAATATGCCCATCCAGCCGTTGACGTCGAAGTCCGGATATATTTCCGCGACGCTCGGAATGTCCGGCAGCACCGTTGCGCGCTTTGCCGTTGATACTGCGATCGCCCGAACCCGGGCCGATTTCACGTGCGGCAGAACGCCGATGATGTTCGCGAACATGAGCTCGACCTGACCGGAGATGAGATCGATAAACGCGGGAGCAGCGCCTTTATACGGCACGTGATTCATCCTGATGCCGGCCATTGTCTGCAGCGATTCCATGCCGAGATGCTGCAGATTGCCAATGCCCGCGGAGGCGTAGTTGAGTTTACCGGGCCGCGTCTTCGCGAAGCGCACGAGATCAGGCACTGACTTCACCGGCAGCGATGGATGAACCACGAGCACCATCGGTGAAGCCGATACCAGCGTTATCGGGGCAAGATCGCGCTGCGGGTCATAAGGCAGCGCTTTCTGCAAGCTGGGATTGATCGTCATCGGCCCCGCGTTACCGAGCAACAGCGTATAGCCATCAGGCGCCGATTTCGCGACGACATCGGCGCCGATGCTGCCACCCGCGCCGCCGCGGTTATCGACGACAACCGCCTGGCCCCAGATTTCCGTGAGACGCTGGCCGACGATACGCGCGGCATCGTCGAGCGGACCACCGGCCGCATACGGCACGATCAGCCTCACGGGCTTCGCCGGATAGCTCTGCGCATGCGCAGCAGTGACGAATACTGCCAACGCTGCAGCAAGCAGCCCTGCGCTTCCCATTGTGTCGTTTCAGGTGTGAGGATTGAACTGCTGCGGCGGCGTCGCCTTCAGAATGTCCGCGAGCCAGTCCGCCACATAGTTGGATCCGAACTGGCGGTTGTCGCCCTGACAGTGCTCAGCGCCGCCGTCTTCCTTGCTGAACACTTTGAGCTTCTTCACCTTGGAGCCGATCGTGTCATAGAGCAGACGACCGGTCTCGAGCGGCGAAAGCGAATCGAGCTCACCCTGCGTAATCAGGAACGGGCATTCGATTTTCTCGGCAACGCCGGCAAGCGTGTACTTCTCGACTTTCTTCATCGCGCTGTCCATGTCGGGTGTGCCCATCACCCATGGCAACTGAAAGTGCGGTGCCGAGACCTTGGTGCCGCCCGACTCGAGCACCTTCCGGCGCTTTACCCAGTTTGCGTGATAGTCGAAATGCGCGCCCCAGGCGACACCCGCAGCGAAGCGCTTTTCAAATGCGGCTGCGCGCGGCGCGTAGTAACCGCCCATGCTGAACGCCATCACCGCGACGCGTTTGGCATCGACATCCGGTCGGCTCGCTACATAATCGTACGCGGCCGCAGCAGGCACTTCGTAATCGTAACGGCTCGGGATGTTCTGCAGGCGCAACGCCTCGCCTTGTCCGGGTCCGTCGATCGCCAGCGTATGAATGCCGCGATTCGCAAGCTCTACACCGCCGAACAGGATCGACAATTCCTTGGCGCTGTCCAGTCCGTCGAAAAAACAAACGGTCGGCGCCCTGCCATGTACCGGCGCTTTCATAAACCATGCGGGCAACGTCGTCCCCTCGTATTTGACTTCAACGCGCTCGATGTTCGGATAGCGCACCTTGATCCCGCGCCGGAAACAGCGCAGACAGTTTTGATACAGCTCAGTTTTCTTTGCACCCGGTTTGACAAATCGCTCGCCGACAAAATAATACGTGGCCGCGCGCAGATAATGCGATGCTGCGCTGAAAGGATGATTTTCTGCGGTCGCATCGTCGCCCATCTTCTCGATGCGCTGCGCCTCGCGCTCCCATTCCACACCCCACGCTTCGTTATCGCCTATCTTGCTCTTGAGCCGCTGGCCCACGCGGTCGACTTCGCTCATCGCGGAGCCGCCCCAGCGCGCCATCTCGATTGCGATCATCATGCCCTGCGACCACATGAAGTTCTCAGGGAAATATTGAAACCAGTAACGTTGACTTCCATCCATTATTTAATCCTTAGCTTTGCCGCGCCTTTAAGTTTGCTATGCCTTTAACGCTGGGGCGCGAGGGCTGCTCCCGCAAACGGGCCTGCGGCTAACGAGTCGCACCCTGGCCCCTGCGTCGCCATCTCGATTGCGATCATCATGCGCTGCGACCACATGAAGTTCGCAGGGAAATATTGAAACCATTAACGTTGACTTCCATCCATTGCTTAATCCTTACCTAGCGTTTATCTGCGGCCTGCCTTACATTATTGCGACGTAGCAGCGCTCGGCATTAGTCGATCTTCAGATTGATTCGCTGCGCGAGCTTGCGGTATTTATCGATGTCCGCAACCAGATAGCGCATGAACTCGTCCTGCGGCATACCAACCGGCTCGGCGCCGAGATTCGCGATTTTCTCGCGCACTTCCGGCTCCTTCAGCGCCTTCAGTACTTCGCCGACGACGCGATCGCTACTTTCCTTCGGCGATTTAGCCGGCGCATAGAGGCCGTACCAACCGCCGATGCGCGCACCGTGTATGCCGAGCTCGTCGAGTGTGAGGAGATCGGGCAGTACCGGTGAACGTTTCTCGCCCATCTGCGCGAGTCCGCGCAGACGTCCTTCCTTGATCGGCGGCATCATCGATAGAGGACTCGCGAACATCATGTCAATATGGCCGCCCAGAAGATCGGTGAGTGCCAGCGACGCGCCCTTATAAGGAACATGTGTGATGTTCGTTGCGGTGGCTGCCTTGAACAACTCACCGGCCAGGTGCAGCGTATTGCCGTTGCCCGCAGAGCCGAACGTCAGCTGACCGGGCTTCGACTTTGCAAGTGCGACCAGTTCTTTCACCGATCTCGCCGGTACGGACGGGTGGACACCGATTACCATGCCGGCAGACTCTCCGATCAAAGTAAGCGATACGAAATCCTTGAGTGTGTCATAGGGCAGCTTCGCATGCAGCGCGGCATTCGTAGTATGAGAACCCGTCGTAAGCAGATAGGTATAACCATCAGGCTGGCTCTTCGCCACGAACTCGGTTCCTATGATGCTGTTCGCGCCCGGGCGGTTGTCGATGATGACCTGCTGCTGCAGTGCTTGTCCGATGCGCTGGCCGAGAATGCGCGCGACTGCATCAGGCGGGCCGCCCGGCGGCCATGGCACGACAATCCGGATCGGCGTACTGGAAAATTTTGCGCGCCTGCAGCGCCGGCCGCAAAGAGTGCTGCCGCTAACGGCAGAACTCCAAATGCGGCTGACACATGCGGCTTCACTTTATGGCGTAGGGATTGACCGGCGAGCCGACGCCGCCCGTAATCGGCAGCGCGGGCGCGACAAACATAAATTCGTAGCGCTTGTCTTCGGCGCAGTCGCGCGCAAGCTCGCCCAGATCGAAAATTTCGCCGACAGTAAGGCCCATGATCGGAATGGCGATCCAGTGCCACGGCTGATTGGTATCCTCGGTTTCATTCGGCCGCACTTCGCAGCCCCACGTATCGGTGACAATGGCCGCGACTTCTTTTTTGTGCAGCCAGTCGAGCGTTTCGAAAGCCAGTCCGGGCGCATCACCGCCTGAATAGCCGTCCCAGTTTTTGTCAGCGAGTTTGCGCTCCACATGTCCTGTTCGCACGATCAGGAAATCGCCGCGCCGCACTTCGACTTTGAGTTTCTCCGCTGTGAAATCGAGCAGCTCATTCGTCACTGCGAACCCATCCGGCAGCCATTTTTGTCCGATCGCGCGCGCAACATCGAGCAGGACGCCGCGTCCGACCATTTTCTCTTTTGTCTTTTCGATGCCGCCCTTGAGCGCACCCGCGCTGGTCACGGTGCGGCAGTCGTAGCCGTTCCACATGTGATCGTAGTACATGATGTGACCGAGACCATCCCACTGCGTGCCGCACTGCAGCGGCATGATGATGATGTCATCGGTGCCGCGAATTTTTCGATGATCGAGCACGCCTGAATAGGCATCGGTGCCGGTGCGCGTCATCAGATGTATCGGATTGAAGCGCCCGAGTGCCGGATATTTCGTCTTGCCGCCCTGCGGGCCCGCTTGATCATAGTTGAGCGCCAGTGAGATCACTTTGCCTTTCGTCACCAGCTTCGCGGCGTCGGCGATGTTCTGCGGCGTTATGAAGTTCAGCGTGCCGATCTCGTCCTCCTTTCCCCAGCGCCCCCAGTTCTTGAGACGTTTTGCCGCGGCGTGTATATCCTTGCGCGTCAACTTGCGGTTTTTTTTGTCCTGGGTGTTTTTAATGCGGGGTGGGCGTGCTGCCATGGCGTCCTCTCGATCTGGGTTGGATTTTGATTCGCGGCCGGTCGGCCGCAAGACCAGCGCGAATCTTACTTGATTTTTTGCACAGCCAAACGCAGTGACGGTGCGTGTACTGCCGAGCGGTTACTCCGGCTTGATGCCTGCGGTGCGAATAACCTTTCCCCACTTTGCAATTTCAGATTTGATATAGGCGCCGAATTCTTCGGGCGTGCCGCCGACCGGTTCGAAGCCTTGCGCGATGAGCTTGTCCTTCATCTCGCGGGCGCTAAGAATTTTTACGATCTGTCCATGCAATGTCGATACGATATTTTTCGGCGTGCGAGCAGGAACGAGCAGCCCGTACCATGTCGATGCCTCATAATCTTTAACCGTTTCACCTATCGTCGGTAGTTCCGGCATGGCTTGCGAGCGCTTTATTGTGGTAACGGCGACCGGGCGCACCTTGCCCGACTTCACGTGCGGCATGGCGGCCGGCATGGTGGCAAACATGATCTGCATCTGTCCTGACAACAGGTCGATCAGCGCCGGACCGCCGCCTTTGTAAGGAACATGCACGATATCGACGTGCGCGAGTATCGCGAGCAACTCGCCGGCCAGATGCGATGAACTGCCAATCCCTGCCGAGGGGTAATTGAGCGTGCCAGGCCGCGCTTTGGCGAGGGCGATCAGGTCTTTCGTCGTCTTTACCGGCAGCGCAGGATGGACCACAAGGATGTTCGGCGTTACTGCAACGAGACTGACGGGCTCGAAGTCAGTGACGGGATCGTACGGCATCTTCGCGAACAGGCTCACGTTGATCGCGTTCGGAGCAACGTTGCCCATCAGGATCGTATATCCATCGGGCGTAGCGCGTGCCGCAGCCTCGGTGCCGATGTTGCCCGTAGCACCGCCGCGATTTTCGACGATGAAGGTCTGGCCCATCGTTTCGGTCATCTTCTGCGCCATCAAGCGCCCGACAATGTCCGTGCCGCCGCCGGGTGGATAGGCAACGATCATGCGCACGGCTTTCGCGGGATAAGTTTGCGCATGCGTCAGCGGGGCGATGAATATCAACTGTGCAGCGATAGCAAAACTGATGCGTTTATTCATTCAGAGAACTCTTCCTTGATCGATCGCGGATCAGCCCGCGATTGGCAGTTTCACCTGTTTCGATGTCGCCGCGGCGAGTTGTATAGCGAGCGTCACTTCGAGATTGCAGCGCGCGTCTTGTGCCGTCGCGTGCACGCATGGCTTACCGGTGGCCAGATGATCGAGCCATGCACGCGTTTCGTTTGCGATGGGTCCCCAGAAATCGCCGAGCGCCCAGTCTCCAGGCGTGCCGCTCGAGAGAAAAACCATATTGACGTTGTGATCCGGCAGGTAGACGTGCGGTACGCCTTTGTTGCTGTACATGAGCTGGTCGGTATGGTCATCGTCGAGAATCATCACGCCTTCAGTGCCGAGAATTTCTACGCGCGCGGCGTGACCGAGCGCCGGATATTTTTCCGGCAGGGCGTAGCTCACACCGAGATTCACGACAGCGCCGTCCGCATAAGTGACGATTGACCAATTCACATCGTCGACATCGTGCCCGGCGGCTTTCAAGACACCGGTCTGTCCACGTGCGAAGACTTCGACCGGTTTGTTGCCTTCGAGCAGCCAGTTCATCAGATCGACATAATATGTAAGCGCATCGACAACGGGTGTCGCCTCGGGATTGCGCTTCAACATCGCCAGCGCCTGCGACCGCGAGTTGTAGACGCGGGCGGCGCCGCCAACGATCTTGCCCACCCTGCCCTGCAGGATCTGCTCTTTGGCAATCAGGTAACGGTCCTTGAAGCGCCTGCTATAGCCGACACGCACGCTCGCTTTCGCCTTGTTCGCCGCTGCAATGATGCGATCGGCGTCGGCCAGATTCAGCGCGATCGGTTTCTCGACGAGCACCGGCTTGCCAAGCTCGATGGCGCGCAAGACCGGCGCCAGGTGTTCTCCCTCGCTCGTCGAAACGATTACCGCGGTGACCTCTGGACGCGCAATGATTTCATCATTGTTTGCGGATGCGAGCTGCGCGCCGACAGCTTGCGCAAGCCTTTGAGCGGCGCCAGGGTTCGTATCGGAAACAGCAATGTAGTTAACGGCAGGATGCGTCGACGCGAGTTTCGCGCGCAATCCGCCGATGCGTCCCGCGCCGACGATCGCGAGTCCGATGTGTTTACGTTCGATGGTTTTTTCCTGTGATGCTTAAAACATGATTGCCGCGGATTACTCAATCTTGAGATTGAGCGCCCTGATCACTTTGCCCCACTTTGCGGCTTCCGATTGAATGAACTTGGCAAACTCTTCGGGACTGTCGCCGACGGGTTCCGCGCCCTGCGCGATAAGCCTCTCGCGTACATCGGGCAGCTTCAGAATGCGCACGATTTCAGTGTTCAGTTTGCCGATGATGTCGCGCGGCGTACGCGCGGGAGCGGCATATCCGAACCAGCCTGCAGCCTCGTAGCCCGGCAGGCCCGCTTCTGCGACTGTCGGCAACTCCGGCATTTGCAGCGAACGCTTCGCTGTCGTTACTGCAAGTGGACGTAGGCGGTTCGCTTTTACTTGCGGCAGCGCCGTCGGCATGGCATCGAACATCACATGCACCTGGCCGCTGATCATGTCGATGTGCGCGAGCGGACTGGATTTATAAGCGATGTGCTCCATAGTGATGCCGGTCATGGATTTGAACAGTTCAGCCGACAGATGGATGGTGCCGCCGGCGCCTGCCGAGGCATATGTGAGCTTGCCCGGATTTGCTTTCCCATAAGCGATGAGGTCGCTCACCGATTTGACGGGCAGTGCGGGCGTCACAATCAGCATGTTGGTGGTCTTTACCATATTCGTAATCGGAGCAAACGCAGTATTGCTGTCGTATGGCATCACCGTATAAAGGCTTTGATTGATCGCCAGTACACTTGCAGCGCCGAGCACAATCGTGTAGCCGTCGGGTGGCGCTTTGGCAACGAGATCGGTTCCGATATTCCCGCCGGCACCGGGCCGGTTGTCCACCACGACCTGCTGTCCCCAGGTCTCCGCCATGCGAACCGCGACCGTGCGCGCCAGTAAGTCCGAATTGCTGCCTGCTCCGAATGGGACGACCATGCGTATCGGTCGGACCGGAAAATCCGCCGCGCCGGCCGCTACTGCAGTTGTGATCAGCATCGCGAGGAGCAGGCATCGCTTCATCGTCATCAACTCCGTTATTGGCCAAAATGTGATGCAGCCGCGGCGGTGCAAACATGTCGATTGCGTCGATCGACTAAACTAACGGCCGCTACCACTGCAAGCTCCACGCTACGCGGACACTGAAATGATACACGCGCAACCCGGATTGTTTCTTCGCTATGAACCGACCGCCGCAGCGGCGCCGCTGATTGTAGACGTATCGCGCAGCGGGCGCGAATATCCAGAGACATATCGTTCCGCGCTGCCTTTCTCGACGGTGCATGACAACGTGTCGATGTATGTCGACCGCTTGTTCGCTCACGCGCCGCAAGTCGGCGCAACTCTGCTGTACTGCACTTTTCCGAATACGTGGATAGACGTCAATCGAAACGAGCTCGACATGGATCCCGGCGTCGTCGATGGCGCATGGCCCGTGCAACTGAAGCCAACGCCGCGCACGCTCGAAGGCCTGGGCTTGATCAAGAGCAAGTCGCGCCACGGTGAGCCATTTCAGGAGCGCAAGCTCACGGTGGAAGAGATCACCGAACGTCTCGACGGATACTATCGTCCTTATCACCGCGAGCTTGCTCGCATCGTTGCTGATCTCTACGCGCGCTTCGGCGCGGTGCGGCAAGTCTCATGTCACTGCATGTCCGCAGTCGGCGCGCCAACGCATCCTGACGCCGGCAAACCGAGACCTGACTTCTGCATCGGCGACCTGCATGGCAAGACCGCGTCGCCGCATTTTCGAACACTCATCGTCAATACGCTCGAGGGCATGGGATACAGCGTGAGCGTCAATCAGCCGTACCCCGGCAATGAGCTCATTCATCGGCATGGCGATCCCGCCCGAGGCGCCGATAGTATTCAGATCGAGATCAACAAAAAGCTCTTCATGGATACGAAGACGTTCAAGCCTACGAATAATTTCGAGCGGTTGAAATCCGATGTCGATCGACTGCTCGAAGTCATCGCTGACGACTCGCGTTCGCGGGCGAGGCGCTAGATCAGCGTGATGTCCACGCACACGTTGCGCAATGCCGGACCTGCTGGCATCGCGTGGTTGCTTTTGTGGATCAGTTGTTCGCTTAGTTACTCGCAAGGCTTTCCCGAAAAGCCCATCCGCCTCGTCATGCCATTTCCGCCCGGCGGCGCTTCAGAAGGCGTCGCGCGGCCAATCACGCAGAACGCTGCATCGCGGCTCGGGCAGCCGATGATTCTCGACAGCCGCCCGGGTGCATCCGGCGTCATTGCCGCCGAAATGGTCGCAAAGGCCCCACCCGATGGTTATACATTGCTGCTGGCAACGAGCGCGCTGTTCTCGATACTGCCCGGCCTTAACACCGGTCTGCCATTCGATCCGGTCAAAAGCTTCGCACCGGTTACACGCATGGTGCTGCTGAACAATGCGCTGATCGTACATCCGTCGCTACCTGTCAGCAGTGTGCAGGAGCTGATTGCTCTGGCGCGGCGCCGCCCCGGACAACTGAATTACGCATCGGCCGGCAACGGGACGACGTTCCATCTCGCCGGCGAATTGTTCAAGTCAATGGCAAGAGTCGAACTCGTGCATGTGCCGTATAAAGGCGGCGCCCCGGCTCAAGTCGATCTGATCGCAGGCCAGGTACAGATCATGTTCGACTCGCTGTCGACGGCGCTGACACCGATACGGTCGGGCCGCGTCAAAGTGCTTGCGGTGACTACAAAGCAGCGCTCTTCCGTTCTGCCGGACATTCCCAGTGTGGCAGAGTCCGGCCTGCCCGGCTTTGAGGTCGCCGGCTGGTTCGGCATTGTGGCTCCGGCGGGAACCCCGACAGCCATCGTCGATCGGCTCAACGCCGAACTTCGCCGTGCGATGGCAGCAGACGACGTCAAGACCAGGCTGACCGCGATGGGGCACGAGGTGGCGGGCAACGCGCCCGCGGATTTTGCCGCCTTCATCTCAGCGGAGCTCGCAAAGTGGTCACGGGTAATTAAAGACAACAAAGTTAAAGCTGACTAGCGATGATGCACAAGGAAACCGCATGATATTCGTGGAGCGCGGAATTTATCAGCGTCGCGAGCCGGAAGGCGAACCGCTCGCGCTGTTTGTCGATGTCTCGAAAAGCGGAGTCGAATATCCGCGCGAATTCCGTTCGCCGATTCCATTCACTGCGCTGCATGACAATGTTTCCATGTATGTCGACGATCTGTTCGCGGACTCGCCCTCTTATGGCGCGACCTATCTGTACTGCAGCTTTCCGCATACGTTCGTCGACGTCAACCGCCACGAGCTCGATCTTGATCCCGCCATCCTGAATGGTGAGTGGCCTGTTCCGCTCAAGCCGCATCTGCGAACCTTGAAGGGTCTCGGCCTCATCAAAACAAAATCGCGTTATGGAGAAGCGATGCAGGAGCGCAAGTTGACGGTAGCGGAAGTCGAAGAGCGCCTCGCCACATACTATCGGCCCTATCATCGCGAAATGAAGCGCATTGTGGATGCGTTATACGACCGCTATGGCGTGCTGCGGCATATTTCCGGGCATTGCATGTCGGCGGTGGGCGCGCCGACGCACATCGATCCCGGTAAACCGCGCGCCGATTTCTGCATCAGCGACTTGAACGGCGTTACGTCGTCACGCGAATTCGTCGACCTTATTGCAGCCACACTGCGCAATTTCGGCTACAGCGTGGCGATTAACGATCCGTATTTCGGCAACGAGCTGATCCGGCGTTACGGCGATCCGGCGCACCGCATCGACAGCATCCACTTCGAGATCAACAAGAAGCTGTACATGGACATCAATACTTTCCGCGCGACGCCCGGCTTTGCACGGGTCAAACAAGATATCGGCCGCCTGATGCAAGTCGTTGCCGAAGACACGCGCAAACGTATGAGGCGGTGACCACTTGAGTATTCAAATGACAGCGTTCAGGCGGCCGCCTCGTTCGCTGCGACGACATCCTTCGTCGCACCGCCCCACCCATTCTCGGTAATGTCGACGACGACGCCGTTCGGGTCGCGATATTTCACTTCGTAGAAACCACCGCCTGTCACCGGCTCGCCCATCCAGTATTTGCCACCTGCCGCCTCGATTGAGCGGCGCGTTGCCGCGACATCATCCACCCAGAAACCGATGTGATGGAGGCCGACGAATCCACAACCGCGATCTTCGCCGGCGGCCTCGACGGTTTTATAGTCAAGCAGTGCCAGATTGATGACACCGTCGCTGAGATAAACGCCGCGGGCGTTCTCCCAATCCGTTTCGCCCACTTTTGCCATGCCAAAGACGCGCATATAGAATTCGGCCGCTTTTTGCGGATCGGGCACCTGCATTGCGATATGGCGCAACTTTCCCATGTGATCACTCCTCAACGCTGCCGATCGTGGCAGCACCCGATACATATACAAGAGGTGCGATCTGCCGGCAATTTTGATTTCGAACAGCGCTATCAGCGCACGACTGGCGTTTCATTTACAAATCTGGCGATGTCTTCGAGCACCGGGCCGTACCGGCTGCGCAGCGGCGCTGCCAATGCGCCTACCAGCGTATGATGATCGAGCGCCGGATACTCTATTTCATGTACCGGCGCACCTGCGTGCCGCAAGCGTGCGACCAGCCGCCTGCTATTACCTGGATCCACGACGTCGTCCCGCGCTCCGCTCAGGATAAGGCCGCGCGGCGCGCCAATCGAAGCGAAGTGGATCGGTTGCGTTGTGACCGGAATGTCGGGATAACCAAATACGGCGCGCGTAATCGCGCCTCGCGGCGGCAGAAAATCGTAAGGACCGGCCAGTCCAACGAAGCCTGCGATGCGCTCGCTGTCGACGCCTGCATCTCTGAGATATTGCGCATTCAAGGCAAGCATCGCTGCATTGTATGCGCCGGCGGAGTGGCCCATCAGGATCAATCGCCGTGCGTCGCCCCCGTATTTGCCAATATGGTCTATTGTCCAACGCACCGCCTGCGCGCAGTCGCTTAAAAAATCCGGATAGCGCACTTCTGGATACAACCGGTAGTCCGGGAGCACTGCAACGATGCCCTTGGATGCGAGCGCTTCTCCGACGAATCGATAATCGCGGCGGTCGCCGCTGTCCCAGTTGCCGCCGTAAAAGAATACGACGACGGGCGACGAGTTATTCGGATCGACCGGCTGATAGACGTCGAGACGAGCGCGTGCATTCGACCCATAAGCAATTGCGGTCGTTGCGCGGTAGGTATCATTTGGAACGCCTGCATTTATGATCGCAAGCGGCGAACAGGCGGCAAGAGCAAGAGCCATAAAGACGGCTGCGAAGTATTTGCAGATCCGCATGCGGCATTCTATGCGTATGCGGCGCGGGGAGTGGGCCCTGTGGGGCCGGATGGCGCACCATAATCAGGCATTGATCGCATCGCGGAACGTTCCTGGTGCATCGATCGAGCGTATCCGCGAATATGATGCACCGTCGCAATTCCGCTAACATAGGTCCGGCGCTACGCAATCGGCGTAATATTTCTATAAACAACGGGCGCGAATCGCCCGGCAGCGATCCGTTTCCGCATGGACGGCATATGTCGCGGTGGCACACGCATTGCTATCGGGAAATTTCATGAACATGCTTGCAAACGGCCCATTGAAGCCACGCTACTACAACGAAATGTATGACGGCGATGGAGCGCCGCATACGCACTATGCGGATTACGCCGCGTGGCTCAGCGCAAAACCCGTTGAGTTCATGCTGCAGAAACAAAAAGAAGCCGACACGCTTTATGCGCGTCACGGCATCACCTTTGCGGTGTATGGCGATGAAACAGGCGTTGAGCGCTCGATTCCCTTCGACATCATCCCGCGCGTGATTCGCCCGGCCGCGTGGAAAGTGATCTCGGACGGGTGCTGTCAACGCATGCGCGCGCTCAACGCATTCCTCAACGATATCTACCACGGCCAGGACATCATCCGCGCCGGCATCATTCCGGCCGAGCAGATTGTCAACAACAAGCTGTTCCGCCATGAGATGCGCGGCATCAACGTGCCGTCCGACGTCTATGTACACATTGCAGGGATCGACATCGTCATGGTCGGACCCGATACGTTCTATGTGCTCGAGGACAATTTACGCACGCCGTCGGGTGTCTCGTACATGCTCGAAAACCGCAAAATGATGATGCGGCTGTTTCCCGAGCTATTCGTACGCGCCTCGATCGCGCCCATCGATCATTACACCAACGTCCTGCTGGACAACCTGCGCGCAGTTGCGCCGGAGGGCGTCGCAGATCCGACAGTGGTGTTGCTGACACCCGGATCGTATAACAGCGCGTACTTCGAGCATGCGTTCCTTGCCCAGCAGATGGGTATCGAGCTGGTCGAAGGGCAGGATCTTTTCGTAGTCGACGATTTCGCTTACATGCGCACGACGCATGGTCCGCAACGGGTGCATGTCATTTATCGCCGCATCGATGATGATTATCTCGATCCGGTTGCATTCAAACCCGAGTCGACGCTCGGCGTGCGCGGGCTTTTCTCCGCCTACCGTGCCGGCAATGTAACGCTGGCTAATGCCATAGGTACCGGCGTGGCGGATGACAAGTCTACTTACAAATACGTGCCGGACATGATCCGCTTTTATCTGAATCAGGAGCCGATCCTGCAGAACGTGCCCACGTACCGGCTGTCGGAAGCGGATGATCTCAAGTACGTGCTTGCAAATTTGCCCGAGCTCGTCGTCAAGGAGGTTCAGGGCTCGGGTGGCTACGGCATGCTGGTCGGACCGGCGGCAACCAAGGTGGAACTCGAGGCGTATCGGGCGCGCATTATTGGCAACCCGGCAGAGTTCATCGCGCAGCCAACGCTCGCGTTATCGACATGCCCGACTTTCGTTCAGTCGGGCGTCGCGCCGCGCCACGTCGATCTGCGTCCTTATGTGCTATCCGGCAAAAAAGTAACGCTTGTGCCGGGCGGCCTCACGCGCGTCGCATTGCGCGACGGCTCGCTCGTGGTCAATTCGTCGCAGGGCGGCGGCACGAAGGACACCTGGGTCATGGAAGGGTGACCGCAATGCTGGCGCGGGCTGCGAACAATCTCTACTGGATGTCGCGCGACATCGAGCGTGCGGAAAACAGCGCGCGCATGCTCGATGTCACCTATCGCATGTCGCTGTTGCCTTATCGCGTCTTGGAAGAGGGCCAGGAATGGGCCGAGCCATGGGCGCTCCCGCTGGTGATGAACGGATTGGCCACGGCGTATTACGCGCGCTATCCGGGAAACCTGACGCCGGACAGCGTCATGCGCTTCATGGTGCTCGACCCGGCAAATCCGGCCAGCATCTACGCGTGTCTGCAGTCGGCGCGTGAGAACGCGCGCAGCGTGCGGGGCGCGATCACCTCAGAGATGTACGAAGACCTCAACGAAGTCTGGCTGCAGATGCGTGAGATGACGTACGAGAGCATACAAGAGCGCGGCTTCAGCGAATTCTTCGACTGGGTAAAGCTGCAGTCGCATCAGTTCCGCGGCGTGACCTTCGGCACCATGTTGCGCGACGAGGGCTATCAGTTCATCCGGCTCGGAACTTTCATGGAGCGCGCTGATAATACGGCGCGCATACTCGACGTCAAATATCATGCGCTGCTGCCGTCGGTTGACGATGTCGGTGGCGCGGTCGATTACTATCAGTGGGGCGCGCTACTGCGATCTGTGAGTGCGTTCGATGCCTATCGAAAGGTCTACCGCGACATCATCACACCGATGAAAGTGGCCGAACTGCTGATTCTGCGGGATGACGTACCGCGTTCAATGCACGCCTGCATGAACGAGATTTACGAGATCCTGCGCGAGCTCTGCGACGACTCGCAGAAAGAGTCCGAGCGCCAGGCCGGCGAATTGCATGCACGACTGCACTATGGACGGACGCAGCAAATCATCGATCACGGGCTGCACGAGTATCTGATGGAATTCCTCGACGCTATGGCGACGCTGACGCAAGAGATCAGCTTCGATTTCCTCGGGAAGGCGCGCGAGCCGCTGACGGCGGAACTAGAAACGGGTTAGGACTCGTCGTGATCTACACTACGGGCAATCGTTTAGAATGTCCGCCTTCTTTAGCGAGCGGCGCGGGGACGGGAATCGATGACTTATTGTGTAGCGGTAATGCTGGACGCGGGCATGGTATTCGCCTCGGACTCGCGCACCAACGCCGGCGTCGACCAGATTGCCACTTTTCGCAAAATGCACGTAGTGCCGGGCACTGATGACCGGCTGCTCGTTTTTCTGAGTTCCGGCAATTTATCGATAACGCAGAGCGTCATCAACCTGCTGGAGCTGCAGGGGCGCAGTGGCAATAGCGACCGCACGATACTGGCGGCGACATCGATGTATCAAGTGGCGGAGCTCGTGGGTGACGCATTGCGCGAGGTCAGACGGCGCGATGGTCCTTACCTCAAGCAGAGCAAGGTGGAAACGTATGTCTCGTTCATTATCGGCGGACAGATCCGCGGCGAGCGCCAGCGATTGTTCAACGTATACAGCGAGGGAAATTTCATCGAGGCAACGGAGGAAACGCCTTATTTCCAGATCGGCGAAAGCAAATACGGCAAGCCTGTCATCGATCGCGTCATCATGAGCGGGACCGGCCTTCTCGATGCAGCGAAATGCGTGCTCGTATCTTTTGATTCCACGATGCGCAGCAATATTTCGGTTGGACTGCCGATCGATCTCCTTATCTATGAAAACAATACGCTGCGGCCCGGAATCTTTCGCCGCGTAGACGAGACGGATCCTTATTTCAACATGCTGCATTCACAGTGGGGACGCGGTCTGAAACGGGTATTCGCAGAATTGCCCAATCCGCCGTGGGACGGGAATGCGGCTTGAAGACCCTGCTCGCGCTCCAGCATAGAACGCGCTATGCATTTGACCGCCCCGTAACACTTGCACCGCATCTCATCCGTCTGCATCCTGCTCCGCACTGCCGCACTTCTATCCGGGCATACGCGCTTAATGTGCGCCCGCAGGAGCATCTCCTATATTGGCAGCAGGATGCGACTGCCAATCGCATTGCACGACTGGTATTTTCGAGCCAGGCGCGCGAGCTCGCTATTACTGTCGACATGGGCGTCGAAATCGACGACACGAATCCGTTCGATTTTTTGGTCGACCCTTACGCTGCAAGCTTTCCGTTCGCGTATCCACCTGTTCTCCAGCGCGAGCTCTCCACATTCCTGACGATCGACGAACGCGGCCCCGGTTTACTGGAATGGATTCGCGCGTTCCGCAAAGATAATGCTGATGGCGCGCTCTCGACAACCGACTTTCTCGTCGAGCTGAATCGTCGCCTGAACGGCGACGTAGTCCACGTCCTCCGCATGGAAGCGGGTGTGCAAACACCGGATCAAACACTTCAAGCCGGGAACGGGTCATGCCGCGACAGCGGATGGTTATTGGTGCAGATCCTGCGCCACTGCGCAATAGCGGCACGCTTTGTATCAGGCTATCTCATACAGCTCGACATCGATGGCGGCGCCGGAACTAACCGCGACTCTCTGGGGCTTCATGCATGGGCCGAAGCGTTCGTGCCGGGCGCCGGCTGGATCGGCCTCGATCCAACATCGGGATTATTGACGGGCCAGCGTCATATTCCGCTCGCCACAGGCGCTTTGCCGGAAACGACGGCGCCAGTCGACGGCACGACGTCTCAAGCGGAAGTCGAATTGTCCTTTGACATGAGTGTGACGCGCCTGCCGCAGTAACCCTGCAGGTCGCGCTTCACTTTGCCGCGCTTCGCGCGGACACGTGACGAGCCGCGTCAGGACTCAACCCCACTGTCGTTTCCGGCAGCACGTCGCCGTGGTCGATGCCGAGCGTGCGTATCCAGCGCTGACCGCCTGCTATGTAACCGACGAATGATCCAAGCTCGACCAATTCGGGTTCGGTGAAATGCGCGTGGAGATCTTTCCACATCGCGTCGTCCGCACTCGACGGGTCCCAGCAGATCGCGTCCGTGTAACGCAATGCCACGCGCTCACGTTCGGTGAAGAGCGGCGATTTCTCGAAGTCATTGAGACTCGCGAGTTTGTCCTCGTTCGCGACATGTGACGATTCGCCCTGCCGTCCGAACTGGACGGCACGCTGGTTGCCTCAGTAGTCGCAGCCTACGGTCTGTGAAACACGTAACCGGCAGAGCTCTTTGATATGGCGGTCGACAATGCCGCCTTTGAAGAGACGGTCCCACGTATAAATGAAAGCGCGCAGCACTTCGGGCTGCTGCGCTCTGACCGCCTGTATTTCAGGACGCGGTGTACTGCGCTGCATTGCCTGTTGCAACGCCTCGCGCAAGTCGGCATCTGCGAGCTTATCCGGATCTACATAGCTGATGCGTGCCATACGGGGTACCTCCATAACTGACACCACATTGTGAGCGCTCCGGCACCGGTCGTGTATCGGGCCCGCGCGCAACATGTTGTTGCGCCGTTTGGATTACCGGCTACTTCAGCGTGCCGGTGTACGCTTTAGCGAGGTTAGCGCGGCTGAATGCCGATTGCCTTCACCAGCTTTTCGATGCGCGCGTATTCGTCTCGCTGCAGTTTTGTGAAATCTTCGGGCGTGCCAAAGGCGGGCTCGGCGCCTTGCGCAATGATGCGCTCCTTGATGGCGGGGTCACGCAGGATGCCCGCAATGTCGGCATTCAGCTTGTCGATCAGATTGCGCGGCGTTTTTGCCGGTGCAACGATGCCGAACCAGCTGTCTGACTGATACGCCGGCAATCCGGATTCGGCCATCGTCGGCACGCTTGGCAATGCCGTTGCGCGTTTCGGCGTTGCCACTGCCAGCGCACGCAACTTCCCCTGCTGCAGCATAGGCATTACAGCCGGCAGCGGAAACACATACATGTGCACGCGCCCCGCAAACATTTCGGCGTACACGTCACCGAGCAGGCGGAAAGGCACGTGCACGATGTCGATGCCGGCCGCCGATTTGAACATTTCGCCGGCGAGATGCGAAGAGCTGCCCACGCCCAGTGAACCGAAGTTAAATTTTCCCGGCTGCTCCTTTGCCTGCCCAATCAATTCGCTGACCGATTTCGCCTGCACACCCGGTGCAACCACCAGTGCATTCGCCATGGAGGCAACTTCGATCACCGAGGAGAAATCAGCGAACGGCCGGTAGCCCGCGTCTTTATGGATAAGCGGATTCACGAGATGCGGCTGGCCGACGAGCGCGATCGTGTAACCATTCGGAATCGCGGTTGCGACGATGCCACTGCCGACAAGGCCGCCGGCACCCGGCCGATTGTCGGTAACAACCTGCTCGCCATATTGCTCGCTCAGCTTCTGTCCCACGGTACGTGCGAGGAAATCGCTTGCCGCACCCGGCGGAAACGGAACCACCATGCGAATCGGTTTTTCGGGAAATTTGTCGGCTGCAAATGCGCTTGCTGACATTAACAATGCGGCGGCAAGCGTGACTGGAAAAAAGTTCCGGTTCATGATTCTCCTCATTTGCAGCAGCGAAGTCGTGTGCTTCGTCTCTTTCGCAAGCCGATCATATGAGCGAGGCTCGCAATCCGGCAGGATTAGACCACAATGCGCAGTTCCATGCGCATGAGCGTATATCGGCGCCACCCTATACTCATAGGGAGTGACCGGACTGCAGATGCAACGGCAATTGCAATGTGCGCTGAGTCGATACCACGAGTCAGCGCCCGCCAGGCGCTGGTGTAGTTGTGGCCGGCGTCGATGGCGTGACACGCCACACCGTATTACCGACATCATCCGCTACGAGTAACGCGCCGGCTGCATCGACCGCGACGCCCACCGGCCGCCCCAACGCATCGCCATCCGCATCCACAAAACCGGTAAGCACGTCTTCCGGCATGCCGACCGGGCGGCCGTTGTCGAACCGCACGAAGATCACCTTGTAGCCGCTGCGCGGCTTGCGGTTCCATGATCCGTGCTGGCCAATAAACGCGCCGCCGGCATAGCGGGGAGGAAACAAAGCTCCGTTGTAAAAAGTGAGACCGAGAGAAGCAGTGTGCGCGCCCAGCGCATAGTCAGGCACGAGCGCCTTTGCCACCAAGTCGGGGCGCGGCGGCTTTACACGATCGTCGATGTTCTGTCCGTAATAGCTGTACGGCCATCCATAGAAACCGCCATCACGCACCGAAGTCATGTAATCCGGCACAAGATCGCCGCCAAGCTCGTCGCGTTCATTCACGGAAGTCCACAGCGCACCGCTTTGAGGCTGCCAGCCGAGGCCGTTCGGATTACGCAGGCCGGTGGCGAAATCGCGCGTTTTGCCGGTGGCCGTCTCGACTTCGAGTATCGCTGCGCGATGCTCTTCTTTATCGATTCCGTTTTCGGCCGCGTTGCTGTTTGATCCGACCGTAGCATAGAGCCGCGAACCATCCTTGTTCGCGATGATGTTCTTGGTCCAGTGGTGGTTGATCGGTCCGGCGGGCAGATCCGCGACTTTCACGCCTTGCGCGGTGATGCGCGTCGCGCCATCCTGATAAGGAAAACGCAGAATCGCATCCGTGTTCGCGACATACAGATCGCGACCCACGAGCACCATGCCAAATGGCGAATTCAAGCCATCGATAAACACCGTGCGCGTTTCCGCAACGCCGTCGCCGTTAACATCGCGCAGCAATGTTATCCGGTTGGCGCTGGGGACGCGTGCTCCGGCGCGCTTCTGCACCATCTTCATGACCCAGCCTTTGATGCCCTTGCCGTCCTCGGGTTTTGGCGGAGCATTCGTCTCGGCGACGAGCACGTCCCCATTCGGCAAAACATACAGCCATCTGGGATGATCAAGTCCCGACGCATATGCCTTGACCTCCAAACCTGCGGCAGCGGTCGGCGCGGCACCCGCAGGCCAGCCCTTGGCAGGCGCCACGTGCACGGTCGGGATCAGCGTTTGTTTGGGCGCCGGCAGCGTAGGCTGCGGCCCCATGGTTGCGGCTTCAGGCAATTGCGCCACTTCGCCGCAGCCGGCAAGTACTAGCATCGACGCTAAAAACGCGTGCGCCACGACGCGCTGACGCCGTCCTAGATAACGACTATTTAAGTGCAGGTTCTGGTTGTTGGCATGCATAAACGAATCCTGAGACCGTCAGCGGACATCGGCTGTCGGCGCTATGAGCAGTGAACGCAACTGATGAACGCCCGCGTTCGGCAAGGCGGCGATGATGTTTAGACCGGCGTACCGAACAATGTTCCGACCGCTGCCGTCAGCGCCATCGCCAAGGCTCCCCAAAAGGTCACGCGTCCTGCACCGATGCCAATCGGCGCGCCGCCCGCACGGGCTGCCAGAGCACCGAGAACTGCGAGGAAAAGCAGCGAACTGACCGCGACGACCGGTATCAGGCGATCGACCGGCGCCAAGGCGACCGCTATGAGCGGCATCGCGGACCCGGTAGCGAAGCTCGTAGCCGATGCCAGCGCTGCCTGCAGCGGTCGTGCTTTTAACTGCTCTGATATGCCAAGCTCGTCGCGCGCGTGGGCGCCGAGTGCATCGTGCGCCATCAATTGCTGAGCGACCTGGCGCGCGAGTGCCGGCTCAATACCACGGTTTATGTAGATGGCGGTTAGTTCTCTGCGCTCGCCCTCATCGTCAGCCTGCAGTTCCTGGCGCTCGAGATTCAATGCCGCCTCTTCGGAATCAGCCTGCGAGCGCACAGACACATATTCGCCCGCCGCCATCGACATGGTGCCTGCGACGAGGCCCGCGATACCCGCCACAAGTATTGCATGATGCGTCGCCTGGGCGGCGGCGACGCCCAGGACGAGACTGGCGGTAGAGACGATACCGTCATTAGCGCCGAGCACTGCTGCGCGCAACCAGCCTATGCGATGCGTGCGGTGCCGCTCGCGATGACTTTTACGAATTGAAATGAGAACCCCTTTGTTTGATAAGCCGGGCGTGGATGTTACGACCGCCGGACGCGATTATTGCATGGGGCTGCCCCCCACCGGTCCCGGGCGGATGTGTACTCTCCTCACAGCGTCGTAATAATGATGCTACACGCCGTATTTATGATGCTTGCATAATGTCGATGGATGGCGCCAACCGTCTTTCGCGACCGTGTATGAGGGCCACGCTCACACGTGACGCTTTTTGCCTGACCATAACCAGTCGCGATTGCGAAGCTCTTTCGGCGCTGCTGAAATGGAAAACGCCCTTGCCAGACTGGCCAAGGGCGTGGGCATAACGGGCCGTTAATCGTGCCTAGCGGCTGGTCGTGCCCCTTGAGTAATTGCTGTTGCTGTCCCAACTGTTAGTCTCACATCCGGGCTGGTTGTAGTGCTGGCGGCACCACATTGACATCCCGATCGGGCCCGCAGACTCATTGTCCATCGCGGGAAACGGCTGATATCTGCCGCGCGCGTACGGGTCTGTGCCCGTGGAGTAACGATCGCCCATTACGTCACGATCTGTCCGCCCGTAAGGATCGGTCGCCATCGCGTCGCGTCCGCCTGCGCAGCGCGCTTCGGTCGCATGCGTTGCACAATAATTCGATTGACCCATCGGCCCGGCAGATTCATTTGCGCTTCCAGGTGTCCGCTCGGTCATACAACCTGCTGCAGCAAGCGCGAAGGCGCCGGCGATTAAAGTAGGTGCGAATTTCAATTTCATAAGAATCTCCTTTATAAGTTTAATAGGCTCTACACCGGACGAGGCATGGGGCGGTCCGGGTTCAGATGCAAATCACATCACGGAGCCCTTCGGCCGCTTATGACATTGAACAGAACTGCCACAATCGCGAGCACAAGCAGAATATGGATGAAGCCGCCCATGGTGTACGACGTGACCAACCCCAGCAACCACAACACAACAAGCACGACTGCAATGGTATAAAGCATGACTCGTCCTTTCACTCGAAACGTGCTGCAGTAAGGATCGCGCAATAGGAGGTCGGCGAGTATCAGTAGTCTCTTATTCGGCGGTAGGAGTTACCATGCGAAACGTCTGGCAGCGCTGACATTGGGCAGCAGCCATAGCAGCAGCGCGTAAGTAGGACCATTCGGACGACCGCGCAAGCGCCACGCCTATGCAGCAGCGCACACACTTTCAAGCACGTTCATTTCCACGGGTTTGACAAGATAGTCGTCAAAGCCGACGTCTCGCGCACGCTTCACATCTTCCTCCTGACCGTAGCCCGTCAGCGCAATCAGCTTAAGATGCTTTCCTTGTGTAGACGCGCGCAAACGACGCGCGACTTCATATCCATCAAAGCCGGGAAGGCCGATGTCGATCAACACAACTTCCGGCGACACCGCAAGCGCCTCCTCAACGCCCGCCGGCCCGTCGCCTGCGGTATGCACCTCGTGACCCTGGCCTTGAAGCAGCTCTTTCAATGCGTCACGTCCGTCGACATTGTCTTCGATGACAAGAATGCGCCGGCGTTTAGTTCGCGCCGGTGCAGATTGCGTCGGGGCTGCCACGAATACCGGCGCTTCGATTTGCGGCAGACGCACAACGAATGTCGCCCCCTTGCCCGGTCCTTCACTTGCCGCAGTCACCGTGCCGTGATGTAACTCCACGAGACGACGGACTAAGCTTAACCCTAGCCCTAAGCCTCCCTGTGATCGGTCGAGCGTGCGCTCATCCTGAGTGAACAAATCGAACACACGCGGCAGGAGGTCCGCAGAAATGCCGCGTCCCGTATCGCTGACCTCGAGGACGGCATTGGCGTCCTCGCGCCTTACAGATACGCGTATATTGCCGCCCGGGGGGGTGTATTTAGCAGCGTTCTCCACGAGGTTGCATACAATCTGTTCAAGCCGCGTATCGTCGGCACATACCCACGCCTGATCGAGCGCAAGTTGGACTTCGTGGTCCGCGAGCCGGCGCGCGTCCTTCAGCGCAGCGATGGAACGCCTCACCACCGCCGTCAGTTCGAGTGGCGTGGACTGTAATGCGATTTTTCCGGTCGTGACGCGCGCCACATCGAGCAAGTCGTCCACCAGCCGCCGCAAATTGCCGAGCTGCCGACGCACGACGTCGCGGGCGCGCACGGCCAACTCAGAGCCGGCATCGACTCTGTCGCCAAGTGCCACTGCATTGGAGATCGCGCTGAGCGGATTGCGCAACTCGTGTCCCAGCATCGCGAGGAACTGATCCTTGCCGCGATTTGCCGCTTCCGCCTCCGCACGCGCCCGCTGTTCGCCGCCAAGAGCGACGCTCAAGGCCTGTTCACGTTGTTGCAGCAGTTGACCGGTCTGTGCAAACGCGGATGCGACTTCTTCTACTTCCGAGATACCGCGTATCTGTTCGGAACGCGCAGCAGGACCGCCGGTTTCAAGCGCCTTTACGGAACTCGCGAGTGCGGCTACAGGACCCGCGATACGGCGACCGACAATAATCGCAAGCCAGATAGCGAGACCTGCGCTTAGTACCGCCGCACCGACGAGGGCCAGTGTCGAGTCCCGCATCGGTCTCTCGACTTCGACGGCCGGCACACCAGTCGCTACCGTCCAACCCCACAGGGGCGATCGCCGATGAGCGGAGTAAAACGCCTGACCTTCAAGGCCAGTGCTGCGGTAGGCGCCCTCCGGCATCAGCTTCGCTTTTGCCGCCAGCTCCGACGTTGCCGGTTTCCCTACCCACCGATCATTATTCAACGTACGCGCGATGATGATTGCATCCCTATCGAGCAGCGTGATCGTCGCATTCGACAATATCGGCAGTCGTGACAGCAGACGCAGCCACGCCTCTTGATCGATGCGGGCAATCAGCAGATGTGTAACGGCTTCCTCGTGAACAACGGGCACCGCTATTTCAATCCAATACTTATTACCCGCACCGGAATGAACGAGTCCCGATACTGCCGGTCGCTTACCCGCAACTGCACGCTCGAGCGCCACGGCATCGAACGCTTCGCGTCCCGGCTGCTGCATCCCGGCAAAATAAAGCACCTTTCCCGAGATGGATCGAAGCTCGAGCGATGACCACTGCGGCTGTGAACTCAGCGCGCGGCCTGCCTTGGCACTGAAGCGCGCAATGTCATTGGCCTCGATTTCCGGCGACTGTTTGAGCGAGTCGAGCACTCGAATCGACGCTTCGATCTCCGTGTCGATAGCAATCGACAACGCGCGGACTCGCTCGAGAAAGCGCTGATCACTCGCGCTGCTCTGCGCGGACCAAAACCACGCGGTGAGCAGTGCGGCAAAGATCAGCATGGGCAGCAGCGCTGCGCACACAAGCAGCACCAGATGCGAACGAATCGTCATGTCAACGCTTGAGCTAGCGCGGCGGGGTCCCGCTGGCAGGCGGCATATCTGCGAGCTGCATCGCGCGCAGGCCGATTTGCCCTGTCACCATTCCGGTCATGGGAATTACGCACGAGATGGCTTCCAGCACATTGTGACGGGTCATTCCATACTCGTAAGCACGGCGTATATGTTGAGCGGTAATATCCACTTCGCCGCGCGTGCACAACGCTGCAATTGCAATCAGCTCGCGTGGCCCGGGGCCAAGGTACTCATTGCCGGCGCCTCCTGCAAGCAGACAGTGGTCCACGAACGCGGCGGCACGGTGCGCAAGCTCCGGATCGATCTCAGCGGCGTAGCGCCATTCAGCTGTGTCGAGCAGACTTTCGGAAGCAGACGAGGTTCGATTTCGCCCGCTGCTCATTTCAGGAAATGGCGTCAGCTCTTTTGGCTCGCCACCGGCGGGCAGCTTGCCGAATGGATACGCCGGGTCGTTCGCCTCCATGATGGCTAGTGAGACGTTCGCCATCGTCTGCCAGCCGCCGATCGCGGCAAATGCGGTCGCGCTCTCGAAGAGCACGCGGTTCGTCACGCCCATTCTATACATGCGTCGCACATGGTTAGGCGCGCGTCGGGTGTCACCTTTTGCGCACAACGCGGGAATGGCAATCAATTCGCGCATCGGTCCTGACAGGCGCTGACCTGAGTCCGCCTGATCGGCGTATTGATGAAAGTAACTCACCGTCTTGTTGATCAGCGCATAAGTCGCCGGTATCGAATACGCGAGCGGTTTCCATTCAGGGAAGATATCGCCGCGATTAGCAGTGGCTTGCGCGAGAATTGCCTCGGGATCGAGTGCTGCGTCGTGATTGGATGTGGATGATCCGGACATTGATGACCTTTCTTTTTTGCTTCGGGCGTGAGCCGGATAAGCACCGGCCTGATAACATTGCTCCGCCGCCTTAACTACGGCTTCGCACTTACATCATAACGGGTTCGGGAATGGCATGAGCGAGCACAGCAATCGCAGTGTGATCGCGCGCAGCGATACGGCTGCATTGATTCTTACGCCCATCGCGCTTTTTCTGGTGCTGTGGCTGCATCTGCTGCCGGCTTTGTTCTCCGGTTTGCTGGTTCATGCTCTCGTGCATGTGCTCGCGCCGCACGTGATCGGACTTCGCAATCAGCCGGAGCGTGCGCGCATCGTGGTGATGGTGTTGATAATCGCGATCGTTGCAGGATTGACTGCGCTGCTGATCGGCAGCGCATATGCTTTTTTCCGCACGGGCAGCGACAGCCCCGCAGGCCTGCTGCAGAAGATGGCCGAAATCATTGACAATGCACGCGCGATGTTGCCGCCGTGGGTGCAGGAATGGCTGCCCAGCGACACTGATGATCTGAAAGACCGCGTCGCTACGTGGCTGCGCACGCACGCGAGCGAGGTGCGAACGTTCAGCGGCGAAGTCGGCAGAGGCTTCGCTTATACGCTCATTGGCATTGCGATCGGCGCGCTTGTCGCCGTACGGGAAATAAAACCGGTTGGCCACGGTGGACCGCTCGCCCGCGCGGTAGTTGGCCACGCGGCGATGGTCGAACATGCATTCCAGCGCGTCTTTCTCGCGCAAATCCGTATTGCCGCGCTCAACGCGCTGTTAAGTGCGATCTATCTGGCCGGCGCGTTGCCGCTGCTCGGCATTCACTTGCCATTTACAAAGACAATGATCGCGCTGACATTTGTTATGGGTCTGCTGCCGATCGTCGGCAACCTCGTGTCAAACACCGTAGTCATCATCATCAGCTTGAGCTACTCGCTGCCGCTCGCACTCGGCTCGCTGGCATTTCTTGTCGTCATTCACAAGCTCGAATACTTCGTCAATGCGCGCATTGTAGGGACCCAGATCAAGGCAGCCGCATGGGAGCTGCTGCTTGCAATGCTGGTGATGGAGGCTGCGTTCGGCATACCCGGGGTGATTGCGGCGCCCGTGTTCTATGCTTACGCGAAGGCAGAGTTGTCCGTGCGGCGCCTGATCTAGATACGGCGTAACGGCGATTGCTAAAGAGGAGACCGTATGAATGCACCGGTAATCGACATCGTTACGCCGGTCCGCGACACAGTCAGCGCGAACGAATGGGCGACGAGGGTCAATCTCGCGGCGTGCTACCGGCTCATGCACGAATTCGGCATGACGGAGCTCATATCAAATCACATCACTGCCCGTCTGCCCGAGAACGCGAATCACTTCCTGGTCAATCCGTACGGTCCACTCTACAACCAGATGACGGCTTCGTGCCTGATCAAGCTCGACATTGATGGCAACGTTCTGCTGAATCCCAACCGGGAGCTGAAGCATAGTCCGTCGGGCTACGTGATTCACGGGGCGATCCACGCTGCGCGGCATGACGTCGACTGCGTGATTCACACCCATACTCTGGCCGGGATGGCCGTATCCGCAATGAAATGCGGCTTGCTGCCAATCGCGCAGATCTCAATGCGGTGGTCGAAAGGCGTTTCGTATCACGACTATGAAAGCATCGCGAGCAATGTTGATGAGCAGCAGCGGCTCGTCGCCGACCTTGGCGAAAACAATGCAATGATCCTGCGCAATCATGGTTTGCTTACATGCGGCGCCAGTATTGCCGAATGCTTCAACAGCATGTACTGGCTCAAACGCGCGTGCGATCTGCAGGTCATGATGATGTCGTGCCAGACCGAAACCGTGGTTCCGTCGCAAAACATTATCGACAAGACATGGAATTCATATCAGCCGGGAGTGCGTCGACGCTGGGGCGAGCTGGAATGGCCTGCACTCCTGCAGGAGCTCGACCGCATCGACGCGGCTTACCGCAATTAGGCGGTTCCTTGCGACGTTAAGCCGGCCACAAACGCCGCGCTAGATTGGGAGAGCCGGGCGCATGCACGAGCTTGCGCACGACGCGGTCAGTCCACGCCTCTTTCTCGGGATGCGCACGTTCATGGTCGAGGAAATTGTCGTTACGTGCCTGCACGGATGTAAATTCGTAGAGGATGGCGTGCTTGGCCCAGCCGGAGACTGACGCGTATTTGCGCACGCGCACACAGCCGCACAATTTCTCCATGCATGGCAGTCGCCATTGCGCGTACCAGGCGGCGAGCTCATCTTCATCCTGTCCGGCACCGGCGTTGAAACTGCCGATCTGGATGCACTCGCTCAACGCTTTATCGCGGCCGCCGCCTTCAGGTCCGTGTATGCGCGCTTCCTCGGTCATGATGTTGACGCGCTCGCCGATTCGCATCGCAAGCATTTCCCGGTCAGCGGCAGTGAGCGCCGCGTGGAATTCGCGCGGAGTGGGCTTTACGAATACATGGGCGTCCGTACCTCCGAACAAGAGAACAAAGCGGTCGCCCGTCGGGACGGCGGCTCCTTGCACCTGGCTAAGCCGCCCTTTGGCGCCCGACAGGGCGACCTTTTCTTCCGACGCATAGTGAGCTGCCCATTCGACACCCGGCCGCTTCAACACCGCAGGGATATATGTGTTGTGCAGCCATGCGAGGTACGCGTCGCGTCCCTTGTCTGGCAGGTTGTACCAGCTGATCCAGATTCCTCGATCCAAGATGCACTCCCTGTGTGTATCGACTGCTGTTGATCGCGCTCATGATCGCCGACAGTAATCGCCGCTGTTGATGTCACCAGGCGGCTCCAGCCGGCGCTCGTGATGATGTCGATTGTATAATGAAAGCGCTGCATCGCCGCCGTCGCATCGACGAGCGGGACCACGGGAGGCGCGGCAAGTGACACGCGACGTTGTAAGCGCGATTCGAAAAATGCCGCACGCTGCAACCGCATGCGCGCTGCTCTTTCGCTCCTGACAGGCTCGAGCCCGGCGCAAAATTATCCAACGCGTCCTATCCGGCTGCTCACACCAGTCGTGCCCGGCGGCGGTCTTGACTTCATCGCGCGCCTGCTCGTGCCGTCTCTCAGCGAGACGCTCGGTAAATCCGTCGTCGTCGACAACCGGCCGGGCGCGAGCGGCGCGATTGCGCTCGAGACAACCGCACGTGCAGCACCTGACGGCTACACGATTGCAATCTTCAGCGTGAGCCAGGTCATCTATCCGGAGTTGAACAAGACGAGTTTTGACATGTTTCGCGACTTCGCGCCGGTCACGCAGGTGGCCGCTGCGCCGTACAGTTCTCGTGGTCTATCCTCAGCTCCCTGCGAACAACGTCAGCGAGCTGATCCAATACGCAAAGGCGAATCCGGGCAAGCTCGCGTACGCGTCTTCCGGCGTCGCAACTTTGCAGCAACTGGCGGCGGAACTGTTTGCGTCTACTGTCGGCATCAAGCTCATCCATGTTCCGTACAAAGGCATAGGCGCCGCATATCCCGACATGATCGCCGGACGTACGCATATGACGATATCGAGTGTCGCAGCGCTCTCCGGCGTTTTACGCAGCAACTTGCTCAAGGCGCTCGCAGTGACAACCCCGCAACGCACGAGCACGCTGCCGGACGTGCCGACAATGATCGAAGCCGGCATTCCCGGATTCATCGTTACGCAGTGGCATGGCATCGTCGCACCGGCAGGCACGCCGAAGCCCATAGTCGAACGCCTATACCAGGCAATCGCGAAGAGTTTGAAGCAACCGGACGTCTCGACTCGTCTCTCCGCCGATGGCACTGACGCGGTCGGCAGTTCGCCGGAACAATTCGCAGCGCATATGAAAGCGGAACGTGCGAAATGGACGCAGGCGATTAAGCAGGCAAGGATTACCATGCAGTAAGCAATAACAACGCTCTCGTCTGGCGATAAGTTGCCAACGCTCACATAAACGAGGACTGCCGCGTGCTCGATAAAAGAATAGTGCCGAGTTTCATCGTCAAGTATCTCGATCAGTATGTCATCGGCCAGGACGAAGCGAAGAAGATTCTGGCCGTCGCTGTATACGCGCACTACAAAAAAATCGAGAAGTCCCGGCAGGACAGCGTAGACATTGCCAAGAGCAATGTGCTCCTGATAGGCCCTTCAGGTACCGGCAAAACCCTGTTATGTGAGCGGCTCTCGAAAATCCTCAACGTGCCCTTTGTGACCGCAGATGCCACGTCGCTTGCGCAGACCAAGTACGTCAACGAAGAAATCGAGGCGATTTTGCAGCGGCTCATTGACAAGGCCGAGGGCAACATCGCACGCGCTCAAATCGGCATCGTCTTCATCGATGAGATCGACAAGCTCAAAACAGCGAAGGGCCAGGCGCATGCGACCTCCGGCGAAAGCGTGCAGCACGCACTGCTCAAGATCATGGAAGGCTATCCGGCCAAATTGAGCAACGCTCAGTACATCGATACCACCAACATTCTATTCATCTGCGGCGGCGCCTTTGTCGGCATGGATGAGATCATGTCGAAGACGCACGGCTACGGCTTCATCTCCACGTCGGATGACGACAACCAGAATATTCTCGACCGCTTGAATACACGCGTGAAGCCGACCGATCTTTTCGAATACGGGTTGATACCCGAATTCACCGGACGGCTGCCGATCATCGCGAGCTTTCAGAGCCTAACGCGAAAGATGCTGGTGAGGATCATGACAGAGCCGAAGAACTCGATCTACAACCAGTTCCGTGAAATATTCAAAAACGAGGGCGTCGACCTGAAGATCGAGCCGAAAGTGTTCGAGCAGATCTCGGAGATTGCGATGGAGTACAAGACCGGCGCCCGCAGCCTGCGCGGGATATTCGAGGAGCTCATAAACCCTGTCCTGTATGTGGTTCCGGACAATCGCGACATCAATAAAGTCGTCATTACGTCACTGTTCACTGAACCGCAGATATTCAAGAGTTCCGCGGCCGCCTGAGAACTCTCTCGCCCCCATGGGGCGTAACAAGACATGGAGTGCGGCCCCGTCCGCGATACAAAGTGTTACACCGCCGCATTGAACAGCGACTATCGGACCGCAGTCTGATTCACTGTTCCCCGGCTCGATCGGGGCAAAGTTAACTTCCATGGAGGTCATATGAACAAGTTCATTGCAGGCAGTATCGTATCGATCGGACTTACGGCTGCAACCGTTGCGCTTTCCGCGCAGACGGTGACGCCGCCCGGCGCAGGCGGCCAAACGATGCAGCACGGCGAGCGGCATCACGGCAAGCGCGCCTTCAGCATGCCCGGTGAGCGCGTCGAAGCCCGCCTCGCATACATGAAGACGGCATTAAAGATCACCGATGCCCAGCAAGCTCAGTGGAACGCGTTTGCGGACGTGGCGCGCAAGCAGGCAGCAGCACGCGACAAGCGCATCCAGGAATTCCGCTCCCGCATGGCGCAGGGCGACGCGAAAGACGAGAGGCCAAATGCCATCGCCCGCCTCGAGCGTCAGCAACAGCGCCTGAACGCTGCAGTGACGAGCCTCAACGAGCGCCTGGCGGTTGAGAAGCCGCTTTACGCGGCGCTGTCACCCGAGCAGAAAGCAGTTGCGGACGAAGTGCTGGCCCCGCGCGGACATCATCATGGCTTTGGTCATCGCGGCAACCGCTCGTTCGGCTAATCAGCGGTAGGGAAGCAGGGAGACCGTCCTTTACCGTGAGGTAGAGGACGGTTCTGCTTTCATGCTCCGTCTGCCGCGCCCGGATTCCACTGGCCTTTGCGCATCCGCGTAATGGTAATGCTTTCGAAAACACCGTTCTGGGTAAAAGCATCGCCGTCGGAAAATTTCTTCGCTTCCGCACGGCTGTTCACGTTTACCACGAACATACTGCCGATCGCCTCGGTGCCCTCATCGTTCTGTGTTGCTCCAGCCAGCACCAGTATGCCTTTCGAGTTTTGCAGATGCTCGCGATGCGGCTTGAGAAACTTTTCGCGGATGGCGGCGGTATTAGGTTTGTCCTTGCAAGATATGACCCATAGCATGATGAGAGCCCCCGTTGAAGTGAATGCCGGTGTGTGACGCCGTTCTTTAACCGAACGCGGCGCATATGATAGTTTAAATTCGTGAGCCTGCATGCGCAGTCTCTAGATGTTAAACACATGTACCTGAGAGTATGATCGGGTAGGATTCGAAAGGGATATCGATGCTCGTTAGCTGCTTCGCGTACGAAAACGGCCGGCGCATCGCGGAGATCAATCCAAAGGACATCAGCGAATACGTAAAGCGCCCCGAGTGCTTCGTATGGGTGGCGCTGAAGGACCCGGAAGCCGGCGAGCTCGAGGCCATGCAGGAGGAGTTCGGGCTACATGAGCTCGCCGTAGAAGATGCGGCGCACGGGCATCAGCGTCCGAAGGTCGACGAATACGGCGACTCTGTATTCGCGGTCTTGCATATCATCGAGATCGTCGACGGGCAGCTGCAGGTCGGCGAAGTGGATATTTTCGCTGGGCCGAATTACATACTATCGGTACGTAGTCGCGCCGAAAAAGGATTTCGCGAGGTGCGCGCCCGCTGCGAGCGCGAGCCCGAGCTCTTGAAACTCGGGTCCGGATTTGTCCTGTATGCCTTGATGGACGCAGTCGTTGATCGCTATTTTCCGGTTATCGACGCGCTCGAAACGGAACTGGAGAAACTGGAGGCCAGCATGTTCGGCGGCGGTTCCGTGCGCACGAACATCGAAGAGATGTACAGCTTGCGGCAGAAGCTCATGGTCTTGAAACATGCCGTCGGTCCGTTGTACGAGGGTGTCGGCAGGCTCGCGGGTGGTCGCGTGCCGCAAGTCTGCTCCGGCACACAGGAGTATTACCGGGACGTCTCCGACCACCTTTCGCGCATTAACCAGTCGATCGATGCGCTACGCGAAATGGTGACGACGGCGCTTTCAGTCAACCTGTCGTTGATCACATTGCAGGAGAGCGAAACCACGAAGCGCCTCGCGTCGTGCGCCGCGCTGATTGCCGTGCCCACCATGATAGCGGGAATCTACGGCATGAACTTCCGGCATATGCCGGAGCTCGACTGGCAATTCGGGTATCCCGTCGCGATCGCAATCATGCTCATCATAGACGCGTATCTGTATACACGTTTTCGCAGCGCCGGCTGGCTCTAAACCGCAGGAGTAAACGCCCGCGCATCAGTTCGCGGTCGTCGACAGGCCCTTGAACACGAATTTCTGCGCGCGCTTTCCGTCCTGTACCTCCGTCACGTACAGATTGCCTTTGGTGTCGACATTCATGTGGTGCAGTGACATAGAACTCGCCGGGCGCGATGCCGGGCCGGCCAAACGAGTCGAGCGGCTCGAGCGTCTTGCGGTCGAGAACCCATACGCGCGCCGGGCTGCGGCTGGCGACATATAGAAACCGCTGTTCCGGATCCTGTGAGAATGCGGTACTCGCAACTGTCTGGCCATTGCCGCAGTGAGGCACTTCACACCAGCGATCGATGAATTTTTGCGTCACGTACGTGCCATCGAGCTTGAACACCTGCACGCGTTTGCCGGCACGGTCGGATACGTAAACGAGACCATCGTTCGAGACGCGCGCCGCGTGCACGGTGCTGAGATAGTCCGGGCCGGGTCCCGTCTCTTCTTTTGCTGCAATGCGCGCAGACTCCGGGATTTTCGACGGCTCAGCCTTCGGCTGATCGACGGGCTGTTTTCCGAAGGCGCCCCACATCCGCTTGAATGCGCCCGTATCCGCGTCGAATACGATGACCCGGTTGTTGCCGTAGCCGTCGGCGACGAATAGCTCGTTGGTCGTAGCGTAGACGAACGTGTCGGCCGCCTCCTTCACGTTCTGCCGTATCCGTATTCCCCTTGCTCGCGCCTTTCTTGCCGATCTGCATGACAAACTGTCCTGCCTTCGTGAACTTGACCAGGTGATTGTCGGTCTTGCCGTTGCCGCCGATCCACACGATGCCCTTGGGATCGACATAGATGCCATGCTCGATTTCGGGCCAATCATAGCCTTCGCCCGGGCCACCCCAGCCTTGCACGAAGTTTCCGGCCGCATCGAATTCGAGGACCGGTGGCGCCGCCATCCCTTTCTGATCGTCTCTGATCGTCTTGGGCCGCTGCAATATCCACGCGTGATCATCGGAGTCCACTGAGACGCTCGACACCTGACCGAAGACCCACTTCGCCGGTAGCTTGGGCCACGACGGATCGACTTCAAACTTCGGGACTGCCCGCGGCGCTGCAGTCGTTTGTGCGGCCGCGTTGTGTTGTGGCAACCCGAACGCCAGACTCAGCGCGAGGAATGTCGTAGCTGCCAGTGCGATTACCTTGAATCGTTTCATACTTGGTCTCCCCTTGAGTTTTCGCTATTCAGTGGCCGGCCACCGATGATATTCGTTTTCATGCGCATGTTTGAGCGTTCGCGTGCCGAGGCTCACGCCTGCCAGACACCATACCCCTTTTCTCGGAGACTGATTGCGAGTTCTACTTCCATGTCGCACGCAGCCTCATACGGCATCGGGTTGTAGCATTCATACAGCGCAGGCAGCAGCCGTTCGCCATACTGCTGTACAAAACGGTTCGACCGGATGCCGGCTTTATGCTTGTCGAAGCGGGCGTCCGGATCGAGTCCGGTCATGCCGACATACACGCACGGTTTGGTGACATCGTAATCGGGATTGCAGCGGCGGAATTTCGCTTCGTTCAGAACCAGCGGCGAGAGCAGCACGACATACACGTTGTGATGAGCGCGCGGGATCTTCGATGAATTCATTATTGATTGATCTGCAGCCCACTCTGCGAAATGCGACACAATGCTAACATCACACGGCCCACTCACGCGGAAGTTCGGATGACTTTTTCCTTCGCGAATGCGCGCTCCATCGCTGGATTGTGTCTGCTGTTTGCAAATGCCGGTGTCGCGCATGCCCAGCCTGCGCCTTATCCGAACAAGCCGATTCGCCTCGTGTCGCCGTTCGCCCCCGGCGGCGGCACCGACGTTGTGTCGCGTCTCGTCGCGCAAAAAATGACTGAGTCCTGGGGCCAGGCGGTGATACTCGACAACCGCCCGGGCGCAGGCACCATGCTGGGCACCGAGATCGTGGCCAAATCGCCCGCGGACGGCTATACGCTGCTCATCGTTGCCGCGGCGCATTCGATCAATCCGAGTCTTTACGCGAAAGTGAACTATCACCCGACGCGCGACTTTGCACCGATATCGATGGCGGTTTCGTTTCCGTTTCTGCTGGTCGTGCATCCGGCAATACCGGCGCAGAACGTCAATGAGCTTATTGCGGTTGCGAAATCGCGGCCCGGGAAACTCACTTTTGCGTCGAGCGGCAGTGGAAATACGAATCATCTGGCCGGCGAGCTTTTGAAAAGCATGGCCGGCATCGACATCACGCACATCCCGTATAAAGGCGGCGCCCCTGCGTTGACCGATGTGGTCGGCGGCCAGGTGTCGATGATGTTTGGCACCGTGCTCGAAAGCCTGCCCCAGGCACGCTCCGGCCGGGTGAGAATGATCGCCGTCAGCGGCGTGAAGCGCGCCGCTTTCGCGCCGGAAGTGCCGACGGTTGCAGAATCTCTGCCCGGTTACGAAGTAACGGGGTGGTATGCGTTTCTCGCGCCTGCGGGCACACCTGCTGCGGTCGTAAACAAGCTCAATCAGGAAATAACCCGCATCCTCGAGTTACCTGACGTCAGGCAGCGGCTAATAGCATTGGGTGCCGAGCCGTGGCCCACTTCGCAGACAGAGGCGAGTCGCTTCATCACGAGTGAAGCCGCGAAATGGTCGAAGGTAATTCGGCGAGCGGGTATCAAAGCGGAGTAATCATCAACGTTCCGCTCGCGTGTCTGGAGCGGGTTATCTGCCGCAAGGCGCGCCACGTGCTACTCCGCTTTGATGCCGGTCGCTTTCGCGAGCCGCGTGATCTTCGCGATCTCGGTCTTTATGTAATTACCAAACTGCTCGGGCGTTCCCGATATGACTTCGAGCCCTTGCGCCAACAACGCTGCCTTTACGTCCGGCAGTGCAAGCACTTTGGCAGTATCCGCGTTAATCCGCGTCACTACGGCCGGCGGCGTTCCCGCGGGAGCGAGCAAGCCGAACCATGACAGCATCTCGAAGCCCGGCAGCGCGGCTTCAGCTACCGTTGGCACGTCCGGCAACATGTCCGAGCGCTTCGGCGTGGAGACGGCAAGCGCGCGCACTTTACCGCTTTTGATATGCGGCTGTACACCGGTCACTGTAACGAACATCACCGAGACTTCGCCCGCCAGCAATGCCGATAGCGCCGGCGTTGTTCCTTTATAGGGAATGTGAACCATATCGATGCCAGCCATTGTCTTCAGCAGCTCGCCCGACAAATGATGTGTGCTGCCGTTACCTGCCGATGCGTAATTCAGTTGCCCCGGCTTCGCTTTTGCAAGCGCGATAAGCTGCTTGACGGTCGTTACGGGCAATGACGGATGAACGGACAACACATAAGGCGTGGCAGCGACATAGATGATCGGGGCGAAATCCTTCACCGCGTCGTACGAAAGCTTGGGATACAGAGCGGGATTGGATCCGTGCGTCGAGTTATTCGCCATGAAAAGTGTGTAGCCATCCGGGGCTGCACGCGCGGCGAGCTCGGTACCGAGCGTGCCGCCCGCCCCGGGCCTCGCGTCGATGACCATCGGCTGCCCGAGACTCTCGCCAAGCTTATTGCCCAGTATGCGGCTGACGATATCCGTCGTGCTGCCCGGCGCTTGTGCGATGAGAATGCGTATGGGCCGTACTGGATAATTCTGCGACGAGGCAGATTGCGCGACGCATAAGGCAGACACGGCAGCAGCGGCAAACAGCATTACTTTTTTCATTATTGCCCGTTTCCTCCGATGTAAAAATCGTCGCCATCTTAAACGAATGAGCGATGCGTGCCTGGACTATTTGATTGTTATGTTCGCGGTGCGCACGATGCGGTCCACGGAATAACCTCGTCGACCGCGGAACCATCGTACACATCGGACTATTGCGGTCAACACGATCGCCGTGTGCAAGACGCATCGAGGCCGGTGATATACTCGTTTGAAACATCAAACATGGAGCTGCCCGTGATTCCACTGCGTATTTCCTTGCCGATTCTGACGATCGTAGCAGCGACTTCCGCGTGCACGCAGATGCCTTACAGCATTGACACGCACGTGAACTCGACTCCGCAAACTGTGAGCTGGGGACACCTGCCCGGCGGACGGCAGCCTGTCGCCCGCGTCCGTCCGGGACAAACGGTGTCCATCGACACCGTCTCCCACCAGGGCGTCAATAACGGCATGGACCCGCTCAAATTCTTCGCGGCCGGCGGCGTATCAGCGAATGAAGTACTCGCCGACGCGCTCGATATTTACCACAAGGCGGATCATCCGAAGGACTCGGGTGCGCATGTGCTCACAGGCCCCATCTACGTCGAAACGGCCGAGCCCGGCGATATGCTCGAGGTGCGCATGGTTGATTTCAAATTCCGCGTACCGTATGGCGTCAACAACAGCGCCAAAGGGACCGGCGTGCTGCCGGATGTGCACACGGCCGCCTATCCGAAAATCATCCGCTTCGATTTGCAACGTCGCGTTGCGCTGTTTGCGCCCGGTATCGAAGTACCGCTTGTTCCCTTCATGGGAATCATGGCAGTGCAGCCGCCGGCACCGCTTGCTAACACGCGTCCGCCGGGCATTTATGGCGGCAATATGGATTTCAATCGCCTGACCACCGGTGCTTCGCTTTATCTGCCGGTACACCAGGCAGGTGCGTTGTTCTATACGGGCGACTCGCACGCCGTACAGGCGGATGGCGAGATTAACGGCACCGCGATTGAAGCGTCACTGACACCGGTGCTTCAATTCATCGTTCATAAGGGCGCCGGCCGGGCGATGAAGTGGCCGCGCGCGGAAGATGCCGACAACTACTACGTCATGGGAATGGATACCGATCTCGACGTAGCGCTGAAGGAAGCCGCGCTCGAAACCATTGCATTTCTGCAGAAAGAGCGGGGACTCTCTGCGCAGGATGCTTATTCACTGGCAAGTATCGCCGTCAATTACACGATCGCCGAAGCGGTCGATGCCGTGCAGATGGTGTATGGCGCGATCCCGAAAAAAATCTTCGGGACTAACCGCGAGTACCGGTACCGGCGCTAATCGAGCGCTGCCGCTTATGCAGATTACCGCGCGCGCTGACGGCGCGCGCGTGTTTGTGTCGCCTTCCTGCCCGCTGACTGCAACACTTTACTGCCCTTCGTTCGCAGCGCCTTTGCGGCTGCGCGGCGCCGGTTAGCCGGGCCGCGCTTTTCAGCGCTTGCATGCGCCTGGCGCGCGAGTGCATCGTGCGATACGGTTGAGTGCGGCTCCCGCCGCAGCGCTTTCAACGTAGCGCGGGCCCTTTTCGCCGACGGTTTTTTCTTCCGCGCGCGGTTGGCTGCGGCATCGGCCTTATTGCCTGGCCGCGGCGGCAGCTTGACGCCCGCCCTGCGCGCTTCGGATAGCCCGATGGCGATCGCCTGCTTTGCTGATCGCACACCATGCTTGCCTTCACGCACATGCTCAATCACCTCGCGCACGAATTCGCCGGCCTGAGTAGTCGGCGACTTCCCTTCACGCGCGTCTTTCTTTGCGCGTTCAATCGCAGTCTTTGTGGGCATCGCGCTCTCCTGTGAAATGCGCATCTGCGCAGTGTCCAACGTATCGCTTCTACTGACAGTCGGGGCAACTCCACTAATGTTGTCGGAAGTACGCGGTCAACATCAATGCAGGCGGCATACAAGGCGACAAAAAGGGGCCGCAAAGGCCCCTTCTTCCGTACATCTCAATCTAGACTCAGGCGTACTTGCCGGTTAACTGGGGCGTCGTACCTTCAAGACCTTTCATCTCGCGGTCGAGCCGTGTTTCGCGCAGCCAGGTACGTTTAAGATCGTCTTTCACCTTCACCGTCAAACGTCCTAGTCCCTCGGTCTCCAGCTCGATGGTGTCACCATCCATAAAGGCGGAAAGGCCGCGATGATTGGTGCCGGTTGCGAGAATATCGCCCGGCTCAAGATCGTGTATGGACGTAATCCACTCGATGCAGCGCGCAATCTTATGCGCCATGTCACTCGTGTTGTAGTTCTGCTTGAGCGTGCCGTTGACCCACAGCTTCACTTGCAGCTTCAGCGGATCGCGAATCTCGTCAGCAGTGACCAGGTACGGTCCGATCGGCGCAAACGTCGCGCGCGATTTCATCTGGTAGAAAGAATTGCTTGCCGGCACCACACCCCGCGCCGACCCGTCGATAAAGTTCGTGTAGCCGAATATGTAGTCCATCGCTTTTGCAGCGGGCACATTGCTAGCCGGCTTGCCGATCACCAGCGCAAGCTCCGCTTCGCCTTCGAAGATCGTGGCTGGAATGTCAGGCAGCACCATGGTCTCGCCATGAGCGATGATGCAGCCGGGTGTTTTGTGAAACGCGTTGATGGGCGCGGGCGCTTTGCGCGTGCCGTCTTCCATATAGTTGACTGCCATGCAATCGATGTTGACCGGCTTCGGCAGCGGCGGACGTATCTTGACCTGAGCGACGGGAACGCCCGCGCCCGTGCTTGCGGCTCGTTCAAGCGGCGCACGAAAATCGCTGAAGCGCGCGATGAGGCCGTTCATGAGATCACCCGGGCCGGTGTGTGGAATGTTTTGTACGACCGACGTCACGTCAACAACGTTGTCGCCTTTGAGGACGCCCAACCTGAAATCGTTGAAGTAAAGCAGCTTCATTTTATTCTCCTCGCTCGTTGAACAATCATCGTCGATCGCTGTTATGACAGTCCGACATATCGATGCCGGCAGCCGTAGATAAGCTGCTCATATCGGTCACACTCCTGGATGAGTTTCACGATCTTAGTGCAACGCCGCACCCATCGCAAACCTTCCCCATACGCTTATGCCGAGGGTATGATGGTGTTCTCATGGCCGCCATGATCACCAACTCGAGGAGACCAATGTGAAGAACGAACCCTTGTCATTGCGGCGCCGTCGTCTGATGATCGCAGCCCTCGCGACCGCCGCGGCTCCCTCTCAGCTGCTTGCCGCGCCGTTCCTCGCGCCCGCTGCCATCACCGGCTATGCCGACGGCAAGATGGTTATATCGGGACGCGTGTTGGATAAAAGTGGGAAGCCACTTTTCGGCGCGACCGTTGAAATTATCAACTCACCGGTCAGCCGCTTGATGCCGGCGGATGCGCGAATGAACGTTTTAACAGTGACCGATGCGGACGGGCGTTTTATGTTGCAGACGGCTGCCGTGCCCGCAACCACGCGTTCGGAGCGATTCGACTACCGTGTCACTCATCCCGAGCACGCATCGTTCTCCGCAAAGCTAAATCTGGCGCGGAATGGAGAGCAAGACGCCGCGGGGGTGCAACTTGACGCCGATGGCGTATGGCGCACAACGTTGGGAATCACCGTCGCATAGTGCGCCCGACGTTCGACTAGGCGTGACTCATGCGCGCTGCATCGAAATCGAGCGTCGCGCTCACCGGCAAATGATCTGAGGCCACGCGAGCAAGCGTGCTCATGTGCACTTCGAGATGCCGCAGTGCCTGCCGCGGCCTCACCCAGATACGGTCCAACGCGAGCATCGGCCGCCCCGCAGGAAAGCTCGCAGGCGACGGCGTATGTTTGAACTGCTTGTGCAGCCAGCGCACAGGTCTGCCCCACACGAACCACTCGTTAAGATCGCCGAGCAGGATGATCGGCGCAAGATCCGCATCGCGCACGACGCGCAATAACTGACGGATCTGTAGACGCCGCTCTGAAGGCCATAAGCCGAGATGCGTCGCTATGAGGCGCAAGGCGAGACCATGACAATCGAGGAGCGCGGTAATCGCGCCGCGCGGTTCACGCCGTGGAACGCTCAGATCAATGCGCTGAACGTCATTGACGGAAAAGCGCGTGAGTACTGCATTGCCGAAATGCTCATGCGCGGTTTTGATTGTCGGTCCGGCAACGGCAATGCGCCCACACGTCCGGGCGAGATACTCAAGCATGTCAAAGCCGCCGGTAGTGAACGGCACTTCCTGCAGCGCGACGATGTCCGCGTCCAATTCACGAATGACGTTGGCGATGCGCTGTGGCTTGAACTGACCGTCGCGACCGATGCCGACGTGTATGTTGTAGGTAGCGACTTTAATGCGGCACGGGGAAGCGCGGGTGTCGCCTTCGCGCTTGATTGGTTTATGCATGCGAGGCGCGCGCCGGAGCCGATCCTTCACTTTCATGCGATCGGCCGAAGAACCAGCGCCTGAAGAGCAATATCGCAACCGCGAACAGCAGAAGGACGGCGCCGACCAACCAGTAATTGATGGTGGAGGGATCGCGCAGCGCGGCTTGAAGCTGATCCCCGAACACTGTGGTTGCGAGCGTTCCCGGCGCGTTGCCGATCGCGGTTCCGAGCGCGACGTGCCACACCCTTACGCGAATTGCGCCCGCAACCAGACCGATCACGGCGAACGGCGCAACCGGCACCAGACGCACCGCAGTCATCGCGAGCAGACCGCGTTTGCGCAAGATCTCGCTGACTCGATTAAGCTTAGGGCCGGCCAGCCGGCGTACGCGTGCACGACCCGCCAGCCGCCCGCCTAGATATGTCGCAAGCGCCGCAATGACAATTCCGGCAAGCGCATAACCGAAACCAGCCCACGCGCCAAAGGCGACGATCGCGAACAGCGTGATCAGAGGCCGGGGGAACATCGTGACGCATGCCGGCGTGTAGGCGAGCATCACAACGATGGGCGCCCATGGCCTGCTGCCAAATTCGCGCGCAGCTTTGATAATGACGTCGGGATCGGCGAGTTGAGCAAGCGGTGTGGTACTTCCACGCAGCGGTCATCACCGCCACGGCGATCATGACACCCAGAATGATCTGCCACTTCGGGCGCGCCTTTCCCGCTTCGAGGTTGGGAGAAAACTCTTTGACGAGATCATCGATCGATGCGGGGCGCTCGGGGTCGGCAACGGCTGCGACTTCGATGACAACGTCCGGCCATTCCGGCAATTCGCCGAAGGCCTGCAGCGTGCGTCCTTCACGCTGCAGCGCTGCAATAGCGCCGGCAAGCTGTACCCGCTCGTTCCAACTCAGCCCGCACGTCCTGCGCGGGGACATCAAGATGTTCACCGAGCAGCCGGTCGCGGAAATTGGCGATGACGTCGGAAATTCGCGGATTGCCGCGTGCCTCGAAAGTGAGATCGCATTCACTGTCCATGCCCATCGAGCGATTGCAGAAATTCGCCGACCCGATGCGCAAGAGCTCGTCATCAACGATCATCGCCTTCGAGTGAATGTCGACACATGTGCCCTCCTTGAGTCCGGGCACGTGCGGATAAAAGATGCGGCAGCGATTCCAGCGGTCCACAGCACGCAGTTTTTTAATCAGCCGCGTCCGCAGGGCATGCATGGTGTTTTCTTCGAGCCATCCGTGACTCAGATAGCGCAGGACGATGATGACCTCGGGGCCGTCTTCTTCAGCAAGCCGCTCGGCGAGCGCCGCGCCCAGCTTTTTCGAAGTGAAGTACTGGTTTTCAATATAAATGTAACGCCGCGCCGCGGCGATCATGTCGAGATAAAGCTGCTCGACTTCATGGACGCCCGGACGTCCCGGCTGCGGCGGCTCGGTTCGTGACACGGCAACCGCAACGTCCGTCATCTCCACTTTGAGCTCCGGCGGCCAACCGTCACTCTGCTTACGAACAGGCGGAATCCGCGTGCCCGTGGCACGGCTCCATCGTGCGCGCGCTATTTCAGCCAGCACGCGCGCAGCTTCGCCGTCTACCGCTGCCATCAAATCGTGAAAGGGCGGATACGGATTGCCGTTCGCCACACGTCGCGGGTTGTCAGCTTTGTGGTCGCACGAGTCCCAACGCCGGCTGGTCAGATCAAGGCCGCCTGAAAATGCGACCGCATCGTCAATCACGACGATTTTCTGGTGATGCGATCCGCCGACGACGTGCGTGTTGTCGTAGCATAGATGCACGTTTCGAGGCGGCGACCACCCGAGTCCATACAACGGCGGGAACTCGCGATCCGTGCCGAACACCATCGGATAATCCCAGTTGAGAATATAGATGTGGAGTGCCGGCCGGCGCTCGACGAGATAGTTTAAGAACGCGCCTAGCGTGGCGGGGACGCCTGAGTTTTCGTCCTCCCAGTGCAGCCGCATGCGACTATCGAAGTCCCACGCGAGGATGACGATGGAATGCTGGGCGAGTAGCGCCGCGTGGGCGAATGCGCGGAAGTAATGTTCACCGTCAACCAGAAGCGCAACCCGATTTGCTTTGGTGCTCCGGTAACAGTTGCGACCCGGAGTGAACAAGGTAGGCGTGACACGGCGCCCATTGTTTGCGCGCGTACGGCGTGGATTTTCGCCGCCTGCAATTTGTATCGGTGCGCTCATAACCTCCCGCGGAATAGGGCGCGCCCGCAGTAGTAAACGTCGCTGCGGACACGAAACGTGCTGCCGACATCATGGCGGTGACCCATGAGGCAGTCTGTCAAAGCAGTCCTATTCCTGCGTAGGTCTGTGCTTACGGTTGCGGATGAAGCGGCTTGACACGCCTCGAGGTGACAGCCGCAGGGAGTCAGAGAGCGCCGGCACCGCCCTCCGTTAACACCGCTTTCATCTGATTAAGCGGCAGCAGTTACACCGCGAATGCCGTTCTTCTCGATGGTGCGTGCGACAAGGCCTGATTTTTTTATGTCCGCCACAAATTGGCGCAGATAAGCGGCGCCAGCGTCATGTCCCTTCGGCGTGCCAACCGCCTGCTGAACGGCGGTGAAACGGCCGTCGAGTATCCGAGAACCCGGCAAATTATCGCGATCGATGACAAGGCGCGGCTTGAGGCCTGCAAGCGCTTCGAGTTTTTCTGCAACGAACATTTTGAAGACATCATCGGCGCTTGACGCGTGCAGCAAGGTTGCGTTTTTGAGATTGCGCTGCAGCCACAAGTCATAGGCGGCTTTCGCTGTCGTCACGACTCGCACGCCTTTCCGATCGACGTCTGCGATCGCGCGTATGGGCGATTCCGCCGGCACGAGATACGATGCCTCGATCTCGAGATACGCGGCGGTAAAATCGATTTGATTGGCACGCTGCGGCTCAGCGCCCAGAAACCCGACTTCCCAGGCACCTTTGACTGCGGAGTCAGCGAGCTCGCCCGCCGACTCGCACGACACGATTTGAACGGGCACGCCGAGCCGGCGCCCCAGTTCGTGCGCAAGGTCAAGCGCAATCCCGCTTGGTGCGCGCGTCACAGGATCGCGCGCAGTCAGAAGATTGTTGGCGAAATTAATACCCACGCGGAGCTTGCCGCTTGGTGCGAGATCTGATCGTGCGGCGGTGGTGTCATCACTCATGATTCGGTACCGCCACCGCATATTTAGAGAGGGACTCAGTTGGCGTCCTAGGCGTGGAGTTGCGTCGCATCTTTAGTTGCTCCCATGAGGTAATCGTGCATTCTAGCGCGCCCGTTACAACTCGGTCGGAAAGCCCGGGAACGCGAACTGCAGGATAATGTCAGATCGAATCCGAATTATCACCTTCGACGGTCGTCGTGATACGGGACCACTCCAGAACGCCCGACGGTCGACGCGCCGATTACCTGGCGCGCAGTTTTTGTCAAGACATGTGACTTGCCCTTGAGCGCATCGATCTACGACGGCTCGAACCGCCGCGATGGCATCACCATCCCGACGTTCTGGCTCGCCATTATCCTTTCACTGCTGTTCCACGCTGCCGTGATGTGGAAATGGCTGCCGCATGTGCGTCTTCCCTCGCTCGACGATCCGGAACGCGGACAATCTGCGGGCTCGCTCACCGTGCAGCTTGCTCCACCCCCAAGCACGCCACGGGTGCCATCGGCGCCAGCGGTTATCGAGAGACAGCCGGCGGCCGCGAAGCCGCCGTCTCCGGCGAAACCTCCACCGCGCATCGAGCGTGCGCCGCCCGTCATTGCCCTCAACAAACCGGCGCCGGCGCCCGCTCCTCCCGCGCCTGCACCGGTGCAGCCTGCGCCAACTGTTGCTCCGGCGCCGAAACCGGCACCGCCAGTGGGCGATCTCGCGTCATACATCGAGGCACGCCGGCGGGAGCGTGGGGCTTCGGCGGCTTCGCCGGACAGCGCGCCCAGCTCGCCTCAAGGCGAAGACGAGAGTGCGAGAACCAACCGCATCGTTGCCGGCAATCTCGCATCACAAAAACAACTCGTATTTGGTTATGACCCGGCGCATGGTGGCGGCGTGTTCGAGATTCGCCGCATTCACGATGACAATGCGGAGTTCCTTTTCTTCGGCTGGAACAAGGATATCCGCCGCAACACCAAGCAGTTGATAGAGGTGCGCAAGGGAAATAACAGCAATATCAAAATTGCGGTCGTCCGCAAGATGATTTCAATCATCCGCGATTACGAGCCCGGCGATTTTCTATGGGAATCGCACCGCCTCGGTCGCAGCCTTACGTTGTCGGCTCGTGCCGCCGATAACGCGGGCCTCGAAGAATTTATGATGAAGGAATTCTTCGACGATCCGCGGCAACCGTACTAACTTCGGCTTGGTGTGTGAATGACGTATCACCGCTGTCCGGGAGTCGCCGGTACAGGGCGCCACGGAGTACGGCATTCGGTAACGTACGGGTAGTACGTTTGACTGGCGTCACAGTAGTACCACGTGTTGTTTGATGGCTGCGGGGGCGGAGCCGATCCGACTGGCGGGCCGGAAGCGATTGGCGCCGGCGGCGGAAGCTGCGCAATATCGCCAGGCGCGAGCAACGGATCGGGATATGGATAGACGGGTTGCGGATAATAGTAGTAGCGACCATCGACCATCCACCACCAGCCATACCGACCGGCAAACCGGCCGTGATACCAGTGCCCGCCTCGCCAGATGTGAAAATCGCGGTCATGGTAGCGGTGGATATCACGATGCCACTCGCGTAATCGAAGCTCCTCGCGAGGCTGCGCCTGGAGCGTTCCTGATGCGGTAGTGAAAACGAGTAATGCGGCCGCACAACCGGCGAGCTTTGAAAATTTCATTTGATCCCTCTCCGTAAGAGGCGAACTTCGTACATCTTTCGAACCGCTGACCTGTATTCAGTTCCGTGATCTTATCGCCGGCATCATTCCGTCGTTGTAAAACTTTGTAACCCGGCGTTACGACATGTTTTCAAGTATAGAGGCGCGCGTGGGCGGACCCTGCGTGGGTTGATATGATGATGGTATCGTGTGTTACGAAAACAAACGGGGAACACAATGAAAATATTTATATCGGCGGCGTCATTGAGCGTTATGTATTCAGCCAGCGCATGGTGTGCCGTTGCGCAACAGTACCCCGTGCGTCCCGTTCGTATGATCGCTGCATCGTCGCCGGGCAGCGCAGTGGATATCATCGCGCGCACTGTGGCGCAGAAACTTTCTGAACAGGTCGGCCAACAAGTCATCGTCGACAACCGCGCTGGCGCGGGCGGGAACCTCGGCGCCGAGATCGCTGCAAAAGCAGCACCGGATGGTTACACCGTCTTCATGGGAACCCCGGCGCACGCAATCAGCACCAGCCTTTATCGAAAGCCCACCTACGACCTGGCGCGCGATTTTGCACCGATCAGTCAGGTAACGAGTGGAAGCTATGTGGTCGTAGTGAACCCCGCGGTGCCTGCAAAGTCTATCGAGGAACTCATTGCGCTCGCCCGCGCCAAGCCCGGTCAGCTCAATTACGCATCCGCAGGCACCGGCAATGCAACGCATCTCGCAGGCGCCCTGTTCAGCACGCTTGCGAAGGTCAACATCGTCCACGTCCCGTACAAGGGAAGCGGGCCTGCGTTAACCGATCTGATCGGCGGTCAAGTGCAGTTGATGTTTGCGAATCTCACAGCGGCGTTGCCGGCAGTCAAACCAGGACGCTTGCGCGCGCTTGCCGTCACGGGTCGTCAGCGATCGACTGCAGCGCCTGAATTGCCGACGGTAATGGAGGCCGGCGTGCCGGGGTATGTCGTCATCTCGTGGTTTGGTCTGTTTGCGCCGGCCGCGACGCCGAGAGACATTGTCATGCGTCTTAACAAAGAAATAGCGATGGCCACGCGTTCGGCGGACGTGCGCGAACGGCTAGCGACTGAAGGCGCCGAACCGAGCGCAACTACGCCCGAAGAATTCGGCGCATTCGTAAAGTCGGAAGTTGCTCAGTGGGGTAAGGTCATTCGCGATGCCAAGATCACGCCGGAGTAGCACTAGCGAAGATCACACCTTAGTATGACTGGCGAACATTACGCCTGAGGAGCAAGTACCACTAGTGGCAGATCACGCCTGACATAGAGCGACGGCGCGCTAGCGCACCGTTCGCACGCGCGGCAATGCGAATCGCCCCGGTGTACAAGCATCGGGCGGCCGCGGATGGATATTCCGCATGCCGCCCGATTAGTTACACATTGATGTCATGCCGCGGTGCTTGGCATACACGGCCGACTGATGTACGCGTGTTAAGAACGCATGCGGCCCGCGATTGAAGCCAATGCGATCGACAAGGCGGCGCTGCCCAGCGTCTTAACAAGCCCGGGGTGCTCCGAATAGAACCCGCCAATCTTATCCACGACAGTCGGATCATGTTTTTCGACATGGGTTGCGACCTGCTCCACTTGCTCCGGCGTGACTTGCGCAGCCTGGTCAGGCGTCACCTGCACGTTGCCGGTGTTGCCCTGCCCGAGCAGTTTGCCTAGCATGCCGCCGCCAAGCCCCGTGAGCATGCCCGGACCGACGGAACCGAGCAGTTGATTTAAGACGCCGGCTCTCTGCTGGGGATTCGACTGGCCGAACAATTGAGCAACCATCTGTCCGAAAGGCGGTGTCTGGTTGGAGCGAAACGCTTCGGCAACACCGCCGCGCAAAGCGTCGGGCGGAGCACTTCGTGCCACTTCATCGAAATGCTGCGAAGCGACGTTCTGATCTCGCGCGCCGGCCTGCGTCGAATACTGCTGAAGAATGTCCATGAGGCCCATGTGTGGCGTCCTTTAATCAGTCTGCGCTACGTCGTCGATTTGCGTGCAATCATGTGATAGATGACAAGCAGAATAATCGCGCCCACCAGAGAACCGAGGAAGCCGGCAGGCTCACCCGCGTGATAGAGACCTAACGCCTGGCCGCCGTAGGTCGCAAGAAGTGAGCCGGCGATACCGATTGCCGCGGTTATAAAAAATCCTGAAGGGTCCTTGCCGGGCGTGAGCATCTTGGCCAACAGCCCGACTACGAAACCAATAATAATCGTCCAGATAATGCTCATGGTGCTCTCCTTGGTTAGTTAATAGTTACGCCGCTAGCGATACTCACCGCGTAACGGCAATCAAAGCTCGGCCAAGTATGCTGATCGACGTAGAGTCCACGCTAGACGCAAACCTCGGATACCTCTGTAGGACAAGGTGCCCCAGTGCGACGCCGCAGGTTGAAACGGGATTCGGAGGCAATCCGATGGTGTTCGGAGCACCAATCAGATCGCGCGCGCGTTGTTTTGCGCTCCGCCAAGGCCTCCGCCGTGCACGGTATCCAAAGCGTTTCGCCGCTTCAGTCAGAGACTTTTTGTTTTAGGTGTCGGCGCGACTCAAAATTCACCGTCGGCGCGCTGCGTCGGACATTACCTTAAGGCGTACGCGTCATTGTGGCCGCCGAAAGCGCTAACGATACTTCCCGCGCGGGTGAAGCAAACTCTCTCCTATCGTCTGTTCGGAGCAGGCAGGAGTTATCGACAACAGAATTGGAGATTAAAGTATGTATCTTAAAAAGCGATTATTAGCATTAGGAGTAGCGGCGGCAGCTGGATTCTCAGCTGCGCCGGCAAGTGCGACGTTGGATCTACAAACGCCTGTTCAGCTTCAAGGGCAAGGCGTCGGTGCGCAATTCACCACCCTGTTCTTGCAGGGCGCAGGCAACAATACGACCGAAAGCGGCGGCGTTAACTTCAACGGCAGCGTGTTCGGTGACGCAGGAAGCGGCAATTCGCAGTCGCGCACCTTCACGTTCGGCGATCTGGGCATCACCAATGCGAACCAGCTTGGGTTGATCGTCAACCTCGCTGAGCCGGGTTCCGAAAACCCGCCATCGGTAAACACGGCAAACAGCGTGCTAACGGGCACGCAGGCCACAATGTCAAACACCATTTCGCTGAACGTGTTCAGCTCGACTGGAACGTTACTCGAAACGCATACTGCCGCTGCCGGATTGCAGTTGAACCAGGTTGCAGCCGGACTTGGTGGGTCTGGACTCTTGTTCGCACTGAGTCCTGCGGAGGTGACGCAGTTGAACGCCACAATCGCGAACAACGCTGGCACTGAGGTCTTCACGACGGGTGCTACCTTCGCCAACGCGCAGGGCGGTCCTGAGACGATTGCGGCGGCGCGGCTCACTGCCATTCCGCCGACTGCGATTCCAGAGCCGGAAACCTACGCCATGATGCTCGCAGGACTTGGCCTCCTGGGTTTCGTGGGATCACGTCGTAAGAAGTCCTAGCAGCAACGTTCTACCAGCAGCAAATGAAAACCGGGCTTCGCGCCCGGTTTTTTTTCGTACACCGACCAATCAATATCAAAACCCGCCTCGACCTTTAAGCGCATAGAGAAAAAGAACTCATGGATCCGTTAATAGTGCACAAAACGCTGTGCCGACTGTAGAAATGGATGCGAAGTAGCTATTGGCCCGCTGCATCAGGGACATCATCATCCGCGCCGTAGCCTTACCGGTTATCCGCAGTCAGCGATAGTGACGCGGTGCTTTCCACATCACTATGAAAGGGTCTCATATGAACTTTAAGAAATCAGCTTTAGCGGCTGCGGTCGGTACTGCGTTGGCAGTCGCTTCATCGATGGCAAGCGCGATCTCAGTTGAGAATTCGTCTCTCACATTCCTTTTAACTTCCGACCACTGCAGTGGTACATGCGGTGGCGGCGCGAATCCACAACCTTCGTTTGGCACGATCGTAGTCACCGACCTCCCGGGCGATGTACTTGGCTTTAACATTACGCTAATCAACGGCAACAAATTCGTTCAGACCGGTTTAGATCTGACGTTTGGCTTCAACCTCGCAGGAAATCCTACGCTCACGTATTCGGGCCTGAGCTCCGGGTTTACTATTCCAGGCGGTACCAGCCCAACGCAAACCTCAGGTACCTATCATGAGAATGGGACCGGAAACTTCCAGTACGGGGTCGTGTGGGGCGGCGGCGGCGGCGGCGGAAACGCCGATACCAATCCTGTTCTTAGTTTCAGCGTTACCGGTACGGGATTGACCTTGGCCAGCCTCCAGCAAAATGCCGTCGGTCAATATTTTGCGGCCGATATTATCAGTGGCACCACGGGAAACACCGGTGCCGTCGACGCGAGTTTGGTAACGTCGGTACCGGAACCCGAAACCTACGCGACGATGCTGGCAGGTCTCGGACTTCTGGGTTTCGTTGCTGCACGCAGAAAAAACGTTGCTACGTAACACGAGCTTTCATACTCAAAAAAACCGGGCCTGACGCCCGGTTTTTTTTCCGCGTGTAGCTTTCACTATATCCGTCCGAGATCCTGGACGGCATCGATAACCATGCGCGACCCGAGCGCGATCAGCAGGATATCGGAAGCGACGCGCACATAGCGATATCCGCTCGGCGGCGGCCCGATCTTCACGACCAGCGGCTGCGGCACCTCGTAATAGACAATGTCCCGCGGTAACGGCGCTCCCACCGCCCACTTCTTCGCCTGACCTGGCGGCATGCAGCCGTTATTTTTCTTCGCTAATCCCGGCGGACAGTGGCCGCGGCTGTATTGACCATGATAGTAGTCACGTACCTACGGTGCGATGCCGGTCCGCGAAATATTCTCCCTGCCTGACCTCGTGCCGATCATCTCCTTTCTCGTGGTGCTCGGCGTGTTTACCGTGGCCCTGGCCTTTTCCATTTCCTTCGCCGGCCCATGATGGCTTGTCCGCCAACGCCGCGTTAGCGCCAAAGCATCCGCAGATGACAACAGTCATTATGGAATTACGCAGTACTTTCAGGTTCATTGCTCCCTCGTCAGTTATTAGAATGACCGTGCTGCGCCTACGGCACCCATCAGCACGACTTGACAAAAGCATACCCGTTTCGCGCGCTCCGTTCGTATTAAGCGTGCGCATAACTGCACACATGCGCGCGCATCGCGGCGTTGTCCTACGCATTATATTGGTTACAACCGCGCATGACTCATGCGAGGTAACGCTCACGTTCAACGGCGGGGCATGCACGATGCACCTGACCCCTCCCACGCTTGGCAATATCAATGCAGCGGCGCAGGTAGAGCGGTTAACGCAGGTTACCGTCGATGTTATTGGTGGTCAGGGTGCGATGCGCTAACCCGCCTACGAGTGCCGAGTAAGCAAAGCGCACAACTCACGACCGCGGACGTTTTTCAAAAATTATTCTTCGCTACCAAACGTGCTGCTGTAATGCCGCTCTGGAGTGCACCGCCGACGGTCGACGCTTCACCGCTTAGATCGGCAGCTTCGCCGGCAAAAAAAAGCGTATCGCGCAACGGCTTCGCCAGTGTCTCGCGAGCGCCCTGACCGCCCGTCGTCACGTAACTGTACGCACCGCAGGTATAAGGATCGCGGCGCCAATCATGGACGCATGCACCCGCGAGATGTTTTGCGACTTCCGCCGAACGTCCAAACAGCGATTCCAAACTCGCGAGCGATGTCTTGATCATGTGCTTCTCGCCGCGAGCGCACAAAGCATCCGCCCGCGGTCCGCCGGCCCATACAGTCAGAACGGGCGCTCGTATGGGCAGCACGGTCCAGAACGTTCGAAAAGCGGCGCCGGTCGAATGAAAAAACGCCGCGTCGCGAAATCGACCACGCTCCAGTTGTTCCCAGAACGCACGCCGAAACCAGAGCACGACCTTGACCGCGGAACCCGATGAAATCTTTTTCAGCGCCGCGCGTTTGTCGGCGAGCGCCGGCGAAAACTGCACAGCGTGTGGCGACGCAGCCGGCAATTGCAGCACGCCCAACGGCAAAGTCACGATTGCACGCGAGCCCGTGATCGTGAATGGTCTTCCGCGCCAATTGCCCGAGACTTCCACGCGTCCGCGCTTCCATCGTATCGCACGCACGACGGTTTCCAACTGAACGCGAACCGGACGCTCGTTGAGCGCCGTGGCCATCGACGCCATGAGCGCGCCGTAACCGCCGAGTGGACGGAACGATGCGCTGTCCGCCGCGCCGCCGCCGCTCCATTCGTCGACAACCTCCAACGCGCTGATGCGGCTCGCATCCGCACCGTCATACCCTTCGACCATCGTGCGCGCATACGCAAGCGCATCTGCCGACAATTCCCTGCTAAGGTGCGTGTCCAGAAACTTGTCGAACGACATATCTCCGGCGTGCAGTGTATGCGGCTTGCGCATGGCGGCCCTGATTTCCGGCAGCGGGCTGTTGCGCACTTGAAGCGTACCGTTCGTTTCAAACCAATGCGGACCGACGGTGTCGACCGCAGCGATGCTGTGGCGTTTGAGTGCGGAGAATATGGACGGTGAACGTCCGTGAATGAATTCAGCGCCGAGCTCGATGGGCACGGACAGACCGGAAGTCGCGCGCGTGTAGCATCGTCCGCCGATGCGATCGCGTGCCTCAAGCACCACAGCCGCGATTTTTCCGCGTGCGAGCTCTTCCGCAGCCGCCAGACCCGCAGCACCGGCGCCGATGATAACGACATCGGTAGTTGAGTTCTGCATGGCAAGGGGCGACAACGGTTCAACTCGACAGGTAACCGTGATGCTACTGGTGATCGGCACTGCAAGGCCAGCGGCTGCGCAGCATCCGAACGTAGGACTGACTGTTTTTATACCGCTTCTTGACGCGCGCCAATACGGTTATCATGCGCGGTCCATGAAACGTCACATCCTTGAAAACGCCATGCGCTGCTTCGCTATTGGCACAGCGCTGCATTGCATTGGCGCGATTGCGCAGCAGCCCGCGGATATTGAAGCGCTTCAAAGCGCTGCACGACGCGGCGACGTGCAGGCACTGGTCACACTTGCCTCGAAATTTGAGCGCGGTGAAAACATGCCGCGCGATTTCGCGCGCTCGAACGAGATGTATTGCCAAGCCGCTGCGCGCGGAGACAGCGTCGCGCTGTTAAAGCTCGGCATTATCTATTCCATCGGACGCGAAGTGCAGGCCGACGAAGGCATCGCTGCGGTGCTGATCGGCAAAGCCGCTGAGCAAGGCAACGAACGCGCGCAAGAATTGATTCAACATGTGAGCCGTCGAACGGATACGGTGATGCCCGCATGCTTGAGTCAGCCGGTACCCGCACTTGTCGAGTCTCCGTCGGCACCAGTGGTGAGAAAAGACATCGCGCTGCTCGTCCAACGTTGGGCGCCGGAATATTCGGTTGATCCGGACCTCGTACCTGGCGCTCATTGCGGTTGAATCAAATTTTGATGCCAACGCCGTGTCGCCGAAAAACGCGCAGGGTCTCATGCAATTGATTCCCGCGACCGCCCAGCGCTTCGGGGTTAAGAATGCGAAGAACCCGCTCGAGAATCTGAAAGGCGGCCTCGCTTACTTACGCTGGCTGATGGCTTATTTCAAAGGTGAAGTGCGGTTGGTGCTTGCCGCATACAATGCGGGCGAAGAGACCGTTGAAAGATATCGCGGCATTCCGCCATATGCCGAAACACGCAATTATGTGAAGCAGATCACCAGCGTGTACAAAAAAGCGAGCCACCCGTATGTTGCCGAAGTGGCCGCGCCTTCTGTACGCGCTTGCTCGCATCAAGCGTGTGGACTAAGCCTGCTCTTTAGACTCGCCACGAGTCGGCGACGAGCGCCGTTATTCCGGCGTGATGCCCGCTGCTTTCACCACTCGCGCCCATTTCACAATTTCTGCATTCAAGAACTGCGTTAACTGTTCGGGCGAACCGGCAACGACTTCCGCACTGTCGCCGGCAAGCCGGTCCCTGATTTCCGGCGTGCGCAGAATCGCAGTGACCTCTTTGTTCAGCCGCGCAATGAGTTCAGGCGGTGTCCCGGCGGGCGCCAGCATCGCCGACCATTGGACCGCTTCGTAGCCCGGCACGCCCGCTTCCGCAATCGTTGGAATGTCTGGGACCGCAGGTGAACGCGCAGCACTCGTGATTCCGAGCGCCCGCAATTTTCCTGTTCGTACGTGCGGAACGACCAGCGACATGCTGCTCGTCGCAATCATCGCGACCCGACCAGCCAGCGTCTCTATCAACCCGGGCAGAGTACCTTTGTACGGGATATGCATGAGACGGATCTGCGCCATACTCGCGAATAATTCCATCACCAGATGCGGATTCGTACCGTGTCCGGAAGAGCCATAGAGCAATTCGCCGGGCCGGGCTTTGGCGAGCGTTATAAATTCCCGCACCGATTTGGCGGGCACCGACGGATGCAGCAGAATCAGGTTGGGCACGAAGTGCGTCTGTGTAATTGGGGCGAAATCGCGCCGCACGTCATACGGCATGTTCTTGTAGGTAGCCGGATTGATAGCAAGGGTACTCGGGCTCAGGAGCAGCGTGTAACCGTCGGCTGCCGCTCGCGCGACGATCTCCGTGCCGATGATTGACCCTGCGCCCGGCCGTGTATCGACCACCACTTGTCGGCCCCATCGCTTCGTGAGTTCCTGCGCGATCAGGCGTGCGCCGATATCGCTCGGACCGCCAGGCGCCGTCGGCACGATGATGCGGATAGGTCGATCCGGATAATTGTCCTGCGCCATTGCGGCTGGCGCTGCGAACGCTGTGATTGCGGATGCAGCAATCAGTTCGCGGAGTTCAAGCATTCACACGTCCGTCGAATGCGCGCCCGCTTGCGTCGCAGCCTTGCTGCATGCGTTGCGCACGACGACGATCACAGCCTCACGGCGCGATATAAGCAAACCCTTTCGCCTGATACGCCATCAGCGAAATGAAACCGTTTCCAACGAGCTTGATTTGCGGCAGCACTTTATCGCCGTTCGTACCCTGCTGGCGCACGGCGAGCGAGCATTGCTCCAGCGCATCGACGCCTCGCGCAGCGCTCATCTCCTTGATCTTCGCCGCGACCTTCGCCGCCATCTCGCGTTCTTCAGGCTTGATCTTCTCCTGATCGGTCTGCACCAGGCGCGTCGCCGGTCCGCGGAACGCGAGAATGAAATGCGGCGCCACACCCTGCTCTATCAGCGATTGCCGCGTCTCATCGATGCTATCGAGCCTCGCAAGCAGCGCTTTACCTTCACCCTCCTTGATATCGAAAGCGATCTTGCCGTCCGACAGCCCGGCTAATGCAGCCCGGTCGTCAGCCGCGCGCACGACAGTCATGTGAGTAACCAATGCGATCGCTGTGACCGCCAGAAGGAATTGTTGCAGCCGCGCGTTAAGGGTGTACATGATTGCGTCCTCTCGTGTCAGTTCGACTTCACCGTTGGCCTAAGCGCCAATTGCGGCCAGCTTACTCCTCAAACCATGAAACGTTATACAAGCAGCAAGCGCTTTGCGATTCTTCGTGAGTGTCACTTCGGTGCAAACGGCCCGACTTCCACTTTGCCCTGCGTGTTATGCAGATCGCCAAGTTCGGCCCGTACGCCGCGTGTTATTTGCGCGACCTCGTTCTGTGCCTGGAAGCACGTGAAGTCGGGACGGTCTTTCCATGCGAAAGGTCCGCACAGTTTCTTGCCCGCTTTCAACGCCGCATCGTGCACGATGTTGATTGCACGCTCGTAGTCAGGGTCACCTTGTTTGTAGCCTGAAAAATTTCCGAGATCGGAACTCGCCGCGAAGATCGCCGTAACGCCGGGCACCTTCGCGATCTCATCGGCGTTTTTGAGTCCTTCGAGCGTCTCGATCATGAGGATCAGCACGAGATTGTCATTGATGGTGTTGCGGTAGCCTCCCGGAACGCCGCCCCACATTGTCGGCTCGAACGCAGCGCCGCCGCCAAGGCTGCGTCTGCCGAGCGGAGGAAAGTAGGCCCACTTGACCGCCTCACGCGCCTCCTCGACCGTATCGACGGTTGGCACTATAAGCACGAGCGCGCCGCCATCGAGAGCATGTTGAATCTCGCGCTCGTCGGTGTACGAGACGCGCGCACCGGGCACCGCCTTCGCATGTGGACAGGTCTTCCACGCGTTCCATACGTTGTCCCATGTGGAGCCCGCGTGCTGAATTTCCGTCCAGATGAAATCGTAGCCGGCATTCGCCATCGCGCAGTACGTGCTCGGGTCCTTCACATTGGAGACGGTGCCGCCAACGAGTTTTCCGCCCTGCATCAGCTTGATCTTCGCCGGGTTCCAGACTTTTCCGCCCGCAGGCGTATCGAACGCCGTGCCGTACTTCCACGTCGACTCATTGAACCCGCCCTGATTCACCGCTCCTGCCGGTGCATTCTGGCGCGCGTTACTGTCCTTGCCGGCAGGCGCCGCCATTGGGAATGCGTTCTGCTGCGCGTTCGCCGCGCCGGTGATGGCGCTCAGCGCTGCGGATACCAACAAAGTGCTCAACGTATATCTCACGCCGTACCTCCCCTTCATGAAATGAAATGAGACTGCAACTCGTTTCTGGGAAGCTTCCGCTTAGCAGGCGGGCGCGTCAAGCAGGTACGCGTAACGTCGATCCTCGAGTCTTCGTCGCGACGAATTTCAGCGGCATACTACGCAGCATATGGATGCGATCAGCTTCAAGACCGCGATCACTCTTGTGCCGGGCGAGCCGATATGTCTGCATGGCAACGCCCGGCCCGTGAACAGTTTGTATACTAGGCCTTCTCATTTCGATTGAGCGACGACCTTCACCCGGCGAATCGCCGAGCAAATGAATACTGACTGCAAAGTGATTACTGCGCTGTGCGCGTGCACCTTGTTTGCGCCGCTCGTCGCGTTCGCACAATCGTTCCCTTCAAAACCGTTGCGGCTGATTGTCCGCGCGCCGCCCGGCGGCACAGATGATCTCATCGCGCGGCTGATCGCGCCGGCGATCAGCAAGGCGATCGGCCAACAGGTCATCGTCGACTATCGAACGGGCGCGGGCGGACTCGTGGCATGGGAATATGTCGCCAAGCAACCGCCCGACGGTTACACGGTTCTCCTGGCGGCTTCGGGTCTTGCGGGAATCAAAAGTTTGCGCCGCGACATGCCAGTCGATCCGTTTCGCGATTTTGCCTGGGTCACCGAAGTCACTAATTTCATGCTCACGATCGTAGTGCACCCGTCGTTGCCGACGCGTAGCGTAAAGGAGCTCATCGCATTCGCGCGCAGCCGCCCCGGACAATTGAGCTACGGAACGTCGGGCGTGGGCGCAACACCGCATCTTGCGGGTGAATACTTCAAGGCCATGGCCAAAGTCCAGATCAACCATGTGCCGTATAAAGGCGCGGGCCCGATGTATCTCGATCTGATCGGCGGTCGGATCGAAATCGGTTCGGCCGTCCTGGGCAGCGCGCTGCCGCTCATTCGCGACGGCCGCATACGGTCGCTCGGCGTGAGCGGCGCTAAACGATCGCCGCAACTTCCCGAAGTGCCCACGATCGCGGAAGCAGCGTTGCCAGGCTTCGAGTTCGAGCCCTTCTATGCGCTCGTGGTGCCCGCGCGCACGCCGCGTGAAATCATGGGCGTGCTCGCTGATGCCGTTGCGAAAGCGATGTCGCCGCCGGAATTCCGCGAGCAATTCTTCAAGGTCGTCGGCTCGGAAGCGCTGTTCAATACGCCGGAGCAGATGTTGGAGGTCGCAAAAAAGAGGCTGCGCTCATCGACAGAATCGTGCGCACCGCTCACATTGAGCTGGAATAGCCGCACGCTCCAGGCTCATAACAGTACACGTAATCACACAAGATTTCCAGGAGCATGAGCATGGCACGTATTGCCGTCGGCGGTTTTCACCACGAAACAAATTGCTTCGTCCCGGTACACACGGATTTCGCATATTTCGTCGCGGTCAGTGACCGCCCTCCACTGACTCGCGGCAAAGATATCCTGACCAATCTTCCCGGCCGCGCATTCGCCATGTCCGGTTTTCTCGCTGACATGGCGGACAAGCATGACCTCGCTCCTCTGGTTTGGGCGAGCGGCGGCGCGGGCGGGTACGTCACGAGCGATGCATTTGAACGCATCGTCGGCGAGCTCGTGGGCCGCCTATCACTCGCAATGCCCGTCGACGCCGTCTATCTGGATCTGCACGGGGCGATGTGCTCGGTCGACTTCGAGGATGGTGAAGGCGAGATACTGCGTCGCGTACGCGCTGCGGTTGGTCCGCAAGTGCCGATCGTCATCAGCCTCGACTATCACACCAATCTCACACCTGCGATGGCGGCGCTCACCGACGGGATGGCGATCTACTACACGTATCCGCACGTCGATCGGCCGCAGACTGGCAGCCGCGCCGCACGAATCTTAGATACGATACTTACGCGAGGCCGGCCGACAGCGCGTGCATTTCGCAAGATTCCGTTTCTCATTCCGCTCAACTTCCAATGCACGCTCGTCGAACCGTCGAAAAAGATCGTCGCGAAATCCGCTCGCGGCGAGGGCGGTGAGGTGCTCGACCTGTGTTACGGCGCCGGCTTTCCGCCGTCCGATTTGTATAACTGCGGTCCCGCCGTCATCTGCCACGGCTATTCACAAGCGGCGGTCGACGCGGCAGCAGATGCGCTGGCTGGCCACATAATCGACATGGAGGATGCGTTCGCGGAACCACTGCTGACACCGGACGAGGCCGTACGCCAGGCGATAGCTATCAGTGACAAGGCAACGCGCCCCGTCGTAATCGCGGACACACAGGACAATCCGGGTTGCGGCGGCACCGGTGATACGACGGGAATGCTCGAAGCGCTCGTACGCAATGGAGCGAAGAAGGCGGCGCTGTGCGTACTCACGGATGCGAAGGCCGCCGCAGCGGCGCACGCGGCGAGTGAAGGCGCCGATATCACGATCGACCTCGGCGGGTGTACGCCATTGCCCGGCGTAAAGCCGTTTCGCGGAACGTTCCGCGTCGCGCGCCTTACCGATGGACGCTTCGTCTGCAAGGGTCCGTGCGTGGGCGGTCGCGAAGCGAAGCTCGGTCCCACCGCTCTACTCGTTATCGGCGGCGTGAGTGTTGTCGTCGCGAGCAAGCGCATGCAGGCATACGATCTCGAGATCTTTCGTCATATTGGTGTTGAACCCACGGAGCACAAAATTCTGGTAGTTAAAAGTACGTGCCACTTTCGCGCGGACTTCGAGCCCATCGCCGAGCGTGTTCTCGTAGCAGTTGCACCTGGCGCGCATCTCGTCGACGCCCGTCAGTATCCGTACAAGCATCTTCGCGCCGGTGTACGGCTCGAGCCGCGCGGTCCCGCATTCGAGCCGGGGATGTGATCAATCAGCGCGGCGGCCGCTGAATCGGCCGTGTGAAAGATGCATCACTGTTCGCAGAGTGTCTTGTTGACTGAATGGAACGCGATCACTACGAGCGATATCTCATGAATGTGATGTTGACTGCGCGATTGCTGCCGTTGCTGCTTACGGTGGTATGTCTGCCCGCCGCTCTTGCCGAGTATCCGGATCACCCGATTCGTTACATCGTGCCATCGGCCGCCGGCAACGGCGCTGACATTTCCGCGCGCATGTTAACCGCCGAACTCGCTAATCAGATGAAAGCGCAGTTCGTCATCGACAATCGTCCCACCGCCGGCGGAGTGATCGGCGTCGGAATGCTCGCTCGCGCGCCAGCCGATGGCTACACGCTCGGCTACGCCAACATGGTTTACCTCTCGATCTTCCCTGCGCTCATGTCGAACCTGCCGTATGACATCGATCGCGAGATCCAGGTCGTTGGACGATTCACGTCCGGGCAGAATCTGCTCGCTGTGCGCAACACGCTGCCCGTCAAGACCGTGGCTGACCTCGTCAACTACGCGCGAGCGAATCCCGACAAGCTCACATTCGGATCGTCTGGCAATGGGACGACGCTGCATCTGAGCGGCGAGCTCTTCAAGCAAATGACCGGCACGCGCATTGTCCATGTGCCATACAAAGCGGTGCAGCAGGCGCTCACGGAGATCATCGCCGGCCAGGTCGATCTCATCTTCGACAACCAACCGTCGATCGCGCCTTACGCGAAGGCCGGACGCGTGCGCGGCCTTGCGGTGACCGGCCCGTCGCGCTCGGCGCTCTTTCCTGAGCTGCCGACGATGCAGGAAGCCGGCGTGACAGGCTACGAAATAACGACGTGGACGGGCATGATGGCGCCGGCCGGCGTGCCCAAAGAGATCATCGCGCGGCTCAACGCCGAGATCGCGAAGGTTTGCGCATCGCCCGCGTTTCAGGCGAAGGTTGCCGCCACCGGCAGCGTGTGTGCGACCGGATCGACCGAGGAGTTCGTTGAATTCACGAAGCGCGAGCGCGTGAAATGGGGCGACATCGTGCGACGTTCGAACGCGAAAATTGACTGATGATGAGTGCTTCCGGTCCGCGCGTCGCCATCCTCGGCATCCATCTGGAGAGCAACGCATTCGCTCCGATAACCACCGAAGAAGACTTCCGGAAATCGTGCTACTTCGAGAGTGACGCGATGCTCGACGAAGCGTCGAAGCCGGCGCCTGCGATGCCGTCGGAAATCCCCGGATTCGTCGAGGTCATGAACGCCACCGGCCCTTGGCAACCGATTCCGATCATCATCACGGCAACCGAACCCGGCGGACCGGCCGAGCAGCGGTTCATCGATGCGACGCTTGCGCGTATGCGTACCATGCTTCTCTCAGCAGCACCGTTCGATGCCATCTACATCAGCAACCACGGTGCAATGACGTCCTCTGGCGCAGAAGATCCCGACGGCGCTCTATACGCACTTGCGCGCCAGATCGCAGGGCCGGACGTTCCGGTACTAGCGACGGTCGACCTTCACGCGAATATTTCGCGTCGCATGGTGGAATGCGCTGACTGCATCCTTGCGTATCGAACGAATCCTCACGTCGACCGGCGCGAGCGCGGATCGGAGGCTGCCACTCTCATTCGTCGGCTGCTGGCGGGAGAGCGGTGGGAGAAGACTTTTATTCGCATGCCGATTGTTCCGCCGTCGGTAACGCTGCTCACCGCGCGCGGCGCTTACGCCGATATGATCACCGAAGGCCAGCGGGACATCGGACCTGATTTGCCGGTGGTGTCGATCCTCGGAGGGTTTGCATTCGGCGATACGCGCGAGGGTGGCATTACGATACTGGTTTACGGTCATGGCAAAAGACCGAAGGAGCTGGCGCTGCAGTTAGCCAGTTTCGCGTGGGCGGAGCGCGACAGATTTCGCGTGCGGCTCACGTCCTTGGACGATGCGATTGCGCGGGCCGCCAAGGCCGGTCAAAACGGTGAGCTCACCGCAGTCTGTCTAGCGGATGTCGCCGACAATCCCGGCGGTGGTGGACGCGGCAACACGACCGATATTCTCGAGCGATTACTTTCCGAAGGCGTCACCGGCGCACTGCTCGGCAACTTCGTCGACCGTGCGGCGGCAGCGCGCTGTCATGCCGCAGGCATTGGCAGTGTCGTGCGCATGACGCTCAACGAAACGAATGCCGACACATACGGCCGCGCCGTGCCCGTTCACGCGACAGTGCTCGCGCTATCTGAAGGCGTTGTGGTCGGGCGACGCGGCATCTACGCGGGTCGCACTGTGGACCTCGGCCTTTCTGCAGCGATTCGAGTGGGCGGCGTCACGATGGTGGTGTGCTCGCGCCGCATTCAATGCGCCGACCCTGTCTTCTTCGAAACGTTTGGTCTCGACATCGGTACTTTTTCTTCATTGATCGTTAAATCGCGTGGGCACTTTCGCGCGGGCATCGACACGTGGTACACCGACGATCGCATCATCGAGGTCGATGCTGCAGGCCTGACTTCGCCGGTGCTCGAGCGTTTCGACTGGAAGCGATTGCCGCGTCCCGTGTGGCCACTCGATCTTCATACAACATGGCAAGCGCCCGCACTAAGCTCGCTGTAATGATCAAGCGATGTCATACATTTCTTGGGTTCGTATTCGTTACCTTCAGCGCTGCTGTCACAGTCGTTATCTCCGGTGCAGCGTCGTTAGCGCACGCACAATATCCAACGAAGCCGGTGCGCGTGATCGTTACTTTCCCGCCGGGCGCCGGGTCGGATATCGCCACGCGTCTCGTCACGGCGAAGCTCAGTGAGGCGCTGAACCGCCAATTCGTTATCGACAATCGGGCTGGCGCCGCGGGTAACATCGGCGTCGAAATCGCCGCCCACGCAGCGCCGGATGGTTACACGTTGCTGGCAGTAACCGCGGCGGCTTCAATCAGCCAGTCGCTTTACAGCAGAGCTCCGTTCGATCTCAGCAAGGATTTTTCTCCGGTCGCGCTGGTGGCGTCCGCGCCATTCGTGCTGGCCACTCATCCTGCCGTCGCCGCCAAATCCCTGCAGGAACTCATTGCGCTCGCGAAGGCGAAACCCGGACAGCTTTCCTATGCGACGCCTGGCACCGGCAGCTCACCTCACCTCGCCGGCGAGCTACTGAAGATGGAGCTTGGAATCAATCTGCTGCATGTGCCGTACAAAGGCACCGTCCCCGCTGTGACTGACGTCATCGGCGGCAACGTGTCGATGGCTCTGGCAAACACCCTGGTCGTGCTTCCGCATATCCGCGCCGGCCGTCTGCGAGCGATAGCAATCACGAGCGCGACGCGGAGTACCATCGCCCCGGATCTGCCGACGATTTCTGAATCCGGCCTGCCAGGCTTCGAATCGGGAACCTGGTATGGACTGCTCGCGCCAGTCGGCACGCCGCGAGACATCATCACCGTGCTCAATACGAATGTTGTGCGCATCGTGCAACTGCCGGACGTGCGTGAGAAGCTGAATGCGCAGGGTGCAGAACCCTTATCGGGCACGCCGGAGCAGACCGGACAATTCATTCGCAATGAGATCGTCAAGTGGGGAAAAGTCGTGAAGGTGTCCGGACTGCGCTCGGAATGATGTTCTAATCGCGCCGCGTTCGCATTGCATGCACGCTCTGCATGGCATAATTTTGGTTCGTCATCAAAAGGAGAAATGATGTCAAAGCTGCATGCGCTCGAAGCACTCTCGAGCCACGCATCGGTAGTTGATTGAAGCATTCAACGGGGGAGAAACGCGTGGCAAAAGCAGACGAGATCAAGTATTCCGTTGTGGAAGGCTGGGAGCAACTGCCGAAGGGCTGGGCGCATCGCGATGTCGCCGGTGTTGCCGTTGATGGCGAAGACCGCACATTCCTGATCTGCCGCGGCGATCATCCAATAATCATTTATGACCGCGAAGGCAACTTCAAGCGCTCATGGGGCGAAGGCGAGTTTTCGTATCGCACGCACGGCATCTACGTCGCCCCGAATGGCAGCATCTTCTGCACAGACGACGGCAATCACACTGTTCGTCAATACACGCCCGAGGGCAAGCTGCTCATGACCATGGGCATCCTCAACACGCCATCGGATACCGGCTACGACGGCAAGAACATCACGAGCATCAAGCGCGCCGCCGGGCCGTTCAACCGTCCGACGAATGTCGCTATCGGGCTCAACGGCGACATCTACATCAGCGACGGATACGGCAACGCCCGCGTCCATATCTTCTCGCCGAAAGGCGAGCTGAAGCGATCGTGGGGCGAGCCGGGCAAGGGGCCGGGACAGTTCTATCTTCCGCACGGCATCGCGATTGATGCCGAAGGACGCGTTTATGTCTGCGACCGCGAAAGCGATCGCATTCAGATCTTCAGTCCGGATGGTGAGTATCTGAGCGAGTGGACGGACACGCAGCGGCCTACGCATCTATGCTTCGACTCGCTCGGACGCGCATACGTGACGGAGCTCGCGTGGTACGAAGGCGATACCTCACAGCGCTTCGGCCCGATTACCAAAGAAAAAGCCCGTCATGCGCGCATGAGCATCTTCGACAAGAATGGCAAGGTCCTCGCGCGCTGGGGCAGTCCTGAAGCGACCGCGGCGGGAAGTTTCGCCGCGCCGCACGGTCTTGCGCTCGACTCGAAGAATGATCTTTACGTGAGTGAAGTCACCTGGACTTTTGCGGTGAGCCGCGGACGCGTTGCGGAGGATTGCCACACGTTCCAGAAGTTTGCGCTTTCCTAGCAGTCGTCTGCGCTTCGCCTTGTCATCTACATCGGGAAGAGAATACTTATGAAGTACTGGCTCGCACTTTCAACGGCGCTACTGCTCGCAGCTTCAGGATCGTCCGTCATTGCCGGCGGCGTTCCGTTGGGCGTTCATTACATCGGACATGAGAAGGTGGCCGCTGAAATGGTCAAGGGCGGCAGAATCCTCGAAGAGAACGGCCTCATCGTCATCGCGAACCGCGGCGTAATGCGCGGCGCTGAGATTCACGAGAAGACGAATCACGTTTTCATCATAGTCGATGGCGAAGCGGATTTCGTGACCGGCGGCAAGATGATTGAGCCGAAAGAGATCTCCCCGGGCCAGATACGCGGCAAGGGAATCGAGGGCGGCACCGTTCATCGCTTGAGCAAGGGCGACGTGATTACCATTCCGGCGAAGACGCCGCACTGGTGGAAAGATACATCGAAGACGGGCTCGGTTGGTTACTACGCGGTGAACATCGAGCAGGATTGATCTGACTCGCTTCCCCACTCCGCTCCGCCGCACGAAGCGTTCGGCAACATCAAGCGATTCTCTAAAGGCACAGAGTCAGCGCGGTGCACGTCGGGACGAGGCAGACGATGTACACGGCTTTAAGATAAGAGCCCATCAACAGGAGTCATGATGAATACGAAGATGGGCGTCATAAGCCCCGAAGGTCTGCAATTGCGCGCGGTGAACAGCGTGAGCCGCCATCTCGACACGCTCGAAGGCAAAACCATCGGCGAGGTCTACAACAACCACTTCAAAGGCGAGTTCATGTTTCAGACATACCGCCGGTTGTTCAAACAAAGATTTCCAGGCATCAAGATAATTCCCTATGACAAATTCCCGGTCGTATACGTCGGCGGAGATCCGGCATCACAGAAAAAAACAGCGAAGGAAATCGCCGCGCTCGCGAGAGAGTGGCACGTCGATGCCATCATTTCGGGCAACGGCGGGTGAGGAACCTGCACTCCGTCCTCGGTGAGGCCGGCAGCAGAAGCAGAGAAAGCCGGCATCCCCGGCGTGGTGGTCACGACAACCGGTTTCACAGCGATTGCGAAGGCCGCAGGCAGGGCTGAAGGCATTACCGGTTTGAGAGTCGCCGAATATCCTGGCGCGGTGGGCGTACATCCTGAAGCGCTCGTAGAAAAAAATGTCGAGGAAGTGCTCTTCGCGCGAATCGTTGCGGAATTAACGCAGCCGAAGGCTGGTGAACGTCAGCAACAAGGCGCAAGTAAGCGCGCAGGCGACATCGTCTACGAAGGCACGTTTGACGAGATCGACGAGTATTTCAAGAGCCAGCTCTGGTCCGATGAATTGCCAGTCGTTCCGCCAACGCGGGAACGCGTCGAGGCATTCCTCAAGCACACGAAGCGCGCACCGGACGAGCAGATTGCCGTTCTACCGCAAGCCAATCTCGCAGCGGTGCCATGGAACATCGCGGCGAACGGCGTAATGGCCGGATGCCGTCCTGAACACATGCCAGTCCTTATCGCAGCCGTCGAAGCGATTGCGGACAATGCGTATAACCTGAACAACATCGGCAGCACGTGGGGCGTGCTTCCATTTCTTCTTATCAATGGCCCTGCCGCGAAAAAGCTCGGCACCGAAAACGGCGCACAGCTCATCAACAAGGGCGCCAATCCGGCGATTGGCCGCGCGCTCGGGCTAATTCTTAAAAATATCGCCGGATACAAATTGAGCCGCAACTATATGGGAACGTTCGGCTACCCGATGAACTTCGTCGTGGCGGAGAACGAAGCAGAATGTCCCTGGGAGCCGTATCACGTCGAGCATGGTTTCGATAAAAACGACAGCACCGTAACGGCGTGCGGTACCGTCACGTGGGGCTGGCCGCCGGCGATATATGGCACCGAAGAAAAATCCGCCGCTCAGGCGGCACTCGAATTCCTGAGCATCGAAGTCACCAAGAAGCCGTGTCTCGGCAGGCTTGTGGAACGCGGCGAAAACGGTTTCAGAAACATGATCACATTTCTGCTCGCGCCGCCGATCGCGAAAGCATTGGCCGCAGCCGGCTACACGAAGCATAAAATTCGCGACTACGTATACGAACACGCGCGCGTGCCCTATCGCGAACTGGAATTTCTCATCGAGTACGGCCACTCGGAAGCGTTCAAGATTCCGGATATGGTCGAGCGAGGCTTGCTTACCCGAGAGTATCTCGTGAAGCCGGATGATCTGGTCCGGGTGCTTCCAAGCGCCGATGTAATCAACATCGTCGTCTGCGGCGACCCTGATCGCAATCGCGCGATGGTTCTGTGGGGCGGATATGTCAGTCCGGTGACTAGAAAGATCGAGACACTGCTGTAATTAGTGTCTTTTCCGGCGACCTACGCGCCTCCGGTAAGCCAAGGCTCCGTTTCAGGCAGGACGGCAGGAACAAATTCATCGCATAACCTGCATCCGAATGCGCTGCGATTCCGAACTACACGATGACGGGAATCTGATAAGCTCAATTTTTGAGCACGCAGGTGGCGTGACTGCATTGCCTGACTACTGCAATTTCCGACATTCGCGCTATAGGATCGCGGCGACTAGCGGGTACTCGCGCCGCCGTGCAACGTGGAAGGAGACAAGGCATGAGGGAACTCAGATCGAGCATCGCTACACCGCACGACCCGCCACCGGCAACACCGAAAGACCCGCCACCGCCGCCGCTGCCGGACAAGGGCGGGCTGCCGCAGAAAAAATGGCCAGGACGTTGACCTCTGTCACATACCATGTGACCTAGAAGCGGCGTTTAGGTTGGTAGCGCGTACTAGCGGAACAGCAACAGCGCCAGGCTCAGGGGCGCGGCGATGCCGAAGAAGATAGCCCACTGCAGCAGATCGACCTTTTTGCTGTTTGCTTTCTGGCCTGCCGCAATGCGCGCCAGGTGGTGATAGGTTTGGTACGCGAGCATATGCGGCAACGCGGTTGCACTATTCTGGACATCGATCGTGCCCGGTTGCAACCATATCTCCGGGTCGCTGCCTAGCGCGCCGTACTGGCGGTCGTAAAATACGAATGCCAGGACAATTAAACCAGCTAAGAGGAATCCGCCGGCCATCAGAAACACCAACGACATCGGATTATCAAGTCCGTCCTCCTTGAACATCGTGGCACCAACGCCCGTCAAGGCGAGCGCGCCAGTGACGTATCCGCCAAAAAGCGCCGCAGCTTTCCGTTCCAGCGCGTCTTTATTCGCTAATGTATCTGCAAGCCGCTTGTCCGCCTGGGTCAACGCCTCGCGAGCCATGTCGAGATTGATGTTCGAGGCCTGTATCTGTTCAAGCGTCATCATTCGTATTCCTTTCGGCGTCCGCGCCGGCGGTGATGCTGTCTCGGCAATGCCGCGATTATATTAAGTCCCTGCATCATAAACCGGGCATATGGTTGACATCCCATAGTGCATCGGCAAGCATCCAACGAAAGAGTCGTTAATGCCCGTCAAAATCACCGGAAAAGATATCGCTGGCGATGCCCAACGCGTATTCGAAGCCGTACGCAGCGGCGGCATCGCAATCATCCACGTCGACGTCGGCTACGCGGTGCTCGCGCATACCGCGGACGCCGTTCGCCGCATTTACGCTACAAAACGCCGCAGCTTTGACAAACCCACCGGTCTCCTCGGCAATCATGCGCTGCACGAAGCGCTGCACATTCTCGACGACCGCAAACGTGAGATGGTGCGCCGGATTACGCACGATCACGACTTACCGCTTGCTGTCATCGCGCCGTATCGCAGAGACCATCCGCTGCTCGCCACGCTCGATCCATTCGTGCACAAGCATGCGGTCAAGAACGACACGCTCAACATCCTGCTCAACGCGGGTGAACTGCGGAACGTGATTGCTGATCTCGCGCTTGCGAACGACGTGGTGTGCGTAGGCTCATCGGCCAACGTTTCGCTTTCCGGCACAAAGTATCGGCTCGAGGACGTCGATCCCGAGCTGCGCGCGATCGCCGACGTCGAAACTGATTACGGGCTGTGCGCGCATCACAACCCGCAGGGCCTTTCGAGCACGATGATCGACTTCAGAGATTTTCGTGTGCAGCGCGCCGGCGCGTGTTTCGAGCGCATCGCGGACGTGATGCAAAAAGAATTCGGCATTGAGTTGCAGCGGCCGAATTGACATCGGTGCAGATCAGCAAATGCGAAAATCACTCGCACCATGAAACCCCGCACTACTACAAGCGTCGATCGGGAGGAAAACATAATGAAATACGTGTGGTGCTGCGCAGTCGCAATAGCTGCGACTTTTTGTACCTTCGCTTGCGCTACACGCGCAGACCTTCCCGACCAAGCCGATTCGCATCGTCGTTCCCTACCCGCCCGGCGGCGGCGTCGACATCATGGCGCGCACGGTGGCTACTCGCCTGCCCGACAGCTTGGGCCAGCAGGTCATCGTCGACAATCGCCCCGGCGGCGGCACGGTGATCGGCACCGAGCTCGTCGCGCGTTCTGCACCCGACGGCTATACGCTGCTCATGGCCAACATTGCGTTCGGCGCGAACCCCGCCCTGCACAAGAAGCTGCCGTACGACACGGAAAAAGATTTCACGCCGGTGGCACTGGTCGCGCTCCTGCCGAGCTTTCTCGTAGTGCATCCGTCGTTGCCAGTGAAATCGGTGCGCGACCTCGTCGCACTCGCGAAGTCGCGGCCCGGTCAGCTCTCGTATGCATCCGCGGGCAACGGCAGCCTGCTGCACCTGACGATGGAACGCTTCAAGTACGTCGCGGGCATCAACCTCGTCCATGTTCCTTACAAGGGTGCGGCGCCCGCGCTGAGCGACGTGCTCGGCGGACAGCTTGCGATCATGTTTATCCCCGGTCCGCCAGCGCTCGGCCATATCAAGGCGGGCAAGCTGCGGCCGCTTGGTGTCACGAGCGCACAGCGCCTCTCACTCTTGCCCGACGTGCCGACGATTGCGGAAAGCGGCTACGCGAATTTCGAGATCTACGATTGGGAAGGACTCATCGCGCCTGCGGCGACGCCTGCGGCCGTCATCGCGAAACTAAACGCGGAGGTGAACCGTATCATTACATCCTCCGAGGTCAAGCAGCGCATCGCGGACCAGGGCGCAAATGCAACCGCCAACACGCCGGCGGAGTTCGGCGAGCGCATCAAAGGCGAAATCGAGATCTGGCACAAGATTGTGAAACAGTCGGGGATGACAGTCGACTGAGAGCCGCCTGTGCGTCATGCGAAATTTCGCTCTCACGCCGCGTTCCAAATCTGGATCAGAACGCTGCGGTTGCGATTCCTTCATTCGCATCTGTATCGCTAATCTACTTTCGCGCCGGACATTCTGATTACCGAGGCCCAGCGCGCCAGCTCTGCCTGATCAACGCCGTAAATTCGTCCGCGGTGCCGCCGATGGGCTCGGCACCGTCGTTAAGGAAACGGTCTTTCACATCAGCAGATTTCATCTGACCGGCAACATTGGATCCGATTGTCGTGACGATCGCTCGCGAAGTACCCGTGCGGCGCAAGAATGCCGAACCAGTTCGTCGCTTCGAAACCCGGCACGCCGGACTCCGCCACCGTCGGCAATTCCGGGACGAGCCGAAAGCGTTCCCTGCTGGTGATGGCGATTGCCTTCACACGACCTGATTTCACATGCGGCAGCATGCCGACAACGCTCGCAAATGTGACGGATACTTCGCCCGCGATCACCGCATTGATCGACTGCGAGCCCTTATAAGGCACGTGAATAAGCATCGCGCCGGTTGAGCATTTGAACCATTCCATCGCGAGTTGATGCAGCGAGCCGTTTCCCGGCGAGCTGTAGTTAAGTGAAGCCGATCCGCTTTTTGCGAGAGCAACGAGTTCAGCGAGCGTCGCTACGCGCAATGACGGATGCACGACCATCAGAAATGGGCTTGCGGCCGCGAGACTGATCGGATCGAAGTCCTCGAGCGGACGATACGGCAAATGTTTATAGATGTTCGGATTGATCGTCAGGCTGCCGGTATAGCCAAGGAGCAGCGTATAACCGTCGGCGGGTGATTTCGCAACAAGCTCCGTGCCAACGATGCCGCCGGCGCCGCCGCGATTGTCCACGACGATCTCACGTCCCAACCGGGCGCCCAGTCCTTGCACGAGCATTCGCGCGATGAGATCTGAACCGCCGCCCGGCGGTTGCGGCACCACCAATCGAACCGGCTTGGTCGGATAATCAGCAGCGGAGGCAACGTTTATCAGCGCTGCGCTTAGAGCTATGAGCACCAGTTCGAGATTGAGCGACATCCGGGGAAGTTTAATCAAGAACTCACGGCACCCGCGAGCATGTGTCATTAGCGTGTCCAGCTGCGCTGCACATAGACCCCGCATCTTCAAGAATTCGATTCATCCTCTGACAGCGATGGAGACGGCTTGGTGATAGGCTCAAGTCCTTGCTGCCGAATGGCGAATCCTGCCCGTGATCCTCCAGAACGACACGACCCATCCCGGCACGCGAAACAGCCGATTCGCCTTATTAGCATCGGTCATCATCGCCTCGGCGCTGATGTGGACCGCCACCGGGTATACCTACGAAAGAGACATCCATTACTCAGCGACGCTCGCGATTGCTATCGGTGAAGGCTGGTCGCTGGACGAAGCACGGGTGATCGCGAGCGCGGCGCAAGGCGTTGATGAAAACAGGTCAACGATCGCCGCGCTTGAATTCGACGTGATCGCGATCGAGCCGAAGACTATCAACGGCGAGCCGTTTTACGCACGCGGGCCTATCCACCAGTCGCACAAGAATTTTCGTTATCACTGTTTCAGTGAAGTCCCCGATCAGCGCAGCGAGATTAATGCCGGCGTGGGCAACACTGTGAAGGGCCGCATGGACGACGCCGCCCGCGTCGTTAAGACCGAGACTGCGGGCACACCGCCGCGAGTCGACTCGCTGGTCGCGATCGGCGTCGCCGTGCATTGCATCCAGGATTCGTATTCGCACAACGGTTATGGCGGTCGCTGTCCGAAGCTAACCAAGGATACTTATCCGGGCAATTGCTACGGGCATGCTAAAGATGGCGCCAAAGATATTTTCCGCAAGCTCTTTCGCGGCGACCGGACGAATCCCGATCATCCAGCGGTGCGGGCCGTCAGCGATCTGATGAGCGCGTTCGACGCGACGCGGCGCTATCTGCGCGATTCGCACAAGCTCATGAACCAGTCGAAAGCCGGTGCGGAATTGATTCACGCAAGGGATCTCGACGAGCTGGCGCAGAGGCTGCATAACCGGGAGACCAAGCCCCTCGACGATGACGTGCGTATGGATTGCAATCATGAAGTCATTGCTGCCTGGCTCTATGAAGTGCTTTCCGGTCAGGCGGCGGCGTTTGGCTTGCAGCCGTCGAAGACCTCCGTTTCGAATGAATGCAAGAGTGCGTTCTTGCCGGAGTATCTAGCGAATCGTCTCGAATTGGGCGAGCCGATCTATCCACGCCTTTCCGTCGATGCGCGCGCTAACCGTTCGGCCAAGCCGCCGCCGTTTTCCGCCGCCAATCCGCCTTACGTCGCAGTCAACGAAGGCGACATAGCGGATCTCAAAGTGGAAGAGATCGCGCATGAACAGCATTCATGCAAGCAGGGCGAGTGCGCCTATTCGTTCGTCGTGCGCGTATCGAACCCGGGCCAGGCAAAGTCGGCGGCCGGTTTTCTTCTTCTAACGGTGATGCCGCTCGACGACGCGCTTGCGCCGTTCGGTTTCAAGGCGCCGCTTCCGAGTGTGGCGCAAGGCGAAACAGCCGTAGTGCGCGCGAGAACCGCCGCTCCTCCGATTAAAGACTATTTCGTCCAGGCGGATGTGCAGCCGCCGCCGAAAGCAGAGTCTGATTGGAAGGATGCGAACGTCAGGAATGACACGGCAACTTGTGCCGTGCGCGACGGCAAGACCGCGGATGAACGGGATGGACGCAGCGGAGCGCGCTGTCGGCGGCTGTAATTGTCACTTCGATGTTTCACGCCCATTAGCACACTCTTGAACAAATCCGGCGTTAAGCGATCAAGCGCTCTAAGTCGCGAGCGAAGTCCTCGGCGCGCGCTCGTTTAGTCGCGCGGCAGCTGCACAGCTTAACGTGCGTTCATCAACTTCGAGCGCCGCACGGTGAGTATGCGTCCGCCCAATTCAGAGGTGAGGCGCGATGCTGCAAGCTTGACCATGCGAGCATGCTGTTCGGCTGCTTTTCGCGTAAACCGGTCGATCGGGCCGGTCACGGCGACGACGCCGATCAGCACGCAATTCTCTCCGAACACAGGTGCTGCAACGCTGCCGACGGCAGGATCGCGTTCTCCAAAAGTGGACTGAACACCGGTGCGCCGGATCGATTCGTAAGGCTCGCCGGGTTCTCCGGAATACGCGAGCAGCACACGTCCGGGTGCTCCCCTGTGAAGCGGCAGCACTTCACCGAGCCGCGCGTGATATCGAATGGGACGGGGGCCGTCAACGCGCACCACGCAAATGCGCGAATCTCCTTCGCGGACATAGAAGGCCGCACTCTCGCGTGTCTTGCGCGTTAGATCGCGCAACATTGGCTCGATAATCACCGCCTCGTCAAACCGCCGGTGGTAGCGCGCACCGAGCCACCCAGCAGCGGGGCCGAGCCGCCAAGAGCCTGCCGGCATCTGCACCAGGTAACGCACGGCGCCGAGCGTGCGCGCAATGCGCAATACCGTGGTCTTGTGCAATCGCGTGCGTCGCGCAAGTTCGCCAAGCGTGAGGTCAATCTCTCCCGGCTTGAATGCGTCGAGTATGGCGAGTGCGCGAGTGACTGCAATGACAGTGAGGACAGCGCCGGCGGCTTGAGCCATCGTTTCATTGTACGAAACACCGTTGCGGACCACAACGCACGAGTTCTATAGTCCGGCCACTTTTTTCAAGACAGGAGGAGTTGGCCCATGAGCACCACTCGCGTTGCAGAGATTCGCCGTCAATATCCACGCGTGAGCGCTGAGCTCGTGCGCGAGGCCGCAACGCTGCCTGCTGCAATACTCGCCGACGTGTACGGACGGCGAAGCACGCTGAGCGGCCGCATCGCAGCTCTCTCGCCTGCCATGAAAGTTGCAGGACCTGCACTGACCGTCGAAGTAAGGCCTGGGGACAATCTCATGATTCATGCAGCGCTCGCGATCGCGCGCCCGGGAGATGTCATCATCGTCGATGGCAAGGCCGATCAGACCTGCGCGCTTATCGGCGAAATCATGGTGAGCCAGGCGATGGCGATCGGGGTCGCCGGAATGGTGCTCGATGCCGCGGTGCGCGATGTCGAAGCGCTGCGCACAAAGGGCTTTCCGGTGTTCTCGTTCGGTTTCAATCCTTGCGGACCGACCAAGCGCGTCTCGGGGCGCGTCAATCATCCAATCTCGGTCGGCGGCATCACAGTCAATCCTGGCGATCTCGTGCTGGGCGATGCGGACGGGGTCGTGGTCATCGAGCGCGAACGCGTAGCCGAAACGATCGAGCTCGGCCGCAGGAAAGTCGCCGATGAAAGCAAGCGTTTGAAAAGCATCGCCCGCCGTGAGAACCTCACGCCGTCCTGGCTTACGCCGGCGTTGAAGGAGGCCGACGTCATGATGGATGAGGAAGCGCGGTGAGCGCGGATTCTTCCAAGCCGATCGTTCTAGTGACCGGCGCAGACCTCGCGCCGGAAGCCCAGGCGATTCTCGGCGAGTTCGAGCTCGTCTACGCCGGCCGTGCTCCTACCGAAGACGATCTTGTGCGTTTGTGCCAGGCTCATGATCCGGTCGCCATCATCGTGCGCTACGGCCGAATCACCGCGCGCATCATTACCGCCTGCTCAAACTTGAAAGTGATCTCGAAACATGGCAGCGGCATCGACACGATCGACGTGGATACTGCTTCGTCGCGGGGCATCGCCGTGAAGGCCGCCACCGGGGCGAATGCCGCTGCGGTGGCTGAGCACACGTGGGCGCTGATTCTCGCATGCGCGAAGTCGGTGACCGAACTAAACGACCGTATGCACGCCGGCCATTGGGACAAGGCGACTCATAAAAGTCTCGAGCTCGACGGGCTGACGCTGGGGCTCATCGGTCTTGGCGCGATAGGTGCGCGCGTTGCCGCCATAGGTATCGCTATGGGAATGCGCGTTATAGTGTTCGATCCCTACGTCAAATCTTCTCCCGCAGGCACCGTTCTGCAGACCTTGGACGATGTGTTATCGAACTCGGACGTGCTCTCTTTGCACTGTCCGCTCACTGCAAGCAATAAAGGATTTCTCGACCGCAACGCGTTCGCTCGGATGCGCACGGGCGCCGTACTGGTGAACACCGCGCGCGGCGGACTCATCGACGATGCGGCGATGCTCGACGCATTGAAAAGCGGCAAGCTGCGTGCCGCCGGCCTTGACACCTTCGCTGCCGAGCCACCGTCCGCCGATCATGTTTTGCGCGGCGTGCCTGGAATCACGCTGTCGCCCCACATCGGCGGCGTGACGTCAGCGGCCTATACGAAGATGGGTGTAGGCGCCGCGCGCAACATCGTGGAGACGCTCGCAATTCAGACGGCAGTATCTAACTGAGATAAGGAAAGCAATGAAACGGACCCTTCAACTGGCCGCGATTGCGGCATGCTGTTGTATGCCGTATGCCGCGGGGACCTTTGCTCAAGAAGCCTATCCTTCCAAGCCCATACGTTTTGTCGTGCCATTCCCGCCTGGCGGAGGAACGGACATTCTGTCGCGCATTGTGACGAACAAGCTGAGCGAGCGTTTGGGGTGGCAGATCGTGGTGGACAATAAGCCCGGCGCCGGCGGAAACATCGGCCTTGATACGGCCGCGAAAGCGCCGGCCGATGGTTACACTCTTGTGATGGGACAAACAAGCAATCTCGCGATCAATCCGACGCTGTACAACAAGCTACCGTACGACTCGCTCAAGGATTTCGCACCGATTACGCTCGTATCCAGCGTGCCGCTTGCCGTTACCGTCGCCGCGAAGTCGCAGTTCAACTCACTCGGCAGTGTTATCGCCGCTGCCAAAGCGAAACCTGATCAAATCGTATTCGCATCTCCCGGCAACGGCACGGTCGCCCACCTGGCTGGAGAAATGTTGCAACACGCCGCGGGTGTGAAATTCATACACGTCCCATATAAGGGCGCTGCGCAGGCGATGCCGGATCTTATCGGCGGTCGCGTCAGCTTCTACATGTCCTCCCTCGAGACGGCGATGCCACAGATCAAAGGCGGCAATATACGCGCAATCGCAGTGACGTCCGCGAAACGATCGAGTTCGCTGCCTGACGTGCCGACGGTTGCGGAATCCGGATACAAAAACTTCGAAGCGAGCACGTGGTTCGGCGTGCTGGCACCGGCCGGCACCCCGCAAACCGTGATTGCACGCTTGAACGATGAAATCACGAAGGTTCTGCGCCTGCGCGACGTGAAGGAAAAGATGGTTGATGGCGGCGGAGACATTCAAACCGGCCCCGCGGCTTTCGCGGCGCTCCTGAAAAATGATCTTCCGAAGTGGTCGGCGATTGTGAAGCAATCCGGGGCGAAGGTGGATTGAACTTTCGAGTGCACGTGATGGGGCCAGAGTCTTGAGAGTCGTTGTTTCGGCGCAGGCGGCAACTATCAAGACCGTTTGATTTAACCGCTCAGCGGTATCCATCCCGCTTTCAGGAGCAATACGGAGTTGGGATGGTGTAATCAACTCAACGGCAGTCTCGAACTCGATACTTCGTTACCTTACCTTGTTATTCCGGCCCAGGCGGGAATCGAGGGTCGCCGGTGGCAGACCGGCAGCTGGCTACTTTCTTTCGCGCGGCCAAAACAGAAGTAGCCAAATAAAAGGCCGCCCTGTTCGCCGCCACTTCTTGGTGTCCCTGTGCTTCTCGACAAGGCCGGCGCCTGCGGAACTCGCTCTCGATATATGAAAGAACACGACCAACATGCGAGAGCTCGCACAGTCCTCGCCGAAATCACCGGCCTTGCCTGAGACTGCTCGGCGGTTCTCAAGGGGAAAGAACGCTTATTGAAGATTCATCGCCAGGGCAAGGCTATACAATGTTTTATTTAATGTTCCTGCACACTCCTACCCACGCATAGGAATCAGCGACGCCTTTCAGTAACATCAAAAAAGATCCCGCCGTCCGCCGTCATAATGCGCTTACGCGAGGAAAGTTAGCCGTATAAAGCACCGCCCCGCTGGACAATGAATGCAACACGTCAATCATTTGGCAAACTATTCTTTTGGAGAGCCGCAAGGATGGCACTCCATTCATGAACGTTAGAAGGAGAGAGTCGTCATGAACCGCTGGAATCGATTTTTCAAATTGGGCCTTTGCGTCTCGCTTGCTGTGCCGTTCGCGGCATCAGCAGCCGAATACATGGAAAAGACGCCCTTTCAGTTATCGCGAGCTTTTTCGCCGGGCGTCATCACGGAAGGCGGCAAGATCGTGTGGGTCGCCGGTCAGACGGCGACGCGCGACAACGAGAACCGCGATATCTCGAACAACTTCGAGGCACAGACAAAGCAGGTGTTCTCACAGATCGATCAGGTGTTGAAGCGTGCCGGCGGCAGCCTGGCTAACGTCGTACAGATGACGGTGTTCATCAAGGAATCACGCTATGGCGATCGCTTTGTCGAGATGCGCAAGGACATGTTCCAGAACGGCAACTATCCAGGCAGTGCGCTCATCACCGTCACGAACTTCGCTCGTCCGGGAATCGAGATAGAAATTCAGGCGATCGGCGTGATCGGCGATCGTTGCTCGACCGAAAATCCGTGCTCCGCCGAAGGTCAGGCGAAAAAGAAATGATGGGCTGAACTGCGCGTCGTTGGCTGCGGCGCGGCGCGCAAGGTGCAGACAACTCGCTTTCGATTGATGCGCTGTGCGGGCAGATATATAGTTCATCTGTTACCGACGATCGCGCCAGTTAATCAGGAGAGGGAGAAAGTAGTCCTCCCGCAGAAAACGCGAACGCTCAGGTAACGCACATCCAATCGAAGTAGCGTATCGCCATGACGGTAACCATCGGCGTGGCGTTGATAATTCCATGGAAAGGTCGTTGATGCATAAGTTGCTGGTCGGTACGTTTTGCGCGTTTCTGTCCACGATCGTTTACGCACAATCTCAAAGCAGTGCAAATCAAAATCCTAAAACACTATTGGCATCCGGTGCCGTGTACTGGGCTCATTGTGACAAGCGGTGTGATGAATTGAAGTGTCCGGACCAGAAGGCTTGTTATCGAGCCTGCGTAGAGAACAAGGGAACGGTGTCGTTCTGCCCTGGAGTGCAGGGGAAAGCTAAATGAGCGCCAACTCGCGCGAGCAATTAGGAAAGCTTCCGATCGCCGACATTGAAAGATGCAAGCGCATTGCGCAGGCGTCGAATTTCAAACTGGATTACGTTCAGACCTGCGCGTCGTGCGCTTCGACAAATTAATTGAGCATCAAACGAATTGAGCTTGGCCCCTTTATTTCTCTTAATTTCTTATTTCTTGAGGGTCCCCGGTGGCGGAACAGCAAATCAAATCAATTGACGCGGTCCGCCTGCCTGCGCCGGCGCGAAGCCGCAAGCAGGGTCAACCCTATAACCAGCATTGCGGTTGATGCCGGCTCTGGCACACTGCCTACCGCAGCAGTGACTTCCAACCGAGAGCTCAGATTCACATCCTGCCCGAAACCGTTCGCATTAGAAGCATCAAGTTGGACGCCACTCACTGAGCCGAGGATGGAAGGTGAGAACACGCCGGAGCTGAGATAGGTGAATTGATGCTGGAAATCGTTCGTGAGGGACGGCGATACCGAGGAGGCCAGATGAAAGCTTTGACCGTCTCCAGAACTGAATGTGAGGTCGATGCTTTGAATGAAGCGGTTGGGGCCACCAAGGTTTTGACCATTTGTATGCAGGTCCAGCAGAGCGCTGCCTCCCGCAACAATGGACGAAGGAGTCACGGAGAAATTGAACGTCACGTCCGCATTCGCCAATGGCACAAACATCATCGCCAACGCGAAACCTACTCTCTTCATAGCCCTTAGACGTGGCGCGAGGCTCATCGCAATCTCCATAGGATAATCGTTTCAGCTAACGCATTGCGCGGCGCGTGTCGGCTTGACCTATGCGCCGAGCGTTAAACAATGCGCCAAACTGCAGCGAAGAGCAACCCGCGCCGGGATATATTCTCTTCCGCTTTGCCGCTGAAGCAAATCCCGTCGGTGGAACATCAATCAACCTCTCCGTGTTGTGTCATGTATCATCAATTTTGAAACCATAAAGTTTTCGTTCCCCGCTTATTCACCGGATCCGAGGAGTGCTGATGCGCATACGTGTGTTCGCCCTTGCCGTCGTGGCCTCGGCGTGCGCAACCACCGCAGCAGCGCAATCCTATCCCGTCAAGCCCGTACGCATCGTAGCGCCGTTTCCGGCGGGCGGCGGCACCGACATCTTTGCTCGCACGATTAGTCAGAAGCTGGGCGCAACGTGGAACCAGCAGGTCGTCGTCGACAACCGTCCCGGCGCGGCCGGCATGATCGGCAACGGCTTCGTGGCCCGGGCAGCACCCGATGGCTACACGCTGGTTTTGAGCTCGCTCGATACGCTCTCGATCATTCCGCATATCAACAAGAAGCCGCTCTACGACTCGCTGCATGATTTCAGTCCCATCCTGATGTTCGCATCGGCGCCGAACCTGCTCGTCGTGCATCCCTCGGTACCCGCGCGCTCGGTCAGGGAGCTTATCGCGCTCGCCAAGTCGCATCCCGGTCAACTTAACTTCGCTTCGAACGGGTTCGGCACGCTGAGCCACCTGACTGGCGAGCTATTCAAGTTTCAGGCGGGCGCTAATATCGTGCATGTGCCGTACAACGGCGGGCCGCCGGCCGTGCTCAGCATCGTCAGCGGCCAAGCCTCGATGCTCTTCGCGTCGATCCCGACCACCTTGCCGCAGGTAAAAGCAGGCCGGTTGCGCGCGATTGCAGTGGGAAATCCTACGCGCGTCGATACCGTGAAGGAACTGCCGCCGGTCGCAGATACTTTGCCGGGATTTGAGTCGGTTCAGCGCTGGGCCATTCTCGGGCCGGCAGGGATGGCGCCGGATCTGGTGGCGAAGCTCAATCGAGATTTGACCGCGACGCTCAATGACGACGAGGTGAAGGCCAGCTTCGCCGCGCAGGGCGCCAAGGGCTTGGGCGGCACGCCGGCGGAGCTCGCGGCATTTATGAAGTCCGATTACGACAAGTGGGGCAAGGTCGTGCGCGACGCTGACATCCGCCCCGAGTAGAGGAAGGCGATGACAACGCGGATACAGCCTGATCTCATTGCGCTGGAAGCGGCGCAACTGCATGACTTGAAGCTCGACCCGAAGCGTGCGACCGAGCTGGCGGCGGACGTGCAACGCGTGTGCGACGCGGCCGCGGGGGTCTGCCAGGAAGCTGACTTCAATGATGAGCCCTCCCGCTTCACGTCGACGCTCGCGCGGCTCGCCGTCGCCAAGGCGCGCGAATGAGCGAGATCCTGTCGCTCTCGCTCACTCAAATCGCAGCCGCGATACGCGCGAAAAAAATCTCGTCGCTCGAAGCGACGCGCGCCTGCTTCGAGCGCATGCACGAGATCCAGCCGAAGACTAATTGCTATATTGCGATCGAGGAAGAAGAAGCGCTCAAGGCGGCACGCGCCGCCGACCGGATGCGCGGCAAGTCGGCGCGCTTAGGCGCCCTACACGGCGTGCCGCTCGCTCACAAGGATATGTACTACCGCAAAGGACGGATCTCGACGGGCGGCTCGAAGATCCTGCGCGACTATCGGCCCGACATCACCGCAACGGTCGTCGAGCGCATGCAGCGCGCCGGCGCGGTCTGGCTCGGAAATCTCAACATGGCGGAGTTCGCCGCCAATCCGACCGGGCACAACGATCACTTCGGGCATTGCCGCAATCCGTGGAACACAGATCACATCACCGGCGGCTCGTCGAGCGGCTCCGGCGTCGCAGTCGCGGCGCGCGCGTGCTACGGGTCTCTCGGGTCCGATACCGGCGGCTCCGTGCGCCTGCCCGCCGCCGCCAACGGCGTCGTTGGCCTCAAGCCAACCTACGGAAGGATCAGCCGGCACGGCATCATGCCGCGATCGTGGTCGCTCGATACAGTCGGCCCGCTCACACGCACTGTCCGCGATTGCGCGCGGATGATGAAGGTCATCGCCGGTGCCGACGCAAACGACTCGACGTGCAGCACGCAAAAAGTCCCCGACTACGAGCAGGCGCTGACCGGCAAAATCCGCGGGCTCAAAATCGGCGTGCCGCTCAATCACTATTACGAAGAGGCGTCGGAGGACGTGCGCGGCTGCATGACTGCAAGTCTCGATATCCTGAAATCGCTCGGCGCCCGCATCGTCGAGCTCGAGGTGCCCGATCCGCAACGCCTTTTCGATCTGTCGAATGCAGTCACGCAGGCTGAATCTGCCGCGATCCACGGACGCTGGATGCGCGAGCGACCGCAGGACTACTCGATGATGATGCTCGCGCGCACCGAGCCGGGCTTTCATATTCCGGCGACCGTGTATCTGCAGGCGCTGAACGCTCGACCGAGGCTAAGCGAAGAATTCATCGCGTCGGTATTCCGCAAGGTCGACGTGCTGCACGCGCCGGTGATGCCGATGCCCGTCCCCACGATAGAGGAAACGACGCCGAGGGAAGCGGGCGACGTGCAACCGATGATCCGCAGGCTCACGCGCAACAACCGGCCGGCCAATTTCCTCGGCATACCGGCGCTCAGCATGCCAGCGGGCTTTTCAGCCAACGGGCTGCCGGTGGCGTTCCAGCTCATGGGCCTTCCGTTTTCCGAAGCTCTGCTGTTCCAGGTCGGTGATGCATATCAACGGATCACCGACTGGCACACGCGTGCGCCGCGCATCTGAACAACGATTACTCTAGCGAAACTCATCAAGGAGTCCGGGGCAAAGATCAACTGATGCGTACGATATTTCTCTGCTCTATCGCCCTGGTACTGAGCGGTGTCACATGTACACACGCGCAGAATTATCCGGCGAAACCCATCCGCGTCATCGACGCTTATCCGCCTGGCGGCGGTACCGACATCGTCGCACGAACAATTGCGCCGAAGTTTCTCGAGAGCCAGGGCCAGAGTTGGGTCGTCGACAGCCGCGCCGGCGCGCAGGGCATCATAGGCGCCGAGATCGCCGCGAAGTCGCCGCCGGACGGTTACACGCTGTTGATGTACACGACCAACTTCACTATTCATCCGAGCATTTACAAGAGCCTGCCGTACGATTTTCTGCAGGCGTTCTCGCCGGTGACACAGACATCGTCGGTGCCGATGATCCTGATTGTCCATCCCTCAGTGCCTGCGCGCAGCATCAAGGAGTTGCTCACCGAAGCCCGGTCGAAGCCGGGCCGCATCAACTACGCGTCCAGCGGCTTCGGCGGCATCACACACATGGCGGGCGAGCTGCTCGACAACCTGGCCAACGTAAAGATGACGCATATCCCCTATAAGGGCGGTGCGCCCTCGGTGGCGGCGACGCTGGGCGGCGAGGTCGACCTGACGTTTGCCGCGACTCCAGTGGGCATACCGCATATCCGCAGCGGCCGCGTGCGTGCGCTCGCCGTCAGCTCTGCGACGCGCTCGGCGGTGATCCCGGCGCTGCCGACGCTCGCGGAGGCGGGCGTGCCCGACTACGACGTGACCAACGAATACGGTGTGGTGGCGCCCGCAGGCACACCGCGGGCTATTGTTCTGAAGCTGCAGCAGGAGATCGCGCGCATCCTGAATCTGCCCGACGTCAAAGAACGCCTCATGGGCATAGGCGCCGAGCCGGTCGGGAGCACGCCCGAACAGTTCGGCGAGCACCTGAAGAGCGAAGTCGCCAAGTGGGCGAGCGTGATCAAGGCGAATAGGATCGAGATGCAGCAGTGGTAGGCGGTTGAACTCTCACAAGCCTTTTCGCGCAATCGACGTCCACCCTGTTTTGAGTAGCAATTCGATTTAGAGTCCAGCGTTCATTGTAAGGGCCTTGGCGGCCAGTTGCTCGGCATAAAAGGCAGGGGTGAGCCCGCCCAATGACTTCTTCGGTCGCTCTTCGTTGTATTCGCGTCTCCAGCGCTCGATCTCAACTTTGGCGTGCGCGAGGCTCACGAACCAGTGCTCGTTCAGGCACTCGTCTCGCAGACGGCCATTGAACGACTCGACATACGCATTCTGATTCGGCTTGCCCGGTTCGATCAGCTTAAGCGCAACCTCGTTGCGATATGCCCAATTGAGCATCGCCTTGCCCGTGAATTCTCTGCCATTGTCCGAACGAATGATCGCAGGCTTGCCGCGCTGAGCGCGCACTTGATCCAGCAGCCGTGTCAGATGCTCGCCTCCAATGGAGTGCTCAGGCACGATAGCCACCGCTTCATGCGTCGCGTCGTCGACGATCACCAGGCATTTGATTGATCGTCCGCCCGCGACCCGGTCGAACACAAAGTCCATCGACCACACCTGGTTGGCCGTCTGCGGCCGTAATAGCGGCTGTCGCTCGCCGGCCGGTACCTTCTTGCGCCTGCGGCGGCGCACCTGAAGCTGCTCCAGCCTGTAGAGACGCTCCACTCGTTTGTGATTGACCTTCCAGCCGGCCTGCCGCAACTTCAACTGGATCATCTCGGCTCCATAGCGGCGATGGCGCTGCGCTAATTGCACGATCTGGGTACGCGGGTGGCGTTTCGCTCCGGCTGTGGCCGGTAACGCAGCGCGCTGGCGCTCATGCCCATGATTCGTAACCCATGACGCTCCGACAGATCTCTGTGCTGCATCCACCGCACCAGCTCGCGTCTTCCCTGTGCGGTTACCACTTTTTTCGCAATGCCTCACGCGTTACCTCGTTCTCCAGCAGCGATTCGGCCAACAGCTTCTTTAGCCGTGTGTTCTCTGCCTCCAACGCCTTGAGCCGCTTGGCATCCGAGACGTCCATGCCACCAAATTTCGATCGCCACAGGTAGTAGCTTGCTTCTGAGAATCCGTGTCGACGACACAGCTCCTTGATCGGTACACCGCTGTCAGCTTCCTTCAGAAATTTAATGATTTGCTCTTCCGTGTACCGCTTCTTCATGTCCAACCTCCATAGGTCGGACTCTAAACCATACCGCTACTCAGAAAGGGGGGACGTCGTCCCTCCCATATAAGCGATTGCTGCAATCATACGGATCTGAATATACAAAACCGACGAGATGTTTGCTGGAATGGAGACTGGTAAGGTTATTGATCCACCGAGTCCGGCTATGAATCCGGATGTTGCACACTTTGCGTTTTGCCATCTGATCAGGCTGTTTGCATTATTCTTGTGACTGTTTCCGCTTTTGAATTCCCTCGCGAGCTCTTGAGCAGTTGATAGTCCAGGAATTCCCCCATTTACGGCTTTATCGTAGGCCCAATCGATAACCTTTCTCATCTTGCCTTTGGTTGCCTGGGTCAATTTAGTCTCCCATAAGAAAGCTCTGTAACTTGGTTAGGACTGCACGTCTATTAGTGGGCAGCCGTGCGAGGTTACTTCCCCGCCCGCATCCCCATCTCTTTGTAAACTCCCGCTGCTTCTGGCCCTGCGAGGAACTTGAGCAACGCCTTTCCAGCCTCAGGCGATTTCGCTTTGGTAGATACAAAACCAACGAGCGCGGTCGGCGTTGAAACCTCGCGCGGCAATATGCCGACGACTTCGACACCCGGGTCGTGAATCTCGCTCAGAAACGTGAGGCCGATCTCGACTTCTCCTTTCGCGAGCATTTCCATCGCGCGCTCGCCGCCTTGCGCACGAGTGATTTTCGATTTCATTTCGTCCGCAATGCCGAGCGTCTTGAGCGTTTGATCGAAGCTGACGCCGGCCGCCGCGCCACGCGCGCCGTCAGGAAAGGCAACGCTCTTTGCGGCGAGCAGCGTTTTCTTCAAAGCTTCAGGCGTCGAGATGTCGGGCTTCGGCGTGCCTTTGCGCACGGCGAGCGCAACTGCAACGGTCGCGAGCGGCGTTTCGCTTTCCGGAATGACATGGCCCGTCGCGATGACTTCTGCGACCGGCGGCTGCACGATCGGCACGTCGAACGCTTCGCCGCTCATTACCTGCTTTTTGGTTCCATTGCCCGAACCGAACGTCGCTTTAACCGTGTGGCCGGTCTTGCGCTCGAAATCCGGAATCATTTTCTGAATCGGCGCGCGGATGCCACCCGGCGCGATCAGCGTGATTTCATCGGCGTGCGCGATCGATGCGCACGCCATCAGGACGGCGGCCAGCTTGAACAAGCGCTTCACGAGAGCTCCCTACGTTCGTTTTTGTAATGCCGCCATGATGCCACTATCGCGCGCGACATAAAACATGAGATCACTCGGCGCCCTCGCCTCCGCCCCTGTTTCCGGAAGCGACGGTAGACCCGCCTCGTCGACGCCACCGCGCTTCGCTCCGCTTAAAGTCAGAGCGGCCCGAGCCCTTTGCTGCAAACACCGGCGCTGTTGCCGGCGCTGAAATGAAGCGTATGAACGCTTTTGCAGCGTCCGCTTCCTTTGCATTCGACGTAATGCCTGCAGAGTAAATCGTAATCTGCTGCAGCTCTCGCGGAAGCAGTCCCACCACATCTACGCCGGGATTCGACATCAACTCCGAGGCTTGTTGCAGCCCGATATCGGCCTCGCCGTTCTCAACGATGGTGCTCACGCGGCCGTTCGGGCCGCCCGCTGCGAGCTTCGTCTTCGCTGCCACTTCCCTGGCGATACCGAGCTTTCCGAACATTCGCAGCAGATGCATTGCGGTAATGCCGCCGCCGGCCGGCGCCGTGTGCGCGACGGCCTTCGCATTGAGCAGCGCGCGCTTGAGCGCCTCCGGGGAAGAAATGTCAGGCCTGGGCGCGCCCTTGCGCACGGCAACAGCGATGCCGGTGCGCGCGAAATCCGTGCGGCCCGCGACCACTTTGCCTTGTTTCATAAACTCGTCGAGCCCGGTGTCAGCGAGGATTATGAGATCGGCGGCCTCGCCATCAGTCAGCCGCTTCGCGACGCCGCCCGATGGCCCGTAGGTGATGCGCAGCGTGTGACCGCTGGCGCGCTCGAATTGCGGCACCAGCTCCGCCATCGCCGCTTCTACCGCAGTGCTGATCAGCGCATGGATCTCGGCCGCAGCGACGTTATCGGACATCATCAGCATTGCTACCGCGATCGCGGTAATGAGTTTGAACATGGTCATCCCTTCTTCGCGTCCCGGCACGCAGACGCTGTGCCGTTCGTGGAGGGTGGACTATACCAACGGCAGGAAATGGCGGCGTAACGGATCGTGCGTATCCGGTGGGTTACCTGCGTTAACCCACCCTACAGGATGATGGTGGCGACGAAAATTGCAGCGTTAAGGATTGTTTGGCGGCAGCGTCGTCTGGCGCGAGACACGCGCGCGCTGCGCGTGCATCGATGGGTATCGCCGTGCTCAACCCATCCTACGAAGCTGGGATTTAACCTGCGTTAACCCACCTGCGAGATGATCGTCGCGGCGAAAATCGTACGCTCATGGTTCGATCGCAGGGCGCCAACCGTAGGATGGGTTGAGCGCGGCGATACCATCACGCCAACACGAATGACCGCGTGTTCAACCACAGCTCGATCGTTGCGTTCGCTTAAACTACACGAACGCCGTCACCAATACGACGACGATCAACCCGACGGTGGCTGCGGCGCCACCTGCTGCCAGCCGCCTGGACATTCCGTCGCATATGGATAAAACAACTTAGACTCCTCGCAGTAATACCACCAGTTCCCTTGCGACTGTGACGACCCCTGCGGCGCTGGTTGCGCGCTCTGTTCCTCGTACACCGATGGCACCGCCGTCACGCCAATTGGCGGCGAATAGTAGTAGGCGGGGTCGTAGTACGCCGGTGACGAGTAGTAATAAGGCGGCGGCGGATACCAGAAAGCGGGCGCTACAGCGACGATCCCGATACCCGCATGCGAACCTCTGAAGTGCGAAATTCGAGCAGGGTGCCCGAAGCGGGCAACGGCGGAACGACCGTGGAAGCGGACACTTGCCGGAGGAGAGCTAAACCGCACCGATCCTGCCGAACGCCCGTTGAACGCTGAAAGTGTGGCGCGGCTGCCGCTAAAGCCGGAGAGTCCTGCACGGCTGCCGGAATGCGAACCCGCCGCATGGGCAGTGGAGTTGCTGGAATTGAAACCCGCGGAGCGGCCAGCGGAGCCGCCGGAATGGAAACCTCCGGAGTGGCCAGCGGAGCCGCCACGCGCGAATGCCAATTCGCTCGTCGCCGTTGCGCACACCATCGACAGCATCGCGAAACTCAGAATAAACGGTTTCATGTCTTTACTCCTTTGTCGTGGCACGCGAACGACGGGGGCGGCGTAGCAAGGCGAACGTTTATGCCATGCGCTCTACTTCGACGCGCTCACGCACAGGAAAATCCCATCACAGATGTAACAATTCATACGTCGTTATCGGGTATCTTAGGCGGGCGGTCAATACTCCCTGAAGATACGCCGAATCTCCGCGAGATCCCGCGTTTTCGTAAGCGCCACCATCAGTAACACGCGCGCCTTCTGCGGATTCAAGTTGTCGCCGGCCACCATGTATTCGGCGTCATATTCCTTACGCGCTATCACGCGTCCGTTCCCGGTCCGATTCGAGCGTACGACGACCGGCCGCGACTCGACCGGACCAAGTGCCTTGATCGCCGCGCGTTCGCCATCCGATAGACCACCGGCACCGGTGCCCGCAAACACGATACCGCCTGCGCCCGCCGCGCCGACTGCTTTGATTGCATCCACGCTCGGCTCCGCATACGCGTACAGAATCTCGACCTTCGGCAGAGTGGATATTTTGCCGACATCGAATTCAGAGCGCGCGGTGTGGCGCTTTGTCGACGCTCGATAGAACGCGACCTCGTCGGAATCGACAAAGCCGAGGTAACCGAGCTCACCGGAGCGGAAGGCCTCCACACGGTAAGTGTTCGACTTCGTGACGTCGCGCGCACCATTGATCGCCTCGTTCATTACCACCAGCACACCCTTGCCGCGTGCTTCGGGCGTGCCTGCCACACGTATCGCATTCAGCAAATTCAGAGGTCCATCGGCGCTTATCGCAGTGGCCGGTCGCTGCGAGCCGACGAGTACCACCGGCTTGTCGTGCTTCACGGTGAGATTCAGAAAGTACGCGGTTTCTTCGAGTGTGTTTGTGCCATGAGTGATCACGACTCCGGCCACCTTCGGGTCTTCGCTAAAAATCGCATTGATGCGCGTCGCGAGCTTCAGCCATATGCCCGGATTCATGTTGGTGCTGCCGATGTTCGCGATCTGTTCGACTCGCACAGTAGCGTGCTGCTTGATTTCCGGCACTGCATCAACCAGTTCAGAGCCGAGTATGGAGCCGGACTTGTACTCGGTGAGACTGGTGCTCGATCCGCCACGACCGGCGATCGTGCCACCCGTGGACAGCACCACCACAACCGGCAGCTCTGCAGAAGACGCCTGTGCGAACGCCGCCATCGGACTGCCGCAAGCGAGCGTAACAGTGATGCAGGCTGCCGCGGTCGAGCGCATGCGGCGTGAGCACATCTCAACGAATTGGTGAAACATGAATCCTCCGATGTGAACGGTAATCCAGCGCATGCACTGAAGAACTCAGTGTATGCGCAAGTATCGCTCTTTCGACTTACCAGTGCAGGACGAAGCTGATCTCATCGAGGCGCAACTCTGGCGTTCTTGCGCTCGCCATTACACGGTGCTCGATTATTTCCATTCACACAAAAACCGGCGCTGCATGAGTTCAGTTGAATCCATGAAGTAAGCCGACGAAGATTCCGAGGCCGTTACTCGATGACCTTGGTCGCCTGAACCATAATTGAGTTCGGAAACTTGATACCGAGCGCTTTAGCAGTTTTCATATTAATCACCAGATCAAATTTCGTCGGTTGCTCCAATGGAATCGCAGCGGGTTTCGTTCCGTGAAGAATTTTGTCCACCATCGTGGCCGCTTGCCGGAATTGATCGGGAGCATTCGCACCATACGACAGGAGTCCGCCGTCATCGACGTCTTCTTGAGACGGGAAAATCATGGGCAATCGATACTTCACTGACAGCGCCGCAGTCTGCTTGCGCAGCATAAAAACGAGCGGGTCAATCATCCTCACTGCTGCAAGAGCGTTCGCTTTCGACGCTGCTTCGAACGCCTTTTCCAGATCGCCGGGGTTTCGCACCTCGAGTATTGGACCCAGCTTGATGCCCAGCCGACGCGCGCCCTCCTCTGCATATCGCATCTGCAGCGGCGTGTTCTGATCGTTCGGATTCACCATGATCGCTATCTGCGACGCATTCGGAAAAATTTCCTTGAGCAGTTCGAGACGCTTAACGCCGAGCTCGGCAACGATGTTCGTAACACCGGTGACGTTGCCGCCCTGGCGCGCAAGGCTTGGGACAATGCCGGCACCGACAGGGTCGGCGACAAGGACGAAGACGATCGGAATCGTTGATGTAGCGGCCTTGGCAGCCAGATTTCCCGGCGTAGTTGCGACCAGAAGCGCATCCGGTTTGAGCTGAATGAGTTCCTGGATAAGGGACGGCAGCCGTTCGAAATTTCCTTCGGCATAGCGCTCATCCATGATGAAAGTCTGGCCTTCGACGTGGCCATGCGCTCGCATGCCCTCGCGAAAAGCATCCATGAGGACTTTGTTAGCGGCCTTGCTGCTACCGGAAAGGTGGCCAATCCGCCGTAGTTTGCCTTGCTGCTGCCCGATGGATGCGCCCGGTGCGAGTGCACAGGCCCCAAGCGCAAGGACGACTCGACGGCGCGTAACCATACATCCCCCTCAAGCACAACAGCATGCGGTTGTACCAGGCAAGTGTAATCGACCGGCAATAGTAAGTGTCGGCACATCCCATATCGTTGGCGCCGTGGTTCGCGGCACGCACACCGGACCGTTATACTGCGCAGGCTGTGGCGTTCTCGCGCCGACACGTCGTCATTCGCGGTGACACCGCAGTCGGCTTCAACAAACCGCAAAATCAAAGGTAACGATCATGAAAAAATTCTTTGTCCTGTATCTTGCGCCGGTATCAGTAATTGAAGCCTGGACAAAAACGGATCCCGAGACGAGGAAGCCGGCGGAAGACAAGATGAGAGCCGACTGGCAGACCTGGATGAAAGAGCATGGGGCGATGCTCACGGACATGCCCGCGGGACTTGGCAAGACCAAACGGGTTACTGCGCAAGGTATCTCTGATGCGCGCAACGACAATATGCTTTATTGCGTGGTACAGGCGGAATCTCATGAGGCCGCGGCGAAATTATTCGCTAACCATCCACACTTAGGGATTCCGCAAGCATCCATCGAAATCATGGAGCTGAATCCGCTATCCGGGATGAAGTAACAAGCACATCCGGCGACCCGGTCCGGCATGGCGACGACGCCAGATAAAACTCCGTGCGCTAGTAGCTACCAGACGCGTAAGCTATCCGTCTCAATATCCGTGTATGGAGGACGATATGCCAAACATGAGATTACTGGTCGGCGCTTGTATGGTTCTCGCAGCGAGCCAGGTTCAGGCCGCTTACATAAAAGAAATTCTGAATGACCCCAGAACATACGTTGATCACACAGTGACGGTGCAGGGAGAAGTGACGGGCGTGCTGTCGTTGTTCGTCTTCAAGTACTTCACGCTCAATGACAGGACAGGAAAGATCAATGTTGTCACTGAGCGGCCGCTGCCTAGGCAGGGACAGACAATAAAGGTGACCGGCAAAGTAAAAGAAGTGTTCGCATTGGGAAGCGAGACGCTGCTCGTGCTGGTCGAAGATGAGGAACAAAGCAGCGGCAAGGCCGAACAGACCGGGCAATCAACGACTGCGCAGTTACCCGCGCGAATCTGAGCGCGAACTCAGCATGTGCAAAGACGAAGGAAATGTGTGGCTAACGAAAGACGTGAAGTAGTCGTAACGGACGTCAAGATTCCGTTCTGGTCGATGGTCGTGCTCATGGTGAAGTGGGCGATCGCAGCAATCCCGGCAGTGATCATTCTGATCGCGATTTTTGCGCTGCTCGGAGCGGTAGCAGGCTATATGTTCGGCCCCGGCTGGCACTGGTATCCGTGGAGCAAGGGAACGGTCACGATGTAACTGGTTCGCTTATCGTGCGCATGCAGCCGTGACCGGTTGCAGCGAACCTTGCGCGCGATACGAAGCGCGCAAAAACTACCAACCGAAAACTACGCCGGTGCGTGCCACCCGGCGTCCGCCCACAGCTCGCCGCTAACGGCGGAATTGGCAAGCATGAAGCAGATCGCATCGGCAATCTCTTCGGGCCGGATCAGACGGCTTAATTGCGTAAAGGGCAATATATGCTTGCCGATGTAATCCTCGCCTAACGCGCGCACCATCGGCGTATCGGTAAATCCCGGGTGGATCAGTCCGCACCGAACGCCGTAGTAGATTGCCTCTTTCATGATCGTCGCCGCTGCGCCCTCGAGACCCGCTTTGGTGCTCGCGTACGAGATTTGTCCGCGATTGCCCTGCGACGAAACGGAGCCGATGAACACGATGGCGCCTTGCATGCCTTCGGAGGGCTGCCACTTTTTGAGGCCCTGCGCAGCGCGATTCTCGGCGATGCGACCGATCATCTCCAGCGCCCAGTAGACGGGCGCCACCAGATTTACATCTATGACCTGCTTGAACCGTTCAACGGGATAGATGCGCGCCTTGCCGGAAACCTTGTCGATCCGCACCGCAAGCTCATCACGCGTAATACCGGCAGCCGGCACGCACATCGTGACGGTGGTGTCGAACTGGCTGCTCATGGAATCGAAAACGGACGCGCGGAAGGCGTCGTCGGTTGTATCACCCTGAAAGGGATAAGCGACCCGCCGGCCGGCGACGGCGTCTACTTCAGCAGCGACCGCGTGGATGTTATCGCCCATGTCTACGAGCGCCATAGCGCGCACATTGCGGCGCGCCAAATCTGCCGCTACTGCGCGGCCAATACCGCTTGCAGCACCCGTTATAACTCCTACTTTTCCTGCGATTTCCATGAAAACTCCGTGATTTGCGGCGTCGCAGCATTCTAGCCACGTCGTTGCCGATTGTCACGAAGAGTCCATCTGACATGCCGGCGGCCGTCACCGCCGGCTCTGCCCCCGCTTTACGGAGGCGCTATGCGGTCCTCACGCTGAGTGGTCCCTCACATTGACCAACTTGTGGTCTCGCCGGCCGACCGTCATGCACTATATTCGTCGTATTTTGGCAACGCATCCGGCGCAATGTACCAGTCGGCTTTGGATTTCCAGAAGATGTTGCTGCGCGGTCGCATAACCGGATCGCCGTCGAGGCATCCCGCAGGTATGAGAACGTTAGTCGTAGTGCGGATTTTGTGAGGAACGCGCGTGCCGCACTGCTGACAAAACGCAACCGAGAAGCGCTTGGCGCCCGGAAGATCGAAGTGCTTAACGTCTGATTCTCCCGCCAGCCACTTGAACTGCTGCTCCGGCACGAAACCATTCGCCACGTGCGCACCGCCGCTCGCTTTCTGACAGCGGCTGCAATAGCAATAGCGGAAGTCCGCGAACGGCAGCGTCACTTCGAACCGCACTGATCCGCACAGACAGCTTCCGTTCACTACGTCCGCATTCGCTTCGTCCGCATTCACTTGGTCCGATACCATTTGAACTCCTTTCGTTTAGTACGCTTTTGCAAGCCCGCTAAGCTGCACGACATAAGACGCCATGTTGTTGGCATTCTAATCGCGCTCCCTGAATCGCTGCTGACCATACCGCACTCGAGCGTACACAGTGTGCAGCCGCCACGCGGGTTTACAATCGTTACAGCAAAGGCACGCAGAAATGTTATACCGATGAAACAGCGACCGCTGCCCACGCCGATAGACCGGCATGCGTAAAGCTCACCGACTTGGCGTCACTCTTGCTGCGTTGCTCACGTTGAGCGCCGTCGCGCTTGCGCAGACTTATCCGGTCAAGCCGGTGCGCGTGGTTGTTCCCTATACAGCAGGCGGCAGTATGGACATTCTGTCGCGGTTGATCAGCCAGAAAATGAACGAGGCGTTCGATCAAACGTTGATCATCGACAATCGTACCGGCGCGGGCGGAAACATCGGGACCGAGCTTGTCGCGCGCGCGGCGCCTGATGGTTATACGCTCCTGACGGCGGGCATCGGTATCATGGCCATCAATCCGAGTCTCTACTCGAAGCTACCGTATGACCCGATAAAAGATTTTGAAGCGATCACACTCTTGGCGAAAATGCCGAACATGCTCGCCGTGAGCCCGGCGCTGCCGGTCAAGTCCGTGAGCGAACTGATCGCACTTGCCAAGGCAAAACCCGGTGTGCTGAATTACGGTTCCGCCGGTTCCGGCTCCAATCCGCATATTCTTGCCGAGTATTTCAAGTTGCGGACCAACACCGACATTCAGAATATTCCGTACAAGGGCGTGCCACCGGCGCTCAGCGATCTGATCGCCGGCCAACTGTCGATGGTGTTTGCCACGGTGCCGACGGTGCTGCCACAGGCAAAGGCAGGGCGCGTACGTGCGCTCGCCGTAACCTCAGCGAAGCGCCTTGCGCTGGTGCCCGAATTGCCGACGATCGCCGAAGCCGGTGTCCCGGATTACGAGGCGACGCAGTGGATCGGCATGCTCGCGCCTGCAGGCACGCCGAAAGATATCGTCGCTCAGCTCAATGCAAGAATCGTGAAGACGCTTCAGCGCGCGGACGTGCGGGAGCGCCTCGGCACTGAAATGGTCGAACCGGTGGGCAGCACGCCGGATGAATTTCGCGCCTTTATGAAAGCAGAAATTGCGCGCTGGGCACCGGTCGTGAAGGCGTCGGGCATGAAACCCGACTAGCCGAATCAGCACTCACCGCGTCGAGCGAGCGCTCACCGCGGATTACAAACGATTCGATTGCCGAACCGAAAGCAGTCGCGGTACGGGCGTACGCCACCGTATGCGGGAGCGCGCAACGCATATGGCTCAATGCGTCGCCATGGAATATGACGCTCGTTTGCTTCCTGCGCCTGCTGTTGAGCAAGTAACGTCTGCCGCTCGAGCTCTTGCAATTCCTTCTGCGTGTGCTCGGCCTCGCGGGCCTGGCGCGCGGACTGCTCTTCCGCCGTTCTCTGATCCTGAATCCTGCGATTCAAGGCCGCAGATTTGTCACGCAACTCTTCGACGATCGCCTGCCGTCGCTGACTGAACTGACCGAAAGATATCTTTCCATCGTAGAGCTCCTTGAGTGCCGCCATCACCTTGTTCTCGGCTTCAATGCTGTAAGCCAGCAGCGGCGGGCGATAGACTTCATTACCTTCGCGGCTCGCGACTTTTACGCATTCGCTGCGCGCGGCGGCCCAATTGCCAATCGCCTCTCGTTCATTGCGGTTTGCAATAGAACGATCTTCGAGCATCGCCGAAGACATACTCGTTGCATCACCGAGAGACAACTTCGCAGATAGCGAGGCGAACCTGGGATCGCCGGCCAAACCAGCGAGGCAACTCCGCAGGTCGTTCTGTGCCCAGCACATTGTGCTCACACACATAAGCGCAAATATCGCGAAGCGGCACATGTTTCCAATCCTGCGGTTGATTGACACGCTCAAGTGCGAGCCAACGTTTTAGGTCGTGCTTGAGTTATGAACTGCAGCGGTCACGGTGCAAGACTGGCGGGAATGTCCGGAAGTTCCCCGCTGCGATTGCCGGCTCGTTCATAAATAGTACGAAAGCGTTGCGCATTCAACTCATATCGTTGCGCGTTTGGACGCTCTGCTTGGATGATACAAAGCGCGCTATTGCTGCGGTACCTTCGCTTCACGGACAACTCGTGCCCAGGTTTCGGTCTCCGACTTGATGAACGCTGCAAACTGCTCGGGTGTCGAGGGTGCGGGATCGACGCCAACCTCGACGAGCCGTCGCTGCGTATCGGGCGCGCTCAAAACTTTGTGCAAATCAGCGTTCAGTTTCGCGACAATCGCTTTCGACACCGCCGCGGGCGCGCACCACCCGTACCAGACCGTCACATCTATCGGCACGCCCGATTCGCGCATTGTCGGCACATCAGGCAGATGCACGCTGCGCTTGGGCGACGTAACGGCAAGCGGACGCGTGCGGCCCGACTTCATCACAGCCAACTGAGTCGACATGTTGTCGAACATTGCTTGCAGATGGCCGCCCAGAAGATCCGTGAGAGCCGGTGCGCCTCCTTTGTACGGCACGTGCACGATGTTGATGCCGGTCGTGAGACGAAAAAGTTCGAGCGTCATGTGCGGCGAGCTGCCCACGCCGGGCGACGCAATGATGATCTTGCCGTCGTTGGCCTTGGTGTAGGCGATGAAATCGCTCACTGATTTCACCGGCACCGCAGGATTGACCACCAGAACGTTCGGCGTCGTACCAATCATCGATACCGGCGTGAAATCCTTGTAGTGATCGTAGGGCAGCTTCTTGTACAACGACGGCGCGACTCCATGAGACCAGATGCCGCAGAAGAGCAGTGAATACCCATCCGGTGGCGCTTTGGCAGCAATGTCGCTCGCGATAGTGCCGCCGGCGCCGGCCCGATTATCGACAATGACGGGCTGGCCCCACAATTCACCCAGCTTGGCAGCCACGATGCGTGCAGTGACATCGACACCGCCGCCCGCCGCGAAGCCCACGAGTAATCGAGCGGGCTTCGTTGGATAGTCAAGCGCATGCACGGCGCCCGCTAAAAGCACCGGCAAAAGAACGATGAGGATCTTTCGTGTCGAATGCAGATTGCTCATCGCCTTACCTCCCGCGCTCACTGCGATCACTCGCCTTTGATAGCGGCTGATTCAAGATTGGTTGCGCAAGCGGTGCCGCGGCTGGCAAATCGTCCCCCTGCCTCCGTGTCATTGAACCACCTTATCAGCCCGCTGCAGAATGGATTGCGGAATTGTGATGCCGAGCGCTTTGGCGGTTTTCGCGTTGATCACGAGCTCGAACTTGGTTGGTTGCTCGACCGGCAACTCTGCCGGCCGCGTGCCGCGCAAGACCTTGTTGACCAGTTCGGCAACCTGGGCATACACACCTGTGTTGCGCGGACCGTAGCCCATCAGGCCACCCTGCTCGGCGGTTTCGGGCCACTCGTAAATAGCGGCGATGCGAGCGCGCGCGAACGCTTCTATCTGATAAGCGCGATATGCATTCAGAGTCGGCGATGCATGCACATTTACGGCGGCAACTTTTTCCTCAATCAAAGTTTTTATCGCGCCGACGATTTCTACCTGCGTCTCTGCGGGCGCGAAGACCAGCTCCACGCCCATAGCCCGACCGGCCGCCTTGACATCGGGCATCGAGATATTGATTGTCGGATCGTGCAGCACGCCGATACGCCGCGCGGACGGCAGCAGTTCTCGCAGAACTTCAAGCCGCTTCGCATCTAGCTCAGTGGCAAGGATAGAGACACCCGTCGTATTGGCGCCGGGACGCGCCATGGTTTTGACGAGGCCGGACGCCACGAGATTGTCCGTCATCGCAATAATCGGAATCGTCGCTGTCGCCTTCTGCGCGGCGATGGTACCGGGCCGCCCGAATGTTACGATCACATCGACTTTACGTGCGACCATGTCTGCAGCCAGTTTCGGCAGCGCATCGTTACGGCCGTCCGCCCATGTGAATACAAATTCGACGTTATCGTTTTCCGTCCATCCGAGCGATGCCATGTGGCGGCGAAACGGTTCGACGAACGTTTCGTTGACGTCACGTGGATTAACACGAATTACGCCGACCACCATACGGCGCTTGGTCGCCTGTGCCCGAGCTGCTGCGGGCAAAAGAGCGCTCAAGGTGAGCGCCGTGACAACCTGGCGGCGTGTAAGCATGTATGTCCTCTCCTTACCGAAACTGCGCGGCCCTCTCATTGTAGCTTCGACATACATGGACTGTGCGTGCACGCGACCCGCTTGCAGTACGCTTTACCCGGACGAGTGAGTCTCGTGAATTCGCCATGTGATAATGGAAGAATAAGCGTTGCACTGGCGAATGAGACTGATCGGATGTCGAACGAATGTTGATCCACGGCAAGTGTCACTGTGGAAATATCGCTTTCTCACTAACGTGGGAACCGCATCCGATTGAAATTCACGCTCGTGCCTGCTCGTGTTCATTCTGCGTAAAGCACGGTGGCGTGTGGACCTCTAATCCCTCGAGTAGCGCTCGCAGATGTCGATTAAAGATTCCTCACTCGTATCGAACTATGCATTCGGAACGCGCACCGCGGAGTTCCACACTTGCGCACGCTGCGGCGTCGTGCCGGTTGTCACCAGCCGCATCGACGGCCGTCTCTACGCGGTAGTAAATGTCAACGCCTTCGAAGGCATCGATCCCTCAGTGGTGCGGCGCTCTTCCTCCGACTTCGACGGCGAAGGGACGGATGATCGGCTCGAGCGAAGGAAGCGCAACTGGATCGGCGACGTAAAGTTTGTCGATGATAGTGCGTAACGCTCGAATTGCCGCGACTCGCGCTCTCTGCAGAACCTGCGTGCGAGAGGAACAGCGAGTGCAGACGGTCTCAATGGACCGTTGCATATGCGCTGACTGAAACAGAGTCGCACGTCAGCGTCATTCAAGTTTGAAATTGCGAACGGCTATTGGCGCGGTACTCCGGCCGAGCGCACAACTGCGCCGTAACGCTCGATCTCGGTCCGCAGCAAATCTCTAAGCTCTTCGGGCGTTCCCGGCCATGGCTCGACGCCGATGTCAGTGAGCCGTTCGCGCAAGTCGCGGGTTTCGAGCGCTTTGACGATTTCACGATTGAGCCGCGATACGATGTCGCGCGGCGTGCCGGCGGGCGCGAACATGGCATACCACAACGGCATGGTGAAGCCCGGGACCCCGGCCTCTATACCAGTGGGTACTTGCGGAACAGCAGCCACACGCTGTTCGGTAAGCACTGCAAGCGGCCGCACTTTACCGGCACGTATATGCACCAGCGTCGTCGACACCGGCATCACGACTTCGTCGACCTCGCCGCCCATCATCGCGACCATCGCCTGCGTGACGCCCTTATAGGGGACATGCACGATGTCGATTTTTTCGAGATGCTTGAGGAGCTCGTTAGCGAGATGGTTGGTCGTGCCGATGCCGCCGGATCCGTAATTCAGTTTGCCGGGACGCGCACGCGCAAGAGCAATAAACTGCCGCAGCGTTTTCGCCGGTACTGACGGGTGCACAAGCATGATGTTCGGAATCGAAGTCAGCCGCGCTATCGGAGCGAGATCTTTGACCGGATCATAGCCAAGCTTGGAATACAACGATGGACTTACTGCGATGCTCGCAGTGGCGATCACCATCGTGTAGCCGTCGGGCGGAGCCTTGGCGGTGAATGCGATACCGAGATTTCCGCCGGCGCCGAGCGCGGTTATCGGGCACCACTTGCTCGCCCAATTGCTCGGAGAGTTTCTCGCCCAGCATGCGGCCGACGATATCGCTGGAGGCGCCGGCCGGAAAAGGCACAACGAGGCGCAGCGGTTTGTCCGGATACGTTTGCGCTGCGCCTGCTAATGCAACGTATGTGACGCAGACCGCCGCACACCAGCGCAGCAATATGAATGTCCGCGACGACGTGCCGCACTTTAGCCGCGCTCATAGGACCTCCTCAGGTACAACGGTCTGCTGACGAACACAAGTTTACTTGTTTGCGTTAAGCACACCGCTATTTGCGGTCGCCAGCCGATCGCTTCACCTCCCAGACTTGAGGCTGTGATGGCCAGGTGCCGCGCTCGCTCACGCGCGAGCCCTCGAATACCAGATAACTTTGCTGACCGTAGTGCGGCAGCGCCGATGAAATTGCTGCGAGTGAAGATGCGTCACGGCCGGAAATGAGCACCACAGTTCGGCCATTGTCAGCGCGCATCGTCCAAACTTGCGCCGTGCCTTGCGTCGGAGCGAGTAACGCCGGTCGTGCCGGAGTTTCTGACCCGCAAGCCAATCGTCGACCTGCGCGTGGAGGCCGATGACCACAGCGATTGCTGCAGCGCTATTCGCAGTGGATCTCTGCAATAGCGCCGACGTAATGTCGCGAGCGGCTGCCTCAAGCGCAGAACCCTTTGCAAGCACCGAGACCGTCGGACTCGCGGCAAGCATCGCTTCGCGCAGAATCGGCGGCGCTTCACCGGCGCCGAGTCTTCGAAAGATGCGAAGCTCCGGGTCAAGCGTGATTGTGAGCGGCTCATTCGGAAGGTCGAGCGTTATGGTCTGTGCATCACGTGAGATTTGAACGCGGTGCGTAATGTCAGCGTCCGCGGTTCGCACTACAAGCGGGACTGAGATCGTGTAAGCGGGCGTTCCTTGCTGCAATGACACATCCAGCCGCCAGCCCGAACCCATGCGCGTAACCTGTGCATCGCCGATGCGCAGATCGGGCGCACCGGCACGGCTCACCCACTCGTCGAAGAATGGAGCAAGCGGCTTACCGGACGCATGCTCGAAGGCGGCGCGAAGGTCGTCCCACGATGCAACGCGGAATCGCTGCTCCTGCCAGAACGTGCGCACACCATCGTCAAATGCAGTCGCACCGAGGGCGTCGCGCAGCATGAAGAAGACCATCGCGGTCTTGTTATAGCCAACAACCTGCGACGCGCCGTGCGTACGCGAAGTGAAGCGAACGAGTGGCACATCGTCGCCCGGCGGCATGGCCGCATAGTCGCGCAGCCAAGCGAGGCGCATCGCTTTTGCCGCTTCCGCAGTCTCCCGCTCGCGATACGCGTAATCCGCCATGAACGTCGTCAGTCCTTCCGACCAGTTGCCGTGCGCATAATCAGGATAGACGCCGTTACCCCACCAGTTATGCAGCACTTCGTGACCGAGCGAGGTCGAGCGAATAAATGGAAGACGCAGCACACTGATGCCGAGATAGGTGAGCGTCGGCATGCCGAATCCGGTCGGCGTGGGGCTCGACACAATACTGAATTCCGAAAACGGATAGGCGCCGATCCATCGCTCATACATGTCGAGATACGCAGCGACTGAGTCCAGATAGCCGCCGGCAAGATCCGCGATCTCAGCATGGAAGTAAGTACGCAGCCGCACGTCAGTTCCCGCCGCAGTTCGCAATCGTCGTTCATCAATGCGATAGGGACCGGCCATGAGCGAGATTCCTTCCGCGGGCTCGCGGAAGTCGAAGCGCGCGCGATAACGCGCATCGATAACGCGTTCTTCCGTAAGTCGCCCCGGGACGAGTCCCCGTTGTGATGCAGGCAAGTCCAGCTCTACGGTATAGCGCTCGAGCGCACCGTCTACCGAAGGGTACCAACCGGAGCCAGCAGGAAGAAACGTGCCCTGAGCACCCGTCACCGGCTCGTTGTACGTGAGCGTGGCTCGATGATCGAGCTTTGAATCAAGTGCAGCGAGCGTACCGTGCCACCGCACGTCGATCCGGCGGGCTGCAGGCAGGCTTACATGCTGCAATTGACCCGCTGTCGTCGTTGCCGCTTGAATGCTGCTGCCGTCGATGAGCAGTGAGTCCAGCTTGAATCGCGTCGACAAAAGCAGAGTGGCTGCGCGGGCAGTATCAAAGGTGATCGTGTCGCGGCCTTGAAGTGAGTGCGTCGCCGGCTCGATGCGCACGGAAATTTCGTGTGCCGGCGGCGCAGCGGCAAACGTCGGCCCTGAAAGCGCGATCGCGCTTATCAGCGCCGCAAGACACTTCACAAAACGGATCATCGCGGCGCTGGAAATTTCGCGATCAGCTCTACACTTTCGTTTTGACGTTTCACTTTCAGCGGAAGCCAGGTGCCCGGCGCCGTCTTTTCGACAGCGGCTCTCAAGTCCGCCGCTTGTTTGATGGCGGTGCCTGCCGCCTCGAAAACCACGTCGCCAATGCGCAAGTCAGCGACCTCGGCGACACTGCCCTTGCTGACCGTCTGTATGCGGACGCCTTCCGGCACAGTTTCAAGCGCGACCCCGAGCAGTGGACGCGATGGCGAAGGCGGCGGTCGCTTCGGAAATCCAAAGACCGCTGTTGCAAGCCCGGCTGACAACTGTTTGCAGTCGGCGTCTCGATCCCAGGGCAATAGCGTCGTCACGTTCTTGATACCAAGCTGATCGAGCTGGTGCGGCACGCCCTGCCCGTAGGCGATATGGCTGCTGCCCATGATACCGATGACAAGCGCGTCCGGTCTGCGCGCGACTGCGGCGGCGATTGCCTGGGCCATCGCGCCATCCCAGATCAATTGAGCTTCGACGAAGCGCTGGAATTCCGGATCGGTGCGTGCCGGTGGACCCGCTTTCTTCTCCGGGTGCTCCGAGTAGACAGCAAACAAGCGCTCCACATAGGCTTCGCTCGCCGGACTTGGCTTCGACACACCTTCGCGTTTTTCAGCGGGCACACTTTCAAAACTGTTTTGCCGTACTTCGCGCACAAAGTCGCGGTCCACATTGAGCGCAATCATCTGAGTGCGATTCAGGCGCGCAAAGTGAAATAAGGAGAAGTAGTCTTCAGTTGCGATGCCCCAGACTCGAGCCCAATCGGTTGCCTTGAGGAACTCATCGTCGCTCAGTTCGCCTGCGACCCAGCGGTCCAGCGCAGGCTGCACGCGGCGCGGGAACATTTCGAAACCGAGCGCCAGCTGAGGTCGCAGCGCTGACAGCGCGGCAACCGTGTACAACTCCCAACGATGATGATCTGCGTTGTCGTGATTCTCGCCCAGCAACACGACTTGCGATTTCGCAGCGCGGGAAAGGAGTTCAGTGGCGCTGATTTGCGAGCTGCCGGGCACCGTCCATTCGGCTACTGGTGCGCAGCTTCGCTCGGCATCAGCCGCGGTCGCAAGATCTGCCATGATGAGGCCGAGCGCGCAGCAGCCGGCGGTTCGAATCGCGCCAAAAAAATCAGTCACCCGAAATTGTAACTGACACGTCGCCATTCAAGCGCAAGCCGGGATACCGCTCCGCCAAGCGTCCCTTCGCCAGTTGACCATCAATAAAATCCGCGGGCATGAAAAAGCGCGTCCTGATGCTAGAACCGGTCACACTTTATTTTTTGATGCGGCGGCCGGGGTGTCGATTTTCCACACGCTCGTCCGACTAATGAGTATCAACAACCAACCGGTCATGGAAACACGATGTTCACTCGCTTGCAAACATCAGTATCGCCCGGACTTAAAAAATGGGGCTCGTATGCTCTTATATTGTGTGCGCCCGGTTCATTTGTAATTCTTCCGTTAGTATGGATTGCGGGTCAATGCCGGCGCGGGCGTTTGCCGGCTCTCGCGCGGCTGCGAGTGCCTGCCGTGTACAAAACGCTGATGGCGATAGCGTCCTCCAGAGCCTCTGGTCTCATCCCGGACGCACGTCCACGCCCTTGGTATGTCCGAGTATGGATGCGGGCTTGAGCTCACTCCACTCAGCCTCCCAAACTCCGAATGCAGAATCGTAGCTCGTCAACCGTCAATTCAGGCACGGGCGGGAATAAACGCTGTCCTTTGCTGTTCTTACTCAGTGCTAAGGTAATACCGATGTCCGACTTCCTGCTGGCGCGCAATGCTTATAATAGAGAACCGGTGTCTCCGTGCAGCCACTTCTTTGATTACCCCAGGAGGCTTCTCATGAAACCTGATGCGTCAGCTTCTAATATTCGAACATGCTCAATCGCCATAATCTTTGCACTGGTCGTTGTCGGTTGCGGGACCGCTAGTCCCAATACCGCCGGCAGCTATCCTGCAATGGTCAACAATACAGCAGGTCCGATGGGCTTATCGTTGTGGTGTCGCCAGCACTACAGTGAACCGCGTTGCGCGGGCGGCGCAAGCAACGATCTAACCGGTCCGCAATAGCCGTCCGTCTGTGCTTCCGATATCACGCCCTTGTGCAGCGACAAGGGCGTTTTCGTTTTGACAGCACGCATGCTCCGCACGAAGAATGTAAAAGCGCGAATTTTCCGCGCATCAAATCCAGGATTACGTTTCTTCGAAGTGCGCTATCAGCTTGCACCTGCAATGCAAGCTATCGACCCGGTCTTGTCATTGAGCGCTCGCGATCAGCGTCAATGCACAGTCATGCGCGCCTTATCGCGCAGCGGCCGCAGACTGCCGCCTTTCATGAGCGAACCGGGCAGCGGATGTCCGACGATGTCTTCCGCAAGTTGCGCAACTTCGATCAGGCGTTCGAGATTGATGCCCGTGTCGATGCCCATCTCTTCGCAGAGAAACACGAGGTCTTCCGTGCAGATATTGCCCGCCGCGCCTTTATGCGCTGCGAATGGGCAACCGCCGAGGCCCGCGACCGTCGCATCGAAAATATCGACGCCCATTTCCATCGCCGCATATGCGAGGGCGATTGCCATACCGCGCGTATCGTGCAGATGCAGTGACAAGCGCTGGTCCGGATATTTTTCGCGCACGGCGCCGATCACGCGTTTGATCGACTGCGGTGTGGCCCACGCCATCGTGTCCGCATAATTGAGCACCTTGATGGTCAAGCCGTGCTCCGCGGCAAGATCGAAAACCTGGCGGGTCATATCGAGGACCTGCTGCACCGATATGTCGCCCTGATAATTGCAGCCAAACGCCGCCATGATGGAGCCGCGCTCGACCGGCACGCTGTAGTGCTAATACATCTCGATCAATGCGTGCTGCGCTTCATAGTTCTGTTTGAGCGTGCGCTTCTGATTGCGTTGGAGGAATGCTTCAGATGCCGTGAGCGAGATGATACCGGTCGTCTCGAAGCGGCCGGTTGCAATTGCGCGCTCGACACCTTTCGCATTCATGGCGAGCGCCTCATAGCGAATGCCGGTATGGCGGTTGTAGCCCTTCGCGACTTCTTCGGCATCCGCCATACCCGGAACGTTCTTGGCGGGCACGAACGAACACACCTGGATATGTTTGATGCCGGTTGTCGAAAGCGCATCGACGAGCTCGATCTTGCGTGCGGTCGGAATCGGGCCTTTCTCGAATTGAAAGCCTTCGCGCGGACCTTGTTCGTAAATATGGATGGACTTAGGCAGATCGCTCATGGCTACTCCTGGTAACGGCCGACGGAACATGCGCGCTGAATTTGTTCAAGGGTCCGCCGGCAAACTATCGGTGTGAGTTTTATTTATTGCACATGTCGCGATGCTGCGTCAATTGCAAGCGCGGCTACCGCGCCTTGCGCAGCCCATCGTTTCCGCGCATATTCGAACACCGTCATAACGATGCACAAAACGGCGATGGCACAAAAGGCTGAGGTACATCGACTCGAATCCGCGGATGAATTCACCGAGTTCGTCTATGAGCACGGATGGACCGACGGCCTGCCCGTCTTTCCGCCCACACGCAAGGTCGTCGGCGAGATGCTCGAATATCTGCGCCGTGATCCCGAAGAAGTTCTCGGTACGATATTTCCTGCCGACGGCGAAGCGACCATCGAGAATATCGTTGCCAACTGCGCGATGGCGGGTTGCCTGCCGCAGTACGCGCCGGTCGTGCTCGCAGCAGTGGAAGCGCTCGTCGATCCGGAGTTTCCCATCAACACGACGCAGTCCACGGGATCGGCGTCGATTTTTACGCTGGTCAGCGGCCCCGTTGTGAATGATCTGAAATTTCATACACGCGAGTGGATCTTCGGCCCCAACGGCGGACGCGCGAACGCGACGATCGGGCGCGCCATCCGGCTAATCCTGTGGAACATCGGCCGCGCGCACCCCGGAAAACTCATCAAAGGAACCATGGGCCATCCCACCGCCTGGAGCTATTGCATCGGAGAAGAACGCGAGCTGGCGCCGTGGGGACCGATGCATACCGACTTCGGCATCGACGCGGCAGACAGCGCTGTCACGGTGATGAAGGCGGGCGAGCATTCGCAGCTCGCGGTGCCCATCAATACCGTTGGCCTCAACGAATGCATCACATTGCTCGCGCGCGGCATCGGACGCGTTGGATTGTCGACGAGCGGCGGCCAGCGCGGCTATATCTACGTCATTAATCCGACGCTCGCGCAAGCCTTCGCGCAGGCAGGCTATACGCGCAACCAACTGCGTGCCGCGATTGCTGAACGGGCGCGTAAGTATTCGTACGACTGGCAGAATGATCAGAAGCAAGGTGCGGCGGCGCCGTTCCCTGATCCATACACCAAGACACCAAGTGAGCGTCCGATGTTCGTCGCGCCGGTCACGCCCGACGAAATACATGTCGCGGTCGGCGGCGGACAAGCGCCGCAGATGGGGCAATGCGTTTCAATTTCCAGCCGCAGCTCGGTCGGCAAACCTATGGTGGCTAAAAAAATCCGCTTACCTGCGTAACAAGGAGAACAGCATGCTTGAACTCGTCAGCCCGATCGGTTATCCGCGCACGCAGTCACAGGCGCAGCGACGCTCGCTCGAGACGCCCGTTGGGCGGCGTGTCGGATTCATCTGGAATCAGTATCCGGTCACCAAAGGTTTCTGGGAGCGGTTTGAGAGCGCGTTCGAAGAATTAAGCAGCCCGCTAGCCGTCGAGCGCGCCTATAAGAACAACACGTGGGCTCCGCTCGATGCGAAAAAGTTTGAACAGGTCGCAGCGGCAGTCGATTATTTCATCGTTGGTGTCGGCGCCTGAGGGTCCTGCACCGGCGCCGCCGTACGCGACGCGTTCCAAGCCTGGAAGGAAGGCATACCGGCCATCGTGCTCGTGCACGAGCCATTCGAGGTGCTCGCGAAGGCGCAGTTCCTGGCGCTCGGTGCGCAAGACCCGACGATGGTCGTCTACAAACAGGATGCGCCTGCGCTGGAGACGCCTGAAGAAAGCATGTCCAAAGCACGCCGCGTTGCAGCGGAAGTGATCGGGATGCTAAGCATCAAAGCTTAGACGTACACCATGCACTACACATCATGTGAACTGCGGCCACGCGTCTGCATTCATCTGCTGTGTGCATACGTCGCCTTGTTGGCGGCTGCCGCATCACTCGCGGAGGACTATCCGGCGAGGCCGATACGCCTCGTGACATCAGAGGCCGGCGGCGGCAACGATGTGCAGGCGCGTCTGCTCGCACTGGGACTTGCGCCGGCACTCGGCGTGCAACTGGTGATCGATAATCGGCCGAGCGGCGTGGTGCCCGGAGATGTTGTGTCGAAAGCACCGCCCAATGGTTACACGCTGCTTCTGTATAACAGCACTCTCTGGATCGGGCCGCTGCTGCAAATCACGCCTTATGAAATCGAGCGCGATTTCTCCCCGATCACCACGGTGGCGAAGTCCGCGAACGTGCTCGTCGTCAGTCCGGCGGTTGCAGCGAAGTCCGTGACGGAGTTGATAGCGGTCGCAAAGGCCAGCTCGGGCAAGCTCAATTACGGCTCGAGCGGAACCGGAGCTTCAAATCATCTCGCCGCTGAATTGTTCAAGGCGATGGCGGGCGTTGACATCGTGCGCATCAACTACAAAGGCGCCGGGCCTGCATTGACTGCGTTGCTTGCCGACGAGCTGCAGGTAATGTTTCCAACGGCGGGCGCGGTAACGCCATACATGCGGACCGGCCGCGTGCATGTGATCGCAGTGACGAGCATGGAGCCATCGGCTCTACTCCCGGGCGTGCCTACGGTTGCGGCGTCAGGTCTGCCTGGCTACGAATCTGTTTCAACGTACGGTGTGTTTGCGCCTGCAAAGACGACGCGAGAGATTGTCGTCAGACTGAACCGGGAAATCGTGCGGCTTTTAGAGCGGCCGGACATGAAGGCAAAATTTTTGGCTGCCGGCGTCGAGCCGGCGAGCGGAACGCCGGAGCAGCTTGCAGCGACCATGAGATTAGAAACAGCTCGCATCAGCAGATTGATAAAGGACGCCGGTATCCGAGCAGAGTAAGCGTTCTTTCCAAGCCGCCCGCTCAGTTCTAACGAGCGGCGTCATCGATTTCCTTCATCATGCCGGTCTGTTAAGCTGCGTCAGCCAGCACGGCACCAAGTCCGGCGGAGGAGACGCAATGGAAATGAGTCAACGCACCGCTTCAGTGCCATCGTCCGCGGTTGATGGCATTCAGATCAAACCGGTCACCGCGACACTCGGCGCAGAAGTCGTCTGCGGCGATGTGCGCCAGCTCGATAACCGAAAAACGCATGCGATCAAGCAGGCATGGCTCGAGAACCTCGTGCTGCTCTTTCGCGGTCAGACGCTGAACGACGATGAGCTGGTCGCTTTCGCGCAACGCTTCGGGAAACTTTCACATCCCGTCGCGGGTCATCAGCTCGCCGGTAACGTTAAGACCTTCAAGCATCCGAATGTAAATGTGGTGTCCAACGTTGTGGAGAACGGCGTTGCTATCGGCAGCCTTGGCGACGGCGAAGCGTACTGGCACACGGATTTTTCATTTGAGGAAGTTCCTTACGCCGCGACCTTACTTTATTCGCTCGAGATACCTTCGACGCCCGGCGGCAATACCGGCTTCACCAACATGTATCTCGCGTACGAAACGCTTCGACGCGATCTGCGCGAGCGCATCCGCGGGCTGACCATCAAACACGACGCGAGCTATAACAGCGCCGGTGTTTTGCGGCGGGGCTACAAGCCGGTAACGGATGTACGGGAGTCGCCCGGTCCGGTGCACCCGATTGTGCGCACACATCCCGAGACACTCCGCAATTGCCTTTATCTTGGCCGGCGCAACTTTGCATACATCAACGGCCTCGAAGTCGAGGAATCGGAGTGCCTGCTGAACGAGTTATGGGCGCATACGGAGCAGCCGGCGTTTCAATGGCATCATCAATGGCGCGTCGGTGACGTGCTCGTTTGGGATAACCGCTGCACGATGCATCATCGTGACGCGTTCGATCCGCATGCACGGCGCATCATGCACAAGACGATGACGGAGGGCGATCGTCCGCACTTCCAGGCCGGCGCGGACGACAAGGCGCGACATCCGCGCGGCCATTTACACGCCGCTGCGATCTAGCGTCTTCGCACCTCGTTCGCGCCAGTTGCGTTCAGCCGTGTCTCGCATCTTGCGATTCGTGGTCCTGTGCGCGTGGGCGTCGTACGCTGGACATCCGGCGCAGGCGGACGACTACCCGGGCAAACCAATCAAGATCATCATCGCGCAAGCCGCAGGCGGTGCTTCCGATGTGCTTGTGCGCCTGCTCGCGCAAAAGCTGACTGAAAATCTTGGCCAGCAGGTCGTGATCGAGAACCGTCCTGGCGCCGGTGCCAACATCGGCGCCGAGATCGCCGCCCGGTCGGCGCCGGATGGATACACGATCTTCGTCGCGTCGCTGCCGCACGCGATTGCGCCAAGTCTCTACAAGAATCTGAGCTATGACCTCCTCAAGGACTTTGCGCCTATTGCGCTCGCCGCGGAGGAGCAGTTTTGTCTCGTCGTGCATCCATCGCTGCCGGCAACAAACGTAAAAGACTTCGTCGCGTTTCTGAAAAGACATAGCGGCGCGGTATCGTACGGGTCGACCGGAAACGGCGCCGCCAACCATCTTGCCATGGAGCTTTTGCAATCCATGGCCGGCGTCAAGCTCGTGCACGTGCCTTATCGAGGCAGCAGCTTTGCGCTCACCGATGCGATAAACGGCCGCGTGCCGGTACTGTTCGTCAATCTGTCTCCTGTAAGCGGACATTTGCAATCGGGAAAGCTGCGCGCGCTTGCCGTGACGGCGCTCAAGCGCTCGCCATTGCTGCCTGCAGTACCGACCATAGACGAATCGGGTTATCCCGGCTACGACATCGTGAACTGGTTTGGCTTCCTCGCGCCTGCCGGCACGCCTGCTGACATCATTCGCAAACTGAATTCAGTGATCACGAAAGTCGCCGGCTCCAGCGAAATTAAAAGCCGTCTCGCTTTACAGGGCGCCGAGCCGCTTACTGCGACGCCGGAAGAGATGCGTGCATTCCTGTCAGCGGAAATCACAAAGTGGGACAAAGTAGTGCGAGCTACCGGCGCTCGCGTCGACTGACTTCGAGCGCCGCGATATAGCGTTAACATGTGACGGTTCTGCCGTCAGGAATTCCCGCAGTGTCCGAGCCGCAGCAAGCGCCGTCCCCGTTCAGTCCTTTTCGCCATACCACATTCACGGTGCTGTGGACGGCCACCGTCCTGGCGAATATCGGAACGTGGATGTACAGCGCGGCGGCGGCGTGGCTGATGACAACACTGGACGCGGATCCACTGATGGTTTCGCTCGTTCAGGTAGTAACCACATTACCGATGTTTCTGTTTGCGCTGCCGGCCGGCGCGCTCGCAGACATCATCGATAAGCGCCGCTTTCTTATCCTCGCGGAAACCGCAGTGACCGCGATCGCGGCGATCTTTGCCGCGCTGGTTTCATTTGAGCTGATGACGCCCGCCGTATTGCTCATCTTCGTCTTTTATGATCGAGGCCGCCGGTGCTCTCACGACACCCGCATGGCAATCGATTGTTCCCCAGCTCGTACCGCGCGCGGATCTGCCGCAGGCGATCGCGGCGAATAGCGTCGGCGTCAACATAAGCCGCGCAGTGGGCCCTGCATTGGGCGGCCTCATCATCGTCAGTATCAGCATCGGCGCGCCGTTCTGGCTCAACGTCATCAGCAATTTTGGAATCATCGGCGCCTTGCTGTGGTGGCGCTCGCCCCCGCAGAACGCGAGCCGGCTTCCGGCCGAGCGCTTTATGAGTGCCATGCGGACAGGTATCCGGTATGCGCGATACAACTACGAATTACGCGCGACGCTCATGCGCGCGGCGGCCTTCTTTTTGTTCGCAAGCGCGTATTGGGCGCTCCTGCCACTCGTGGCGCGAGATCAAATCTCGAGCGGGGCGGAGATCTATGGAATGCTGCTCGGGGCCATCGGCGTTGGCGCCATCGGGGGCGCCTTCCTTTTACCCTGGCTAAGAGCGAAGCTCGGATGCGACAAACTGGTTGCAGCGGGCACAATCGGGACTGCCATTGCGCTGTTTCTGTATGGAGCTGCGCGAGTACCTACCGATTGCATTCGCCGCCAGCATCATCGCTGGCATTTCGTGGATCGCAGTGCTGTCGAGTCTTAACGTGTCTACGCAATTCGCATTGCCGCAATGGGTTCGCGGGCGCGGACTCGCCGTCTATTCCACCGTATTCTTCGGCGCCATGACCGTCGGCAGCGCGGTATGGGGACAGGTTGCTCGAATGGCCGGCGTACCCGGCGCACTATATGTTGCCGCCGCGTGCGCGCTGTGCGGCATTCCCCTCACACGGCGCTGGAAACTAGAGACCGGCAGCGGCGCGGATCTGACGCCATCCATGCACTGGCCGGCGCCCGTCGTAATGCGTGAAATAGAGAATGATCGCGGGCCGGTGCTGGTGACTGTCGAATACCGGGTTGCGAAGAAAAATCGCCAAGCGTTTCTGACAGCGCTCGACGGCATTGCGCATGAACGCCGGCGCGACGGCGCGTATCGCTGGGGCGTATTTGAGGATCCGGCCGACCCGCAACGGTATCTAGAAACGTTTCTCGTCGAGTCCTGGCTCGAACATCTTCGGCAACATGAACGCGTGACGAACGCGGACCGGATAGTGCAGGAAAAGGTGAGTCGTCTGCTCGAGAGCGAGACCAGGATTACGCACCTGATTGCTGCGGAACTAGACGTGCCTGCGGCCGACGCTTGAGCGCACACTGCGCTGTGAGCGTTGCGTGCGTAAGAAACGTCCCACATCTGTATCAACAAATGTCCGACGACGGAATCGCGGCCTCGTGCGTCTAATACCCTGCAACTGTCATAAACCCTAAACTGGAGGATTCATGAAAGTCACATTAATATCAGCGTGTTTTGTTGCCGGAGCTCTTATTACGCCGGTTGCTGCCTATTCTGCGGATTCATACTCGAACAGCAGCAAAAAGACCGAACATTCCGCGGACACCAGCACACAGAAGGAAGGGTTTAAGGACTCAGTAAAAGACACTACCATCACGGCGATGGTCAAGGCCGAATTCGCGAAGGACAAGCAGGTCAGCGCGACGAATATCAGCGTAGAAACTAACGGCACCGGAGTCGTCACCCTGACCGGTACTGCGAAAAGCAAAGCGGAAGCCAATCGCGCTGTTGAGTTGGCGCGCAACACCAAGGGCGTTACCTCGGTACACAACAACATTCATGTCGAGAGCACGGCAAGCGCAAAACCCAGCAATACCGGGACTTCGAGCAGCAAGTAATCTGCTCTGCCAACGGCAAAAGGCGGCTTCGGCCGCCTTTTTTTGCGCCGAAAATAAGCGGATGTAGGGGGCGCACCTTCTTGGCGCTCTACCTTGAATGCGCCAAAACGATAAGATGCGGGGCAACGTGTACCTGCCGGTAACGCACTCGCGGCCGTGAGCATACTTGGTCGGTTAGTAACAATGACGGCGATGTTCGTCCAAGTGCCGCGCAAGATGGACGTTGAGGAGAGAGCGAATGAAAGTCGTTTGCCGTGTCGCACTCGCTTGCCTGACATACATGCTGTCGATGCTCGCCGGCGCACAGACCTATCCCACTAAGCCCATCCGCGTGATCGTATCTGTGCCCGCCGGTGGCACACCGGATGTCCTCGCGCGGGCAGTAACACCGGGCATGTCGACGCTGCTGGGCCAGCAACTCGTCATGGATAACCGCGGCGGCGCGGGCGGTCGCATCGCCGCGGAGACGGTCGCCACGAGCGCGCCCGACGGCTATACCGTGTTCATGACAAGTCCGCCATGCGTCACCATCCTGCCGCATTTCTCCAAGGTGCCATACAGCACCCTCAAGGATTTCATTCCGGTGAGTCTCATCTCGACCGGCGATATGTTGCTGCTCGTGTACCCGACGTCGCCGGTCGCGATACGCAGGACTTGATCGCGCGCGCAAAAGCGCAACCGGGCAAGCTCAACTACGGGTCTGCCGGCAGCGGCACGGTCAACCACATCGGCATGGAAGTATTCAAGGTCATGGCAGGCATTAAACTCACGCATGTACCGTATGCCGGTGCGCCGCAATCGGTGATCGATCTCATGGCGGGACGGCTCGATGTCATGCTCAACTCGATCCCGCCGGCGCTGCCGCATGTAAAGCAGGGCCGTCTGCGCGCACTTGCTGTCGCCGGTGCAAAGCGTTCCCAACTGCTGCCCGATATTCCGACCGTTGATGAATCATCGGGACTACGCGGCTTTCAGGCCGGCAGCTGGCTCGGTCTGCTGGCGCCCGCAGGCACACCGCAACCGGTTATCGCGCGACTGAATGAGGCCGCGATGAAAGCGGTGCAGTCACCGGATACAAGCGCGCGTCTGGTTGCGATAGGCGGCGAGCCCATAGGCAGCAGCGCGCGCGACTTCGCAACGTTCCTGCGTGCCGACTATGAAAAAAACGGAGCTGCGGTGAAACAGGCCGGTTTGAGAATCGAATGATGCGCACCACTTAAGGAGGATAGGTAATGGCAAAGCTCAGACATGTTGCGCTCTACGCAGATGATATCGAAGCAACCGCATCATTCTATGAAAAAGCATTTGACATGCAACGCGTTCTCCAGCGGGAACACGCCATCACACTGTCGGACGGCGTCGTCAGTATGGCCATCGTCAATGCCGCACGCAGAAGCAATGGGAAGCCGGGGCTCGATCATATTGGCTTTCTCGTCGACGATATGGACGCAGCAGCCGCCCGGCTCGAAGCCATGGGCAGCGTGCACTGTGGCCAGATCTCGAAGACGCGCGCGAATCCGAATATCGAGCGCAAATATCGTGACCCGAACGGGCTGGTCTTCGACATCGTTACTCCGCAGCACGCTGAACCGGTGTGGGGAATCGCCTCCTGAAAAGTCGCCCGTTGTCAGTCTCGATCGAGATTGCCAAAGCTTGATGAGTGGACTAGAGTCATGACCGCATGACAGCGGAATAATCACCGCCGATCCGTAACTCCGACATGTAACATGGTCTTTGATGGAGGCGGCCGCATGAAAGCGTCTTTCAATAACGTCCTGGCGACGATGCATGCCGTGACACTGCGACGTCTAAAGCCCGCTGTCTTGATTGTATGCGTCGCGGCATTTTGCGCCACGCATGTATTTGCTCAGCCGTATCCGGCCAAGCCGGTGCGTATTTTCGTCGCTAGCGGCCCGGGAAGCGGCGACGACTTTGTCGCGCGGCTCCTCGCGGTGTAAGCTCGGTGAACTCATGGGCCAGCAATTCATCATCGACAACCGGCCGGGCGCGGGCGGTTCGATTGGCCAGATGGCAGCCGCGAAGTCTGCCTCCGGACGGCTACACCCTGTTACTGGGTGGCGGTTCGATGGCAGGCGCGCGCTATGTAAACGCGGCCGTCCAATATGACGTCTTGCGCGATTTCACGCCCGTCTCGCTGCTCGAGACTTCTCCTTTTGTGCTGCTGGTGCATCCATCCGTACCGGCGAAGACGGCAAAAGAATATATCGCACTCGCCCGTTCGCGCCCGGGCAAGATGACGTTCGGTACCATCGGCGCCGGACAGATTCCTTATTGGAGCGTGATACTGTTCAACAACATGGCGCGCATCGACGCCGTCGAGGTTGCTTACAAGTCGACTGAAGGAGCGCTTATCGACCTGATCTCCGGACGGGTCGACTATAATTTCGCACCGGTGGTCGCCGCGCTGACGAACAAGGCGAGATTACGGTCGCTCGCCGTTACGACAAGTGCACGCTCGCCGATGTTGCCGGACGTGCCGGCGATGGGCGAGGCGGCGCTGCCGGGTTATGAAATGCCGGCGTGGCGCAGCATTCTCGGGCCGGCCGGAATGCGGAGTGAAATCGTAGAAGCTTTGAACAAGTCGATACGCCAGGTAATGGCAGCGCCCGATGTCCGGCAACGCATGCTTGAATCAGGATCCGAACCGATCACGAGCACACCTGAGGAATTAACCGCGCGTTTCGCCGATTGGGTGGAGCGCTTTGGGAAAATCGCGGCGCAGGCAGGCCTCAAACCGCAGTAAGCGGCAGCGTCACAGCCGCAGTCATTCGGCGAATATGCCGGCTTCCTTGACTACTTTGCCCCATCGCTCGAAATCACTCTTCATATAAAGCGCGAAATCTTTCGGGCTGCCGCCTTGCGCCTCGGCGCCTTCGCCCGAAAAACGCGTCCTGATGTCCGGATCGCTGATCGCCCTGGTCACTTCACCGTTCAGCTTCTCGATGAGCTCACTTGCGATCGCTGCTGGCGCCAGCAGGCCCCACCATTGAACGGATTCGAATCCGGGCAGCGACTCCGCAACGGTCGGAATTTCTTTTACCGCCGCAATGCGCTTGTCACCCGTTACACCAAGCATCCGGAGTCTGCCGCTGCGCACTTGTGGCAGCACAGTCGGCAATGCCGCAAACAACATCGAAACCTGTCCGGCAACGAGATCAACGACCGCCGGCGGTCCTCCCTTATAGGGAATGTGCACGAGGTTGATCCCTGTCTGGATCTTGAAGAGTTCTGCGGTCAGATGACTCAATGTGCCGCTGCCATTTGATGCGACATTGAGCAGCCCCGGGCTGCGCCCTGGCCAGTTGCACGAGCTGTTTGACGGAGTGTGCAGGCACCGAAGGATGAACAACGAGTACATTCGGGGCGGATGCAATCAGCGCAATCGGCGAGAAATCCTTGAGCGGATCGTAAAGCGGCTTACGCGTCAGATGCGGCACGATGGACAGCGTGCTCGAAGATGTTACAAGCAGCGTGTATCCGTCGGGCGCTGCGCGCGCGACCATGTCCGAACCGATCATTCCGCCCGCACCTGCGCGATTGTCAGTTACGAATTGCTGCGACAGGGCGCTGGCCAGTTTCTGTGCGATCGCGCGCGCGAAGAGATCGGTACCGCCGCCCGCCGGAAACGGCACGATAATTCGCACGGATTTCTCAGGGTAAGCGGCCGCGCTTGCGACAGCAGTGACGGTTACAGCGATGAGGCAACACCGTGCGATGACGCGAATTGTCCTCATGCGGTCTGTCCCTTATGCGCGGCGCCGCCCGTCAGTTCATGCTCCACAGAAGCGAATCACGATCTTCGTCACACCATACACCCTGCTCCCGACGCTTCTTACGTCCTTCCTCATGCTTGCGCCGATAGTCGACATTTTCAGGATTGGTAATCGTGTCGCTCTCCAACATTCGTGCAGCAACAAGCGGCGTCAGCGCGCCCGACTTTCCTGCGAGCGAATATCCGAAACCTGTCAACGTAGGTCCGATGACCGCCTCCAGCACCGCCACATCACTTGCACCGAGTCGTGTGTTGTACATTTCGCAATATCCGGTCGAGATCGGTTGCGCCGTCTTTGCGTGCAGCGGATGCGTGCTCCACTCTTGCGCCGACCGTGTCTCATGCGGCCTTAGCATGCGCTGATCAAGGCGTTCGCCGAGGAATTCGCAAATCTGCTTAACGATTTTTTCCGGATCGGCACATAAATCTTCATAGCGTATTTCGAGAAATGAGCCTGCGGCCAGTCGTTGCGCCGCATCGCGTATGGCGACGACATAGCGCTGCCACAGCAAAGCACCCGAATAAACCGAGTAGGGCCACAACAACGAATCTGATATGTCGATCGCCTGATCGCGGCCATCACGCACGATGTGAATGAACTGGGCACCGGGCCACAAGGCGCTGATTTCATCGACCCAAAAACTGTTGCGCGGCGTCTTCTCGCCCCAGCGGACTTTTTTCTCGATGCGGGCGTACCAATCGTGCAGCGCTGCATACAGACCGGCGAATGTCTGTTCGGACGATAGCTTCACCAATTCGTCCGGCGCAGGCTTTGCCGGCCACTTTTTTATCGTCGGCGTGGCGAGCATATCTGCGGCCAGCGCAAGCAGGTTCGCCGGTTTGCGCAGATCGCCATAACTATAGAGATAAGGGTACACCAGGTCGAACAGCCAATCGGGCGGCGGAACTGCGAGGTTCGGGTGCGCATCGAGCATGAGTCGGAGAAGCGTCGATCCCGAGCGCGGCGCGCTTACAATAAAAAACGGTCTATCGTGAGGCGCCATGGACATTCGCTGGCTCAACGGCGTTTCGCAAGCCGGCGGATGAGTTTCTCATCGACCGTGAGGCCGAGGCCGGGCGCAGTCGGCATAACTATTTTTCCGCCTTTGATTACCGCCCCGCCGTCCGCTACCGGGCGATCTTTGATGCGCAGTTGATAGTCCATCCCCGGATCGCAGCCGACGAGCCGCACCGCCGCGTGCAAATGCGCGGTCGCCGTGTCGAGCAGCGCGCTTCCCTGCGTCCAATCGATGCGCACCGGCAAGTTGGCGGCTTCCGCAATGCGCATCATCTGCAGCGCCTTATAAAATCCGCCGCATTTGCCGAGCTTGAGACTGACCATGTCTGCGATGCGGCGCGACGATATCTCAATCATCGTTGCCAGATTCTGAATCGCCTCATCAGCGACAACGATATGCGGCACTGCCTGCGTAATTGCCGCGAGTCCTTTCAGGTCCTGGCCCATCACCGGTTGTTCGATTGCAAGATTCGGTACTTTCGGAAATCTGCGTAACAGTACTTCTATCGTCGCTTTGGCAGTGCCCCACAGCTGGTTGGGATCGGCGATGACCAGCGCGGAAGCAGGAACGACCTTGAGAATCGCTTCGAGACGATCCGCATCCGCGTCAAGCGATTCGAGACGTCCCGTCATCTTGGGTTCGAAGCAGGTGTAGCCGCGTTTAAGCAGCGCCTGCGCATGCTGCGCCATGCGTTTGGGTTCAGCGCGCGGCATCGTCGCCAACTGCCCGAAAGTAGTCTGGAACGCGCCGCCCAACAGGTTATAAACGGGCTGGCCGGATGCCTTGCCCATGATGTCGTAGAGCGCAATGTCAATTGCGCTGCGAGCGCCGGCGTTGCCTTGCAGAAACAGATGATCGAGCGCTGCGTGAATCGCGCCAATCTGGAACGGGTCTTTGCCGCCGATGGCGCGGCCAAATAACTCTACCGTCGATACAATGCCTGCCTGCGTTTCGCTGGTAACGGGATGCGCACATGCCTCGCCCCAGCCGACGATGCCTTCGTCAGTCGTGACTTTGACGAAAACATTTTCCTTGTACTCGATGTTCGCGAACCAGCCTTCGCGCGCATGCACCATCGACCCCTTTTTCTTATCCGAACCGAAGAGCGCGTGATATTCATCGGTTGGCTCGTACCACACGGGGATTGCTTCGATGCTCGCGATTTTCATTGTTGCCTTTCCGGCTTGTTTCAATAACTCGTGGGCCAGCTCGCGAGCAGATGCCGCCCTACTCCATTCGTGAGCCGCGACGTATGGATGTCGAGCATCTCGACCAGATACTCGCGTGTCTCGCGCGGATCGAGCACTTCCTTCACGCCGAACACGGCGCCGAGGTCGTACGCCGCGCCGTGACGCGCCATTTCTCTGAGCAAGGTCTCAAAGCGTTCGGGATCGTCTTCTTCCTTGAGTCCATGCACGACAGTCACGGCGGTGCGCGGATTCATGAAGCTCACCTCGGTAGTCCACCATGCGGCGATCTCATCTGCAATGCCGGCGCCACCCATGTTGATGAACCCGCGCCCGTAGCTTTTGCGCAGAATGATGCTGATCTTCGGCACCGTAGCTTGCAGGAGCGCATTCATCCAGTTGATGACCTTGCCGATCACACCGCGCTTTTCCGCTTCGGGGCCGATAAGAAATCCCGGTTGATCCTGCAAAAACACGAGCGGAACGTTGTATGAATCGCAAAGCACAATGAAATCGGTCGCCTTGCTGCAGGCGTCCGCATCCATTGCGCCGCCCTTGAACTGCGGGTTATTCGCAATGATGCCGACGCTGCGGCCGTCGATCCGCGTGAACGCCGTGGTGATACTGCGGCCGAAGCGTTCCTTGATTTCGAAAAAGCTGTCGAGGTCGGCGAAGGACTGAATCACCTTGCGCACGTCGTACACCTGCGTCGGCGACTCAGGAATTAAATCCAGAATGTTCTTCACGCCGGCGTCCGAGCCGGCAGGGACGTCGGCGATAGGCGGCGGCTGCCGGCAATTCGTCGGCAGATAACTCAGGAAGCGCTTGATAGCGTCGATCGCCTGCTGGTCGTCATCCGCGATTACATCCGCAAAACCCGAATGTTCGGCGAGCACCTGCCACCCGCCGAGTTCCTCCGGCGTGACCTCTCGCCCGAGAGACATCGAGACGACGCGTGGACTCGCGACGGCCATCACGGCGCCTTTGCGCATGACGCAAAAATCAGCGCAGCACGCGTGCCACGCCGCTGATCCGAACGCGTTGCCGAGAATAGCCGCAGCCCATGGCGCCTCGCGCGTGCGCAGAAAACGGTTGCCTTCGAAATTCATGCCCATGCCTTCACCCATGATGTCGGGCATGCGCACGCCGGTGGATTCGCCGAGAAAAACAATCGGGAATCCGCGCCGGGTGCCGATATCTTTCACGTGCGCCATCTTGCGGTTATTCGTGTAACTCGAGGACGAGCCTTTTACGGTGAAGTCATAGCCGACAACGCCAATGCGCCGGCCGGCAAGTTTTCCAAAGCCGGTTACCTTGCCGTCGCAAGGCGTGGAGTCGCGCATTTCGGGGAGGTACGAAACGCCGAACAAACCGGATTCGCGGAATGATCCGGCGTCGAGCAGATAATCGATGCGCGCCCGCACATCCATCAACCCGGATTCTTTGCGCTTCGCCAGTTTTTTTGAGCCGCCCATCGCCCTGGCGCGCACGCTGCGCTCGGCGTGTTCCCTGATCTGCTTTTCGAATTTCACGGCCGGATCTCCCTGACGCTGGCTCTGGGACGTGCTAAAGCGGGCGCTGTTCATTACATCAGGCCGCAGCGGCGGGGTCTGTCTTCCAGAAGACAATTCGTATTAGTATCTGCCGCATAACAGGGAGCGGTGCGGTGACCGGCAACCACGCTACGGATTTCTTGGGACAAATCTCCACGCGCGAGCAGCAGGCGTTGCTGCGGATCGCGAAACGGCGACTGTTCCAGCGTGGCGAGTTCGTATTCCGTGTGGGCGATGTCACGCAGGCCGCATACATCCTGTTGCGCGGGCGGCTCAAGTTTTTCAGGCTCACCGCTACCGGCCGCGAAGTAATCCTGTGGTTCTGCTTTCCCGGAGAAATTTTCGGCCTTACCGAAGTACCGTCAGGCAAGGGACGCCGCATCAACGTGCAGGCGTGCGATGAGTCCGAAGTAGCCATCGTTCCGGACGCATCGTTTGGCCGCTTCCTGGATTGCCATGCGGATGCTGCGCGCATGTGTCGCAGAACCATGACAGCGCGCCTTGGCATCCTTGCAAACACGCTCGTTAACGTGGTCGCAGACGACGCTTCTCATCGTGTTGCGAAGCTCGTTCTGCACATGGGCCTGCAACACGGCGAGCGCCGGCTCGACTCGATCGATCTCGGGCGTCCCGCTCAGCCACCAGGAAATCGCGAATATGGCCGGTGTGAATCGCCAAACCGTAACTCGTGTACTCGGTCACTTGAGCAAGCGCGGCATCCTGACCATCGCCCGCCGCAGCATTCGCATTGACAGCGAGCGCATGCTGAATGACTTCATACACACGGGATAGATTGAATGGATTGGTGGTGGGCATATCTCGCGCTCGGCGCGTTCGCCGGCTTTTTCTCCGGCTTGCTCGGTGTCGGCGGCGGATCTGCAATGGTGCCCATACTCACATTGATATTTCGCGAGCAAACAACTCGCACCGGATCGTGTCGTGCATCTAGCGCTTGGCACTGCGATGGCGACCATCTTGTTTACATCCGCCTCGAGCGTCATCAGTCATCACCGCCGCGGTGCAGTGAACTGGCGCATTTTGAGGGACATGATTCCGGGCGTGCTAGCGGGTACGTTCGGCGGCGCGATGCTCGCGAGTTACTTCAATGCGCTTTTGCTCGGCATCCTGTTTGCTGTGGTGGTTTTCTTCAGCGCGACGCAACTGCTGCTCGATCTCAAGCCGAAAGCGACACGCGCATTGCCGGGCACCAGTGGTATGTGGATTGCCGGCGGCATCATAGGCGCACTCGCGAGCCTGGCCGCGCTGGCGGGCGCGTCATTGACCGTACCTTTTCTCGTCAGCCGCAACGTGCCGGTGCATCAGGCGATTGGCACCGCAGCAGCGGTCGGATGGCCGCTCGCATTTGCCGGTACGGCAGGCTACGTACTTTCCGGACTGACCGTGCGGGATCTGCCGAATCACAGCGTTGGTTTCGTGTATTTACCGGCAGTCCTGTGGATCGTGATTGCCAGCGTAATCATGGCGCCGCTTGGCGCGAGCGTCGCACATCGCACGCCCGGCGCAAGACTCAAGCGGGTTTTCGCCTTCGTGCTCTATGCGCTCGCTACAAAGATGGTGTGGGGCCTGTTACACCGCTGATAGTTGCAGCTTCCCGCTCGAGCAGCATCTTCATGCCGTCATGCGAATCGATGAAGCCAAGACTCTGGTAGAAACGCTTGGCAGCAGGGCGTGACTTGTCCGTCGTAAGCTGCACCAGCCGGCAGCCGCGCTCATGCGCCCTGCTGATCGCGAGCTTCACCATCGCCTTGCCAAGACCCTGGGACCCTGCTTCAGCGCCTATGCGCACCCCTTCGATCAGCGCCCGCCGACTGCCCGTGTAAGTCAGTGAAGGTATGAAAGTGACCTGGCACACGCCGAGAACTTGCCCGGCGCGCGCTGCGACGAGCAATTCATTATTCGGATCGGCATCGATCGCTTTGAATGCATCGAGATACCGCTGATCTATCGGTCGCGCTGCGGCTTCGCGTGTGGCGCCGAGGGGATCGTCGGCAAGTAGGTCCACGATGTAAGCGACGTCTTCTGCGCGCGCGGGCCTGAACTCCGTCCTCACAGACGATACCCGGCGTCTGCGTACCTCAGATCGTGCGGCACAGCTTCACCTGGCGGGCAAGCCATCTCTTGAACAGTCGCACCGGCCGCAGATTGCCATCCCGTTCGCGACAGAGAAAATAGTATTCGCCCGCACTTTTGACACGCGCGTCGAAGGGGAACGCAAGCTCGTCGAGCCAGTCGAGACTCTGCAAATGCAATACGGACGCAATTGCGATACCGCGGTGATTGCGCGCGGCCTGCAGCGCCATGAAGAAATGCCCGAATACGAGTCTGTTCTTTCCCGTTACATCGCGTGCGCCGACAGCTCTGAACCAGTCGGACCATACCGCGTCGCGCCCTGCCACGTGGATCAATGTGTGCAGGCGCAGGTCCGCAGGCGTCTTGAGCGGCGGACCTTCAGCCAGCATCTTTTTACTGCATACTGGAACGAGTATTTCGCTGCACAACCGCTGGGCGTATACGCCGTCCCAGCTCGCAACCATCTCATGCGAGATGCGCGGCTGCTCCGGACGATACCGCTGGCCCGGGCGGCGGCCCAGCCGCACCGCCACGTCGACTTCGTCCTGGCGGAAATCCACGGGCCGGATTGAGGTCGCGACGTCAACCTCGATGTCGTGGTGGGCTTCGGTGAATGACGAGAGTCGCGGCAACAGCCATAGATTCGCAGTAGTCGGCATGATGCTGACTTTGAGCGTCGACTTTGGTGCCAGTGCGTGGACCGTCGCGCTCTCGATTTCGTCGAGGCCCGCAGAAATGGCGTTCAGGTAATTCCTGCCGAACGAAGTGAGCTGCACCTTGCGCGTGAGACGCTGAAATAAAGGTTTGTTCAGATACGTCTCGAGGTTCTTCACGTGGCGGCTTACCGCGCTCTGCGTCACATTGAGTTCGGACGCAGCGTGCAGAAAGCTCGCGTGGCGTCCAGCAGCCTCGAAGGCGCGCAACGCGATGAGCGGCGGTAGGTGGCGCTTCATGGATACATGAGTTTAAGTCATCTATAGCGCGCAAACAAATCGGTTGTTGGCGCGCCGGCGCGATCCTATAGTTTTGCTGCCACGCCCAAGACTTGCGAACGATTTGTCGGCGTCCCGCGTGCCTTGACCACTCTGGATTATGAACAAATCGCAAAACAGGCTGGGCGTGGATATCGGCGGCACGTTCACCGATATCGTCATGATTTCCGCGCAAGGAACCGTCTACAGTAAAAAACTGCTGTCGACGCCCGCTGATTACAGTGCAGCGATCGAGGACGGCGTAGCTGACCTGTGTCGTGAGCTTGCGATCGATGCGCAGAGCGTCGTCGAATTCGTGCATGCCACGACGATCGCGACGAACACGATCATCGAGCGCAAAGGCGTCAAGGTCGCGTTGCTGACGACCGCGCGGATTCCGTGATGTGCTCGAGCTGGCGAGATTCCGGGCGCCACGCCCTTACGATGTCGAATTCCGCAAGCCCGAACCGCTTGTGCCGCGGCGGCTGCGCTTTGAAGTAGCGGAACGCATGGGCGCCGACGGCAACATCGTGCGGCCACTCGACAAAAGCGCGCTCGAAGGCATTGCGCAAGCACTCGAAGCTGAGGGCATCAGCGCCCTCGCAATCTGCTTCATCAATTCGTGCGCGAACAATCGCCACGAGATCGAGGCCGCCGAATTCTTTCGAACCCGCCTGCCCGCAGTCTCCGTAACACCGTCGACGGCGCTCCTGCCGCAGCTCGGCGAATACGAGCGCACCAGCACCTCAGTCATCAATGCATACATCCGCCCGGTTGTGAAGAGCTACGTGGATGCGCTGGAAAACCGGCTCAAGGCATTGAACATCGAAGCGCCGCTGATGATCATGCAATCGAGCGGCGGCATTGCGCCGGGCGCGATCGTTTCGAGCACGCCGATTACCATCATCGAATCCGGTCCGGCAGCGGGCGTGCTGGGCGGGCAGCGCCTCGGCACTCACATTGGCATGCGCGACATGATTGTCTTCGACATGGGCGGCACGACCGCCAAGGCAACGATCATCGAAGACTATGAATTCGGCGTCAGTCGCGAAGCAGAGGTCGGCGGTGGCGCTGTGCTCGGTCAGCGCATGATCAAGGGCGCCGGATATCCCGTGCAAGTGCCGACCATCGACATTGCCGAAGTGGGCGCCGGCGGCGGCAGCATTGCCGCGGTCGATCCTGCCGGGGGCATCAAAGTCGGCCCGCGCAGCGCAGGCGCGGATCCCGGACCGGTTTGTTATGACCGCGGCGGTAGCGAGGCAACAGTAACAGACGCGAATCTGTTGCTCGGATACCTGAATCCCGAAGCGCTGGTTGGCGGCGAGCTTCCGCTCAACTTTGCGCGCGCACGCGATGCGATTGCACGCATAGGCCGGCAACTTAAGCTCGATGAAACTGACAGCGCCTACGGCATCCACTTGATCGCCAACGCCACCATGCTGCGTGCGCTGCGCGCGATTTCATCCGAGCGTGGCCGCGATCCGGCGAAATTTGCGCTGCTTGCAATCGGCGGCAATGGACCGGTGCACGCCGCGACGCTCGCTGAAGCGGGCGGCCTCACGCATGTCGTAGTACCGCCGGTTGCGGGGTTGTTCAGCGCGCTGGGCATGCTGTTCGCGGATGTAGAACATCAGCTCGTGAAAGGCTTCTACCGTCCACTCCGAAAGACGTCCGTAGCCGAGCTCAATGCAGTCGCGGCCGAGCTGATCGAGAGCGGCCGCACATTGCTCGACGAGCAGGGTTTCACTCAGAAGAAGCAGCAACGCATCGCCATCTCGCTCGATATGAAGTATCTGGGTCAGACTGCGCCGCTCGGCGTGCCGCTGGCAAACTATCCGGCAGCTCAGGGTGCATTCGACGATCTCGTGAAGGCGTTCGAAGCCGAGCATCTGAAAACGTTCGGCTACATCTCGCCCGGGGATGCGCTGCAGTTCGTTGCCGTGAAGGCAATTTGCAGCGGCGTGCCGGCGACACCGCGCATGCCCGATCGCGTTCAGCGCGGCAACGAGCGTGCGGTCACGTCAGCACAGCGCAATGCGTTTTATGGCGAAGAGCATGGATGGCTGATGACGCCGGTCATCGCGCGCGCGCAGCTTGGAAGCACGACCACAGCAGGGTCCGCTCATCATCGAAGAATACGACACGACGGTCATCGTGCGGCCCGGCTGGACAGCGCGGCTCGACACGTGGAACAACATTCACATGGAACGTTTGGTTCAATGAGCAAAGTAAACGCGACTGCGGCGATCAATCCGGTGAAGCGCGAGCTGCTGAACAATGCACTGATCACGATCGCCGATAACGCCATGGTCATGATCGTGCGCACGGCGCGCTCGTCGAACGTCAAGAACAGCCTCGATTTCTCCGCCGCGGTGCTCGACGGCGACGGTCAGCTCGTAGCGCAGGGTCTCGCGGTCCCCGTGCATCTCGGTGCGATGATGCCGGCCATCAAAGGCTGTCTCGAGGGAATCCGGGAAGATATCGTCGACGGCGATATGCTGATCTGCAACGACCCCTACTCCGGCTGCAGCCATTTGAATGACGTCTACATGTTCAAGCCCGTGTTCGCTGAAGGGCGGCGTGTCGCCTGGCTTGCAATCATTCTGCATCACACGGACTTGGGCGGCCGCGTCGCCGGTGGCAATGCCGCGGACAGCAATGAGATCTTCGAAGAAGGCTTGCGGATTCCGCCCTGCAAAATCGTCGAAGCCGGGCGAATCAACAACACTGTGCTGCGCTTCATCGAATTCAACACGCGGGTGCCCGAGAGAGTGCTCGCCGATATCCGCGCGGAAATGGCAGCGATCGAGCTCGCCGCCAATGAGCTTTGCAAACTGATCTCCGCTTGGAAAGTCGATGAGTTCTGCGCATATCTCAGCGATCTCATCGAGTATTCGGAGCGCCTCACACGTGCGCAAATTCGGCTGCTGCCCGATGGAACCACCGACTTTACCGAATGGAATGACGACGACGGCATCGGCGGCGGGCCGGTCAAGATCCATGTCCGCCTGGTCAAGCAGAACGACCGAATCACTATCGACTTCAGCGGCACCGATCGCAGGACCGGCGGCGCCGTGCACAGTTATTACGCGTTTACCGCATCGTGCGCCTACGCCGCAGTACGTGCAGTGCTGGACCTCGGAATACCGAGCAACGCGGGTTTCTATCGGCCGATCGAAGTGATCGCGCCCGTCGGCACGTTCGTCAATGCGCCGTTCCCCGCGGCTTTCGGCTCGCGCGGACAGAGCGGCTATCGAATCCGTACCGCCGTCCTCGGAGCGCTGGTGAAGCTGCTCCCCGATCGTTTGACCGCATGCACGGGCGGCTCTGAATTCGCCATCGCAGTGTCGACATTCGACGACGACGGACATCGCTCGCTGCATCTCGAGTTTCACAATAACACCGGGCATGGCGGCGGTCCCGATCGCGACGGCCAGGATGCCGGACCTAACTGCATCGGCAACCTTGCGAACGCACCCGTTGAATTCATCGAGGCGGAAAACCCGTTGCGCGTCGAGCAGTATGCTTTTTTGCCGGATACGGAAGGCCCGGGCAAGTATCGCGGCGCATTGGGAATCGTGCGCGACTATCGCATCCTCTCGAGTGAAGCGATGGTGCAGGTGCGGCAGGACCGCTTTTTGCACGCGCCTTGGGGCATCTTCGGCGGCGAAGAAGGCGCATGCGCCAGCGCATGCCTGAATCCAGGCACGGACGAAGCCGAAGTTCTGCCATCGAAGTTCATTCGCGTCTTGCGGCGAGGCGACTTGATGCGCGCCGAGATGGCCGCGTCCGGGGGTTACGGCGAACCGTTCCTGCGCGACCCGTCCGCCGTCGCAGAAGACGTAGCCGAGCAAAAAATCAGCCGCGCGCGTGCGCTCGATAAGTACGGCGTCGTCATCGATGCAGTCAGCGGTCAGTTAGATGCAGAAGGAACGCGCGAGGTGCGCAGCAGGCGCAATGCACCGATGCGAAAATGCAGCGAAAGAAACGGCGCCCGCAGTGTGAGAGCCAGTTCATTTGCTGGCTCGGCGCAGAACATAGATGATGATTTTAAAAATGACGGCAGAGACAGAGCAGATTCGATTGCAGAGCTCACGTTCAGAGTGCGGCGTATCGATTTCATCTGCGCTTATGTCGTTTATCAGCGGCTTGATTTGATCTTCATCGGGTTTTCGGGAAAATCAGGGATATGAATCTCGGCGTGATGCGCGCAACTGCATTGATCTTAGGCGTTTGTCTCGCAGTGTTCGCCCGCGGCGTCCCGGCAGCGGAAACGAACGATCGCCCGATTCGTCTCATCGTGCCTTTTGCGCCCGGCGGCGCCTCCGACGTTCTCGGCCGCATCATTGCCCAACATCTAACCGAGACCATGAAGCGCCAGGTGATCGTCGACAATCGTGCGGGGGCCGGCGGCAACATCGGCATGGGCATCGCGGCGAAAGCGACACCGGATGGAAGCGTCATGTCGATTGCGAGCAGCGCTTTCACGGTGAACCCGAGCCTCTATGAGCAGATTCCGTACGACGCGGTGAAGGATTTCGCACCGATCAGCAACGTGGCCAGCGCATCGACCGTGCTCGTTGTGCACCCATCGGTAGCGGCGAAGTCGGTCAAGGAGCTGGTTGGACTTATTAAGGCGTCGCCAGGGAAGTACAACTACGCTTCCTCGGGTGCAGGCACGGGACAGCACCTCGCCGGCGAGCTCTTCAAGAACACGGCTGGCCTCGACATTTCGCATATCCCGTTTAACGGTGCCGGTCCTGCCGTCATCGCGGTGCTGGGCGCTCAGGTGCAGATGGCTTTCTCGTCGCTGCCTGCGGTACGCGCGCAAATCGCCAATGGAACGCTGCGGCCGATTGCAGTGACCACGCTGAAACGCGCCGCCGCAATTCCGGACGTCCCGACTTTCGACGAATCGGGCTATCCGGGGTTTGAAGTCGATTTCTGGCAGGGCGTCGTGATGCCCGCAGGAACGCCGCGTCCTGTCGTGAATCAGATGAACGCAGAAATATTGAACATGCTGCAGAGTGCGGAGGTGAAAAAGCGACTCGATGGTCTTGGCTTCGAGCCGGTCGGCAACTCGCCCGAACAGTTCGCAAAGCAGATCGCCGCCGAAGTCTCGAAGTGGAGCAAATTCATCAAGCAGACGGGCATAAAGCTGTAATGCAGACGCCCGATGAAACGCTCGTCAGGCCGAACCGCTTCGAGATCGATCTATCGGCGGTGGCGCGCTGCGTCCGCGCGGTGCGTCAGACAATCGGCCCATCGATACATTTTTTTGCCACTCTCAAAGCCAACGCATACGGCTATGGACTGCTGCCGGCTGCGAAGACCGTAATCGCGGCGGGCGCTGATGCGATCTCCCTCGTCAGTCTGGATGACGCGGTACGATTGCGCGAAGCAGGCATCCGCGTGCCGATTCTCGTATATGCAGGCAATGTCCCGGCTGAACACATCGTACGGGCCGCGGAGAATCACGACCTCATCGCAACGCTGCACAGCGAAGAATCGCTTGCTGTTTTCGCACGGCACGCGCGGAAAGAAATCAAAGTTGCGGTCAAGGTCGAGGTCGGGCCCGAACGCATCGGCATTCCCGCGGAAGATGCTGTCCGCTTCGTGAAAGCGGTGACCGCAAGCGGAAAGCTGCGCATGCACGTGCTGAACGCGCACCCGAATGTTCCGGCCAAGGGACGCTATGAGGAAGCGCTCGCGTGGCAATTTCAGCGCTACCTGGATGCTTGCACAGCGATCGAGCAAGCGGGCATCACGGTCCCCTTCAAAGTGGTCGCAAGCTCGAAGGTTCTGCGCCTGGCCGGTCAATCGATGGCGCTCAATGCGGTAGATCCGGGCGCGGCACTTTTTTCGGCGCTGAATCCGAATGATCCGTCGGACGAATACCAGCCTTTTCACGCCCTTAAAAGTCACCTGATTCAGGTCCGCAATGTTTCACGAACCGCTTTTCTGGACGAGGCACCCTTTCGCATAAAGGCCGGCATGCGCATCGGCATCATTCCGATCGGCTACAGCGACGGCATGCACCGCCTTCATTGCGGCGAAGTGCTGGTGCGCGGCACCCGCGTACCGATACTTGCAGCACCGGCGCTCGAGTACACGCGCATTGACCTGACGACACTGCCAACCGCGTCGGTCGGCGACGAAGTCATGATCATCGGCGCACAGGAAGGCAGCCGCATCACACCGGACGAAGTCGTGATCAAACAGGGCGCATCACGCGTACCGGATCTTGCACTCGAAGTGCGTCAGTCGATCCCGCGGATTTACCTTGGCGAATAAATCTGCGCGTCTGGTTAAGCTCGCGCTTGCATGCGCGGTGCCGGCTATCGCATCCGCGCAGACGGCAGACACCTACCCTTCGCGCCCGATTCGCCTCATCGTGCCCGTGCCGCCGGGCGGCTCCACCGACGCACTGGCCCGCATCATTTCCGTAAGGCTCGGCGAAACCCTGCATCAGCAAATCGTGATCGACAACCGCGCCGGCGCCGGCGGCAACATCGCCATGGGTGTGGCCGCAAAGTCAACGCCCGACGGCCATGTGCTGCTGATCGTCAGCAGCAACTTTGTCGTAAATCCGAGTCTCTACGCACAGGTTCCGTACGATCCGATCAAAGACTTCGCGCCGGTGACTTACATTGCGAGCGCGCCCAGTCTGCTCGTCGAGCATCCGTCCGTGAATGCAAAAACAGTCAAAGAGCTCGTGGCGCTCATAAAGTCGAGCCCCGGCAAATTCAATTACGCTTCGCCGGGCGCCGGCAGTGCGCAGCACCTTGCCGGTGAGCTCTTCAAGCTCGCCGCAGGCGTCGACGTCACGCATGTGCCGTTCAGCGGCGCAGGCCCGGCTGTGATCGCCGTTCTCGGTGGACAAGTGCAGCTTGCATTTGCGTCGTTGCCCGCGGTGCTGCCGCATGCATCGGCCGGAACGCTTAGAACGCTCGCGATTACGAGCAACAAGCGCTCGCCGGCCGCCGCGGACGTACCGACGTTCATCGAAGCGGGATTTCCCGCGGTCGAGTCCGATCACCTGCAAGGCATCCTGGCGCCTGCAGGAACGCCAACAGCTATCGTCGCGCGGCTCAATGCCGACATCGTAAATATCATCAATACGCCCGACGTTCGCAAGCGGCTGATCGATCTTGGCTTCGTGCCGGTCGGCAACACGCCGCAGGAGTTTGCGCAAGTGATCAAGTTCCAAGTCGGCAAATGGAGCAAAATCGTCAAAGACGCCGGTATCCGCGCGGAATAAGACTACTTCACTCACCAACCAGCGAGAATATTTCCATGGACACGACACTTCAAGCCAATCCGATCGCAGATGCCCGCAATCACTTCCCCGGCATGCAAAGCTGTACTTACCTTGACCTGGGCGGACGCGGCCTCCTGTCCACCGAGGTATGCGCGGCAATCGACGCGCATCTGAAGGACGCGATGTACGGGCGCATCGATAAGGACCGGCTATTCGCCATCACCGAAGAAGCGCGCAATCGCTTCGCGGAGCTCATCAATGCTCATCCGGATGAGGTCACGTATACGAAGAATATTTCGGAAGGCCTCAATATTGTCGCGAGCTCTCTGGATTGGAAGAGCGGCGATAACGTGATCGTGTGCCCGGAGCTCGAGCATCCGAACAATATTTTTCTGTGGCTCAACCTGCAGCGCTACGGCGTGCAAGTGCGCTATGTGCATCATCGCAACGGCTACATGCCGGTCGATGAAATGATCGCTGCCATCGATGATCGCACGCGCGTGCTGACTGCTTCCAGCGTGAGCTTCTCACCCGGATTCCGCACCGACATCGACAAACTCGGCGCAGCCTGCCGGGCACGTCGCGTGATATTTCTGGTTGATGCTGCTCAATCAGGCGGCGTGCTGCACACCGACGTCAAACTGTCGAATATCGATGCGCTGGCGATCTCGACGCAAAAAGGTCTGCTCGCACTTTATGGCATGGGCTTCCTGTACGTGCGCCGCGAGCTCGCGGAGAAGATGCACCCTCCCTACGTCGCGCGTTTCGGCATCGACATGGGACGCGCCGACGTGCACGAATCAGACCTCGGCGACGGTACATTCAAGTTCATGCCGGCGGCGCGCCGTTTCGATCTCGGCAACTACAACTTCGCGGCCGTATGCGCAGTACACGAATCGCTCAAGTTACTCCTGAGCATCGGCACGAAAAACATCGAATCGCACACCGTTAAGCTTGCGCACGCGCTCGCCCAGGGTCTGCTCGACCTCGGACTGCCGGTATGCGCGGGCAAACCGGGTCCGCAGATCGGCGAAATCGTGACGGTCGGCCAATACGGTTCGGGCGGCGACAAGGCGAGCAGCGATGAGACCATGAACAAGCTGTATGCGCATCTGTGCAGCAACAAAGTAAAGCTGTCCATGCGGCGCGGCGTACTGCGCTTCTCGTTCCACGTCTACAACAATATGCAGGATGTCGAGCGCGTGCTCGCACTAAGCCGCGAAGTAATCGGCCGCAAGTAGCCGTTGCGCGATCAATTGATGCAGTCAGCGCGAGTGTCGCCGCAAAGCGGCAAGCGCTGGTGAGCGGCGCGCAAAAGAATCGGCGGCAGGACGAGGGAGAGACTATGTTCAGACACCAGATGTATCAGAAGCTGGGCGAGCGCAAAGGGGAGTTCCTCAAACTCGTCGAAGGCCAGGCCAAAAAGGTCAATGTGCCTAAAGCGTGGCAGGGTACCATTGGACTGACCGGCAGCAACTCAGCGCGGCCCGCCTATCTGCGCCGCGATATCGTGAAGGCGATGAACGATGGCGCGCGAAGCACGCGCAATCTGGTTCAGTACATCGAAGACATCCGCATCGTCGTCAAAGAAGAATACGGCGACGACTTTGATGCTATCCCGATCAATACCTGTGAGGCGGCCGTATGGGCGAGCCTCGACACGCTGGCGACGCCGCCGCTCGCCGGTCGCGGCGACAACTATCGCACTCGCTACATTGCGCTTTATGAAGCCCATAGCGAACATCAGGTTGGCTATGGACGCCCGTTCCCGCCCAAGTACAAGGATGTTTTTTCCGACCGCGCAAACATCGGCGGCGAGCTTGGCGTGCTCGGCCGGCGTCTGAACAATCTCGATGTCATCATCACGCCGATTGAGGGTGCGCGCTACGAAGTGCATGGCATCAAGTCTTTCGTTGTCCCTTTGCTGACGACTGTCAATGCAAAGAAAACGGCAGTCAAACTGCGCAAGCTGATCGAGCGCAATGTGACCACGGTATCAGCGCTGATGTCACTCGGCTACGATTCGCCGGGTTACGGCTATGGCGAGAAAGCCGATGGCGTGACGTCCGACCTCAAGGCGTCGATGGGCGAGCTGGCTCGCGACTTCGAGATTCCGTACATCATCGACAACGCGCGCGGCATCCCGTTCCTAGGCGCCCATCCGGTCAAGCTCGGCGCATCGCTCGTTCTCTATAGCATGGACAAGGTCGCGGGTGCCCCGACAAGCGGATTGATCGTCGGCCGCAACGAATACCTGATTCCGCTCCAGCGTGCGATGGGATGGCACAGCGAGCGCTTTGGCGGCGGATCGATGACCTACGGCAAGGGGGTTTACGCGCCGTTCGATCCGGGCCGCGAAGCGATCATCGGACAGCTTGCGGCGCTGCGCTGGATCCGCGCCAACAAAAAAGGTATCAGAGGTACCATCGACAAGCTGCTGGCCGTCGTGAAGGACGAGTGCAAACCGCTGCTGAAAAAATATAAGACCGGCATCGTTATCTCAAAATCGTACAACGGCGGCGCAGTCGAGATCAATTACGTCGACACGTGGAACGGCGGCAACGTCGGCATTCCGATCTTTTCGACGGAAGACAAAGGCGCCTCGATGAATCTCATCAGCGCCGGCCTGGCGGTGCTTGGCATCCTGCCGCCGTCACCGGACGAAGGCAACATCGTCATGACGATGGGGCGCGGTCTGCTCGATGAAGACGGCGAATTCCTCGAGGAACAGGCACGCGCGGCCGTGCGCGCACTGGTGACAGTGCTGATGTCGCTCGGTGACATGATGCAATCCATCAGCCGGGCGTGATCGCATGTGTATGGTATCTGCGTGATGATCCGCACCGGTCGTTACGTTAAATGAGCAAGCCAAGTCAGCGTGATGTCGCATGTCTCGCAGTCGTGCTGGCAGTCATGACGGCAACCATGCCGGCATTCGCGCAAGGCTTTCCAGCGAAAACAGTAAGATTCATATCTGGCTTTGCCGCAGGCGGCGGCAACGACATCATGGCCCGCCTGCTCGCGCAGAAACTGACGGAGTTGTGGGGCCAGCAGGTCATCGTCGATAACCGGCCGGGCGCGAACACCATAGTCGCGATGCAGATTCTCGCTGCGGCGCCGGCGGATGGTCATACGATATTCATGGCAAGCACGACGCTCGCGATCAACGCCTCGCTTTATCCCAAACTGCCGTATGACACGATCGCCGATTTCACGCCGATCGGCGTTGCGGCACGCGCACCGCTGATGCTGGTCGTGAATAATGCGCTCCCGGTCAGAAACCTCCGTGAGCTTATCGCGCTCGCAAAAAGCCGGCCCGGTCAGCTCAGCTTCGGCTCGTCCGGGGCCGGAAATTCGACTCATCTCGTTCCTGAGATGTTCAAGGCAGCCGCGGGAATCGATATGTTGCACATCGCTTACAAAAGCAGCGGCGTCGCACTTGTCGACGTCATGAGCGGCCAGATTCCGTTGGCGTTTGCGGGAATTCTGCCCTCGCTTCCGTACGTTCGCGGTGGCCGCTTGCACGGCATCGCCGTGACGACGTCGCAACGCACGCCTGCCGCGGCGGACGTACCTACTATGGCGGAATCCGGAGTGCCCGGATTTGAGGCCACCGAATGGTTCGGCATTATCGGACCTGCGAAGATGCCACGCGACATCACGGCTCGCATCAATTCAGACCTGGCAAAGGTCGTCAAAACGCCGGATCTGCCTGAACGTCTGACGAAAGATGGGGCGATCCCCGCAGGCGACCTCACGCCCGACGAGTTCGCAGCATTTATCAAAGCCGAAATCGCGAAGTGGGGAAAGGCCGTCAAGGATTCCGGCGCGAAGGCCGACTTGTGATTTGTTATAACAGACTGACGCGGGGAGCGGCTTGCAGCGCGTAACGACGAAGCGGCTTGTAACAGTAACAGCGCTGATGTTGCTGACTGTCGATGCGATCGCGCAGACGTATCCCGACAAGCCGGTTCGCATGATTGTTCCATTCGCTGCGGGTGGCGGTTCCGATACGACCGGCCGGATTATCGGGCAGCGGCTCTCAGAACTGCTTGGACGCAACGTTATCGTCGATAATCGCGCCGGCGCCGCGGGCTTGATCGGCACCGAGCTCGCCGTGCGGTCGCCCGCCGACGGCTACACATTACTGTTGGCGGATGCTTCCCATTCCTCCAACCCGTTTGTTTATCGCAAGGCGGCGTACAGATCCTATTAAGGACTTCGCGCCGATATCGCTGGTAGCGACGACACCGGTAATGTGGTGTGTTCATCCATCGGTGCCGGCCCGGTCAGTGAAGGAAATGATTGCGCTCGCCCGCAAGGAACCGAACAAACTGAGTTTCGGATCCGGCGGTGTCGGCAGCCTCGGCCATTTGACCGGTGAGCTTTTCAAGCTGCGCACCGGAGCCCAGATTGTTCATGTGCCGTACAAAGGCGGCGGTCTGTCAGTATCCGATACAGTGGCCGGGCAGATCACAAGTGTCTTCGTCGCATCTGCCGTATCAGCGCCGATGGTGAAGGGCGGGAAGTTACGCGCGCTCAGCGTCGCTGCCGCGAAGCGATCAAGCGTTGTTCCTGATGTGCCCACGTTCGACGAGAGCGGCGTAAAAGACTTTATCGTGCTCAACTGGTTCGGCATACTCGTACCGGCCGGCACGCCGCCTGCTATCGTCGACAGATTGCATCAAGACATCGCCAAAAGTGTGCAAACTCAGACAGTCAGAGACCGCTTCGTTTCTTTGCTGCTTGATCCGGTGACGAACACGCCTGATGACTTCCGGACGTTGATCGAGACCGAAGCGGCTCGCTGGTCCAAGCTGATCAAACAAACCGGCATCGGCGCCGATTAGTGCAATCGCTGATTATGCGCTTGCAACCTGTGAGCTGTAGGCCGCTGCTGACGCGGCGACCATTTTTGCATGCAACACTTGAATGAGGAACGAAGCCGCGACACAATAACCCGATCCGCGGTCCAATGTATGAATAGACGGGCAGCGTTCAATAGCCAACGAGGTAATCATGCGACATGATAAACGTGCACTGACAGTATCAATCGAGCTACGGCGATGGACAGCGGCGCTCACTATCCTGGCACTGATCACTGTCGCTTGGTACACCGTTCCGTTCCCGGCAGCCAAAGCCGCATCGCCACCCGACCCGACGACGTTTTCGATACGTGTCGAGCAGGGCGACACCGACACGGTCGCAGGCTGGCTGCAGTCCGGCCTGGACCCGAACTTCGAAGGCGACCGCGGCGGCACTGGACTCATGATCGCCGCATGGGATGGAAATATTGCGATGATGTCGCTCTTCGTTAAACACGGCGCCGATATCAACCGCATCAACGGCTTTAAAGAGCAGGCTCTGATGCATGCCGCATGGACCGGCCATCTCCCTGCTGTATCGTGGCTGCTGGATCGCGGCGCAAGCGTGGACGGCGACCCGTACGAATGGAGCGCCCTGCATTACGCCGCTTTTGCAGGACACGATCTCATTGCCAAGTTTCTCATCCAGAAAGGCGCTGACGTCAACGCGAGATCGAACAATGGCGCGACACCGTTGATGATGGCCGCCCATGAAGGCAGGGACTCGATGGTCAAAATGCTGCTCGATGCAGGCGCCGACCGCAATATTAAAAACGGCCTGGGCGAGAATGCGCTGACCTGGGCGATGCGCTATGAACATCCGGACATCGCGAAAATGGTCGCGCCCACCGACGAATACAATGATGCGGCGGCAAAGCCCAAGGCAACGTGGGGCGAAGCAATCCGGCCGGTAGCCGCGCCGGCGGACGTCGAAAACATGATTCAGGAAAACCGGCTCGCGCGGGCAGATGGCCAGGCGCGAGTGCTGTCCGCCGCGGAGTATCGAAAGATTCTTGACAGTGTAGCGAAGCTCAAGCCAGCCGTTGTGCGCAGCAAGCAGCCGAAAGGCACCACGACGAAGGCCGAGAGCCGCAAAGAAAAAACCTGACCGCAAGCGCCTGCTCGTTGAAGCTGGCTGAAAAATGCCAGCCGGCGTAAAGTCCTCGCATTCGATGCTGGACGGAGGAGTGCATGCCGAATCAACCGCAGGGACGTCGCGCGTTCCTTAAGCAAGTGACCGCATTAGGGACGGCCGCGATACCCGCCGCTGCCTTATTCAACGGCGGCTGTGCAACTCAAGCGCCGGCGCAAGGCTCGCGGAGTAAGACCGTTTACAACCCCGGCGCAGCCTTTGAAATCAAAGTGAGCGAAACGGAATACCGGCGCAGCTCGGCCGGCCGTGTGCTGCTCGCACGAATTTATGCGCCACAGGGCGCAGGGCCTTTTCCCGCTCTACTCGATCTCCATGGCGGCGCCTGGAACAACAAAGACCGCTTCGCCAATGAACCGATGGACCGCGCAATTGCGGCAAGCGGCGTTGTCGTTGTAGCCATCGATATGACGTTGGCGCCTGAAGCCCCCTATCCTGCGTCGGTTCAGGACGCGAGCTATGGCATACGCTGGCTCAAATCGAAGGCCGCCGACTGGAACGCCGATCCGATGAGTGTCGGCGTGCTCGGTAGCTCAACCGGCGGACACGTCGCAGAACTGCTTGCCCTCCGTCCGCGCGATCCGCGCTACAACGCGATTGCATTGCCGGCCGCGACCAACCTCGACGCTACGGTCGCGTACATTGCTACCCGTTCGCCCATCAGCGACCCTTACGCGCGCTTTCAGCAGGCTGAGAAGATGAAGCGGCAAGGCATGATGAAGAGCACGCGCACGTACTTCAATCCATGGGAAACGATCTACGAAGCGAACCCACAGCAGATGCTCGAGCGCCGGGAATCGGTAACGCTTCTGCCGCTGCTGATAATGCAAGGTGCGCTCGACGACAACGTCCTGCCTGCCGTACAGGAAAAGTTCGCCGCGACTTACAAAGCGGCCGGCGGCGACTGTGAGCTGCATGTGTTCGAAGGCTGCGAGCACGAATGGATCGCCAAGCCGGGACCGCAGACCGATCGGGCGCATGCGATGGTCAAACAATTCATTGCCCGCAATATCGCAGCCGGCCGTCGCGCGGGCTGAGCGATAATCACCACGATAACTGGCCTGGGGAGCACATCGCATGCTGGACCTCGTCGATCCGACCATCGAAACTGCGCGCGAGACTATTGATTACGCGCCGCGGCCCGCGAACCTTAGAGGCTTGCGCCTTGGCCTGATCGAAAATACCAAGAAAAATTCCGCAGCGGTTCTACTCAAAGTGAGCGAGAAGCTAAAAACGGCGCACGGCATCACGATGGAAGTACTCGTGCATAAGCCGCAGCGCGCTCCGCTCCAATCGGCACAGATAGCGCAGCTCAAAGGTAAAGTCGATTTCGCGGTTGCAGGGGTCGGCGACTGAGGCGCGTGCTCGTCGGGCAGTCTGCTCGACGCCGTCATGCTTGAGAAAGCCGGCATTCCCGCGATACCGGTGCTGACCGATGCTTTCGATTCCACCGCACGCGAAATGGCGCAATTATGGGGCGTGCCCGATTTTCGATTTGTCATGATGCCGCATCCGCTCGCAAGCTTGAGCGAAGCACAGGTGGACGAGCGAGCCACCGCGCTTGTCGAGCACATCCTCAACTTGCTGCATCAGGGACAGCCGCGCTGAAACACTCTCTGTCCGATTTGGCCTGGTCATTACGTTGACGAGAGCACAACCTTCCAGTCTCGATACATCTGAACCGGCGGCTGAGGCATCTGCGCCGATTAACGTATCGGAGCAGATTGAGTTGTGCTTCGCTCGCGGATGGACAGATGGACTGCCTGTCGTTCCGCCGTCACGGTCACTCGTGCAAGGCATGCTAGCGGCAGCCGCGCTCGAGGCGGATCAAGTTGTCGCGGAAATGCCTTCACGCAAGGTTGCGGTCACAGCCGAGAAAGTCGCGGCGAACGCCGTCATGGCCGGCTGCAGACCGGAATACATGCCGGTGGTGGTTGCCGCCGTCAAAGCATTGGCTGCGCCCGAGTTCGGACTGCATCACGCTGCATCAGCACTCGCAGGCCCGACGATTGCCATCGTAGTAAACGGCCCGATCGCTGCAAGACTCGGTATCAATGCAACCAATAATGTATTCGGTCCGGGCGTGCGCGCCAACGCAACCATTGGGCGCGCCTTGCGGCTCGTGCTGCTCAATTGTCTCAAGTACCGCCCGGGTGTTTCAGATCGGGCAACGATGGGAACGCCGGGAAAGTTCACCTGCTGCATCGCGGAGAATGAAGAGAACCACCCGTGGGAGCCATGGCACATCGAACGTGGTTTCAAGCGCAATGACAGCACTGTAACGCTCGTTGCGGCGAGCACCATGATCCAGGTGTGGAATTACGGCAGCCACGAGCAGTTCCTGGTCGCCATCGCTGACGCGCTCTCCTTTCTCGGCTCGATCGCGATCCTCGGTCAAACGCCGGGCGCTGTCGTTCTCAGCGGCGAGCATGCGGAACTCCTGCGTGCGAGCGGCTGGAGCAAACAGAAAATTCGCGAGTTCATCGTAGCCAATACCGGGCGCAGTATCGCGGCCCTGAAGCGCGCCGGACGCCTCGACGGTGATATCACCCCGGCCGATGAAACGACCTTGCACTACGCAATGGATACGCCGAACGACCTCATGCTGATCTGCGCCGGCAGCGCCATCGGCGCCCTGTCGATGGTGATGCCGGGTTTCGGATCGTCGAAGACGGCGGGCAGAAGTCCGACGATTCTCATCGAAGAGCCGCACATCACGAGATGAAAGTGTTCTTGTTGTGTGGATACGCCATTTGTCTGGCGCTCATGGCGCAAGCGTCTTGCGCACAACAGTATCCGGTGAAGCCGATTCGTTTCATCGTCCCGTTCACAGCCGGCGGCGGTGCCGATCTCGTTGCGCGCCTCGTTGCCGTTCCGCTCGGCGAGCGCCTCGGGCAGCAGGTCGTCGTCGATAACCGCGGTGGCGCCGGCGGCAGCATCGGCACTGACATGGCTGCGAAGACGGCGCCCGATGGCTACACGATGGTGCTGACGTCGACGAACCTCGCGGCGGCCGTCAGCCTCTACGGCAAGCTGCCCTTCGACCTGATCAAGGATTTCACGCCGGTCATCTTGCTTGCGAAGACTCCGGGCATCGTTGCCGTGCATCCGTCGCTGCCGGCGAAATCCATCAAGGAATTTATAACGCTTGCTAAAAGCGCTCCCGGAAAAATCAATTACGCGGGCGGCATCGGCACCACCATGCACCTCGACGCGGAACTGTTCAAGACGATGGCCAATGTCGATCTCGTGCAGATCCCGTACAACGGCACCGGCCCGGCAGTGATCGGCACCCTGAGCGGCGAAGCGCCGGTGATCTTCGCGCCCACCATCGCGATACTGCCTCATGCCAAGACCGGAAGACTGCGCGCGCTCGCGATCACAAGCATTCAGCGCTCCGCTGCTGTCCCCGACCTTGCGACCGTGGCTGAATCCGGCGTGCCCGGTTTCGATACATCACAGTGGTACGGCATCCTGATGCCGGCTGGCACTCCGGACGCGATCGTTACGCGCATAAACGGCGAAGCAGTCAGGATCGTGCAGGGGCCGGACTTTACTTCGCGCATGGTGCGCGATGCATCGATTCCCATCGGCAGCACGCCGCAGGAACTGGGTGCATATCTTAAAAACGAAATCGAAAAGTGGGCCAAGGTCATCAAGTATTCGGGGGCCCGCGTAGAGTGACTGCTCGTGTCGGGAGATAGCGTGATTCTGAAACGGTGATCTGACTCGATCGCTGATTACTCGATCTTCACACCCGCCTGCTTGACGACTTTGCCCCAGCGTGCAATTTCCGTCTTCAGAAATTCCATCGCCTCTCGCGGCGAATTGCCGAGCGGCTCGGTACCTGCGCGACTCAGCATGTCCACCATATCTTTGTCTTTTAGCGCCTGCACCGTCTCGCTATTGAGCTTATTGACGATTGCCGCTGGCGTCTTGCCCGGCACGAGCAGCATGTACCACGCGATCGCTTCGTAACCCGGCACGCCGGCTTCGGCCACGGTAGGCACATCCGGCAGCGAGGTTACCCGCTTCGACGAAGTCACGGCTATGACGCGCACGCGACCGGACTCGACGGCGCCTGCCATCGCAAGCAGTGGATTGATATAGAGCTGCACACGCCCGCTGATGAGATCCGGAATGACCGGTCCCGTTCCTTTGTACGGGACATGAATCATCTGGACGCCCGTCATGCTGCTGAACATCTCGGTCGCGAGATGCGAGGCCGAACCCGGACCGGAGGACGCATAACTCAGCTCGCGGGGCTTCGCTTTAGCAAGTGCAACGAGCTCGCGGATATTCTTCACGGGTAGTGTCGGCGCCACGACCACCGCATATGCCTGCGTCGCAATAACGGTAATCGCCGCAAAATCGCGTACCGCATCGTAGGGCAGCTTAGCCATCAGCGTCGCGTTGATAGCATGAGAAGGATTTACGATGATCATAGTGTGACCATCAGGCGGCGCCTTGGCGACAAGGTCTATGCCGATCGTCATTCCTGCGCCTGGACGATTGTCCACCACGACCTGCTGTCCCCATGCCTGCGAATACTTGTTTCCCAAGGCGCGCGCAATTAGATCCGATCCGCCACCGGTGGTCGTCGGCACTATGAAGCGAATGGGCTTCGTCGGGTAGTTTTGCGCCGTTGCAGGTCCGATGATCAGACATGACGGCGCCGCGATTGCGACTGTAAGCAGGATTCCAGCGTTGTGCATCAGGCGTCCTCCAGAATTGTTTTTGATCATCGCGTCGCGCACTCCTACAAGTCGCTCGCAGCCTGTATAGCTTAGCAGTCTTCTCCTAGTCGTCGTTCGCTGCCACGATGATGTCGAGCGCTTTTCTCATGCGCGTCTGTGTCATCATTATGTCTGCAGCACGCACACAATTACCGGAGGAACATCGCGCGTGAGTAACCCAGACAGCAGAATGAATACCATGGCACCCGATGCTCCGGCGGCGTCCGCATCGCCACGCCACAGCGGCGCGCGCGCCGAGGTCGACAAAACCTTGCCGCGCAATCTTCGCATGATATTGGCGCTTGAAGATTTCGAAGAGCCCGCGCGCCGTTACCTTCCGCGGCCCATGTACGGCTACGTGTCGGGCGGCACGGAAACCAATGCGTCGCTGCGCGCGAATCGTGCCGCATTCGATGATCTTTCGTTTGTACCCCGTGTCCTCGTGAATGTATCGGAGCGCACGCACAAAACCACGCTGCTCGGGCGCAACTATGACGTGCCATTCGGCATCGCGCCTATGGGTGGCAGCTCGATGGCCGCGTATCGCGGCGACGTTCTGCTTGCACGCGTCGCCGCAGCGGCCAACATCCCGATGATTATGAGCGGAGCTTCCCTCAATACACTGGAAGATGTGGCGAGCGCGGGACGCACCGCATGGTTCCAGGCATATTTACCGGGCGAGACGGATGCAATCACGCAACTCGTCGAGCGCGTCGCGCGCGCCGGTTTCGAAACACTCGGTACTCACTGTGGATGTTCCGGTCGGCGCCAACCGCGAGAACAATGTGCGCAGCGGGTTCAATCGGCCGCTGCGGCCGACCCCCCGGCTCGCATGGGACAGCGTGCTGCATCCACGCTGGCTCTGCGGTATGTTTCTGCGCACGCTGTCCCTGCATGGCATGCCGCATTTCGAGAACATGGGGCCGCGGGTTCCGCTGATTACGAGGACCGGACAGCGCGACCGCGGGCAGCGCGATCAGCTCTCATGGGCACATGTGGAACTCATGCGGCGCTTATGGAAAGGCAAGCTGGTGCTCAAAGGTGTGCTTGCCAAAGAAGATGCACGTATCGCGCGTGAAAGCGGCGTTGACGGCATCATCGTCTCGAACCATGGCGGGCGGCAGCTCGACGGTGCTGTTGCACCGCTGCGTGTGTTGCCGGGCATCGTTTCTGAAGCGGGCTCGATGGCGGTAATGATGGACAGCGGTGTGCGGCGCGGCACTGACGTACTCAAAGCGCTTGCGCTGGGCGCGCATTTTGTCTTTATCGGGCGGCCGTTTCTTTATGCGGCGGCTATCGCCGGCGACACCGGTGTGCGCCACGCCATCAAACTTCTGCGCGAAGAAGTCGACCGCGACATGGCTCTGCTCGGAATCACTACGCTCGCGGATATGCGGCGGGAGCGACTCATCAATGCCCGATCGTTCGACGGCATACAGATTTAGAATCAAATCTTGAACCGCGACGCGAAATAAAGAAGTCAATTCCGAACATTGTGCAGCCGATGCTTTCTTACATAAGTGCGCATCGTCGTTCAGCAACTAAGTTTTTCCTGCGCGTCCTTTGCGTCCTTCGCGGTGAAAGTTCAGATCTAGTCGCTTCATTTTGAATCGAGACCATCATGCCAACCTCTACACTCGACCACACCGAAGCCCAGGCCGTGACAGTGAACATTCCCTATACGGTAGATACGGGCGAGAAGCTCGTTAATGAAACATTCGGTCCTAATAACATACGCCGCCGTATGGTCGGCAAGATCGAGCTCAAGCCGATGCAGGTCGATAACGGCCGCCTTCACATGAGTAAGCTCTCTCTCGATGGCAACGGCTTCACGCTCATGAGGCACAAGACCAAGGTAAAAGATTTTTTTGACAAGCAGGAGCTCGAGTCGGTCTATTACCCTGAGGTTGAGGAACTCATCAAGCAAGCCTCAGGTGCGACTCGTGTCGTCATCTTTGATCACACGCTGCGCTCGGGCGACGAAGGCGAGCGCGAAGCGAAGCTCATGCGTGAGCCGGTGCTCTCGGCGCACAACGACTACACCGAATGGTCGGGACCGCAGCGTGTGCGCGAGCTGCTGCCGGACGAGGCGGAGTCGCTGCTCGCGAAACGCTTTGCAATCATTCAAGTTTGGCGTGCGATCAATCAGCCTATCGAATCCAATCCGCTCGCGGTCGCCGACGCACGCAGCGTGCGGTTTGACGATCTGCTCATAGCAGAACGTCGCTATCCGACCCGCGTCGGACAAACGTACCGGCTGCGGCACAATCCGGAACATCATTGGTACTACTTTCCACGCATGCAGCGCGATGAGGCTCTTGTTTTCAAGGTATTCGATTCCGCGAAAGACGGCCGTGCACGGTTTACGCCGCACACAGCCATCGAGGACCCGGCTTCTCCGCCCGGAGCTGCCGCACGGCAAAGCATAGAGGCGCGCGCGCTGGCATTTTTTACCGATTGACCGGCAAAACGCCGCGAACGCGGAGGGCTGACGCGTTGTCACAGCTCATACCACCGCTGAAATCGACCGGGCGCGCGTACCGCACCCAAACGGCATAAGTTGCGATGCGCGGCGTAATACGCAGTTGAGCACGAGGGAGAAATCGCATCAAATGAGCGACTCAAGACAGGGCCGCGGCATCGTCGTCCAGTATCCGAACATGCGTGGCGATCATCCGGAAGGGCATGAGACCACGACACGCGCAACAATCGCCAGAAAACTTGCAGCGCTCAAACAATATGACTTTGTAGAGCACTACGAACCCGGATCTCATGCCGGCAAACATGTGTACTTCGTGCCGGACGATACATTGGAGGAAGCGCATGCGCACAAGCTCGGCATCCATTCGGAAGACGATCTGTTCGGCGGCGTGGTGCGCTATCCGTTCGTTGCAACCAAGACCATCACGCATCCGGTTTATGACGACCGGGCGATTGCACCGGCGGGATGGTCGCATGACTTCACGCGGCGCGCGCATGACGTCGTGCTCGAAGGTTACTCCGCATTCAGTGTCGAGGACGCACGGCGCGCGGGCACGAGCCTGCTCGAACGCGGGTCCGCGCGTGTCAAGCCGGCGCTGGGCAGGGGCGGCGTCGGGCAAGCGAGAATCTCAAACGGCGCCGATCTGGACAAAATCCTCGCGGCCATGGACGCTGACGAACTTGCACGTTATGGCGTCGTAATTGAACGTGATCTATCGGATGTCACCACATACAGCGTCGGCCAGGTTCACATGTCAGGCAAGCACATCAGCTACTTCGGCACGCAGCGATTGACCAAGAACGCTCATGGCGTCGATGTTTACGGCGGCTCGGGATTGCTCGTGGTGCGCGGCGATTTCGATGCGCTGCTTCAACTGCCTCTGGCGACAGACGAGAAACGGGCAATATCACAGGCCTGCGTTTATGACCGCGCAGCATCGAATGCATACGATGGACTAATTGCGTCGCGGCGCAATTACGATGTCGCGCGGGGCCGTGATGGCGATGGCGTTGCGCGCACCGGCGTGCTCGAGCAATCCTGGCGCATTGGCGGCGCGAGTCCAGCGGAAGTCGCCGCATTTGCTGCATTCGCGGCCGACCCTGCATTGACCGCCGTGCGCGCGTCGTCCACCGAAGTGTACGGCACGCACGAGCCGCCTTCGCACGCAGTCATCCACTTCAGCGGCATCGATCAGCGAGTCGGCCGCATAACCAAGTACAGCACGATAGACGCTCATGAAAAAAATCAGCCTTGAAGCACTCAACATCGGTGTCGACAGCCAGCATATCGATGCCTCGATGCTTGCGCCGCCGACTCAGGTGCCCGGCGTGCTGTTCGCGCACGGCTGGGGCGGCAATCAGGAGCAGGACATCGCGCGTGCGCGCGAAGCGGCCGGTCTCGGCTGCGTGTGCCTGACTTTCGACCTCCGCGGCCACAGTCGCACGAAGCAGCAGCGCGAGACCGTCAGCCGGGAAGAGAACCTGCAGGATCTGATGGCCGCATACGATTTATTCGCGAGCAAGCACAGCGTCGAAGAACAAGCGATCGCCGTCGTCGGGACAAGCTATGGCGCATACCTCGCTACCATTCTTACTTCACTGCGGCCCGTTCGCTGGCTGGCCCTGCGCGCACCTGCGATCTACAAAGATGAAGGATGGAAGCTGCCCAAGCGACAGTTGCACCAGGATCCTGACCTGCCCGCCTATCGCCGCCGGCAAATACACTGGCAGGACAATCGAGCGTTGCGGGCTTGCGCTGCGTTTCGCGGTGACGTGCTCATCATCGAGTCCGAACATGATGACCTTGTTCCGCATGCGGTCATTGCGAATTATCTCGCCGCTTTTACGCACATGCGCTCGCTCACCTATCGCATAATTTCGGGTGCGGATCACGCCCTGACGAGCGAAGCATCGCAACGTTCTTACACGTCAGTGCTCGTGAACTGGCTCACGGAGATGATAACGGGCGCGCGCGAGGACGCAATACCGCCGGAAGCACGTGCAGCCTCGACTTCCGCCGATGGAACCAAGCCGATTGTCAAAAGCCCGGCAGAAACGACTGCCAAGCTCACTGCGGAAACGCGGTAACGCCCGCCGCAAAAGCGCGTCGCCGCAGATAATTTAAGCGTGCGTCTGCAGGCGCTTGAGAAAACGCCCTGCCTTGTCTTTGTACAGCCGTTTTCCCTGTTTCAGTGCGCTTCGCTGAAGGTCAGTGCGTAGAGAATTGATGCGCGCGAGCAGCTTCAATTGCGTGGTGCCGATGCTCACGGTAGCTCCTCCGATCTTTATTTGCAGCACGACGAGATCGTGATCGCCGCCCAGGTCGTCACCGATCGCATCGACGCGCTCGATGAACTTTGCCAGCGTATCGTGCGCCTCTGGCGCCAGCACCTTGATGGCATGGCCCATGTATTTCGTCTGCTTGCGAAATTCATGCAGATTGTCGTCCGTGCGGTTGGAGATCGCCGCCTCGAGCGCGGCGCGGCCCTTGCGATAGATGCGTTTAATCCCTGACTCGACTTCATGCCCGTTCGTGGTGGCGATGCGCTGAGCTTTTATCCTTCGCGCGGCTTCCTCGATTATCAATGCGCTTTTTTCGAGCGTGCCTTCGCGACGTGCTTCGTCATGCATTTTGCGGCGATTGCGATCGATCTCGCGGCGCAGCTTCATCAGCACGGTCCGGCGGCGGGGATTCTTCTCATCCTCGAGCAAACTGTTCGTTCGCTCCATCAGCACATGTGAATCGCGGATGTGACCCAGCGGCCGGGCGGCATCGCGAAGCTGTGCGTTCTGATGGAAATAAAACGGCTTGCCGGTCGCCTTGCGAAGAAGGCGAAGACAGGCGCGCGCGCGTTTCAGGCTCTTCCGCGCCTCATGCACGATTTCTTCGTCCAGCGCACTGCGCTGGCGGAGCGTCCCCGCCACCGCGGAAAGTTCGCGTGATACAAGCTCACGCAACTCAAGAGAGCTTATTTGCAGTGCGCTGCGCTTCGCCATTCAGGGCTGACCGGCAAATGACGGGAAAATTCCGGCCATGCATCCCTGCTTGACCGCTTGTGTGCAAGCGGTCTGAGTCGCGCGCAGAAGTGGCACAATTGAGCAAGTGCGTCGCAGAAAAACACGATCTGCAGCCTGCAAATAACCACGAGGACACTCGCACAATGAAGCAACCCGCCGATTCGTTTGGCCTCGAGGGCCGCATCGCCCTTGTTTCCGGTGGTAACCGCAACATTGGACGCAGCATCGTGCTCACGTTCGCAAAGGCGGGCGCGATTCCGGTGATTCTATATCGGGACGATGACGCCGCCGCGCACGCAGTTTGCGCTGAAGTGGCAAACGCCGGTGGCAGGGCGGGCATGTGTAAAGCCGATCTCGCCGACATTCCAAAACTCAAAGACGTCGTGAAGATGGTCGAGAAGGATTGCGGGACCATCGACATACTGGTCAATAATGCGGCGATCCGGCCCAATACGAAGATTGCCGACATCTCGCTCGAGGAGTGGGATCTCGTTTTCAACACCAACCTCAAGGCGCCGTTCTTTCTGACGCAAGCGGTGCTGCCCGGCATGATCCGCAAGCGCTGGGGCCGCATCCTGAATATCGGCGGGACGGATGCATATTGGGGCAAGGTGCGGCGCGCACATGGCGTCAGCGCAAAGCTCGGCCTGGTTGGGCTCACGCGGGCGATCGCGCTCGAGGTTGCGCGCTTCGGCGTTACCGCAAACGTCGTGGTGCCGGGCACCATCGATACGCAACGGCCACACCCCGAGTGGTACCCCGAGCTCAAAACCGGTTACGCAGAGCGCCTGCAGCGCATTCCGATGGCACGCCTGGGCCTACCGCAGGAAGTCGCTAACGCATGTCTCTTTCTGGCTAGCGAACTATCCGCGTTCACGACTGCGCAGGAGTTGTGCGTGAGCGGCGGCGCATCACCTCTCGTGCGCCAGACGCTGGACGAATACAGCGCGGAGGAATTCTGAACGACCAGAGTGAGGGGACACGCCACTCGATGGCGATGCATCGTGCCTCGATCATGTGCATATTGGTAACCATTGCCGCGACAGCAGCTTCGCTCGCGGGAGCACAACAAACTCAATATCCTTCACGGCCAATCCGGATCATCGTTGGTTTTCTTCCGGGCAGCAGCAACGATCTGCTCGCCCGCTTTCTCGGCGGAAAACTGGCGGACCGTTTCGGCCAGCAAGTAGTAATCGATAACAGGCCGGGTGCCAACGGCATCATCGGAAGCGATCTCACTGCGAAGGCGACGCCGGACGGTTACACGCTGCTGCTGATGTCGGTCTCGCACACGATGAGCGCTGCGGTCAACAAGCTTCCATTCGATCCGCTCAAGTCATTCACGCCGGTCGCAATGCTTGGCGTGGGCCCGCTTGTGCTGGTTGCAAACCCGTCTTTCGGGGCGAATAGCGTAAAAGGCTTGATCGAGCTGGCGACCGCAAGGCCGGATACGATCACATACTCATCAGCCGGTACTGGCGGGATCAATCACTTCGGCGGTGCGCTATTTTCGAGTGTGAGCGGCGTTAAGTTGATACACGTGCCGTATAAGGGCGGCGCACCCGCGCTGACTGATGTGATGGGCGGACAGGTACAGCTCATGTGGGGTACGATGCCGCTCACTTTGCGGCAGATCCGAGCGGGCAAGGTCAAAGCGCTCGCCGTCACCAGCGTAAAACGCTCGCCGTTGCTAGCGGATGTACCGTCAATCTCCGAAGCCGGTGCACCGGGCGCGGAAATCAGTACCTGGTGGGGCATACTTGGACCTGCCGGCATGCCGGTGCCGACGACCGCGAAACTGAATGCTGAAATCGGCGCAATCATTCGCCAGCAGGAATCGCGTGAGCGTCTCGAAACTGAAGGTGCGGAGCCGTGGCCATTATCGAGTGCAGAATTCGCACGCATGATGAGCGCGGAAATTGACAAGTGGCAACGCGTCGCTCGCGAAGCGAACATACGAGCGGATTAGAGACACTCCACTCATGAGGACATTGATGAACATCGGAACGCAGCACATGCAACGCGCCGCATGCGTGGTCGCATTGACCATCGCGACCGTAGCGCATGCGCAGACCGGCGATGCAAACGTCCGCCAGTCGGCCGGCCCCGTGTTGCTCGCTCAGGCGTCGGCGCCAGCTGACTATCCGAATCGCCCGATTCGACTTATTGTTCCCTTCCCTCCCGGCGGCGGTAACGACATTCTTGCACGCGCTGTCGGGGTGCGGCTCGGTGATGCGCTCGGACAGCAGGTGATTGTCGATAACCGCGGCGGCGCCGGCGGCATCATCGGCGGCCAGATCGCAGCAACGTCCGATCCCGACGGCTACACGCTGTTTCTCGGCAGCATGGGCAGCCTCGCGCACAATCCCGCACTGCGGCCTAATAACCCCTACGATCCGATACGCGACTTTGCAGGCGTATCGCTGCTCGCGACGTCGCCTTTCATACTGGTCGTCAATCCGTCGCTAGCTGCCAACTCGGTGAAGGAACTGATCGCATTGGCGAAGGCGAAACCCGGAACGCTCAACTACGGCTCGGCAGGAACCGGTTCGTCACTGCACATGACAGGCGAGATGTTCAAATACACGACGGGCATCAACATCGTGCACGTTCCATACAAAGGCACTGCGCCTGCGCTCACCGATTTGATTGCCGGCCAGGTTCAAATGGTTTTCAGCACGATGCCGCCGCCGCTGCCGCACGTTAAAACGGGCAAGCTGCGCGCGCTGGGCGTCACCAGTCTCAAGCGCGCGAAGGTGGCGCCGAACGTGCCAACGATAGCCGAATCGGGTGTGCCGGGGTTTGAAGTGGAAAACTGGCAAGGGATCGTAGTACCGATCAAAACGCCGCGTGCCCTCGTCGAGCGGCTGAATCGCGAATTGACCAGGCTGCTGGCAACGCCGGGCATGGCAGACGTACTCGGCGTGCAGGGACTCGATCCTGCGGCCAACACGCCGGGCGAGTTCGATAAATTGATCCGCGTTGAGATCGACCGTTGGCGCAAGCTCGTGAAAGCGGCAGGTATCAAAATAGATTGACCGTGCGTTGAGCGCGTCCCGGCGCGTAAGACCCCCGGGTTCAGATTGCCATAACAAGAAAGCACACAAATGAAATTCAGCAATTTCCTATTCCCAGCATCGATGGACCCGGCGAAGGACCAGCAGATCATTCAGGAGACGCTGCGCGAGGCACAGCTTTGCGATGAGCTCGGTATGGAAATGCTATGGCTCGCCGAGCACCATTTCGATGGTATATGCGCGTATGTCGATCCGGTGACATTTGCGGCTGCGCTTGCGGCAAGCACGCGACAGATTCACATCGGCTTCGCGGTCGCGCAGATGTCGCTGCATCACCCGATCCGCATGGCCGAGCAAATGGCGCTGATCGACAATATCAGCAAAGGACGCCTTGTCGTCGGGCTGGGCCGCGGCACTGCTTACAACATCTACGATTATCAGGGTTATGGCATCGACCCCGCGGAAGCGTACGACCGCCTGGTCGAGGCCGAGGACATCATGATCAAGGCATGGACGACTGAAAACTACGAGCACAAGGGCAAGTACTGGAACCTGCGTCTGCCGCTGCTGCGTCCGCGTCCATATACTAAGCCGCATCCCTTCATCGTGCGCGCATGCTCAAGCGAGGAAGCGATGCTCGGCATGGCGAAGGCCGGCCGGCCGTTTTTGATGAATGTCCAGAGCAATGAAGTGACGAAGCATCGCATGGACCTGTATCGGAAGACGATGCGCGAGTCTGGATTTGACGAGGCGACTGTCGCACGCAATGTCGACAACACATGGGTCTGGCGAAATATCTTCGTTGCCGAAACCGATGCCGAAGCAAAACGTTTGGCTATTCCAGCATTCGAAACGCAAGCCGAATTCCGCCAGGCGATGCGCAAAAAAGTGTACGACGAGCAAGGCCTGATGCTGAAACAGGAGTCGGGTCCGGTGGCCCGCAATCAAGTTCAGCACTCGGTGCTCTGCGGTTCGCCGGATACTGTCGCGCAAGCAATTGCAGAGATCGATAAGATCGGCGTCGGCGGTCTCATCCTCGTGTTTCGTCTCGGACCGATGCCGTATGAAGTCGCCGAGAGCAGCATCCGGCTATTCATGCAGAAAGTCGCGCCGCAGTTTCAACGCAAGGCCGCGTGATTCATCGCCTGTGAACTAGCAAGTCCGCTTCCAGGCTGCGTCACGTCTCCACAGCGCGATGTGACTGTAAACTACGCGCATGCCCCTGTATTCCATACTCGCGTTGGCGTGGATCAACGCGATCGTCGTGCGCGGCGGCCGCGTTCTGCTCGCCCTTTACGCGCTGAATCTCGGCGCCGAGCCGCTGACCATCGGGTTTCTAGCCGCTACGTTTTCTGCGTTCCCGACGCTGCTCTCGTGGCACGCAGGCAGATTCGCCGATCGATTCGGCTCGCGCTGGCTGCTGGTACTCGGCGGCGCGGGTGGCGGCCTCGGCATGCTGGTGCCGTTTCTCGTGCGCGGCTTGCCTGCGGTGTTCGTCGCTGCGGCAATGATCGGCCTGTCATTTGCGATCTACAACGTGTCGCTGCAGAACCTCGTCGGCTTGCTCAGCACGCCCGCCAACCGCACGCAGAATTTCAGCAATTACAGTCTCATGATGTCGCTTGCCGACTTCATCGGACCTATGACGGTCGGTTTTTCGATCGATCATGTCGGTCATGCCACCGCCTGCCTGTATCTCGGATTGCTTTCGCTGGTGCCGGTAACAGTCATCGCAATCTCGGGTGGCGGACTCCCCGGCGGTACAAGGCACCTTAGCGAAGCCGGCGGCGGCATCCGCAAGATGCTTGCGCACGCCGGTGTATGGAAGGTACTTGCCACGAGCAGCCTGCTCCAATCCGGTCAGGACCTGTTTCAGTTTTATATTCCCGTCTACGCGCACAGCATCAACCTCTCGGCATCCGCGATCGGCGTCATACTGGCGATGAATTCTGCCTCCGCGTTCGTCGTGCGCATGGTGCTGTCGCGCCTCATCGCCCGCATCGGCCAGGAACGGGTTCTGATGATTGCGTTTACGCTCGGCGCCCTGAGTTTCATGCTCGTCCCGTTCTTCACAAATAGTCACGTACTCGCTGCCATCGCCTTCATGTTCGGCCTCGGTATGGGGTGCGGCCAGCCGATTGTCACGATGCTCATGTTCAGCAAATCATCCGAAGGACGCTCGGGTGAAGCGCTCGGTCTGCGCATGACGGTCAATCATATGACTCGTGTCGTCGGGCCGGTGATGTTCGGCGCGATCGCCACCGCGTTCGGACTATTTGCAGTGTTTTGGGCCAACGCGCTGATGCTCGGCACCGGCGGCGCGCTCAGCCGCCCGGCCGCAAAGGGCCCTGAAATTACGCAGTGATCAATCGTGCACAATCGCCAGTTACAAAAACAAATTCTCTAAGCGAACGACAGGAACCCAAGTATGAACAAGAAGATCGCGGTGCTCGGCGCCGGCGCCATCGGCAGCAGCATCGGCGCTGATCTTACCAAGGCGGGCTGCGACGTCACGATCATCGACCAGTGGCCCGCGCACGTTGAAGCGATGAAGGCATCCGGGCTCCGGGTCACGATGAAGGACGAGATGCTGGAAATTCCGGTCCACGCGGCGCACATGTGCGATCTCGCGTCGATGAACGTCGACTTCGACATCGTCTTTCTCGCGGTCAAATCGAATGATCACCGATGGATGGCGGAATTCATCCGGCCTTATCTCAAGACCGGCGGCGTCCTGGTGCCGACGCAGAATGGCATGAACGATGACTCGATCGCGTCCATCGTGGGGCGCGAGCGCACGCTGGGCTGCGTCGTCGAGCTGCAGGCAGAACTCTTCACGCCCGGACAAATCCAGCGCAACACAACGCGCACAGGCACGTGGTTTTCAGTTGGCGAGCTCGATGGCTTCTATACGCCGCGGGTGCGCGAGATCGAAGCGATCATGAAGAATGTGGGCAAGGTCGAGGTCACGAATAACATTTATGGGGCAAAGTGGACGAAGCTCATCGCCAATACTATGACGATGGGACCGTTCAGCTTATTTGGTTTGCGCAACTTCGAAGCCTGCGCGCTGCCCGGAATGTTTGATATTTCCGTGAAACTCGGCAAGGAGTCACTTGCCGTCGGCGCGGCGCTTGGCTATCGCATGGAGCCGCTGTTCGGGCTGCGCGCGGACGAGTTTGCGGGCTCAAGCGATGAAAATCTGATTACCACTATGAAGACTTTAATGGGCCATGTCGGCGGCGGTCGCACAGCGCCGATCCACGATCACATCAAAGGACGCCGCAGCGAGATCGAATTCATCAGCGGCGTGGTTGCGCGCAAGGGCAAAGAACTCGGCATTCCGACGCCCTGCAACGAAGCGGTTGTCGAAATCGATCGATCGATCAATCGCGGGGATAAGAAAATGGATCCGGCAAACTTCGAGCTGCTCAAGCAGAAAGTTCAGGCATAGGGGACTTGCTTAGTCCCAACCTTTGCGCGCAAGCAAGCGAATATACATAGTCGACTACGAGGAGAGAACATGTTTGGCACGGCATCGATCACAAGATACGCAAGCGCGCTGTTAATGCTGCTCACTTTGTGCAGCGCGGCGTTCGCGCAGACGAAGCCCAAAGTAACTGACATCGGCACACCACCGCCAAAGTCGATCATGTTCGTCGGCAACAGCTTCTTCTACTACAACAACAGCATGCACAATTACGTGCTGAACCTGGCGAGGAGTGCGGACGCGCAGAACAAGGACGCGTATCGCTACACATCGGTGACTATCAGTGGATCGGGCTTCGACTGGCACGACATGGAGTCGTACTTCCGTCCCAACGCCATCGGCAAATACTCCTTCGTCGGCGATAACGAAGTGGTGTTCAACAAGTTTGACAAGCCGTTTGATGCAGTGATTCTGAACGACTGCAGCCAGTGCCCGGTTCATCCGAAGCTGAAGAGCGTGTTTCATGAATACGGAAAAAAGCAAAGCGACACCATCGTCAAGCACGGCGCCAAGCCGATTTTCTTCATGACCTGGGCCTACAAGGACAAGCCGGAAATGACGGCGCAGCTCGCGGAGGAATACACGATCGCAGGCAATGCCAACAACGCTTTGGTGGTCCCGGCCGGCCTGGCGTTCGCGAAAGCCATCAGCAAGCGCCCGGACATGGAGTTCTATCAACCGGATAAGCGGCACCCCAGCCTCTTCGGGACATATTTGTCTGCATGCACGATCTATGCAGCGGTCTACGGAAAGTCGCCCGTAGGCAATGCTTACCGGGGTGGCGTGGACGAGAAAACCGCCAACTTCCTGCAGTCAGTCGCGTGGGAGACGGTCCAGGAGTACGACGGTAAGACGAAATAGAGGAGTCGACGCGTCCGCCTGCTGGCTGCGCCGCAAGTAACGTAGCCGTCCACGGCGACTTACGGCGTATTGTTGTCGCGATCAGCGCTGTCGCGCCTGCGGCTGCGCCGGTGCCGATACCAGTAGCCCTTTCTGGCATTGCGCAATTTAGTCGTGTCATGACTGATCGTCGGTGGTTTTTTGAACGCATAGCGGATCGTTCCAACCACGAACAGTACCAGCACGATGAGAAGCACGAAGTCCAGCATGCCCATGCGCAATAGTAATACGGGTGGCGAAGCGTGCGTAGCGGCCGCCCGGTGAACGAGGCCGGCGCGATCAGCGTAGTGCAGCCTTCAACTCATCAAGGTTTGCCCAGCTCATCGAACGGCGGCCGCCTTCGATCTCCTCGAACATGCGCAGCTGCAGTTCGTTGATTGGCGCGGGCACTCCCAGACGCTTTCCCCGCCGCACGATTTCGCCGGTCACGTAGTCGATCTCCGTCTTGCGCTTGCGAACGACGATGTCGCGCCAATAGCCGGTGCGCACTTTGGTATTGTTATGCGCCTGGCCGCGCGCCATCTCATCGAGTACATCGCTCGCCGCGGTGACTCCGTCAGGAGATGTATCGAGAAACGGCGCGGGATCGAAGTGCGCGAAGGCTTCGACGCGCACGCCGTCCGCGGCAGCAACTTGTATCGCCTCGCGCAGCAATGCGATCCGCACCGGGTGATAGATTCGGTTGGCGCGGACCTCGAGTGCATTTTCGTCGACCAGTGCGGTCGTCGCATCGACCGTAGCCTTGCACATCTTCGCCCATACGAAGCCCATGATGTTGTTGCACACATGTGTACGAGTCGAAAGCGCGAGCAGACCGCGGACTTTTTCCAGCCGGGGCGACATCCGTCCATCGAGCTCACCGATGAAAAGATTTCCCGCGCGCGCACGCATGATCTCTCCCGGTCCGTGATAGTCAGCGGAGAAATCCACGAGGCAGCCGATCGTTCTGTCGACACCAACGCGCTGGGCGATGTGCGGCTCGTTGAGACCATTCTGTAGCGACACAACTGCAGACTGCGGCGCGAGATGCGGCATGATTGCATTAAGTGCGTCGTCGGTGAACTGCGACTTCACAGCAAGGAAGATTAGATCGAAGGTTCCCGTCACCCGATCAGGCAGTTCAGCCCGTACCGCCATGCGCTGATCACCCGCAGCAGACTTGATGAGGAGGCCGGCGTTGTTCATCGTGTCCACATGCTCCTTCACGATGTCCACCATGAGCACGTCCTCGCCTGCGGCAGCCATACTGGCGCCCACGACCCCGCCGATCGCCCCGCTTCCCCATACTGCGCTCTTCATTGCCCCGCTCCCGACTGACTGTTCCCTGTCGCCCGTGCAGCGCTCATCACTCCGGCTTGATGCCTGCCGCTTTTACGACCCGTGTCGCACGCGCAACCTCTTCGCGGATGTATTTGGCGAATTCTTCCGGTGTATTGGTCTCAGGATCGGCGCCTTGTGCGATAAGCGCCTGGCGGACCTCCGGCGCGTTGACGACCTTTACCAACGCTGCATTGATGCGGTTCACGATGTCGCGGGGCGTTCCCGCAGGGACGAGTACACCTATCCACGACCGCGACTCGAACTTCGGAATCGTTTCAGCGATGGTCGGCACCCCGGGCGCTGATGGATGACGACGCGGACTCGTCACGCCGAGCGCGCGCAGCCGTGCCGACTTGTGATACGGCAGCGCACTTGCGATGGCGGGAAACATCAGGTCGAGCTGGCCGCCGACGAGATCCGCCAATGCTATGCCGACACCTTTGTATGGCACGTGGACCATCTCGGTGCCGGTCGTCATCTTGAACAGCTCGCCGGACAGGTGAGCGGTGCTGCCGATGCCGCCCGATCCGAAGTTCAGTTTATTCGGTTGTGCCTTCGCGACCGCGATCAACTCCTTGACTGTCTTCGCGGGTACCGCAGGATGCACCGTTAACAGGTACGACGACAGATATACCAGGCTCACCGCGGTGAAATCTTCGACGATGTCGTGCGGCACTCTCTTCATCACACTGGGGTTCACCGTATTCTGGCCCGTGCCGAACAGCCACGTGTATCCATCCGGCGGCGCTTTTGCGACGACCTCGGCGCCTATCATTGCGTTGGCGCCGGCACGATTCTCGACCACAATCTGCTGGCCCAGCGTGTCAGTCAGCCGCGGCGCTATCGCGCGCGCCACCACATCCGGGCCGCCGCCTGGAGCTGTCGGCACGACAATCCGTATGGGCCGGCTCGGGTAGTTCTGCGCCCAGCTCATCGAAGCTAATGAGGCGCCTACAAGAAACAGCCCACACAACTTCTTCATCAGTCGCTGAAAAGATCCGCTGCACTGGAATCTTCAGGACTTTACTACCGCTTGACGCCTGACGCTTGTCACCGCCCCCGAGCGGTGAGAGAACTGTCTTTCGGCGCGGCGCGCCGACATGTCACATGGATTATCCGCGCGGCCTAGCACGTACAGTCGTGACCTTAGATGGTCAAGCGAGGAAAAACGCTCTCACTTCTTCGTCTTGTACTTCGAGACCTCGCGTTCGAGATCAGTGTATTCCTCGCACGTCTGATTGCAAATGCGCGCGAGCGCCGCAAGATGCTGCTCCGCCATCGGCAGATTATTGGTCAGCAAGTACGCTTCGCCGACGTACTCGATGCGCGCCGCGATGGTTCGGATTGTCCTTTAACGCCAGATTGTAGTTCTTGAAGGCGTCGTCGTAATTCCCGAGATTGCGCTGCGCATAGCCAATCATGTTGTACGTGTCTGCATCCGGCTTTACCCATTTCAGGCGGCTGATGACTGTCTTCCAATCTTTCGCCTTGAACGCTTTTTCGGCGGCGATGTAATTGGGATCTGAGGCATTGGATTCGGACCCCGTATTCGAATCGCCGAATGCGGGGAACACGAAGCCAGCGAATATCGCTGCTGCAACAAGCGAAACACTACGTGAATTGATTGACATGATTGGACTCCCCGCGAGTTGTGAAGCGATATGACGCACGACTTAAGTAAACGGGCCATGCGGTGATTTTATTCCCGAACAGGTGTTACAGTTCCGCATGAGCAAGCAGGGACAGCAACGATGAATTCGGGTAGTGAACGCACTCGTGCATGCGGGTCCGGTGGCTATGCGATCGCATGCGGGATGCTGTTGGCAATGGTGATCCCGCCGCAGCTTTGGGCGCAGACTTATCCGTCCAAGCCAGTGAAGATCATTATGCCGTTCCCGCCCGGCGGCACGAACGACATTGTCGCCCGCGCGTTAGCTGATCGCCTCGGTGTAATCTTGAAGCAACCGGTCGTAGTCGAGAATCGGGGCGGCGCCGGCGGCCTTATCGGAACTGATGCAGTTGCCAAAGCTACTGCCGACGGTTACACACTGCTCGTCAGCAACACGAGTTCGTTGGCGGCGGGATTAAGTCTGCGCGCGAAAGTGCCGTATGACGTGCTCCATGATTTCGCACCTGTGTCGCTGCTCGCAGACATCACAATCGCGCTCGCAGTTCATCCCTCGGTGCCCGCGAAAACTCCAGGCGAATTGATAGTGCTCGCCAAAGCGCGTCCGGACAAGCTCAATTCGGCGGTGCCGGGCGTCGGCACGCTGCAACATCTCCTCACTGAATGGTTCCGGCTGCGGGCGGGTATCAACATCGCGCTCGTTCCATATAAGGGCGGCGCACCGGCGTTGGTCGAGCTACTCGCCGGCCATGATGACATGGGCTTCATCAACCTGCCGACGATGTTCGAGTTCATCAAGTCCGGGCGCCTCAGAGCTATTGCCGTCGCTGATGCCAGGCGCTCAGAGCTCTTGCCTCAGATACCGACGCTAAATGAATCCGGTCTCCCGGGCCTCATCGCCTCGCCATGGATCGCAATGATGGCGCCGTCCGCAACGCCGAAAGAAATCGTCGCGCGCCTCAACAGCGAAGTCGTGAAAATAATGAAGCTGCCCGAGATCAAACAGTATCTGCAGAATCAGGGCGCGAATCCACTGTGGAGCACGCCGGATGAAGCGCGCGTTTTCATCGGCAACGAGATCGATAAGTGGGCGAAGGTCGCCCGTGAAGCTGGGATCAAACCGGAGTAGTGTTAAGCACACAGATAACCGCCGGGAGACATCTGTAGCGAAGCGTTAAACGTGGAACTTACTCGATTGCACAAAGAACGTCCGTCAACGGGCCAACTGCGGATTCAGAATGACACGGGGTGTCGACGATTGCTCCGACGATACGTTATAGCGCCCGAGCAAGGCCAAGCCTCTATGGCGCGCGCGAGCGACCACGTGCTCGTTAACGTATGTTCGCATGCAGCCAGTCGTCAACGAGCTTCGCCGAGACCAGGTTGTTCTTCTCCGACGGAATGCCGTGCGCGTTGCCTCGGATGGCGCGCGTTTCCAGCCGGATGTGCTCGTTCGCGACACCTGCCTGTGCAAGATACTTGGACGTGCAGTGGTCGTACGGCGCGTGATAGGACGCCTCGCCCGTAATGATCACAATGGGGATTCCACGAAGGTTTGGCAGCGTGCGCGGCGTTCCCGTCTGTAAGGAGCACAGCACGAGGTCCGGACCATCGGCCTTTGTCTGCTGCTGCCGAAGCAACTCTTTCGGATCGTTCACCGGCGGATCGTACGTGATGCGGATATCCGTCGGCCCCCAAAGCCGCGCGGGTCCTTTTGCGAGCACTGCGCCTTCGAACGGGGGCCCTGAAGGTTCGACGGCTACAATGCCGCGCACGAGCTTTGGCCGCGCATCGGCAAGCAGCCATCCAAACGGGCCCGCCTGCGAGTGCGTCAGGACAATCGCGGGACCGATGCGATCAAGCAGCGCTGTGCCGGCATTCTGCACAAGCTGCTGCGTCTCGGCATTGCTCGCGAGGTACGACACCCCGCGGGCATGAGCGGCGTCGAACACAGGATCACCCCGCTTTCCGCGGTTGGGACCCTCGCCCGGATACTGCGTGTGCAGCTTCGCCTGGGGCCATAGGCCGTACTCGGCTGGAGACGCGTTGACGCGCTCAGTGCTCGCGGCATTGTCCCGAATCTGCTTACCCTGGTGCTGGGCGTCATATGCCGAGCGACCACGAGCCGGTTGATCCGTGATGTAGACGATGTAGCCCTGGTCTACGAAGTAATGCGCCCATCCGCGGCGCCCGTCCGGCGTCTGCATCCACGTCGTTCCAGTCGAGCTCGCGCCGTGGAAAAAGACGATTGGATAAGGATGGCGCACTTCGTGTGGAACCCAAACCTCGACGTACATTTGCCCGATCATCACAGGACGCTCCGGCTCGCCCACATACCGGCCGCCTACGAAGAAGTAACCTTGCCGCGCGACATTGCTCTCGATCGTGGGAACTCCCGCCGGCACCGTAGCGACCTTTATTGTTGAATCGGGACCCGTGCCGGTAGCGCAGCCTGCAAGCAGAGTCATACAACCGAAAGCCGCAGCTGTTTTTCTGAGTGTCATCTTGTTCCTCCGATGATTTGTTACGTCGTGAGCCCGAAGACAAGCGCTCTACGTCGGACCACTCGACCTTACCACGCGGCGCGGGTCATCGTTCAATATCGACCGTTCAAAGACCGGACATTGAATCGCAGTCCGTCGAGACGTTCGTCTATTCGATCACCTTATCGGCGCTTGTCAGCAGCGCCCGCGGAATCGTGAGGCCCAATGCTTTGGCGGTCTTGCCGTTGATCACCAAGTCAAATTTTGTGGGCTGCTCGACGGGCAGGTCAGCGGGTTTAGCGCCCTTTAGAATCTTGTCCACGTAAGTCGCTGCGCGTCGATATTGGTCGCCAAGGTTAATTCCGTAGCTCATCAGAACGCCAGCTTCTGAATAGGCGCGATCCGAAGTCGCGCATGGCAGCCGATTCTTCGTGGTTAACGCTGCAATCTGGCTTTTTTGCTGTAGAAGAAACTGATCGAGCACCACGATCAGCGCACCGGCGTTTTGCCGGCGCATCCAAGAGAATGCGTTGTCGATTTCATCAGGGGTTCCGCGCGTCTGCACGGAAAGTCTTTACGCCACGCTTATGTGCTGCGGCCTGCACTATCTCCAGATTCTTGATACTGGCTGTATTGGATGGATTCACCAGCACCACAACGCGAGACAAGTTCGGCACCATGGTAAGCAGCATCTCAAGCTGCTTCAGCCTAACGTCTCCAGCCATGTTCGATAAACCGGTAATATTGCCTGCAGGCCGCGCGAGGCTTTTAACGAATCCGAATCCGACCGGGTCACTAGTGCCTCCCATCACAATCGGGATTGTGGTCGTCGCTTTTTGCGCCGCGCCGATGGCGGGCGCGCCCACTGTCACAATGACGTCCACTTTAAGATTTACCAACTCGGTTGCGAGAGCCGGAAGGCGGTCGTTGTTCCCTTCGGCGGAGCGCCATTCGATGACGAGATTCTTTCCATCGACATAGCCGAGTTCATGCATTCCCTGCCGAAAGGGACCGTAATAGGAGTCGGAGTCCAGAAAATCCACGTGGCGCGATGCCAGGAAACCGACGCGCCAGACCTTCCCATGTTGCTGCGCTAAAGACGCGAATGGCGCTGCCATCGCGGCCACACCAAGCGCCATTACCAGTTTGCGGCGATTATTCATTAACGCCTCCTTGGTAGGCGCCTAGTATGCGCGCATCCTGGGAGACAGTAGACCAGCGAGTTTCAAGCAGCAGAAAGGCGCGGCATTTCGATCAGTCGTTAAAACGAGATGTACCGCAGGCGTCTGCTTCTGGCGGACCAGTTTGCCTTTGTTCCAACCGTGTCTAAATTGAGTACATTCTATGCCAGACTCCTTTGTTCTTGATCGGAGTCGGATTGTTCTACTTCTATGTAAAGGCAGCTTTTAGGTTGAATGCCGTATGCGTACAGTCGGCCAGGAGCTGTCGTTCGTGCATTTCAAAAAGTAGCATTCAAATGACTGCTTCAGTTCCAAAAGCAGCCAGCTGGTCTAGCACAACAATCCGGCACTCCCGCCGTTGACTCCATCGTCGATTCAAGTCGGTATGGATGTGAAACCGGGCGCAGATGTGAGAAGCACCGCCTCCGAAAAATGCTGCATTCTGGGAAAGCAATTCAGGCGTTTCTGGCGAAGTCAATTCCTGCGCCATTATCGTTCGAAACTTGATAACATCGCCTCGAGCGTGATCAGTTGCAACTCACCTAACTCCTGGGAAGGAGGTGCAGTGTTAGAGTCCGCCGAGTGTTATTCAGATGGTCGCGGTTTCCGTTTCCAGCAGCGCCAGCTATGGAAGAAACCGATCGCATGGGCGCTCATCGCCGCCGTCGCATATTACTGCGGATGTCGGCTCGGGTTTGCCTTCACTTTCAATCCTCGACCGATTTCCATTCTCTGGCCGCCAAATGCCATTCTCATGTCGGCGCTCCTGTTGGTGCCTCGCCGTAACTGGCCACTGGTTCTTGTTTTAGTTTTTGCAGCGCACGTCGTCGTGCAACTGGGCCATCAGGTCCCATTGTCAATGGTGTTGTGCTGGTATGTCAGTAATAGCGTCGAAGCATTGATCGGCGCTGCCACAGTCTTGCAGGTGTTAAAACGACCATTGCGCTTTCAATCCACGCACGAAACATGGGCATTCTTGTTGTATGCAGTGCTGATGGCTCCATTCCTGTCCGCATTCGTCGACGTGTCTTTTGTTAAATCCCTCGGGTGGGGAGAGGGAACGTATTGGGAGCTGTGGCAAACCCGCTTTATGTCGAACACAACGGCTACCTTAGCCATCGTGCCACTCTCAATGTGCTGTGCTGAGTGGTTCACTGTTGGACGGCCCGAATTTAAACGGCGGGGAGGCGTCGAATTCGCTCTACTGGTCGCGGGATTGATCGCCACCTGCTTGCTGGCCTTCAACGCCGCGCCGCCGGACGCACTCCGCCCCTTTTTGCTTTACCTTCCTATCCCGTTTTTGATATGGGCGGCGTTGCGCTTTGGTCCTTTTGGTTCCAGCACGGGTTTTGTGTTGGTATGCGGTGCCGTCATTTGGGGCGCAAGCCATGGCCGGGGGCCGTTTGTTGCCGGTTCACCTGTTGAAGTCGATGTGATGCAGGCGCAACTCTTGTTGCAGCTCGTGGGCACCTTTCTTTTGTTCCTCGCTTCTGGCGTCAGGGAGCGTGCAGTTGCAGATGCGCAGCTCACTCATATTTCAAGGGTCGTTGTGCTGGGTGAACTCACGGCGTCAATCGCCCATGAGATAAGCCAGCCGTTAGCGGCCATCAGCCTGAACGCGAACACGGTCAAACGACTACTGGCTCAGCAACCAATTCCTGCAGACGAGATAGCGGGAGCGCTCGCGGACATCCACAACGACAGTGCACGCGCGGGAGAAGTGATTTCGCATTTGCGCTTGTTGATACGTCGGCGTGAACTGAGTATCGAGCATGTGAGTATCAACCGGATAATTGAAAATGTGCTGACGATAGTCCAATTCGATCTGAATAGGCACGATATCATCGTGCGAACGCAGCTTGCCGAGCTGCCGGCGGTTTGCGGTGATGCAATTCACCTTCAGCAAGTGCTGCTGAACCTGATTTTGAATGCCGTCGATGCAATGAAAGAGCCTTGTGTCGGTGAACGCATACTACAAGTCACGTCGATTAATTCATCGAATGGGAGAGTATGTGTGTCGGTGCTCGATTCGGGCCCAGGGTTCTCGCCGGAATCTGCTGAACGGCTTTTCGATGCTTTTTACACGACGAAAAAGGAAGGAACCGGGGTCGGACTTGCGATTGCCCGCACGATAATTGAACTCCATGGAGGCAGCATTCACGCCGAAAACAATCGGCTGAGAGGGGCACGTTTTTATTTTTTCCTTCCAGTCGCGATTGCAGTCTGAATTTGTATTCACGCCTAGTAAATCGAGCACAGACGAACTTAGGGACAGTCGCCGAAAGAATGGCACCGACTGCTGTGCCTGCGTCACCTCGCTGAGCGACTGTCGATGATCTAACCTGTCGTTGAAGCTTTGACGGCACGACCGGCAGCAATGGGTCGCCACCAGTCGATCGGAGTGAAATGGCAATCGGCCAACTCCGGACACTGGGGATGGCGCCGGCAAAGACTGCTCGCTCGGCCTTTACGTGGCCGCTGCTCTTCGCTCAGCGGACGTCGGGCACGACACAAGGTCTAGTGACGGGTTTCCCATATCGGGACTGCGTATCCCGACCCATGGCGCACATTCCAACTTCCCGAAGGACAGTCGACGTGGAGCCAACCGGCGCGCGCTGGCGGATCAGCGGGTTTCAAACACGATCCCAGAAGCGCCTGCGGTTTGAGATGTTGGGGAACACAAGCTGAGTCTTATAAAGCGTGTAAGGCGATTGTTGCACTTGTCCGCCAAAGTTTAGGACAAGCGTGTTTCCAACGACGCTCCAGCTTCCGGACTCAGGCGCGTCGCGGCCCCGAGCTGTGACAGTCCAACGAGTCGCGGAGCCATCGGGCTTCAAAACGAGATTTGTGTCGAGCGGCGAGCCGCCGATGATGACGGTCGTTCGCCAATGCCCGAACAGTTCTGGCAACAGGGAACTGACTTGAGAATGAGCCTGAAAAGGCAACCAAGCGACCACCATGCAAAACAAAATGGCTCGTCGGGTCAACGAACAACAAGACTGTTTCATCGGTGTACTCGGGCTCTTGTCGGTGCCGGTCGGCGCAAATGGATTGCGTGCGACGCATAACAGTCATTGTAAGACCGGCGTGTCTCTCCATCAATAATGCAGAAGTCATATGCCCAGTCGCTATCTCTTTATTAATGAACAGCACCCCGAGGGATAGAAGGATTTGCAACGGCTGCTTTTGGACGTCATAACCGCTTTTGAAGCTGAATCCAGATGGCCCAGATGTCCTTCGGTTTCAGCGGCGGCTTTTGCCCAACCAGCTTGCCTTTGTTCCAGGGTTCCCGTTGTTGACTGATTGCATGACAGACTCCTTCATTGTTGATCGGAGTCGGATTGTTCTACTTCTATGCAAAGGCAGCTTTTAGGTTGAATGCCGTATGCGTTACAGTCGGCCAACAGCGGACTCATGCACCGCAGCAAAACGAGTCGCTATTCGATCACGATTCGATCACGTCATCAGCGCGGGCGAGAATCGTCGGTGGAACCGTTATACCAATCGCCTTAGCGGTCTTGAGGTTGATAAGAAGCTCAAATTTCGTGGGTTGCTCAACAGGAAGATCGGCGGGGTTTGCCCCTTTGAGGATCTTGTCGATGAACGCGCCTGCGCGTCGGTACAAGGTAGGCACGTTCGGTCCATAGGTTGCAAGCACGCCGGCTTCCCACTGCTCGCTAGCAAACGCAATGGTCGGCAGTCGCCTTTCTAAAGCCAAGTCAGCGAGGCGTTTTCGTTGCACGTAGAATAAACCGTCGTGCGTCACGACCATTGCTTGGAAGTTGTCTGTACTGATCTTTGAAATCGCACCTTCCAGGTCATTGGCGTCCCGTACTCCAACCGGCACAACGGCCACGCCAAGCTGAGGACCGGCGGCATCACCTTCTGCAATATACGCGCGCGAACCGATTTCATCGGCCGTGTTTACAAGCAATGCCACGCGTGACAAGTCTTTGATCATCTCTTTCGCCAGTTCGATGCGCTTCCTCGTCAGTTCGACGGCCATATTTGACAAGCCTGTCAAGTTTCCGCCGGGCCGGTTAAGGCTGGCCACCAGCTTTCGTCCGACCGGATCGGGGACATTGACGGAGACAATTGGGATCGTCGTTGTTGCACGATGGCAGGCGACGGCAGCGATCCCTGCTGCCGAAACCAATACGTCCACGTTTTGCTGGGCAAGTTCGGCCGCAAGAACGAAGAACCGTTCATACTGCTCCGCCGGGAAACGCATTTCTAAAACGATGTTCTGACCTTCCACATAGCCGAAATCAAGCAACCCCTGTCGCAGCGCTGCCAAATAGATTGCTTCTTCTTCAGCGTTTGCTCCGTGCCACAAAACACCAATTCTGTGCATTTTTCTCGGCTGCTGCGCAAACGCGGACGTCGACCAGAGGAACGCAGCGCCGCTCAGAACACCGAAAAATTCTCGCCGCTTCATTCAACCGCTCCACTCGCGCGCCAGCCGGCATTCTGCATTGTCTAAATCTCAAGCGCGCGCAAAGATTTTCTTCGTACCAGAGCGCGTAAGCTACCACACGTTGCCCGGCAATGGGCCTCCTGGCGCACTTCACTAGCACTGCTTATTGGCCCCGGCCAATGTCGGGTTTGGGTCGTGAGCACGCAGTCGTCATAATCGAAAACTGCTGTCCCGGCACGGCGTGCGCATTTAACTCATGCAGGGCGCGGACAGCAAGCACAAGAACATGAACGGCTAATTGGGAATACCCGCTACCTAACGGTACAGGTCTGACGCCGGGGCCCCTGGCTCGATGACCGGACGCGCTGCCTACGTAAAGTCGCGGCGCGCAATCGGTTGAAGCTGTCAACCGACTTGTACTAGAATCACTTTCGTCCAAGTGATGCGATGGGAGGTCTGGCTATGCGAAGAATTCCGCAATTTAGACTTCTCTTAGCGTCGGCAACACTTCTTGCGGGCGCGGTCAGCGCATCCTACGCTCAGACTCCTGCTCAGATGGAATATGAACGCCAGCAGCGCGAATACCGGCTACAGATGGAGCGCCAGCAACAGGAGCAGCAGCGCCAGCAGCAGTTAATGAATGAGAACGCGCGTCGTCAACAAGAGGAATCAAGGCGGCTCAACACGAACCCGGGCCGGGCGCGGGCAGTCAGAGCGGAACCCCTGGCTACGCAAACCCAACGCCGGGGCGCAGCAGCGGTGCATCGGATAATCTCGCCGCTGCGCGGACTGCATGGCAGAAGAAGGCAGCGCTGCCTCCCGAGCAGAACCCTCTGCTTGCTGGAAAGTGGACTCGGCCGGCATCGACCCAAGGCAAATCATCCGATCCGTTTGCAGCGCTTGCTGCAATGGCCAAGGGCGGTCTGTGCGACGTGTTGTTCGGTGGTGGCACGTTCGAATTCCGCACTGACAGACTCATGGGAATGGACGGGCGGACGCCGCCGCAGGAGCTCGATCGCGTCGAATACCGCGGTGACTCCAAGCACGTCGTTGTCATACCGAAGACGACTCTGAAATTGATGGAATTCGACGTTGAAGGGCTGAACCGCATCAATTGGAAAAGCCAGAAGTGCGTGCTGGTGCGCGCAGGACGGTAATTGAGCAATGCGCGTCCGATCATTCGGACCACTCGTTGTCGCCAGCCCAAGTGCGTGAAAATCCGCTCAGTCGCCAAGTAATGGGTGCCCAGGAGCGCCTCATCAAGTTGAAGGCCGCGAAGCGCAGCTATTGAGCAATCGACTGACCGCTACCGGGTCGGCGGTACGCATTCAGGATTTGGGGCGGCGCGAGGTACAAGTTATGTTCCCGACGGCCCATTTCGACGATAACCGAATGGCGGCTGCGGCTGAGTGCGACCGGCCAAACCGGTTTCCCCAGCGTCTGCTTAATCATCGAGAAGCTGCCCTTTCTGCAACAATCAACTCGAATGTCCGGAAGGGGTCGGGTACTGCATCTTGAGTCGCTTAACGACTGGAGCTAAATCTTAGCGGGCGGTTGCAGTCGCGAAAGATCCGGCAGATTCTGGCTCAGCAAGATGAGCTCATCGCCTTCGCACAACGGTCCCGCTTCACCATCTACCGGGTTGAGCATCATCTTTTCACCGCGATAGAGCCCGATGAGAAGGCACGCCTTCATGTTCGTGCGATCGGGCAGAAAAACGTTTGCCGCTGCGACGAAATCCATTCCGACAAGTTGGGCGGGCACCGGCACCAGGTACATCTCGTTGGCGTCGCGTCTCACCGACAATAGCTCCTGATAGACGCGCGTCATGCCATGGAAGAGGGACGCACGCGCCATCAGCCGCAATCCGAAGTCGGCCGCCGAGATAATTTCGTCGGCACCGGACTTGCGCATATGCGGCCGGTATTTCGGATCCTGGCACTCAGCGACGATGTTCGGCTGGCGTTCCTGGGTACACACGCCCTTGACGGCGATGCAGCACACGATGGTCTTGCCGTCGGCGTGCTCGCCCTGGCGGTCATCTGACAGGATCACCACGGAATGCGCTTGCGCGACCTTGGCGCGGCGCAGGATCACGTCGTTGGCCGGGTCGCCCTTGACGATGTAGACGTCGTTGAACGCGGCGTCGTCCTGCTTGTCGGGCAGCACGACTTCGTCGGGCGTGTCGTGGACGATCACGACTGGCCGCGTGTCGTTGACAATGCCGCTGTGCACTTCGCGTATCCAGTCCAGCGCTCGCGGCGACCAGTTGCACAGCACCAGATGGTCTGACATTTCAAGATTAGTCACCTCACGACTCCTTAGTGAGCGTTCGATCAGGATGGACGCCACGCTGGCGGTGAACAGCCCCGCCAAAGCGACACCGACGACAAGCACGCCGGCCACGATCAGCCGCCCACCAACAGTCTTGGGCGCGTCGCTGAGGCCGCTGAACAGCGTGACCCAGACGCTCCAGAGGGACTCGCGCCACGTCTCGTAAGCCGGAGTCGTGCGGCCCTCCACAAAGTGGAGCGCCGTGCCGCTGACGATCCAAATCACCAGGACGGCGGTCAGGATCTTCCAGATCTGATGGCGGTTCCACGCCTTTAGCACCTTGAGCAGCGCGTCGCGCCACGACGCCTTGTCCTGAGGTCGAACGGACTCGCTCAAAGCCGAGCCTCTGCGCGGGAGCCATCATACATGTCATTTTCCGTGCGTAGCCAGAGTAACCGTTGATCTTTGAACGTAACTTACTCCAGTCCGCGCAGCTTGTGCAGCCTGTACTTCGCCATAATCGAAAGCCGCCATCCGGCTTATATTTAATCCGCCTTCGCGCCCGATTTCCTCACAACGTCGCCCCACTTTGCAATATCCGACTTGATGAGCGCCGCGAATTGCTCGGGCGATTCACTCACGGGCTCGGCACCCTGAGCGAGCATCAACTGCCGTATCCTCCGGGAGCTTAAGTGCCCGCACAACTTCCGTATTGAGCCGCGTCACGATATCGCGCGGTGTTCCCGCCGGTGCCAGGACTCCGTACCACGACACCGCTTCGTAGCCGGGCAGACCGGATTCAGCGACGGTCGGAAACTCGGGTGCTGCCGGCGTCCGCTTTGCGCTGGTTACTGCCAGTCCGCACAGGCGGCCGGATTTAATGTGCGGCAGCGACGAGACGACGGTGGAGAACGATAGCGCCACTTCACCGCCGAGCTGCGCCGGCATCGCCTGGCCGCCGCCTTTATATGGAACGTGCAGCATATCGATCTGCGCCATGCTCGTAAAAAGGGCACCGGTCAGGTACTGCGCGCTTCCCGATGATGCGTATGTCAGCTGACCGGGATTCTTCTTCGCGATCGCGATTAGCTCACGTACGTTCGTCGCAGGCACGGACGGATGCGCGAGAATCATGCTCGGCAGCACCGCGGTGCGTGTTACCGGTGCGAAGTCTTTGACGGGATCTGGTACGGGAGCTTCGGATAAAGGCTCACATTGATCGCGTGCGTGCCGCTCGTTCCCATCACGAGCGTGTAACCGTCGGGCGGCGCTTTCGCCACCGCTTCTGCGCCAACGATGCCGCCGGCGCCGCCCCGATTGTCGGTAACGACCTGGCGCCCCGTTTGTTCCGACAGTTTTTGCGCGACGATGCGCGTGACAACATCTGTCGCACCGCCCGGCGTAAATGGAACTATTATGCGTATCGTTCTGTTCGGGTAGTCCTGCGCGGTTGCGGACGAGATCACCAGCGCGTCAACTAGGCTGATGGCGAGCAGCAACTTGCAAGTCGATATAAAGGAAGTCCGCATATTGCTAGGCCGCGCTTGCAATCACTTCGATCTCCAACTCAGCGCCGGGCAACGGCGTCGTGCCTGCGATGGGCACAATCGTCGTCGGCGGCAGCTCACAACCATAGAACAAACTGGCAATGCGCTCGAGCACTGGAAACAGGCGCGGCTCCTTGATGAATACAGTCTGATGCACGACCTGTGCGAACGAAGCGCCGAACGATGCGAGATAAGCTTCGAGCGTGCGCATCACGAACCAGGTGCGCGATTCCATGCCCGACTCGGGCTCTACGTGCCCGAAGCGCAGGAAGCGGCCATCGTCCGCTAGTTGAGCACATGTTGCGATCACTTCGCCGGCCGGCTGCAGAACAGGGATTTCGCCGCTCGTAAAAATCAAGCCGCCGCCTTTTACGGCGCCGGCGACGTATGGGCTTGCGACAGTCGATATTGCACCCTGTACTTCCTTCCGCGCTGTGCGGTCTGTTTGCACGAGCGCGATCGCATCGAACGACAGTAAAGCTTCGGGAGTGGCGGTGCCGCCGACGGCAAGTCCGGTGCTCGCCATCATGTTTTGCCGCGTCTGATCAAAAAATCTGCGGCGGGCAAGCACCGCGGCGCCGTATTCGCGCATGGGGAAACCCACCCAGCCGTTTACCTTCAAGATGTCACTCAGCTTCGCGCCGGCGAGTGCGAGCACCCGCTCGAGATTGGCAAACGTGCGCAAGCCTTGCGCATATATCGTGCGCTCACGCGGCGTTGCGAGCAGGCGCAGATCGCCATCGTTTGCATATTTCCCAGCGTCTGCACCCGCAACGCCGCAAATATGAGAGGTGAAAACAAAGTCGCCGCAGCGCAGCGCCGCTGGATAACGCCGCCGCAAGTCATCCTTGATTACGACTCGTCCAGATACATCAAGCGCTGCAACCGCATCGAGCTGCAGGTGCAAGTCGGGGTGGATGCCGCCAGCCGCCATCACGACGATGGATGTCGCAGGCCGCGAGTCGCCGAGCACGATATCCATGATGCGCTCGATGGCCGGAAGCTCGCGCACATCGCGGATGAACAAGCGCTGACGCACGACGTTGTGCAGCGACAGCCCGCGCTCTTGTAGCATGCGCCACAAATGACGATAAACAACCCACGTCTGCGCCAACACCGGCGCTTCGGGAAAATCAAAGAACATGAGGCCCGCGCGAGCGGGTTTGATCGCATCGGCAAATTTGTCAGCTGTGAGAACGAGCTCACCGGTTTCCGGATCGTGCGGCGTGATTGCGCCGTAGAATACGCAGCCAGCGCCCTCTGCACTGGTGGCGCGACGCGCCGATGTCATTGTTGACTTCATTTAAAGATCGACCTCGTGTGTATGTTGGCGGGTCAGTCGACGCGCGCGCCGGCGTCCTTGACTACCTTCGCCCACTTCGTATTTTCCGCCTTGAGATGCGCGGCGAATTGCTCCGGAGTGGTACCGAAGGTCTCTACGCCCAAACGCGACAACCGTTCCTTGACGTCTGCGCTCTGGATGATTGCGTTGATCTCGCTGTTGAGCTTGCCAACGATATTCCTCGGCGTACCTGCCGGCACTGCCACACCGAACCATGGTGCGACTTCGAAGCCCGGCAGGCCCGCTTCCGCAATGGTGAGGACTTCGGGCGCAGCGAGCGAGCGCTTTGCGCTGGTGATAGCCAGCACGCGCAGACGGCCCGTTTTCACATGAGGCAGCGCCTGTACGATGCTATCGAAGCCAAGATCGACTTGACCGTTCATGAGGGCGAGCAGCGGCGCGGTTCCGCCTTGAAATGGAATGTGCACCATGTCGACGCCCGCCATCGACTTGAACAGCTCACCGGCGAGGTGCGTTGAGCCGCCGCTGCCCGAAGATGAAAACTTGAGCTGCCCGGGTTTCGATTTTGCAAGCTCTATCAGCTCTTTCACCGACTTGGCCGGCAGTGCCGGATTCACGACAAGGATGAGAGGCGCGTATCCGATGAATGTCACCGGCGCAAAATCTTTGAGCGTGTCGTACGGCAGCTTCTTATAAAGTTGCGGCACGATCGCCATGTTTTGTACCTGGCCCATGAACAGCGTGTAGCCGTCAGCGGCGGACTTGGCACCCATCTCAGTGCCGATCAGCGTGTTGCCGCCGGCTCGGTTGTCGACGACGACCTGCTGATGCCAGGAATCGGTGAGCTTTTGTCCAATGATTCGCGCGAGCGTATCGGACGCCGCGCCCGGCGGATACGTCACAATGAAACGGATCGGCTTTGCCGGATATTCCTGACCAATAACGGGCGCACTTGCGGTCACTGCGGCAAGCACGCTCGACCACCATGCTGCATTCTTCACGCTTGCCTCCCTTTACGAAGTCGAAAGACTGTTTGGCGGGTAACGACGCGATTCTATCGAAACGCCGCCATCGACCTAACCGAAAGCTACGGCATGATAGTATTGATCGGCACTACATCGCATAGTCAGCGTTGACGACGGACATACAGCGGTGGCCATAAAGACTCTTCTCGTCGTATCCGTCGTTGCACTTGTCGGCGCTGTTTCGCCGGCGATTGCGCAGACATTCCCGACAAGAACAATTCGTATCGTCGTTCCGTATCCGCCTGGCGGCGGCACCGATCTCGCTGCGCGCCTGATCGCGCAGAAGCTTACTGAAAGTCTTGGCCGCAGCGTAATCGTGGAAAACCGCGCCGGCGCTAACGGCAATATCGGCACTGATGCGATGGCGAAAGCAGCGCCCGACGGCTACACGATCGGCATGGCGACGCCGGGCCCTGTGACCGCGGGTAAAAGCCTGTATCCGAATCTTCCGTATGATCCCGAGCGCGATCTTGCGCCCGTGATCCTCGTGAACGCCAGTCCGAATGTACTCGCGGTTCATCCATCGGTGCCCGCGCGCTCGGTAAAGGAGCTGATCGCTCTCGCAAAAAACGGGAAGCTGCACATCGCAGCGAGCACCATTGCATCTGTTCAACACTTGCTCGCGGAGATGCTCAATCATGCGGCTGGTGTGCGCATGCAAGTCATCACCTATAAAGGCGGCGCTCAGGCCGCGACGGATGTCGCGGGCGGCCAGGTCGAAGTGCTATGGAGCGTGCTGCCCGCGGCGCTGCCATTCATTCAAAGCCTCAGACTTCGCGTGCTCGCCGTTGCCAGCGAGAAACGCACGACGTTGTTGCCGGCCGTGCCGACGATGGGTGAAGCCGGATGGCCCGCTGTTGTCGGCACCGCATGGAACGGCGTCGTCGCGCCCGCTGGAACGCCGAAGAACATCATCGACACACTGGCTCTCGAGATTGCCCGCAGCCTTCATGCAGTCGATGTGAAAGAGCGTTTCACCGCGTCCGGTATGGAAGCGATCGGCGGCACGCCGGACGAGTTCGGCGCGTTTCTTCGCGCAGAGACCGCGAAGTGGGCGCAGGTCATCAAGGACGCGAATATTAAGATCGAGTAAACGTTCCGGTCGAAAATCAGCCGTCACGAATTCCATCTTCGACCGCGGCAACTTCCTCACCGCTTAATGCCCGCTTGCCCGATTAAGTTGACGGTTCGCCTCTCACTCCACTATCGCGAACGTCCAAACCGAGCCGCCCGAGGGAATGTCCGGCGCCGCCCTGCGTCCGCGCGCATCGCCTGCGACGCCCGATAACACTGAAATGTATTGCCGTCCCTTATGGGTGTACGTAATAGGCGGCGCATTGATTCCCGACCCCGTCTGAAACTGCCACAGCACATTGCCGGTTGCTTCGTCGATCGCGATGAACTCGCCGGTCATGCGACCGGTAAACACTAACCCGCCGTCGGTCGTGAGCATCCCCGCTTGCGTGACGTGGTCGGTAAGCTTGATCGCCCATTTGACCTTGCCGGTCAGCGGATCCATCGCCTGGTGATAGCCCTCGACGTCTTCACCGACCGGACGCTTGCGCGCCGCGACTGCGCCGGCATAGCGGGCGCCCGCCTTGTAGTCGGCTTTCTGATACTGGAGATACTGCGCAAGATGAATCGTGTTGAGGTACACCATTCCGGTCGTCGGGTTGTACGCCATCGGTGCCCAGTTCTTGGTCCCCGAAAACGGCCACAGTTCGACTTCCTCGCCCGCGTTGAGACGCTGACGGACATCTGTCTCGACCGGGCGGCCGGTATTCATATCCACGTGCGTCGCCCAGTTCACTTTGCCGAACGGATACGCGCGCACGAGCTTTCCGTTCGTGCGGTCGATGACGTAGAAGAAGCCGTTGCGATCCGCATGCATGATGACTTTGCGCATCTCGCCGTCGACCCGAAGATCTGCGATGACGTTCTCGTTCACGCCGTCGTAGTCGTACGAATCGTTCGGAGTGAACTGGTAGTGCCACACCATCTCGCCGGTCTTTGGCCGCACCGCGATTACGCTGGCGCTATAAAGACTGTCGCCCTTGCGGTACGCCGGATTCCAAGGTCCCGCGTTGCCCGTGCCCCAGTAGGTAAGGTCGAGTTCGGGATCGTACGAGGCCGTGATCCACGTCGTTCCGCCGCCGCGCTTGTACGATTCTCCGTCCTGCGCCCACGTGTCGTAGCCTTTCTCGCCGGGCCCCGGAATTGTGTAGCGGCGCCATAGCTTCTTGCCTGTGTCGGGCTCCCAGGCGTCGAGGAAGCCGCGCACGCCGAATTCCGCTCCTGACATGCCGGTTATCAGCACGCCGTTGGCCACCAGTGGCGCGACGATGCCTGAATAGCCTTCCTTCCATTCGGCGAACTTCTCCTTCCACACCTGCTTGCCCGTCTTCATGTCGAGCGCGACAACGTGCGCGTCGAGAGTCGTTCGGAAAAGTTTGCCGTTGTAGATGGCCGGTCCCTTGTTCGAGACGCCGCAGCATACGACTCGCGGCGTGTCCGGGTCGTAACCTACTTCGGTGCGCCAGATCTGCCTTCCCGTCGCGACATCGATGGCGAAAGTCCACGCCGCATTGGTGACATACATGACCCCGTTGTATACGAGCGGCTGCGCCTGCTCGCCGAGCAGGTTCGAGAGCGTCGCGTTCCATACCGGAACCAGGCGCTTTACGTTCGTCGTGTTGATCTGCTTGAGCGGGCTATAACGCTTGAGGTCATAGCCCATGCCGTACGTCGTAACGTTCTCGGTATTCCTGCCGTCGTACAGCAGCTCCTCCGCGGACTGCGCCATCGCGGTACTCGTTCCCACAACCAAGTCATTGCTGCGGCGATCACTGACAAGTTTGTTTTCATTTTGAGTCTCCTCTCTCTTCCAGATCGCCAATGGTAACGAAAAATGTCGCTCAGCGAGGTACGGCATGTCATAACTCTGTTCATAGCTCTACCATTACCGGTGCATGGTCGCTCCACGGCAGCCGCGGGAGAATCTCCGCGGCGCGAACGTCCGGCACCATGTCGGCCGACACGAGGACGTAGTCGACGCGTGCTGCGTCGAGCCCGCGGGCGCGACGGTTGAACCACGTATAGCTGCGCTCGTGCGGGTGGCGCTCGCGCCATATGTCGACGAAGCCGCCAGATTTTATCCGCGCGTTCAGGTCGGCCCTTGCCAGTGCGTGCGGCTCTTCGGTCCGCAGCCGCGGATAAGTATCCACAGCCGAGCGCGACACGTTCCAGTCACCGGCGATGATCACGCCTCCGTCGCAACGCAGTTCGCACGCGAGGTCCATGACACTTGCCTGAAATCGGCGCTTGAGTTGATGTCGGTCGCCTTGCACACGTCCCGTCTCATCGAAGTAAGGCTTGGCAGTACCGTTCACTGCATACACGTTGACGATGGCGAGGCCCGGCTTACGCACGACGACGACGCGCCCCTCGAGATCCCACGCGGGCACTTCTCCCCACCAGCGGCCGCGCACGAAGGTGGCGACGCCATACATGCGCCCGCCGCGAAAAGTGACATTGCGCGGGTCGCGCGCGAGCGCATGGAAGCAACGATATCCAGGCAACGCGGTTTCGAGGCCGCGCACCGAGTCAGCGTCCTGGCGGCGGATACGGAGTTCCTGCAGGCACAGCACGTCCGGCGTCCCGAGTTCGTCTACGACTGACGCTAATGCGGCAAGTCGGGTCGCCGCGTTCTCAATATTCCAAGAGACTACTTTCATGGCGTATGCGGTTTGCGGAAGGCGACTTACGCCCCCGGCGTCGCTGCAACACGTCGACATACTCGTCCTGACTTCACCTGACCGGATGATTGGTACTCGCCGGAACAAGCTGAGGCTGCTACGACAAGAGGCTCGTGGAATCGAGTACGTCTCGCTACTAAGGCGAAGCAGCACGGACGTCGATGCGCGACGGTCGCAGGAAACTTATCCGTCATAAAGACTTGACGTTAGACGGGGCAAAGCGGAAGCTTGCGCGACGATTACCCGGGCGCGTTTGCTGCGGCGACAATCGCATTTCAATAAAGGGGAAACTGAAATCATGTGCGACAAACTCGAACATACTCCCGGCTGCGGGGGTTTGGACCGCCGCAACTTTCTCAGGGTGTCAGCGAGCGCCGCGGCGATCGGCCTTACAGGGGGATTCGTTGCAAGCCCGGCTTACGCCGATGCGCTGACGAAGGCACAGCGCGACAAAATGACGCCCGACCAGATCATCGCTGCGATGAAGAAGGGAAACGAGCGTTTCCGCAAAGGCGTCAGGAAAGACCGCAATTATCTGAACGAACAGAAGGCGAGCGCCAGCGGACAGTACCCCGCGGCCGTGCTGCTTTCGTGCATCGATTCGCGCGCGCCGGCCGAAGTCATCATGGACCTCGGTATCGGCGATATCTTCAACACGAGGCTTGCCGGCAACATTGACAATAGCGACATCCTCGGCAGCATGGAATTCGCATGCCAGTTGGCTGGCGCGAAAGTCGTGCTGGTGATGGGGCATACCGCATGCGGCGCAATCAAGGGCGCAATTGCGAACGCCGAGCTGGGTAATCTCACTGGTCTTCTGGCCAAGATCAAACCCGCGGTCGCCGCGACCGAGTACAAAGGTGAACGCAGCGCGACCAACTACGAGTTTGTAGATGCCGTTGCCCGCAAGAATGTGGAGATGACCCTTGCAAGCATCCGGAAGAACAGCCCTGTGCTCGCCGCTCTCGAATCGAAAGGCACTATCAAAATCGGCGGCGCGATGTACAACCTTAAAACGGGTGGCGTCGAGTTCTTTAGTTAGGCAGCGGACTGCCGGCGAAGTCTCAAAGCATCGAGGGTAAGAGCGCCCGCAAACGGATCGCGCCGAACACATTGCAAACCGCCGGCGTTCGCTCGATGTTGAAGTGACGTGATGCATGAGCGCTAGCGGGAAGCAGCGAAGTCCAGATCCCAAAAAATACGTAACGCGGAGGAGATCATGAAAAAACTGATTGCAGCACTCTGCTTCACGGCGGGAGCCGCGCTTGCGCAGCCCTACCCGTTCAACGAATCGGGCGTGACCATGGGCCACTGGCATCTCAATTCGAGCGATATCGAAGCCAGCAAGAAAATTTTCGTGGCAATGGGCGGCACGGCGATGAAGCCGGGTGATTTCGAATTGGTTCGATTTCCCGGCGTCCTCATCAATCTGCATCTGCGGCAGCCTGCGCCGCCTGCGAACGGCGGCACGATCGGCTCGGTCGTCAACCATGTCGGATTTATCGTGAACGACGTGCAAGCGTCCACGGCGCGCTGGAAGGCGGCCGGCGTGCCGGTGGAACCGGGCAGCAATGGCAGACTCGATCAGGCGTATGTGACGACGCCGGACGGCTTGCGTATCGAAATACTCGAAGACAAAAACCAGTCAGTGCCGATCCGGCACGAGCACGTACATTTATTTTTACCCGAAGCCGCGATTCCGGAAGCGCAGGCTTGGTACGTCAAGACGTTTGGCGCCAAGGCCGGCGAGCGCGCAAAGAACCCGGTGGCGGACATTCCGGGTGTGCAGATGCGATTTGCCAAGACTGAGACGCCGGCCGTAACAACGAAGGGACGGATACTCGATCACATCGGTTTCGATGTGCAGAACATCGATTCCTTCACTCAGAAGCTCGCTGCGGCCGGCATCAAGCTCGACCGGCCGATCGCCCGCAATGAAAAAACGCGTGATGCCTTAGCGTTTTTCTACGATCCGTGGGGGACGTACATCGAGTTGAATGAGCGGCACAGTCAGTAACTGGTTCTGGTGGTCAGCGCTTGATTGCAGCAAGCCGCTTCGCATTTGCCACTGCTACCCGATGCACAGGCGCCATTCCGGCCGCGAGCAAACCCAGCGCAGACGACTGAAGCTGGTGCGCAGGCCAGCGAAAAGGCGTCATGCCGAACCACGCGTTCCACCAGGAGCTCATCAACGTCATCGCGAGCTGCTGATTGGCGTTCATCATATAGGCGCCCATTGCCATCCATGCTTCCGTGAAGGCGGCCGTCTTTTCAGAACCCATGAGATGAAACTCACGCAGATCGCGCACGCTCGGCGCCGATCCGGTAGTCATCATTCGGTTGACGCGGTGAGCAACGACCTGCGGCACCGCCAGCGCCAGGCCCGCGGTTTGAACACCAATTCTGGTTAAGCTGTTGCGAGATGATTTAGACATGTAACTCCAATTTTGGAAAAATAGTTCGACCGGACGCACGTTGTTTAATTCACTTTCCACTATGTGCTCATCGCAAGTAGTTGTCGGGCCAGCGACGTCGCCCGCTTCGAGATGCGAGAGCGCCGCCATGAACCGGGCCGGTGCAGTTCTGCGATGAATGCACTCCGTTATGGCGTGGAGTAGTGCATTCATGACTGAAGATGCGGGGCTTCGAGACGATGTTCGCGGCAAACACGCCTGGTACAGCGATTGCATAATGAGCGATGCGCTATAGGCGCATCATGGGGACACGTAATGAGCTGGCACCATAAATTACTCGCGGATTTAATTTTCTTCGGCATGGCTTGCGGTATTTACCTCCAGTACCGAAGTGTAAAGGCGATCGGGCAAGTGCCGTCAAGATCCGAACGCGGATATCGGCTACTCAACCGGACAGAAGCGCTGAAGATCGTCGAGGGTCTTGCGTATGCAGGCCTCGGCGTAGTTTTCGAAACACTTAGTGTCACCAAGGCCGCGTTCTTCTAGCAATCAACGATTTCCCTGCGGACTTGTTCGCGTGGCCCGCGCTTGCTCGACGCGGCGTCCGGCAAAGTTTAAAGGTACCATGCTGTTCTATGGCATAACGACTTGGCCCGAGGATTTCAATGCGCATGCTTTTTTCAGCCTTACTGCTCGGTTTGATGGTGAGCGTTGTTCATGCGCAGCCGGCGTATCCGAATAAACCGATACGAATCATCATTACCGTAGCGCCGGGCGGCGGCTCGGACATCACAACGCGAACCGTTGGACAGAAGCTCATCGAGGCGTGGGGGCAACAGGTAATCGTCGACAACCGCCCGGGGGGCAACGGAATCATCGGCATGGAAATAGCGGCGCACGCTAATCCCGACGGCTACACGCTCCTGCTTGGCACGATCGGTCCCGTCGCCGTCAACCCGAGTCTCTACAGCAAGCTGCCGTACGATCCGGTGAAAGACTATGCGCCGATCGCACGCGGCGTTTCGGCCCTCAACATGCTTGTCGTGCATCCGTCTTTGCCCGCGGCATCGGTAAAGGAATTCATCGCTTATGCAAAAGCCAATCCGGGAAAAATAAACTTCGGCTCGTCAGGCGTCGGCTTTGCCGATCATCTCGCCGGCGAGATCTTCAACACTCTCGCCGGTGTGAAGATGGTGCACGTGCCGTATAAAGGCGGCGCACCGGCGATGCTCGATCTGCTCGCCGGAAATTTGCAATGCATATTTGCGACGGTATCTACTGCTATCACATACGTGAAAGCCGGGCGCATACGCCCTCTCGCTGTGACATCCGCCAAGCGCGCGGAGCAGTTTCCCGACATTCCCACGATCGCAGAATCCGGCGTGCCGGGGTACACGGTCGACAACTGGTATGGCTTCTTTGCGCCGCGCGGCACACCCAAGCCCATCATCACAAAACTGCACGCTGAAATAAATCGTATCCTGCTTCTGCCCGATGTTAAGGAACGACTCGCCGGTCTCGGAATTTTTGCGTTCCTGCTGCCGACGCCCGAAGCGTTCGGCGGCTATATCGAGGATGAAATAAAAAAGTACGCCAAGGTCGTCAAGGATTCGGGCTCGCGGATCGACTGATTTGCCGCGGGTGGTCTGCGCAAGGCGCTGTTCGACACGACTGGGCGTCGATTTCTTTTGACCTCCGGCGGCTGTCAAACGGATCTATCGGCCGAAATCGCGCTTGAAAGCGCAGCTAACAGACCAGCCCCGTCGCCATGCCAGGCACTGCCGTGCATGCAAGCGAGCGTCGTTGGACGTTCGGCGGCAAGCCGCGCAAGCGTTCCGGCGGTATCGGGCGCATGGGCGAAGTAGTCCATGCGAGTGCGGAACGCTTCGCTCGGGCCCAGGATGTCGGCTTCGGTCACGGGCAGATCGCCCTTGCCGCCCTGCGTAAACAGATCGCCGCAAAAGAACGTGCGAGTCGTTGTGCCCATCATGAGACCGCACTCCCACGAATGCGGCATGTGCGGTGTATCGAACCATTTCATAGAGTGTTTGCCGAGTGATAGCACCTCACCATCTTCGAGCACGCGCGCTGACCGGTCTGCGACATCATTCACAGACACCATTGCTGCAATCTTTCCACATAGCGGCGCTGCATATGGCGCCGCAGCCAGAAACTCATTCATCGCGCCGCACTCGTCCGCTTCAAAATGGGACAAGCCGACATAGCGCAGGCGCTCGACGGGTATCACCTTTTCGATTGCCTCGCGCACGAATGGAAACAACTTGCGTGGACCTGTATGAAACAGCAGCGGCTCCTCGTCGACAACCAGGTACTGATTGAAATTGAAATGGTCGGGGACGCCCGGTATCGATACCGGCGTATTGATCCGGTAGATGTCGGGGGCGATTTCATGAACGTTGGTTCCTGACTGCGGGTTAGTGACCAAGTGGTTCTCCTCATTGAGTGCTCTTGCACATTCGACAATTGGACCATGCGTTGACGTTCAGTGAAGCGCCGCAGCTTAAGCCCGGCGCAGCGTGCGCGGCGCGACGGGGGCAGTGAGCTTCCACTGTCTGCGACACGCCTCGACGACCCTGTCGATCGACGGCACGAAGGCCTGCTCGAGGGCGTGGCTTGCGGGCGCCGGCGCGTCAGGTCCGGTGATGCGCTGTACCGGCGCCATAAGGTCGTCGAACGCGTGCTCTGCGACTAGTGCAGCGATCTCCGCGCCAACGCCGCACGTTTGGCTCGCTTCATGCACGATGACAACTCTGCCGGTCCGCCGCGCCGACGCCAGTACCGTCGCAGTATCGAGCGGCTTGATCGTCCGCAGGTCGATGACCTCGGCGGCGATACCGTCGCTGGCGAGCTTCTCTGCTGCCTGCACGCACACTCGCACCGTCTTCGCGTACGACACTAAAGTGACGTCGGAGCCCGGCCGCACTACGGCTGCCTGGCCGAGCGGCACCAGCGTCTCGATGTCGGGTACATCGCCCGTTTCATGCAGCAATGCGAGGTCGACCATGAACATCACCGGATTGTCGTCGCGAATCGCTGACTTGAGCAGACCCATGAAGTCGGCCGGCGTTGATGGCATAACGACCTTGAGTCCGGGTGCGTGAGCGAACCACGCTTCGATGTTGTGATTATGCTGTGCGCCCACGCTCCAGCCTGTGCCGGTCATCGCCATGGCAACCAGCGGAAATTCAAATTGCCCGCCCGATAGATAACGCAGTTTGCCGGCGCTGTTGATGAGACTGTCCATCGCATAACAAAGAAATGGCGCAAACAGGAGATCTACAACGGGGCGTAGGCCGCTTGCCGCTGCCCCCACGGCCGTGCCGGTGATGATTGCCTCGGCGAGCGGTGTATTTCGCACGCGCGCCGCACCAAATTCCGCGAGCAGATCCGGGCGTTTGGTTGCGACTCCTTCGCCGAACATGAGAACCCGCGCATCGCGGCGCAGTTCCTCGGCGAGCGCGCGCGAGATAGCTTCGTGAACGGTGATCGTGGTCATGACTGGTTCCTTTCTCTCAGGCGTAGACATCGGTATGAAGTTCCGCGGCTTCGGGCATCGGCGATGCCTGCGCAAAAGCAAGGGCAGCTTCGAGGCGCGACGCGACGCGGCTCTCGATAGCGGCGAGTTCCGCGGTAGTAGCGCCATATTCAGTAAGTCGCCGGCGGTAAAGCTCGAGCGGATCGCGTGCGCGCCATGCCGCAAGCTCCGTCGCATCGACGTACGACTGGTCATCGGGCTCGAAATGGCCGCGCAGGCGATAGGTCGACGTCTCGAGCAGGAATGGTTTGCCGCTGCTGCGGATTTGCGCAATCGCTGCGTCCGCCGCTGCGTAAACCGCATCGACGTCATTGCCATCGACGGTTGCGCTCTCAACGCCGAGCGCATTCGCGCGCGGCGCGATGCGTTCGCCTGTCATGGTCTCCCTGCGGTGGACGAATGCCTGCCACTCATTGTTCTCGCAAACATAAAGAATCGGTAGTCGCCACACCGCTGCGAGATTCAGTGACTCGTGAAAGATCCCTTCACCGGCGGCACCGTCTCCGAAAAAGCAAGCGACGATACCAGGTCGACTCAGCATTTTCTGCGATAGAGCGACGCCGGTCGCGAGCGACAGCTCACCGCCGACAATGGTCGATGTCAGCACTACACCGAGTTCGCGCGCGGAAATGTGCAGCGAGCCGCTCTTGCCTTTGCAATAACCGTCACGACGACCGAGCACTTCAGCGAGCATGCGGCCGGGATCAGCACCGCGTGCGAGCAGGTGCCCGGCACTACGGTGGTTGCTCAAAATCAGATCGGTGTCCTCGAGGGCGGCGACGACGCCCACTCCGGCGGCTTCCTGGCCGATGGAAGTGCAGGTGCCGGGTGCAGCCTGTTTTGATGCTAGAGCCACCAGCTGCAATTCGTAGCTGCGAATCAGCAGCATCTGCTCGAGCAGCGTCTGCCGTCGCGCTAAGGTTGGCGCTTCCTTCATGGATTCTCTCCTTTCAACAGTGAGCGGGTCGCGGTGACACGCTCGACCGCCCGCACTGTATGCGTCAGGCACGTGTCTGCAAAGACTGTGAACCGGCGTTTAGGAAAAAATTAGGGAATCGGCAATGAAGATTTAGGAAGTTCGGGCATACCTGCGCTGGACGGCGTTGGATGCGCTACGCGCATGGCGTCGTAACCATCGCTCGCACATGGCGGGTTGCTTTCGTTAACCGACCCTAAGTCCGGCGATTGGGAGAAAGCGCACCTGACGATCGGTGCAATCGCAGGATGGGTCAGGCACATGCGCCGAACCGATCGTTCCTCTTCGGTGGGCTAGCTCGTAACCACGAGGCACAATTGCATTCGCGAACTGCACATACACGCGAAGGCTGACAATTAGTCAGCCGTTCTTCGGAATGTCGACCAACTCAAGCGGGCGCTCGGCGCGAAGCACGAAGGAACCACGGCCGGTCTTGTCAATTCGCAGCGGCGCCTGGCGCTCGTTCAATCTGCGCGCGAGCAGAATGAGCCGCGCTTCAAGGTTGTCGCTCACGTCCGGCAGACCGATCCGGCGGTCGAGCCGCAGCTCGCGGTTAGTGAATGCAGTGCGGCCGCTCGCGCAGAAATCGCTGGTCAGCGCCCACAATATCGAGCCGGCAACGCCTTTGATGAGGTACTGACCGTCGAGGAATACGCTGTCGTTTTCGCAGTAGTGCCGGATCGTTATCGGCGTGCCGGCCGGAGATACCGCCGGCGTTTGGGGCGTAGCGTCGTCACTCTGTTCGCCTGCGTTGTATTGCCGCAGCACAATGGCTGCGCCGAGGCCCCCGCAAAGCGACACCAGCGCGTCCTCGTCGTCGTAGCCGAAGCGCAGGTCCTGCGGACTTTCGACGTAGAGCACGCCGATCAGTCGTTCACCCGCAAGAATCGGGACGGCAAGCTGACTGCGCGAACCCGCGAGGCCGGCGAGCGGAATCTCGGTCTCGAGCTGCGACGCTGCACCGCTGCGCGCGAGGTTGTCGCGGATCGCGCGGCTATAGCTGTACTCCGCGGCGAAGTGTCCGATCCGGATCGGCGTCCTTTCACGTGCAGCAACGCCAATGACACCGTCTCCAAGTTCGATCTCCGCACCGATGCCGGAGACGTTGTAACCGCGGCTGGCGACGGTGTAAAGGCGTCCGCCGGTCGCCTCGTACATTAAGATCATTGCGTAATGAATATCGAAATGTATCTCGAGGCAATTGAGCGTTTGAGTAAGCAGCGCATCGAGCTCGCCGACCCGCCTGAGTTCTTCTGCGCTGGCACGCAACGCTGCCAGCAGATTGCGACGCGGCGGTGCAGGCAGCGTCTGCCCGGGCACGCGTTCGATGTCGAGCACGCGATAGATATCCGATCCTAGCAACCGGAACACGCCGGCCATGCCCGTGTGAGAGGCGATACCGGCAAGCTTCGCCTTCATGTTCTCGAACAGCGGCCCTTCCTGTTCCGTGCGCAAATATTGCAGTGTCAGACGGTAGTGTCCGGCAGTCGTCGGGTCGATGACGGCGACCCGCACGTAAGGATTGGCAAGAACGTTGCGCCGCGTAGTGTTGAAGAACTGATATGAAAGCGCGACGTGCTCAGTGTCAACATACTGCACCTGCGACAGGTACGCGACGTTCGGTGTCCCGTCGGGCGCACAAGTGGCAATCTGCCCCGGTAAAGTGCCTTCGAGACACTCGCGAATCGCTTCAAGGTGAATCTTCATCTACCGGCCTGCAGCGCTTCGCCGGCGGCCGGACCCGGCGTCTGCGAGAACGCCGCCTCCACAGTGAAGCGGACAGCGAGTAAATCTTCCGGGGAACTGGCGAGGACGCTGCGAACGATAGACGCCTGGTAGCCGAGTGCGCTCAGCCCCTCAACAAATATTTCAATCTGGCGCGAAGATAGTTCCGCGTCGCCAGCCTCGACCGGCACGATCAGTGCGTCTTTGCCCTTCAGCTGCAAAGTCCGATGATCGGCGGGCCGGCTGAAGACCACCGCGATGGTACCTGTGCGGCGCACGTCTTCGAGCAGGGCTGCCGACGCCGTCTCGGCGAAAAGCACTGTCACCGCTCTGCGGTCCGCCGATGTCCGGCAACCGACTGCGCGTGCGAGACTCGGCACGCCACCGCTGCGGCAGGATGCGGCGCTCATCGAAATGCCGCTGCAGATAAACGAAGCCTGTTCCTCGTCGAGAACGTGCGCCTTCGCGTCCTTCATAGGTCGCGATCATAGCCAAATGCGTCTTAATCTGGAATCCTCACAAGGAGCGCGCCGCCGCGTTCAAGCCTTCAGCCGCTATTGAGGCGGCATCGGGAACTGCACGACACCGCCATGCGGTTCTTTGCCGGGCGGCACGTAAGCCGGCGCGGGCTCGCCGGCGACACCGAGCGAACGCACGAAGCGGTAAAGCGCGCGCAGGTCGGTTTCTTTCATGTCGCGCAGGGCGAACCAAGGCATTGGCGGACGATACTGAGCGGAGCGTGCCACGCGTACCCAGTCTTCCTCACTCATGCGTGCCATAGTCATGCGCAGATTCGCCGGATAGGTCGTGCCCCACGGCCCGCGCCAGCCGAGACGGTCGCCGATCAGCCAGTCTTTTTCCGGCACCCGGCCGCCGCTTTGCGCGTAGTTCGGCGTGTGACAGTCGTTGCATCCGGCAATCTGCGCTATGTATCGACCGCGTTCGAGTGAAGGTTTTGATATGCCTTGCAAATCTTCGCGGTCGGCAGCGAATGCGCACACTGCGCCGAGTGCGATGATAAAGGCCGCGGCAAATCGTGTGGACGATGATCGCTCAAGCATGGTTTTTCTCCTCGATGTAGTTGGTGTTGTCGCTGAGCAAATCGCGACAGACGCTTCGCATTCTGGAGAAAAATCATCTCGCGGAGTCCTAAATCCAGCGTAAACAATTCTTAAAAAAATACTATTTACAAGGTGGCCGCGAGCGCAGCGGCCGACCTGTCAGGGATCGAGCAACGCTGAATAGTGAAGACGCCTTTTATGGATAACAACAAGCGTCCACTAATTCCAATGAATTCAGTCGAGTCGAATTCCAGCTCATCCAAAGCAAACTGCTCGCTTGCATTCTCTGCTTCGCTTAGCGGCATAATGGCGCGATCGTATGAACGCACTTGCCCTGCCACCGGGCGTGGCGCTGTTATCGGGCAAAACTTGACGTCCAGCAATCCGCCGGACGCCATCACTCGTCGCTGAGGAGCACTGTGAAAACGATTGGCCTCATTGGTGGCATGAGTTGGGAGTCGACCGTTCCGTATTACCGCCAGATCAACGAAACGATCAAGGAACGCCTCGGCGGTCTGCATTCTGCGAAGATTGTTCTCTACAGCGTCGATTTCCACGAAGTCGAAAAGCTCCAGCATGCGGGCGATTGGCACGCTGCCGCCGTCATGCTCGCGGCAACTGCTCGCTCGCTCCAGGCAGCAGGCGCAGACTTTCTCGTCCTGTGCACCAACACGATGCATAAAGTAGCCGCCGACATCGAGGCGGCCGTGACGATCCCGCTATTTCATATTGCCGATCCAACCGCCGCCGAAATCAAGCTCGCCGGCCACTCAACAGTTGGCCTGCTTGGGACGCGCTTCACAATGGAGCAGGCGTTCTACCGCGATCGATTGAGCGAACGTCATGGGCTGCGCGTCATCGTCCCTGATGCGAAGGATCGCGAGACCGTTCACCGCATCATTTACGACGAGCTGTGCGTTGGCGTCATCAGTGAGGCATCGCGCAGCGAGTATCGACGAGTCATGGCAGGCCTCGCGTCACAAGGCGCGCGAGCGATCATTCTCGGCTGCACGGAAATATCGCTGCTCGTCAATCAGCAAGACTCGCGCGTCCCGCTGTTTGATACGACCGCGATTCATGCACGCGCAGCGGCGGAAGAGGCGCTTGTACCATAACGCCGAATTGTTGATACACCCGTCGAATCTGGCCTCGTCTCACCGATGAAGGAAATGTCCAGGCGATAACAGGAGTGGTTGCGGCGCGCCGAGTGACGACCTTACTGAACTGACGAGAGCTCACCGAGAAAATAACACCCCGTCTCTCGTATCTATTCTCGTCACTTCTTCTCTTCTTTTTTGACCGCAAGTCCCATTTCAGTGAGAAAGCGCGCGATCTCCGCCTGCTCGCTCGCGAGCCATCGCGTCATTTCCTCTGCGTTCATATACACATCCTCGTACATATTGCGTCTCATGTACTCTTGCCACGCTGCACTTTTATGAACTTTGGCGAGCGTTGCGTCCCACACCGCGACGACTTCGCGCGGGATACCCGCCGGCGCGACGAACCCCCGGAAGCCGCCGGCATGCACATCGAATCCCTGCTCTTTCAGAGTCGGAACGTTCGGAAGCCCGGCGGGCCGCCGGATCGCGGGCACGCCCAGCAGAGTCAGTCTGCCGCTTTCGACATAAGGCATTACTTCGCCAAGGTTCTCGGCAGTCGCATGCACGTGGCCGCCAAGCACGGCAGTTGCGGCATCGGTCCCGCTTTTGAAAGACACGGTATTGAATTTCGCGCCGGTGAGCTGCTCGAGGCGAAAAATGAGCTGATGCGCGGAGCCGCCGGGAAAAGTGATAGCTACGTTGATTGTTTTTGGCTTCGCCTTCGCCGCGGCAACCAAGTCCTTGACCGTTTTGAACGGAGAATCGTCGCGCACCGCAAGCGAGTTTAGATCGAGCCCGATGACACCGAGCGCCTGAAATTTGTCGATGCCGACGTCGAGCCCCGTGCGTAGCGGAACCGTGATGAGTCCCGTACCGGCCAACAATATGAAGTAAGGATCGCCTCGCTTCGACGCCGCGAACGTCTGACCGACTGCGCCGCCACCGCCCGCACGATTCTGAATGATGACCGGCTGCGGCAGCAGCTTCTCTTTCAAGATGATGTCCGCCACCACGCGCGCGACGAGATCCGAGCCGCCTCCGGCGCTGGTCGGTGAAATCATCTCGATCGGCTTGACCGGATATGACTGCGCTGCGACCGGTGCTGCAACGAGACATCCGAGCGAAACGATAAGCTGCTTCATCGCGCTCATCTCTTCATCACCGGGCTGTACCAGGATGTCCTCAGGCAAACTTTCCATCTACCAAAATCTTCGCCAGGCGGCAGATGGCGAAACACGGATCAGCGCGTCTTGGGTCCCGCCGTCTCATTCGCCGAGGATGGCCATGAACCTGATACCGATGTCGAATCCCATGGCCCGCTGTTTGTCGCGAGCGGTGCGCAGCCGCATAGGATTGCGAACGTTGCTGCAATCAATACCGCTGAAATTTTTGTCATTATCATGTCCTCAATGTGAGTATGGAAAGCAACAACGAGTTATGCACCGTCGTGTCAAAACGCCGTGAAGCGATTCGACTCTGCGCGCCGCTACATGTTAACTGAACGCGCAGGCTAAATATTCCCTCATACCGGTTCACCACGTTCAATGGCTACCTAGGCACACCGCATCGGGTGCGTTGTGCCGAAACGCCGTTCGTGCTGTTGTTTCTCCTGGCTGCTTGACCACCACCACAAAGCACCCAATACTAGTGTTCGCGTGGCTCGATTTGCTGTTCTTAAGTCGATATCGATATGGTCTCGATTCCTCTTGAAAGGAGCGACACTCATGAAGATCAAAGCGCTGGGACATGTGGTACTGCGCGTCACCGACCGTGCGCGCGCTGAAAAATTCTACAACGGCGTGCTGGGCCTCCCGATCTGTGCCCGTCTCGATAAGACAGGATTCAAGATGGCATTCTTTACGCTCGGCAATCACCACGATTTCGCAGTGATGGAAGTAAGCGGCGAAGGCAGTAGTCGAAGCGAGACTGCGGTGGGACTGCATCATGTCGCGTTCAACATCGGCAACAACCTCGATGAACTGCGTGAAGCCAAATCAAAGCTGGAGGCTGCGGGTATCACGCCGCATCCCATCGATCACGAGGTAACTAAATCTCTTTATTTCCAGGACCCGGACGGCAACGGCGTCGAGCTATACGTCGATGCGTCGGACGCCTGGCGCCGCGAACCGCAGCGAGTCGCCCAGTTAATGCCGCTCGAGTTGTAGACCTGATGCCCCGCGCTCCCGCTCGCCGGACACGAGCGGGTTTGTCGAGTAACGAAATCTAGCCTTTCTTTGGCGACCAGCCGTACACCTTCGCGCACGCACCACCCATCAACATCGCGCGTTCACTATCACTCAGGCGATTGGTTTTACGGAAGGGCTCGACGGCCTGTTCGTAGTTGACGACGGCGAAGGCGCGCGTCCAGTCGGTGCCCCACAGGCAACGCTCGAAACCCCACGCGTCGAACACGCGCGCGAGCGGATCCCAGATGTCGTTGAAAGGATACGGCTCCTTCGACAGCGTGCAAGCGCCGCTGACTTTGATCACGGCGTTTGGGCGCTTTGCAAGATCGATCACCTTTGGCAGATCAGCCCACGGTTGGGCCGGCGCCGGCGGCGTGCGCGGCTGCATGATACTCAGATGGTCGACGACGAATCGCGTGTCAGGATGGCGGTCGATGATGGTCATGCCGGCGTCGATGTTGCCCCAACACAGCATATTGACCGGAAAATCGTGCTTGACCGCTGCGCGCAGAATGCGATCGAAGCCTGGATCGGTCGGCAAACGGTCGCGCCCCGGATCCTTCGTAATCATGATGCGAATGCCGACAGTGCCCGGCGTCTTCTTCCAATCAGCAATGACATCGGCCACGGCCGGATCATCGGGATCGACTGGCTTCACGAGCGCGAACCGGCCGGGATGCGCGCGCTGTACTTCCACCGCATAACTCGCGTCGTAGCGATACATCGCAAACGGCGAGACGAATATCGCGCCATCTACGCCGACCTTATCCATCGCCGCCACCATTTCGTCGCCTGTGACGTGAGCGGGCCAGTTAGGCGAAGTGTGCCAGGGACGTTTCGGTGTATTCGCTTCATAGGCGTGGATCTGGGAATCTATGATCGGCATCAGGAAAGCTCCTCTCCGTTAAATGGTTTCAGTGTATTGCAACAGGTCGCGATGGCGGTGTCCACAAGGGTTGCGCTTAGTGCATGGTCCTATGACGCTGCGCGTTAAGCGATCGCTCAGCGCACTGGTAATACCGCCTGCGTTGCGAGTCGCGGCCTGAACCAGCTCGTTTACAACAGACCTGAATGCCCGCCTTCGCCAGCAGAACCCCGCGGTCCATGCGTACGTTGCATTGTGCGAGCACTATGAAAGCCACTCGGCCTTATTCGCTCCAAGCACCGGTGAAGGTTTGTCCCAGTACGGTTTTGTCTCCGACATCTTCAGCACTGGCGCCAAATGCTTCAACGTGCCATGGCCGCCTTTCGTTTCGGTCATGATCGATTCCAATTCGGTATTCGTGAGTCCCAGGTTCGGATCGGAATATTTCACATGACCCTGCTTGTAGATGTACATGCCCGAGCGGCATAGCGAGACCCGAACATGATACGAACCGCCTTCGCGTGCGCGTCGCGCGAGCGCGAGCAACACGCCGTAAGCGCCGTTATAGCCGGTGGTGTAATCGCAGGCGGATGCCGGCAATAATTTCGGTCGTGCATCGCCGTTATCGAGGCAAATGCCGGTTGCAGATTGGGCGATCTGTTCCCATCCGCCGCGATTCGTAAACGGCCCGCCATGTCCGTAACAGCTGATGGAGAGATAGACGATGCCGGGATGCTCTGCGGCGAGCTGTTCGGGACTCAGGCCGTGCTTGTCCATGATGCCGGGTCGATAACCCTGGCTGAACACATCGGCATCGCGCACCAGCTTCTTGACGGTCGCGACATCTTCAGCCTTGTTGAGATTAAGGAAGCAACTGCGCTTGCCGTGGCTCGTATCCATCACATGCTCGGGCACCTGCGGCAAATGCTGCGCGGTGACCATCAGCACGTCGGCGCCATTTTCAGCGAGCGTGCGCGCAGCAATCGGCCCGGCGAGGATGCGCGTGAGGTCGAGCACCTTGATTCCTGACAGCGGTCTGTCCCCTTTGGGAAAAGGAATCGGGTCGCTGTCGCCAATCTTGGTGATTTCGATGAGCGGCTTGCCGGACAGCATTTTTCCGTGCGGATGCTCGAGCCATTCCGCATTGGAACGTATCACCGAGCCGCAGGCGCGCGCTGCAGCGATCGCTTCTTCGAGATCGTGGGAATCCCATTTCGCGATCGCCTTGGCGACCGCATCCGCATTCGATTCACAGCCGAGGACCCCGATCACGCGGTCGTGCAGATGCGGCAGATTGAAATGCGGCAGGTACCAGCGCCCGTCCTTGCATTGCCACGGCTGCGTGATCGAGCGCATATGCTCCATCGACGGCGACTTCACTTCCTTCCAGCTCCCACCGTCGGCAGACTTCTGCCGCATGTATTTCGAACTCTGACAGGTGGCCGCCGCATGACGAACGTCGATAGCGACTTTCTGGCGCCGCCCGGTTTTGATCTCATGTATGTCGGTGACTGCGACGCCGACTCCGCCAAGTATATTTGCCGTCGTCTCGCCGATCTTGAAACGCGCCGAATAGACCGGATCGTGTCCGTCAATCGTTACTTCGCCATCCGCAGGCATGCCGCGGCCGCGTATATTCATAATTTCTTCGAATCCCGGGTTCATTCGTTCGTCCTCTAAGTGTGGTCTGCCCGCGAGCGGATATCGTTCGAGAATGCTACGGGCGCTGGTTCAATAGTAAACCGTGATATCTTCGCGTGCATGACTAAACCAAAACTGACTTATTTTGACGCTCCCGTGAGCCGCGGCGAAGAATGCCGGCTCGCGCTCCATCTCGCCGGCATCGACTTCGAAGACGCGCGCATCAAGGGTCCCGCGTGGCCCGCCATGAAGGCTGCAACGCCTTACGGCGCCCTGCCCGTGCTCGAAATGCCGGGACGACCGCCGCTCGGGCAATCGAACGCCATACTCGTGTTGATCGGTCGCGAGCATGGCCTTCATCCCACGGACGACTTTGAAGCCGCGCGGCACGAAGGCATGATGCAGCATGTCGAGGATCTGCGCTGTCTCGTCGGTCCCACGCTGCGCATGAGGGATGCGGATAAAAAAACCGCTCGCGAGGCGCTCGTGGCAGGTCCGCTGCCCGCATGGGCGCAAGCCGCTGAAAAGAACATTCCCGGCGACCCGTTTTTCGGGGGCCCGAAAATAAATGTCGTAGATCTAAAGCTGCATATGGCGGTGCGCTGGTTCGTCGGCGGCAATGTGGATCACATTCCCGCCACCATCTTCGCCGGCTATCCGAAGCTCATGCGCGTGCACGACGCGGTACGCGATCATGCCGGAGTCAAATCATGGTACGCGAAGGCATGAGCGCCCGGTAACTAGCGCAAGTGCTTCGCAGCCTGGTTTTCGTTTGTCTGTTCGCCGCCTCGTTAGCGGCGGGTGGGCAATATCCATCGCGCCCCATCCTGCTCGTGGTGCCGTATACGGCGGGGAGCGACGCTGATCTAGCCGCGCGTAATCTCGCGCAGCACGCGCCGCGCTATCTGCACGGGCAAACACTGGTGGTGATGAATCAGCCGGGCGCCTCCGGCGCCATCGGCACGCTCGCAGTCCGCGACGCGCCGCCCGACGGATACCGTCTGCTGCTATCACGCATCGCGTCGCAGGTGATTCTGCCGGCGACGGATCGCAAGACGCCATACCGCGCGAGCGAGTTCACCTTCCTCTCAGTGCTGGAAATCAATCCATACGTCTGCGCGGCGAAGACCGATGCGGCCTTTTCGTCGATGAAAGAGCTGATCGACGAAATCCGCAAGCGTCCGGGCAAGCTCAACTTCGCTACAGTCGGTGACGGTACTCTGCAGAATTTTGGACCTCAGTATCTCTTCAGTCTGGTCGGATTGCCGAAAGACGCGGCCATCGGCATTCCGTATAAGGGATCAGGCGATCTCACCGTGTCATTGCTCGGCGGACAGACGCAATTTGCCTGCAGCAATCTCGGCGCGCTGCTGGCGCACTTCCGATCCGGTGCGTTGCGGCCGCTCATGACAACAACGCGCGAGCCGTTAAACGACCTGCCCGATGTGCCCACCGCGAGAAATCTGGGGTGGCCTCAGATGGAAAGCCTTGCAGCATGGTCTGCGCTGGCCGGACCTCCGCGCCTGCCGCGCGACGTGGTCGAGCGCTGGACAGATGTGTTGGCGAAGCTCGCGCGCGATCCCGCGTGGCTCGCAGGTGTCGAGAAAATTGGCGGCATACCCGCGATCCGCAGCCCTGCGGAAACAGACAAGTTCGTACGCAGTCAATATGAGCTTTACGAGCAACTCGCCGCACGCCTGGGCCTGCGTCAGTAGCGCCGATCCTTCGGATTACCGCTCGCAAAAGCGGCGGGGGCTACTCAGAAGTGCGAATATGGATGACAATCTATATTCGCTTCGAAGCTGCCTTCCCCGTTCAAGATTGCGCAAGATGACGACGCAGATTCACGCCAGGACTACGACCGCGCCGCGACCGTTGATCTGCGTGTCTGCAAATGCAGTCGAGGCGGCCGAGACGCGGCATCTCGTGCATGGCACCGGCGAGCGCAACGTTCATTCCCTGCTGAAGATGGTCGATTGCATCCCGGTGTTGATGCCGCCGGTGGGCGTGGCCGTGGACGTCGAAGAATTGGTGTCGCGCATGGATGGCTTCGTGCTCACCGGCGGCCGCGCGAATGTCGAGCCACATCATTATGGAGGGCCGGAGTTTCCGCCCGATGAGCTCATAGATCCCGGCCGCGATGCGCTGGTGCTGCCGGTGGTACGCGCGTGCATAGCCGCCCGGGTGCCGGTGTTCGGCATCTGCCGCGGCATTCAGGAGATTAACGTCGCGCTGGGCGGTTCACTGCATTACCGCATTCATCAAGTGCCCGGAAAAAAAGATCACCGCAGACCACAACGCGAAGACGTCACGCCGGAAGAAGTGTTTCGGCTGAATCACGTCGTGAAGCTGACGGCGGGCGGTCTATTCCAGCGCCTGACCGGCCACGACGAGATGATGGTCAACTCATTGCATGGACAGGGTGTTGATCGCTTGGGCCAGGGACTGGTTGTCGAGGCGACGTCTCCGGATGGCGTAGTCGAAGGTCTGCGCTATGACGATGACAAACAATTCATCGTTGGCGTGCAGTGGCATGCAGAGTGGCAACCTGAAAAGCATGAGCTGTCCGCTGCGCTATACAACGCGTTTGGCGAAGCGGCGCGTCGACGTGCGGCGCAGCGCGTGTCGGGACTCGTGACGGCTTGATTCAGCGCACTGACGCAGATGGCCGGACTCGGTCTTCTGGTCAGCGGCCTGCGCCGGTGCGACGAGGCACACTCACCAATCATTACAACGTCAGCGGCGCGATCGCACAGCGACGCGCGATTACTCCTTTGGCATCACCTGAAGCAGCACCTCCGGCCCGACGGATATTTCGCCCGTAAACGGCCGGTTATGAGAGGCGATCAGCACCACGCAGGCTGCAGCGCCTGTCGCAAAAATGGTCATCGCGATGGCGGCGGTCATTCGGTTATCGCTGTGAATAATGGCGATGGTCAGCAGGATAAGCGCTGCGAGCAGGACGAGCACTGTCCACTTGACCCAGTTAATCGTCGACTGGCTGACGATAATGCGCTGGCGGCGCGCGTCGAGCGCGCGTTCGAGCGACGAAACCATCTCGCGCTGCGCCACCGTCTGGCCTTCATTTTGCGGGACCACAGACAGGATGAGTTGAAGCGCCTCTGTGTCTACACTCGGCGTCATGGTCAGCGTGGCGCGTCGCTGGGCCATGACCGGCCATTCCACGCTTACGGCGTCCTCGATATGGCGGCGGACGAGTGCGCGTATCCGGGCCGCCGGCTCTCTGGGCAAACCGTTAGCGAGCAGAGCAACGGTGCGCAGGGCGCTCGCCTCGCGAGTCACCGCAGTGTGGGCCCTCTCTGAATCGCCCCACACCTGAGCGGCGAGAAATGCGACGAGCAGGCCAAACACTACGGCCAGCGGAGTCAACATCACGGGCGACATCGCCTTGAACGCGATCACGCGCCTGCCTGTCGCGAGGGCGAGCACCGCTGCGTAGATTGCTCCGGTAATGAGAGCGGTCACCACGAACACAACAACCGTCATCCAAACTACCGGAAGGTGGTAGAGCCACTCAGTCATATCCCATGCCTCCACCCTCGCGAGCGAGCCACTGTTGTTATGCTATATCACTATGCCCTGCTTGATGATCGCAGAACGGGATAGCTGGGCATTGTTATATTTTTGTCGTTATGACATTTCACCAAATCATGGCGCTTCGTATCGCCACGGTCTGATTCCGGTTAACGGGGTGACACTCGAGAAGCGCATGCGCCGCTGGACTTCCCGCTCGTCACATCGGGACTTGCCGCAACACGTCGGCGATCGGGCCGGGCGGAACGAAAACCGGAGGCTCGAATGGTGCCTCGTGGATCGCCAGCAAGCCCAGCACCGATACAGCCCCGAGCGTGAAAATAAACAACGCCGCTAACTGCGGTCGCGGTCTTTCGAGATGCACGACAGCGATGGCCAATTGCGTGATGAGCGCAAGCAACAGGACAGCCGCCCACTTTGCGCCGACGGTTCGATCGTCACTCAGCGCCACGCGGTCTTCATGAGCAGTGCGTATACGCAGCACCATGTCCAGCATCGTCCTCTGAACGCCAGCGTCCTTTGTGCTTGCAGGCAGCGCCACTTCTCGCAGAAGTGCATTCAGTGCGGAATCTGCTTGCGGTGACCTCTTCTGCGCCCACAGTCGGGGCCACTCATCTTCGACAACGGCACGCACATAACCGCGGATCGCGGAGCGTAAATTCTTACTATCCGAGCCGCTTGCCACACTGAGGCTGTAAAGTGCGAGGAGCGTGTCGCTTTCAGTAAAGACGATACGCTCGGCTTGCTTATTGCGCTCCCAGATATCGCTCGATAAGAAACCGATCAGCAAGCCGAAGATGATAGCGGTCGAGCCAAAGAATGGCGCAACGACACCCTTGAAGCTTTGAATGCGTGTGCTCAAGGGCGATCGGAAAGACAGCCATACCAGAAGAGCTGCCGTCCCGAAATAGAAGACGAATAGACTCGCGAAAAGCGCGGGTACAGACAGTGCGAGCCACGCTGTAGACCAGCTCTGCATGACAGCTCCAGGTCACGTTATTGCTGCTAGCATATTCGGGAACGTGCGTTTCGCCAACACCGACGCGCCTGCCAGCTTACTTATTCACCTTCCGCTTAGCCATGTGTTCCAGATATGCAATCAGGTGGTCAAGTTCCTGCTCTGAGAGGACTTCTTGCGGAAACGCGCTCATGCGTGACCGCGGAAAGTGGCGCAGCGACTGAGGATCGCGAATGAGTTTTCGCAGCGCCGTTTTTTGAAAGTACTCGGTCGGATTCATCGGCACGTTCAAGTCGGGGCCGACTTCGGCAGCGCCAGCCCCGTTGAGCGTGTGACACGCGAAGCAGTTCTTCGTGAATACCGCGAAACCCTGGCGCACCGGGCTTGTCGGCTTGAGTTTGGCATCCGGGAAAATGTTCGGATACAGCTTCTCCAGAGTGCCTTTGACTTCAAACGCGACTACTTGATACGGCCATTCCTCGGGTCCAATGAACGACGCCTCAGGCTTCATCCATACAAGATAAAACGGCCCCGCCGACATCCCGCCGGGCTTCATCGCCGGCCACGGCTTGTCGGCTTCTTCGATCGCGATATAGGCAAGGCTTTTGTCAGGCTGCTTGTTGAGTAAGCGTTCCTTGCTGATAGGCGCCGCGAAACCATCGAGGCATCTGAACTGGATTACCGCGTCGTCGGCAACCTTCAAGCCGTCAAACAGCGCCGTCGCGCGAACGGCCTTGTAACTCATGGCCCGGCCCGGATACGCCACATCATTCGCGACGGAAACCGTCTCGACGTCGGAGCGCTTCAATAACTCCGCACGTTTGAAGGTGATTTTTTGATCACCGGCCTGGAACGTCAACTCCGGGTCGAGCGCACCCGCGGCACCAGCGTGCCGGACCAATCCATAACACAGCAGAACCACCAAGCTAGCGACGCGGCTGTATGCAGTGGCGTATTTCATTTAGCTATAGTCTCCTTCAAGAACGGCGCATGTTTCCATACGAACAACATCCATCCGCTTCGGTATGCCAAGTAACTTAGCCAAGAACGATTGTTCTGGCGCCTCGCTTAGCGTGCAACCGAATTCTCGCAGGATGGGGTTATGCAGGTTACCTGCAAAATGATGGGTTAGATGGCACGTGCCTAACCCGTCGTCCGGTTCGTCGCATGACCACAGCGCATCGAATCGATGCGTAGATGTCGTTTGTAATGTAAAGCGCATTGTCCTTAAATATCGAGTCGCCGTTCTATACGCGGTACGTCACTACCAGTCTTGGGTGATCCATGCATTCACAAGTTCTTATTGAGCCGCGCCTGCAGCAGCGCATTTCGGGTAACCATACGCCTTTCAACGGGCCCGCCACAGCGGCGTTACGGCGGTCCACTCCTTCCACTGCGTACTTGCCATCAATTGAAGCCGGGCTCAGTTACCTAAAACACACGGACGAGCGCCCGTATAACTTCATGTACGAGCCCCCGCCTGGAATGCCCCGGCAAAACTGCGAGTACGAACTGCATCGCATGCCGATTACTGACGCACGTATTTTATCGCCGGGACCATCAGTGCATCGGGAAGGCTTTGAACTCTGGGACGCACCCTCGGGCGTAAAAGATTTTCTCAACGAGGAAGAAATCGTCAGTGTGTACTACAAAGAGATGGCCGAGCTTGCATGTGCTGCCACCGGCGCTCAGCGCGCTTATCTGTTCGATCATCTCGTGCGCAAGCGTGAAGCCGGGCGACCCGCGCTCACATTCGGCCGGCATGGTAATGGCAGCAGGCCGGCTGCCGCCGGTCGAATTCACAACGACTATTCCGAAGCGTCCGGCCGCGCACTGCTCCATCGGGTGCTGACGGACCCTGGTACGTGCCGCAGCGGTCAATCGTTACAGCATCATCAATATCTGGCGTTCGATCCGCGGACCCATCCTTGATACGCCGCTTGCTGTCTGTGATAGCCGCACATTGCGCGCGACCGATCTTGTGCCCGGCGAAGTGCGCTACACGACGCGCACGGGAGAAATTTACCTTGTCGAGCATTCTCCCCGGCACCAGTGGTTTTACTTTTCGGCTATGGACCGTCACGAAGTGCTCGTCTTCAAGCAATACGATTCGCAGGTCAGTGGCGTTGCGAGATTCACGCCGCACGGCGCGTTCGATCATCCGGATACTCCGCCGGATGCCCCCTTGCGTGAAAGCATCGAGATCCGCTGTCTTGTTGTGTACGACTGACTCGTGCCGGGAGAATGCGCCAACTTGCGTAGGCTAACGCGCGGCCAGCCGCTCCTTGCGGCGTCTAAGCGCACGCAGCAGTTCGGCAATGAGCATTTCCTGATAACGGTACGACATTTCCTCGCCCATCGGCACGAGCAATGACAGCGACTGTTTGCGGCATCGGTCCGAAAGTTCGGACAAGCGCCGCATCAGATCGTCGATTTGCGCGCGAGCATCGGCGGCGGTGTAGCGGGAGTCAAGCGGCGTTTCGACGATCGATTCCCTCGTGGCGCCGCCAAACAGCGCCGCGATGTCGCGCTCGATCTTCACACGGCCCGCATCGACGCGCCAAAGGCGGAATCGATGCCACACCGCCATGCCGCTGAACAAGATGGAAAACGCCACGCCGAGTTGGATCCAAGTGGCTTGCGGCATGATGTCGACCGCCCACGGCGCATATTTGCCCAGTAGATCCGGACCCTCCGCACTATAGAAGTTCGCAGCGACAGGCGCCAACCGCAGGCCAGCCGGATTGGGCTGACCTTTATTATGGCGCACGAAGGCCGGAAATACCTCGACAAGCGCCGTCATGAAACCTTGCGTGACGCCATCGGGCGCGCAGCCATTGCTCACAATGAGCGCATCGAGCTGCAACACCTTTTTGTCCTTGTGCGGGATCTTTCGCACGTAGTCCATTTGCCCGGCCGGGATTATGCCAATGCGCGCGAAGCGCAGATGGCGTGCAAGGGATTCGAGGTCGGGCAGCTCGAGAATATCGAGGTTGCGCTTCGTCACGGCATTGGCGAGCAGCGTGGCTTCATCGTCCAGGACCATCGCGGCCAGGTCGAGCTCGCCGCGCTCCGCCATGCCGAGCTGCTCATCAATGGTCTGCGTTGAAATACGAAGGTCAACACCGTCGAGAAGCGACAGTACGCGCCGCATCATGTGTTCAGTCCCGCTGCCTACAGGCCCGATGCCGATGCGAAATCCATTCAATTCAGCAACGGACTGAATGCGGTCGACATTGCGTCCGAGAATCAACAGCGATTCGGGTCGCGGCAGCCGACCGATTAGTTCAAGCTGGTGCCCTTCGGGATACGTGATTCCGTCTTGCACCAGCGCGAAATGGACTGCGCAGTTCCTCGCGCCGGCGATGAGCCGCTCGACGTTCTCTACGGATCCGGCGGACGACAAGTTTTGCACGCGCCCATGGCGCCGCGCGGTTTCAGCCGCAATCTTATCGACAATCGCATAGTAGTTACCCGTGGGGCTGCCCGACAGCATGGCGATATGTACATGGCGCAAACTTGGCCGCGGGTCGAGCCAGGCGACGAGCGCCGTGAGCAATGCCAGCACGATGAAGAAGACGGCAGTCTTCATGCCGGGCGACAAGAGCCAGCGGCGACCCTCGGGCTGCCGGAGCACGCGCTTCAGGCGATCAATCGCCATAGTGCGCACTCGCACGGGTTGTTGCGAACATTAAGCGCGCAGTTTCGCCGTCGGCGCATAACCATGCGCGGTGCCGCCACGCGTCTTTAGCGGAATCCGCTGCGCGAATTTCGGTCAAGCTGCTGTCCCGTATGAACACACGGTAGAGAAAACTTCGATCCTTACGGACTGTGGATTCAACGAACCGAAGCGAATCAAGGTCCGGCGATGACGCGGGTTAGCTGCGGTTTGTTGCGCGCGTCGCCGTTTCTATCACGATTTTAACTGAACGGCTCGCTAGCCTCACACAGCTGCAGCGTTGGACACCACAGTAGTGCGGTGCATGAGCCTCGGTGTCGATGCCGGGTAATCGAAAGTCGCCTTGTGCTGAGTGGTGCAGTCGTCCCACATCACCAGATCATTCTGGCGCCAGTTGTGCAGGTAGGTGAATTCGGGCTTCACGCAATGCGCAGTAAGTTCCGCGATCAGTTCGCGGCTCTCGTCTTCGGGCAGGCCAATGATGCGCACGGTGTAGCCTTCGGTCACGTAAAGGCATTTGCGACCATTGACCGGGTGCACGCGCACCAGCGGGTGGACGGCTTCCGGCTCGGATTTGACCGCGGCGTTGTAATCCTTCTTCAAGCCGGATTTAAGCGTCTTATTGAGTCGCTGGATAATGCTGTGCAGCGCCTGCAGCCCGTCGAGACGTTTCTTCATGGATTGAGGCAGCGCGTCATACGCGGCTGACGTGCTTGCGAAATTGGTGTCGCCCAGCACGCGTCCGTCGACCGTCGGCACTTGCAGCGCGCGCAGCGCCGAGACGGCGTGCGGATTCGCAAGGTAGGCACCATCGGTGTGCCAGAAGATGCCGGCGTCGTAGCTCCCGATGTGCTTGCCGTCCTTCTTGATGTTGGACACAACGAAAATTTCAGGATGATCGACGTGAAGCTGGCTCGTGAGTTTAAGCTTTCGCAATTCGCCGAATCGCGCGCTGAAACGGATCTGGTCTTCGTCGCTGAGCGCCTGCCCGCGAAAAAAAATCACCTCGTGCTCGTAGAAGGCCGCGCGTATCTGCGCAAACGATGCGTCATCGAGCGGCTTCGTCAGATCCGCGCCGATGATTTCGGCGCCGAGCGCGGCGCCGGTGGGCTTGACTTGAATGGGCATGAACAAAATTTCGCTGGTGAACGCGCCACTCTTATGCCTGATTGCGCACAGCGGCTGCAGGAATTTCGCATTTAGCTGCAATGGCCGCTTTGTGTCAATCGGGCTCAGCCGGTACCTGCAACATCATCTGCTAGGATTCGTGCGCCAGTCAGCCAAATCATTCGCGCGAAGACGCAGGAGACGCAACATGAATCATACGGTCAGATCAGGGGTGATTTTTGCATGGCTGGCGCTCGCGGACACTTGCGTGCATGCGCAGACGCCACCGCGCGACGCGTCCGGCGATGCGGCGAAATATCCCTCGCGGCTGGTGCGAATGACCGTTGGGTTTACCGCGGGGGGCGCCGTCGATGTATCGGGGCGCATCATCGCACAGCGCCTGTCGGAGGCGCTGGGTCAATCGGTCATCATCGACAACCGTCCGGGCGCCGATGGCATCCTGGCGGGCGACTTCGTCGCGAAATCTCCGCCCGATGGCTATACGCTGGCTTACGTGAGCTCCGGCCACACCATGAATCCGCCATTTCGGACGAACATGCCGTATCACCCGCTAAAAGACTTTGCGCCGGTGTCGATGGTCGCAGTCGGTGCGCAGACGCTGGTGGTTAATCCATCGCTGCCGGCACGCAGTGTGAAGGAGCTCGTGGCGCTGGCGCGCGCACGGCCGCATCAGATTAATTTTGCGTCGTCCGGCGCGTTCGGACCTACGCATCTCGCAGGGGAGTTGCTGAAATCACTTGCGGGCATCGATATCGTTCACGTGCCTTACAAAGGCGGCGGGCAGGTGGTGAACGACGTCATCGCTGGCCAGTGCGAGATGACGTTCATCGGCGCCCCCGTAAGCTTGCCTCACGTTCGCTCCGGCCGCCTGCGCCTGCTTGCAGTGACTACGGCAAAGCGCATGTCGATGTTGCCGGATGTGCCGACGGTCGCCGAGTCGGGCTATCCCGACTTTGATGTCGTCGCGTCTTATTCGGTGCTCGCACCGGGAGGCACTGCGGGATCAATCGTTACGCGACTAAGTGCGGAGCTCGCAAAAATCGTCAACCAGCGCGACATCCGCGAGAAGCTCGCTGCGCTCGGCATCGAGCCTGTGGGCAGTACACCGGAGCAGCTCGCGGCAACCATGCAGTCGGAACTCGCCCGGTGGACGAAGCTTGCGCAAAGTCTCGGGCTCAAACAGGAATGATTGGCCGAGCGACGTTTGTCGCCGACCTATGGTCTCCGTTCAATATCGACCTGGCGCTCCATTTCCGCGTTAACCTGCGCGCCCAGCAGCATCGTCAGGACCGTCAGGTAAGACCAGAGGAAGAAAATGATGACCGCACCGAGCGATCCGAACAACACGTTAATCTGCGCGACCTGCGAAACGTAGCAAGAAAAAAGCAGCGAGCCGATCGCCCAGATAACGGTACTTGCTACCGCGCCCCAACTGACCCACCGCCATCGCGCTGCCGGGCGCGACGGGCCATAGCGATATAGCACCGCCAGCGAGAGCATAAGCAAGACGAGAAGCATCGCCCATCGCGCGATGCCCGACACATAATATTCCACGGTGCCGACCCCACCGGCGGGAACCGTAACAATGGTGGCGAGTACCAGCCAGTAGAAATATCCCGCCATAGCACGTGAATGCCAGCGTGAGCGCATGCAGGTGCCAAAAAGCGCGTTCCTCCTTTGCTCCGTAGATTATGTTTAGCGCCGCGAGCAGACCACGCATCGCGCGCATACCGCTCCAAAGTGCGACTAAGAGAAACGAAATCAAAGTGAGGCTGGACAACGTTCGCGAATGCTGGGCGATGGCTGCGAGTTGCCCGACAACGATCACATTCACGCTTTCCGGTAATTGAATTCTTACCGCTGACAGCAGCTTTAGTATGTCATCCGGACTCACCAGCATTGCCCACATCGCGACGAGCGCGGCGAGAGCCGGAAAGAACGACCACACGCCGTAGAAAGCAATACCCGCACCGATCAGTGAAGAATGCTGGGAAGCAGCCGCGCGCCATGTGCGTCTCAGTAATTGCTTCCAGCCGGATGCGGCGATGTCCTGTGGTGCTTGGGGCTTTGAAGGACGCATGTTCGTCGTGAGTTGGAGTCACGACACATCAATGAGCAGTCCGTAGTGTAATACGCAGCCGCTGCAAGCTGAGATAGCGATGTGCGAAGGACTTCCACGGTCAGTACGTGCGACCAGGCTCTGATGTTGCACCACGCCGGGACGTTGCGTACTTGCTAAGTGTCCAGTGGCTGATTTTCAACATGCACAACGAGGCGGTGTGTGCGGTCAGTGCTCCATGATGCCGCCAATACAGATCCTGGCTGTGCCGCTCCAATCACTGTAAAGACGATCGAGGCCGGGGCCGTCGCACTTTGCTACCGCTGACTACTGATCTAAGCGAGTATCTCAGCCGAATGACGACTGTTCGGTCGTCAAACGCGGTTTGGCCGACCGAGGCCGCAAGCTTGTGTGTTTGGGCGATCGTACTCATTTCGACGATAGCAAACCGACGATCGGGAAGTCCCGGCATGAGTAATAAATGGACAACCTCGCCGTACGTGCGGCATCGATGACGAATAAGATCAAGCACTTCGACGTCGGTTGAATCGCGATGCACACAGAACATAGCATTGCCCCTGCAAAATAACGAGTGGCTGATTTTGTCAGAGTTACGCAATTGTCCTGGACCAATTCAACACCAGGATGCAATCTTTATGACATAGCGCCAACGAGAGGCGCTGTGCTAGGGAATCGCGGCACGTCGCAAAATTGATCGGTTATTGAAGTCGCTCCGACTGTGCGTCACGTTATTGCTGACACACTTCACTACGATGCGAGACGCGGTTGAGCCGAAAGGTCAAGCCAGACATCAAACACCGTTTCACAGTAAAACGCATCCATAGTCGAAGCGCGGCGCTGATCTGATTTACGATTTCCAGCGCGCCGGATCATGCACCGGCACAAGTGTCAGGTCAGCGCGTCAGCGAAACGCCGGTTAACGTTACCAATGGTTACATCTCAAAGCTGCGAACACCGGATATTCACCGGCGAAGAACTGTCACACCCGTCCTATGGAGAAGACCGAGCTTTGCAGCGCCTGCGACGCCGCCCTGCGGGGTGATAACGACTTGCCGCCTGATCATTTGGTGCATTCAATGACCGGCCAGTTGATGCATTTCAATAAAAACGGCGACGCGGTGTGTCCCGTATGTGGTGCGGTGTGGTGGCGCTGGCAAGGCTTCACCATGTTAGTCACCGGTGGAGACCGCGACAGCCACGCGCGCGTTCACGACGGCGATCGCAAAACAACCAAGGGCAGGCCTCGGTGCGCTTAATGCGGCAGCGTGCGATATCGCCCCGGAACCGTCATGGCGCTTTCGCCCAGTGCCGGATGTCGAAGTGTTCCGGCACAGGAAGGATCAAGCTCTGACGTGGGCCCAGCAATTCGCGATTGGCGTGACCTTCGCCGGTGAGGTCTTCGGCGAACAGCACATCGCCAGGACCAAAAACACGCTTGCCGCCGCCGCAAGTGATTTGCACTGCACCGAAAAGAGTGATCACGAATTGACGCTGCTTGGGGCAGTGAAATTCCTCGGAGCGGCCGAGCGGATTTTCGCGGAATGAAACGCCCGTCGTCGGCACGAGCGCCGATCGCAGCGAGATGCGTTCGCCGGCGATCAGTGTGTTCATAGGCACTATCAGGTCCTCGAAGTGCGAGCGGCCGTCTTCACCGGTGTAGATGCGGCTTATCTTCTTGTGCGACATGTGAAATCCTTGCTCAATTAGCTAGCGATAGCCATCACAGACCGCTGCTTTGCAGTCTTTACGCTCGAGGACGTGTCGCCGCGCCGCCGTCGATCGGTACCACCGCGCCGCTGATGTACGAAGCGCGCGCTGACGCGAGATAGCAAACGAGGTCCGAGACTTCGGCGGGATCGCCGGTTCGCTTGAAGGGAAGTGTCTCGGAAATCTTGTCGAGAACTTCCTTCCAGCGCTCACGGTCGCCGAACTGTTTCTCTGCGCGCTCCTGCATGTGGAGGATCTGGCGCTCGGTGAGAATGCGACCGGGATTGACGCCTACGACGCGCACACCATGGTCGACGCTCTCGCCGCCGAGCGCGCGCGTGAATGCGATCAGCGAAGCGTTGCCGGTTGCGCCGGCGATGTAATTCGCGCGATGGCTCTCCCCTGCCACGCCGATCACGTTGACGATGACGCCTGACCCACGCTCGCACATGCGCTGGTAAATCTCTCTCGTAAGGTTGAAGAAGCCAAAAACTTTGAGGTCCCACGCCTTGCGCCACTTTTCCTCACTCACCTGCGTGAGACTTCCCTGCGGGATCGCGCCGGCGTTATTGACGAGGACGTCGACGTCGGCGCATTTCTGACCCAGCGCCGCTGCATTGCCTGGTGCGGCTATATCGACGACGTGCACTGTCACCTTCACATTATGTTTCTT
>CAWHHJ010000011.1:0-103080 GCA_963829085.1 uncultured beta proteobacterium | reverse complement strand
TCCGCGTTAGGAAGATAGCTTATCAGCGCGCGGTTCAGCGCTCGCTGTTTGAGTAATCGGCGCGATAAGCACACCCGTTCCCCTTGGAGAAGTGGTTCTAAGCCCGGTGACCCGGGCCGGCATCGATAGGGAAGGGGGGCATACTTCTAGGATGGATCGGATAACGTGTAGCAGGCACGACTTTGTCAGCGACACCTTTCAAAACTCGTCCTTTATGTTATCCCCACTGAACCGCCTCTCGCGATGGCGTCGAAATAGATATTAGGAAACGGCAGGTGCATCTGAATGTTCACAGACGCTCGTAAGCTAATGAGTACGTTTGGGAGGGCAGGCTGACATCCGAGCAAGCGTTTTCAGCATATCCAACGTCTTGTTATGCCACGTGGCTAGACCTATTGGCGTATTGCACGCATAACGCTCTAGCGTAGGATACGCGTAGTTCCAAACGTGCTGACGTCACCAGCGGCAACGCTTGTGGAAGACGATGCAGGGGCTTGGCTGACTATGTCGCAAGCCTCGTTATCTTTTTTCTCTTACGGACGCGGAGGAAATAATTATGCGATGGCACGGTCAGTTGATGCATCTCTTGACGGTTGGTCTATCTATGACGACACCACTCGCGCACGCAGCTGAAGCTCAGGTGGGCGTGAGAGCATTTGCCGCCGATTTGCTCTCTGGCGCGCCTTTTATTGCGAACACTGATGGCAGTCCAGCGACAGGCTTTGCTGTTGCATCGAAGGCTGTTGTGACCACGGCCGGCAACTCTACTTCGCAGTCTGAGGCGCAAGCAAACGCGTTGAGCGGAACGATCAAGGAAAAGGCGAGCGCCGGAGTCGTAGCAAGTAGCTTCGTTGTCGGCCGCAATTCCGGAGCGTCAAGCGGAGGGAGTATTAGCGGCAGCATCACGTTGGCCGGCCCTGCGGTCCCGGGGCCCGCAACATTCACAGCGCTGTTAGAGGGCGCATATAGCGTCACCGGACAACAGACGTTCGACAATCGCGTCGGACTCCATTACGAATTCATCGTCGGGACAAGCCCGCAAATGGCAGGCGATTTACTGGAAGTGTGCTGCGTGGCAGGAACGTTCAGTATTCCGTTCACTTGGACGCAGTTAGTGAATCCAGGAGATGCGATCTTTTTTAGCTTGTTTCTCACCACCGAGGTCTTTTCCGTCGCGGGCGGTTCCGCGATCGACGCTTTCAACACCTTCAAAATCACTGGCGTCGGTTTGCCGCAGGGCTATACGTTCACGCCCGACGCTCAGGGATTCCTTTCACAGTTCACGTCATCAACAGCCGTTCCCGAACCAGCTTCGTGGTTACTCACCGGCCTTGGCTTGATCGTATTAGCGCTTGCGCGGCGAGTTACCGCGACGCGCAGGCAAGGAATTCGTAGCAATCGATACCTAAAAAAATATTTAATGGCGCAACGCCAGCCGATTTGCCGATCGAGCAACCTACGAAATTTGAGTTGGTCGTCATCACGAAAACGGCCAAGGCGCTCGCCATCAATATCCCGCAGTCAATGCCGCCGCGCGCTGACAAGGTGATCGACTGATCCCGCCGGCGACGGCGGTTTCTTGCGGGCAGCTTCGCCCATGATAATTGCCAATAAGGTAATCGAGAGCTTTGGCCTCGTTGCGACCGGAGTGGCACGCGCCGCAAGGGCTCAGCCGCGGGGAAAAATCTCGCGATCGAGTTTCGTGACCGCGCGCGGTCGCACTGACTCGATCGATCCCGACTTCATCGGCGCATTTCCGCGCGGCATGCGCGAGCTTGGTTATGTGGAAGGCAAGAACCTAGTCATTGAGTGGCGCTTTGAGCCCAAGCTTGACGCTCTTACGCGCGTGGCGGCGGAATTGCTGCGCCTAAACTGGACGTGATCGTATCTGGATCGTCGCAGGCGATCGCCGCGCTTCACAAAGCGACGACCGGCATTCCCATAGTGATGGCAACTTCCGGCGATCCGATCCGTAGCGACTTTGTCAGAAAGCTAGTCCGGCCGCGTGGGAACATCACTGGGCTCTCGAACCTGACGAGTGACATCGGCGCGAAGCAATGGAGTCGTTACACGGAATGGTACCGAAGTTCTGCGGCGTGTGGCTGTTCTAATAAATCCTATAACTCGTCTCTCGTCTCGTTTCTTAAGAACGTTCAGTCGGCATCTCGCATGGATGGCGTGAACATCGTGCCGTTAGACGGCACAGCGCACGAGATGTTAATAACCCTTTCAGCGCAACTTCTCGAACCAATGCCAACGGCATAATCGTAGCGACTGACGCGCTGTTCATGCAGCACCACCGCAAGATTGCAGGGCTCGCCGCGAAAAACCGATTGCCTTGCGTGTCGCATCCTTCTTTTCGCTGCGTTCTTTGTTTGTCGTAATTCCGGTTGCTGTTGCCGTTCGTCACCACCACGCTCTGTAGATTGCGACACCAAAGTACGGAGCTGTAGATAGAGATACACTCGTGTGCGAACGCCAAGCGCATGAAAACTGAAGTCACAGGAGAGACCCGTGCCCGATAACAGTGGAGAACGTAAACCCCGACAGGCGGTCGTGATCATTCATGGCATAGGCGAACAGACGCCAATGGCTACACTTCGGGGCTTCGTCCGGGCTGTTACGGAGTGTCGGTTCAGCAAAAAATCTGCTCCGGATGATCAGGCACTGAGTAAACCGGATTACATCTCGCCGACTCTTGAGCTACGGCGAATGGCCGTAGCGGGCAATGACCGGAAATGGACGCCGGGAGACTGGGTGTCCACCGACTTTTACGAGCTCTACTGGGCCCACATGATGACCGGCACCGCCTGGCGCCATGTGACGGCTTGGGCGGCTAGCCTGCTTCTGCGGTTTCCCAACCAAGTGCCAGATCGGCTGCGTACGCTTTGGATTGTTAGTTGGCTGGCGGTCGTTCTCGCAGCTGTCCTTTTCGTCTTCCGAGACTACATGCCTCAAGGAACGACATGGCTGGCGGTCCTCGCCGGTGTTGTACCGCTGTTCAAATGGAAGGGTAGGTACTTTGGGTTGCAGTATATTGGGGACGCGGCGCGATACCTCAGCCCGACGCCAGAAAATGTAGGTGTCAGGCAGGCAATCCGCTCGGCCGCGGTGGAACTGCTCGAAGGTCTGCATGATGATCCGACGTGGCGCCGTTATCATCGCATCATCCTCGTGGGACACAGTTTAGGAAGCGTCATCGGGTACGATGCGATAACTCATCTGTGGCAGCGCCGGCATCATCCTCTCAAAGTTTACCCGTCAGTCGAACAAGACGCTCAAGCGCAGTACCAAGAACACCAATCACAGCGTCGCCATTTTTGCACCCAACAAGCCCGAGCGCTGCAGTCGGCACTTTGGCGGGAGCAGCGGCAGTTGGGCGTCCAATGGAAAATCACTGACTTCATCACACTGGGAAGCCCGTTGGCGCACGCCTCGTTCCTATTGGCCACCGGGAGAGATGATTTAGTAGAGCGCATAAGGCAGCGCGAGTACCCGAGCTGTCCTCCTCAGCCCGAAGATCATCGTGACCGACAATACAACGAGTCGCTGCTGCAGAGCGCATCTGGAGCCAAGGTCCTCCATCATGGCGCTCCGTTTGCTTGCACGCGCTGGACAAATCTTTACTTCGATCGGGATTTTGTTGGGGGTTGCATCAATGACTTGGGAGATACGGTACGGAAAACACGGACAGGCCGAACGCGGAGAAAACTGGATCGACAATAAGCCGGTCCCGAGGAAGCGAGCCTGCCTGTTCCCGCACACTAAGTATTGGCACAAGAGTGCAGATCATTCAGTTCTGGTCAACGCGCTCGACCTCGTTGACTGGTGGAAAACACCAGAGAACACCGCAACGGCTCTCAGCGCCCAGGACCGTGACACGAAATTATTCCCCACCGAACGCGACAAGTGGATGCGAGGGCCGTTTCGCGATAAGTTGCGGCGAGACTCGTAAGTCGCGCCGGCATAAAGCTACGAGGCTAGGTGTCGTCGGGAACAGCGCGGTTTATCGTATCAAGTCAATAAAGGACACTAACACTAACTCTAGGATGGGAGTGCTCTTAGGACGCACCGTTCAGCCATTACTTGCCGCTGATATCAAGGACGTGAATGGACAATACCAACATGCAGCCGATGCCGTAGGTGCAAGGGCGCGTAGACAAAGATCGCAATACTAAGACCACGCGAATCACTCAATGGCATTGACTTTGATTCGCGCTCCGTCCGCCGCTAGTGGCCAGCTCGCCTTCCATTTTGAGCCGGTCCGTATCAGCGCAACAAGGAAGCTTTCGCCAGACGGCGGCGTGATCTGAGCGACCACTTCGAGATCACCCGTACGGCGCACGCCGTTCTGAACCACAGCGACATGTCGAAATGTGCCTTGAGGTCCGGTTCTGGAGTTATCTAGAACGACGACCGGCCCGTACCAAGGTCTGCCGAGCGCATCGTTGTCGCGCCAGTAATGCAACAGGCCGGGAGCTCCGGGAATAATCAATTCCAAATTCCCTATCTGACCGAAGTTCGATTGCAACAGCGCTGGATTTCCCGTGAGGTCTCTGATGACTCCCTTGTCTGTCGCGATGTTGGTTTCTGCCCAGCCCATCTGGCCCCTCTTAAACATCGACAATCGATTGCCGCCGAGGTCAAGGTCAAGTAGGACGATGACCTCGAGCTCGCCCGTGCTAGTTTGCACCAATGAAACTGCGACTGGCGTAACCGGTGCTCGTTGTGGTCCAAGTCCACTTGGCGCTGCTAATGAATAATCATCGATGACGAACGGCCCGTGCCAAGGATAGCCCGGTGTGTCGTTGTCACGGAAGAAGTGAAGGAGACGCTTTCCAGCCGGGACAACGATCTCGAAGTTTCCTGTGGTGCCAAAAGCTGATTGCAAGAGGGCAGGATCGCCCGTCACGCCCTGAATCCGACTTCCGTTCACTAATATTGGCGCGGGCGAACTCCATCCACCAGGGCCTCGGACAGTGTGTGCAAGCCAATCGCCTGCAAGGGTACCCGACATCCTGACTATCGCTTCAAGATTACCTGGCTTTCCAAAGCGGCTCTGAATGAGCGAAGCGGCTAATGGTTTGGTGCCAACGATTCCACGGGAATGATCGCCCGCACCGGGCAACGCCGGAGGCGCGGCCAAGATCGGTCCGTGCCACCGCCGTCTCGGCGGGGTCGCGGCTGACCGGACTGTGATGGTTCTGTGCCTCCGAGTTCGGGTTCGCTTTCACGCCAGTAGTGCTGTAGCTGGCCATCTACCGATAGCAACAATTCCAAATTACCAGCCACTCCGTATGAGGAGACGGTCAGATTCTGGCTGCTGGACGCTGAGTACCAAAACCGTGTTGCATTGATGTCGTCCGATGCGTCAAAGATGCGGATATCTAGCACATCGGCATCTGGCGCGAAATCGGCAACAGCGATACGCACGCCGGTCGAAGATCCGTCAAACCATCGGAGTGCGGGTGTGACAGTCGACCCTGCCCACGCGTCGTCCCCCAGCTTGAAAGTCCGTATAGTTTTGGCCTGGCCTGCTGGTGAATTTGCCAGCCGGGTCTGAATCAAGATACACACCAATCCAATCGCGGCCGGGATCGTTCGGGTACGGCCGGGGAAATGACTTGGCCGGCCGTCGCTCTGGAGGATGATGTGCCAAATCGCCAGCCCTGCGCCGCCAACGCCGGTGTCGTAACTCGCTAAGTCCTGCAGACTGGCGGCCTGGCTGGGATTTCGGAACTCGAGGATGAAATATTCGCTTGACCCGCGCGACGGCGAATAGAGAATGCGGGCGCCGGTCGCGTCAGGGACGCCTGGAGCCACAAGGCGAATTGGCATCGCCAGTGGCTTTAATTCCTCAATCTGCGGCTCTATCCAGCCGAACCGCATTTGTGCCAAGGATCTGCATGCCAAGCGCTACGGTCGCCGTTGCCGCCGGCGGTCGCGGCCATCAGGCTAAATCGAGAGTTGAAACCGTAGTCGTAACCATATAGATCTTCCGGGGTTCCTATCTCATGCATCAGTTCATGTGCGGCAAGGGTTAGACTGGGAGTTCCGGGATTGCCACTAATCCATTGACTGCTTTGCCCACCGCCTCCAGACGTATTGTCAAAGATGATGACGTTGATATCTCGCTTTTGCGAATCGCGCGGCTCGCCCGGGACGTTGTAATTAGTAAAATCAAACAATCCGCGAGCTTTGACGATCTGGACAATGCGTGTTCGACGCCCGTCGTCGTCCATGCCGTCGTCTGCAGAGAGGTCAACCGGCCCGCAATGTCCCGGCATCGATCCAAGTAAACCTGCCGCATGACATCGCGCTGTAGTAGTGCTCTACATTGGGGACGTAGGTAACGGGTCCATCCGGCGTCGAGCCGAACGGATTTGCCCATAACAGGTCTTTATAAAATTGGATTGGGTTAGGAAGGTCGACCGTGCCGTTAAAGTAGCTGCACGAGTATTGTCAGCAACGGTCGACGTCCCGACGCCGCAACGCCGTCCATGGTGAGCGTGCCGTGACCGAAATCATCCAAGGTGAGCGTCATTACTAGTCTCCTGATCTAACTACGGAACGCCAATCGCTAGGGAGTGCTCTACGTCTCTTCATGTTCTTTATCACCGCATACAATGGACGAGGAAGCGCGCGTGTAAGCGGAGAAGCGGTTCCAATTTAGCTCGCACGATAGTGATGAAACATTATTGACGTCGATAAGAGGTGTTTTATCATAATCGGCGCGCCCACACTTCGAACGCCTGCTTCGGCGGCCATGACGCCATCAGGCCAGCGCGGGAACATTTGCGTCTACCCGGATGACGCTTGCACTCGCGGACTCGTCTTTGATGGGCCAATTCCTTCTACTCGCAAGATTAGGGCTCGCGCACATTTGCCGAACAAGCAGTCAAATTACGATTTGAACTGCTTTTTAAATATAAGGTGAATAGTAGTTTCCGCGCTCACTCCACTGGTCGTCGTGATACGTCAAGATTTCCATATTGAACGAGCCTACGAATCCTAATTGCGCGAAGACTTCCCTCGTATCGATGAAGCTTCAACCACGACCGCGCGCGGGACCGCCTGAAAAGTTGAGTCACTGAGTCGCTAGGTCTACGGGCTAACCGCCACAAGTACAACTGGCACTACACAATGCGCTGGCGACGCGGCTGCTGGACTTGGTGTCTAATTATCTGCTTCGATTCACCCTGATGTTTGGCGTCTACCACGTTCGATTTATGCCTAATGCCTGATGGTGCTGTTGGCAACACGGCTGATAACCTAATCTCAAATCAAAGCGCCGCGACGCCGCCATAAACGACACTGGATCGACGATATGGAGATGACTATGACAAGTCCCATTCCTCAAAAAACTGATTTCTCCCTCGACATTTTGGGCCGCTATAGCTGCAACGGTTTTGATGAAGCGATGCTCAGCACTCAGAGAACCAACCGTCCGGACGGGATCGATCGTCCGGACGCACGGCCCTTCGATGTGATCATTGTGGGCGGCGGCTCTTTCGCCGGCGTTCTCGCTCAGCATCTCTTCGTCCAGGATGTAGCGCACGAACACCGGATCCTAGTGCTCGAGGCAGGCCGCCTGGCGCTGCCCGAGCATGTGCAGAACCTACCGGTGATGGGACTGGGCGCGCCCGGGCCGGTCACACTCGACCCTGGAGTGCTACGCGCCGAAGTCTGGGGGCTCCCTTGGAGGACCGATGTTCCCAAAGGGTTTCCCGGGCTCGCGTACTGCCTTGGGGGCCGCTCTTTGTTTTTCGGCGGCTGGTCGCCGCGCCTACTCGCCTCAGAATTGGCGAGTCCACCGTGGCCGGGCGCCGTTGTTGCCGAATTAAACGCGGTGTATTTTGATCAAGCAGCGGATCAAATAGGCACCAGCTTAACAAACGATTTCATTTCTGGCCCGCTGCACGAAGCGATGCGTGCCCAGTTGAAACAGGGCATTGATGGCAATGCAGTAACTGATGCGATCCAATTGGCGCTGCTGCCAATACATCTTGAGCAAGTTCCGGTCGGCCAAGAGAATCTATTCAAGCTCGAAGCGCCTCTTGCGGTTCAAGCGAGTGCGCCGCGCTCCGGGTTTTTTCCCTTCAATAAATTCAGCAGCGTCCCCATTTTGATCGAAACTGCACGTCTCGCCGCCAACGAGTCCGGTGCGGATGATGTGAAGAAGCGGATCATGCTGGTTCCCGATTGCCATGTAACATTGTTGGTGACCGATAGCGGCGGCAATCCACGCAGGGTCGTCTCTGTTGAGACGTCAAAAGGCACAATCGCTGTACCCGATGGCGGAGTCGTAATCCTGGCATCAGGAACTATCGAAAGCGCGCGTCTCGCTCTGACCTCGCTCCCGGGGCTGCCGAGCGCCAGCAGAATGGGCGCTAATCTCATGGCGCACCTTCGCTCGAACGTTACAATCCGAATCCCGCGCTCATCGGTTAGTGGATTGGCTGGTTCGGTGCAGGAGCTCCAAGCGTCGGCTTTATTCGTCAAAGGCCGCCATGCACATAGCGATAACAAATTCGGCCACTTTCACCTGCAAATCACCGCGGCGGGACTAAATGTGCCTAGTGCAGACTCAGAAGCTGAGCTCTTTAAGAAGATCCCTGACGTCGATACGTTTGAGCGCTTCAAGCACATCACCGACGACACAGGTCGTTATCACAGTGCGTGGAATCGGTGAACTGCGTCCCAGCAATGCAAACACGCGGGTAACGCTTGCAGGTGAACTCGACGAATTTGGTATGCGCACGCGCATTTGTGAGTATTCAGCCATCAATTGATGACAACGATCTCTGGTCCGCCATGGATACGGCATCTGACGACGCCGCAATGGTGTTCGCAAACAACCAGGCCTATGAAGTGTTGGTGGGCAATTCGTTCGTGCCCGTCGCTGCCGGGCAACGACCCGTAACGGTATTGCCGTTTCTGAATTCGTCTCGTCGGGACGGGCTGGGGACTACACATCACGAAGCGGGCACCCTTGCCTGCGGTGATGATCCGGGACAGTCCGTCACCAATGCGGACCTGCGATTTCATGAAGTACTCAATTTGTACGCTGTCGGACCCGCAGTCTTTCGGACGGTGGGTTCTCCCAATCCCATGCTGACGGGCACAGCGCTCGCGCGAAGACTGGCCGACAAGATTTCGGCGTTCGCGCCACAAGCGCCGGATCCCGGTTTCACGATGCTGTTCGATGGCACCTCAATGGCGGGTTGGCAGATGTCGACAATTACCAATCAGCCTGGACGCGACAATCCAGGACGTTTCATGCTCGTGGGCGGTGCCTTGGAAGCGATGACAGGCACTGATCTCGGGCTGCTTTGGCATACTGTACCGACGCCCATGAACTTTGTGCTGAAGCTTCAATGGCGCACCTGGACCGCCAACGACAATTCAGGCGTTTTTTTACGTTTTCCGCACCCGAATACTAAGGCATACAACAACACGGCATTCGTCGCTGTTGATTTCGGCTTTGAAGTTCAGATCGACCAGCTTGGCCGACCCGACGGTCTGCCCGTGCACAAGACGGGAGCGATCTACTCTTTTGCCGGCCCAAGCAGTAGCCCCGTGAAGCCGCTGGGAGAATGGAACGCCTACGAGATAAGTGTGCAAGGACAACAGTACAAGGTGCGTCTGAACGGTGTTGATGTGACCGACTTCACTTTTGCCTCAGGCTCCGATCCTGCGCATCCTGACCGTGGTCTACCGGGCACTACCACAGCGCCCCGATTTATCGGTTTGCAAATACACACGGGGCGAGTCGCGTTTCGCGCAATTCAAATCAAGGCACTCTGAAATATCTCGATCGTTCACGACGCACTGCATATGCGACCCAGTCTTCTTCCGTTGGATAGCCTTGGCGCCGTTGAAAGGAATGGGCAGGTCACATTCGGATTGTGGCTGCCGTGGGTGTCGTCAATCGACGGAAATGCCGTCGTCGTCAAAGTAATACACGAGCGCGATCAATTTCTTCAGGACATACCTGCGAGCGTGTTTCCTTTGTCGCATACCAATCGTCCGCCATACGGGGACTTCTGGTCTACGACCATACCTATAGCGGGAATGCCGCCATCCCATCCAGGGTCCGCATGGGGCACACCCGGTCGTTACTTGTTCCGCTATCAAATCACGAACCCGAAAGTCGGGATCGTCGACTGGATCACGGATCCGTGCACTCGTGAGTTTGGCGTCGGCAAGCAGTCTGCGTTTACACTCGGCTATCAGCCTTACCAGTGGAGTGCATCCGAAGCAGCTTGGAAGACGCCGGCGCTCGATGAGCTGGTCTTGTACGAACTTAACATTGCAGAGATCGCTGGCGATCTAGCGCGAGCACAAGAGGTGCTGGCCTATCTTCGCGACCTCGGAGTGAACGCGGTTGAAATCATGCCGCTTTCGAATGTCGCTGCGTCTGTAGACTGGGGCTACTTGCCCATTGGCTATTTTGGTGTAGATGAGCGGTTCGGCAGACGCTCAAACTTCCAAGCGTTCGTCGACAGTGCACATGAGGCTGGCATAGCCGTCATAGTCGACGTAGTGTATGGACATACCGGCGTGGCGTTCCCGTATTTTGACGTCTATACACGGCTGCAATATGGCGAGAACCCGTTCATGGGCGCTTTCGCCAAAGATTATTTTAGCAACTTCGGTAAGAGCACCGATTTTCAGAGAGCATTCACCCGCGATTACTTTTTTAGTGTCAATAATCATTGGCTGGACGTTTACCACGTCGACGGATTCCGCTACGACTGCGTGCCGAATTACTGGGACGGGCCGCTCGGCGTGGGCTACGCAAACTTGGTCTACGAAACGCACGAACTCGCCAAGCAGCGGATCGCCGCAAGCGCACCCTACTGGTCGAGATTCGACGCAGGCTCGCAGGAGCCGCTTCGCCTCATTCAGTGTGCCGAGCAGCTCGAGGCACCGCAGGAAGTGTTGAGCTCGACGTATTCGAATAGCACGTGGCAGAACAGTACATTCGACGCGGCCCGTGCGGTTGCCCGCGGAGATCGTGGGCGCATGACGGATTGGGGCCTTTCGCTCGGACTTTTCGGTTACCCGGATCAGGTCGACAGTAACGGTGAAGTTATGCCGAAATCCGCTCTACAGTACATTGAAAACCACGACCACGAGCGCTTCATTTGTAACTTCGGGTTATCAAACCCGGATGAAGCTGATAACCCCCTTTTTCTGGAGGGCGATCGCTCCCGTTGGTATATGTTGCAGCCGTATCTCATCGCATTGTTGATGAGCAAAGGCATTCCGATGCTTTGGCAGGGACAGGAATTCTGCGAGAACTACTTCTTGCCCGACTTTGGCGCCGGACGTGTATCGCTGCTGCGTCCGCTGCGGTGGGATTACTTCTATGACACGCCTGGGCAGCAAATTGTCAAACTCGTAAGGGCACTTCTGCGTGTTCGTCGTAATCGACCCGAAGTGCGGCGCGGTGCCTACTTTTTCTTTAATGACTGGGACCGATATCTCAGCAAAGGCCTGCTTTTATTCGCGCGTTATATGGCTGACCAATACACGCTTGTGGCGGTAAATACGAGCGACAACGATCAATCAGCTCCGTTTTGGTTTCCTGGCGGAGGAGACTATGCTGAGGCGCTTCACGGAGGCGCCCTTGACTTGACCGGTGTCACAGCATTGCAGGAAGTTTGGCTGAGCATCCCTTCCCACTACGGTCGCATTTGGACACGTCGATAGGAACGGAAGAGGGGATGTGGCTACTTGCTGTCGCTCATATCCGTGAAGCTAAGAGCCGAGCCGTAAGCTATCGACCCGCAATGCGCACATCCACGACTTGCGTTAACCCTTCGATCAACCAGCGCATCAGATAAACAAACTTTGCGCAATGAGATGCGACGACGCCGTCGCCGCTTATCCATATGATGATTCTTTAGCTAGGAGTCTAAAGCGATGGCCGTTGCCCCGTCTTATCCCGGCGTATACATCGAGGAGGCACCGGGTGGAGTCCGCACCATAGCCGGTGTCCCCACCTCCATAACAGCGTTCATCGGCAGGCGATCAGCGGCCCGACGGATGAACCGGTGCTGATCACAAGCTTCCCGGATTACCAGCGGCGGTTCGGCGCACTCGATCTTGAAAGTCCGATGAGCTTTGCGGTCCGCGATTTCTATCTCAATGGCGGAAGTCACGCGCTAATCGTTCGCGTGGTCCATGCCGATGCGCAGCGCGCGACCATTACGCTCTCTGGCGGTGATAGTAGGTGCCTTGTAAATTGATAATCATGTATGACTCGCGCGAGTCATAGCAGACACCTATTGCGATTAAGTGTCTTTGTCGGCCGCCTAAGCTAAGTACCGACGGTAACCTGCCGCTAGTTTAAGAAAGGCCCGTCTCCTTAACCGCGTGAGATCAACGGCGCGCCGTTCTTCGGCTCGTCTGCTCGGGAGAGTTTGCAAGCGCTGACATGGTAGCGGACGACTTAAGCTTCTCTCCCAACCACTCGGTCAGTCGCTTCATGGTTCTAATGTCTGTAGAGTCTTGAACCACCTTCGGCAGCAGAAACTCGGCCATATACAAATCGTCCTTCTTATCGGGAAGGCCTTCTGTGCGGGCACCTCGCGCAACGCGGCTATGAAACTCCGCCTCAGAGGTCGCTGCGCAGTTTGAGCCGCTAGACGCGTTGAATTCGCGGAGAAGTTGACCTGCTAATTCAAACAGGCCCGCATACTCATCCCTGAAGAGATTGTGAATTGCGTTATCGAGCTTTTCCAGGAATTCCTTGTGGTTAGCAAGATTGTACGGAATGAACTCAAATTGTCGAACATCGACTGGCGCTTGCTCGGGCGGGTCTTGCGTTAGGAAGAGCACGGGCTTTCCATAGGCGTGCGCAAGGCCCACCTCGTATAAGACGTTTGGATTAGCGCCTGAAATATCTGCGATGAGTATGTGCGCCCCCCTAATTTGCTCGCGCACTTTGTCGATTAAGGGCTTTGTCAGGATCCGGTGATCGCCCCTCTCGACTTGAAGCTGATGATGTTCGCCGAGATACTTCTGCAGGAAGAGGTAGAAGTAGTTGAACTCCGGGAGGAACGGCATCGCCACAAAACACAGCGGATTGGCCGGCATCATCGCTCGCCCTCCCGATCAGTCAATCGTCGTACAGCGCGGCCAAGGTAATCGTGAAGTGGTCGGAAATTCTTCGGGTCGTATGTGAGGTAGCTAAGTCCCGCCAGGTCCGACGGCATCTTGTCTGCAACAGTACCGTCAACCAAAAGAATCGTGGGTTTCGCAAGTGCGGCGGCAAAGCCGACCTCGAACAGAATATTCGGGCTCTGGCGGGTCACATCCGCGACTAAGAAATCAGCCTCACGAATCGCAGCAGTAATTGCATTAGCTAGTGATGCTCCGGGCGGAAGATCTCGGAAGTCATACGTCTTGACGCCAATTTCTCGGAGAGCGCCGTTAACAGTATCGAGAACTCTTCGACCAGCAGGATCGAACGGGGTGATTACCACCGCTCGGAGAAGTTTTCGTTCAGAGCTGAGACTTACCGGAAACAATGCATCTGCGTCGTCTACATGGAATTGTGGGAGATTGTCATGATCCGGTTGCCAGCCGCGATCAAGGCCGATCAATATGATGCGCTTAACGAGTTCGGGCGTAACGGCACGGACTCCATGCTGGTTGCCGCCTGGGCCCAGAGAATTCCGGACGGTGTTCGACAGTTTTGCGACGAGCTGCTGGCCAGGGCTGTCGAATAATTCGATGCGCACGGCAACCAGAGGCTTCTTTCCGTACACTCCCCATCGATAGTTCGCGTTATCGACCGTGATTCGCCGTGTGCCTTGCTTTGGTAGTGCCATTGCCTCGTAGTCACCGAAAGTTGCTTAATGCATGTCGTTTTCGCACTACCTTATTTTGACATATGCAGATCGAACTGCTCTGCAACCGTGGCGCTGGGCGTGGCCTGTTACACTTGGCATCGGTTCCATCGCGACTGTATGGCTTCGACCGACAGCAGCTATGCCGCGTTGCGATGGACGAGCGTACGCTCAAAGGATCCGAACGTCTGGTCGGCGACGGCTACTTGAGTGACCGCTTCTGGCCGCGACATCGCACAGTTGCGGTCAGCTCAAATCGCGTCGATGCTGTTAAGCATGACATAACTCGCCTGCGCACGAGTGTCGAAAACTTTTCCGGGGCCTAAAAGTCGACTGGGACTCGTGGCGGCACCGGACATCATGTTGGCTGCTATCGAAGACATGCGATTCGCAGCCGGATCTCGGGTACCTAGAAGTAACTCGCTCGGCGTGGTCTACGATTCCGGTTGGGGTTCCAGGAGGGTGAAGTTAGGCAGATCTCATTTGCGGGCGCAGGTTTTAGTGGTGCGCGGAAAGACCCGCAGGATGCTCGATCGTCATCCATCCCAATTGACGCGATCGCGAAAACTCTTGCGTGGATGTACCGCAGCTTCCTGCCATATCTTCGATGCGCGGTTTACATAGCGGCAACAGTTGCGCCGGTTCCTAGCGTTTGCGAATCGTTTTCTCGACTGGCATAACTGCACTCGTGACTACTTGAAGATGGTTCCGGTTCCATGCAGACGCCGAAGTGCGTGGCGGCTCTACGGCGTAGGTTCATACGGCGTGCAACGGTTCGCCTGTGGCTCGAGAGTACGGAGCACCGCCTGCGTCAAAGCGTGGAGATGTCTATCGTGTCCAACTCGTAACCTTCCAGCTTCCACGCACGCACTGCATTCTCAGTACCTCCGGCGCCGTCTCCAGGATCGCCGTCCCATACGGTAATGAGGATCGGTTCCTGATCGAGCAGTTGCGCCTTCTTGACCGCCGCCTCCAAGATCTTTTCAACGCACGCGCCGTAAGCGGCGGCTTGCTCGGGCTCGGCAGGCACCTCCGGAGACAGCTCTACCACGTCCACGTTGTCGCCTAGCAGCGCCTGATCGAATCGTGTATCCCACCCGTAGTCCACCGATGTCTTTTTAAAGTCAGATCGAGGAAACGGGAGATATATGCAGGCGCACGCTCCTCGCTTCTTAAGTTCTTCTACGAACAACAGGTCGGATCCTCGCGCACCGGAACTAAAGCCATAGCCGATGCCGTACTTGTTCAGGCGCTCGACAATCGCCTTGCGAACGGTGCCAACCTTGTCCTCCGGAAAGCGCGGTGTTGTGCGGCTCGGCGCATCCACCATGTGGCCCGCGAACGCAGCCACGCGCGGGATATAAAGTATCTCATCGAAGGCGTCACGAGCGTGCCCGAGCCTCACCAGAATGCGGCGCGCCTGTCCACGCATGACTGCAATATCCTGATGCATCTCTGGCTCATAGCCAACCGCTTTGCCGTACCATTTCCTCGCGTTCTTCACATCATTTAGCAGCAGGTAAACTTCTGCGAGGGTAGCGCGGTTCCAGTGGTCAAGTTTCTCTACATCCACATCCTTGAGGGTCATGAGCACTTTACGAGCAATTCGGCTCGATTCGACCTTGTTGCCCATTTCGAGTGCCATGGCCGACGCATTGACACCGGTATATGGGGCGCTCGTGCGCTCATACGTCTCTAGATAAGTCTCGAATGATGCACGCAGGTCTGCTTTGTTCGAGCAGCCGCTCGTAATCCACCGCTGCTTGTATCGACCGCCGAGTATTCCGCCCGTTTCCGAGTCGAGTGCGGTCCTGTTCGCGTTATACAGTCGCTTGAGGATCTCTATCGCTTCATCGATGCGTCCGAGCTTGCCAAGCGCAAGTGCGCGTAGTTGGTCGGCGCGATTTCCAGGTTTCGCGAGCTCCAGAATCTCAAGCGCCCGCTCGAGATCTCCTAGCCTGATCAGAATCTCGGACGCGAACAGATGAGCCGGCCCGTCGGGCATCTTGTTGGTTCGCCACGTCTCCCATAACTTGTACACGCGATTCGGGCCGCCGGCTGCGGCTGCTTGCAAAGCGGCGATCAGTTCGTCAGTCGCCTCGCTCTCTGCTTTGAAGACGCGAACCTCCGGTGCATCGTCGGCGGGCGCAGGTTTTCCGATCAGCGCAAACTGCAGGCGACGGAACTCGTGACCCTCCGGCGATGGGCTCTTTGAAAAATTGAGCCACGCTCTGCTGTCCCACATCGGCGCAAGCGGTGACTCGTCGAGCCGCACGGGCACCAGGTGAAAGTCGGGATTCTCGATGGCTCGTTTAAGCAACACGTTCCCTTCTTCCAGACAGCAAGCCGATTGCGACCATGCTTTGCTGATGAGGACCACCGCCGATTTGCATCGGCCGAGTGCCGTCTGAAGGCCGCTTGCGAGCGCCTGTCCAGGCAACAGCTCTCGCTGATCGATAAACACCTTGAAACCGACGCCCTCGAGACGCTTGAAGAGATCGTTCGCCCACGAGCGGTCTGTCGAGCCGTAACTGATGAATACGTCGTAGCCCTCGTCACGCCTTGCTGCGAGCTGCTGCGTCGGGAACAGCGGCAGGGGCGGCTCAACGACTGTCAGTGCCGCCGGAGCGCCCAGCAACTTCAACACTGCGGCCGATGGCGTGGCATAGACGTAGCCAAATGCAGGCCGCAGGGGGCTTTCATTGTCCTTGATATAGCGCTTGAGGTGCCCCACGACGAAGCCCTGCACGAGAATTGGGCTGCCGGAAAAGCCGTGCAGCGCAGCGCCTTGCCCTGCTGCGAGTTGGTCTGATTTCAGCAGCAACACGGGGACGTTCTGATCGTCCTTGCTATCAGGATCCATTACGGCGCCCTCGAGCGGAAGGCTTTGGCCCTTCGCGATCCCGGGGAACCCGTAACCCTCCCACGGCGCTTTGCGAGCAACGGTGCCGGCGAGCCTGAGCGGCGCGATTCCGTTCAACGGGATGGCAAGCTTGAGCACGGCCGCATCTGCCTCCCAATCCACGCTGCCTACCGTCGCCTTTACCGATGTTGAAGGAAAATGAACATCAACGGCGCCCGCCGGGCCTACCGGCTTCACCACATGAGCGCAGGTGATAGCATGCTGCGCGTCGACTAAGTAGGCGGTTCCCTTGGCAGGCCCCGCAATGACCCGGGCGCACGCGGCTTTCATCGCCTCGAAAGCGACATCAGTCATTGGCGGGCTGCCGCTTCCTGTCGGTGCCGCAAGCGCTGCAGCGGCCCGTCGGGCACACGCTCGATCTCGTGAGGCCCCTCGAAGAAGTACACATCTGCGCCTGTAAGGCCATTGTCATCAAGATCGATCCGCGCGAAAGTGGCTATCTGGCGCCGCCACGCCTCGAGCCGGTTGTGGACGAGGTCATCGACGAAGCTTTTGAGAGCTCGCTTTCCTTCCTCTTCGTCGCCCATCAGGACCCGATTCCGGGACTTGCATGAGGTCTGCCCACGTGCCGCTGTTGAGATATACGGCTCCCTGGTCGTTTAGTTTCAGTCTCTTTACGAGATGCGTGTGTCCATAGACCACGACTTTAAAGCCGCGATCGGCGCTCGCGCGGGCCGGGTTCTTGTAAACGTCCGTCTCATGGTTGACGTCGAAGGTTTGCCACGTACTTTCCGCGCGTGCATGCAGAGCGACATAGAGCTTACGCAACTGCTCGTCCTTATCGTTTTCGCTATGGGCGAGTTGCCACAGCTCGAAGAAGTCTTTTATTTTGTCGAATGCGCCGATGTCCGCGTTGTCACCATATAGAGACATCGCGAGCGCAACGAGTTCTTCGTCCTTGCTGTCGATGTGCGCGATGTTCTGGACATCGAACGGAATTCCCTCGTCGTCAAACTTGACTTGTGACTGTCTCCGCCACAACGCGATCGCCTTAGTGGCAGCGCTCATCGAGGACGGATCCAGCACTGCCAGCAGCGGAAGTAAGCTCGCGTCTTCCGGCTTCAGCAGGTCGACGAATGGAAACCTCCCTTTGATGCCGTTCATAATGTTCACTACCATTAGGCTACCTGCTGGACTTTCAAATAGCGGAGCCTCTTCTCCACGTGACAAGGCGGATCGCACTTCTCGCAATCGGTCGTGCGAAACGACGTTCCATGAATCGTAACGGTTCCCATGTTCAACGATGACTGGACCATCGACGTACGCCTGGTTGTCATAAATAAACTCGATGCGACCTGGGCCGAGTTTGTCGAGTAGTAGACGGCGCGGTGTGGGGAGGGAAAGTTCGATGTCGTGATTGCCCAGCAGCAGAACCAGCTGGCCGCCTTGAGACACAAAGTACTGCAGGCTGCGCCAGACTTCCGCAGTTCGCCTCATGATGCTGCTCAACTTCTGACCAGCGAGCGAGTCTTTGATCGTAAAAGCAGTGAATTCTTTTTCAGCGAGGAAATCCACGATGTCGCCCGCAATAATGAGCGTGACATCAACCGTTGAAGAGCGCTGCTCAGCGGTGTGACGAATGAATTGTGCAAGCCGTGCCTGTCCGGCTGCCGAGCACATCTGAAAGCTGGGCTTGCCGTCGACAGCAGGAGCGCCACCGAGATGCAGATCCGATATAACAAATAGAGTTTTCTTCATTCGGTCTCCTGCACGGGCTATATGCAAGCGCCCATTCTTGGCCGCAGTATCTCTCCTATTGTGCTCGAATTGAGTCCTCTGGACAAAGCGAGCGATAGAAGTATTCAGCGCAGACGGGGCGTGATTCGCTTGCGGCGATAAAGGGCGAAGCCTATCGATGAGTATTCCAATGCTCATGGTCAATTCTGGAAGATTGGGCGGCGCAGCGCTTATCGGTTTTGGCCGCTTTGGCCAGGACTGCGGCTTGTGGTATTTTCGCTCAGACTGAAAGCATGTCCATGGAGGTGTCCGCGTGATCTTCATTAGCTATCGACGCGAGGACTCGGTCGGTCACGCAGGGCGCATCTTTGACCGTCTCGCCGAACAGTTAGGTCGCGACCAAGTCTGTCGCGATATTGACAGTCTCCCTCCCGGCGAAGACTTCGTTCTCGCCATTGAACACATAGTTAAGCAGTCCGACGTATTGCTCGCGCTCATCGGGCCGCGTTGGATAACTGCGACAGACGATGAAGGGCACTGGCGCCTCGCCAATGAGGACGATCCGGTTCGACTTGAAATCGTCACCGCCCTGCAAAACAACGTCAGGGTCGTTCCAGTCTTGCTGCAAGGTGCACGTATGCCGAAGGCGAAAGACTTGCCCGGCGATCTCGCATCACTGGCTCATAAAAATGCCATAGAAATTCGGGATACCAGCTTCGATCAGGACGTAAGCCACCTTCTACATATTCTCGCACCCGCATGGCGCCACAAACTATTGCGCATAGTAAAGCGCCGTCCGGTTTATGTTCCGGCGTTCGTGTTGGCTGCGACTCTAATTGGCATCTGGGCGTATCCCTATCTGGTCGTCACACCCGAAAAGCTGCGCATACAGATTGTGCAAATGGGGCTCGCATACGACGCTGATTCGTTCGTGGAACGGGCGATGAAGAATGACGAGCGGGCCGTGGACCTATTTTTGCGGGCTGGCATGTTGCCTGATACCCCAGATCGACGCGACCGTACTGCATTAATGGCGGCTGCCAGCGAGGGCCACTTAAGTTTGGCGAAGCGACTTGTGGAGAAGGGCGCCGACGTAAACCGGGCGCTGTCTTGGTCACTCGGACACGCGGAAATCTTCAAATATTTATTGGCACAGAAACCGAGCCACGATGCGATTAACACCGCCTTGCTTGACGGTTCTTATGGCGACCGCCCCGAGCTCATGCAAACACTGCTCGACGCCGGAGCCGACGTTAATTTTCAGAAGGGAGATGTAACGCCGTTGAGCGAAGCGGCGCGCGGGCTCAATGTTGCGGGCGTACAACTGCTGCTATCCCGAGGCGCGAACGTCAATCCGGACTTTCGTGAAGGTTGGCTTCCGTTGCACCATGCAGCAGACGCGATCTCCGCTGCATCGCCATCACAAGAATTGCAGCAAAAACAACTAGAGATCGTACAGGCGCTGCTCGCAAAAGGCGCAAATATGGAATTACGTGCAAGATCCATGGTGCAGTGGCAGCCGACGCCGTTGCTGTTAGCAATCGACAAGGAACGCTCGCGTGTTGCGCTGCTACTTATCGAGCGGGGCGCCGATGTCAATACGAAAACCATCGATCCGGGCGGGAACGAACGTACTGCACTGATGTGGGCCGCGGCGAAGGGTTTAGACGAAGTCGTGCGTGCTTTGATTGCGAAAGGTGCCGCAGTGAACGCACCTAATAATGTCGGAGACACCGCACTTATGGTTGCAGCTGACGGAAACGGTGCAAATTTCGGCAGGAATCAGCCGACGGTAGTGCGAACTCTACTAAAGCTTGGCGCAGACATCGAGGCAAGGAACGCGCGAGGCCTGACGTCATTAATGCGTGCTGCTCCGACAGATACTGATGTACTTACAGCGTTGCTTGAGGCAGGTGCCAGTGTGAACGTCACAAGTGGTAACGGGTGGACGGCGTTAATGGTGGCGGCCGCTTACGGCAATGTGAAAAATATCAAGTTTTTGTTGAATAAAGGAGCGGACCTGAGATTAAGAAACAAGGACGGTGATGACGCTATGGCGCTTGCAACCAAGGCTGGCCATAAAGAAGCGGCGCTCCTGTTTACCACATATGCTGCGACCGGGAAGGCGGCGCTAGCTAAATGATCCGAAGTTGACTGGCAGCAAGGTCAATACGCCGAAGGTCTTGGCAGCGAGCGACTCGTTCCGCGTAGAGACGTGGACGCAGTCGATGTCCCCCAATTCCAATGCGCATGCAGCGCTTCGTTCGCTCGATTAACGAAGAGTGCTTGCGGAAGGCGGCATTACAACTTCTCATCGCTAAACGAGCAAGCGTATACAGATCGATGCCTGATGTATCTTACCGATGTCAGGACGTGCTATATGACCGTCCTGTCCGCTTAGCGGGCAAGTAGTTCGTGCTTAACTTGGTTATAGCCCCAGCGCTCGACCTGCCGACATTCATCGAGCGTACATGAGGCGCGCAACCGCAACTCCACTTCCGTCCGCGAAACGTACGGCACACCGTCCGGATCAGGCGCCTCGAGTATAGCAATCTCAGCAGCCGCCCGTTCCTCGTCGGCTGCTAGGTAATCCACACGCACATCGCGCTGTCGGCCAAAGAATCTACCATGCACTCGTTCCCGCTCCAGCATCGGATCCAAGCCTAGCTTATCGCATAATTGTCTAGTTAATCGCAGTCCGTTCTCGACGTGGAAAAGCTCGTCGATCGCTATATAGTCGAGCGCTCGAGCGAATTCATATTGACCTACGAAATCTCGTCCGCCGATCTCGACCGGCAGTTTATCGATGGCCAGCGCTTCCAAAACCGTGCTGAGAATAAGTAATCTCCACACAAGCTCGCGTTCGCTGCCCGTCTCGCATTCGGGAAACTCGTAGGCGTACTCATAGTTAGCGCCATGTTGAGTCAGTATCGATTCGTCAATGCCATTAGCGCAAAGCAATCGCCGGAAGATCGCCGCGTGGCGCGCCTCGTCGGTTGCATGTCGCGCCATTGCCAGGTGTGTTTCCCACGGCTGCCCAGGATGTTCATAGGAACATCGGCACAACAGCTCTAACGCGCACAGCTCAGCCATGACGTTATCGTTAAGCTCGCCGGCGAGGTCCTCCTGTGTTAGTCGTGACGCTTTGCGAATGTGCGCCCGGACGCCCGTCGGGGGCCGAAGACGTCCTTGAGGCCGGGCTGGGAATCGGTACCCGGTCTCTTGGAGGCCACAGCAGCGAATCCAACGGCACACGTATTCCTGAATCGCCGTTCCAGCACATGTCTAGAGCGCGAGCAAAAGCATCGTTCGCTGCGTACGGCAGTCGTGGCGTACCGATCGGTGATGTGTCCGATGCAAGGCTGCAAATAGCAGCATCAAGAGTTGCTAACAGCCGTGTGTCCAAAAGCGGATCCAGGGAGGCCGCAAGCTCGCCGTAGCGAGAGCGCAAAAAGCGCCGCACGTCTCCCAATATGCCGTTTAGCGTATCAACGGTAGCTGTAGAACAGTCGAGATTGTGAAGCGGTTCGATTACAGACGGGTCCGTCTTGAGCTGGCAATCATCACGCTCTAACAATGCCAGCGCGTGCTTGCGTAATGCAACCGCTCGAAGCAATGCACTCTCAAACTCTGCTGCAATAGCAAGCTTCTGGTCCAGCTCAGGAACTTTCGGCACCCACCCCGCGATAACGTGGCCTGCTGCACGTTCTACCGCCGCAAGGCGCAGCAAATGATCCGGAAGATGCGGTGTGGACCATCGCCCACCTAAGCGCGATTCGCGATCCGCCTTCGTTAGCAGCACGGGGTCACGACGACTCAATCTGTTGTCGCACTTTACCGATGATCGGTTTTCCCCAAGGGCAACACGCGGCGTTAGACAAGAAGCCGGGGCCGTTCAGTGCTCCGAGCGGCAAGCCCGCAGCTTGGTTGAGCGCAACGCCCAAACCCGATGCGATTGGTGGCGACAACATGGGACCTCGCTTCGTTACCAGATGCTGCATCACCGGACCCGACTCGATATTTGAGTTCGCGTCGATTTTGCGCCGTGCTTCTTCGATAAGTACCGCTTTTTCGTCATGGGTTAAGTCCCATGAGTTGAGCACGTCGGGGTTAGTTGCGACGACGTGTCGGTATGACGGATCCGATAACATTTGTGTGTAAACGCCTGCGATTGCGTCTTTACTCATTGGAGGCTCCTTTTTACGTGATGATCATACTGATCTCACATTTATGAAGTCAAGAAACGTTACTGAGCGTACTGCCTCTGCAATGGGTTAGCCGAAGGAATCCTCGGCGATCGGTTGATCGCTTATAGTGGCGGATCGGCTCATACCTGTGATTCATCGAGTCGAGACATTGCGTGTCGAACTACGCGTGAAGCTGCGTTTCATGGGAACAGTGCGCCAATATATGCATCAAACGTCTTGTATAGGACTACCGTCGATACGTACGACACGCATACTGTATAAGCGGTTACGTTCACGGGTCACTGGTGAGGTAAGCATTTACGAGCGCGCCAGATAAACGAATCTTTTGTAACGAGATGCGACGACGAATCGCCGCTTATCTATATCGATGGTTTTTTTGCAAGGAGTCTAAAGCGATGGCAGTGGCACCGTCTTACCCCGGCGTATACATCGAGGAGGTACCGGGTGGACTCCGCACCATAGCCGGCGTCCCCACCTCCATAACAGCGTTCATCGGCAGGGCCATCAGCGGCCCGACGGATGAACCGGTGCTCATCACGAGCTTCCCAGATTACGAGCGGCGGTTCGGCGCACTCGATCTTGAGAGTCCGATGAGCTATGCGGTCCGCGATTTTTATCTCAATGGCGGAAGTCACGCGCTAATCGTTCGCGTCGTCCATCCCGATGCGAAGCGCGCGACTGTTACGCTGTCTGGCGGCGACAGTACGCCTCGAACACTTGTGCTGGAGGCAACGAGCGCGGGCGAATGGGGAAATCGCATTGAGGCGAGCGTCGATTCCGAAACCGACAAGAATCTATCGATGAGCTCGCCTCCCGCTACCGATAAGACACGTTTCAATCTCACGCTCCGTTACCGCCTCGCCGATGGACGCGAAGTCGCCAACGAATCATTCCCGTCGGTGTCCACAACCAGTACGGATATCCGTTACTTGCCTTTGGTTCTTGACCATGAATCGGCGCTGGTGCGGGTGAAAGGTGACATGCCCACGGAGAGACCGCTCGCGGGCAGCACAATAGAGGCGGCGACCGGAAGTGGTGGTAGTGACGGCACCGACTTGCAGGACGAAGACATCAACGGTGATGCGGACGGCAAAACGGGTCTTCACGCGCTCACCAAAGCAGATCTCTTCAACATACTGTGCATACCTCCGAAGAACGCCGGCGCCTCAACCAGCGGCTCGGTGTATCGCGAAGCGCTGAAGGTCTGCGTCAAGCGGCGGGCCATGCTCATCGTCGATCCTGACCCAGCGTGGGCCGCTGCTTCAGGTAGCGCCGTGCAAAATGCGATCGATGGACACAGCGCACTTAACATGCTCGGCCCGGATGCCCGCAACGCGGCGCTCTACTTTCCGTGCGTTCGGGAGATCGACCCACTGACAAACGGTCAGCTTCAAACGTTCCCGCCGTGCGGCGTGGTCGCGGGCGTTATGGCGCGCACCGACGTGGACCGCGGTGTGTGGAAAGCGCCCGCCGGACTTGATGCGGTATTACATGGCGTCCAAGCATTACAGTTAAACGTAAACGATCAGGACAACGCCCGCTTGAATCAGCTTGGGATTAATTGTCTACGGTCGTTCCCTGTAAACGGATGTGTCGTATGGGGCGCACGCACGCTGCGCGGGGCCGACCAGGCAGCGGATGAATACAAATACATTCCGGTACGCCGCCTGGCGCTCTTCATCGAAGAGAGCTTGTACCGCGGATTGCAGTGGGTGCTGTTCGAACGCAACGACGAGCCGCTCTGGGCGCAGATTCGTCTCTCGATCGGCGCCTTCATGGAAAATCTATTTCGGCAGGGTGCGTTCCAGGCGAGTAGCGCGCGCGACGCTTATTTCGTCAAGTGCGATGCCGAGACCACCACACAGAACGACATCGACCTTGGCATCGTAAACATACTCGTCGGATTCGCTCCGCTAAAACCCGCCGAGTTCGTAGTCATCAAGCTTCAGCAAGTCGGAGAACAAGTTCAAACTTGAGCCGACTCCGAGGAGCGGTATGGCGTTCTACTCAACGTACAGCGTTGCAACCGGGTACCGTTCAATAAGTCGCCCGAACTGCGCGATAGACTTTGAGCATGCGTACAGTTGCTACAGGCTCGAATCCGCACGTCTGCTGAAGGCGTATATTTCCCTTCCCATGGCCGTCTCACGCTACGCTATTTGCTGCGGGTTGCGCTGGTCGAAGCTACTTGGTGGATGCTTTGGGCGGCCGCAAATCGTGCAAGTAAGTCGTCCGTTCTTCCTTACTTAAACTGCGCGTCACGCGCTTGGGAGCGATGGATAGAACGTCGTCAATCGGAGCAAACTCCTCCCAGGAGTAAACGCGAGCCGTCCCATCATCGCTTACGGTCGCGACAAATTTCCCGTTCGGGCTAATTGCCGCATCATTGACGGGTCCGGTATGTCCGGTTAACTCCGCTACGGCGCGCGCAGTGGCAGCGTTCCACACGGTAGCGGTCCGATCGCTGCTGGTCGTCACGACAAACTTCATGTCGCCACTCCATGCAGCTCCTCGAATTTCACCTGCATGTCCTTGCCAGTCAACTAAGCTTTTGCCTGTGTCGGCGTTCCAAATCCGCGCTGTGCCGTCAGAGCTCCCTGTCAGGACCATGCTGCCGTCGGGACTAAAGCGTGTGAAGTTCAAGCGATCGGCGTGTCCCTGGAATACCACCTTCACCTTGCCGGTCGCAATCTCCCATAATTCGGCCACATCGTCCGGTCCGCCTCTGAGAACGAAGTTGCCATTTGGGCTAAATGTGGCGGCCTGATATGACGGTTCTCCACCTCGCTCAAGACGGGCAACGATACGACGTGTCCTGAGATCCCACATCCTAGCTGCACCATCCGTGCTTGCCGCAACTACGAAGGATCCGTCCGCGCTAAATGCTACGCTTCGGATTGCAGGAATATCACTGTCGGTCGGGTCCTGTAAGAGCACGCTTTGCCCACTAGCCGTGTCCCAAACCTGCACCGAACCGTCGCTGCATCCTGTCACAACATGTTGACCTGTGGGGCTGAGGCCCACACTTAAGATAGCTTGTTCGCCCTTCAGCACGCTGATGCTGCGGCGCGTGGCTGCGTCCCACACTCGGGCTGATCCATCAAAGCTTCCCGTTACAATCCGCTTACTTCCTGAATCAAACGCCACACTGGTGACTGGCCCTGCGTGACCTAGAAGAACGGCGCTGCCGTCGCCGCTTGTTATGTCCCAGACCCTAGCAGGTCCCTCTATCGACGTTGTGACAACGAACCGCCCGTTGGCGGCAAAGGCCGCATTTTGCAATCGGCCTCCACCCCCACGAAGAATCAGTAAGCCTTGTCCGGTGACCGCATCCCACACTCGTGCGGTCGTATCCTCACTGGCCGTAACGATAAGGTGACCATCGGGGCTGAATGTTGCACTCCAGACAGGGCCTGTGTGACCCCGAAGTTCAGCATTTTTTCTACCTGTGCGCGCCTCCCATACGCGCGCCATGCTATCCATACTGGCTGTAACAACAAGCTTGCCGTCCGGGCTAAACGCACCGCTCCATACGCGGTGTATGTGGCCGCTAAGTTTTGCAGTGAGCTTGAATGTCGCAGTGTCCCACACCATTGCTGGATCCCAGTGGGCCAAAGTTACCAACGATTTGCCATCGGGGCTAAACCAGTCTTGGTCTATAGAGTGTTCGATGCCTTTCACATGCCCGGCGTTTGCGTGAGTTTGCAGATTCCATAACCGCACCATATCGTCGGCACCACCGGTTGCCAACCAATTGCCATTTGGGCTGAAGACTGCAGCATAAATGTCCACTGGGTGTTCAAAGATTGCTCGGGCTTTGCCCGAACTCGTGTCCCACAGTCGAGCGGTATGATCATTACCGGCGGTCACGACAAGTTTCCCATCCGGACTAAACGCTACGGCAACTATCGAACCTCTGTGCCCTTGCAATTGCACAATTTGTACCCAAGAAACGGTGTTCCAGATCCTTGCAGTAGAGTCCTCGCCACCGGTGACTATCAATTGGCTATCCGGGCTGAACGCTGCGCTGTTAATCGGCCCAGTTGCTTCATGCAGCTCGGCCAGAAGCTTGCCGTCGGCAACTGCCCATACCCGTACAGTGTGGTCTCCTTTGACGAGGGTAATCGCAGAATTACCATCGGGGCTGATGGTGGCGCTTGCTACAGTTCCATCCGGTTTGCCGAGGATGGCTCGCACATGGGAACGAGCGAGAGTCCGCCTTATCGCAGCTTCACTCTCTGCGGTTCGGGTGATGCGGTTTGATTCGATCGCCAAGAGCACACTCAATTCGGGGTCAATCTCCAATCGACTCATGGCCAGCGCCGCAAGCTCACGAGACTGCGAGATCTTGGCTAAGCGTTCAGCCTCTATCCGCTGCTCCTTCTCTCTTTCCTGCGCAGCGACCGCATCACGTCTTTGTTGAGTCGCCACGTAAGCCTGCCAGCCAGCCAATATGGCTGCGCTTAAAATTGCGGCGGTGGCTGCCGACGCCATTCTGCGCGTTCGGCGAAACTGTCTAACATCGTCGCCGTCGAGGTCCTCCTTGGCCCTGCCGTGTAATGGGGCGGCGATGTCCAATATCGCAGCTCTAAAGCGCGCACTGCGGAGCGCAAGATGATCCTGTGTCCTTGCCCAGCGCAAGTCTACGTGCAGCGGTTCGTCTCGAAATTGGCCGCGGAGGGCTATCGGCAACGCCGTCGTTTGCTGCCAATCAAAGTCGCTCCTCGCCGTATCCCACGCGAGATCACCGTCCGTTATTAAGACAAAAATCCTGTCAACGCTTCGGTTCTTAAGCCACCATTCGATCTCGCGCGCCACCCACTTCGATCGCGCTGCCTCGGGCGAAGCCATTAGAAGAAAATAATCGGATTCGGCCAGCGCTTTCTCAATAGATGGCCACAGAGCAGGCGTAGCAGCCAGGCTTGTCTGATCGCGAAAAATACGCACCGCTCTTAGGCGGTACCATGGTTTGGCGAAACGTTGGAGAGCACTTTGAATCGCAGGAGCCAATCTGCCGTCAGCAGCATGGCTATAGGAGATAAATGCCCCGTAGATCATGCTGTAAGTATAGGTGAATCGTCCCCGTTTCTAACTCTCATGTCTTTGTCGCGAAGAGAACGGGATTGAACTAACACCTAGCAAGTTTGTTGCGGGCAACAGGATTAACTCGCGCGCGCACATGCCGCGATCGCGTGCTGGGCCCAGGTGAGTAGCGTTGCAACAACTAGTCTTCGTAACATCCTTGAGTAATCACCGTGCGGCCGCAGTCGACGACGATATTTGATCCGTTTACGTAAGAGGAAAGTTCACTTGCGAGAAAAAAAGGCACCACACGCGCGACATCCACCTTCAGGTGTTTGCGCAATGCTCGTCGATAATCTCGGTTGTACGGGAAAGGTCTCCCGGCGATCGGTTCGGCGCCGAGAGCGCGTTGAATTGCCATATTGAAATTTGTGGACTTGATGGATGAAGACACTCGTCGTCCTTGATTTGAACAGGTTCAGTCTGGCGCCGTAACCGTGGACGGTCATTCCCAAACGGTTTCCGACCAGAGCGCCGGCTTCTCTCATAGTAGAGTGTCGCGGCTATGCGTGCAAAAAGCGCCGGAATATGTACGCGACTGTGTCCATACTTTATTGCCATTCGCAGGCGACCATAAGCGAGGCGCGCGACCAAAACCGACTTCGGTGCGGAAAAAGTACCGGACACCATCAAGATCAGACGCGGGGTCAAGCATCTGAGCAGCCGCCGTTCTTTGTCGGCTTCGAGGTACTGCATACGTAGCTCATGTTGCCGGCCAAAGAATCTCCCATGCAATCGTTCGCGCTCGCGCGTTCGATCCAAGTTCAGCGTATCGCATAATTGTCTGGTCAAACGCAGTCCATCGTTGAATGAGCGGCGATTCGTCGATGCCGTTTTATGGGCGAAGGAACACACATACACTCGCTATACCGCTATACGTTTGCAGTCGCAGCCGCCGGCAGTCATGGGCAACGGGTCGCGCGCTCTCTGGCACAACCAAACCAAGTGTTGCCGAGGATGAGCCGTGTGCTTGTGCGCGCTCGTCCGCGACATGACAGAGCAACGTCCAGGCAAATTGACGTTCTTCACGACTGCCTCGCGCCTGCATCGCAGACATAGGCTGCGTTCAGCTCGACCACCGGTAAGCAGACGTTTCACGGGGCCAACGTTCGCGACTCAACGCCGTCGCGCTTCTATTGACTATCTCGGTCCGCCAGTGAAGTTGCAGGCTATTTCGACCGAGCTACTTGACGGGCGAACCGATGATGGCCTCGTCGTGCTTTTGAATGATGTCCGCGAGCTCACTTCGGATCTTTTTCGCATCTGCCTCTGGGTCTGACAAGCAGATACGCAGTCGTTCGATGCGCCCTCGCGAAACACGATTGGCCTGCCATTTGCGTCCAAAGCCGCCGCCCGCCGCAAGGGCGGTAATGAGCGTTGCTGCCGCCGCGGCACAGGCGGCGATGTCCTTCGCGCCATCGGCCCCGATGTACTCCTGAAGCAAAGTTATCTTGAGCACGATGGCAGCAGCCGCCGATAACAACGCGGAAGCCGCTAGGCTCCAGTTGAACACGAAGCTCCAATTCCTAGAGCCCCTGTTAAACCACGCGAATTTTTCCGCAATCTGGTCGGAAAGAAATTTCCGTTCGTCATCGTTCATCGTCATGGGCGCATCCTGCACGGATTGGTGTGCGCATCGTATCGATGAAAGCTTTTCACGGCAAGATTCATCGAGGACCTGAAGGCCATTCACCGAACGGCGACTTGCTGCCGCATAGGCGCGTGCGAGAGGACCTGCCATTCGAGGACGAGATCGATGTTAGTCGAGCTCGTTGTTGCGCTGGCACCCATTTGCTTTCGCAGGAAGGGCGCTGGCACATTCTGCGTAAACGAGCAGGTGTGTTAAAGCCTCGCACGCTTCAGATCAAATCCGCGCACGACGCTGAACTCGGCTCAAGACCGCGTGGGATGTGTTCGCGGAACAAGGGCCGGGTCGTTTTTCCCCCAGTTGCCGTCGACCTACGACCTAAGACCTAGTTTCGCTTTTGATATATCGGCGTAACCTCTTCGTTACGCCGCGCGGTTGCCGGCGATTCAAAAACAAGGAGAATTAAATGGCAACTAAAAAACCCGCTCCTAAAAAGCCGTCTAAGAAAGCTTCTTCCCTAAAGGATTCCAGTACTGGAAACGGCCCGTCCAGTGGCGTCGGCGAGTACTTGGCTTCAAGCAAGGTGAAGAGCAGCTATATCACCGGGACAACGTTCGGAATTAAAAAAGTGAAGTACGCCGCAATCGAAGACCAAGCGATGTTTGAAGGTGATATCGTCCTAGGTTCCGTCGCGGAGATGGAGTCTATCAGGAAGCAAGTTGAAAATCCGACGCCGGGCGCACTGTCGGCGGTCGTAATCAGCGGCAACCAATTTCGCTGGCCGGACGGCATAGTTATCTTCCGCATTGATCCTAGCCTGCCGAATCAGCAACGAGTCACGGATGCAATTCAGCACTGGGCCGCAAACACTAACATCAGATTTAAACAACGTACTACAGAGCCGAATTTCGTCAGTTTTGTGCCTGGGGGAGGCTGTAGCTCTCAAGTGGGAATGCGAGGCGGAGAGCAGTTCGTTACATTGGGAGCGGCATGCACGACCGGCAACGCGATCCATGAAATCGGCCATGCGATAGCGCTTTGGCATGAGCAAAGCAGAGAGGACCGAGATAACTTCGTCACTATCAACTTTGCCAACGTACAGGCGGGCTTGCAGCACAACTTTGATCAGCAAATAACGGACGGCGATGACATTGGGCCATACGACTATGGTTCCATCATGCACTATCCGCGCAATGCCTTCGCCATTAATCCCAATGTAGACACGATCACGCCAAAGCCCAATGCCAACGTACCTATCGGGCAGCGCACGGGGTTGAGTGCCGGCGACGTCGCCGCTATCAATTCAATTTATCCACGAAAAGCCATCCTCGGAGATACGAGCACTAACGGTCCCGCCCTAACAACCAAAAGTAACCAGGTCCTTCTCGGTTGGACGGGGGTCGGCAATCTTCGCCTCAACTTCATGGGATCAAACGACGGACTTAACTACGTTAACAAGGTGACGCTCAATGAAGTGTCGGGCGTGGCTCCGGCTCTGGCGGTGTTTCAAAACAGGTTTGTCGTGGCGTGGATAGGCGTGGGTAACAACCAACTTAATGTGATGCAGTCGACCAATGGACTGAGTTGGAGTAACAAGGTGACTCTTGGCGATACATCCCTGTCTTCGCCCGCGCTTGCCGTTGTGGGCAGCCAGCTTTTCATCGCCTGGCGTGGCGTTGGCAATAATCAGTTAAATGTAATGCGCAGCTCCGATGCGGTGCATTGGGGAAATAAGGTGACATTGGGGGATACAACCACCTCCGGCCCGGCTGTTGCGGCACTGGGGAACAGTTTACTGCTTAGCTGGCGCGGTGTTGGTAATAACCAGTTGAACGTTATGCAAAGCGCTAACGGCGTAAACTTCGTCAACAAAGTTACTCTAGGTGAAACAACTGTGTCGAAGCCTGGGCTGCACACAAGCGGAGGGCGTGCCTTTTTGACATGGCAAGGCGTCGGCAACCGCTTTCTCAACGTGCTCGCGAGCCCTAATGGGTCAGCATGGGCAAGCAAGCAGATTTCAAAAGAGACGTGCATTGATGGGCCGGTCATTAGTAATCTCGGAAACCGGCTGGTTTGGGGTTGGACCGGGACTGACAACGCGCACCGACTGAACTCCATGCTGTTCAGTGTGATTTGATCACTCGTTTAGTACCACACCTCCGCAGCCTACCTTGCGCGACCGAATAATATAAGTGGAGTGGGTTCGGTCGCGCAAACGTCTCTCGTTCGCATTACCAACACGAAGACGCACTGCCCGATGACGATCGGAAAGCTCATCAAATTTAGCTGACCAATTGACGCACACTGGAACGGACGGTCAATGCGACACAGATTGTCGTCCTCAAACGGAAGTGATGGCTTGTGAACCCTCTCGTAAGCGGACACATCCTGTTTGCACAGAAGCCTCGGCTTTCATCGACAGCCAAGATTTACGTGCAACTTCTGGACACCAGCATGGCGGACGTTCCGGCGCGCCGAGTTGCCGAGCAGGTGCTGACTGACATAGCGCAAAAGGCAAATGCGGGGCAGCCGATCCCATTTGAGATCTACGGCGGACTGCCCGACCAACGTGCCAGCTACTCCATCGCAGTACTAGTGGATGTGGATGGAGACGGAAAAATATCGAAGGGCGACTATATCAATATGCAGAATTACTCGGTTTTAACTTTTGGCCATCCTAATCACGTGACTGTCATCGCAAAAGAGGTGCCATGAAAACCGCTCAGCATCTGCACCGCCGACCGATGAGTGTCGCATCGGCTGCTTGCTTTCGTGAAAGCCGACGAGCATCGGACCTCGCGAAGGAAACGGGACATGCAGAAATTTAGAAAACGTGGTTTGCGTTGCGATATTGTTTGGCCTTGTTCTGCCGCCGCGGCTACACGCCGAAGACTGCAATTACGCCATCGAATTCGTTCGAGCGCGGGAAGGAGGAGCTCCAGGACATAGTGTTTCCTCAAGCAGGAAGGCCCTCTGCGCACTTGCCGAGCAAGTGGCTCCGATAGGGATCTCTTCGAGCTTCGCCCAGTGTTCGATGCGGCGTGGCGCCGTTGCGCTCCATTGAACGTTCTTACCTTTGATGAATCTGCTCGGGCGTCGTGCCGATCAAATCCGCCAAAGAATTGCTCGCGGGCGCGAACTGCTCGCGAGGACGCGGTCGGTCAAGCGCGTATCGGCAGAACTCGGTTTCGCCGATCAGAGTCACTTCAGCCGCCATTCCGAAAGGCGACGAGCCTTACGCCGGCTGAGTACCAGCGTCGCGTTACGGGACGTGCAGGGGCTGACATTGGGGGCGTGTGAGCCAACCGCTGCATTGGCCGTCTGTACTAAGTCCTTCGTCAGTGCACGGTGCCAGCCGGTAACGACGATGCGTTAGAGTCCCGGTGGATATTACGTGTGCATACATCGACTGCGACTGCCGAGAGAGTGTTCTAGCCGCGGGCAGTATAGGTTAACGAGTCGGTTCTAACATTGTCACATGCAACCATGAAGCGGGTGATGAACAAAAGGCGTGCTCAGGCTGCATCCGCCTTCAACAGCTGCGATTCGACGAGTACATCGATGCCAGCGGGACTGTGAATTGAGGAAGCGGGGATGTCGGCGCCCGTCCTCCAACGCCTCATAGCATCGTGCTTGGCTTCGCCTTCAACCAAAAAGAGTACTTCGCGTGCCCGGCTCAACCGCGCCGCGCTCAACGACACCCGCTGCGGCGGTGGTTTAGGTGCATCGAATACGGCCAACACGTCCCGCGCGTGTGGTGCCACACCCCAGTCGTGGCCGGGAAAAAGGCTCGCGGTGTGGCCGTCTTCACCGAGCCCGAGCAGCACGAGATCGAAGTCGCCGACGCCGCGCAGCGTATCTTCATAAGTGCGGGCCGCCGCGTCCGCACCAAGCTCGGCGGGAATGATTCTAATTTGGTTCTGCGCAATCGGCACGTAGTCAAGCCAGATGCCTGCCGCCATCCGGCTGTTGCGGTCGGAATGTTCCCGCGGTAAGCAACGTTCGTCGCCGAAGAAGACATGCCAGCACGACCACTCGGTTAATGCCGCCCGCAGCAGATCGTACACTCCGCGCGGTGTATTACCACCGGCTAATACGATTAGAAACCGGCCACGCGCTTCGATCGCTCGCGCGGCGGCCGTGACGATACGAAGGTAGGCAGCACGTCGCAGTTCCGTTGCATCGGCAATGCCGATCCAGCGCACGGCCGTGGAGTCGCGTTCAATCTGCATGTCATTGTCGCTCGCGCGTGCTTAACCTCGTGGTCGCCGAACTCGTTGCGTTTACCGGCCAGCAGCCTATCCGACAAAGAGTCCGTGTCTCGAGAACGCAGGAAAGAGCGATGGGATTTATCTGCGGCCATTTTCCGCTGCGCTGGGTGACCGGCACCACCGGGCGGGCTGACGGTTGGCTCACCATGACCACCGGCAACACGTCTGCGCATGCCGCGGCTTGGATTGACCCGAACTGGCGGCCCAACCTTTGTTCCATTGTTGACTGTCGCAGGCGTTGCGCATGCCGTTTTGGCCGACGCATTCTTTTTGATTCAGTAGTTGTTGCGGCATCCCGGCTTTCACGCGATTCACTTAAAGGCCACCGGCTAGGCAACACTGCTGCGGGCCTTGAGCGCGTTAGGTGGCTGTGCGATGTCGCCTGGCCGCATGTTAGGCGTCTCCTGTCAGTCGACGCAAGCTATGCTAAGAGGAGGTACTTATCTGTGTTATCAAATAACGGGCATTTCGCCATATGCGGTACGCCTGCACGGCAAAAAAGAAACCGATCATTCGGCTTTTACGCCTGAGGCCGCGACTACCGCAGCCCATTTCGCCGTTTCACTTTTAATGTAAGCCGCGAACTCGCGTGGACTGCTGCCGATGACTTGGAAACCGGCTGCCTCTAGTCTGTCTTTGATTTGCGGGTCCTTGAGCGCTTGCGTTGCCTGCCCGTACAAAAATTGGATCGTCGCTGGTGTAGCAGGTTGCGGTGCCAGATAGCCGTACCAAGCAGATGCCTCAAAGCCGGGGAATCCGAGTTCGGCAATTGTTGGGACCTTGGGTAAGACCGGTAAACGACGCTGCCCCGTTGTAGCCAGCGCGCGTAACTTGCCGGTTTTAATGTGCGGCAGCACGGTGCTGACGCCGAACATTGCCTGCACTTGACCGCCCATCACGTCGACGAGCGCCTGGCTCGCTCCCTTATAGGGGATGTGGAACATCTGCAATCCTGCGCTGCGTTTAAGCATTTCGCCGGCGAGGTGCCCTGGACTTCCAACCACCGCCGACGCAAAGCTCACAACCCCTGGATTGGCCTTTATGTACGACAGGAATTCAGCGAAATCTTTTGCGGGCATGGCCGTATTCACCACCAGGATGTTCGGAGCTGCGGCGAGCTGAGTGATCGGCGCAAAGTCCCGCAACGGGTCAAACGGCAACTTGTTATGAAGCGCGGGCGCTATTGCAAGATTACCAACATAACCGAGCAACAATGTGTAGCCGTCGGGCGTGGCTTGAGCGACCAGCTGAGTACCGATGTTTCCGTCCGCGCCAACGCGATTCTCGATGACCACTGCCTGACCGACCTGATCTGAAATCTTCTGTCCAACGGTTCGTGCCACGAAGTCGGCGCCGCCACCCGGCGTAAACGGAACGACCACCCGAATGGCATGGGTGGGATAAGGCGCGACCTGCGGCGTCGCGGAGAGTGCAGTGGTCGCGAGCACCACCCATGACAACGCAAATATCTCGCATCTGAGGTACAAGCTAGTCACTTGCTGGCGTTGATACCAACGACGATCACCAGATTTCCTTCGGTGTCGACTGTTACCGAATCACCGGGCCCGACCAGCGTTGTCGAGGATGGCTCTTCGATCACAATCGGTCCTTGCAACATTTGACCTGACCGCAACGTGCTCCTCTTATGGACGATGCATTCGACGGCCTTGTTAGCTTCGAAGTGAACGAGCCGTCTGTCTGTCGCTGGTTTTGATGTTGTCGCTGCTGAGGGCTCGAACCGGAATTCCGGCTTGTTGAAGACGCCGATCACTTGAAGTCGCGCACTGACGATTTCAGGCATGACCTGCGGAAACGCATGACCGTAGCGTCTCTCGTAGACGGCGTTGAACCGTTTTCGAATCTCGGGTATCGACTCCGCAACCAGCGGTGAAGGGCAGTCGACGATGATGGTGAACTCTTGCCCGATATAACGCATTTCCAGCGATCGCTGCAGCTTGATGTTCGCCGCGGAAAAGCCTGCTTTTTCCATTGATGAGACAGCTTCCGCTTCTGTCCCGGCAAATAGAGCCTCCATTTCGCTAGCGCTGTCGTCGTTCATGGTACGCACATGACTGATGACATACTCGTTCTTGGCGTCGGCAAGCAACATGCCGAGAGCCGAAAATATTCCGCAATGCGGAGGTATCACGACTTTCCTGATGCCGAGCTCTCGCGCGATCTCAACGGCGTGCAACGGACCGCCACCGCCATACGCGATCATTACCGCCTCGCGCGGATCGTATCCTCGTTGCACGGTCATCGTTTGCACGGCTTGTGCCATGCTTAGATTGGCTAACCTGATGATCCCTTGCGCCGCTTCCACATCGCCAAGCTTGAGCGGCTTGCCGACATGCTCCCGAATGGCGTGTAACGCTGCTTCTCGATCGATCCTCATTTCGCCGCCTAGGAAGTACGCGGGATTGAGACGCCCGAGCGCGAGATTGGCATCGGTCACCGTCGGCTCGTGACCACCGCGTTGATAACAGGCTGGCCCCGGATATGCGCCGGCGCTGACAGGCCCGATTTTTAAGGCGCCGGTTTCATCGAGGTGCGCGATGCTGCCTCCACCCGCGCCAATCTCGATGATATCGACAACCGGCAGCTGCAACGGATAGCCAACCTCTTCTCCCCCGATAAAGTAGCCGTCCGCGACTTCCATCTGCCCGTTACGGACCATGCTCACCTTCGCGGTCGTGCCACCCATGTCGAATGCGACGACGTTTTCATATCCGAGTGTCTTCCCGACGTGGGCGGCGGCCATTGTGCCCCCGACCGGTCCCGATTCCATCATCCTTACGGGCTGGTACTGCGCCGCCTCGAGCGTCATTGTGCCGCCATTCGATTGCATGATCATGGCGGTGCCGTGAAATCCGTCGTCCGCAAGAAAACGGGCGATCGCTGCCAGATACGCGCTCACGCGCGGGCCGACGTACGCATTGAGTACGGTGGTCGACGTGCGCTCGTATTCGCGATACTGCCGAATGATGGAGGAGGACGCCGTCACGTAGATGTTCGGGTAGCGTGCACGTATCAGGGCTGCCAGTGCTTGTTCATGCGCAGGATTTGCGTATGAGTGAAGAAAACAGATCGCGATCGACGCGACATTGCGCTTGACGAGATCGTCGATCGCTTTGATAGCGGACTGTTCGTCGAGCCGCTTGAAGACCTGGCCGTCACTTAACATCCGCTCCTGTACGCCGGCGCGCAGCATCGGTGGCACCAGTGCTTCCGGTGTTTCAAACATGATGTCGAAAGAATTAAAGATACTGCCGCGGCCGAGGTCGAGCACGTGCCGGAAGCCTTCAGTTGCCAGAAGGCCGGTCACTGCGCCGCTTTTCTCAATTACAGTGTTGATTGCGACCGTGCTGCCGTGAACGAAATGCAACGCGTGGGCAGCGTTTCTGCCGCCTTTACGAAAGCACTCGACAATGCCGTTCAGGATGTCCGGCGTCGTGGATGACTTCGCCGCGACGATCTCGCCGGTCTCATCATCGAACGAGATGTAATCGGTAAAAGTGCCGCCGACGTCCGTAGCGACTCTAAGCATCGGCTGACGGCTGCCCACTCATGCGAAGCCGCCGCGTTTCAGCGCCATTGACTTCACCTGTCGCGGGCTCAATGGCAACGCCGTAATCACGACGCGCGCCATCGACAGTAATGTAGCCGTTGAGGAAATCGGCCTGCACCTGCGCCGGATCGCGTTCGAATGCCGGCCCATAACCGCCGCCTCCGCCCGTGAGCATGCGCACACGATGGCCGGGTTTGAGTACAAACTTATCGCCCCGCGCCAATGTTTCTTCACTGCCGTCGGGTTTGACGGCTCGCGCCTCGTTGCCCGCGCCACTGTTGCCGCCGTGCAGCCCCCATGGAGGGCATTTGGATCGGATCATTTTGTTCTGGACCTGCCCTTCGACATGTAGGTAGCCGATTGTTTCCGTACCGAGGCCACCGCGATAACGGCCGGCCCCGCCGGAATCCGGGCGTAACTCATACTTCTCAAAAATCACGGGCGACTTACTTTCATTCACTTCGACCGGTACTGAATACATGTGGCCTTGTTGAATGGCGCATCGGGGCGCGGGCGCATCACGACTCGGACGCGCACCATGCCCACCAATGTGAGGAAAATGCAGCGCAAAAAACTTTCGCTTAACGGCGTCGAGACCTACCAGGACGATGCCTCGCGCGTCACCGCGCGTCGCAGCAGGGATGCGTTGAGGGATTGCTTTTGCCAAGGAGCGGAATATCGTATCGAGCACAGTCGGGAATGGAACCGCCCAATCGCCCAGTGCTGCGGGGGGCAATGCATGCAGCAGCTTACCGGGCGGACATACCACTGTTAGCGCACGAAAACATCCTTCGTTCGACGGCAATTGGGGTGTCGTCAGGCACTTGAACGCGATGCGAGCGACATTCATCGCGCCCCCGAAGTAGCCGCTGTTCAATGATCCCTTCACCTGGTCGCTAATCTCCGAGAAGTCGATCGTCATGGAATCTTCTGCGACGTGCACCTTGACCCGGATCGGCACCGGTTTGCCGTGTTCGACGCCGTCATCATCCAGGAAAGATTCTGCAGAGTAATCGCCCGGCGGTATTTGCTTGATAGCATCGCGGGCGGCGCGATCGCACATGTTCCACGTCTCCTCAATCGCCCGCTCGATGTCTGCCGCAGTGTACTTGTGCAGTAGTTCGCCGATACGTCGAAGACCGATTTTGCAGGCGGCGATTTGTGCATTCAGATCGCCCAGCACAATTTCTGGAAATCGCGTGTTGTATTTGACGATGCGCAAGATATTGTTGTCGGGAATGCCCTTGCGATGCACCTTCACTGCATTGAGCTGAATGCCTTCCTGAAATATTTCCGTGGAGTTTGTGGCGCCGGAACCGATTGCTCCTCCGCCAACGTCCTGCCAGTGCGCACGCACGCAGGAGAACATGAAGGGCTTCCCATCGACCATATAGGGCGCGAATACGACGACGTTGTTGAGGTGCTGACCTTGAGAGGCCGGGTCGTTCGATACGATGACATCGCCTTCCTCGATGCCTTCATCGCCGAGCTCCTTTAACGCCGCATTGACCACGAAGCCGAGATCGGCGGTGAAAGCGGGGTGCGTAAACCGCGACTGTGTGACGATACGCCCCACGCTGTCGACGAGACCCACGGCGTAATCCCGCATCTCGTAGTTCATGTAGCTGTACGAGGTGCGCCAGAAATTGTTGGTCATCTCGTCGGCGTAAGCGAGGAGTGACGAGCTGATGACTTCACGTGTAATGGGATCCATAGAGCCCGCCGTTACGTTCCTGCTGTAATTATCAAAACATCCTTATAGCTCGATTGCTAACGGGCGTCAGAGTCGGCGTTGGCAATGCTATTACCCGCTAACTCGCTAGCAGCCGAGCACTGCTAATCGTGTGCACCGGGCAGCGAATGGCTACCGTTTCACCTTGCCTAATGCCCAGAATTTCGCGCGCTGCGGGCCCAAGTGCGATTCCATTTTTATGTGCGCGGATTGCGATCCAAACGCGTAACGGTGCACCGCCCGCGGAAATCAGTTCTGCAAGATCGCCGTCTTTCAGTCCGCAGCCAGAGGCGACGTTCTCGTTTACTTCCACAATTCGCCTTCGGTCGTCGAACAGATCTTCCTGCGCTGCCATAACGTCCAGGCGAATCTCGGAAGCCTGCATCTTTTGTCGTTCCCGTTGCGTCCCCGCTGCATCGAATTCGCCGTCCGGAGTCAGAACTACACCATAGCGTTTGAGCGCCCGTTCGGCGGAGATATAGCGTTTTCGAACGTCGCGGCACACGCGCTCCGGTTCCCGCTCAAGTGGATTGCCATACCCACCGCCGCCGGCGCTCAAGCATACGAAGACGTCATCTCGCTGCAATTCGAATGATGTCACTTTGCCGGGAGAATTCGATGGGTAAACTACTTTCCCATTGCGACGTACGTGAAAGTCATTGGGTTGCGGTGAAGATCCGCCGAGCACGCCAAACGGGGGAATGTCGATACGATCGGAGAGAACGGAAAGTTTCGCGCTCTCTCCTACGATTCGTATCTCCCGGCGCATGCCCAGACCGCCTCGTCTAAAGCCGATACCTTCAGAATCTTCGCGCAGCGCGCAGCGTTCAACACGAAGTGGATGTTCCGCTTCGATGACTTCGATCGGCTGAATGGATCCGAACTCACCCTCATCGAAATGGCGGCAGGTGTGCGAGCCGTCCGATTCGAGAAACGCGCCCGTTCCGCCCGACGGATATTCATACAATATGGATAGGCCGCCCCGGGACGGGTTCGCGCAGCCGATGTTCACGTGATTGGACGATCCTTTGCCATCACCGACGAGTGCCAGTGGTACTGCCCGTGCAAGCGCACCGAGAGTCGCCGACGTGACGCGTCGCCGGATCTCGGAAAATCCGCCGCACGCGGCAGGATATTGCGCATTGAGAAAGCAGCGTTCAGGCGCCGTTACCGTGATCGGCCGAAACGCTCCCTGATTTATGGGCCCTGTTGGATCGAGTAATCCCTTGCAGGCGATGAAGGCACCGGTGGATGCGGCCGCAAGGCTGCAGTTCATTGGGCCGGGCCCCTGCGGGGACGCGCCGGTAAAATCTGCAGTAATGCTTGAGCCGTTGACGGTGATCGTGGCGGGCAGAAAGAGCGGCCGCGCGCTACGTCCGTCGGAATCGATATAGTCCTCGAAACGATATGTACCTGCTGGGATCTCCGAGATGCGCCTGCGCATCCGCTCTTCGGTGCGGTCGAGGTGAGCGGCTGCGGCTGCCACGATAAGTTCTTCTCCGCGCCGGAGTGCGAGCTCGTTCAAGCGGCGTTCACCGATCCCGCAAGTGCTATAGCACGCAAAGAAGTCGCCGATCCGATCCGGGACCACACGCACGTTGGCCCAGATGACATCGAGCATGCCTTGGTTGATCTTGCCCTGTTCATAAACCAGCACGGGCGGAAACCGCAATCCCTCATGAATAATGTCGTCCACTGCGCCGGCGACCGAGCCCGGAGCGAGTCCGCCGATGTCGCCCCAATGGGCGCGCACGACGCTTAGGAAAGCCTGCTTGCCGCTAAAAAAGATCGGTTGGATAAGGGCAACGTCATTGAGATGCGTGCCACCTGTATAGGGATCGTTGACCATGAGCACGTCGCCGTGGCGCAGCGGCTCTGTGCGCGTGCGCAAGATATGCTGCACCTGCCATGACAACGGAATAATATGCGCCGGGCTGTCCTCGGACTGACCGATAATCTGGCCCTCGGCATCGAGCAATGCGCATGAAAAGTCGCGCCCTTCCTTGATGACATTAGAGTACGCGGTCTTCAGCATGGTCGCGCGCATCTCGCGAACGATCGCGATAAAGCCCTGAGCGATGAGCTCAAGCGTAATCGGGTCGATGTTCATACTTGACGCTGTTCAGGTTGCAGGCGCAGATTGCCCATCACATCCATGCGCGCTTCCCAACCGGGCGTTAACACCGTTGTTGACCCGAACTCTTCGATGATGGCGGGTCCGATTGTTCGCCAATCCGAGGCTAAGCCCGCGCGATCAAATACCGGACAATCGTATTCACGGCCGTCGAAATATACCGGCCGCTTCGACGTGCTCACATTAGCGTGCAGTGGGGCCATGTTACGGATTTCGGGACGCGTAAGGCGTCCCATTGCGGCGACGCGTAAATTAACGAGCTCGACAGGATGGCTGGGCCGGGAGTGTCCATAGTTTTGTTGGTGCGCCGCATGAAACGTCTTCGCGAGATTTAACGGCTCCGTGCCGCGCTCGAGGGACACGGAGAGCTCCGAGCCTTGGCCCATATAACGCACGTCTGCCGAATAACGCAGCTCGATACGATCGGCTGATACGCCTTCCGACAGAAGTTGGTTTTGTCCGGCTTCTTCAAGGCGGGAAATCATATCCCACATGGCAGTCGTCTCAAGCTCGGACAATCGAGCTAGGTGTGTCTTCACGTAGTCGTGTCGCAAATCGGAGCTCAATAAACCGAGCGCGGAAAAATTGCCAGGATGTCGCGGAATGACGACTTCACGCGCGCCGAATTCCCGCGCGACTTCAACTGCGTGCATCGGTCCGGCGCCCCCGAAGCTCACGAGTGCGTATTCACGCGGGTCATGGCCGCGGTGCACTGAGATCTCTCGAATCGCGCCGACCATCTTGGCGACCGCGATTTCGATGATGCCCTGTGCGACACGGTGCACGTCGCGTATTCCAATTGCGTTGCCCAAGCGCTCAATTGCGGCTCGTGAGGCGTCGACATCGAGTTGCATGCGTCCGCCTATCAAGCCGCCGGTTCCGAGGCGGCCGAGGACCAAATTTGCGTCGGTGACTGTCGCTTCGATGCCGCCAAAACCATAACAAGCCGGACCAGGCCGCGCACCGGCGCTTTCGGGCCCTACGCGAAAGTCGCCCGGAAGCTCACTTGTCGCGATGCTGCCCCCGCCAGCGCCGACCGTATGAATATCGATATGCACCGCTTTAAACGAGACGCCATCAATGATGCTCTCTGTGATTACTGCTGGCGTGAGGTTCTCGATCAAACAGACGTCGGTGCTCGTGCCGCCCATATCATAGGTGATGACATTGGACACACCGATGGCGGAGCCTAATGCGATCGCCGCATTGACGCCGCCCACGGGACCTGAGAGTAACGTGCGTTCAGCATGTGCAGCGGCGCCAGCCACCGTTAAGATGCCACCGCTCGAAGACATGACGTAAAGGCGACGGCTATATCCCAGTGCCTTAAGGCCCTCGGCGAGATTATCCAAATACCGGGCGAGCAGGGGCCCGAGAAAAGCGTTCACCGCAGTCGTATTGAAGCGCTCGTATTCCCGAAATTCTGCGATGACTGAAGAAGACGCAACGACATACACGCCCGGAAACCGCTTCTCGAGCGCTTGCGCTAGCCGTGTCTCGTGCACCGGCGACTGATACGAGTTCAGAAAGCAGATTGCAACTGCCTGTGCACCTAGGGCCTCAAGATCTGCTCCGACTCGCTCGATGTCTGAGCTTTCCAGCGGACAGAGGACCGCTCCAGTGCCGAGCGTTCGCTCATGCACTTCTAACCGCATGTCACGTGGCACCAGCGGCTCGGCACGCACAAATTTCGTATTAAACAGTCCCGGCATCATGCGCATAGTCCGGCCGATCTCGATGAGGTCGCCGAACCCTTCGGTAGTGATAAGGGCGACCTTGGCGCCCTTACGCTGCAACAGCGCATTTGTAGTGACCGTCGTGCCGTGAATGATGGTATCAATCGAACTCGCGGGCACGCCGAGGTCTTTGAGACCATTGGTTACCGCAGCTGCGGGATCCGCCGCATTTGAAGGCACCTTGGTGACCCGTATCTCGCCGTTGGTGCCATCGAACAATGAAAGGTCTGTAAAAGTGCCCCCAATGTCGAACCCCAACATCAACATAACGCTGCTCTACACATTTCGCTATCAAAAAGGTACATCATCGCTATCGTGACATCGCTCTCTTTGTTTATTGCAGACCACACAAGACAGACGCAGATTTGATGCGGTGTGTTATTAGGCGTATAGAAATGAATCAGAAGAGGCCGAATCCGAGTCGCCTTTGCCTCCTACCAATTGTGATCCCGGAATTTCTCCGGCCTCTGATGATCAGTCAATGCGGACACCTGCAGTACGCACGACCTTCTCCCATTTAGCGATGTCTGATTTTATGAGTGCCGCAAATTGCGCGGGTGAATTGCGGACCGGCTCAAAACCGAGTGTCGTAAGTCGATCTCTAACCGTGCTGTCCTGTAACAGTCGCGCGATCTCTGCATTTAGTTTGTTAATGACTGCCATTGGTGTTCCGGCAGGCGCAAGGATCCCATACCATTCCTTCACTTCGTAACCCTGCAAGCCGGCTGATTGTGCAATGGTGGGAAGGTCAGGCGCGAGCGGTGAGACATCCACGCTCGTAACGCCGATCGCGTTCAATTTGCCGCTGCGCACGTGAGGCAGAGCTGTCGGCAGGCTGCTCGAGAGAAGCTGGGTCTGGCCTCCGAGGGCTGCAACTGTCGAGGGCGCGCCTCCGTTATACGGTATATGCACGAGTTGAATTCCCGCCATCGAGCTAAAGAGAACCATGGTGAGATGCATCGTGGTGCCATTACCGGCCGATGCATAAGTAATTTGTCCTGGCTTGGCTTTTGCCAGCGATACCAGATCGCGCGCCGAGTGGACAGCGAGAGATGGATGTGCCGTGATGATATTAGGAGCCGCTGCGACGAGACTAACGGGTGCGAAATCCCGGATCGGGTCATACGGCAGTCTGCTGTAAAGACTCGCATTCACTGCGTGGGCAGCTACGGTCATCAGCAGCGTATGTCCATCGGGAACCGCTTTCGCAAGAAGGTCAGCGGCGATATTACCACCGGCACCTACACGATTATCCACGACGACGTTTTGCCCGAACGCGTCGCTCATTTTCTGCGCGAACAGTCGCGCAGTCGCATCGGTGCCACCGCCCGCTGAGAAGCCTACCAGCATTCGAATTGTCTTCGTCGGATACTGCGCGACGTCCTTCGCGTCCGACTGAGCGCGCGCGCTGAATGTCAGCAGCAATGAGATAACTTCAAGCGCGATCAAAGACTTCATCAGTTCCCTCCAGTAGTGAGTGAACGACATCTTACGTGAAGACGCGTGATTAGCTTGTACACTTCGCTGTTGCTGCGAGCGTTCACGCCATTCGTGCATTGCAAAGATCTCCCACTTGAATTTCTCGCGGGCGATGCCTCTGGCGACGATTAGTAGGCATCCCATTGACTTTCACTCGGGCAACAACTGTCTTCAGTTCAACGTTTGCGATCATCCCATATCTCACCAACGCTTTTTCGCCTTGGACTGTGGCTGCGGATGACGTACTCTCTTTTCCGCCATAGATCAGCAGCAAACGGCAGTACAATAAATCTTTCGCAATCGATTGGAGGGGCTAAGCGTGAAACAAGACGTCGATCTTATACTCGCCGGCGGAACTGCAATCACCGTTGACGGCGAACGGCGCGTAATTCGCGATGCGGGTATTGCTATCAAAAAGGACAAGATAGTATTTGTCGGCAAGAAAAAATCACTGCTAAGCCAATATCAGGCCAAGCGAACGTACGAATGCACGGACAAGGTCATCAGTCCGGGATTCGTTAATGCGCATATTCACTTCTCACACCATCTAAGCCGGGGGCTCATCCCAGACAATTTAGGCGGCTCTCCGTGGTCCAATTATATTCACTCGAAAGTGTCGCCATACATCAAGGCGCGCAACGAGATCTGGGCTGCAAAGGCGCTGTTAGTGGAGGTGCTCAAGAGCGGAACGACGGCATTCATGGAGCCGGGCTCGTACCATCCGTACGACACCATTCAATCGGGCATCGAAGAGATCGGCATCAAAGGCATGATGGGAAGACGGTCATTCGATTTGGTAAGCCTTGGTCACGGGTCATTAAAGGAAAATGCGGACAAGATCCTCAAGATTCACGAACGATTTCTGAACGAATTCTCGGGCTCGAAACGCCGTATTAAGCCGATGGTGACCATCGTGGGCATGGGCCGTTTCACCGATCGGCTGGTTGTCGAATCGAAAAAGATGGCGGACCGCCATGGCGTTCGCTTGCACATGCATTTAGCGAACTACATTGAGACGGTTCACGAAACGAAAGAGAGAACAGGCTATCGCCCAGTGGAGCACTTAGAAAAGTTGGGAGTACTGGACGAGAACGTTGTTTTGGTACACATGGTCCACGTGTCGCAGCGAGAAGTGGAGATTCTCGCTAAGCGCGGCGTCAAGGTCATTCATTGCCCGTCAACGGCGCTCAAGCTCAGCTACGGATTAGCTTATGATCGCTTCCCCGAGATGCTCGATGCTGGAATCCCCGTCGCAATAGCCAGCGACGCGTCTGATTGTTCGAATTACCATGACATGGTCCGAATCATGTATCTCGCCGCGGTATTGCACAAAGATTTGCGACAGGACCCGGAGATCATGGGGGCTGAGGTCGCCATTGAGATGGCAACGATTAACGGCGCAAAAACGATGGGGCTGGAGAAAGAGATTGGATCTCTTGAGATTGGTAAGAGAGCTGATATTGCGATCTTTGACACACGCAGGCCGGAATGGCGACCGCTGTACAACGAAGTTCAGAACTTGGTCTATGCGGCGACTGGAGACAGTGTCGAAACCGTCATTATTGATGGAAAAATCGTAATGGAAAAAAGAAAAGTGTTAACCGTTGACGAGGAAGAGGTGTTGACGCGCCTGGACGCAGAGATCGCTGATCTCAAAACGCGGATTAAGGCACCGCTTGTGAGTAAATGGAAATTCGTTTAGCGTCTAATGATCACACTCACGTCGCAGGCGTGGCTCGCATAAGCGCTGACCGGGAAGTAACCGGGAGTCAGTCGGGGAGCAGTCGGGCCGACGTGGCATCCCAAGTGACGTGCACATCGGCCCCCGCACGCAACTCTGGCGGCGGTGCGACGTTATTCTGTCGATAAGCAATTAAGCGGGTGCCCATCGTTGTTCGCAGGTGATAGTGAATCGCGGTTCCCACATACACCAATTGTTCAAGGCGCGCATATAAGTGCCCTTCAGTTTTTGCCTGTGCCGGCCTCAGTATGACTTTCTCCGGACGCACCGTCGCGATCACCGACGCACCGATTGAAGGTGCTGGCGTGCCGGCCGCAACCGCGACCGTAGCAGTGACACCATCTTCCAGCCTGACCACGACCGATCCGTCCTGGCGAGCGTCGACTCGACACTCGAGGAAGTTACATGCACCGATAAAATCCGCAACGAAGCGGTTTTGCGGCGCTTCGTAAATTTCCTGTGGCCGCCCGAATTGTTGCAAGCGGCCATTGTGCATGACGGCGATGCGGTCGGACATCGTCAGCGCTTCCTCCTGATCATGCGTGACGAAGATCGTCGTAATCCCGACCTGACGCTGCAAAAGCTTAAGTTCTACTTGCATGGCTTCACGCAATTTTTTATCAAGCGCTCCGAGTGGCTCGTCGAGTAGCATGACGTCCGGTTCAACGATGAGACAGCGAGCAAGTGCTACTCGCTGTTGCTGTCCACCGGATAATTCACGGGGAAAGCGCTCTGCCATTTTGTCCAACTGCACTGTCGCGAGCGTTTCGTGCCCGCGTCGCAGGGCTTCGGTCTGTGGCATGCGACGCATGCGCAGCCCGAACGTGACATTCTCAGAGTACTGTCATGTGCGGAAAGAGCGCGTAGTTTTGTGCGACCAGTCCAAGGCCACGCCGGTGGACGGGCACTTCATTCATGACGCGTCCGCCGACGATAACGTCGCCCGAGTCTGGTCGAACAAGACCCGCGATCGCTCGCAAAGTCGTCGTCTTGCCACAACCACTTGGCCCTAGCAGCGAAACGAATTCTCCGGGCTCAATTTTCAGATCGAGCGACTCAACGGCAACCACCGCGCCGTACCGCTTATGAAATGCCCGCAGTTCGACGTCTGCAGTGCGTTGGGCGCGCTGGTTCGTCACGCGCCGAAGGAGGTGAGGCGACCCACGCCGTACAGGCGGTCCAGCACGTATAGCAGGACCAATACCACCGCTACTTGCAGCGCACAGATCGCACCGATCGTCGCGTCGAAATCCTGGCTTGTTAGATAACTCATGATAGTGACGGGCAGGGTGCTGTTGTTAGGCGTCGTGAGAAAGATCGACACCGGCACATTGTCAAATGAGATCAGGAACGCGAAAAGCCCGCCCGCGAACAGTCCCGGCCGGAGAAGGGGCAGCGTCACGTGCCAGAATGTCTGCCACGGCGTTGCCCCTAACACCTGCGCCGTTTCCTCAAGCCCGCGGTCAAGGCCGCGATATACCGCCAGCGTCGTACGCAGTACGTACGGCACGGCAATGACTACATGCGCCAGCAGCAAGCCCCACCACGTTAGGCCGAATCCACAAGCGCCGAGAAAAAACAACATCGCGACTCCGTATAGGACCCCGGGTAAGCTAAGCGGCGACAGCAGGAAGGCTTCCAATGCTCCCTGGCCCGGGAGGCGCCGGCGAACCAGCGCGATCGTTGCCGGAAGTCCGACCAACACGGTCATAACAGTGGCTAACACTGCAAGCTGGAAGCTATTACTCATCGCGTCCAGAAACGATGAATTCGTCAATGCGGCCTTGAACCACTGAAGCGACAAGCCACGAGGCGGGAAGCGCGCAATTTTGTCGCTGCCGAATGCCACGCCCACAGCGACCACGATTGGAATGCTCAAGAACAAGAGAACTGCACCGCAATATAAACGGAGAATCAAGGCGGCAGGATCCAGAAACAATCGGCGCATTTATGCGGCCGCGCCACGAACAGTGAATGCGTGTCGCTGTACATAAAGCAGAGCGACCGAAATCACCAATAAATACATTCCGAGCGCCGCGGCGAAATTATTGTTAATCAGAATTACCTGCTGATAAATCATCAGCGGAAGAATGAGTGTGTCGCTGCCACCAAGTAAGAGCACGGAAACGAAGCTTCCGATGGCCAGCATGAAAACGAGCGTTACGCCGGAGCCGACACCTTCTAAGCTAAGCGGAAACACTATAAGGCGAAAGCGGGTAAACCAAGCTGCTCCCAGCACTGCAGCCGTATCTTCCAGGCTTTCCGGGATACCCTCGATGACGCTCGCGAGAGTAAGGATCATGTAGGGAAGAAGGACATGGGTAAGTGCGATTACGACGCCGAACCAGTTGTACATGAGCGGCAGCGGATGATCGGTTAACCCGATCGCGACGAACATCGAGTTGACCGTGCCGGCCCGTCCCAGCAACACCATCCAGCCGTATGAGCGGATAACGATGCTGACGATGAGCGGTGAGATAACGAGAAAGACCAGTAACTGCCGCCATCGCGAACGCGTGCGGGCAAGCATGTATGCGACGGGATACGCAATTATCAGGGAGAGGATCGTAACGACTGCGCCTAGTGCGAGCGTTTGCAACAAAACCTTGATGTAAAAGAAATCGCCGAACAACTTCACATAGTTTGCAAACGTGAGGCTGACGCCGGCTGGCGCTTGCAGCGGCGATAAGAACAGACTCTCATACAACATGACCCCGAACGGCAATACGAAAAACGCGACCAGCAGAACTACTATCGGGACCAGGCAGAAAAACACAGCTTCTCACCGCTTCGTTGCAAATCAGGCGCCGATTTCCTTTGTCCAGCCTTCCATCCACGTGGACCTTACCTGCGCCATTTCCTTCCAAGGTACAAGAATCCAGTTCTTGAAACTTTTGTCGAGTGAAGTGGGGTCTTGCTTTTCCCGCGAGCCCGCAGGGTATTCAATATTTTTGTGCGTGCCGTAATATCCTGGAAAGAACTGGTTCCATGCCGCCTGGCTTCGTGGTTCTGCAGCGCAATTGAGATATTCCCACGCGGCGTCGGAACCATTCTTCACCTTCATCATGCAGATGTTTACCATGGGGCTACCAGGAGACGGCAAAAAGAACTGTATCTCTTTGTTGCCGGCCTGCACGCCGTACGTTCTGCCATCTGTCCAGGCCGCCATGTCCACTTCGCCGCTCGTGAGGGCGGTGCCCGGTTCGGCGTTACTCGTATAGAACTTCGTTATATACGGTTTCATCTCACGCAGCCGCCGCAAGACGGGCTCCGGGTTACTTAGGCTCCCCCCGAGCTCTCGGTTAATCAGCCATGTAACCGCAAGGCCGTCGGTGTTAGTGAGGTGCGGATACATAACCGCACGCCCGTACCTTCCCTTCGCGACCTGCTCGGTGAACTCAAGCCAGGATTTCGGCGCCTGCTTAATCTTGTTTGTGTTTATCGCCAGACCGTCCTTGCCGCCGTCATATCCAAACGCCCATCCGTCGAACGGATTCGTGAAAATAGGGACGAGCCCTGACATGTTTGGGACTTTCGTCGAGTCCAATTTTTCTATGATGCCTAACTGTGCGTTCTGGAATACATCCGCATCGGTGCCGATCACGACATCGATCACAGGCCGCTGTCTAGTGGCCATTACCTTCTGTGCGAAATCACTAGGCGTCCCGATAACGAGCGATACGTCGCCGCCGTTCTTCGCCTTGTAACATGCGATTGGCCCGGCCTTTAGACCATCCTGCCACACGCCCGCAAAGGCCGACGCCACGATGTTCGTCGGCGCGGCAGCTGCACTGGTGAAGTGCCCTGCCATTAGCGAGCCCGTTGAAGCGGCGCCCAAAAATCGTAGAAACTCACGGCGCGTGGATTTCAGTTTCATGATCGCCTTTCATTGTAAAGTCGCATTACGTCTGGCCGAATCAACTTATTACAAGTATAGCGGGTTGTAAAGCGTACACGGCCATCCTGCGCATGCAGGCTTTCAATCGAATGACGATCAGGAGTTTCGGTCATGCGATATGTTACTAGCGCAAGCATCACACTTTTGAGCGTAATACTAACAACGGTCGTACAACCTTCGCTTGCACAGTCATGGCCAGTCAAGCCGGTTCGTATCATAGTACCGTTCCCACCAGGAGGTGGCCTGGACTTGTTTGCGCGCCTCGTCGCGGCGCAAATGCAGGATCGCCTTGGTCAGCAAATAATGGTCGAAAACAGAAGCGGCGCGAGTGGCATGATTGGCGCCGAGTCAGTGGCGAAAGCGGCGCCAGACGGCTACACCGTGCTCTTCAGTACAGCCGCAGAGATAGCCATTAACCAAAGTCTCTATCGCAACATACCGTATGATCCGATAAGAGATTTTGCTCCCGCATCTTATGCATCGCATGCAGCTCTGCTGTTTTCAGTCCACCCGTCGATTCCTGCGCTGTCGGTGAGGCAAATGATCGAGCTCGCGAAGCAGAAACCCGGTCAGCTTACGTACCGCATCTGCGGGAACCGGGAGCGTTCATCAATTAGCGGGTGAACTGTTAAAAACGATAGCAGGATTAAATATCATTCACGTGCCGTATAAAGGGGCTGGGCCCGCCGTCATCGATATGGTCGGGGGCCAGGTATCAATGGGCTTTTCGGCGCTGCCCTCGTCTTTGCCGCATGCGCGTTCCGGTAAGCTGCGGCCGCTCGCCGTGACGAGCCGCAAGCGTAGCGACGCAGCACCGGACATCGCGACTTTCGTTGAGTTAGGATTCAGACAGATCGACATCGTAAGCTGGTATGGGGTGCTCGCACCGTCCCGGACGTCCGCGGACATCGTTATTAGACTGAGCACAGAAGTTAACGCGGCCGCCAGCCGTCCCGAGATCAAAGCCAAACTACTGCAACAAGGGATAGACGTCATCGGCACTACACCCGACGAGTTCGGGCGATTCATTCAGTCTGAAGTAGCTCGTTACGCGAACATTATTCGTGAATCCGGAGCGAAACTCGAGTGAGTACAGCGCGAGCTCTTACCGATAGATCCGTCGGACTTGCGGTACTCGGTGCTGGGCGTATTGGAAGCACGCGTGCGCGCGTAGCAAGCTGTTATCCTGGCAGCCATGTTGTAGCGGTTGCAGACATAAGCGTTGATCGTGCCGTAGGCCTCGCAGATCAGGTCAACGCCCACGTGGCCACCGATGACATCGTCAAGGCGGTATCACTTCCAGAAGTCGATGCTGTCTTGGTCGCCACCCCGGAACATACCCACCCTCAGATGGTGTTAGCCGCACTTGCCGCCGGCAAACCGGTTATGTGCGACACACCGATGGCGTTGAATGTCTACGACGCGGCAAAGATGCTGGATGCATCCGAATCCCTTCACGTACCACTCTGCTTCGCCTACACCCAGCGCTTCCAGCGTCACTGGCAGGTCGCTAAAGAAAACATCGTGCGAGGAGCGCTAGGCCGCATCCTGGGGGGCACTGTACGAGTGTATAACTCTCGTGCGCAGGCGTTCCAGATCTTAAAACGCTGTCCGGACGTGACGCCCATCGTTGATGTCCTGACGTACTGGATCGACATGGTGTGCTGGTTCATGCAGGACAACAGAGTAGCTGAAGTGTACGCGCGTGGTAACGGCGAAGTATTTCGCAATGCGGGCTACGAGATGGACGATCTTGCTTGGGCAATATTAACTTTTAGTGATGGCGCCGTTGTTTCCGCCGGCATCGCATACGCCTTGCCGGAGCACTATCCGACGCTAGGGCAGAGTCCACGACTGGAACTGGTAGGAACGCACGGCGTGTTGAATTTCGAAGACGAGCATAAAAATCATTTGCTGTACTCGGAACAGGGTGCGCTGCACGGGTATGTTCCCAATCACTCAGTGAAAGCCGCTTATCTTGCGAGCTCTAGCTACGGCGACTGGGCACAAGGTAAATTCTGGGGGCCACTTGCTGACGAGACGCGCGCCTTTGTGGACTTTGTTCGCACGGGCGCCCGTGGCACCATCGTTTTTGCAGAAGAAGCGCGAAGGACCCTAGATATCACCCTCGCGATTGAACAGTCGGCGCGCACGCGCCGAAGCGTCACATTGCCGCTTGCCTAAAGCGCTAATGCTGGCTCGATCGCGCGAGTAAATTCGATTTAACCGGTTAGGAGACACGACAATGACTGAAAAAGTGGACGTGCTGCTTGTTGGCGGCACTGTAATTACCGTGGACAGGGAGCGACGCATCTACCGTGACGGAGCCGTAGCGCTGCGTGGCTCGGACATTGTCGCCGTGGGCAAGCGCGCCGACTTGCTGCAACGCTTCGCCGCAACGCAAACGCGCGACTGTCAAAACAAGCTAGTGATGCCTGGCTTCGTAAATTCGCATCTGCATTTTTATCACACTATGCATCGAGGACTGGCGCCCGAGGACCTCGGCGGATGGCTATGGTCAAACTACGTGCATGGCAAGGTTGCGACTATTCTCACCGCAGAAGATGAAATCTACGGTGGGCTCGTCGTGCTTCTTGAAACGCTTAAAGCGGGAACGACGACATTTCTCGAAGCGGGCTCTTACAATCCGCACGCGGTCATTGAAGGTTTAAGCCGGATCGGCATGCGCGGCTTGATGGGACGTCGGTCGTTTGATCAAGCAATTCTCGGACATGGAATGTTGCTTGAGGATACCGACGTCTGCCTCGCTGAAAATCTAAAATTTCTCAAAACTTATCGCGATGGTTACAACGGGGGCCTTATAAAGGCTTGCGTTGACGTCGTCGGCTTAGGACGCTGCACAAATCGGCTTTACCTCGAATCGAAAAAGATGGCGGATGACTACAGCACCACACTGAATCTACATCTTGCAGCGATGACTGAAGAAGTGACGGATACACGGATGAAAACGGGCTACCGCCCGGTTGAGAACCTGTACCACTTAGGCGCCTTAGGCCCCAACGTTTGCCTCGTTCACATGCTGCACGTTGTCGACAGCGAGATTCGCATGCTCGCAGAAACGCATACTAACGTCATCCACTGTCCGTCTACCGCACTCAAACTGAATTACGAGTTGTCGTCTAAGGGCCGTTTTCCGGAAATGTGGGAGCATGGAGTGAACTTAGCGATTGGTTCAGACGCCTCCGATTGTTCGAATTATGCGGACATGATTCGCACGATGTATCTTGCAGCGGTTCTACCGAAGGACTACCGAAATTATGCAGGCGCGTCATGCGCTGAAGATGCCATCGAAATGGCTACGATCAACGGTGCGAAGGCAATCGGCATGCAGAATGAAATCGGCTCACTAGAGGTTGGTAAGAAGGCCGACGTTATCGTCATCAATATGCGCCGTCCGGAGTGGTATCCAAACTATAGTGAAGTCCAAAACCTTGTTTACTCGACGAGCGGAGATGCTGTAGAAACGGTTTACATTAATGGGCGGCTCATTATGGAGAACCGTAAAGTGCTGACAGTAGATGAAAACGAAGTCATGGACCGTTGCGCCGGTACTCGGAGCGGACATTCTCAAGCGCGGCGGATTACAGGTGCCTGGAAAGTGGCCGATTCTGTGATGCGTGATCGTTTGGACGCATCTCGGTCTGCAAAGCACTCCTTAAGAATCTCGTCGATTAATTGCGTTCGCAATCGGGCCAAAAAGCGTCTGTGAGTTTCTTGTCAAATGAGTGCGTGTATGTCCTTTTTGTTTCCGCGCAACGGGGCGCACGCTCATCAACATGCGAAATGTTAAATGGTGTATGTCATGTTTAATCGAACAATGCAAGTTGTTGTCTTGTTGGCTGCATCGACGTTATGCATTATCGCTTATGCTCAAAATTACCCGTCGAGAACGGTGCGCATCGTTGTGCCGTTTCCTCCAGGCGGAGCCAACGATATATTGGCGCGAATCGTTGGACAAAAACTTACTGAAGTACTCGGGCAAAATTTCATAGTAGACAATCGCGCAGGTGCCAGCGGAATCATCGGGACGGAGCTTGTCGCACGGGCAGATCCGGATGGATACACAATCTTGATGACACCGAACACGATCGCAATTCAGCCTAGCCTGTATGAAAAACTGCCCTTTGATGCATTTAAGGACTTTATCCCCGTCTCGCTCGTCGCAATCATCCCCAACGTATTGGTTGTAACGAAAACGTTACCAGTCTCATCTGTCAAAGAACTGATTGCTTTGGGTAAGCGCAGGCCCAACGAATTGCATTATGGCAGCGCGGGAATCGGTGGCTCAGTCCATCTTTCGGCGGAATTGTTCAAGTCAATGACAGGCTTGCAATTAGTGCATGTGCCTTACAAAGGCGGGGGCCCTGCCTTAGTCGATCTAATTGGTGGTCAGATCGAAATGCTATTTCCGGACGCGCTCGCAGGTTCGCCCCACATAAAAGCGGCAAAGGTACACGCCCTGGCGGTAACGAGCGAGAAACGACTGTCATCCCTGCCTCAATTGCCTACGATCGCCGAGTCCGGTGTTCCGGGCTATGATGCCGTCGGATGGTACGGTGTCGTTGCTCCTGCCGCAGTGCCGCCAAACATTGTCCAGATACTATCCAGTGCCATTTCAAATGCTCTGCGTTCGCCAGACGTGAAACAAAAGCTTTCGGCGCAAGCCGCTGAACCAGTTGGTGGATCATCTGTGGCATTTAAAAATCATATTGCCGCTGAAGCAAAGAAATGGTCGAAAGTCATTAAGACGGCGGGAATACATGCAGAGTAAGCCGAAATGTATTTTGGCACTGATAAGGAGACAAACATGGAAAGAAAATGGAGTGATGTTGTTCCGCAGGAGGATTTCGACATTTACAAGGAATCTGGATTCCGAGGGGTAGAAGGAGTGCGGCTTGGATTGGGAGAAAAACCAGCGCTCATCGTAATAGACATTCAGCATCGCACGGTCGGCTTGGACAAGCCGACCCTACAATCAATCCGTGAATCGGGTTTTCCGACGAGTTGCGGTGACGTAGCGTGGGCTGCGGTGAGAGCGACTGCCCGTCTATTGAAGGTGGCGCGTGCGGCGAATGTACCAGTGTTCTATGCAATCATTGAACGGCAGGGAGCAGTGGACGCCGGGTTATTTAGCAAAAAACTGAGCGGGATTTCCACGAATCCGATACACCGGCCCGGAAGTCGCGGCACCGAGATTCCTGATGAGATCGCTCCTCAAGCAGGAGATTTCATTATCAGTAAACGTCAAAGTAGCGCGTTCTTCGGGACCTCACTTGTTACGCAACTCAATATGGTGCGTGCTGATTCGCTCATCATTACTGGTTGCAGCACCAGCGGTTGCGTCCGAGCAACAGCAGTTGATGCGTTTTCCTACGCGATTCCCGCTACCGTAGTGGAAGAATGCGTATACGATCGCAGTCAGCTTTCACACAAAATTAGCCTGTTCGAGATCGGTGCCAAATATGCGGATGTAGTGACCCTTTCAGAAATTGAAAAGGAACTGGCAGCTCGCATTCCAAAACAGGAGACTATTGCGGCCTAAGCGGCACTTGAAGTGTCGTATGCTCTAGTCCGCTCCTCCAGAACTGTCGCTACACATAGGCAAGCCTCGCGAAGACTTTCGATTTCAAAGGTTGTGAGAGCGTGCTCCTCCTGCTGCGCTAGCGGAACGCAGAAGGCGCGCGTTCTAATGCGCATGCCTTTGGTTGCGCTAGCAACTGCAAGGCAGCAGTGACATGTGGTGTCAGCTACTAACGCGCGGCTCGTGCCACACGAAGTTCTTGGCACGCTCGAAGATTCTGATAGCGCAAATCGAAACCCGCGTCGAGACTGCGCTGTGCGGCGTTGCGCCACGCGCCGACGACCGCCTTAATTTACGCGATCGACAATGCGATCGGCAGCTGGGGCCCCGTCGCGAACCGGAATCGCGCTTGCGGATACCGTCGGCCACGGAGGTGAACCGTTTTTTGCATCGTTCGGCGTCAGCGGCGAAAAATTATTCCAAGGCGGCCCACATGAGCCGCGTCGTCCCGCATGACCGAGCTGGATGGCGGCAAGTGCACCATTCGTGCGGAGAAAGTCGGTGATACGCCGATATTGCGAAATGTGTCGGTCGCTGTAAATACCGGCGCAGTGATAGGTTTTGCGCGCACGTTCCTCGACAGACGTTTCCTCGCAAAAGACGATACCTGCACCGTCCAGCGCAAATTTACCGAGGTGCACTAGATGCCAATCGTTCGGCCCGCCGTCGTGGGAGTTGTATTGACACATCGGCGAGACGACTATGCGGTTTCGAGCCATGACGCCGCGCAGGCGAATCGGCAGCAATAAGAGCGGGGTGCGGGAATGGAGGTTCGGGGAGTCCATGCGAACAGAGTTACGTGACGAAATAACGGGATCAGCTACTAGGCCCCGACGAGATGAGTCTAATGAAAACGCTCACTCCGTAATGTATGAGCCTGCATGATGGTGCGATCGACTTCGGGCCAGAATCCTGGCTGCAGCACGATCGATCCGCGATCGAATGCCAGTGGTTGCTCGAGAAATGTTGTCTTCGGTTTTAAGAAGCCGTTCATATCACCGGCGCGGCGAAGAAAGCCCCGTGAGATGCACGCTTCCACCCAGCAGAGGAGGTCGGTCGCAACACCGTCTCCTAAGCATATACCGAGGTTGCATTGCTGGGCGGTGCCCATCGCACTTATGGCGCGATCAATGCCACCGACCCGCTTGAGCTTCAATTTAACCAGCCCTATGTTATCTATCTTGGATGCGCGTGCAATGTCATCGGTGTTACGAATGGATTCATCGAGCATCAGCGGGACGGTGGACACTTTGGCAACAGCCTCATTTGCTTCCCATTCATCGGCTTCACATGGCTGTTCGAAGAGCGCGATATCTCGGGGGTCGAGCGAGGACGCGAACTGCTTACCTTGGACTTCCGAATAAGCGCGATTAGCGTCCATAGTAATTTCTGCGCGCCCATTCACGGCGGATTGCACAGCCTCGACCCGCGATAAATCGTCGGCAACATCCCAACCCACTTTGACTTTCAGTGTTCTATAGCCGGTTTCCAGTAAGCGCTCGACTTCGTCAGCAATCTCGGGTGTGCTCCTTCCAGAAACGGGCACGAGTAGTGGTATGCGCGTTTCAGTTCGCACTGTGAGTGCTGGATGGCGGGAAAGTAAATCAAGTGCGGTCATCATTGCAGTGACCGCAAAAGGTGCTTTGTTTACTTGAGCGTCCAATAAGCGTCGTACTTCAAGCGTCTCTTTGCCAACGCATGCTTGGCTCATCTCGCAACAAAACGTCCAGCCGCTATGGATCGTTTCTGCAGTCGATCCCGCAGGAATGTACGCCTCGCCCCAGCCGGTGGCGCCATCGCCGTCGCGCATTTCGATAAGTAACGGTTCCAACTCCGTGTACGTGCGGAACGAGACGCGGTAGGGCTTACTAAGCGGAAGTTTTACCTGACGGACCGTAATCTCGTGGATGCGCATTGGGGTGTCGTTCCTAGGTATTCGTCTGTCGACGTCAAACGTCGGTTGATTTGTATCATCCGTATGACTGACAATAGCACGACAACTTCAACAGTGGAACCACGAGGACGTAGATGCTTGGACGTGCATTAAGCACAATGGTCATTGCCGGTACCGTTAACGTTTGTTGCCTGCAAGCGGTTCATGGTCAAAGCGATTTTCCAACCAAGCCTGTGCGCATGCTCGTGCCATTCGCCGCTGGCGGCACATTCGACCTTGTGGCGCGGGTAACAGCACAGAAGCTGTCGGAGATGTGGGGACAACAGGTCGTTGTGGAGAACCGCGCAGGCGGTGGAACCATCATCGCAACAGAAACTGTCGCGAAAGCGTCGCCGGATGGATACACGTTACTGCTATCACCAAATGGCCTCGCGGCAAATCCGGCCTTGCACAGCAAGCTTCCGTACGATGCGCAGAAAGATTTGGCCCCGGTTGCCCTTCTGGCGTCGCAGCCCATGGCATTGGGAGCCAACCCTTTGTTCGCTGCAACGAGTATCAAAGACCTGATCGCGCTTGCCAAGTCTAAGCCCGGCGCGCTTTCATATGGCACGGCAGGTGCAGGGAGCGGCGGTCACCTCGCAGGTGAAATCTTCAAGGCGGCGGCAGGCATCGACCTCATTCATGTGAGCTATAAGGGCGGTAACCTCGCAATGATCGACGTCATGGCGAACCAGATACCGCTCGTGATGACCGGACTACCGAATTTGTTGCCGCAGATGAGAGTCGGAAAGATCAAAATACTTGCGATTACAGAGGTACCCGCTCCCCAGTTGCTCCGAATATCCCGACAATCGGTGAGTCGGTGCCGGGTTACTCCTTCCGTAATTGGTTTGGCATCCTCGCGCCAGCGCGGGTACCGCGCCCGACTCTAGATCTCATGAACCGCGATATCAACCGGGCGCTAGAGGCGTCCGACGTAAAAGAGCGCTTAACAGAGCAGGGCTTCGTGGTGATTGGTGGAACGCGGCAAGAGTTCGGCAATCTGATACGCGACGATACGCGCAAGTTTGCTGAGGTTATCGACCGGTCCGGAATGAAGCTTGACTAACGACATTTATCTCGGCCTGCACTCAATCAGCACGGCCGGTCGCCGCGGATCTGCACGCGATGCATCATGCGTCGTGTGCTGGAATCGAATGGGTCGCGCCGATGAATAAGACAGCGGTTATCCCAGATAAGCGTGTCGCCAAGTTGCCACTCATGACACCAGACGAAGTCGCGTTGCGACGCATGCGCCCACAGTTGGTCTAGTAAGACCTCGCTCTCGTCCAAAGGCATGCCGATGATGTATGCATTGCGCCTGCGGCCCAGATAAAGGGCCTTGCGACCGGTGACAGGATGCGTTCTGAAGATGGGATGGCGGGCGCCAGGCGCGTCACGCGGATCGTTCACTTCCTTGAATCCTCTGCGGAGCTGACCCGCACTATTATATGTTTCGTCGTGTATGAGCATGCAGCCTTCGAGGCGCGATTTCAACTCAGAAGATAGCGTCTCATAAGCGAGATACTGATTGGCGAAATATGTATTGCCTCCAACCGGCGGCAACTCGAGCGCGTGCAGAATGGCGATGGTAGTTGGCGTGTCACGATAAGACATGTCGGTGTGCCAGTCTGCTTCACCAGCGCCCAAGTTGCCCTGCGGTATACCGTTCTCCACGACATTGGAAATCACTAATATGTCCGGATACGCGTCGATGTATGGCTTGCCGATAATGCTCATGCCGGGCGGCTCTAATTCGCCAAAACGCCGACCCAGCACCAGAAGTTCGGGATCCGAAAGCGGCTGTCCGCGAACGACAACGACCTGCCGTTCCATCAGCGCCTGATGTAGCGCCGCGAACGACTCGTCCGTAAGGTTTCTGAGGTCCACACCACGGACTTCCCCACCGACAGGACGGTCCGATGCGATAGTCTCGACCGCTTCAGCGCTCCTATGTTGCAACACTGCTGACATGCCTGCACCTCGCGAAAGTGAACCTAGACGCTATCATACGTATGACTTGCATGAGCGTCAAATGTGGTGATAATGATGCTGCCGCAATTGTTGGAAGATAGATGGCGATAAACTTAGCTGATCGATCGTCTCAGCCTCTTTACAAAGAAGTAGAGCAGGAAATCATGCACTGCCTCGCTCGCGGAGAATGGAAGCCCGGCGATCGGTTGCCCAGCGAGCAGGTTTTGGCCGATCGATTCGGCGTGGCGGTCTTCACGCTGCGCGCCGGAGTGCAAAAACTCGCCGAGGCAGGCATCTTGCTTCGGCGGCAAGGCAAGGGCACCTTCGTTGCGCTGCATCGCACGCGTCCGTATCGCAATCAGTATCTTCGTATTTACAGCGCTGATGGAATGAAGGCGAACTGGGACCGCGAACTCGTCTCGGTCGCTAAAGCGTCGGCAAACGAAGAAATTGCAAACGTTTTGCGCCTGGGCGAGGGTGTAGCTGCGCGCGCGATTTACCAAGTCCTTTTCATGCTCCGGAGCGGCGGCAGTGTTGTGGGCTACGTCGAATCGGCGATGAGCGCGAAATTGTTCCGTGGTGTGACGGAGTCGCTGCTGCGTGACACGGTCGACAACCTTTATGCGGTATTTCAGGAGAGTTTTGGCGTGAATGTTATCGGGATCGAGGAACACGTACGGGCTACAACTGCGGGCCGTTTAGGCGCCCGGCGGATCGCGATCAATGCGAGTGATCCGGTTCTGAGGGTAGAACGAGTCGCCTACACATATAACGATATGCCTGTCGAGTACAGGCGCTATAACGTTCGAGCAGATAGATACTACTATTGTTTTGCGCCGGACTCGTGATCCAACGCCGTCATCACTCAACGGAACTGCGAGAGCGAATTACTAGCGGAGTCATATTAGGAGCACTCTTGGGCACTTCTCGAAAATGCGCAATACGAAGTGTTTGGATGTCATTGGCATAGTTTGCGCTTGTCGAAAACCAAGCCGAGAGCCTCCATGCGGTTTCGGGAGCCGATGTAATTCGTGGATCATATCTAACTCCCTGACAGTACACCTCGTGACATTTCACAGGTTGACAATATGATCTCAGCGGGACCGATCAGAAAGAATATGATCTCGAATTGCCTTTGATGGAGCTTCTCAAGACTCTGGCGCACCACCAACGCTCACCCGGATCTAGGTCGAGAAGGAAGGCCTTCCGCTAGACCTTAAGTAAAATAACCCTCAGTCTGGCGTCGACAGAGAAACGCATATACACGGATAGAGATGACGTGGTCGATTGTAGGCACACCCGTGTTGATCTCCCGTGCACATAGCCTGCGTCGAACCTTGGCCCTGCGATTAGCCAAATATGCCGGGCCATTGATCGAATATCAGTGCCACAAATTCGAGGATTTAATGAAGCTACGTATTTTGTTATGTGTGAAATGTGAATCGACGCGCTAAGTAACAACACCGATCGTAGTCCGATCGGCGCACGGATCCATTGAGGAAGTGTGCTGGACATGGTTTCGCGAAAGTCTAATCTGCCTTTGGCGGGAGTTCGGATCATCGACTTTTCACAAGTCGTGGCCGGTCCATATGCAACGATGATGTTGGCCGACATGGGAGCTGAAATTGTAAAAATTGAGCGCGCCGGACATGGTGATGATTTGCGGCGGACGATGCCGTATAAAGGCCGCGAAGGGCACGAAGATTATTTCAATGCACTGAACCGATCAAAAAAAAGTGTCGCGTTAAATCTCAAGGACAAGAAGCATCTTGAGGTGGCTCTCGCGCTCATTGAGAGGGCAGATGTAGTCGTAGAGAACTTTTCTCCCGGAACGGTGGATAGACTCGGGGTCGGCTGGGAAGTGGCGCATCGGCTTAATCAGAAACTTGTGTACTGCTCGCTTTCGGGATTCGGTCAAACCGGTCCGTATCGCAATCGGCTTGCACTCGACTCGATAATTCAGGCAGTCACTGGTGTCATGAGCGTCACCGGATTTCCGGATGGCGAGCCCGTCATGGTCGGCGCGCCGCTCGCCGATGTCATTTCGGGGATGTTCGCGGCGTATACCATTGTGAGCGCGCTGCGGCTCGTCACTGATGAGGGCGGAGGCCAATACATTGATCTCAGCATGCAAGACGCTTTGCTCGCGGCGGCTGGGACGCGTATGGGTGAGACGTTGCAGGCGGGCATCGCACCGCCTCGCCTGGGAAACGAAAATCCCCTCCGAGTGCCGGCGAATACCTATCGCGCGGCTGACGGTCGTTATATTGCATTAATGGTTCACGACCAAGGGCAATGGAAACCATTTTGCGAGGCAATGGACCAACCGCAATGGCTGGATGATCCGCGCTTCGCAACGATGGCTCTGCGCCTTGAGCATCGTAAAGCAATCGACAAACTGGTTGCCGACGCAATCTCGCTCAAGGATTCGGAGGACTGGGCAGCACGCCTGAGTGAATATCGCATCCCTTATGCTTTAGTAAATGACTACATGCAGGCTTTGGACGATGTGCAGGTGATGCATCGCCGGCTGTTGCACGAAGTCCGTCATCCTGTCTCAGGAAAAATCAAACTTGTGGGGCCCCCATGGCGGATGTCGGAGACGCCAACCGAAGTCAGGTCGCCGCCAACGCTCGGTCAACATACGGTCGAGGTGTTACACGAATGGCTGGGTATCAATTTAGAGGAATTGAAATGACAGGCGATAGCTTCGAACACTTCCGCGAATGGGTCGGCAAAAAAGAAATCCGAAGCGATACGATCGGTGCCTGGCGGATCGGCGCACTCGCTGCGACGCTCGACGAGACGAATCTCGTAGTCGATCGCGGCAGTCCCGTGCCGAACGGATGGCACTGGATTTTCTTCCTCGAAGCGAAGCGCGCCTCTGAGCTCGGTCCCGACGGACATCCGAAGCGCGGCGGATTCCTGCCGCCGGTACCATTGCCGCGGCGTATGTGGGCAGGTGGGCGGCTCGAGTTTATTGAGCCGTTGAAAATCGGCGATTTCATTACGCGCGAATCCGAAATCGTCTCCGTCGAGCCGAAAACCGGACGCAGCGGGACGCTGGTTTTCGTGACGGTTCGGCATACCGTAAAGACGGCTGAAGCGACAGCGATCGTTGAAGAGCAGGATATCGTCTATCGCGAGGCGGCTCAGAAAGGTGAACCGCTACCTGCGGGTAAGGCGGCGCCGGCGAATGCAGCTTGGACGCGCCGCATCACGGCCGATTCGACGCTGCTCTTTCGCTATTCGGCGCTCACCTTTAATGGACACCGCATTCATTACGACAAAGAGTATGCGATCAACGAAGAGCATTATCCAGGCCTCGTGGTGCACGGCCCGATGCAAGCGACAATGCTGCTGGATCTCTGCCGACAGCATGCGCGCCGGCCTATGAAAAAATTCGAATACAGGGCGCAGCATCCGCTGTTCGCCGGTCATGATTTTACGGTGAACGGCAATTTCGATGCCGCTGCATGCAAGGCAGACGTCTGGAGCGCGAACGATGCCGGCAATTGCGCCATGCGCGGCACCGCTTCATTCTGAGCGATCATGGAAACGCCGAATTGCCCGCTCGTACCTTTTTGTGCCCGCGACTCGCATCGATCGTGTCCCCAAGGCGCTCGCGTCGGGCGCGGATGCCGTGATCGTCGATCTCGAAGACGCGGTTGCGCCTGGCGACAAGCGTGCTGCGCGTGACGGCATAGCAGGAGCCGCACAAAGTGCTCAGTCCGTTTTTATTCGCATAAACGGTCCGGACAGTGAATGGTTCGAAGACGACCTGAAGCTCTGCGGTGATCTTAGCGTGCTCGGCATCGTCGTGCCGAAATCGGAAACACCGGATCAGATACGCCATGTGGCCAGCCGCGCCCGCCCCGGCGCGCCATTGCTGCCGCTGATTGAAACCGCAGTTGGTTATGCCAACATCGCGAAAGTCGGCGCGGCGCCCGGCGTTCAGCGTCTGGTGTTCGGAAGCATCGATTTCCAGCTCGATCTGGGGATCGCGGGGGAACGCGATGAGTTGCTGTTCTTTCGTTCAGGCATGGTGCTTACATCAGCGCTTGCTAAATTGCAGCCGCCGGTCGATGGGGTGACGGTCGATATCGAGGATATCGAACGGGTCACCGACGATACCCTTTATGCAAAACGGCTGGGCTTTGGCGCCAAGCTATGCATCCATCCAAAGCAGATCCGTGCGGTTAACCAATGCTTCACACCGAGCGCGGCAGAAATTGGGTGGGCCAAACGCGTGGTGGATGCAGCGGGCGCAGCCAATGGCGCCGCTGTGCAGGTGGACGGCAAGATGATCGACCGTCCGGGTACCGCTGAGGGCGAACGCGATACTGGCATTAAAGGAAACCGGCGATTGAGTGGTGATGGGGTCCGCGGCAACTGCACCATTCCAGCAGACACGAGATACAGGAGAAATTCATGGGTGAAGCCGTTATTTACGAAGTGCGCGAGCATGTGGGTTATGTAACCCTCAACCGCCCGGAGAAGAAAAATGCAATCAACAATGCAATGCGCCGCGAGGTTCAGGATGCGCTGAGCGACGTCAAATTCAATCCAAACGTGTGGTTGTGTGTGCTTACGGGGCGCGGTGATGTCTTTTGTTCAGGCAAAGATCTGCTCGAAAAGCCGCTCGACGATGGCAGCGTCATGTCATACGACGAGCTTTATCTTTTCCTGCGCGGAATCTACAAGCCGATCCTCACTGCGCTCAACGGACCGTGCCTCGCTCAAGGTGGCGGCTTCGCGTTAAGTTCGGACATCGTCATCATGTCCGAGCGCGCGTGCATCGGCTGGCCACAGGTGAAGCGCGGCATTTCATCGCAAAGCGGACCGAGTTTTTTGACGCACGCATTACCGTGGACGCAAGCGATGGGTTATCTGATGAGAGGTAAATTCATCAGCCCCGAAGACGCTCTCAGATTCGGGATTGCGAACGAAGTCGTGCCGCACGAAAAGTTGATGGAAACTGCAGAACGCTGGGCGCGCGAAATTCTCGAGAATGCCCCACTCGCTGTTCACGCGATCAAGGAAGCGGCGCGCCGCGGCCATGATCTGCCGACGGAAGATCGCATGTACATGTCACGCGACGTCGCCAACCGCGTGCTGCTGAGTGAGGACGCAAAAGAGGGAATCCTCGCGTTCAAGGAGAAAAGAAAGCCAAACTGGAAGGGACGGTAGTGAAATTGAACGCCGCGTCATTCGCTCGCGCGACAGCGTTGATGCTGATGGTTCTTCACTGGACGCGCGCCGACGCCGCCGAGCCTTATCCGTCCCGTCCCGTAAGGCTGATCGTAGGTGCGGCGCCGGGCGGAGGCACCGATTTTGTCGCACGCGTGATCATGTCGGACTTGTCGCAGGGGCTCGGCAGCCCTGTAGTTGTTGACAACCGCGGCGGGGCAGCAGGCACCGTAGCCGGCGAACTCGTGGCCAAAGCAGCTCCCGACGGTCAGACGTTGCTGCTGATTTCCGGCAATTTTTCGACATTTCCAAGTTGTACCGGCATCTTTCGTACGATCCAATCAAAGATCTCGCGCCGATCTCGAATCTTGGCGCGACGCCATTAGTTGTGGTCGTTAATCCGGCCGTTCCGGCGAAAACCGTTAAAGAACTGATCGATTATGTGCGCGCCCGCGCCGGCCAGATCAACTATGCGGCGCCCGGCGTCGGCTCGATGGGCCATCTGGCAGCGGAGTTGTTCAAGCGAACAGGGCAAGTCGAGATGGAGCACATCGCATACAAGGGCGGCGGCCCCGCGATCACCGCATTGTTAGGCGGCGAAGTGCAGCTTTATTTCTCGACCGTCCCGGCCGCCATCGTGCAGGCGAAAGCGGGACGCCTGCGAGCGATCGCGACGACGGGACAGAAGCGCAGTCGGGCGTTTCCCGATTTGCCAACGCTGGGCGAATCCGGATTGCCCGGCTATGACGTCACCGTGTGGTTTGGTTTGTTCGCACCGGCTGAAACGGCCAGGAGCATTATCAATCTGCTCTATAAGAAATCGGCCGAAGTAATGAGCAATGAGTCAGTGGCGAATCGCTTGTTGGCGGAAGGCGTCGAGTCTAACGCCAGCAGCCCGGATCAGTTCGGCGTGCAGATCGAACGGGAAAACAGGAAATGGGCTGACGTGATTCGCACTGCCAATGTGAAGGCAAACTAGACGCACTGCGCTGACACCCGCTTTAGGAACATGGCACGCGCCTTCACTATGTATGTACGAGATTCCGAGGCACGACGGAATGAATTTCGACGATAGGAAGAAAATGAAAATCATCGATATGCGGCTGCGACCACCATTGAAGTCGTGGGTAAAGACTGCGCAGTTCACCGAAGGCACGGCGTACTATCCGACACGCCACGGGTTTCCACGCCCGAAGTCCGTGAAGACCCAGCTGATGCAGGATCTGCTCGACGAGATGGACGAAGCAAGCATCACTACGGGCATTATCATGGGTCGACAATCGGCGCCTCCTCACGGCGCAGTGCCCAACGATGAAATCACGGAAGCGATCGCCCAGCATCCAACCCGCTTCTTGGCACTCGCGGGTATCGATTTGCGCGATATCCCGCGTGGTGTTGCCGAGATCGATCGTGACGTCGAAAATTCGAGGCTACGTCGGTGCCTCGATCGAACCGGGGGCAACATACGAAGCCATGTACTCGGACGATCGCCGTCTATACCCGCTATATGCGAGGTGCCAGGAACTTGATTGGCCGATGTCGATCACCTTAAGCGGGTATCTGGCAGCAATGGTCGGTCACGACCTGTCTTACGGATCGCCAACGCCGGTTTATAAGGTTGCCAAGGATTTTCCCAAGCTCAAAATCATCGTCTCGCATGCCGCATGGCCCAATATCATGCCGATGATGGAGGTAGCTTTCATTAGAGAAAACGTCTATGTCTCACCGGACCTGTATATGAATGGCGTGAACACTCCTGGCGCCCATGAATATATCAAGGCCGCAAAATTTTTCCTCGGAGATCGTCTGCTATTCGGCACGGCCTACCCGAGCCGTCCACTCAAGGAAAGCGTTCAAGCGTTTATGGAATGGGACCTGGATTCCGAGTTACGAGAAAAAATTCTATATCGCAATGCCGCACAGCTGTTCAAGATACAGTGAGACGCTAAGATGATTATCGACGTTAGATGTCGACCCCCGCTAAGGGAATTCCGAGAGTATTTCGATATTCCACGACTGACTTGGCATGGTCGCCGCACTGGAGCGCGCGAGGTCTCGCGCGCGTTCGCCGAGGGATCAATGGAGCTTTTTTTTGAGGAGATGAAGACCGCTGGCATTGACGTGGCCGTGGTCCAGGGTCGAAATAGTCCGAGAAGTCTTCATGGGCCGCAAATTTAATGCGGCATATATCAAGAACGAGCGGATTGCCGAACTACAGGACACTTACCGTGGCCGCATAATCGGTTTGGCCGGTATCGACCCGACCAACACGATACATAACGCTGTTCAGGAAACGGAGCGCTGTATTCGTTCATTGGGCTTGAAGGGCATCTTCTTAGAGCCAGGCCGCGCATGGGGTGTCGGGCCTGACGACGAACGCCTCTTCCCAATTTACGAAAAATGCCTTGAACTTAAGTTACCAGTAAACATTATGAGCGGCCCTTATGCGGGGCCCGACATCGCCGTATCTGATCCGCTTTATATCGATCGCCTCGCGACACGTTATCCGGAACTGAAGATTCTACTCGGACACGGTTGCTATCCCTTTATCCAGCAAATACTGGGCGTTGCTTTCAAGCATCCGAACGTCTATGTGTCGCCGGATATGTACATCTTCGCGCCGGGTGGTAACGCGTACGTTGAAGCGGCGAATTCGACGCTCCGTGAGCAGATTGTCTATGGATCCGCGTATCCATTACGGCCGCTCATCCAGACAATTGAGGACACGCGCAATTTCGCTTTCAAGACCGACGTGCTGCCGGAGCACTTCGCGGGCAACGCTAAACGCATCTTTGGTATTCCGTCGTGATAAGCGCCCATCAATACGACAATCAATGCGGCAGTCGTAACAAACGGAACACGGTCTACCTAAGCAATACGCGTGCATACGTCGCGGCGTTGATCGCTGTTTCGATGCTTGCCATGGGTGCTGTCGCCGCTGCTGATTACCCCACAAAACCCGTTCGAATGATCGTCCCTTGGCCGCCGGGCGGGGGCACCGATGTATTCGCACGACTGATCGGGCAGAAATTGAGCGAACGGTTGGGATATACCGTCATAGTGGACAACCGGCCTGGCGCTGCGGGTAATATCGGCGCCGAGTTAGTTGCAAAATCAACACCCGACGGCTACACGATTATGTTGGCGACGATTACGCTCGCGACGAATCCCAGTATGTATAAGTCGCTAAACTTCGACCCGCTCAAAGACTTTGCACCTATCGCGCTCGTCGCAGGTGTGCCACACGTACTCGTTGTGTCTCCTTCGCTGCCCGTAAACTCGGTGCGGGACCTCATCGCACTCGCCAAAGCGGAGCCGAAAAAATTGAACTATGCGTCCGCGGGTAACGGCAGCCCGTTTCATCTAGCAGCCGAACTCTTCAAGTCGTTGACGGCCACTTCTATCGTGCATGTACCGTATCAGGGCGGCGGTCCGGCGATCACCGCCGTCCTCGCGGGCGAAGTGCAGCTGACCTTCGGCAATCTGGTGGCGGTACTCCCACTGGTCCAAGGCGGGAAATTAAAAGCGCTCGGCGTCACCAGCGCAAAGCGCTCTTCGGCCGCACCCGATCTGCCGACGATTGCCGAAGAGGGGGTGCGCGGCTATGACTTCAGCTCATGGTTTGGCTTTTTGGCGCCAGCGGGGACTTCCCAGGACATCGTCGCGCTGCTGAACCGGGAGATCGTGCGTATTCTTCAGGCTCCAGACGTTAAACAACGCTTGACTCAGGATGGAGCGGATGTAATCGGCAGTTCACCCCATGACTTTGCGAATTACCTGGCATCCGAAACAACAAAGTGGTCCAAGGTCATTAAGCAGGCGGGTATTCGCTCGGACTGAAACAAGACGATGTATTGGCGGCGGAGATGTGAGCGTACCATACTCAGATACTTACAGTTGCATACTACTGTTCTGCCAAACTTAATATAGAGGAGAACTACATGAACGCCGATGCATCGCGCGAGTCGAAAATTCATGGCGAGTATTTCGAGCGCACGCCACGCTCGGCCCGGCTCCACGAGCAGGCGCTCGAACTTTTTCCCAGCGGCATCGTGCACGACTCGCGGCGCACATGGCCTTACGGGATTTACGTCGATCATGCGAAAGGATCCCGCAAGTGGGACGTCGACGGCAACGAGTACGTGGATTACTACGGTGGGCACGGTGCGCTGCTGCTTGGACATCAGCATCCTAAGGTGGTGGAGGCAGTTGACGCGCAGGTCAAGAAGGGCATGCACTTCGCTGCGGGGCACGCAGTTGCAGAACGAGTGGGCGGGCCTGATCCAGGAGTTGATACCTTCGGCCGAGCGCGTCCGATTTACATCGTCGGGGACTGAAGCAACGCACTTGGCGATACGCCTTGCGCGGGCGTCGACCGGCAAAGCCAAGATAGTGCGTTTCGCCAAGCATTTTCACGGTTGGCACGATCACGTTGCGTTCGGCGTGAAGGCACACCTTGACGGCACACCGACCGTCGGCGTGCTGCCCGACGTTGCTGTCAATGTCATTTTAGTCAAGCCAAACGACGTGGCGGGTGTGGAACGCGTGCTCGCGGAAAACAGCGATGTGGCTGCCTTAATGATTGAGCCGATAGGAGCGAGCTCTGGTGCGGTACCGACCTCGCCGGCGGTTCTGCGCGAACTGCGGGAGATCACCCGTCGGCACGGCGTGCTGCTGATTTTCGACGAAGTCGTCACTGGCTTTCGCGTAGCGCCCGGTGGGGTTCAGGCGCTGCACGGTGTCGTGCCCGACTTAACGACTCTGGCGAAGATTGTCGCGGGCGGCATGCCAGGTGGTGCCGTAGCAGGCTCTCGGAAAGTCCTAGACTGGCTCGATTTTGAAGCCTCTGCTGCAGCCGGCCGCGAGCGCATCGCGCACGAGGGGACACACAATGCCCATCCCGTGTCGGCCGCCGCCGGAATCGCCACGCTCAAAGTGATCCGCGACACCGACGCATGCGCGCGCGCCAGTGCAGCCGCCGCAAAAGTAAGGGCCGGCATGAACGAAATTCTAGAAGAAGAGGGCGTGCCGTGGGCCGTTTACGGCGTGCACTCGTTCTTCAATTTTTACACCAACCCCGAGAATCGCGAAATGCGACCGACGACCTTTAACGCGGAGGCACGTGCCGGTCGAATGGTTCAAAGCCGACAAGCGCGAGCGCCTATTGGAGAAAATGCGGCTCGCGATGCTCGTTTACGGAGTGGATCTAAAGAGCTGGCGCGGCGGCATTGTGTCGTCTGCACATACACAGGCCGACGTCGATTTGACGCTCGATGCGTGGCGGCGCTCGCTGCGCGCTCTGAAGGAGGAAGGCGATCTGCCTCAGCGGGCGGCAGCAACGGCGGCGTAACAGCCAATGCCGATGAAAATAAAGGATGCTATAGCGGACTGCCTGTGCAGGTACTGGATTCTGCTTGCGATGCTTGTGGTCTCTGCGTTTCCCGCGCTCGGGCAGCAATATCCGTCCAAGCAGATACGGCTGATTCTGCCGCTTCCTGCGGCATCGGCCACGGATACGGTGGCGCGCATTGTGGCTCAATCAATGAGTCAAAGTCTGGGACAACAGGTGGTAGTGGACAATAAGCCCGGGCGCCGACGGCGCCATCTCGGCAACCGAGGTGATGCGCGCCAGCCCTGACGGCTATACGTTGTACTTCGCAACGAACAGTCCGCTTGCAGCAGTGCCGGCGATGCGCAAAACGCCGCCCTACGACCCGGTCGCTGACTTTGCGCCGATCGGATTCGTCGGTCGCTACCTGCATGCGGTGCTCGTGCATCCAGACGTTCCGGTGAAGACGCTCGGCGAATTCTTCACTTATGCGCGTGCCAACCCCGGCAAACTCAACTATGGCAGCGGCGGCACCTTCCAGATTATTTCCACCGCAAACCTGATGAAGAGCGCGGGCATCAGCATGGTGCACGTGCCGTATAAGGGCGAACCCGCCGCGCTGGTCGATTTGATCGCAGGCCGCCTGCAGTTCATCGTCGCCACGCAGTCGACGTCGCTGCCGTTTGTAAAAGACGGTAAGTTACGCGCTCTCGCTATCACCAATAGCACGCGGTCGCCGGCGTGGCCGGACGTGCCGACGCTGACCGAGTCCGGCATCAAGACGTTTCCGACTTTGTCGTGGGCGGTGATGGTGGGCCCTGCTAAAATGCCCGCGAACGTGGTCGATCGTCATCAATCGCGATTTGAACGCGGCGCTCGTCAAGCCGGACGTGCGGGATCGCCTCGCGCAGGCTGCATTCGAACCGATCGTCGGCACGCCGGACGAGCTCAGGACTTTCATTCGCGAACAGCAGGAGTTGTGGGGCCGTACCGTTCGCGAGCTTGGTCTCCCGATCGAATAGCGAACGCCAATTCGCAATCTAGTGACGTGGACCGTGCACGGCGCAGTCATGCGTCCGCCATGCAATGACAATTAATATTGGAACACGTTAATGAGCAATTTCAGTCTCGGAGTAGACATTGGCGGCACCTTCACGGACATCGTGCTTTTGCGCGCCGATGGAGAGTTGTTCAGTAAAAAAGTGCTGTCTACGCCGGGCGACTACAGTTTGGCAATCGAGGAAGGGGTAGCGGACCTCATGCGCGGTGCCGGCTCTGCACGGCAATCAGATCGCCGAGCTTGCGCATGGAACCACGGTGGCGACCAATGCAATCATCGAGCGGCGCGGCGCCTCCGTGGCACTCATCACCACGCGTGGTTTTCGCGACGTGCTCGAGCTGGGGCGCTTTCGCTCGCCGCGACTGTATGACTTGACGTACCGCAAACCAGAGCCGCTCATCGAGCGCAGGCTGCGCTTCGAGGTTAACGAACGCTGCGACGCGAACGGCAATATACTTGAGTCGCTCGACGAAGCGGAACTCGGCCCGATCGCGGATGCAATCGAACGTGAAAACGTGCAGGCGGTCGCGGTCTGCTTCATCAATTCGCACGTCAATCCGGCGAACGAGCAGGTCGCGGTGCGCTACCTAGCCAAGCGCCTGCCGCAAAGTGTCCGTTTCCGCGTCGACCCAACTCGTGCCGCAGATCGGTGAGTACGAGCGCACGAGCACCACCGTCGTCAACGCGTACTTGAGGCCGGTCGTCGAGCATTACGTGACCTCGCTTAAACCACCGCCTGGCTGAGTTGAAGATCGCCGCGCCACTGATGATCATGCAATCGAGCGGCGGTGTCCTGCCGGGTGCGTTGGTCGCGAAGAAGCCGATTTTCATCATCGAGTCGGGTCCGGCGGCGGGGGCGCTGGGCGCGCAAAGACTCGGCATGCACCTCGGACTGGGCGATCTCATCGTATTCGATATGGGCGGCACGACCGCGAAGGCCTGCATCGTGCAGGGGGATCAACTGGTTCTGGCGCCCGATACCGAAGTCGGCGGCTCAGCGTCGCTTGGTTCACGCATGATCAAAGGCGCCGGATTCATCGTGCAGGTGCCGACGATCGACATCGCGGAAGTCGGGGCGGGCGGCGGCAGCATCGCGGCGATCGATGCCGCCGGCGGCCTGCTGGTGGGGCCGCGCAGCGCAGGCGCCGAGCCGGGCCCGATCTGTTACGACCGCGGCGGCGCACAACCGACGGTGACGGACGCCAACCTGCTTCTCGGCTACCTGAATCCAGAGTCGCTGGTCGGCGGCGATTTGAAGCTGAACTACCGCAAGGCCGAGCTGGCGCTGGCGGAACTGGGCGACCGGCTGCATCTGTCCGCCATCGAAGCCGCGTATGGAATACACCTGATCGCGAATGCCAATATGATGCGCGCGCTGCGCGCCGTCACCTCGGAGCGGGGGCGAGATCCGGCGCAATTCGGATTGCTCGCCATCGGCGGGAACGGCGGCGTGCATGCGGCAAATCTGGCCGAAAGCCTGAACGTCGGGCGCATCGTCGTGCCGCCGGTGGCGGGACTCTTCAGCGCGCTGGGGATGTTGTTTGCGGATGTCGAGCATCAGTTCATCACGGCGTTCTTTCGCCGCATTGACACCATTAAGGCGCAAGACGTGAACGGCGCCGTCGATGCGCTGGTGAGCGAGGCCGTGCAGCTGCTCAAGTCCGAAGGATACGAGGCGACAGATGAGCGCGACGTTTCCGTTCATGCAGACGTCAAGTATGTCGGCCAGACGTCTCCGTTGAGCATCCGCTTTCCCGGATTGCCGGTGACCGACGCGATGGTCGGCGAACTGCGCGCGCACGTATGGCGAGCTGCATCAGCAAACGTATGGTTACCGCTCCGACCGCGAGCCTCTCCAATTTGTTTCTCTGAAAGTCGTTGGACGCGGAATACCCAAGTCGTCGCGCGTGCCGGCGCGCGTGTCTCGCGCGCACAGGAACAATCGCAGAGACGGGCATTCGTCGTGCGTATTTTGGCGCCGAACTCGGATGGCTGGAAACACGGCTCATGCCGCGCGTCGCGCTGACTGCCGAACCTGTCGACGGTCCGCTGATTATCGAGGAATACGACACGACGACAGTAGTGCGCCCGGATTGGACGGCCCGCCTCGACGGCTGGAACAACATCATCATGGAGCAATCGAAATGAACGCGCCTGTCATGACGAAACTCGAACAGAAGATCGATCCGATCAAGCGGGAACTGATTAAAAATGCGCTGGTGACGATTTGCGACAACATGCTGGTCATGATCGTGCGCACTGCGCGTTCGACCAACATCAAGAACACGATGGATTTCTCCGCCACGATTTGCGACGCGGAGGGCCAACTCGTCGCGCAGGGCCTGGCGGTTCCCGGTGCACCTCGGTGCGATGATGCCGGCGCTGAAGGGTTGCCTCGATTACTTCGGCGGCGACATCGCCGACGGCGACATCATGACCAGCAACGATCCTTACGCCGGATGCAGCCATCTCAACGACATCTTCATGTTCAAGCCGGTGTTCGCGGAGGGCAAGCGCGTCGCCTTCCTGTGCCTGATCCTGCACCACACGGACCTCGGCGGGCGCGTGCCCGGCGGCAATGCGGCCGACAGCACCGAAATATTCCAGGAGGGATTGCGCATACCGCCGAGCAAGTTGTGGGAAGCGCGGGACGCCCAACACGACCTTGCTGCGCGTGATCGAGCACAACACGCGCATCCCGGAGCGCATGATGGGGGACATTCATGCGCAGATAGCGGCTCTCAATCTCGCGGAAAAGGAATTGCTGAAACTGGTGGGGACGTCCGGAGCCTTGCAGCTCGCAACTTACATGGACGAGTTCATCAATTACACGGAACGGCTGACGCGCGCGAAAATCGCCGCGCTACCCGACGGAGTCGTCGAGTTTACCGATTGGAACGACGATGACGGCGGCGGCGGTGGCCCGGTTAAATTTCACGTCAAGCTCACGAAAAAGGGCGAAGAGTTCATCATCGATTTCACCGGAACTTCGCCACAGGGGCGCGGTGCCTTGCACACGAATTATGCGTTCACGGCGTCGTGCGCATGCGCGTCATTGCGGTGCGTGATTGACCCTGACATTCCGAACAACGCAGGCTTCTACAGGCCGATAACCGTCATTGCGCCGCCGGGCACTTTTGTGAACGTGCGATATCCGGCAGCGCTCGGCGCGCGTGGCCAGGGCGGCTATCGTGTTCGCTCGGTTGTGCTGGGAGCGCTCGCACAGCTATTGCCGGACCTGATCCCCGCGTGCGCCGGCGGATCCGAATTTGCGATTGTGTTCGCAGGATACGAAGGTGAAAGCGCGCAAGCCGTTTCTGCATCTGGAATTTCATAATGTCTCAGGACAGGGCGGCGGTCCGGACCGCGACGGTCAGGATGGCGGCCCCTATTGCATCGGCAATCTTGCCAATGTGCCGGTCGAGCTGCTGGAAGCCGAGAATCCGGTGCTGGTCGAGCAATACGCGTTTCTCCCCGACAGCGGTGGCGCCGGCCGATATCGTGGAGCGCTCGGAATCGTCCGGCAGTATCGCGTTCTTGCGGAAGAGGCGACGGTTCAATTGCGCTCGGACCGCCATTTACATCCGTGCTGGGGCTTGTTCGGCGGTAAGGGCGGCGCTCTGGCCCGCTCGATCGTCAATCCCGGCACATCCAACGAGGAAAATGCGCCCTCCAAATTCGTGCGCACCATGCACCGCGGCGACGTTTTCCGCGGGGAGATGGCGGGCTCTGGCGGCTACGGTGACCCGTATACGCGCGAGCCGGAGGCCGTGCTTAACGACGTGAGACAGGAAAAGATCACGATCAAGCACGCACTCGAAGAATACGGCGTCGTCGTAGACGTCGGCAACGGCAAAGTCGATGCGAAGGCCACAGGACTTCGCAGGGCCGCACGACCGCGGGTATGACCCAGCGGTTACTCTAGCGAGATCGCCATCGACTTGGCGGCTTTCGCGAACTTGTCGAGATCGTCATCGACCTGTTTGCGAAATTCCGCCGGCGAACCGGGAGCGGCCTCGACGCCCAGCCCAATGAGTTGCGTCTTAACCTCGGGGATATCGAAAGCTCGCTTCGTCTCGCGCGCCAGTAACTCGACGATAGCGGAGTCCGTTCCGCCGGTCACGAAGACGCCGTACCAGGTAGAAAAATCGTAGTTCGGTAAGCCGGACTCGGCAATTGTTGGGACTTCCGGCAACGGCTTCAGCCGGCGCGGTGTCGTCACCGCGAGCATGATGACTTTTCCTGATTTAGCGAACGACATCGCGAGAGGGACTGACGCGAACATCATCTCAATCTGGCCGGCCGCGACGTCGGGCAGCGCTTGCGCATCACCCTTGTACGGCACGTGCCCAACATTAATGCCGGCCATCTGGTTAAGCATGGCACTGGATAGATGATTGGATGACCCAACGCCGGCCGACGCATAATTCATTGCGCCAGGCCTGGCTTTCGCCAATGCGATCAGTTGTTTTACGTTTTTAGCAGGCAATGCGTAGTTGACCAGCAACACGTTTCCGGACTTCGCGACCAACGAGACGGGTGTCAGATCCTTCCTGGGATCGTAGGGAAACTTCGCATACAAAGCAGGCGCAATCGCTTGAGGTCCTGTTGAACCTAGCAGCAGCGTGTAGCCGTCCGCAGGCGCCTTTGCAACCGCATCCGATCCGATCAAACCGCCGCCTCCCTGGCGATTGTCCACCACGACCGGCGGTCCGAGACGCGTCTGCAGCTCCCTAGCAAGAACGCGCGCCAGAATGTCAGGCACGCCACCCGGGGAGAAGGCCACCACGATTCGTACGAGCCTCGACGGATAGGCTTGAGCGAGCGCAGGCTCTGACAGAATTCCGAGCGTCGCGCCCACTAGGACAAAAAACAACGATTCAGGGAACGATGCACCTAATTGGGTACGACGATCGTTCATAACCACCTTACGTTCATTTAGTTATGATGATACATGTTCGCGAGGAATCTCATCGAACCTCGCGCTGGAAGCGAGACCGCAACCAGAATGCACGCTGCGATATCGTGCTGCTCTGCTTTGAGTGGAGAATTTGGTTGTGCTTGCTCTGGCTATCTCACGAGCCGAAGCATAGCTACATAGTTAGTGTTTTTCTCTTCGCGAGGCGAACTCATCGCTGGCAGCCTTCATTCGCGGCATTCTGATCATTCCTAGACCTTCGATCTTCAGGTTTTACGCCTATTAGCTGACCTTCAGCGTGTCAAGATTCAAACTGGAGAATCGGCAGACGTCATGCATAATTCGCTGAGACCCTTGATTCGAATTACAACGCAGATTACCGGACAGGTTCCGGTGCAATTCAAAACGCTTGCAGACAGCGCTCAGCGGAGGAAGTTGTAATGGATCGATTGAGGGCAATGCAGATCTTCGCTCGGGTTATAGAGTGCGGCGGATTTTCCCGTGCGGCGGAATCGCTGGGCATTGGCAATGCCACTGTCACTGATTCGATAAATAGCCTCGAGAAGCACTTAGGTGTAACGCTCATTCAGCGTAGCACGCGTCAGTTGCGTCTCACTGACGAGGGCAATCGATTCTTCCAAGAAAGTAGCGAGATCCTGCGGCATGTCGATCGCGCTGAGGATGACGTGCGTAACAAGTTGGAAGGCACCGAGGCAACGGTTCGCGTGGAGTCGACGATTGCAATCGCTCATGCGCTGATATGTCCGCTGTTGCCTGAATTTGTAACCCAGCACCCATCGATTGCTGTTGCGCTGACGCTTATCAATTCGCCGCGCAAACTAATTGAATTCGGCACCGACGTTGCGATTCGAGTAGATCACGTGGATAACGCGGAAATGCACGCTCGTCCCGTTTGCCGGTCAAAACAAGTGGTATGCATCTCACCCGCGCTGGCGGCGCGCAATCCGTTGCCTGCGTCTCCTCGCGATCTTGACCCTCAAAAATGTTTGGGACTGCTCACAGAAGGGAGATACACGCCGCGCCCTTGGCGGTTTGGTCGTGGCAACACGCACTTCACTCTACTTCCGCGCGGGCCGATCTGCTGCAATAGTAGTGATGCGCTCATAGAGGCAGCCATAAAGGGCGTCGGTCTAATTCATTTGCCGGACGCCTTCATTAAATCGCATATAAAGTCCGGAGCGCTGCTCGCGGTTTATCCGCAGTGGGACTACGACATACGCACGTTCTATGCGGTTACGCCGAGAGCTCGTTATGTTTCGCCAAAGGTGGAAGCGTTCATCGAATTTTTGACGAAAGCACTCCGAGCGGCGGGCGATCGGGAACTGCACGGAATCATTCCTGTAAGAGCGAATCGAAGGAAATCTAGATGAATGCCTTAGTCTTACGAGACAGCAGAACCACTTCTTTAGATGCCGCAAGCGCGTAGGAAAGCGTTTCATTCGGAAATATCGAAATGAGTTTTCGCTTTTGGCGGATCGCGCGCAAGTAGGAGCCCGCTTGCATGTGCACAATGTAAGTCTGCATCTACTTCAACTGCATCTGAAGGGAGAAAAGCGTAGGCACATCTTCCGTTGCCTTTTCTCCCCGTGCTTTGTCCCGCTTCTGCCGAATCACCGACCGTCGCTCACTCAGCATCCAGTGAGGCGGCGCTGGTTACCTTCATAGGAATACCCCCCTCGCGCACCCAGCGATAGCGGTCCGACAGTGCGTCTGCGAGCGGACGGCGGCGTCCATCGGCAACGGCTATCCACATGCGCAGAAGGTGGCGCTCTCGTCCGGGCTCGTCGTAGTCCTGGTACGACTCGCGGGCGTGCATCATGATGTGATTGTTGATGAGCTGCATGTCGCCCTCCTGAAAATTCATCGAAAGCATAATCTCGGGACGGTTAGCGATTTGCTGGACCGTCTCCAAAGCTTGGCGTTGGAGTGGAGTTGGCCGGTGCTGTTCGCCGAAACGCGCCGCCGAATCGTAATAGGAAAGGCTGCAGATACGTGTTGTCACCTTGCCTTCGCGCTGGCTAAACATGGGAATGGTGAACCACGGCTGCTCGCCGGGTGGTTCCTCGCCGCGCCAGTCGAGATGAAATGGCGTGTACAGCGCCTCGAGCAGGTCCGGACGCTCCTCGCGCAGAATGTTGTGAACGGTCAGCGCACTTACCACTTTGCTTGCGCCGCCGGATTTGGCTGTGCGCAGGCAAAAAAGCCCGAGCAGGTCGACGGGCAGGAGATCGGTATGAAAATCCATGCGCAGGCTCGTCTGATAGGCGCGGGCGTTCGGGTCGGCGATGTCCTTGCCTTCATCCCGCACGTGGCCCAAGCGATGTCCGCGTGCATTCTGCGACACCGGGTTGCCAAGGTGCATGCCAATGCCCCAATAAATAACCTCGCATTCGGCGTCGGTGTAGCGCTCGCGCGGAATCCCGCGCAACAGCGCGAAGCCACGTCCATTTTCCACTTCGTCGAGGATGCGAGCGAGTTCAACCGAAAACTGCGGCAATGGAAAATCTGCTCGCGTGAAAGGAATCGATGCGCCGCTGCGCTTGATGTGGGTGAGGGCGGCGTCCAACTCAGTGATGGCAACCGCGTCCAAGCGATATATCCAGGATGCTTCATGCTGAATGTGCGCGCCGATCCATGCACCTGGGTCATTGATAACGCTGTGTTGCTGCTCCATCACAGAGTGGCTCTCTTGAGGACAAATTGCTGATTATGTCGCTCGCCGGTTGTCCGCGCCGCATGCACTTCGAGCGGCTGTGATCGGATCCGAGATTGCGAGCGACCGGAAATATACTGTACATGACTATATCCGCGGTGCAAACAACAGCGACTGCATAATTGTTGGGGGAATTTCGCATGACGGCGCGCATTGTGCTGCGTGCTACCATCCTCTTTAAAATTCCATCAACAATTAATAACAGTCGACTAATAGCGTGATGAGTGTTCGTGCGGCAGCACTTCTAACATGTTTTTTTTGGCCGGTAACCGATGCGAAAGCGCAGGCGTATCCCTCTCGGCCGGTCCGGGTCATCGTACCGTTTCCAGCCGGAGGCGGCGCTGACTTATAGGCACGAATGATCGCGCAACAACTCGGCGCGAATTGGGGACAGAACTTCGTTATTGATAATCGCGCCGGCGCGTCGGGGATCATTGGTACGGAATTAGCAGCCAAAGCCGTGCCGGACGGCTACACGCTGCTATTAGGCACTACCGGAACGCATACGACCAATCCGGCGGTGTTTAAAAAACTGCCGTACGATCCGCTCGGGAGCTTTGCGCCGGTTACCAATCTTGTAGACACGCCTTTCATGCTTGTCGCGCACCTATCGATGCCAGCCACTTCGGTCTCCGAATTGGTCCAACTTGCGCGGTCGAAGCCACGTGATTTTAGTTACGCGTCTTTTGGCAATGGCAGCTCGGCGCACCTCGTCGGAGAACTTTTTAAAATCATCGCGAAAATTGACTTGACGCACATCCCGTACAAGGGTGGCCCGTCCGCGATGACGGATCTTCTCGGCGGCCACGTTACGATGATGTTTAACAGTCTCCCCCGCTGTGGTACCACTTATCAAGGCCGGCCGTTTGCGCGGCTTCGCGATCGCGAGCACGCGACGTGCGCGCAGCGCGCCGGATATTCCGACATTCGCCGAAGCCGGTTTTGCGGGAGTCGAAGGCGGATCGTGGTATGGCCTGTTCGCCCCCGCAGGTACGTCAGCGCCTATTATTAAAAAGCTGCATTCGGAGGTCGCGGGTCTGCTCAAACTACCGGAGATTGAGAAACGTTTGATCATCGAGGGCGCGGACGCAATTGGGAACTCGCCAGAACAATTTGCCGCTCAGGTCAAAGCTGACATCGTGAAGTGGCGCGGTGTTGCTCGTGATGCTGGCATCCAATCCGAATAGGCCATCCAAGGTTGCCCCGCCTGCAGCGATGGTCGGTTTTATTCTTTAGTAGGTCCCGCGGACGCGGGGTAAAACCGCATGGCTGATTTCGGCCGGCAGCGCGCCTATGACACGTTGCATCACGACTAATGCTTCAAGGTCATTGACCGCCGCCTCGCAAACCGCTGAGGTGTCCGCAGTGACTCATGCCTCGTTCGGGTGCAGCACGATTTTATGCGCTTCGACGTTGCGCGCTTCGAGGAGCTTGAGCGCATCTGCGGCGCGCGTTAGCGGGAAGCGATGACTGATGTACAACTCCGGATTTATCTTACCGCTCGTAATTAAATCCAGGCATGGCGTGAAAGCCTTGAAATTACCTCGCGAAAAATTTATATCAATCTCGCGATCCTTAATATAGGCGATTGGAATGGTCGCCTCGTTGTCTGGAAAGGTGCCGACGATCGTAATCTGGCCGCCGCGTTTCACCATGCTGACCGCGTCGATCACGGTTTGGCGTTGAAACCCTCCGACGCATTCGATGACTTTGCTGAAACCGCATCCGCCCGTGAGTTCCAATGCACGGGCGCGCACGTCGATTCCGGCCGGGTTGAGCGTCGCTTTAATTCCCAGGCGGCTTGCCATCGCCAGCCGGTAATCAAGCACGTCCAATATTGTGACGTGCGCGCCCAAATCCTGCGCCACCAATGCGACCCCAAGCCCGACCGGACCTGCGCCGATGACCGCCACTTGTTCGCCGGGCTGCGGCTTCGCGCGATGCGCAACTGCGTGATAGCTGATGCCGAGCACCTGCACCGCGGACGCCTGGTCGTAGGTCACGTTGGCGGGCAATGGATACAAGTTGTAAGCGGGGACCGCCACGTATTCTGCGTACGCGCCGTCGCGGTCGAAGCCCATCGTGCGTAATGTTTCGCATATGTTGGAACGCCCCTCGGTGCAGGGTCCGCACACGCCGCAAGCGATATCGATATCGCAGCACACGCGCTGTCCCAGCTTGAAACCCTTGACTGCGCGGCCGAGCGCAACGATTTCACCGGCGAACTCGTGGCCGAGAATGCGCGGAAAAACGAGACGCGGATGCTTGCCGTGAAACGCATGCAGATCCGAGCCGCAGATCGAACACGCATGCACTTTCACCACCACTTCGTCCGCCGTCGGCGCCGGGTCCGGCACGTTTTCCGCGCGCAAGTCGCCGCCGCCGCACAATCGCATTGCTTTCACCGTTACTCCTAAAAAACAGTCTTGCTGCGCTCAGCTTCCAGCCAGGTTACCCGCTTCCGGAAAAAACAGGTCCGTCCACGCGTCCGGTTTGTTTTTAATTGATTTGACGCGGTACATGAAATCAACCCACTTCATGGTATTGAATGGCGTGGTCGTGAACCGGATCTCGGGATCGTTGAGCATGTCCAGCATCTCGGCCTGTGTGGTTCTTTTGTCGCCACTCACGCGCAGATAGATATCCGCAGCGGTCTTCTTATCTTTGACGATTAATTCGGTGGCTTCAGTCAAAGCGGCGAAAAACGCACCATATGATTTCGGGTTAGCGTCGCGAAAGCCGCGTGTCGCCATGATCATGTTGGTTGTGGCGGGTCCGAGTACGTCATACGAGTCGGATACCTTGTGCACGCCTGGCGCGCGAAGCTCGTGGTAATGGAACGGCGGCGAGGCGAAGTGCGCGGTAATTTCGCTTTTCCCGCTAAGGAGAGCGATCATGCCGTCGGGGAACGACATTGATACCGTCAGGTGATCGAGCTTTGAGAAATTCTCAATGCCGTATTGCTTTGCCACCATCATCTGGAGCACGACCGCACCCATAGACACTTTCACCCCCGGAAGCGCGATACGGTCTTTGTCGGTGAAGTCGCGGATGGATTTCACCTTCGCATCGCGGGTATTGAGATAGAAACGGTATGAACTCATCGCAGCCACGCCCTTGACGTCGACGCCGCCCCTTGTCTTGTCCCAGAGGGTGAGAAACGGCGGCACACCGCCGGCCGCAAAGTGCGCGGTGCCGGAAAGGATGGCCGTGTTCGTATCGGCACCGCCGGCGAACTGCTGCCATACGACCCCCGTTTCCTTGAGGCCTGCTGCCTGTAGATGTTTTTCGATGAGTTTCTGGCCTTCCATCACGATTAGCGGCAGGAACTGAATGCCCGGCTGACGCGCGATCACAAGTGTGTCGACCTCCTTCTGTGGCTGCGCATGAGCCCCTACCATGAAGGACGCAAAAAGGGTAAGCACAGATAGCTTGAACGATAGCATTGGCGCTCCTGTTGGTTGCATCGAGCTTTTTTAATCTTACTCTCTCCGCCGTCATTGAATGCCACGCGCGACCAAATAATCGGCAGCACGTGATGGACTATGCGCTCAGCGCGGGCATGCCGCATTCGGAATAGCGACGGTCCTCGGTTGACCGTGGGCGAGTGATGTCGTGTGAAGATAAAACGCGTCTTGAATTGCGGCTCACACCCAATTGTCAGACAGTGCCTGATTGCGGTTGAAATTCGATTGTGACTACAACGACCGTTACAATGTCCCTAAATCGAAGGAGACAAAAATGAGCGTGCAAGAAATAGCACCAAGGAGCTTGCGCTACGCGGACTGTATCAGCAGCCGGATGAAGCAATTGCATACCGAAACGCGGTGAGTGCGCTTATTCGCCAGAGCGAGGATGCGAAGGAAGGACCGCGCGCGTTCGCGGAAAAGCGCAAGCCTCAGTTTAAGGGACGGTAAGCGTCGCGCAAAAGTAATCAGGACGCATGTGAAAGATCCATTAGATGCAATTTTCAAGCCGCGCTCGATCGCTGTACTTGGTGTATCTAACGCAATGCACCGATTCGGCGGTCGGCGGTTTCGCAGCCTTATTGAAGCTGGCTTTACGGTTCGCTGTATCCGATTCATCCCACGACGCGCGAAGTCTTGGGACACAAGACCTACCCGTCGTTGCGCGATGTGCCCGGCCCGGTAGATCTCGCAGTAATCATGCTGCGGGCGGACCTGGTCGATGCCATCGTTGATGAATGCATAGCGCTCAACATACCTGGTGTGCTTGTGCTCACCGGTGGTTTCGGCGAGGCGGGGGAGGAAGGGCGCGCAAGGGAACGCGCACTTGTCGAAAAGTTGCAGGCGGCTGGCAGCCGTCTAGTCGGTCCCAATTGTGCCGGCCTATTCAGCGGCATGGCACACGTGAATGTGCTGGGCTGGCGTACAGTGCCTGAAGGTTCTATCGGTTTGATTACTCAAAGCGGAAACATGGCACGCACGTTCGCCGTTAAGGCGCGCCTGCATGCGACCGGATTTAGCAAGATCATCAGCATTGGCAATGCGGCGGATCCTTAAAGCCACCGACTACATAGAGTATCTGTTTCAAGACCCGACTACCAAAGTGATCCTTGCGTATCTTGAGGGTTTTGGCAGTGGAGAGGGGCGCACGTTCTATGAGCTAATCCGCAATCATCCGCAGCGAAAACCGGTCATTGTTCTAAAACCCGGATCCACCGAGAGTGGCCGCAGGGCCGCTCTTGCGCAATGTGTCAACAAGTAAACGCTGAAGCACTGGCACTCGAGAACTTCCATTTGCTCGATGTTGTAACGCGCATCGTGCACGCGAACTGATAGTAATCTGTAGCTTGCTTGATCAGTCCGCACGCCGACTGCTGCCCGCGAAAGGACCGCAATGGAATCACCCGTCACTATTGAATTTCTCGCTCAATTTGCCGCTGCCTGGAACCGGCACGATTGCGACGCGCTGCTCTCGATGGTCACCGAGGACTGCGTATTCCAGACCGCAATCGGGCCGCATGATTACGGAGAGCGCCATCAGGGCAAGGCAGCGCTGCGGGCGGCTTTTCCGAAGGTCTGGGAAACCTTCCCCGACGCGCGATGGGAAGAAGATACACACGTGGTGTGCGGCGGACGCGGTTTTAGCGAATGGGTCTTCAGAGGCAGCGACCGCAAGGGCAACTCGGTGGAGGTGCGCGGCGTCGATGTTTTCACGTTCAGGGACGGGAAAATCTCGCTGAAGAATACGTTCCGCAAGACGCGTTCTGCATAGGAAGCTCCGCACGTGCCGCGCAGTCGCTCGCTTAATAAGGATCAATGCATGCATCACGAACCTGTCGGCGCGCGCAGCATGTTGCTCGCCGCCTGCCTGTCGCTGTGCGGCCCGCTGGCTGCCGCCGATTTTCCGACCCGCCCGATACGCTTGATCGTACCGTTTCCACCCGGCGGCAACACCGACATTCTGGCGCGCATCCTGGCGCAAAAGGTTACTGATGATTGGCGCCAGCAGGTGGTGATCGACAACCGTCCCGGCGCCGCCGGGCTTCTAGGCGCGGACATCGTCGCGAAGGGCAGCGGCGACGGCTACACGCTGCTGATGACCGCGTTGGGCGGCATCACCGTCGAGAATCTAAAATCGTTCGCGCCGTTGATGCTGGTTGCAACGGCGCCGAGCGTGCTTGTGGTGCATCCGAGCGTCAAAGCCAACAGCGTCAAGGAACTGCTCGACTACGCGCGCGCCAATCCCGGCAAGCTCAATTTCGGCTCGTCCGGCCCGGGGTCGCAATCTCACCTCGGCCCTGAGTTGCTGAAGTCGATGGCGAAAGTGGATTTCACCCACATTCCGTACAAAGGCGCGGGGCAATCGATTGCCGATCTGCTGGGTGGGCAGGTCCAGTTTCTAATGAGCCCGTACGGCGCACTTAGCAGCCACATCAAGGCGGGCAAGCTGCGCGCGCTTGCCGTCACTAGCGTAAAGCGGGCGAGCTCAACGCCCGAGCTGCCGACGGTGGCTGAATCCGGAGTGCCCGGCTATGAGGCGAGCGGCTGGTTCGGCATGCTAGCTCCCGTGCACATCAGCAAGGAGATTCTGACGAAGTTAAATGTGGAATTCAACCGCGCGCTGACGCTACCTGACGTCAAGGAACGCCTTTTTGCGCTCGCCATGGAGGCGGGCGGCGGCAGCCCCGACGACTTCGCCCGCTTTATCAAAGCCGACACTGAGAAGTGGGCGCGGATCATCAAGGAAGCCGGCATCACAATGCAGTAACGGCAAAACCCGACGGAGACGTACGATGGCAAACAATATCTGGAGCGATCTATACACGTCCTGCGAGCAGCCGCGTACAAGCTGGCGGCCCACTATGATCGGCCGCCATTATGCGATCGCCAGCGGTCATTATCTCGCTACGGAGCCGGCAAGCCGCATCCTCGATCGCGGTGGCAACGCGCATCGATGCGGGTGTCGCCGCGGCGATGGCATTGGCGGTGCTGCAGCCCAACGTCGTGAGCTTCGCGGGCGTTGCGCCGACGCTCGTCTACCTCGCCAAAGAAGACCGCGTCATCAGCCTCGAGGGGCTCGGCTACTGGCCCGCGGCGACCGATGTAGAGCGGCTGATCGCCGAGGGCGGCGATATCGTGCCCGAGGGCATATTGCGGACCGTGATGCCTGCAGCGCCCGCCACCCATATCGAAGCGCTGCGCCGTTATGGAACCATCTCGTTCGAGGAAGCGGCGACGCCGGCGATGGAACTCGCCCGCGACGGTTTTGCGATGTATCCGCTGCTTGCGCTTAACATCGAAGCGGTCAAGGACGGCTTCGATCGCTATCCCGAGAATGCTCGCATCCTGCGTCCGGGCGGCCGCACGCCAGAAGTCGGTAGCGTATTCAGGCAGGAAGATCTCGGCCGCACGATCGCGGCCATGATAGCTGCGGAGAAATCCGCGCGTGGCGATCGCAGCAAGAAGTTACGCGCGGTGCACGATTACTTTTATCGCGGTCCCGTCGCGCACGCCGTAGCCGACTACCATGCGCGTCACGGCGGTTTTGTCACCCGCGAGGACCTCGCGGGGTTCGAAGTGCCAGTAGCAGAAAGCATCCATTGCACGTACAAGGACCTTGAGGTCCACACTTGCGACGTGTGGTGTCAGGGCGTAGTCATGTTGGAAACGCTGAAGATACTCGAGGGCCTGGACCTGAAGTCACTGGGGCACAATTCCCTCAATTACGTCCACATGGTGAGCCAAGCATTGGGTCTTGCCTTTGCCGACCGTGAAGCCTATCTAGGCGACCCGAAATTCGTCGATGTTCCCACCGCCGGAATGGTCTCCGACACTTACGGCGCGTTGCAACGCGCGCGGATCGATCCACAACGGGCTTCGCAGGAAATGGCGGCGCCGGGCAACCCGCGCGGAGCGGGCTTTGAACCGCCGCGGCCCGTGCGCATGCCGGAGAAGCAAAAGTCCCCGATGGTCCAGCCGCAGGATACGATTTACGGCTGTGCAGTCGATGCGCAGGGCAATGCGTATTCCTGCACGCCAAGCGACAACCAGAATGACACGCCCATCATTCCCGGAACGGGGCTCACGATCTCCTCGCGTGGCAATCAATCGCGGCTCATTAAGGGCCACCCGAGCGAAGTCCAGCCGGGCAAGCGCCCGCGGCTCACGCCATCGCCTGCATTGGCGGTGCGCGACGGAAAAGTCTTCATGGCTTTCGGCACGCCGGGCGGCGACATACAGAAGCAGGCGATGCTGCAGGTGCTGCTCAACGTCTACGAATTTGGCATGAGCGTGCAGACTGCCGTCGAGCAGCCGCGGTTTGCGAACTACAACTTTCCGAATTCGTTCGCGCCCCACCAGTATCATCCCGGGCGCCTGTGCGCCGAAAAGCCGCTGGCAGACAAATTGGGCGATGCGCTGCGCAAGATGGGACACCAAGTCGAAGTGTGGCCGCAGAATGCGCCGACGGCGGGTGGAGTTTGCGCAATCATGCGCGACGTCGCGACCGGTTTGTTGCATGCGGGCGCAGACTGTCGAAGGGAAGGCAGCGCGCAGGCGTGGTAACGAGTGTATCGTAAGGCGTGCATCGCGATCGACGATTTGCGAGTCAGTGGCAACCCCTCTGGACCCATCGTCGGATACATTGCCGTGCGCTCGCTAGCGCGTTCCGCAAGGCACATCCAAATTGAACCTCGAAACTGCCGCAGTTATTAGATGCGAACCATTCGGGTCTATTCAGTTATCCCATACTGTGAACAAATCGCACCAACTCTGCTAGGGACTTCGGGCACGCATCGGGCCGCCGCGACTCACATTGTTGCTGATGGTCGTCTCGGGCTGCATATGAACATGCCGAAAGCTTGACGCAGAGACAGCGTGGGTGGATCTTCACTTCCCTTTGCGTAGTCGCGGATTAGATTCGGCCGCAGTAAGCGGGCGACATGACAGCGCGGGCCGATCAGTTACGTTTAGCTCTCTCGGTGAGTCCGTCCAAATTTCCAAATGCCCTCAGGGCCAGCTATTGCGGTTCAATGTTTGCAGACTTGACGACGGCGGTCCACTGGGCTGTTTCTTTGCGCATCACCTCGGTCATCTGCGCCGCGGTCGTCATGTATGGTTCGCTGCCTTCGGCGAGCAGTCGCTCGAGCACCTCGGCTGACTGTACGACCTTCGCGAGTTCGGCATTGAGTCTCGAGACGACCGCCGGCTGCATACCCGCAGGTCCCAGCATGCCGACCCAGAGGTTGAATACAACTCCAGGATAACCCGCCTCGATCATCGTCGGTAGCTCCGATGCCGCGTTAGAGCGCCGCTCACTCGTCACTGCGAGCGCGCGAAGCCTCCCGGAGCGTACCTGCGGCATCGCCGGTGCTAGGTTGTTGAACATGAGTTGGACCTGCCCGCCCATTAGATCGGCCATTGCGGGGCCGTTCCCCTTGTATGGGACGTGTGTAATAGCGATCTTCGCTACGATGCGGAACAGTTCCGCTGCAATGTGAGAGGATGAGCCGGTGCCTGCTGAGGCGTAATCGAGCTGACCGGCCCTTGCACGCGCCAACGCGACAAGTTCTTTAACGCTGCGCACAGGTAATGACGGATGCACAATCAGCACGTTCGGCTGACTGGCCATGATGCCGACCGGCTGAAGATCCTTGAGCATGTCGAGCGGCATCTGCTTGTACAACTCGGGTTGATGGTGAGAGTCGTGTTAGCGACACACAGCAGCGTGTACCCGTTCGCTGCTGATTTCGCCGCAAGATCCGCCCCGAGATTGCCGTTGGCGCCGGGACGGTTGTCGACGACGAACTGCTGTCCCATTGCATCGCTCATGCTCTTGACGATGATGCGTGTTACAAAGTCTGCGCCACCGCCGGCCGGATACGGGACAATTACGCGCACTGGTTTCGCCGGATATGGCTGCGCGCACGCGGCCGATGCGAAGGCGGCCAACGAGCACAGCAGCATGGTGCGGCCCGTGCACTTCATCCGCGCTTTCTCTCGATATAATTCTTGCAACTGAAAAATTCCACTTCCTCATCGAGGGACCAGTTTTCGTGGTCCACGCCCGCCGGGGATGTGCGCGGCATCACCGGGACCTAGAATTTTTTCTTCCGTCCCGATGCGGTATGCCAGCCTGCCTTTGAGCACGGCGACAATCTGCTCCTCCGGGTGCGCGTGCGGTGGTTTGCGCGTACCCGCGGGGTAGCGGTAAAAGCCAAACTCCATGTACTCCCCTTGAATTGCTGGTCGAGGCGCGGCATCCTTGGCGATGCCCGTTCGCTCAAGGTCGGTGTATCTATAGAATGGCATCGTCAGTCTCCTAGTTTTACGCCTGCCTGCTTGATCACGGGTCCCCAGCGATCGAATTCACCACGGATGAAGCGCGCAAAATCATCCGGCGTTCGATACCGAATGCTCCCACCAAATGATTCGATGCGCTCACGTACGTCCGTCATTGCGAGGGCGCGTTCGACCTCACGCGTGAGGCGCTGGACGATCGGCTGCGGTATACCGTGTGGTGCTCCGACACCGCCCCAGCCGAGCGCTAAGACGGGGTAGCCAATCTCGGTGAGTGTAGGAACGTCCGGCAGCGCGGGCAATCGCCTATCGCTGGCTACTGCCAGCGCCCGCAACCTGCCCGCCTTGACGTGGGGCATGGCCGCTGGAGGCAGCGTAATTGAACTGTCCACTCTTCCTGCAACGAGATCCAGCAGCGCCGGCGCGCTCCCCGCAAAAGGTATATGCACCGCCTGAAAGCCCGCGAGTTGTCGGAACTGTTCCATTGCGAGATGCTGGACGCTCCCACTTCCTGAGGACGCATACGGCATTGCCCCGTTGCGTGACTTTGCGTATGTAATAAACTCGGAGACTGTTTGAGCAGGTAGCTGCGTGGATATGAACAGCACGTTTTCATAGTTCGCGACCTGAGCGATAGGTCTAAGGTCGCGGAAGGAGTCATACGGCAAGTTGGTGCGCAAGGCGGCGTTGAGAGGAAACGGCGTGCTAAGCCACACAAGCGTGTAACCGTCCGGGGCCGCTTTTGCGGCGACGCCGTACGCTACGGCGCCGTTCGCGCCAGGCCGGTTGTCACACACGACCTGCTGACCAAGGGCTTCGGTAAGCTTCTGCCCAATGACTCTACCCAAGACATCGGAAGGTCCCCCCACAGGAAAATCGAGGATCAGGCGTATGGGGCGTGTGGGATAATTTTCCTGCGCCCTGACCGAGGGCAAGAGTAGAGCGCCGATAAATCCGAGCGCAACGAGTTTCAGAAATCGCTGGTCATGCAACACCATGGCCGCCTTTGGCTAGCCTCGCACGGCATTGGCGGGAATGCGGAGTCGCTCCTTTTCTATCACCGCTTCGCACTCAATCTCCAACAACATTTCGGGCATGGCAAGGCAAGCGACGCCTATTAGTGTGCTCGTCGGCAGCGGGTCTTTGAAATACTTGAAGCGCTCGTCGATGGCGTCAAAGTACGCTTTCATGTTCGTCGTGTATGTGATTGTGCGCGTGATGTCCGACATCTTCGCGCCGACGCTTTCAAGAGCGATCTGAATCGCTTTGCAGACTTCCCGGATCTGACCGCGCATGTCGCCCACGCATGCGACATCGCCGTCGAGCGTTCGCGAGGTCCTGCCCGCGAGGTAAACGTGCGCGTGGTGGTCCTCACTCTTCACGACGATCACCGGCGTATAGATGACTTTCTTGTTGCCGCCGACCTTGTAGCTGTTTTCCGGGGTGACGTAGTAGCGCTCGAGCATGTATGTGTCCTGTTTTTGGTATCGGAGGTATCGCGGAAACGACGAATGTGTGTCTGTGCACCGCGGTAATGCAACTGGCATTACTACTCCTTCCGCAACTTCCTTGCAAGCGGCGCTAGGTCATTCGGATTCCAACTAAATAAACTGGTGCACACGCCACGTGCTCATCATTGCGCGTACATTGATCTGAGCAGCGCCGAGAATGTCAGTCTTCGTAACATCCTTGAGTAATCGCCGTTCGGCCGCCGTCGACGACGATATTTGCTCCGTTTACGTAGGAGGAAAGTTCGCTTGCGAGAAAAAGCACGACGCGTGCGACATCCAGCGGCGTGCCTGGTACGGCGCAGTGGTGTGACGCGCACTCGTGATGCGTCCGCCGGGCGCTCTTCTCCGTCGCGTATTCCGCCCGTAGATATCGAATTTACGCGTATGCGGTACTTTCCCAAGTCGTGCGCCATAACGTGCGTGAGTGGAAGAACACCGCCTTTACCAGCCGAGTATGCGGCAAGCGACGGATTGCCGAGAAAGCCGTCAATCGATGCGTGGTTGATAATTACGCCAGCCGGCGACTTTTTGATCAACGGCAAAAATCGCTGTGAACATAGGAATGCCGCGGTCAGATTGCGGGCAATCATATTGTCCCAAGTATTTTTATCCGTTTCTTCGAAGCGCATCTTCAACGCACGACCAGCGAGGTTTACGAGAACATCGATTCGCTCCAACTTTTTTTCACACTGGGCCACGATCGAGGATACTGCGTCCGCGTCGGAAACATCACCTAAAAGTTCGGGATGGGCGTGTGAGTCGTCTTTACCAAATTGCCACCCAATCTTGCTGTCATCAATGCAAACCACGCGCGCACCTTCTTGTGTGAGCAGTTCAGCACTGACGCGACCGATGCCATAAGGATTACCCGTGATTACTGCAATCTTATTGTGTAACAGCATTTAAGTATTACCTTGCAGATGTAAACGAGCAGCTATTAGTTAATCTAGTCTGCTTCCGCTTTTATGTTTGCGGATTTGATCAAGTCGCCCCACCGCCGGTAGTCTTCGGCGATGAAACGCGAGAGTCCCGCGGGGCTCGACCCAATGGGATCCGCGCCGTTGGCGGCAAACTGCTCACGGACATCCGGCATTTTCATGATGATATCCATCTCGCGGCTCAGCCTCGCGACGATCGCGCTCGGCAGGTTCGCAGGCCCAACGAGCGCATACCAGCCGCCGCTGATGCCCGCGACGCCGGCCTCACCAAACGTCGGCACGTCGGGCAACAATGACGAGCGTTTTTCCCCGGTGACGGCGAACCCGCGTAGCTTGCCACCATTGATCGGTGGAAACGCGGCTATCACGCTTGGAAAAGACATGTCGACGCGTTGGCCGATGACGTCGAGCAATGCTGGACCGGAGCCTTTGTACGGGACGTGCTCGAACTTGACCTTGGCGGTTCTCTGGAGCAATTCACTGATCAGGTGTCCAGGCGCGCCCTGGCCGACGGTCGCAACCGTTAGCGGATTAGTGCGAGTGCGCGCGTATTCGAGCAGTTCGCGCAGGTCTTTGCCGGGGACGTTGGTACCGGTCACCAGCACATTGGGCACATTAGCGATCAGGGAAATCGCCGTGAATGTTTTGGTCGGGTCGAGTCGGTTTTTTGAATAGAGATGTGGGTTGGTTGTCAGGCCCATAGAGGTCACATAAAGGGTGTAACCGTTAGGGGCCGCAGACGCTGCAGCAGTTGCGGCGAGCATGCCATTGGCACCGCCGCGGTTCTCGATGACAACAGGCTGGCGCAGCGCCTCGGAAAGCTTCTGCCCGATGGTGCGCCCGACGAAGTCGCCGGATCCGCCGGGCGCGAATCCGACCAGAATGGTGATGGACTTTTGCGGATAGCCGTCCTGAGCTGCGGCATGTGCGGCCGACCATCCAGCGGCGGCGGTCGATAGCAGCAACAGTATTGCGAAGCGTAATGGCGTCATCTGTGCCGTAGCGCGAATGGGGGAACGGAACAGAAAAGTTGCACGAGTCACCGGTAAAATTTGTTGCATGCAGATTCCGATCACTCATCATCTTTCGGAAATTGCATCACCAAGGCCTCGAGCCCCTTGTGTCCGGCCCGCATCTCGACCGCGTCTTTGCCTGCTTCTACGAAAACCATCGACCAGCGAGGCAGACTGTTTCCCTCAATTTCCAGATCGCCGTTTGCGACGAACAAATACGTGCCGCCGCCGATTCGTGGATCTGGAACCATAGCCGACATACTCGCACCGAGCCGCACAATGTGGGCGCTCATCTCATCCTCGATGTTTGCCGGGTCGTAAACGGGCTCCCACGCTATGTCCTTGCGAAACTGGAGCACCGCCTCCGTCGACAACGCGATGTTCGATGAAACCCAGTTGCGCCGCTTGCTCGGTTTCAATTTCTCGCGATAGCCGGGTTTGCTGAGGTATATCGGGTGCGAATCGCCCGTCTTGTTGCGAAGCGAAATGAAGGTAAGGCCGTGCGCTCCTGCCGCGAGCGGGCCGTAGGCGGTGTGATGGTCCTTGTATTGGAGCATCAGCGGCCTCACTTCGGTCTTGCCCAACACGCCTGAGCCCGACGGAAAGATCTGAAATTGCGGAACGCCGTGGAAGTGAGGAAGGATAGTCTCGTTCGCGCACATCTGCGTCATCAAGGACTGCGGGCCAGGCGAAAGCGCGGCCGTGCTGTAGCGCGGGCCGAAATAAGACGAGCCCCAGTGCTCCTGGCCAGTTCCCTTGGAGTTAACAGGTGCTAGGTTGTTGGTACTTCGTTGCCGTCTTTTACATGAATCATAAGGTAGTTCCTTTCGGTTGATCGGGCAAGTCACCGGTAATCATGGAATGGCGCGTTGCGAACGGAACCGGCTGAAATGCTCGATAAACATCCGTTCCGTATCCATACATTCATGAAAGCCGGCATTCCTTAGCTTGAGAGTCGACGACATCACATCGTAACCTCGGGCGAGGTTGAAATCGGCGTACGACCACACCGCACGCGCGGAAAGCGGAATTGGAACGAGATTGTGTTTCGCCACCAGCCGATCCCAGACCTGTGCCTTGTCGCGCATCTCTTCTGCAAGCCTGACGGTCTTGACGCCGCCGGGCTCCATCTCGAAGAATCGAGCAAGATTCGGCCATACGTTCGCCCAGCGAAAGTAGTCACCGTTCGTCACGTTAAACGCCTGGTTCGCGCAGGATCCAGTCGTGCTGATCCATACGATCGCGCGCGCCAGCAGGTCGGCATCGACACTTTGGTAGAGCGCATGAAAACCCGCGTCCGTGCCCGGAAAATTTAATGGGCGGCCAAGTTCTTTGCAGATCGCCGCATAAACCGCGATGATCGTTGCGAGACTGCGCGGCACGGCAGACTCTTTTTCGCAAACGCCGTGCGGCCGGCTCACGCTCCACGTCCAGCGTTCTCCGGCTCGCGCCTGCAGCAGGTCTTCCTGCGCGTAATACCAGTTGTACGGAGCCACCCGCGGATCCGTTTCCTGCGCCGGCGTCTTGTACGGCCCCAGTTCCGAGCCGTACACCTTGCTCCCCTGGACAATGTGGACGTGCGTTAGTCGTCCAGCCGCGCCTTCCAGCGCATCGATCACATTGCGAAGCATGCCGACGTTTTCTTCAATCGGTTCCTTCACCGTCATAGTATGAGGTGCCCTCGCGCAATACAGAATATGCGTGATGTTCGAGAGCGCGCCCAGCTTCTTACGGCAATCAATTGGGTCTGCAAGATCGACGCCGATGACGCGATGAGCCGAGTCGGCGGGCGGTTGGCGCGACACGCCGATGACTTCCCAGTCGGCGCGTGCCCGCAGGTCACGCGCAAGTGCACGTCCGACGACGCCAGTTACGCCGACCACGAGGGCACAAAGGCGCGACACTGGCCTAATCCTTGAGTTGCACGCCTACGCTGCGCACGACGCGCGCCCATTTGTCCACTTCCGAGGACAAATAGCGGGCAAAGTCCGGCGGCGATGAGGGTGGGACGGATTCGAAACCCAGTGCGGCGAACCGGGTGCGCATCTCTTGCGTTGCGACGGCGTCCGCGATGTGCGTATTCAGCCGTCCGATGATGGCTCGATCGGTACCTCGCGGCGCGAGCAAGCCGTGCCAGCAGACCGAGTCGAAGCCCGGTACGCCGGATTCGGCGACGGTCGGGAGGTCCGGCAATAGCGCTGAGCGCTGCCCCGAGGCCATCGCAATCGATTTGAGTTTGCCGCTCCGAACATGAGGAAGGGCCGCGCCGAGCACGGAAAACATGACTTGGACCTCGCCTGCCATCAACGCAGTAATCGCAGGTGCGGTGCCCTGATAGGTGACTTCTGTCATGCGCAAACCTGCAGAGGCCTTAAACAGCTCGGCGGAGAGATACGCAAGGCTGCCGGGGCCAATCGAGCCATAATTGAGCGCTTCGGGGTTGCCTTTCCCAAAGGCCATCAGGTCCTTCACGCTGCTCACGGGCAACGATGGATGGGTCACCAGGATGGAGGGCGAGTTTACGAGGCGCGCGATGGCTTCAAAATCCTGCGGCACGCGATAAGGCAGGCGCTTGTTGAGCGCGGTGCTGATTGCGAGCGTGCACGTATGAAAGAGCAGGGTATAGCCATCGGCCGGCGCCTTGGCTGCCATGTTCGTTCCTATGATACCGCTCGCGCCTGCGCGGTTGTCGATTACAACCTGCTGTCCCAATGTTGCGCTCAGTTTTTGTGCAACCAGTCGCGCCGTGACATCCGAACTGCCGGGCGAGAACGGCACGATGATGCGAACTGGCCGCACGGGGTACGTTTCTTCGGGTGCTCGGGCGGCACTTGCCTGAGGGATCGACGCAATCATTGCAAAGACGCCGAAGACGCTGGTCAGCCTCGATGTCATGACTTACCGAGCATCGTGGTAAGTGTTTTTGCCGATTCAATGTTCTCAATATTGAGAATCAAATCGGCGACCGCTTTTAACCGGGCTGGCGACATCGCGAATTGGGTGTTTTCCATGAATTTGCGGACGATAGCCTCCGCCTGCGCTGGCTCATCAGGCAAAATGCTTTTTCGCCGCGAGACTTCTTTCCCATTTTTAAGCTTTACGATCACTTCTCCCGATCGGTATTTCGGAAAGCCCGAGTCGAGGTCGACTTCGTAGCTCACCTTTTGTGCGAGCGCCAACAGTGACGGATCTGAATACGAAGATTCCTCGATCTCCTGCATACCAAAACTACCTCGGGCAAAGCAGCACGCAAGCGCGTACGGCAGACTGAACTGCGCGGCATAACTGTCGCGGGGCTTGCGCTTTTCATCCAGCGGTTCGCACACCAGCGGTACTGCCACGTCTGCAACGCGTGCGCGAATGGACTCGATGCCGTGCACATTGATACCTTCTTCCTGACGCAGCTCAAGGGCGGCGTTCATGGCGGCATGGGACTGGAAGCAGGCGGGATATAGCTTGATAGAAGTACGGGTGCATTCCCAATGACTGCCAAGGCGATCGGTGACAACGTCGATGTCGACGTCGCCAGCGTGCTGGCCCATAAAGCAGGAATACAACCCATACTTACCCTCGTATGCTTGCTTCGGTCCGGAGAAGTCTTCGCGTGCAAGTGATGCGGCTGTAATGGCCGCCGATGCCATAAGCCCTGGATGCATGCGTTTCGCCCATGCTCCTTCTTGTGTGGGCTGCATAGTTCCCGCTGCCGAACTGAGAGCGAGTCCCTGAGCGGTGATGGTTTGCGCATGGTCCAGACGCAAAAGGCGCGACGCTGCAAGCACGGACGCAAATGCGCCGCACAAGCCAGTCGGATGGAAGCCTGCCTTGATAAAGGCGCCTTTCGCTGCGGCGGCTAGTCGCATGCCGGCTTCCAGGCCGAGCGCGCACGCCGCGAGCACATCCGCACCGCTTACATTCAGGCGGGACCCAAGTGCCAGCACGGTCGGAACGACGCTCGCCGTGAGGTGCACGTTGCCAGGCAGGTAGGTGTCGTCAAAATCGAGGCCGTGGATGAGAATGCCATTCATGAGCGCAGCATCACGCACCGTAAGACGAGCGGGCATGCCGATTACAGTTGCTTGTCCTTCGTCCAAGCCTTGCAGGGCAGTCAGTGCCCGATTCGCAAATTCATATCGGGTGGACGCATACGCGTTCCCTACCGCATCAAGGATAAGGTGCTTTACGCATGTCTGCACGTCCGCAGGTATCGCCTCAGCGGGCGTTCCCACGACGAAGGTTGCCAGGGCGAACGAAAGTTGCGTTTGTGCCATGTCAGGCTAGGGCGGCGTAAATTTTGGTGGCTTGTGATCGACTCAATCGGCACACGGTGCGCCCTCTTCGCTTAAGAAGCTCATCAATTAGCGCCGCTCCTAAGTGCTGACTATAGCCTTGCTAGCTTTTAAAATGACATAGGTTCCATCTAACGGAACTTCATCGGACACGTCAATAATGGTACTTACTGAAACCTGATGCGTTGTGGTAGTGTCACCAACGAGTAAGCATGGTTAAGAAGTGTCTTTGTCGTAGGAGAAATTTCAGATAATGCGTGCCGTTCAACGGATCCTGGCAATTTTCGAGAGTTTCAGCGTGGAGACTAGCAGTCTCACGCTTCAGGAGATTTCCGATCGCATTGAGCTCCCAAAATCCACCAGTTTTCGTATTGTCCAAAGCCTCGAGAAAGCCGGTTACCTGGTTCGTCTTGAAGACCAGAAATACTGCCTGTCGTTCCGGTTTACCCGATTGGCAGGGCTGGTACGGAGTACGCTTGGCATACGAGAAATTGCGCGACCAGTTCTAGTCGACTTAGCGCAAACGACCCAGGAAACGATCTCTTTGCATACGCTCAGCGGGCGCAATCGTGTGTGCATCGACGCGGTGGCAATCGCCTCCTCTCCATTGCGAAGTGTTGTTCAGCCTGGCGAGCAATTACCGCTCGGTACAGGTTCGGCATCAAAGGTTTTGCTCGCGCATATGCCGAAGTCTCAAGTAAGTCCAATCGTCTTAGCGGCCGTTCGGAAAACCAAGCGTAGCCAAAGCGAAATCCTTGCTGAAATTGCAAAGGCGAGAAAGCAGGGGTATGCGGTCTCGCACGGGGAGCGGCTACTCGGCCTTTCTGCGATATCCGTTCCAATCAAGGACGCGCATGACGAAGTGCATTACTGTCTTTCGATTGGTGGGCCGACGGTGAGGATTCAGGCAAACGAAAAAAACTTGATAAGACAAGCGCTCAAGGCAGGTGCCAGCATTTCCAGACAGTTCGGCGGCGCCGAATCTTAAATTCCTCCGCGCGCCCGAGTAACCTCAAGCGGTTCCATTGGTTGGAACCATTTCCGAAAACAATGCTGCGATTGATAATCTCGCGTTTCTACGTGAGGAGATTCCTATGAGCAGCGATTCCCGAGGACCAAGCGGGCCGGGCTGGACGCCCGCGCGACGGTTGGCAGGCAAGGTGGCTGTAGTGATTGGTGCAGGTCAAACGCCCGGGCAGGGCCTGGGTAATGGTCGTGCCACCACCATACGTTTCGCAAGAGAGGGGGCGCGGGTCCTCGCAGTCGATCGACGGCTCGAATCAGCACACGAAACCGCCGAGTTGATAAAAAAGGAAGGGTTCGAGTGCGAGGCATTTGCAGCGGACGTGACGCGAGAGTCCGATCTCGAGGCCGCGATGCAGGCCGCACGTCGACGCTGGGGATCGCTCGATGTGTTGTACAACAATGTCGGAGTAAGCCTAGAGGGCGGCGACGCCGACTTGCAGGAAATCACCGAAGAGGCTTTCGACAACATTTATCGGATCAACCTCAGGGGGACGGCTTTCGCCTGCAAGCAGGCCGTGAGGATTATGCGGGAGCAGCGTTCCGGCTCAATCGTAAACATGGCCTCTGCCGCGGCGGTGCAGAATAACCCTACGGTCGCGTATAGGACAACGAAGGCCGCGGTGATCACGCTTACGCAGCAATTGGCTATCCAAAACGCGCCGTACGGAATTCGAGCCAACTGCCTGATGCCTGGCCTGATCGATACTCCGATGGCGGTGGAAAAGCGCGCGAAAAAGGCGGGTTTGAGCTCGTGATCAGGTGCTTGCCCAGCGTGACTCGAAGGTGCCGTTACGCGGCAAGCAAGGTACCGCTTGGGACGTGGCCAATGCCGCGCTCTTTCTCGCATCGGACGAAGCGAATTTCATAACGGGCATTGGCATGCTAATCGATGGCGGGCGCGTACTGGATGCAGGTCGGTTCTGACGGCTGGAAGCCGAAGTCTTTAAACGGAGGGATTAATTCGTGAACCGGATCCGAGGGGTCGTCGCATTGGCGGTGTTTCTGTGCGCTTCTGTTAGTTCTCATGCGCAGCAGTATCCGTCCAAGCCGATCAAGATAGTCATCGGGTTGGGGGCGGGCGGCACTGCGGACACGCTCTCGCGGTATTTTGCTCAGAAACTCACTTCAGCTCTGAACACACCGGTCATCGTCGAGAACAAACCAGGCGCGGGACAATTGATTGCGATCAACACTCTGATCGCGTCGCCGCCGGAAGGATATACCTTGGCGATCCTGGCCGGTAGCGCGTTTGGGCAAGGGCCCGCACTGAGAAAGGATCTCACGTACGATCCGTTGAAGGACTTCAGCATTATTGGAGTCGTCGCTAGGGCGCCTGGAGTTATCGTGATGGGTAAGGATTTGCCCGTTCGGACGCTAAGAGAGCTCGTAAATTACTCGATCGCAAATCCCAACAGGCTCAACTACGCTTCTGCTGGAGTAGGGGCGGCAAGTCACTTGCAGGTTGAGTTGCTGGCGAGCCTCACCGGAATGAAGATAACTCACATTCCATACAAAGCCGACGCAGACATCATGCGTGAATTGACGGCCGGAACGGTGCAGCTCGGTATGTCTCCGATTCAGGGTGCAATGCCGCACATTGCGAGTGGCAAGGTGCGCGCATTGGCGGTCACAGGATCTCGTCGTAACAGCGCGCTGCCGGACGTGCCCAGTCTTTCAGAAAGCGATTTCAAGGGGCTTGAGGGCGTCGATCCTTATAGTTACTACGGTTTCGTGGGGCCCAAAGGCATGCCGGCAGCCCGGATTTCCATGCTGAACGACGCGGCCAACAGAATTATGAAAGCGCCTGACGTCGTATCGTTCATGCACGAACGACTCTATATGGAACCGGAAGCGGGTAGTCCTGCGGCGTTCCAAAGCTTTATCGAGAAGGATTTGGCGAAATGGAAGACGCTCAGTAACGTCATCAAACTCGCCGAATAACCTGCCGAATTGCAAGCGCGACAGATTGATCTGCGCGCCTGAAAAAATCTACACCAGCGAGCGCAGCATCCCGCCTTCGACATTCAATGTCGAGCCGGTTATGAAGCCGGCCTGCATCGAGGCAAGAAAAGTGACCGCTCCGCAGATCTCTTCGGGCGTGCCCATGCGCCCTAAACGAGTAAGTTTCTTGCGCGCCTCGGTCTGAGCAGGGGTATATGCCGCGGTACCGGTGCGGTGGGGAGTAGCGATGAGTGCAGGTGCTACGCAATTGACGGTAATTCCGTGCTCGCCAATCTCGTTCGCCAAGTGTTTCATATAAGCCGTGATGCCGGCGCGGAATACTGTAGATAGACAGTGATGCGACATTGGTTCTTTTACGGATGCAGAAGTGATGGCAATGACGCGACCCCACCCGCGCTCCAGCATGGAAGGCACTATAGTCTTAGCGACATTGATGGTGCCCCACAGTTGGGTTCGATATGCTTCGTGCCAGCGCTCCTCATCTGTCTCGTCGATAGCATCACGAAGGGGAATTGGGGGGCGCCCGGTATTGAGAATGAGGATGTCCAAACCGCCAAATTCACTTTTTATCGCCGATGCAAGGCGGTCGATATCGGTGCCTACGAGCATACTCCCGGCAACTGGCAGCACCTTTACGCGATGCGTCTGCTCGATTTCGCGAGCTACCGCCTGCAACTTCTCCGCCGTGCGTGCAAACAGGACGACATTCACGCCTTCGGCTGCCAGCGCTCCCGCGACGTTCTTGCCCATGCCATCGCTCGAGGCGGTGATCAGGGCGACCTTGCCTTTGATTCCGAGGTTCACGGGAGAACCACCACTTCGTCGCCATCGATCTTGAACTGGTGCGGCATGTCCTCGGAGACCCATTCCATATAAGCAAGGAATTCTGCGAAACGCTTATCGCCGTTTCGAAGCACCTCGGGCCGGTATTTGCTGTCAATCTTCATGGGTAAGAACGAAACCCGTTCTATGCCCTTCTTAGTGAACTGCGCCTTCGCGAGCAAGCCCAGTGTGGTTGCCTTCCCATAAGGCATTAACGGGTAATCGGGATCGAGGTCCGCATGATTTTGTACCGAACCGTGCGCCCACGCCGGGTCGCTCCAAGACGGCGCCGCAAACGTTTTTGTCATGGCGAAAACGCCCAAGCTGTAAAAAATGACTTTGCCTTTGTAGACTTCCACCGCTTTCGGAATGTGCGGGGAATGTCCGACTACGAGATCAGCGCCAGCATCGATGGCAGCGTGCGCGACGGTGACTTGGTAGTCCGAGATGATGCGCGGAAGGCGGATGACGCCCGCATGAAAGGCGAGCACGACAACGTCGACTTGCTTGCGCAAGGCGACGATGTCCTCAACCAGCATCGCCAAATCCTTTGCATTGGGTTCGGTCCGTATACGTACTGGCTGGTGAGGGCCGCGGGTCTCGTAACAAGTCCGTACGCGCATAGTGGAAATGCCGGGTTTAGCAGGTCCTGCCTCGCTACCCGGATGCCCGACCGAACAATAGCCGAGGTACCCAATCTTGATTCCTTTGCGTTCGACGATCGCTGGCTGTCTGGCTTCTTTAAGATTGCAGCCGGCACCGGTCACCTGGACGCCACGAGAAATCATCAGAGACCTCGTGTCGAGCATCGCATCGGGCCCAGCGTCGTAAGCATGGTTGTTTGACATGTTCACCGCGTCAAAGAGGCCGCTCGGTGAAGATTGAAGCCATTTCTACGGGCTGACACACTTGGGGCGCATCCTCGCTGATAACGCCGCGGTTTGAATATGCGCGCATGCAATTCACGAAGCGAGCATCTGCTCGCTCCAGAACTGGACGTACCAACTCGGTGTAACTTTCGATTGGAAAACCTTGAGAGGGCCCGTGGACTGGGCCGCAGTCACCGCCAATCAAAAGGTATGGATTTGAAGTCAATTGAATCTCCTCATTGACGTAAACGCCGGCATTTGTAGATCGATTGGAATCGTGCGTCTTCAAGTCGGAATATCGCATACGTCCAGCGATATGTTCCTTTAGTTCCATTAGATGGAACTAATGCTGATTTCAGAGATTATAATGGCACCGTTCCAGCCGAATTCAAAAACCATGCCGCCCTAATTCGGTGGCAAATTATTCCAATTTGAACACAGGTTGCATTAACCACTAACGACAGGGGTAAACAATGCCTGGCCACATTGCGCTCTATAGCGCAGTTCACGACATCCTCACGCATTATGAAGTTGATATCGAAGCGGCTGTTCTTACCAAGCGCAACTCGATACGGATGCCTTCAAAGGTTCAATACGCTTGGCCTCATCCCTCCCTTCCGGTCCTGTACGTTTCGACGAGCAATGGTGGCCCAAAGCTCAAGTCTGACCAGAACCATGTTACGGCTTACTCTGTAGCTGCGGATGGGAGTTTGGCCCAGCACGGAGAGTCAAAGCCTTTTGCGCGTCGTGCGGTTCACATGTGTTTGGATCCTAGCGGCAGGTATGCGCTCAATGGGCATAACGCCCCCACCAGTGGCATCACGGTGCATCGCATCAAGCCTGATGGAAGTTTGGGCGACGAGATCGTCCAAGACGCCACGCTCAACTACGGGAATTATCCTCACCAGGTGATGGTTTCACCATCGGGGCGGACAGCTATTATTGTCGACCGTGGGGTCGCCCCCAAGGCGGATCGCCCGGAATCACCGGGTGCCTTGCGGACTTTTGGCTTCGTGAACGGGAAGTTGTCCGCCGGCCAGGTAGTGGCACCGAATGGCGGTTTCGGATTTGGCCCGCGTCATCTCGATTTCCATCCGTCTTTGCCACTGATATATGTTTCCGACGAACGGATGAACCGCTTGCATGTATTTCGTTTCGATGGTGACCAACTCGGTTTTGAGCCCGCGTATGTGAGAGAGATGCTCGCTGATCCTGGCAACGTTCGGCCCCGGCAACTGGGCGGTCCAATACATTTTCATCCAACCAAACAAATCGTGTATTTGGCCAATCGAGCGGACTACATGATTGACGTAGCGGGCAAGCGGGTCTTTGGAGGCGGTGAGAACAATATAGCCGTTTACTCCGTTGATAAGAATACCGGTGAGCCGACACTAATTCAAAATGCGGACACCCATTCTTCGCACGTACGTACCTTCGCGTGCGACCCCAGTGGACGCCTTCTCGTAACTGCAAGCATCAAAAGGTATGCCGTTCTGGAGGGGCAGGAAGTAAAAACGATTGCCGCCGCGCTCTCGGTCTTCCGAATTCGCGACGACGGCAAGCTGGAGTTCGTGCGCAAATATGACGTCGAAACGCCGAATGATCAAATGCAATACTGGATGGGCATAAATAGTATCAAGTGATTTGAAGTAGCTTGATTTCGCTTGGAATCTGCCTTCGGGCCAGGCAGGGAAGCATTCAAAATTGTTGCGCATTAATGAATCCCCTGTTTCAATGAAGTTCCGATGAATGGAACCGGTGCTGAAAATATTAAATGTGGTGATATGCTCAAAAAATGGCTATCGCGCATGAATTGGCAGAGTTCGTAAATCGGCAGTCCTATGAGGATCTTCCTCCGACGGCAATTGAATATGCCGAAATGCTCATCTCTAGCACGATCGCCAGTGCGTCTCTTGGCTCGACAATAGACTCGGCGAAGATTATTCGTGACGTTGAGGTCGAGAGGGGCGGAAAAGCGGAAGCGACGGTTTGGTTTGGCGCTGCAGAAAAGTTACCTATTGCTTCTGCGGCCCGAATAAACGCGCTGATGAGCGATGCGGCGGCTTCCGACGATAGTCACCTTCGTTACATTGTTCATCACGGTACCACCGTGAGCGCATGCGCTCTCGCGGTTGCCGAAAAAACTGGATCTTCTGGCAAGGAGGTTCTGGCTGCAATTGTCCTAGGGTACGAAGTGACATCGCGCATTGTTGAGTCCATGCACTTTGGTTTCAAGGGAGCAATCCGTGG
>CAWHHJ010000010.1:0-200966 GCA_963829085.1 uncultured beta proteobacterium | reverse complement strand
GCGTCGTATTTGGCCGAATCTTGAGCCGCGATGCCATCAGCGCTGTTCGAACTCTCTGTACCGTGCGTCACTCTCGACACGGGAGCCGTTGTTAGTGCGCTGAGAGCCGTACTAATATTCTTGATAGGCGCGCAGCCACTCGCGAAGACTACACCACACATGATAGTAAGGCTTTTCAGGGGCCAGTTGTGCACTTTTTTCTCCTTGGTCATTGGCTGGTCAAGCCAACTGCGCACGCAGCTGCTTATCGAAGACGCATCCATCTGTTAAATGTATAAGAGCACTGTCAGTGCTGTCCCCCGAGCATTGGTAGGATCACTCGGTAAATTTGTACCCGGCCGGCCCAAGGATAACCATACTGATCGCTGGGAAAATACAAAGTATCAATGGGAAGAGCATTTTTGTCGGTAACTTTGCCGCCATCTCCTCGGCGCGTAATTGACGTTTGTGACGCAAGTCGTCGGAGAACACCCGTAAGGAATCGCCAATGCTCGTTCCGAATTTATCTGCTTGGGATAGCATCGTTGCAAAGGTCTTCACCTCTTCGACACCGGTGCGCATTGCAAGATTGCGCAAAGCCTTTTCCCGTGTACTACCGGCGCGCATTTCCAAGTTGGTCAAATGGATTTCTTCCGTAAGCGCGCGACTTTTAATCTTGATCTCTTCGGCTACTCTCACCAATGCAGCGTCTAATCCCAACCCGGCTTCGACGCAAACCAGCATCAGATCAGCGGCGTCCGGAAAGTTATCGAAGATTTCGCCTTGTCGTGCTTTGACGGCACGCCGCAGTGCAATATTTGGCAAATAACAGCCAATCATCGCTATGATTAGTAATACGAACAATAGAGTGTCCACTTCCAGGCTTGTGCCCGTGACTTGCAATGCGATGTAGGCGATGATAGTGAAAACCAGCGGCAGTACAGTCTTAGCGGCGTAAAAGAACACCGGCGCGTTCGTGCTGCGAATACCCGCATTTATGAATCTCACACGGACTGGCGAATCCTCCCATTTACCTTCAGGGATCGATAGCTTGGCTAATGGGTTCGCGAGACCCACTACCGTCTGCACCCAATTATTCTTTTCTTGTGGCCGAGCGAGTTCTTGCAAACGGCGCTGCGACTTATTAGGGATTACCCAATTCAGCAACACCATGGTGCTTACGGTTATCAGAAAGAACATCAGGCCAGCATAGATCAACATGTTTTGGAGTCCTCAGTAACTCTCGGCTCAGACACGAATCTGGACGAGCTTGTACAACCAGATTGCCCCCACACTCATCATGACCAATAGCGTGTTTGTGATCTTTATACCGATCGGGTCTGTCCACAAAATACTAATGAAATCATGATTGGCGAGGTTCATGAGACCGGCGAGCGCAAACGGCAATGTACCTAACACCCAAGCTGACATCCGGCCTTCTGTGCTAAGGACTTTTACTTTGCCTTGAAACTTCAGGCGGTCTCGAATTAAGCGACTCAAATTGTCCAACAGCTCGGTCAAGTTGCCACCAGCCTCACGCTGCACTAAGACTGCGACGACAAAGTAGCGCATGTCCGTAATCGGCACTCGTTCGGTGAGGTTACCCAACGCTTGTTGCATCGAAACACCGAAGTTCACCTCGTCGTGCGTGACGCGAAGCTCAGCAGCGATTGGATCGGCCATCTCCTCACCTGCCATCTGCAGAGCTGAAGGAAGTGCGTGTCCGGCGCGCATTGCCCGGCCAATAAAATCCAGCGTATCCGGTAGCTGTCGCTCCATGCGAAGTAATCGCCTTTGGCGCTTCCATCGTATGTAACCTAAGGGCGCAAACGCAGCAACAATGGAAACTCCTACTTGGCCTAAGGCGGACATGTTCACAACTTCGAGCACCATGTACATCCCGAGCAAAGACAAGAGCGAAATGAATAGCAACTTTGCTACTGTCCATTCGGACCCTGATTGCAAAAGCACGCGATCTAGCATGCTGATTCTAGGAACAGCGAGAAGACACCGCTCTATTGCTGGCACTTGGCTGAGCATGCGGGTTTTCAACACGGAGGCCTGCTGACTCATATCTGAACCGGCCGATAAGGCGCGCAGGCGCTGCTCTATCTTCTTAGCATCCGGTCCTTTATATGAGTTCCACATCATGTACAAGCCTTCGAATAGCAGGACTACTGCGACGAAAGCCATGATGCCGAAAATCGGAAAAAAACTCATGCTTAAGAGGTTCATACCGTTTACTCGTATCGCTTACTGGCGTCGAACATTGTGTCTGGCAAGTTAATGCCGTGGTTGCGTAGCTTGTCCGCGAATTTTGGTCGAATGCCGGTTGCCTGAAAGTGGCCAGTTACTTTGCCATCCGGATCTACACCCTTCTGCGAAAAGGCGAAGATTTCCTGCATGGTAATCACGTCGCCTTCCATGCCAGTGATCTCTTGGATGCTCGTTATCTTGCGCTGACCATCTGGCAGCCTGTTGCCTTGCACGATGACCGTGATCGCCGATGCGATCTGTTGTCGCGCCGCCTTGTGCGGTAGATTGATGCCCGCCATGCCGACCATGTTTTCCAGCCGGGAAATCGCATCGCGTGCGTTGTTCGCGTGAATAGTCGTCAGCGAACCTTCGTGGCCCGTATTCATCGCCTGCAACATGTCCACCGCTTCAGCGCCCCTCACTTCGCCAATCACAATTCGGTCAGGCCGCATCCTTAGAGCATTGCGTACCAACGCCCGTTGGTTGACTTCGCCTTTGCCTTCTATATTGGCCGGACGCGTCTCCAGTCGGATGACATGTTCCTGTTGCAATTGCAGTTCCGCTGCATCTTCAATGGTAATGATCCGCTCTGTTTGCGGTATGAAACCCGAAAGGATGTTTAAGAGCGTCGTTTTGCCTGAGCCTGTGCCTCCGGAAATAATCATGTTGATCTTCGACTTAGCTAAACCTTCCAGCATAAGCGCCATGTCGGGTGTAAGTGACTTGTATCCATTCACGAGGTCAGACATCTTCAGCGGGATCGCGGCGAACCTTCGGATCGACACCATAGGTCCATCTAGAGCGACCGGCGGAATAATTGCGTTGACGCGTGATCCATCCGGCAATCTCGCATCCACCATTGGACTGGATTCATCGATGCGACGACCGACCCGTGAAACGATTTTGTCGATGATTCGCAGCAGGTGATTTTCGTCGGAGAAAGTCACATCCGTCAGCTCAAGCCGCCCCCGCCGCTCTACATAGATCTGGTTATAGCTATTGACCAGAATGTCAGAAACGGACGCATCCGCCATTAAAAGCTCGAGCGGTCCGAGACCAAGCATCTCATTTTGTATATCACGAACCAGCGTCCGCCGTTCCACATCATTAATCTGAGCCGGATTTTCGGTAAGCAATACCTCGACGATGCCAGCTATCTCTTGCCGTAGCCGCGCTTCCGACATCGATTCCAATGCAGCGAGGTCAACCTTCTCAAGAATCTGCAGATGGAGCTTATTTTTTAATCCAACGTAGGCGTCGGCTGCTGCGGCTGTCATACGTGCTGGCGTCGGTTGCCCCGTCACCGTTACCACAGGCTTGAGCTTGTCGTGTCTTTCAGCTAGTAATCCTCTCAGATCGCTCGTGCCCATCGTGTGCTCCTTTTTTGGATGCGACGCTTAATGTCTCAACAACCGGCTCAACATGCCGTTGTTCACCTGATCTGTCTTAGGCAACAACGACTCCGCCAAATCACTAATCGCCTTCAGTACGAAGCTTGACTTCGAAACTGTGGCTAACGGGAGGCCCTGATTGACGGCTTTCGCTACTTCTTTATATCCGTTCGGTATCGTGTGCATTTTCGCTATGCCGAGGCTCGCGCGAAGGTCACTTAAGCCGATTTCGCTGTTCTTCCAGAAGCGGTTGACCAGCAGCTCGACTTTGTCCTGCGCATATCCCAATGAGCGAAATACGGTCATCATGCGATTCGCATTGCGTACATAAGGCAGCATCGTTTGTACGACCAGGAAAATGTTATGAGCTCGATCGAGTGCCTTGATGGTTAAGTCATCGAGGTTCTTACTTAAATCTAAAAGGATGAAATCATAATGATTAGCCGCCACATTTAGTATCGCGTCCAAGTGCTCTGGCTTCACTTGCAATGACTGCGCAGGGTCGTCAGGTGCGGCCAGTATTTCGTAATTCGATGTGATCTGTACAACCGACGCGCTCAAAAACGACGCATCGAGGCGGGAGAGATTACGTGCGACCTCGGCAATGTCAGTCGTTGCTTTTCGGTCGTGCACCGTCAAGACCGCCTCTCCGAGCTGTAAGTTCAGGTCTATCAGTAATACCTTCTTATCTTGTGCCGCTAACTGGTAGCCGAGATTCGTGGCAAGAAACGTAGAGCCGCTGCCGCCTTTGCACGATACGAACGCCAGTATTCTGCCGCTGCGTTGCGCACTCCGTAGCCCCAACTTCGACTCCGCGCGCGCGAGTGCCGCTTCTAATACGACCTTCGTGACAGGTGATGGTAGGACTTCGCGCACTCCAACGCGCATAGCGTTGATGAGAAGCTCCGAAGTTTGTTGCGAGCACAACATAATCACGATCATCTGTGGATAGTGCGTCGTCACGAACTCGATGGGTGCCAGTTCACTCGCATCGTGATAAAGGCCTTGCACGATAATGATGTCGGGACGATCTTGTTCGGCGACTGCGCGTACTTTGCTGATACCGCCTTCGTGGCACACGATGACGCGCGGAGGATTAGTTCTCTCCATGATCAAGCTTAAATCGTGGAGAGACTTCGGTACTGGGCGAGATGACGGCGATCTTCATTGTGATTCCCGTTATAGTTAGCTGCACACCGAATTGCTGTTTGGGTCTTGCCCCATTATTTCGCGTGGCAAATAAGTAGAAAACCCCGGCATTGGAATCGCTGCGGCACTGGCGAAGCCGATAGGCGAAATCCATTGGTAGTTTAGGCCGGTGATTGTCACGTTCACGCCCGCACAGTTCGTGTGGTCACAGGCCGCACTGACAGCCCCCGTTGCATCGTACCAATCGATCTGAAGGTTGGCGCCAGATAACTGCGGCACGAACTTCTGCATGCTCGCGAGCACCGCGGCGGCGCCTTTATCGCACACCACCGACACTCTTGCGCCCCAACGGGTCGCTTCGTTCGCCGCATTCCAAGTCCATGACATGCGCGCGAAATCCAAGATGCCCAGGAAGAACGTCAAAAAAACAATGAGCACCAAGGCGAACTCGACGATCGTAGCGCCCCGTTGCGTCTGTCTCATAGTGGCGCTCGCATCGTCGCGGTGATATCTGCGTACGTAATATTGCCGAAGTTCAATCCGAAAACGCTGGCAAACAAAGGAACGAACGTGTAGTTCGTTATGCGGATAGTGACCGTGTTGATGACCGGCGATGCTCCAGTCAGCTGCCAAACCGGATCGGGAACCTGCGCAGCAGTTAATCCGATCGCAAGAGGTGTGCCCGTACCCGTGGGATTTCCGTAAACGACGAGATTCTTGGCCTGAGCAATCCCAGTTCCGGGATCCTTGCTTGACAGATAGCGCACCGCGTCCCGCACTGATTTCGTAAGGGTGTTGTACTGATATAGGGCCCGACCGTACTCGGTGACAATCAAGCTCAACAGCAATAGCAAAGGCAGCACGAGGGCAAATTCGATTAGGGCCACACCCTTTTGGCTGTTTTTCATGTTTGTCGCGCTATTGAACCAGAGCAGGGACAAGCGGCCCGTTTGTCCCTCCCGGCAACCCTGAGCTCGCGCAAGGGCTTGATAGGCTACCGGCATTACCGACATATTCGAGGTAGACGGTCACATTGGGGCCATCGATCGGATGAAGCATGAGTAGACATGCCCAGCCAGCTATCTTTCCGCCCACGACAAATGGCGCTGTGATTAACCGCCGGTCACCGCCGTGCGTTGCGAGTGCACGCGGTCCCGCCGCGAATGTACCCATGTCCGTACTCTTGTACGCGCCCGTGCTTAATGACAGCCCAGTAATAGCGTTGCCCGCTGCCACGTTATCAACGGTATCGCCATATGATCTGAACGTCGCGCGCTTGCTCAGAAAGTCGGTCGACGCGTTGCTTTGACTCGGCCAATTGGTAGCCGTGTACGCGTAACCTGTCGTATCCGGTGTGGCGCTGTTAATGTCTGGATTGCCACCACCGTTTTTGTAAAGCCCAAAGCGCGTATTCCACTCGACGCTCGCTGCTACCTTGGCGCCGGTGGTATTGACGGTGTCTCCAGTCTTGAGACTACAGACCCCCGTCCCGAGTAATTGCGCTTTCAAAGCGGTCGCCGACGTGCTGCCATCTAGGTTGGCCCATCCGAAATGACCGGGTGTTGGCGCAGCGTTGTTGTTGGCTTCGTTATAGACTGACGGAATCCACTCCCCTGGCACGTACCCGTAATTGGGCGCTGCCCCTCCTGCCCCTTTCGGAACAATCTGGACCGGGATCGCGGCGCACGCAAGCTGTGCGGGTGCGCGCGTCGCGACGGCCTGAGCGAACACACCCTGGTTTGCAGCATAGGCGGCGTTGCCAGTGAACGCTGCCATCGTCTGCAGCAACCATGGTGCCATCCCGGATTTTGTGTGTGCGCATTTGGCGTATTTGGCGCTCGCAATCGGTGCGAACGTATGACTGTACGCGCCGATCAATGAATCACTGAATGTAATGTCAGTTGCGACGATTGCAGCAGCTGCGCCCTGGAAGTTCGCTTTATTCAAGTTTCCGGCTGTCATCCCGGCATTGCTCGCGCGGATGAGCGCATCGCTCGCTCCATCCAATTCCTGTACAGCCGCCAGCGCGCAACTGTCCGTCGCGGTCTGCAGTTCAGTCTTCACGACGAACAAGTGGCCAAAATCCAACGCAATCGCCATAAAGCCCAGCAAAAAGAGCATGGCCATCGCAACGGTTACGATGACGGCGCCGTTCTGCGAGCGCCTTAGTTGAGTTTCGTGATACATGATCGTGACGCTTCGCATCACTACGGCTCACTGCTGGCCGCCTTGGCCATTCAGAGATCCGCCGATATTAATGACATTCGTCGTCGCCGGCGGCGACTTGAATGAATCTACATAGCGGTCCATCGCTTCCTTCGCTGGCCTGCCATCGATTCCGGACACAGCATTCGGATCCCGCCTTACTTGTGGATTAAGCGTTTGTGCGTTCTTGGCTGCAGACATTGCATCGCCAGAGCGCTGGTCCAGTTCCGGGTGGATCGACACGCAACCCGCTATAAAGCACAATGCCGCCAACGTGCCAGCAGTACGTTTATACGTCATGCAATACTCCTTACTTGACTTCAAAGCCGCCTTGGCTTTGTGGCGCGTTGAGGGGCGGGGTGTTAGGCTTGCGCTCGACCGCCGAGCCTTCCATCTTGCCTTCTAAGAAAAATTCGGCGCGCGTTGGCGGCGTGAAGTTGTCCGTCGGAAGGACTACGTCTTGCGGCAGTGCCTTCACCAGACGTGGCGTCACCAAGAACATCAATTCGGTCTTGTCAGTCTGGAATTCGCTCGATCGGAATAAAGCCCCGATATAAGGCAGCTCTCCGAGAATCGGAAAACGCTTCACCGTTTCCGTCACGTTGTTCTTAATGAGTCCGGCGATGGCAAAACTCTGGCCGTCGTAAAGCTGTACCGTTGTCTCCGCCCTGCGCGTGGTGAACGACGGAATCACCGAAGTCACCCCGTTGATGGTAGTAAAGGGCGAACCGGTTTGAGCAAGCTCGGATACTTCCGGCGCCACTCTTAGATTAATAAGTGCACCGTCCAGAACCGTCGGTGTGAATTTCAAGCCGACGCCGAATTCCTTTTCGGTAAGCGTGACTGTGGCAAAACCTGTCTGCGACGTCGACGCCGTCGGAATGAAGATCTTTCCTCCAGCAAGGAAGCTGCCTTCCTGACCACTGATGGCGACAATCGTAGGCTCCGCCAAAATTTTGATGAGGCCGTCCTGCTTTGCGGCATCGAACGTCAAGCCGTTGCCGTTGGCTTTCGTTACGCTCCCTACGCCCGCGCTGTTGGTGAGAAAGCCGGTAAGGATTGAATAAATCCAACTACCGTCCGTACGCGTCCAGTTGAATTGAGTCCCAAGCTTGTCGAGCAAAGTTCTTGAGACCTCCGCAACCTTCACCTCTAGCATTACCTGCTGAGGCGCTGAGACTTTCATGAGATTAATAACGCGTGCACCTGCGGCCGCAACTGACACAGCTGTGCTGCCGGAGTTCGTTTGTCCTACGGTTATTGACGTGCCGTTTTTAGCTGTGCCGTCGCCTGCGACGACTGGGAGAACCAGACCTTTATTGATGTTGCGCACGTAGGCGTCTGCGATGGCCACTGCTTGCTGCACTGCCATCGCCCCTGATACGACGCCGGCCAAGACTACGGAATCAGCCGCGGCCGATACATGTATCCCCTTCTCCCCGGGCAGCAATTGCAAGAGCTTGTCCTGCAAAATGCCAGCATCGATATTGATTACTAGATCGATCGCCGTCGTTTGGCCGCCTTTGCGCCATAGAATGACATTAGTAGAGCCGAAGTTCTTCCCTAGCAGATAAAGCTCGCGCGGGCTGATGATGGTTACGTCTGCTACTGCCGGATTACCTACTGACACGCGGTCTATAGGAGCGTCTAGCCGCAGCAGCGTCGACTTCCCACTGAGCAGCGTCATGGTCGGGCCGATCACCGCCGGCGTGGAGTACATGTCTTGATTGTTCGCTGCCTCTTGCATCTTGCCGGGCAGCGGTTTCCCTTGAGCCATTACTTCGAGATGAAGCAGGCAGAAGCTCAATAGTGCTGCCGCCAAGATTCCGCTCTGCCACGCTGGTCGCGGCGCATGGTCGCAGTGTATTGCGCTCATTTTTTTGTTCTCCCTTATCGCAAACCTGATCGGACTCAGATGTGTAGTCCGCCGGCGCGTTGTACGTTTTGTTATTCCACGGCTCAACCGCCGAAGGCACGTTCGGACCCGAGGCCGATCTCGGCGTTGGATCGCTGCACTCCCCGGATCACTTCCACTTTGATCTTCTCGATCAGCGGACCGCCTTCCGGTACACGGACCGCCCGAACCTTCGCAATCGGCTTGGTTGATACCGTGTTAGTCGCCGCCAGCTCGGCTACGCCCAAAAGGTCCGACTTTCGCACGCCAAGCGTCGGGCTCGCGCCCGTGTCGATCTGATTCCGCAGGACCAACGATAACGTGCCAATGTTGCGCGCGAGGTCCAGCTTTTCGGCGTCTGCGAGTGTGAGTTCCAGAGTGACTGCATTCACTACCTTCGGCTTGGTGTCATCCCGTCCTGCTTCCTGTGCCACCGCAAGCACCAGAACATGTGTCAGCACCGTTTTACTGATTTGCTGATTCTCGTCGCTCGGTTTGGTACCGGTCCTGTCTTGCTGGGCACTGACCATCACATCGACATAGTTACCGGGTAATGCAAAGCCCGCAACGCCCACCACGTCGTTAACACGGACAGTCATTGCCCGCTTGCCCTCGGCGATGACTGCAGAGAGACCACCCTGTGTTCCAAGCGGCGCGAGCTTCGCTGCAAGCACTGCTTCACCGCGTTGGATAGACGTTCGTACAACGCGATCCTGGATATTTTTGAGGTCGTCAAACGCACCCGGCGGTACGGACCCGCTCGGCCAGTCGACAACTCTAAGCATTTGCGGGTTGAGTCTCGTACCAAGCTCGATATCCATGGCTGCCACCACTACCTTATTCGAAGCGATAGACCCTTTCTGCGAGACCCAGGCGACAGCTAACGCCGTCACAGCTAGCCCCAGTACAGACTGAAATGATGAGCATTACCACTGCCCTCATGTTCTTCATGGATAAGCCCTTCTGTTATTTATAAGAAGCCGAACTGATGGGATACTAGGGAGGCCATGGTACCTGTTGCAATCACAATGGCATAAGGCATTTTTCCCGCCGACTGGCGAGCGGCGATATGGTGAATGTGCGGTGTCCCTCCCACTGCGCTCACCAGCCCAACGCTAACGAACGAGGAGAGATTTTCGAACATGCGGCGGGCCGTCCCCTGCATTAGCACAAACACGACCGACAGAACACCTCCCGCAATAAGGGTCCACAGGGCGGCGTACAAAGTCTCAAGCGGACCGAGAAATGCGCCGACCATCGCCAATAGCTTCACATCGCCTGCGCCCATTGAGCGCATGAGATAGAGCGGCAAAAACAAAAGCAGGCCCACCATCGCGCCCGCCAGCGGGAACACATAATAATAGTGCGCTAACGGCGGGTGCATCGTGTTGTAAACGAGTGCGAACAGCGCACCGCATATCACCAAGGCGTTGGGTATGCGACGAGTACGGCAATCGATGACGGCCGCCAATATAAGCAACACGATGAGCAAATTCGTACGGCCATCGAAGATGCGCCCGATGGAATGCAGTAGCGCCACCAGTTCCTGGGAATCCATAGTCGGTTCTTATATCATCGCGTTAAAAATAGAGAGGGAAGGGGCGACAGCCCGCTTCCCTGCTTGAAAACTGACTAGCGGCGTCAGTCAATCTCAGGTGCAGGTTGCTGAAGTCAGGCAGGTCGTAACACGGGTGATAAACGTCGAGAAGCCACCCCCGTTCGCAGTCAACGCGTGCAGAGCAACCACCAAAGCGATGGAAACCACCGCTATGATAAGTGCATACTCGACGACTTGCGCACCTTCTTCGTCTCGAACGAATTCCATCGTGCCGTTTTTGATTGCATTCAGTAGCTTTTTCATTTTGGATCCCTAAAGTGAGTTGAAAAGAATTACACGGAGATTCGTGTCGCATCGGACCTACCGTGCGTCAGTCCGTTGCGTTTAGCTCTACCGTTACTTACACAAAGTGCTTCTCACACTACATAAAAACATCGAGTCATCACTAAGGATGCCGTCACATCTTAGTAATCACCATGATCTTAAATAATCATCTGTCATATCCGGGAGTCGCACAATGCAAACAAAGTCACCGTTCCTGAAAACGAATTCTTAATACGAGTAATCGTTTGCGCAAATGAGTAAGCTCCGGCCAGCATCGTCGCAAGATGCGGGCCATGTTTGCTACCAACGATGATCAGAGTTCTAAGCTCTTAATCTAATACTGAAAAGCTACATACTCGTTCGATTAAATCGAACGTTCTGCGGCGAAAGCGTGGCGATTGTGCTGACAAGTCAACGAATGTCTCGAGTCACACATCACGCAAGTCCGCAGGATTCTTGCATCGAACAGCGCGACGTCGCTCAGTGTGCATTTTCATATTGATACCGGGACGCGGTTAGATGTGCTGTTGTATTAGCGGCGGACCATGCTTGTAAGGGTGGCGGTGACCACCATATGGGACGTGTATCTTGCAGTTAGTCATCAATTAACAGACGCCCCGTCAGCTCTTCGTGCTAAGCCGGCGGGCAACGTCTTGGTACGGACCCGCGGCCTGACCTCCGTCCGGCGAAAAACGTACGGGTGCGAAAAACCACACGCGCTTCGTTGTTTCCCAACACTCAAAGTCAATGAGTTAAGGAGGCAGGGATGCGACCTCGCCTATCAGATCTAAGTGCGTAGCAGTTCGCTACTATTTTCGGCAGTTAACATTCGTTTGATAATCATCGTGGACATCACGACTTCGACACGTCTTTCCTATTTGATATTCGGCAAGCGTGCAATGGTGCGCTTATACGTCGGGTGATCGCTCCGAGGCTCTTGCGAGCCGATACCTAACGCTTTTGTCACTACCTCTTGTTTGAATGTCATCTAGATAGTGCGAGCAGGTATAACTCCAACTGGACCCTAGACCCGCTTAGGCGTTTTCTTGCAGGTGCGGCTAGGTGCCCGGGGGACAACCAGCACGCCGTCGGGACTCGTGCAGCATGAGGCCGCATTGGGCCAAAACCAAAGAGCGGCCTGAGTCTGAACTGCGGTTTTGCGGCACGCAGCAGTTTTAATTACCCTCAACACTGCGTCTGTTGTCGTTACACGTTTAGGCGGCCGCGACAGTATCAATTTGCGTGAACGCCATCCGTGTCAGCTCAAGCCCCGAGGTGATGACGCTGGGAGCTCAAGATAATGCCCACGACATCAGCGCTTATGTTCTGCTCAAGCCTCAAGTGCGATGACCCTGCCTATCGCAGTTCGTTCCGCGACTTTGCCTGAATTCGCCAGCTGAGTGCCGAGCTGTCAGCCAACAATCGTTTTCTCGGTCGTCAGGTCATGCAGGTGCAATACGCATACTCGGGACTTTCTTGTCCACGACCCACCCTCGTGCGTGCAAGTTCTGCGACGGGTCGGTCGCGTCCTGAATGTTATCCGGCTTTTCAGATGACAACAGAATAGACCGGTTGTCAGGTCACTTACTCGGATAGCAACACGGCTTTGTCGTTCGCATGAGTGTCGGGATTTGGGCGAACTGGCACGCGGTTGTAGTGCATTACTTCACGATCGTGCTACGCAGGTATCCCAAGTCACCCTCAAAGTCACGCATTCATGAGTGTCGCTGTCCTTCGGCGCTGGCACGTGACGTGCATAACACCTTCTGTGGACTGTAAACCAACCTTATGGGTGACTAGATGAAATCGATACTTGATCCCTCCTTTCGCTACACACCAAGTACAAGCACCGATCTGCGCAAGACGTTCGCCCGGTTACGGCGAGAGCAGCGCGGTAAGGCCCGGCGCGCGATGTCTGCCAGAAGAAGATGACAGCAATCCGCGTCTGCGTAGTGCAATAGGCATCCGCGCGCCGCTATTTGATAAACAGCGGGTGCAAATACAGCAGCGCGTTTTAGTGACAATTTGTATGCTTGAAAACAACCGCGCTAAAGCCGATGAAGCAATGAGCAGTTCATCAGTAATGGGGTCTTCAGATACGCCGAATCACATCGATGAAAGTGCATCGCCCGCAGCCCTCGCGCTGTTCGAACTGTCACGCCGTAAAGAGGCGGCCGAGGTGGGTAACCGATTACGCGGGTCAAACTTGGGATTGGCGTGCTTCTACGATTGAAACACAAGCCCTGATGTGCGCGGCGATTAGTCACATCACGGACGGCTGGCCCTATCGTCGAATGCATGTTTTCTCCACAAGCTGTGACGCCACTTCTAGAACCGACGTGATGAATTACCACATGGCCCAAACAATGATCCGAACTGGCCATTGCTGCTGCTCTAGTGGCCCCTCAGTATGCGGTCCGCGAGGAAACAACGTGCTTCATATAAAAAGAGGTTTCGATGGACATTAAAAAGTTAACTGTCGCCGCTGCGATAGCCGCTACGTGTCTTACCGTCTCGCCGGCAGCGAACGCCGATCTTCTGAACATCATCTCGAGCAGCACCATTGCATCGCAATGGTCGACACTCGGAACGGTGACGCTGACTCAAAACGGTGTCAGTGAAGTCGATGTAAATGTATGGTTGACGCCCGGCGTGCAATTCGTGAGCACGGGCGGCCCTCACCACGCCTTTGCGTTCAATCTTGACCTCACGCCTGATTCCATCAACCTGATTAGCCCGTCTGGACAATTCACTGCCGTGACCGGGATTACCAATACGCCCTTCGGCCCGTTCACGAATGGCTTCGATTGCACGGGATGCGGAAATGGGAGCAGCAACCCCAACCCGGGTCCGCTCATGTTCAGCGTCCTTGCACCCGGCATCGACATAGACGACTTCGTTCTCAACAATAGCAACTTTAACGGCTTCGGTGTGAATATCACCGGCTTTCGTTTTTCTGCCGACTTGATGGGTCCCGCCGGCGGAACCGGAAACGTTGCGTCAAGTGAGACAACGCTCGCGCGGGCGTTAAACACTGTTCCTGAACCTGCATCGCTCTCGCTCGTCGGACTTGCGCTCGTAGGTCTGGCCTTCAGTCGCCGCGCCAACAGTAACCTCCTTTGACTGGCGACAACCGCGCTTCGGGGGTTTTTTTGAGAATCGTTAGTGCGGCTACCAAGCGCGCGTGAATCGGTGCGCGCATATCGCAAACAACAAACCGAACATCGATCGGACCAGATACGCGAGTGTAGAGACCGATCGGTCGAATTCGAGCCAGCGACTTCACTTATAAACCGTAAGAATTGGGTCAGGACGCAAAGTTACTACTTTCGGCACGGTTAAGCGAATCGGAGCTGGCGACGTCAAACGCCCATACATCGCCGACAGGATCATCTAACAAGCGTGAGCGGCGGCAGTCGTGTGGAGCAACGGTGCATCTGCGTTTATGCAGACTTTTTACGAGCGCATCGGCATTAATGCATAGGCAAGGCCACTCGGGGCGCCTATTCTTGTAGTGCAGGTCCTTAAGAACGCCTGCATTCATGCTGAAGTCTTTTGGAAGGCTGCCATTACCGGCGGCCTTTTTTTTGCCAACAGTTGCGGCAGCCGCGCGCCTCGGCTCTCCGACACCCCTTCGGCAGCACTTTAGGCGTGCTTTGCGTCTTGCGCCTCCCACCACTAATACTTGATCGAGTGTATGCCCACCTTGCTGATAGTATCGGCGTCCTCGGTAGTCAACGCAACGGACGTTGTAGATTTGAGCTTCGGTTTGTCATGACGGGCTAGTGTAGGCGCACGCGATGCAGCAACGTCAGGAGCTTACGGCCGGTCGAGGACACATCAAGGCCCGTGGTGGTGGTCCCGGTAGCCCACCCTCGTGCAAGTAAATATTCGCCGAGCCGCCACGTTTCATACTCGTAAGGAAGTGTTGGTTGGGGACCGCAAAACAATACATGCAGCAAGTCAATTGCCGCCACCACTTCCGGATCATGTTCTTGGTTTAAGAATGTCCGCTGGTAATGCATCGCTGCTCCTCCACGATTCGATTTTTTTGCATTGCCAAGCAGTTAACAAAAGCTCAGACCACCATAAACACGTTGTTTTTCTAGCGTGCGGTCCTTTGTTGACTGTGCCCTCTTTGCATCTTCACTAGTCTTTGTCGTGACAGTTTGCTGCAAATGATACTTTCAAGGACTGACGTTGTCATGTCAGCGTCGTTATATTCGATGTCGTTAGCATGACATTGAGGTGCGAAATCTAACGAAATGTTAGGTTCAATGTCATGAACGGTGGGCAGGACGCAGTCGCATTGCGATGCGAGTAACTTTGCTTCGACAATTTCTCGTTCGCCGGAACGGACGGCTCGCTGGACGAGTGTTTACCGTGGCAAATGGGCCTTGCAAGCGTCGCGCGTACACGGGTAACCTTGTGGAGCCTTCCAACACTAACAATAAAAGTCGGGGTGATTATGGAAGCGGCTGTAATTTCACTCGCCATCGTTATGGGCTTTGGAGCCGGATGGTTCGCCTGTTGGGCGGTGCACAAACGCGTTCCGACGCGTCGGGCGACCGATTTGATGTCGGTATCCGACGAGCTGCAAACAATAAAGCGATTGGTCGCCAGTGTCGTCAACGTAGCAGACCGAACGGCCCACGAGCATCAGCAGCGCGTGTTGCGCCTTAGTTCTGAAGCCGTTGAACGAACACGCTTACGGCATCATGCCAAGGAACGCAGGTCCGAGGACAAAAGGCACGTAAACACTGCTAGAGCGGCTGACGGCGACATGGCATGAGTCCGGTGGAATCAAAAAAAGTGGTAAGTCGCCGCGCCCTCTTCGAAGCGCGCCGCTTACATTATGCCCGGCAGCTTCCGAACGTTCGACCGTAGATAAAGTGGCCGGCCGCCGTATCGCCCATCCATCATTGTGTGGCGAACGTGCGAATTCGCGAAAGGACGCTGTCACCTTATGCTAACGCGCCGTCTCTAGCAACGAAGTGTATGTCCGTGCCACCGACGCAATGGCCGACCGCAAAATAATATTTGATGGACTCTGCGTTGATTTTGGGGCCGTATCCGCAACATCGGTAGTCAAGTGTGGACACGTTGGATGACATCAGCATTGCGCTGAGTGTTCGAAATCTAACATAAAAAAGAGCCGCCAATAAAGTCGGCTTATAGTGTCTGCGCTCTGAGCGACTCCGAACGCAGGTTGTTAGGGGGCGAACATTGCGCGACGTCCGAGCGGGTCGCAGGAGCTAGTTTGGACTAGTCACCTGCATTGGTGCAGCTGAGCAATCAACCAATGCAGTTATTGAGCGGCCGCTCAATAACGTTAATGCAGGCATGATGGCAACTCGAGATCCTTACGGACTATCGACTCTCCACTCGCGCTCAACGAAGATTACGTCCCGGTGCAATGGGGTCGTCGCCGAGGAATGTGAAGAGAGAATGTATGAGTCTGTGGGATTCCGTGTTGGTCGTATACGCTGGGCTTGGTCGTCATGCGCCAGCGATCGTTTTCGAACTCTTACTAGTAGCGTCGTTTATAGCACTCCGCTTATTTTCGGGTGCGACACGTGCCTTACGGATAAAAAACCGCCGACGTTGACGTTGCCAACCTAGCGGTCGAGCCAACTAAGTAGACACGCAAGTAGTTCGCCGACGCTGATTGATTCCGTGTCGGGCCCCAGCATGTCACGCCTTTCGCTTCAAAACCTAATCATATGGGCGAACGGTCTTGGGGATGGGCTATCGCTTGGGTAGTCATCAATCTGCTTGCGGTCGCCGGTATTATCTTGTGGCAATGGCGTGAATCGCGATGGATGCGCCGGCGCCGTTCCATATTCGTCTGCAATGGTCTGCAACGAGGCACCCATCAACACTTCGCGGGTTATTTGCGTATTGCGCTCTACACAAGGGGCTGCGAGAAGGTCTCAATTATTTGCCAAAAGTGATGACGTCTAAGGGGCGAGATGCTGCTCATATCTCGTGTCAAAAAAACCGGACAGAACGCCCGGCTTCTTTGTAGGTCCCGTGCGAGCTTTATTCAACGGTGTTTAACTGACAGCTTCGCTTCCTGCGGGTATTTCTTGGGGCATGTTTGCTCAGTGTTACAGCGCGTGATGTGGGGTTGCGGGTCTCAATGGCAAACTTACGAAACCGCCATTAAACGTTTGTTAAGAGGGCGGGGCCGCAAACTCGCGGAGCCTTAGAACAAGAAAACGAAAACACTAAACTCCCGTCCGCGGTTTTGGCATACCACCTGCATGAGGAACCACTTTGCGTCAGACTGCGACAAGTCGCGGGGCCTTAGGAGTCGTGCTGTGAATAAATCAGGTCGGGGCGGACTACTCTGAAATCGATCGTCGCGTGCCGCCATGCAGTCCTTTGCCATAACGCCGATCAGACAGCGCTGCCGCATAAAAATCATCAGTCGTCTGGCAAACAAAAAACCCGCCGAAGCGGGTTCTTGTCGTGGCTTTGTATGTTTCAAATCGTGTTGTGGTTCCTGCGGCGCGCAATGAAACCGATCAGTCCTAACCCAGCGAGCATGAGCGCAGACGTTTCCGGTTCCGGAATTGCCGCCGCCGCGGCGAAGTTGAGAGCGCCTCCGCCGTTGGTGATCATGAATCCGCTACCGTTAGGCATAACCGTGGAGACCGGAGTCGTCAACGCAAGGAACACCGTGTTGTAGAACGGTTGGGCGAGAAGAATCCCTGCTTGCCGGGCGCTTGGACAAACGTGAGACTCGCGTTGGCGCTTGGGACAAAGGCCGTATTGCCATTTGCCGGTGAACTTACCACGTTCCCATTGATTAGCGAGCCCGTCGCGAGCGTCTGCGGCGCTACACTGTTCACAGTCGGCGTAGTCCCTATAAAGCCGAACGTCGAATTGGCCGATGCGCCAATCAACGAGTAGTTCAACGTGTCGAACACGCCGGCAGTTACGGTCGTGTTCAGATTGCTGCCTGCGTTGCCAAGGGTTAAGTGTCCGGTGCCGTTGAACGAAAGATAAAGGCTGTAGGTGGAATTCAGGCCACCCGCGACTACGTTACTACCACCAAGTTGAAAACCGGTGATGGACTCAAAGCCTATGTCGTTGAAGGTGGTAGCGCCGGTAAAGGTAACGGACGAAAAATCTGACACCAGGATGTTATCCGCGGTCACTGACGAGCCGGCAAGGCCGACCGCTGCGGGGTTAAAAGTGAAGTCCGGCAGATCTGCCGACCATACACTGGTCGAACAAGCGGCCACCAGCGCCACCGATGCAAATACATTTTTGACTGGGCTCGAGCTGAGCGATTTCATGTTAGTTCCTGATGAGTATTAAGGGGACCTGAAATGCGTCGCGGGGTAACAGCATGTCCGAGGACTGTACGTTGATGTTGCCGCGGACGCCATAGCACGCTGTAACTAAGCAGCGTAAGACTAACACGCATGCATCCCAGCGATAGGCGCACGCCGTAGCTCGATGTTCGGCCATCAAGAGGCTGAGTAAAACGCGCCGAGATCGGCTGTCACCGGGACCGACGACGAGAAGCGCGCCGCGTTCAAAAAGGCATTCGCAGTTCTGCAAAGGCGCATTTCGCTGCTACTGAACTTACGCACCGAATTGCTCGACGACTTGGCACTGCAACGGCTAACGCAAATCGGCAAAAAATAGTGATATGTCGGATCGCGGCAGAGCCATATGGACGGGGTTGCGACTTGCTGTCGTGGTTGCATCAGGGATCATGGTCGAAAATCTTGCTGCAGGAAACAATGCCGTTGCCCTCTTAGCAAACGCCATCGCGACCGGCGCCGGTCTGTTTGTCTTGATTACTATCTTCGCGCCGGTGTCAGGTGCGCATTTCAACCCTGCGGTCACCACAGCCGCCGCCGTGCAACGGTCTATCAGTTTGCGCGAGGCAATGGCGTTCATTGCCGCACAGTTTGCCGGTGCCTGTTCGGGAGTGATTGCGGCTCATGCGATGTTCAGCTTGCCGCTGATACAGACGAGCTCCCACGCGCGCGGCAGCCTGGGTGAATCTCTTGGCGAAGTCATTGCGACTTTCGGCCTTCTGACGATCAGCCTTTCTTCGCGCGCGCCTTTGGCGCATATCGCCGCAGCAGTATCGCTCTGGATTACGGCAGCTTACTGGTTCACGTCATCCACGAGCTTCGCCAATCCGGCTGTTACATTCGCGCGGTCGTTGACAAATACGTTCGCCGGCATTCCGCCAAATCATGTGCTGGCGTTTATGGGATCGCAGTTAGCCGTCGTCGTCTTGTCGCTTGTTATCGGGCCATGGCTTGCACCAGCGCGTTCCGATTAACGCTGATGCGGCTCATCTGTCGCGAGCCTGAGGCGCTATCAATTCGGCGCGCTTCTACAACACAACAGGATGCTGCGAAGATTCAATGCGGACTCGTGCAGACTTAACTGTACCGTCGCGATTTGAGCTGACAGTACGTGTGTGATGTCGCTTACTCTTCCGGCCGATTGCACATCTTCGCCGTTTCATTTGAAATTGGTGGAAGCTACACCAGTGCGAGCGTGCTACGCAGCGCCTGGAATTCCGCGTAAGACGTGACGGGAAAATCCCTGAGCGGTATCATCCGCACGGCTATCTCAACATGCCATTGTTATCCAGCGGCTAGGCTGCATAACACAAAGGCGGCCGCCAGTGTGCGTCGCGGAATAACCTCGGAATGCACTTTGACATACTGTGGCGCCGGCATCGTCGGCGAACTGCGAGATTCGAATGCAAATGATCGATTTCCTGTTTTCGCTTCCGCTGTGGGCGCTGGCCATCGTCCTGAACGTCTGGCTGATGGGCTTCTCGCTCGCGAGCCTGTGGGCCTTGCGGCGATGGGTCCTGCCCCGGCTGCATCTCAACACCAATGCCTCGCTTTTCTACGCCGCCGCGGTCATGCAGTCGGTCATGGTGCTCTACGGCCTGGTCGCCGCCCTGACCGCGGTCAGCGTATGGTCGAGGCACTCGCAGGTAACGGACATCGTGTCCAGCGAGGCGACCGCCATCGCGAGCCTGTGGCGTGACCTGGGCGGCTACCCGCAACGCGAGCGCGACTCGATGCGCGAAGTGCTGCGTGGCTACACGAACCAGATCATCCAGGAGGCGTGGCCCGAGCAGAACCAGGGCCGGATTCCGCGTGCCGGAGTGGAGTGGATGGACCGCTTCCTGGCGCAGCTCCTGGTGTTCGAGCCCACCTCGGAATCGCAGAAAATTCTCCATGCCGAGACGTTGAGCGCCTTCAACCGCATGCACGAAGCGCGCCGCCAGCGGCTGGATGCCGTGAACAGCCGACTGCCGGGAGTCATGTGGGTTGTTCTTCTGCCGGGCGCGATGGGCTGCCTGCTCTTCTCGCTCTTCTTCCCCATCGAGGAGCCGCACTTCCAGGCCGTGCTCGTCGCGGGCCTGGCGGGCTTCGTCGCCATGGTGCTCTTCGTGATCATCAGCCTCGACCGGCCGTTCCAAGGCGCGATGGCGATACCCGCGGATTCGTACCAGCTTGTCCACGATCAACTGATGAAAAGATGAAGCCGTCAAACGATCTGCTGCATGTGGTCGGCTACGATGGCGGCTTGTCGGCGTCTGGCGCGCCGCCGGCTAAACAGCGCGCTCGAAAACGGATGCTCGCAACTGTCGCTTCGCTTCCGCACCGCTCAAGCGAACGTTAAATGGCTGCTTTGCAAAAAGGCGACTGGCGGCTCGCGTCGATAGCGACCTACGCGCTTCGCAAAGCGCGCAGTAACGAAAGGCAAATGAGACACTCGCAGGCAGAGCATCGTGGCCGTCTTAAACGTTAAATTTGCGGCGAGCCCATGGCGAACATGCGCCGTTCGATCATAATAACGCGCATGCACGTCCACCCTACGCAGTTACACTTTCGATGAGCGATACCGTCACGGTGACCGTCGGCCATCGTCTCGGCAAGGACGAGGCTGTCCGCCGTCTCAAAGAGGGCTTCGCCCGCACCAGCGGTCACCTCGGCGGTATGGTCACGATGGAGCAGCAGACTTGGCAGGGAGATACATTACGCTTCCGCCTGCTCGCGCTGGGCCAAACTGCGGCGGCAACCATTGAAGTGCTGGAGGACGCGTTGCGCATCGAAGTATCGTTGCCCGGGCTACTGGCGAAGGCAGCCAAACGCCTTCTCCCGATACTGCGCAAGGAAGCGACGCGACTCCTCGAGAAGAAATAGCACCCTCGCGCGCTGACGTCTACGTTCGTTGCACTGTAACGGCTCGAAGCGGCGTGCCCCGTCAATCGACGCCGTCTTTTTGCAGATCATGTGCCCAAACAAGTTGTGACACCGGTCTTTGATGCGCGTACATCAATACGCGACCACCTCTTCGGCGACTGGCCCAGAGTTGCCGGTTCCTGTAGCACGGAGCGAAGAATGAAGCGCCAGAGAGGTTAGACCAAGCGTAGTGGTAATCTTGACCGCCAGATTCGTTGAACTTAAAGGAGCGTCCGATGCAAACTTTTTACAGGGCAGTCTGCGCTGTCTTGATAGCAAGCTTAATGATGCTGCCCTTCGGCGCAAATGCAGCGATGATAGCGACCAAAGACTCAGTGGCGAGCGCTGCCGACAGCACAGTCGAGTCTCCAAACTCCATTGTTCGCGAGCACGTCGCGACAGAACTGCAAGTCATGGGTGCGTCGCCGGCAGCGGCGCAGGAACGTGTCGCGGCGTTGACGGACGATGAAGTAATGCGTATCGCTACGCACGTCGGAACCGCTCCTGCTGCTGGGGGCTCTTACGAGGTGGGGGTCGCCGTCATCTTGTTAATCGCCGCCTACATCATATATTCGAAATGGGGACCCGGCGGCTCGCAGCGGTAAGTGACGCCGCAATTGCGCTACAAGTCATGCGTTGACAGAATGGTGATTCATGATCACTACCCGGTGGTTGCGCGTGTCCGACCATCGGCAAACAATGCGTCATACTCTTTTTTGACGACTGCATAGCACTCACATACCCGCGCTTCCAGTTCAGCACGATTAGTCACTCGGATACAGTCGCTTGTGTATTCGATCAAGCCGTCGCTCTCAAACTGGCGCGCGACCTTGGTCAAATCGTCGCGCTTAACGCCCAGCATGTCAGCAATCGAGTGCCCTATTGTCTTTATTTCGTTGCCGGATATACGATCCAAAGTCAACAATAACCACCGGCATACTTGTTGTTCGACGGCATGCTGCCGCTTGCACGCAGTCGTCTGCCCCATTTGCGTGACCAACGCGTGGGTGAAACGCAGTCCCCATCGGTGCAGATTGCCCGCTCGCGGCAGTTCTCGTCGCAATATACTGGCCGCAAGCCGGTAGGCGTATCCGGCGCTTTGCACCAACCCGCGATTCGACGTCGTGCCACCACCCATGAATAACGATGTGCCGATGAGTCCCTCATGACCGGTGACTGCGAGCTGGGCGGAAGTGCCGTCCTCCATAGCGCAGATCAGCGATACGACACTCGTCGTCGGAAAATATGCGTGACTCAAGCGCTCGTTCGGCTCGTACAGCGTCGAGCCGGCTGACATATCGATCAGCTGAAGGTGAGGTTGCAGACGCTCGTATTCGGCTGTTGGTAACGCCGCTAAGATGTGGTTCTGCTTCGGGTGCTGCGTGAATCGCGGTGGGAGCGCCATGGGCGCAAGGTCTGGTGGTCTATCCATGGGGCCCGACTTAGCCGGCTACGGCTAACCTTAGTGTCGCGTTCTCTTGATGGCCCAACATGCTGCTAAGCCAGGTGAGCCGCGCGCCCGGAATCGGTTTTACGATGAGAGCGCGCTCAGGCCCGAGGCCGTAGGTCTCGTGCTGGGAAGAAACCACGTCCGTCGGATTACTCTGCAATCGAGCGTCGTGTCCGCCGGTGCAGTCCTTGCATAAATCCATAGCCCCACTCAGACAGCGTCCGCGCCTAATAATTCAGCAGTCGTTCGGCAGAAAATTCCTGCCAAGCGGAGTTTGTCTGTAATGGGCGCGTACGCTTACGCGCGTTTGCGGCAGCTTAAATCGATTTCCGCAAGCGGTAACAGAGCGCGAATCGCGGGCTCATGCAATAAACCGTCGTCGCAATCGCCGCGCCATCCAATACACGCCGTGCGCAAACACCTACGACAAAATGCAGCGCAGCCTGACTGCCCAGGGATCGTCGGCGTTCGTAACATGCGCAGAGCCCAGTCGCGGCCACGCGTACGGAGACTCGCCAGATGAGGCCTTGTCACTTGCCTACCCAAGTCCGCCGGATGCCGTTTCCTGCTGCGTGTAGTCACAGACACCGACGGTGACCGAGAGGCTGCAAACGTTCTATCGGAGACGATATGCTCACGAACTCCTTCTACGATACATGGACTCCCCGCGTTCTTTCCGTGCTGCGAATTGTGACCGCATTTCTGTTTTTGCAGCATGCGACGGCAAAGTTGTTTCACCTGCCGCACGTGGCAATGTTCGACAACTTGCAGCCCATGACCTTCTATTGGTTTGTGGGCATCTTCGAGTTGATTTTCGGCGCGCTGCTGCTGATTGGCCTGTTTTCCCGATTTTCGGCGTTTCTGCTGTCTGGACAAATGGCCTTCGCTTACTTCATTGGCCACGCGCCGAAAGGCAATGTCCTTTCGCCAATCCTCAACGGCGGCGAACCTGCGGTGTTGTTCTGCTTTATCTTCCTGATGCTTGCAGCTGCCGGTCCGGGCGTCTGGAGCGTGGATCACATGCGAGGCACTCGATCGATTGCTCGTAGTCCCTAGCGCACGCTGGCATCCGATTACTCGATCGTTCACACGACAAGTGTGACTCATGTGGTGCACTTGTACATGGAGCCGGAGTTATAGGGGACGCCGACACTTGCTGGCGACGACTCAATTGCTAGAAACGCGACTTCGCGGTCCATTTCTTTTGCGTGATACAACTCAACCGCGGTTGCGCTTCGCTTTACCGGCTCGGGTTTGGGCCAAAACATCCCGGATAGAAAGTCCGACGGCGAGAGCGACATAAATCGGCACGAGAGTTATTGCTGGCAGCCGCAGTTCGAAGCCAGGCGTCAGTCTTTTAGACACGAGATGATAGTCAGTGATATAAGCCGCCGCTGAAATGCCGCTGGCACGAAGCGCGTGTCGAATCGGACCGGGCCGCTTTGCGCGAACTCCAAGCATCTCGTAGAAGCCCGCCCAGAAGACCGATGCGACAAAGTTCGTGACGAGCCCCGTCGCCGTGTATTTCCACGAATAGTCATCGTGATTCGCCGCACGATCACCCCAAAGTGCATGGCTTGTTGCATTGATGGCGGACGGATAGCTGCCCGTCGTACGCCGGCTGGCGATCGATGCGACTACTGTGACGGCCGCGGCTGCAAGCGTTCCTGAAACCAAGGCGCGGGCGAGAATACGTTGCAAGGTACCAGCAAGGAGTGTGGGTAATCGAGAGACCTGCTGACTTCGGCCAGGTTCCCCGGCCGCGCCAACGCCAGCGATCCGCGCGCACGCGTCGGGCAGCTGATGTCGGCATTATGGCGCGGGTGAACGCATTGTGAGTCGGGCGCAACTGGCTCCCGCGCGATCGTTTGGGCTGCATGCTTAGATGATCTTTTTGCGCCGCCACTTCCGTGGATGATCGGAAGGAAACGCAAGCCCACTCGCGTCGACGCGAAGATTCACGAGAAGCTTCGCCTGCTCGATCGCGCAGCGGTAACCTTCGAGCACCGGTATCTCCCAGCCGCATATCGTTTAATCGCTGCTGCAAAAACGGTTGCATCCAGAACGCCGCGGAACATCCCAGGATTATCACGTCTGCGCCGTCATCCTCGATCGCTGCCACAGCCTCCGCAACCGCGGCCTCGAGCATCTCCGAGACTTCGCCCTTTTGCGCTTTTGCTTTCTCCGCCGATACGGGGCGCTCGTCCGCATAAGAAGGGCGCGGCAATGGGAAATTAACATTGCGAATGGATGCGCAGCGCTCAGTAAACCGGTATTGAACGACCAGATCCGCCATGCGCATGTTGTGAGCCTCGGAGATGTCGATCATGCTGAACTTGTTGCCAAGCATAGACGCCACGTGCATCTGCGCATGTGCGCATGAGGTTACAGGTATGCCATATCGCCGCCCTATCTCGCGGGCTTCGAGAAATCCCGGGTCGCCTCCACCAAGCAGAACGATTGCATTGTAGTTACCGGATTCGCATGACGCCCTGACGATGGGCAATCGGCTGGCAGCCACCAGACAAAATTCCTCGAGCGTTTCGACTGGCCAGTCGCCGTGCGGAGCGGGCGCCCCCGGATGCACATCCCACTCGACGTCATCGAGCACGTGTGAAAAGTCTGCATAGTTCATTAGCTGCGATTCTTTCGAGCCATGCATTGGACGCAGCTGATACTTCGAGCTAGCCGGTAAACTGAACGCCTGAATAAGCAGGAATCTGAATCTACTGTTCGTTTGTGGCATCGCGGCCATCGGTCGAAATCCAGGTCGTTTACGTCAAGCGTTGATAAATCCAGCGCGCGACTGCAAATAAATTGCGATCGTCATTGCTCTTTGCTAGTACTTGAGCGCCGACGGGAAATCCGTTCGGACCTTTGAACACGGGAATGCTCATGGTCGGCACATGCATCAGCGTCCAGCTCGAGCACAGCGATGAATCACCTGTGTACATGCCAACGGGCGCCTCGCCTACCGCCGCCGGCGCAAGCAGCACATCGTACTGCTCGAAAACCCGCGACAATGCGGCGCGGCAGTGTTGCGCAAATTCGCAGGCCGCGCGATACCGCTCGTAACTACATTCGCGACCGACTTTGATCTTGCCATCGCGTAGCGTCGGACTCAATTGATTCCAGTGATGATCGATCTCATCGGCAAAGTTCAATGCGAACTCATAACTCGAAAGCAGTTTATGCTCTTCCTCTGCACGTGCGAAATCCGGCGGAAGGTCGACGTTGGTTACCTTCGCGCCTGCCATCGCGAGTCGCGACGCTGCTTCTTCCAGTAGATGCTGAGTCGACGGATCGAGTCGCGGCCATTGCGGCGTCCGGCAGAAGCCTATGCGCGGAGCAACTGTCGTCTCAGGCAGCGCTTCGGGCGCCCTCCCAACAAGAATATCCCGATGCAGTGAAATGTCTTCAACCGTGCGTGCATACAAACCAACGGTATCGCACGAGCCGGAAGATTCCATGACGCCTGAACAGCGGATGTCGCCAAAGGTGGGCCGGTAGCCGAAGACTCCGCAGAACGACGCTGGCTTGATCGTCGAGCCGGTGGTTTGCGTACCCAGCGCGAGCGGCACCATGTAATCCGCGACGGCAGCCGCCGAGCCGCTCGACGAGCCGCCCGGCGTGCGCGTGGAATCCAGAGGATGGCGCGTCTTCCCCGGATGCATCACCGCAAACTCGGCCGTAACTGTCTTGCCCAGCAAGATGCCGCCTGCTCGACGCGTCAGCGCTACGCACGCCGCATCGCGTGCCGGCCGATGGTCTGCGTAAATCGGGGAGCCGTACTCAGTGGGCATGTCTTCGGTGTCGATGATGTCTTTGACGCCAAACGGCACCCCCTGCAACGCCGCGGAACTGCCGCTTCTGTCCAGCGCCCGCGCGTGTGCAATGGCATGTTGTGCATCGAGGTGCTCCCATGCGAGCACGTGCGGCTCACGCGAGGCTATACGCTCGAGACAAGAGCGCACGACGGTTTCGCGCGATACACGACCGTCCGAGATAGCATTGACGATCTCGAGAGCAGTCCACTCATGCGGTGATTTAGTCGAACGCTTCGCGGTGCCGGTATTCATATGATTGCGCGTTAATGATAGGACGAATTTACAGCACATCGATGCTTCATCATAATCGCACAACAACTCGTAACGGTCTGACGAAATCGACCTTCGGGCGGCTGTTTTCTTACTGTAGGCGCAAAGATTCGCGAATGAAACATCAATCGAGGAACGGATGAGATTCTCTGCGTTGTTATCTCTGATGGTGAACTCCATTGGAGCAGTGTGTGCAGTAGCGGCCAGCGCGCAGTCCAAGCCGGCGTCCGCGGACTATCCAAACCGTGTCGTGCGATTCATTCTGCCGCAGCCTGCAGGCGGAGGTACGGACGTCGTGGCGCGAGCTGTAGCGTCGAAGCTCACCGAGGCATGGGGTCAGCAAGTGATCGTCGACAACCGTCCAGGTGCCAACGGTATCATCGGAACGGAAGCGGTCGCAAAGTCGAAGCCCGACGGCTACACGTTCCTCTACGGGTTTACATCGGTGCTGACCATCAATCCCTCCGTCTACAAGTCGCTGCCGTACGATACGTTGCGCGATCTTGTGCCGGTTACGCAGACCGTGACCAATCAAATCGTGCTCGTTGTGAATCCAAGCCTGCCGGCGCGCTCGGTTAAAGAACTCGTGGCATTGGGTCGATCCCGGCCAGGCGAGCTGCTGTACGGCTCGTTCGGCGTTGGCAACCAGACTCATCTCACCGCTGAACTGTTCCGGCTCGAGTCAAAACTCAAGATGCTGCATGTCCCGTACAAAGGCGAAACACCTTCGATAACAGATCTCGTCGGGGGACAGGTAGCGCTGATGTTTTCACCGTCGGCAGGTGTCACGCCGCATGTCCGCTCCGGCCGCCTGCGACTGCTCGCCGTATGCGGTGAAAAACGTGCCGTCGCATTTCGCGATACACCGACAATGGTTGAGAGCGGATTTCCCGGCGTAATTTCGACGGGCTGGGGTGGCTTGCTCGCACCGGCGGGCACACCGCCTGACATCATTCAGAAAACGCAGCGCGAGTTTGCGCGCGGCCTTGCAACGGCGGAAGTTCGCGAGCGACTGGCGGCCATCGGCTCCGATGCGGTAGGCAGCACACCCGAAGAGTTCGGCGCGTTGCTGGTCGCCGAAACCGAGAAATGGAATCGCGTTGTGCGCGGCGCCGACCTGTATCACAGCCAGTGAGCGCGAGGCAACATCGTTGACGATGCAAGATTTATACAACGAGCACGGCGCGTCCGACGATTTCACCCGCCTCGAACGCACGATGCGCTTCAGCCGCATCGCGTAAAGAAAATATCTTGCCTATTACGGGCTTGATGCGGCCGTCGCGGATGAGCGCGACGGCGTCTGCAACGTCTTGGCGTCGTGCCGAGCGATTGCCCGTCACCACGATCTCCTCAGTGAAAAGCCAGGTCGGTGTTTCCAGGACGGCGCCACGCGGGAAATAACCCATGATCACCAGCCGCCCGCCGGGAGACAGCACACTAAGGCCGGTGTTCAGCGTTTCACGCGTTGCTACGAAATCGAGCACCACGTCTACGCCCGAACCCTCATTCATGCGCCGGACTTGTTCCGAGAAATCATCATCCGTAGCGACCACCACATCAGCGCCTGACTGCACTACGGCATCTTGACTGCGCTTTGAACGGATTGCCGCAATCACTCGCGCGCCGCACGTGCGCGCCATTTGCACCGCATGAAGTCCCATGCCGCCCCCGGCGCCTACTATGAGAACTGTTTCACCCGGGCGAATCTTCGCGCGATGTGTGCAAGCCTTGACGACCGGTGCAATCGTGTTTGGAATAAGAGCACGCCTGCTCGAATGACACGGTGTCAGGCAGGGGAACGAGATTGCGTGCGGGCACACAAACGAATTCGGCGTATCCACCGTCGCGATGGGCGCCGATCATGCCGCCCCGATGATTGTTCAAACCCGAGCACAGCGTCTCGCGGCCGATGCGGCAATACTTGCAGTTGCCGCAGCTGACATTATTGCTGACGACGACGCGCTGACCCTGGCCGACCCCTTCGACTTGCGGCCCCAATGCAGCGACAACACCCGCCGGCCCGTTCCCCATGATGCGGGGGAGCGGCACCTGCAAAGCCCGGCCGCTTCGAAACTCCATCTGAAAAAGGTCGACGCTGACCGCGGCCACTTGCAGCAACACTTCGCCCGGCGCCGGCTCGGGTGTTGCGACCGTCTCCCACTTGAGATTTTCGGGAGGTCCGAATTCTCTTAAGACGACCGCCTGCACCTACTGTTCCTTAGCGCCCCGCGGTGAATACGTGACGCAGCTATGCTTCACTAAAGAGTCGGCCGCCGCCTGGCACTACGCTCTTGTCGCCCACCATACGCATCATGCTTCCACATCGATGCCGAGTTGCTGGTGACGACGGGCTTGCGCAGTTTTTTCTCGAGCGACTCGATGATATCGAGCGTGCCGAAGTTCGTACAGCTAATGAAGATGGCATCGGCTTCCGGTTTGTCGACGCTCATCACGAGTGCCTCGACCTCTTCGGGCTTGATCGTTGAATGCGCCTGCGTGCCAAGTCCCTGGATCGCTAGCACATCGAAGCCCGATTGCCCGAGAAATACGCGCAGCTTTTCATTGAGCCACGGCTCGTACGGCGACGCGACGCAAACCTTGGTCGCGCCAAAAACGCGCAATGCGTCGGTCACGCCAACGATTGTCGTCGTCCCTGGAATCCCGGTAGCTGCTTTGATCTCATCCGATAGTTGCTGATCGTAGCCCTGACCTTTGATAAAGCCACCGCCGGTACAGCCATAACAAATGACATCGACTTTAGCGTGCGCGAGCAGCTTTGCGGCAGCGGGCACCTGGGTTCCCATCCAGATTACGTTTTCCTGAGTATCGGCGGTATGCGAAATTCGCATCGAGTGAACCGACGTGCCGTTGACCGCCATGCGTTGCGTTTCGTACTCCATGACTGTATTCCATGATGGTACGATCAGTCCTAGCTTGTGTCTCATGAATTTCCTCGATTCGTTATCAAACGGCGAGCATCAATCCACTTTGGCGCCGGTCTCGCGTACTACCCTTCCCCACTTGCCGATATCGTTCCTGATCAGTTGCGCGAACGCAGTGGGCGTATCGCGATAAGCATCGCTCATCTGAGTCGCCAGCTGCTCGCGAATTTCGCGCGATTGCGTCAGACGGTCAATTTCCGCATTCAGCCTGTTAACGACGGCCGAAGGTGTCGCCGCCGGCGCGAGCAGGCCAATCCATACGATCGCTTCGTAGCCCGGTATACCTGCGGCCTCGGCGACCGTCGGAAACTCCGGCGCGAGCGGCGTGCGCTGAGCACTGGTTACTGCAAGCATGCTTAACTTGCCGCCTTTTGCATGCGGCAACGCCGTCGGCAGGCTTGTCGAAAGCACGGGTACCTGACCGCCGAGCACCGCGATCGTCGATGGACCGGCGCCGTTATACGGTACGTGCAGGAGTTTGATGCCCGCCATTGAGTTGAATAATTCCATGCCTACATGCATCAGCGTGCCGCTGCCGGCGGATGCATAGCTAAGCGAGTTGGGATTGGCTTTTGCAAGACCGATAAGCTCGCGCACTGATTTTACAGGCACTGATGGATGCACAGCGATGCAATCCGCCTGCAATGCGACCGGTGAAATCGGTGCAAAGTCTTTGATCGAATCGTACGGCAGCTTGCTGTACAGCGTCGCATTAATGGCATGCGTGACGGAAACCATGATCAGCGTATAGCCGTCCGGCGGCGACTTTGCCACGACCTCACTGGCGATCGTGCCGCCTGCTCCCGGCCGGTTCTCGACGACGAACGACTGCCCCAGCGATTCGGTCAGGCGCTGCGCATAGAAGCGCGAGACGACATCGATACCACCGCCTGGTGCAAAGCCGACAACGATTCGAACGGTGCGCGCTGGATAAGCGGACGCGGAAGAACCCGGAGTCTGCGCGTGCACGCACGCAACGCTAAGGATGCCTACGGCGATCGCTAACTGCAGTAAGCTTGCACACCGAAACTCCGCGAATGGAGAACTACGACGATGGGTCGAGGCTAGCACGCGTGCGCTTTCACGGTCAACGCAGCGTGGACTAGCGGAGCAACGGAAAATTGCAAATGTGCCGTGATAATATCAAGCGGCCAGAAGAATGTTTTCAATCGCCCGATATTTGATTGACGCCGCGCCACATACCACAGAAGGATGACGGATGAATACTCGCATTGAGCACAATTTCAAGCTGCTTGCGCAGCACGATGCCGGCGGCGCGCCGAACCTTGGCGAGGGCATGGCGATGAAGGTGACGCGCGACGGGCGCCGCATCATCTACATCGCGCACGAGAATGCGCCCGTGGCGTTTTCCATCTTCGATGTAACCGAGCCGTCGAAACCGAAAATGGTTTGGCAGTTGCCGCTTCCACACAAGGATGTGCGCGGTAACTCGCTTGCGATGCGCGGCAATATTCTGCTGATGGCCTACCAGGTTCATAAACCCGGGCTCAAGCCGGCCGGCTTCCAGGTTTACGATATTTCAAATCCGATCGAGCCGCGCGAAGTATCATTCTTCGATATGTCAGGCGGCCCGGCTTCACAGGGTGTCCACTATGTTTCGTTCATGGACGGTCGATATGCGCACATCACCACCGGCGCACCGGATTTCGTGCCGAAGCATCCCAAAGACCATCAGTTCTACATGATCGTCGATCTCGCCAATCCATCGAAGCCGACGGAAGTCGGACGCTGGTGGATGCCCGGTCAACGCCAGGGAGACGCGGCGGAGCTGCCACCACGCCACGAGCCGCCGAGTTTCGATTTCGCGTACCGTCCGCACCATACGCTGTCATATCCGGAACGTCCGGATCGTGCTTACATCGGCTACATCGACGGCGGCATCGTTATACTCGATATCGCGGATAAAGCACATCCGAAGCTGATCAGCCGGCTCGACTACCATCCGCCGTTCCCCGGCTTCACGCATACGGTGTTGCCGCTTTTCGAGCGTAATCTCGCGATCGTCACCGACGAAGCGACCGGCGATCAGGGGCTCGACTGGCCGAAGCGTTACTGGGTCGTCGACATACGCACCGAGTCGAATCCGGTAATGATTGCGAGCATGCCGACGCCGGATGGGTTTGAAGAACTGCATCGCATCGGCGGCCGCATCGGCGCGCATAACATTCACGAGAACGAGCCGGAGCCGGGAAGCGCCAAATTGCAGAACACAGTGGTGACCACCTGGTTCAGCGCAGGATTGCGAATGTACGATATCGCCGATCCTTACCGGCCCGAAGAGGTCGCCGCATTCTTGCCGGAAACGCCCGAAGGACAACGCGGGTGCCGGATCAGCGATGTGTTTGTCGACGATCGCGGCATCGTCTATGCGGCCGACCGGGCATGCGGCGGACTGTATGTTCTGGAGTACACCGGCAAGCACCCTCTGAATTGACGCCCGCAGCGGGCCTGATCAATCGATGGTGGCGCCGGATACCTTGACGACCTTTGCCCACTTCGCGATTTCCGCCTGAACGAAGCGCGCGAAATCGTCCGGTGACATCGGCATGGGCTCGGCGCCCAGTGTCGCCAGCCGGTCCTTGATGTCATTGCCTGCGAGCGCATTCACCATATCGCCGTTGATCCTGGTGAGAACATCCCGCGGCAAACCCGCCGGCGCAAACAGCCCTTGCCACGAGGACACTTCGAATCCTGACAATCCCGATTCGCTGACTGTCGGTGCCGCGGGCAGTAAAGGCGAGCGCTTCAGACTCGTCACCGCAATTACGCGCAGCTTTCCCGCGCTCACCATCGGCATCGCAGGCGGCAGTCCCACGGATGCCAGCTGAAGCTGGCCCGCAATCAAATCGGTCATGACCTGACCTGATCCTTTATACGGAATATGGATCATCTTCACGTTCGCCATCGACTTGAAAAGCTCCATCGACAGGTGATTCGGCGAACCGTTGCCGGCGGATCCGAAGTTGAGTTGATCTGGATGCGCCCTGGCGAGCGCAATCAATTCCTTCACGTTGAACGCAGGCAGTGATGGATGCACTGCGATCAGGCTTGGAAATGAAGCGACCGCTGTAATCGCAGAGAAGTCTTTCGCGAGATCGAAACGCAGATTGCGAAAGAGACTCATGTTGATCGCCGTCGGCGCGCCGGCAACCAGCAGCGTATAACCGTCGGGCGCGGATTTCGCGACCATTTCGGAGCCGACGTTGCCGCTCGCTCCGACACGGTTATCGACGATCACGGACTGCGCCCATTTCTCCGCCAGCTTCTGGCTTACGATGCGCGCCATAACATCGGTCGAGCCTCCGGGCGCCATGGGCGCAACTATTCGGACTACTTTATTCGGATAAGGATCGGCGGCCGATGCAAGCGTCGAGAATGCCGGCGAACAACACAGAAAGAGTGCAGCAGCATCCCAATGTGTTTGACGAGCGCTCATAGGGCGACAGCCGCTTCGTTGTCAACCAGGACAGAGCTTTTCGATTCGAGCGATTTTATCGTAGCTTCGAATACGGCGACGCCATCCACCATCTCCTGCAGAGGAATTGGATACGCCGTGCCACCGCCGACCGCTCGCGCAAAAGCTTCGAGCTCGAGTCGCAAGGCGTCGACCCTTGCGTAATTGCGACGCTGTGCGGGCGTATCAATTTTGCGCACGACGACATCGACGTCCTCAATCGCCTCCGCCGACCCGTTCTCACCGAATACGTGAACGCGCCAGAATTGCGGTGTGGTTCTAACCCCGCAGAGTACGCCGCTTACCCGATTCGCCATCTCCATGAAAACGGTCAGCGTGTCGACCGGCGCGGTAAGCGATTCGTGTGATACCGAATGAGCCGTCACGCGCTGTGCAGGGCCGACGAGACCCATGAATGCATCGATGACGTGAATACCGGTCGCTGTCAATCCGCCACCGGGTGATTCAACCTCCGAGCCCCGCCAGCCGGTGAAAAATCTTCCCGTGCTTTCGTTGCTGAAGTGGCCTTCGATGTGGAGAATCCGGCCGAGCTCACCATCCTCGACGAGACGCTTTAGCTCCCGCATTGACGGCCAGAAGCGCTTGTTGTGTCCAAGCCCGAGTACAACGCCGGCGGCACGACAGGCTTCGATCGCACGCTCGGCGTCTGCCTTGCGCAAGGCAAGCGGCTTTTCGCAAAACACGGCTTTTCCGGCTTGCGCCGCAGCGATGATCTGCTCCGTATGCAGTGTGTGTGGAGTGGTGAGCACGACCGCCTCAATCCTCTTGTCATCAAGTACTCGATCGAACTCGGTCGACAATTCGATCGCATGGCGCGCGGCGTAGTCACGCGACGTTGAGGGCGTTCGTACGACGCCATGAGTAAATTGCAGATGGTCGCTCTTGCCCTGCACCGAGTCGACGAGGTTCTTGCCCCATCGGCCCAGACCGACGATTGCTGCATTGATCATTGCATGGTTTCCTTGTCACGTACGCGCTTATCTTTTACTCTTAGCGTACTTCGACGCCATCAGGCAACCCGCGTCGCTTTCCCCTGATCTCATTTGGAACCATGCCATATGCGGATGCGTGCTTGTGCTCTTGTCGCGAGTGTTCTTATGTTCACGGTCCAGCAACCGGCGTTGAGTCAGGCGTATCCGAGTAAACCCATACACATCATCGACGCCTTCGCGCCCGGTGGCATTACGGAATTGCTCGCGCGGCTGATAGGCCAGAAACTGAGCGAAAGCTGGGGGCAGCCGGTGCTCGTCGAAGCGAAACCCGGCGCAGGCGCGAATATTGGAATAGACGCTGTGGCGAAAGCCGCACCGGACGGCTACACGTTGATCGTGGTGCCGGGCCTCTTTACAACCAACATCAGTTTGTACAACAAGCTGTCATGGGATCCGGTCCGCGATTTCGCGCCATTGAGTCTCCTCGCGCGCACGCCCGTTATCCTCGTCATTAATCCTAGTGTATTAAATGTCGGCTCGGTCAAAGAGCTGATCGCGTATGCCAAAACAAATCCAGGGAAGCTCAACTTCGCCAGCGGCGGCACGGGCGCGACACCTCATCTCGCGGGTGAGCTGTTCAAGGCGATGGCCGGTATCGACATGACGCATGTGCCGTACAAAGGAACCGCGCCGGCGATGACGGACCTCGTTGCCGGGCAGGTTCATTTGAGCTTCAGCAGTCCGCTCACCGCGATGCCCGTATGTCAAGAACGGAAAGCTGCGGGCGCTGGCGACCAGCGGGTCGCAACGTTCGGCGACGTTGCCCGAACTGCCAACGATCGCTGAAGCCGGTCTTCCCGGCTACGAGGTCATCTCATGGTTCGGCATGCTTGCGCCCGCGCGTACGCCTGTCGCCTATCGTGAGCAAACTCTCGGGCGAGATCGTCAAGACCTTGCAGCTCGCCGATGTGCGCGAACGCTGCACCAACGTCGGCCTTGAGATCATCGGCAGCACCCCCGAACAGATGGCGGCATTCGTGAAGGAAGACATCGCGAAGTGGGCAAAGGTATTTGAAGACGCAAAAATTCCTGGCGTCGATTGATTTTTGGCGCTGCTTCTTCGTTAAGCGAACAGCCGACATAAGCACACTAAAACTATGAGCGACGAACTTAGCGCGATGAGCATGACGGAGGTCGCTGATGCGATTCGGAAAGGAAAAGTTTCATCACTCGAAGTTACTGAAAATTGCCTTGCCCGCATCGATCATGTCCAGCCGCAACTCAATTGTTTCATCTCAATCGAACGCGAAGAGGTACTCGCAGCAGCTCGCACCGCTGATGAGCGGCTCGCGCGGCGTGTAAGAGTCGGACCGCTGCACGGCGTGCCGCTGGCTCATAAGGACATGTTTTACCGACAGGGTAAAGTCGCTACCTGCGGCTCGAAAATCCTGCGCGATCAGCGCCAGGAAATTACCGCAACCGTGATTGACCGGTTGAACGGCGCCGGCGCACTGTGGATTGGCGGTCTGAACATGGGCGAGTTTGCGTCAGACCCGACCGGGGGCAACGAGCATTGGGGTCGGTGTCATAACCCATGGAACACGAACTATGTGACTGGCGGCTCGTCGAGCGGCTCGGTCGCTGCGGTAGCCGCGCGTGCCACATATGCGTCGCTTGGTTCGGATACCGGCGGCTCAATTCGGACTCCTGCGGCAATGTGCGGCGTCGTTGGCCTCAAGCCAACGAACGGGCGCGTTAGCGTATATGGCGCTATGCCGCGCGCATGGTCGCATGATTGCGTGGGACCGATTGCACGCACGGTGCGCGATTGCGCTCGTCTTTTAGAAATCATCGCAGGCGCCGATCAAAACGATCCGGCGACGAGCGCCGAACCCGTGCATCCTTACGAACGCAGGCTACGCGGCAGCATAAAGGGTCTTCGCATTGGCATTCCCGCCAATTACTTCTCCGATGAAGTGACGGATGACGTTCAAATGCGCATGGATGACAGCATTGCGGTACTGAAGTCATTGGGCGCACAAGTCGTCAGCATCGATGTGCCGAATCCTGAGTATGTGTTCAAACTCTCGATCATCATGAGCGAAGCGGAGTCATCGACCTATCACGCCGGGTGGATGCGTACGAGGCCGCAGGATTATTCGGCCGGCGTGCGGGCGAGATTTGAACCGGGGCTCAACATCCCTGCCACGCAATACATCGCGGCGCTAAATGAGCGAGCCCGTCTACGCCGCGAGTTTATGGAAGATGTGTTCACGCGCGTTGACCTGCTGCATACGCCGGTGATGCCCATTCCGGTGCCGAGCCTCGAGGAAATCACACGTAAAGGTCCGGACGATCTGCGCGCGCTCATTCCGCTCTTCACTCGCAACACTCGTGCGGCAAGCTTCCTGGGCTTGCCTGCGTTCACCGTGCCGGCAGGATTTTCCAACAACGGAATGCCGGTCGGCATGCAACTGATCGGACGGCCATTCGACGAAGAGGTGCTGCTGAGAACGGGCCATGCGTACCAGTGCGTAACGGACTGGCACCGCCGGGCGCCTGTCATCTAAGTGTCGAACACGCATCTGGCTGCAGATCATCGTTCGTTATCGGCTTTAGCGCTGGTATTGTTCGCACCTTTTGCAATGTCGCCATACGCTGCAGACGTGTACCCGATAAAACCCATTCGTCTGCTGGTTGGCTTCACCCCTGGCGGCGCAGCGGATTTTTCCGCGCGAGTCACGTCGAGGAAAATGAGTGAATCGCTCGGCACAAACATTGTGGTCGAGAACCGGCCGGGCGCCGGCGGCAATATTTCAGCGCAAATCGTCGCGACGGCAGCAGCCGATGGATATACGCTTTACTGGGGCAGCGTAGGCCCGCTAACCGTAAGTCCCGCACTTGGCGTCAAGCTCGGCTACGACCCGCTCACTGACTTTGCGCCGATTGGACTTGCGGTACGCGCATGCAACGTGCTTGCAGCGCGTCCCGCATTTGCGGGAAACACTGTCGCCGATGTTATTGCGCTCGCGAAGTCAAAGCCGGGTCAACTGAATTACGCAACTCAGGGCCTGGGATCAACCGGCCATCTAGCGGGCGAGTTGCTGAGATCGATGACGGGCATCGAGCTTGTTCCGGTTGCGTACAAGGGCGGCAGCGAGGGCATCACTGCATTGCTCGCGGGCGAAATAGACCTCGCATTCGTAAGCGTCACCGGCGTGCGCGCGATCGGTCCCGGACGTTTGAAACCGCTCGGCGTGACGTGCGCCAGGCGGGACCCCGGGCTTAGCGCCGTGCCGACGTTTGCTGAATCGGGCGTCAAAGATTATGACGCAACATTCTGGTACGGTTTACTCGCCCCGGGCGGCACACGCGCTGTGATCATCGACAAATTGAATGGCGCGATGGTTGCGGCGCTCGCAGATCCGGCGATTGCGCAGCAGCTCGAAGTACAGGGACTGCTTTCCTCGGCGACGACGCCTGCACAATTCAGGGACACCATACGCGACGATTATGCAAAGTGGAAAAAGGTGCTGGCACGCAGATGATGACGCCGCCCCATGCTCAATCGCCTTTGATGTTTGCTTCTCTTACGACCTTCGACCACTTTTCTATTTCTGATTTGATGTAAGCGCCGAATTGTGCGGGCGAGCTGCCCATCGGCTCGGAGCCTTCCTGCACCAGGCGCTCCTTCACTTCAGCTGCACCAAGGGCAGCGATCGTTGCACGATTGAGGCGCATAACGATATCCCGCGGCGTGCCTATTGGAACGAGCACGCCGTACCACGCCGCGGTTTCGAAACCCGGATAGCCGGACTCCGCAATCGTCGGGATCTCAGGTGCCGCGGACGATCGCCGCAGGCTTGTGACAGCCAGCGCCTGCACCTTGCCGGCGCGCGCCAACGGCAGCGAACTCGGCAAACTGCCGAAGTAATAGGCGACTTGTCCCGCAATGACATCGGTCAGTGCCGCTGCGCCGCCCTTGTAAGGAACATGCACGATGTCGAGTCGAGCCACCGCTTTAAAGAGCTCCGCGGCGAGATGCGTTGAGGTACCGGTGCCCGCGGAGCCGAAGTTCATTTTGCCCCGGCGGCTTTTAATGAGTGCGACCAGTTCCTGAATCGATCTGGCCGGCAGACTGATATTTGCCACGAGCACGTTTGGAAACGACGCCACCATGCTGACAGGAGCGAGGTCGCGCACAGCGTCATAGGTAAGCTGCGGATACAGCGAAGGGCTCAGCGCGAGCGGGCCGACGTTACCAAGCAGAACCGTATAACCGTCCGCCAGCGCTTTGACAGCAAGCTCGGTACCGATGGTGCCGCCGGCGCCGCCCCTGTTATCGATTACCAGCGGTTTGCCGAGTCCTTCCGACATTTTCTGCGCCAACAATCGGCCAACGATGTCGCCGCCACCGCCCGGTGCGAATGGCACGATCATGCGTATGGGCCGCGCGGGGTAGTTCTGCGCTGTAGCAGACGTTACGACAAACGCGGCACCAGCCGCCACGAAACGCGAAATAATTTTGTTCAGTGCCTGAGGGATCAAGCCTGCAGCACCGCCATCAGATCTTTCACTTTCGGCAATGAGTCGAGCGTCTCGATCATCGCAAGGCTCTCATCCACCTGTGATTGAGAGAGCACGCCGCCCGCACATTCTTCGTATTTTTGCTTCAGATCGTCCCAGGTTGCCGGATTTTCCGACCAGCCGCGAGCGTGCGACCGCTGCGTGCATACGACGCGCGCGTCATTCAGACGAACCGTGAGACGCATTTCGCCCCAATTGACGCCCGCCTCGCCCCACTGGCCGCGGTGCCGCTTCAGATCATCCGGCTCGATAATTTTTACGCGCTTCATCAGCGTCTGCACGTCTTCTCGATTGACGCGCTCATCGGTGTATTCTGCAATGCCGGCACGCCGCTCGATGAGTGCGATCGCCATGCTATAGGGAAGACAGAAGCGCGCCTTGTGCGAATCCGCGGCGGTTGCATACGGCGCTATCGTATGGCACTGAGGCGTGCACTCAAGCTCGATCGATGCAACGTCCGCCGGCTTCAGATCATGCTGTTTCGCCAGATCGATCATGCCATCAATTGCTGCACCGGGCGCCGTTGAGCCGGGGTGCATCCGCACGAGCGTCGTGTTTTCCGCCAATTCCCAATGATGGCCGAGTCCATCCACCATTTTGTCCAGGCGGTAGTTGCCGATGCCATTGAATGTATCCGCCATGCCGAATCGATCATGGCCATTGACGCCATCGTCGCGTCCCTCGATGACGTCAGGATCCACCTTGAAGCCGGCGGCGGCGAGCAGTACAGCGAACACCCCGCAGCGCACCCCATGTCCGACGTGGAATGCCTTGCCCATGGATCCCACGTTTTTGCGGACGCCCGAACCCTGCGATGCAGCAAGACCAAACGCCATGCGCAACTGCATTTGATCCAGCCGCATCAGGCGGGCACCGGCTGCAGCAACTCCCATTGCACCAAGAATGCCGTTGGGATGCCACCCATGATCGATTAGGAACGGGCGCAGTCCCTTGGCGACGCAGGATTCGATCTCGAACCCCACGATGAATGCGTCGAGGAGATCGGCGCCTGACTTGTCCAATTGCTCCGCGAGCGCAAGCGAACCGGGAACCATGCAAACACTGGCATGCGTGACGCTCTTGGTGTAATCGTCGTATTCAAGCGCGTGTGCCGACACCGCGTTCACGTGTCCGGCCAGCGGCGAAGATGTCCGATCCCGGTGACCAACGATGCTCGCTACCGGATTGCCGCCGATCTGCCGCGCAACCTCGAGCGAGATAAGCGCGGACGGATGACGCGAACCGGCGATCATCACCGCCAACGTATCGACAAATCTGAGCTTGGCCGACTCAACCGCCGCCGCCGGAACGGCGCTCCTCGGAACATCCACCGCGAAACGCGCGAGCTGCTCAGTTACTCCCATCTGACATCCCTTATTAGTCGGTCGATGTGCACACGATGATACCGCAAGGCATGCCATCGCCTTTCTGATGAAGCAATCCTCTTTACATTACGACTTTCTATTGCTGAATCCGAGCGTCGGCGAAGAAGACATATCGTGTTTGCACCCTTTACGAACGCAATCTGACTTTTTAACAGGAATGCTTTCTGCAATCTGCATGCCGGAAATAAATTTTTTTTAGGCGATATTGATTTCAAAAAACCCGCGGCGCAATATTTCCCCGGCGGGCGCCGCATGACGTTCCTGCAGCTCGTCGAGCTACTCGATGCGAGCTCTCGCGCGCACCAGCACATTCAGGAGAAATCATGGCAATACCTCGCAATGAATTCATCCGCTTTACATCGGGGCCAGCAACGGACATACCGCCATTGTCCGCAGAGAATTTGCAGTTTCGCGCGCGCAAGGCGGATATCGGCGAACTGCATATCGATGTCCCGCCGGAAGCAATTCATGATGTCATTCGCGACAAGCAGGTTGCAATAACCCATGTCTATAAAACGCTTGATGCCATACAGTTAGATCTCAAGAATTACTTTCCAAAACTTGCGGACGTTTTCGCACCGCAGCTAAGCGGTATTCTGCTCAATCCGGATGGCTCGCCGGCGGCGGGGCTGACCGTCAACGCTGATCCACCCAAGTATGCGGCCGATGAGATCAAGGCCAATGCCGATCTTGCGTCCGTACAATGGCCCGCGCCGCACGATATAACCGATGCGCGTGGTGGTTTCCGACTGCAGTTACCCGGAGTGCCGGTACCCAAGGAAGGGCTCATTCTGCAGGTGAAGGGCAAGGAAGCGAGCGATGTCGTGCCGCTCAAACGGGTGCTGCTCCTCGATGGTGATATCGGCACGCAAATCCTGTCGAAGAAGCTGGCGCCGCTGTCTACCAGCATCGTGTCGCAGCTCAAGGGCATACAGTCGGACATACTCGCAAATAGCGCCAAGGATGTCGACACGCGGCCGGACGAGTTCGCAGCACCGGCGCCTCAGTTGACGCTGGGCCAGGGCGATTGCGCGCGCTTTTTCCGTTCGAATAGCGGCGTGATCGACCGCTTTCGCTATTCCACCTTGATCAGGCTCGTCGAGCCACAGATGAACCAATGGCAGCCGCTGTTCCGTATTCCGATCGGCCAGGATAACCGCAAGTACGTGCCGTTCAACCTGCCGGCAACCTATGACTCCTTCTGGACTTCGACAGGTGCGCAAAATGCAATCGGCCAACTGCAGGGGCTGGGCAAACTCGTACTCGTCAACCGCACGGCGATCGACCGGCCTCTCGATATCAGCGCGTTTCACGATCAGGTCGAGAAACACCCTGTTTATCTGCCGAAGGCATCGACCCTCGGCCTTGGCTATGTCATCCACATGCAGCAGGTGTGGATACCGGCGGGCTTGTCGCTGGGCGATCTGGTTTACTCGTTGCCACTGGCGCCGGGCGAGCAGCAGCGTATCGCGATCGAGGAACGCGTGCAGACGGCGTCCGAACGCGATATGGAAACCTTCAGCGAAGATGAATTCCAAACGTTCCGCGAGACTCAGGACGCCTCCGCGCTTGCGGTTTTCCGGTCAGCGTTCGACGAAGCCGCGGCTGGCGGCAGTCATATCGACTCGCGCAGCAACACCGGCAGCGGCGGCGCAACAGCGTCGACGGGCATCATCGGCGCCATCTTCGGCGGCGGCGGCGTTTCAGCCGGCTATTCGTCATCGTCTTCATCGGGTAACAGCAGCAGCTGGCAGAATGTCAGCCGCGACTTTGCATCGTCGTCAGCGCAGGATATGCACTCGTCGCTCGGTCGTGTTGCCGCCGGCAGCCGCCGTTCCGCGCGCACGCAGATTCGGGTTGCCACAGCGACCGAGCGCGTGCAGGTCACGACGCGCGTGGTAACCAACCACAATAAGAACCATGCACTGACCATGCAATGGTGGGAAGTTTTGCGTCACTTCACTGTCACCTCCGAAGTGGATGACGTGCAGCTCGTCTGCTTCGTGCCGCTCGAGCTCGTTCAGTTTTTACCCGAAGGCGCGCCGTTTACGCTTACCACGACCCCGTCACGGGCCGGACTGCTCGAGCGCTACGCGATGGTTCTGCGCTATTACGATGTGCTGTTCCCGTTCTTCCGTTTCAACCCCGAGTATGCCTACGGCATGAAACAGCTGAAGGCGTTCGCCGCCAATCCGGAAGCGCAGCCGCAGACCAGCACGCTGAACAGCGATGTGATTCGCATCCAGGTGCATGGCACGTTCCTGCCATTCGAGGAGCTGTTCGTTTCCATTGTCGGCAAGAGCGGCGCGCGGGTGGGTCCTGTCAAATTATCGGCGCCATCGCCGAACGCCACGATCGATCTCACGCCGGAAAAGTACGCCACGCGCGATGAGTTGCTCGGCAAATTGAAAGATGCCCGGCTGAATGGCGCAAGCTCTACGCTCGTCGCGGAAGTTCCGCTGCCCGACTGGCTCGCGCGCAGCGACATCGTGCGCTTCGATCTCTCGCGCCGGTTCGCGTCATTGTCATACAAGCTCAAAGCGCTGCCCATCACGCTTACTTCCGTTTTCGATGCGATCAACGCACACCAGGTACAAAGCGTGTCGCTGGCCCCGACGGATCTCGAGCGCGAGTTGGGTGGTCCCGTCGTGCGCGACGCTACCGCGTCACTCAAAGCAAATCCGGCCATCAACTTCCTGTCAGCGCTCAGCGTTTCCGCGGGCGAGCAGATGGCCGCGACTCAGCCCTTGCCCGCGGTGCGTGTTGCGCCCGTACCCGCGTACTCCGATCTATTGCGCATCGAGGCTGTGTTTCATCACATCGTGCGCAATACGGTCAGTTACTCAAAGGCGGTGTGGTCAGCACTGACCGATGAAGAGCGAGCGATTCTTCTCGAGCGCTACACGATAGGCGTACCTGCGGGCGGAGTGACGAGCGCGGACCAGGAGGTGCCGCTCCTCAACTGCGTATCCAACCGCGTGCTCGGCTTTTTCGGCAATGCGGCGATCATGCCGTTCTCGATTCCGCCGCAAGTTGCAGCAAGCATGGAGGTCACGTCACGCGACGTCCAGGACGCGCTGCTGCGCTTCCATCGTCAGTCCTTCCAGCCGCCCCGCTCGTCGATCACGCTGCCGGCGAAAGGGACGCTGGGCGAAGCAGTGCTCGGCGCGTGCGCATCGGCAGAGAAAATCGATTTGACGCGCTTCTGGAACTGGCAGGATTCACCAAGCGATACCGCCGATGCTATCCCACCATCGGTGTTCCAACCCGCGCAGTCTCTGCTGGCAGGTAGCGGCTCGGCAGTGGCAGGCGCCGGTGTTGCCGCGTCCGCCGGCGGTACTGGAGGTCCCGGCAGCATCATATCGATCGCCAACACGCCCGCCTCCACGCCATCCACCTCGCTGCTCGAGAAGTTGATCGACAAGTCGCCTGACCTGGCACAGAAGATCGATGTGACCGGCCTCGATACACTGCAGAAGCAAGTCGCGGCAGATACACAGAGCGCGGCCGCCGGCCGTAAAGAAGCAATCGACTCGGTGACGAATATTCAGACGCAGGCGATGAAGAGCGCTGAGGGCATCGTCAAGTCAGTCGCGGATGCTGCTGCCTCGATCTACGGCGGGGGCGGCGCGGAAAAGAAGGATGACAAACCCAAGGACGACAAACCGGCGGGCGGCGGCAATGAATAGCATGGCTGCACTGAATCGCCTCTTGTCACGTAATCTTTAACGGAGGACGAACATGGCCGATCCTGTAACCCCCGCGCCTGATGCCGGCGTCACTGCCGTCGCCGGCAAACTCGTCGATGCGCTCTCGGAGATACTGCGCAATTCGACATCGCCCGATGCGCTCGCGTCCCAGCAGTTGTTGTTAAGGCGCATGGCGCTTGAAGCCGATGTGTTTCCATCACGTGTGCCCGCGCCCCGCAACATCACTGAAGTCGGCGGCTATCTCAATCTGCTCGAGACATTGAACGAAACCGAGATGCGCTCACAGGTGCTCGCATCCATCCTCGGTGTCGCCGGACCGAATCCCATGCCGGGCTTCGAACCAACGGGGCCGGCGCTTTACGACGTATTGAAATCCAATGATCGACCGGCCGGCGCGAATCAGGCATCGATACCCGTCCAGTTGCGTATTCGAAATGACTTCGCAAGCGCATTCGATGCTGCTTTGAAAGCGATCCACGATGCTGGCTGCATGCTTCCCGTTATGACGGCTCCCCGCTCCCTCCCGGCGGCTCAGGCTGGCGCCGTGCCACCCGACGACCTGCTGCCCTATCTTGGCCGCACGCTCGATCTTATGCCCAACGCAGCGCTCAACGATCCGGACGCGGACGTCCTCGCTATAGCGCATCCTGATGGCGTGGCGACGCTCGAAGTTGTCGCGCGCCAACTCGACGCAACGGCGCCAAACGCCGCATCCGTCGTGCAAAAAAAGTGGGCAGCATGGAAATGTGATGCGGCTGTCTGCACGGAGTCGACTGCTGATCGCAAGTACCTGTCGCTCACGCCTATCCTGAATGCCGCGGGCTGGTATCAAAAGACACCGGCCGCACCGCAGAAATTGAGTGCGCCCGGTACGTGGTCGCACTGGACAAACACCACCGGTCTTATTGCCGGGATCTCACGCTTTGGTGACGAGCTCTATCAGCGCTACACGGGCGGTGAGATCGGCGCGTCGTCGCTGCGCGACGCAATCGATCGGGTGTGGGATGGCACGACGTTCAAGTCAGCATAGCGGCACAATTTACAGCGCAGCGCGCATTCATGAACACACGCAAACCTGAAGGACTCGAGATGAAGTCTGACTCCAGGAATGAACCTGCACTGTACATCGATAGCCGGGGTACCGCCCGCATTGAACCGCGGAGATAAAAAAAAGCAGAGCCCGCGCTCTGCTTTTTTTGAGATCTAAACTTCCGGCGGATCAGTCGCACGCTCGAAATGACGATGCGCGGCGATTGCAGCGACGAATTTTTGCAGCGCATCTGCGGAGCTCTCATCGCTCAATGCGAGCACACCCGGATCCGCACCGCCCGCCGGTAACTCGGTCGGTACCTCCGCGGCGTCCAGAACTGTTTTACCGGCGCCGAGCGCCAATATCGGCTTGCAATGCCGGTACTGGTCCTTGATGAACTCAAGTGCCTGCCCGAGGCCCGCGAGCGTTTCGGCTGCTTCTTCTCCATCCGGTATGGCAACCGCGTCATAGAGCACCGAGGGCGTCGTTTCAAGTGTCGCTTCAACGTCGATCGGATCGCCAGACGGCGTTTGCACCTGTCCCAGGCGCGCTGCTATGAAACGGGGCACGGCACCTAGCTCCGCAAGGCCTTCATGCAATGCCAATGCCGCCTCTCCCTCGACGCCATCCGCAATCAGAATGGCTATCTTGCGGGTGCGTATGCTGCCATCGCCGGGCCGCGCGAATAGCGACAAACGCGGCGATGCGTCGATTTCCGGTTTCTGCGGATTATCGAGAGCTTTCGGCATCGGCTCGGGCACTTCCATGCCGAGCTCGGCGGCGACGGCCTCGGCAAGGTCAGTCGCAACGTTCGCGAGCATCGATACCACACGTTCACGCACGCCGGTTGTCTGGACCTTGGTCAATTCGAAACGGTAAGCGCGGATGATGTGCGCCTTCTCGATCGGCGTCTGACTGTTCCAGAACAGCGTTGCCTGCGTGTAGTGGTCCGCAAACTTTTCAGGTTTACCCCTGACCTTGTCGTCATGTATGGGCTCGGGAAACGATGTGAAGCCTGCGGCACCGGCCTGGAACGGACAACCGCCTGCCAGTGAATTCGGCTCATAAGACACGCGTCCGCGATGGATCGACTGACGATGAAAACCGTCGCGCGTGTTGTTGTGAACCTGCGAGACTGAGGCGTTGATCGGGATCTCGTGAAAATTCGGTCCGCCCAATCTGAGCAGCTGCGTGTCCTGATACGAATGCAGGCGCCCGGCCAACAGGGGATCGTTGCTGAAATCGATGCCCGGCACGATGTGTGCTGCACAGAAAGCGACCTGCTCGGTCTCACCGAAGAAGTAGTCCGGATTGCGATCGAGCACCATTTTTCCAATGGGCGTAATCGGTACAAGTTCCTCGGGCACGATCTTCGTCGCGTCAAGTACATCGAAGCTGAACGCCTCGGCCTGCTCCTCGCTGAAAATCTGCACGCCGAACTCAAACTCGGGGTACGCGCCGGCTTCAATCGATTCCCATAAGTCGCGCCGGTTGAAGTCAGGATCAGCGCCGGCGATCTTCACCGTCTCGTCCCAGTCGAGGGAATGCGTACCGGCTATCGGCTCCCAGTGAAATTTGACGAACTTCGATTCGCCCTTAGCGTTTACGAAGCGAAACGTATGCACGCCGAATCCTTCCATCATGCGATAGCTTCGCGGCAGCGCGCGGTCCGACATTGCCCACATGAGCATATGCGTAGATTCGGGCGTCAGAGAAACGAAGTCCCAGAACGTATCGTGAGCAGTCGCCGCCTGCGGCATGGCGAAGTGCGGTTCCGGTTTCGCCGCATGAATCAGATCGGGAAACTTCATCGCATCCTGGATGAAGAACACCGGAATATTGTTGCCAACCAGATCCCAGTTGCCTTCATCGGTGTAAAACTTCACCGCGAAACCGCGTACATCGCGCACCGTATCAGCGGACCCGCGTTCGCCGATTACCGTCGAGAAGCGAACGAAAACCGGTGTGCGCTTGCCGGCCTCAGCAAAGATGGATGCGCGTGTCAGATCAGTCAGCGGCTTATAACATTCAAAGTAGCCATGGGCGCCTGAACCGCGCGCATGCACGACACGCTCGGGTATCCGCTCATGATCGAAGTGAGTGATTTTCTCGCGGAGAATAAAATCTTCGAGCAGCGCGGGACCGCGCAAGCCTGCCTTCAGCGAGTGTTGGTTGTCGGCGACCGGCGTTCCCAGATTAGTGGTCAACCGGCGTCCGCTGGAGTCGACTCGCACCCGGTCAAGCGGATCGTTTTCAGGATTCTTCCCCGGCGTGGCCACCATTCCGGTCTTATCTGAAGTGTTCGTCTCGCTCACCGTACTAGCCGTCGGCAGGTCACTTGGCGGCTTTACGGTCTGGCCAACTGCGGGGTCACTCGCGGCAGCGCCGTACTCCGATGCCTTGTTTTCGTTGTAGGGCATTCCCTCGACGAGTTCTTCCTGCTCACTTTGTTTCCGCATCAACCGATCGCCGGAGGCAGGGCTTTTCGCATCCCGCGGTGCAGTCGGCGCGCTAACGGTCGAGCGCGCACTCGTCTTCTTCGCCGCCTTTGCAGGTTTTGCGGATGCGGTGGATTTGCGCGGCGGAGCCGAGCGCGATGTTTTTCGGATTGCCATTATTGATTTCCTAAGGAGATACCGCGTTGACCTACAAAAGACTGCGCCGACCGATGCGACTCTGCATCGGCAGCGCTCGTCGTGCTGCAGTACTTACTGCAGCGCTTAGTGCAGCCCTTACTTAGCTTCGGGGTTTTGCAGAAACTGTTTGACGTCCTCGAGTATCGGACCGACACGCTGGATAGCGACTCTGAGCCGGGCAGCCGACACGCCCAGCTCTTTCGCTATCCGCTTCACATCATTCGCTTCTATCCGTTCCGGTTCGGGATCACTGCTCCCCGCGGACGGAATCTCGACGGACGTATCGGTCGCCTGCGCTGCTGCCAATGCCGCCTCGTGTTTGACGCCACTGCCTGCCGCCATGCTGTCGATTTGTGCTTCCGCCTCGAGCCAGTAATCCATCTCGCGGTCTTTCTGAAATCCTTCGCGCTCGGCGTTGTAGTAGGCGGCGACGGCGATCCGTTCCTCACGCGACGTCTCCGCTGCCAATTCGTTCGTGCGCTCGCGCGGAAGCGGCGAGCGGTCACCTCTGGTTTGTTGTTCAGCCATCCTGTTTCTCCGTGCTTCTAGCGCTTAAAGTTTCCGCGTTGAGCGTTGCCATCGTTAGTCGCTGCAGTCCGATTCACTTGTCGGCAGCACAGCGACAGTCGACTGCTTGTAATCGGACGTTCGCAAAGGGTAAGTCGGCGACACATGGGCTCGACGCGGGCCGAAAGCGAGGCTTATGAGATCCGCTTTCAGCCGTACAATGTTCACTCTGCGTCGGTTGGCTCCTACGGTTTAAAGCGTTATCTGCGTCTGTTTCATATGCACTCGCCGGCATTACGATTCGTTGGTGCAAGTCTGCTCGTTCCGTGGCGTCGATTGACGCCATGAAATTCACTGTCGACTCTTTTTTCTCGCTGCACCGCCAGGGGCTCGTGCGCGTCGCGGCATGCACTCCGCGCATCGAGGTCGCTGATCCGGCTGCAAACGTTCGCGAGACGATTGCGCTCGCGCGCGACGGCGACGCTCGCAATGTCGATCTCATGCTGTTCCCAGAACTCGGTTTGAGCGCGTATGCAATCGATGATCTCTTGCTGCAGGACGCATTGCTGGACGGCGTGGAAGCCGCCATCGCCCAATTAGTCGACGCGACAAAGTCGCTGCGACCGGTCTTGATCGTCGGTGCACCGGTCCGCCATAACGGCCGCTTATATAACTGCGGCGTGGTCATCTCGCGCGGCGTTATCCGGGGTGTGACGCCGAAATCGTTTCTCCCCAACTATCGGGAGTACTACGAGAATCGCTGGTTTGCGCCGGGCGCAGGCATTGTCGGTCTCGACGTCCAACTCGCCGGCCAGACGGCGCCCTTCGGCACGGATCTGATCTTCGCCGCGAGCGACCTCGCAGACTTCGTTTTCCATGTCGAGATCTGCGAAGACTTCTGGTCGCCGACGCCGCCATCAACGCAAGCCGCGCTCGCCGGTGCCGTCATCTTGTGCAATCTGTCCGCCTCAAACATCGTCGTCGGGAAGGCGGACGACCGCGCGCTTCTATGCGCGTCCCAATCCGTGCGCTGCCTGAGCGCGTACATTTACTCTGCCGCCGGCCCTGGAGAAAGCACCACCGACCTTGCCTGGGACGGGCAGGCAACCATACACGAGCTTGGTGCTTTGCTTGCGCAGACCGAGCGCTTCCCCGCCAAAAGTCAGATGGCTATCGCGGATGTCGATATTGAACGGCTTGCGCTTGAGCGCATGCGCACGCTGACCTTCAATAGCGCCGCCGTTGCAGCGGGCCATCCGGAAAAAGCATTTCGCCGCGTTGCTTTCGCCCACGAGCCTTCGTTTGCAGACGTCGGTCTCGAGCGCAGCATCGACCGTTTTCCGTTCGTACCCGACGAGCCGGCGCGACTGGACCGCGATTGCTACGAAGCCTTCAACATCCAGGTGCAGGGCTTGGCGAAGCGACTTCAGGTTACCAACGGTGAGCGCATCGTAATCGGCGTGTCCGGCGGGCTCGACTCGACGCATGCGTTGATCGTTGCGGCCAAGGCGTTCGATGCGTTGGGCATTCCGCGCAAGAATATTCTCGGCTTCACGATGCCGGGCTTCGCGACGACCGATCGCACAAAATCGAATGCATGGGCGCTCATGAATGCGCTGGGAGCCACCGGCGAAGAGATTGACATCAGGCCGGCCGCGCGCAGAATGCTGGAGGACATCGGTCACCCGTACGCGCGCGGCGAGCATGTCTACGATGTGACGTTTGAGAACGTGCAGGCGGGGCTCCGCACGGACTATCTGTTCAGGCTCGCGAATCAGCGCCGTGCGTTCGTGCTCGGCACGGGAAACTTGTCCGAGCTCGCGTTGGGCTGGTGCACGTACGGTGTCGGCGATCACATGAGCCATTACAACGTCAACGCGTCACTTGCGAAAACATTGATTCAGTATCTTGTGCGCTGGGTAGTGAAGACCGCCCAATTCGATGAAGCCGCGTCCAAGACGTTGCTTTCGATTCTGGACACGGAGATTTCACCTGAGCTCGTGCCCGCGGACGACAAGGGGAAGCTGCAAAGCACGCAGGCAAAAATCGGCCCCTACGAGCTTCAGGACTTCCATCTCTACTACATCACACGCTACGGATTGCGTCCGTCGAAAGTCGCGTTCCTCGCGTGGCATGCATGGAAAGCAGCAGCGAGCGGCGCCTGGCCCCCGGACTTTCCGGCCGAGCGCGCGGCACGCGTACGACTTGCCCGAGATCAAAAAATGGCTTGCGCTGTTCCTTTACCGCTTCTTCGAGATCAGCCAGTACAAGCGCTCCGCTCTGCCTAACGGGCCGAAGGTCGTGTCCGGTGGGAACCTGTCGCCGCGCGGCGACTGGCGAGCGCCGTCCGACGGCAACGCCCGTCTCTGGCTCGACGAACTGCAGCGCAACGTGCCGGGTTAGATGTCGCGCAATTAGCGCGATACCCTGTGACACACATCATCAGGACAACTTCGAATGGCACGCAGCAGTCAGCAACCCGTAAAACACGAGAGCGCGATCGTGCTGCTCCTTATCGATTTCATCAACGACCTCGAGTTCACAGGCGGCGATGAGCTCGTTCGTTATGCGCTGCCGGCCGCACGCAACGTCGCACGCCTCAAGGCAGCGGCAAAGCAACGCAACGTGCCATGTCTCTACGTCAACGACAACTTCGAGCAGTGGCGGTCCAACTTCAAGCTACTGGTCAACAGCTGCGTGAATGGACGAGTGCGCGGCACTCCTGTCGCCAAACTGCTCACACCGGATCGCGATGATTATTTCGTGCTGAAACCCATGCACTCGGGTTTCTTTCAGACGCCGCTCGAGCTGCTGCTCATGCAGCTGAAAGCCAAACGCCTCGTCTTGTGCGGACTCACCACCGACTCATGCGTACTGTTTACTGCGAATGATGCGTACTTGAGGCGCTTCGAGCTCGTCATACCCTCGGACTGCAGCGCAGCGTTAACGCCGCAGCGGCACCAAACCGCACTCGGCCAGATGCGCAGGACGCTGCATGCCAAAACACCACTGGCCAAGGATATCGATTTCAACGCGCTCGCGCATGCACCCGCGCGTGAGTGACGCATTCGCCCGTTACCGTCGGCCGCTCGGCGGACGTCCGCGCCAGTGTCGGATGACAAACCATGCGCCCAACATGCCGCCCAGGTGTGCAAAGTGGGCGACGCCTTCCTGCGTCCCGGTCACCCCCAGATATAGTTCGAGCACACCGTAGACAATCACAAATACGCTGGCCGGCATCGGGATCGGCGGAATCAGCAGCAATATCATACGCCGGGGAAAATACATTCCGTACACAAGCAGCAAGCCGAAAATGCCGCCTGACGCACCGACGGTCGGATACGGCTCGCCGCCGGAAACGCCGGCGAAAACGAGCTGCGTGAGTGCTGCGGTGATTACGGCTATAAAGTAGAGATTTAAATACCGCTGCGGTCCGAACACCCGCTCGAGCTCGCCGCCAAACATGTAAAGCGCAAACATATTGAAGACGAGATGCCCGATACCGCCGTGAAGAAAGCTGTAGGTAATGATTTGCCACGGCTGGAAGCCGAGCGCGCCGGTGAACTCGGCGGGCGTTCCCAATGGCCATAGCGCCAGGTATGCGAGTACAAGGTCGCCGGTCATGGCTTCGAGCACGAACATGACGACGCATGCGATGATCAGCGCGCGCGTAACGGGCGGAAGCGAATGCGGCATGCGGGTTCCTTCTGTCGATGGGGCAGTTAAACGTTAGTGCCGCAGGCGCGCGCGATCGAAACGCACATTACTTACACACTGTTAGCCGACATCGCTTTGCACACGAGCGCCAGGCTTCGCCCATAGTGTAACCTTGGGCACGCGACTGGCGGCAAACGCCGCTGCCGCAGCGACGGCCGCGACTACAGCAAACGCAATATGAAAAGCATGCGTGACCATAGACGCCGAAGTCGACGCTATCGATTCCTGAGTTCGCGACATATCCGCCGATGGCAGCAACGAATACACGAGCGCGCCGAAGACTGCGGCACCGACCGCTCCGCCTATCGACCGGAATAACGAAATCATGGAAGTTACAGCGCCGAGCCGTGCGCGACCCGCGACCGTCTGAACTACGACCTGGTTAATCGGCATCACGGTGCCGAAACCCGCACCGGCTACAAAGCCGAGAAACGCTACGGTCATGCTGGACGCCGGCAATACCGCCAGAAGCAACAGCGCGAAACTCGAAACACTCATTCCAACAATGGGAATACGTTTGGGCTCACCGGATCGCGCAACAAAACGGCCGGTACTAACCGACCCCGTGACCATGCCCGCGGTCAATGGAAGCAGCAGCAATCCCGAATGGACGGCGCTGACGTGGTGGCCCAACTGCAGATAGATCGGCAGGAAAAAAACCATCGCGAACATGCAGGACGCGAACAAGGCAGTGGTGATCAGCGAATAGCGAATCGTCTTGTGGCGCAGCAGGTCGAGCGGCAGGAATGGCGACGCCAGCCGCCGTTCATGGAAAATAAGAAGGACGCCTGCCGCCAGTGATACGCATATCCACAGCGCACTGCTCCATGAAAACCATGAGAAGCGGTGACCCGCTGATGTGAGCCAGTAAAGTCCCGTTACCGTACTCAACGCAAAGAGGACAATTCCCGGGTAGTCAGGGGCGCCTGCGTTGCTCGGATGTGCCATGCCTGGCGGTAGTTTACGCAGCCGCCAGACGGCGAGTGCCGCAAGCGGAAGATTCGCGAGAAATAACCAGCGCCAGCTCAAGTGCGATACGACGATTCCACCGAGCACAGGACCCGCTACGCTTGCGGTTGTGAACACCATCGCAAAGTACCCCTGAAACCGCACGCGCTCGCGCGGCGCAATGAGCTCACCGATCAACGCCTGTGATAGCGTCATCAGACCTGCTCCACCCAGCCCCTGCACGACACGTGCCGCGACGAGTTGCGGCAGCGACTGAGCGACACCACACGCGAGCGATCCGAGCGAAAAGATGCCGACTGCAACCAGCAACACATTGCGACGTCCGTGCGCGTCGCCCAGACGTCCGTACAGCGGTACTACTGCGGCTGAAGACAACAAGTAGGAAACTGCGATCCATGAAGTGTCGCTCAAACCCCCGAGCGTAGCGGCGATTGCCGGCGTTGCGGTTGCGAGCAAGGTCTGGTCGACGGCGGCAAGAAACATCGGCAGAAATACTGCCGTAAACAAATTCAGAAATTGAGCGCGCGTGACTTCGGCGGGTGGCGCCTGTGCGGTCGTGTGGGAAGAAGAGATGGAAATTCCGGTGTGAAGGGTGTGCCCGGCAAATACATGGCACGACTTACATGGAACTGGCGGCGCGATTATTTCGCATCAGGTCACGTGCCTCTGTGCGAAAGCGCACCGTCTCTGCAGTCTATACACACGGCTGGCCAGGTTTCGACGGTCAACCGCCCTGCAGACCTGCGGCTTTGATCACCTTGCGCCATTTCTCTATGTCGGAGCGCAGCACTCGCGAGAACTCATCCGGCGTTGTGGGAACAGCCTCGAGACCCTGACTGGCGAATTGCTCTTTCATCGCGGGCGACGAAAGTATGCGGGTGGTTTCCGCGTGTAGCTTATCGACAATCGGCTTCGGCGTGCGCGCTGTGACGAGCATTCCATACCAGCCGCTGCTCTCATAGCCGGGGATGCCGGACTCGATAACGGTCGGCGTCTCGGGAAACATCGAGAACCTTTTCGCAGTAGTGACTGCGAGCAAACGCAGCTTGCCTGCTTTTACATGCGGCAATGCGGTCGAGACATTGGAGATAACGAGCTGAACCTGTCCGCCTAAAAGGTCGATGATCGCCGGACCAAGACCCTTATAAGGAACATGCAGCATGTCGAGTTTGCCCGTGAGTAGAAAGAGCACCGTAACGAGGTGGCTCGTGCTGCCAATGCCGCCCGAGCCATAGCTGATTTGCCCAGGCTTCGAGCGCACAAGCGAGATGAGCTCCGACATCGATCTCGCAGGTACGGATGGATGCACAACGACGATATTCGGCTGCTCGCCAACCAGTGTTACGGGTTCGAGGTCTTTCATCGTGTCGTACGGCAGCTTCGGGTACAGCACCGCGTTAACTGCGAGTCCCATGCTCGCAATCAGCACCGTATGTCCGTCGGCCGGCGCCTTCGCAACGATATCTGCGCCGATCGTACCGCCGGCGCCGCCGCGATTGTCGACGACCACAGGCTGGCCAAGCGCTTCGCTCAATTTGACACCGACCATCCGCGCCACAACATCGTTGGCGCCGCCCGGCGCAAAGGGAACCATGAGCCGGACGGGACGCGTCGGATAACTCTGCGCATAAGCAACCAAAGGTGCGGCGGGAAAACAGACCGCCGGCAACGCAGCACATACGAGACGGAGCCAACTCATGTCTGGCGACAAATCAGCGCAACGCCATCGACCGCAGGTTGCGCTAGTCGGTGAGCTGCTTCACGAACTGGCTCGTGAATCGCAATGTGACCTCGCGCATCTGCTCGGGCGTGAGGTTGCTGATCGGATGCGGCAGCTCGATGAACGCATGTCCGTCCATGCCTTTGGCGCGAAACGAGTGGATCGCTGCATTCTTGAACGTCTGCGTCAGAAACACAGTCGCCGGGATTCCGCGTTTTTCGAACTCTACCGTGTCGTGCACACTGCACAACGTGCAAGATCCTCACCCGCCGACGGCCGCTGCGGCGACATCCACTTTCTTTGCCATCGCATCGATCAGCGCCGGCGTCGCAGGCTTCGAGAATGCCTCTTTGCGTTCGATGATCACATCCTTCACACCATAGCGATCGCGCAATTCCTGTGCGATTGTCTCGAGGATCACGTCGGCCTGCTCTTTGGTGTTATCAATGAGGCCGACGACTTTGCCGACCAGATCGATCGGACGCTGCGCGAGCGGAATCTTCGTTTTATTGCCGCCCGCCGTGGGGTCCACGAACCATAGCTGTTCACTCATTAGCGTTCCTCTTCGTAGTAACCGGATAGCGGGAATGGTCTAGTTCGCCGCATAGGTGCCGTGAACGGCGCGGCTGGTCTCATTCCACCCATGACATACAGCCGTAATGGGACCAAAGCCGCCCGCGACAATCAGATGCAGTCCGTTTGGGTCTTTGACCGCTTTTACGGGTGCGTCGTCATTGTCCGGGTCGATGCCCATTGCGATCGCACGTTCGCGCCGCCAGTTGCCGCCCTGCTTCAGATTTCCCTGCGGGCGCACGGCAAGCTCGCATAACAGCTCGTGCACCTCGCCACGGCTCATTCCGGCGTCAGCACAGAGTTTCGCGTGCTGCGGACTCATGGCAACCACTTCATTGGACTTGAACCACATGTTCCACGAACCGGTCGACGTCATGGAGTCCGCGATTCCGCGCAGCAGCCTGTGCGGCTCAGTGCTCACGTCGTCGAAATGCAGCCGCGGGCATTCGACCATTGCGATCGTAATGACATCGTCGTCAGGACGATAGCCACGAGATACTGCCAGCGTCTCCCAGGGTGTGCGCTCCATGTTTTCGGTCAGACAAGCGGTGTAGCGCATCGGCGAACTGAATATCGTCGCGGACGCGAGTCCGGAAATGCCGCCACCCAGATTGAGAAGCATGAGGCGAATCGCGCGGCCGATCGTAACGTTCGCGCGAAAACCCGGGCCGAAGCAGCCATTGCCGCCATGCAGGCCGATGCGTCGAGCATACGGTCCATTGACAATCATCAGCGGTGCGACGCCATGCATCGTGCATTGCACGCCGCCCATGTTCAATTCCTCGCGCAAAATGAGTTCGAGGCCGCCCAGCACGACAGGCAGATACTCGGGCTTGCAGCCTGCCATGAGCGCATGGATGGCCACCGTGCGTACACTCGCCGCCTCCAGCGCGGGCGGCACGCGACCGACGATTTCGTCCGGCTTCCGCTGGGTACCCGACAGCATCCATTGGATGCGATCTTCGGTCGGTGTGACCATTGGGAAGCCGTCCGACCATTCTTTAGCGAAGAAAAATTCGAACTCGTCGAGCTTCTGGCTCAAAGCGGGTGTCCTCATTGAAAGTCAGGTGAGTGATCAGACAGGTATCGACCGCTGCAGCGGCTTCAATCAATCACGAGATATAGCGTGTCGTGATTTTAGCGCAAACGCGGGCGCGCCAAATTCGATCAAGTGTGGATTGCTATCTTCGCCGGGCGCCTGGCGACGTTCCTTATACTTTTGGCTCGGTCGCGCTTAAGTATTGAAAGAGACAACCAGCGTACGCTCAAACATCGGACATTAATTCCGCGCCGATGGGTGCATATCAATGCACAGTTGACTGCGCGTCTGATGTTGTCTTATCGACGAAGCGCGCAGTGAGCCAGGAACAGACAACCCGATCGATCTTCGGACGTTCGCGCGTTATCCATCGCGTGTTCGCACCGGCATCGTCGTTTTCCCGCTTAACTACATCGCACCATACGCGAAATCGTCGAATGCAGTGACACTATCCGCTTTCGTCCATATGCCAACCGCGCCGGCGGGGGCGATATGTTTGTCATCCAGTTGAATGTAAGTCTTGCCATTGAGAATGACCTCGATGCGGTCGCCGCGGAAGCTGACACGTAATGTGTGCCAGACGTTGCGCGGCACCGGAGCATCAACGTATTTAATCGTGTTGCGGCTGCCCCGCTCGGTGTAATACAGCGAAACGTTGTTCTCGAGCGCATTCGCACGCGCTATGTAATAGTTGTCGCCGTCTTTCCATCGCCATACCACGCCGCCGGCCTGATCTTCCCTGCCTGATATCGCCTTGAATTTGACCTCGACGAAGCCGTCTTTGAGAGAGACGCCGCTTTTAACGCACCACGGAAATGTACCGGTACCGGACTGCTTGAGCACATTCGGCTGGCTCGGTGCAGTCGCGTCGGCCTCGATCTGCCAGCGCGGGCTTCCTCTGCCGGTCACGCCGCATCTCCATTCGGCGGGGACGGTGCCGACAGCGCCTTTATCGAAGTTTTCGGTTTCCGCGAATGCGTCCATTGCAATCACTCCCGTTAGTAAAACTGCACTGATGAATTTCATAACAGCCTCTCGATCGGTTATGAGGTACCACCCTTGTAAATGAGCAGTCCAACGACCGCTGCAGCGGCGACGATAACCGGCTCGGGGAGCTTCTTAAACTTCCACAGGAGCGCGACTGTCACCAGCGCGAGCAGGATAGTTGGCACATCGACAATTGACCGTTTGCCTAAAACGATCACGGCACCGGTGATGGTGCCGATCGCCGCCGCGGTGACGCCGTCCACAAATGCAACGATTGCCGGCAGCTTGCCGTGCTTCTTGAAATACGGCGCAGGTATGATCGTAAAGAAGTAACACGGCAGAAAAGTCGCCAGCGCCGCGACCACCGCGCCTGAGAAACCGGCTACCAGATAGCCGATGAAGCCCGTGGTGATTACGACCGGGCCGGGGGTTATCATGGCAACGGCGACCGCATCGACAAACTGGCGCTCGGTCAACCAGTGATGCTCGTTGACCACGCCGCCATACAGAAACGGCACGATCGCGAGGCCGCTGCCAAAAACAAACGCGCCGGCTTCCGCAAAAAAAACTGCGATCTGCGAAAGTAAAGACCAGTCGACGCTCGCAGCAATCGGAGTGGCCGGCGCAAGCTGAGCCGACATCGCTAGAAGTCCCGGCATCGAACTCCCTCCGAACCACTTCCTGGGTGGCGCTCTTACCAGCCAAACAACCACACCCGCGGCCAGGAACAACGCTATCAGCTCCGATTCCGTAATCACCGTCACTGCGGCGCTGACGAGGTAGATTGCCCATAGCAGTTTGTCTTTGCCGATGCTCTTGGTCGTGAGCTTGTATGCGCTGATGGCAACAATGCCGATTACGCATGCACCGACCCCGTAGAACACGGCCTGCATCCAGTCGAGCCCGCCGTACACCACATACGCCATTCCAATCAGAACGACCATGATGAACGACGGAATGACGAATGCGATGCCGACCAGCGTCGCCCCGAGATTGCGGTAATGGACGTAACCGAGATAGATCGCCAACTGTGCGGCGAGCGGGCCCGGCATCAGTTGCGCGAGCGTCAGTCCCTCTTTGTAATCGGCCTCGGAGATCCACTTGCGATCTTCCACCAGATCGCGATACATGTAGCCGACCAGAGCGACGGGACCGCCGAACCCGAACGTTCCAAGCTTGAGCGCATACAGAACGAGATGCCATAGCGAATAACGAGGCATTCCTGGCGGCGCATCGTCATCCGGCACCCTTATCGCGGCATTCTCGTTCTGTACCATCGGCAGCTTCCTTTACTTCACGTATTAGGAACCATGAAGTCTACGCCGCGTTCACGCATGCATCTTTACCGGACCGCCGATGGCACGCCACGCGGAATGACCGCCTTTCATGTATTTGGCATCGAAGCCCATATCACGCAGCGCTATAGCGGTCTTGCACCCGACATGGAAACCATATGCACAAAATACTACTACCGGATCCGATTTCGACAGCTCCCCCGCCCAATCCTTGACGCGCTCGGGGTCGCGCCATGTCGCGCCCTCGATGATGTCCTGCGTGCGCGCAACAAAGTGCTGTGGTCGCGCATCAATGAACTGAACCGGCCTGCCGGTATCCAGCATCGTTTTAACTTCCTCGACGGCGACGCCCGGCAGGTCGCCGAACTCCGGCTGCTCGAGCGGACGCGGCGGCTCGACACGGGTGGCGTCCTCGAGCCGGCCCTCGACGCCCTTCCAATCGATATTGCGCAGGAAAGTACCCACATAAGCCTTCGCGTTTGCGCCGAAGTCGATGTGGTAAGCATGCTCATACATATCGAGCGCAAGAATCGGTATTCCCGACGCCACTGCCTGGCTGTGCTCCGACGCGAACTGGTTGATCAGCCGGCGATCGCGCGGTATGTGCGTGAGCAGCACCCAGCCAGAACCGCCGCTCAGCGCGTAGCCCATCGCCACGAATTCACTCTTCCACCGCTCTACCGACCCGAAGTCGCGTGCAAGTGCGTCCGCGATCGGGCCGGTTGGTTTGCCGCCCTCCCCGCCCATACTCGCAAAATACAGCTCGTGCAGCAGCGTTGAATTGAGTGCCGTCAATTCTTCGCGCTTAAGACCATTGATGACGTAAGGCGGTGTCGTCGCAAAGTCGAGCGATTCGAGCTTTTCCGTAATCGAGTTAAGGCGGCGCAACGCTCCGCCGTAATGGTTTTCATAGTGGCTCTCGATCAGCCGGGGCGAAAGGCTGTTTAACGTCCAGGGGCGACAGAATATCGGTTTTAGTTGGTATCTCATTTCACTCTCCAGAGTTGGTCAGGCGTTGAACGAAAAAGCGGCGCCGCGTTGATGCTCGAGCGCCCTTCGATATACGGCAACCGCCGCTGCAACGTCCTGCAGCGCAGTGCCGGTTGAATCGAACACAATGATTTGTTCGGGACTGCAGCGTGCCGGCTTGATACCGGCCACGATCTGGCCGAGCTCCGCATGAACGTCCGTGCGCGACATCGCCTTCGCCGCAATGGCGTGATGAAGATCGCCAATGACAGCGCATTGGTCGATCGAATCCGCGACTACCGTACTCGCTGCCAGCAGTTGCGGATCGAGCTCCTGCTTGTCTTCGTTATCGGCGCCGACGCCGGCGATGAAGGTACCCGGTCGCACCATTGCATGTTCAATGAAATAGCGGCGTGCCGTCGTGCATGTGATCACGATGTCGCTGGCAGCGACTGCTGCGGCCAGATCCGCAACCGGTGTTATCGGAACTCGCGTCTCACCTTGCAGCAATGCAGCGAATGCCGCAGCTCTTTGAGCATCAAGATCGTAAGCATAGATGCGCTCGAGGCGGCTAACGCTTGTGAGCGCACGCAGTTGCGCAGCCGCTTGGACACCGCAACCGCAAATCAGCGCAGTGCGCGAGTTCTGGCGCGCCAGGTACTTCGCCGCTACAGCGGTCGCAGCCGCCGTTCGCAAAGCAGTGAGCGCGATCGAATCCAATACGGCAAGTGGTACACCATTGGCAGCGTCGCATAAGACGACTACGCCCTGAATGGTCGGCAGCCCATGGTGCGATGGGTTACCCGGAAAGTTCGCATTAACCTTCGCCGCGAAGTAGGCGCGATCGCGCGTGAGGAGTGCGGCCTTAATGTGAAAGCTGCCATCAGGCACATGCATGCCGAGTATGCCCGGCGGCGCCGTCTTGCCGAGCGCATGTTCACCGAACGCATGCTCGACCGCTGAAATACACTCGTCAACGGTCAGCAGCCGCTCGACGTCGCTGCGGGCGAGCATCAGCGTGCAGGCATGAGACGCGCTTGTGGCGCTTAACGCCGGTGATATATGCGAGTTGTTGGTTGCTGCGTCCATGGCTTCTGACTCCGTCTAAACGGGTAGAAGCAGATTTGGACGCTGAGGGGCGTCTTAACGACGGCGGGGAATCTGCAAAGTCCCCACGGCGGCAAGATTACTCCCGCCGCAAGCCGCGCGTCAAGCGAGGAGCGCGAAACGCTCCGTGCGCAGCGCAAACATCCCATACATGACACGGATGCCAAACGGCGACGGTGCCTTTCTTATGTGAGGCGAGGCTCTTTGGGCTCAGTGTGGGATAGCGTACAGTTACATATAGAAGCGAGCCGGATAATCCGCGAAAAACATGAGGGGAAAGGCGATGCAACTCCTTTACTGCGCTAAATGCCTTATGCCATTCAAGCTCGGCATCCCGCAGCTCGTGAGCGGGATGTGGTACGCGCATTGTCCGACCTGCGGTGCGGCAAACGAACTGGAGCCAATACTTGAACCGGTTACCGCGCCGACGTTCAAGGTTGTCGGCGTCCTTGATCGCGCAAGGACGTCGCACCACGTGTAGCGTTCGGAGTTCGCGCTATACGCGGCGACGGTATTCGCCGGTGCGCGTGTCGATCTCTATTTTGTCGCCGGTCGCGCAGAAGAGCGGCACCTGCACATTGAATCCTGTCTTCAAACGCGCGGGCTTTAGCACCTTACCTGAAGTGTCGCCGCGCACTGCTGGTTCCGTATATTCGATTTCGCGTTCGAGGGATTGCGGGATCTCTACGGAGATCGGGCGATCGTTGTAGAACACCACCTCGCACGGCATGCCTTCTTCAAGATAATTGAGCGCTTCGCCCATGTTCTCTTTTTCGATTTCGTGCTGGTTGTACTCGGAGTCCATGAACACGTACATCGGATCGGAATAATAAGAGTAGGTTACTTCTTTGCGTTCGAGCACCACCATTTCGAACTTGTCGTCCGCCCGATAGACGCTTTCCGTAGGTGCGCCGGTCAGCAGATTACGCATCTTCATCTTGACCACTGAAGCGTTGCGTCCGGATTTCGAGAATTCCGCCTTCTGCACGACCATCGGATCCTTGCCGAGCATGATGACGTTGCCCGCCCTCACTTCTTGTGCGATTTTCATGATTGTCCCGCGGCTATATAAATAAAAACCCGCTATTTTAGCCGATCTTCGCAGAATCCCGCCAGGTTATGGGCAAGACTGCCGCCAGCGGTGATTCGCGCTGCCCAAGCCCGCGCGTGAGCGGCAACGGTCGTGCGCCTTGCGATAAACGTCGCCCACGCATCTCCGGTTGCCGCGGACTGCTCATTCCAATTCATATTGAGCGTGCGAATGGCGAGTGCGGTTGCCGTATCTGCACCCGAGACGTAGCGCTCAATGAATGCCGATGCCTTGACAAGATGCGCATCGCCGCCTTGCGGGTACGCCTGCCATATGAGCGGGCCGCCCGCGATTTGCGCGCGCACGAAAGAGTCCTCGCCACGCACAAAATTGATGTCGCAAGCCCACAGCAGGCGGTCATACCGGTCCATATCGAGGAAAGGCAAAGCGTGAATCGTCAACTGGCCGCGGACCATGCGTGAACCGGGCACGAGGTCTTCGCCTGTAAGAGCCGCCAGTTGCTCGAGAGCCTTGCCGCATGGCACGACACAAACAGTGGCAATCACGCCTGCGGCCCAGGCGTCGACGAGCACGGGCAACGCCGCATTCTCGTAGCAGAACAGTGAGCAGCGCAGCTCTCCATCCCGAGGCGACGCAATGGCCAGTTCTTGCCAGAACGCGTCAACGGCCGCGCGGTCGCCCTGAAAGCCGTCACGCCGGTCCGCGATCCCCGTTTCCATCAGCAGTCCGCCAGTGCCAGGAGTAAAGCCCGGAAAGAAAAAATATTTGATCAGCGGCAAGTTCGGGTGCGGCGACGGCATGCTGTGGCAGCCCTCCACCCATTGTTCCGCGCTCAAGTACTCGAGATTGATCCATATGGGCGCCGGTGCGTGTTCAGCCATGGCAGTGATATAACGCTCAGGAAGCTTGGCGCCGAAACCTTCGACTACGATTTGAGCGGGCTCGACGTCGGGATTGATTTCCTGCCATCGCCTGATGTCGACGTCAGATACTGTTTGCGCTGCCGACGCAGGATCGACCGCGTGATTAATGCGGTGAAACGCTGAGAGATCATCGACCCACAAGCGCACGCTCTGCTGAAGCTCGAGCGAAAGCTGACGCGCGAGCCGCCAGCACACGCCGATGTCACCGAAGTTATCGACAACAGAGCAAAAAATGTCCCACGTGCGGTTCATTGGCGGCGTTGCAGACGTGCATCAGTTCGCGAACATCCGCTCTCGCGCACGCTCCGTGTGCGATAGCGTGCCGCCGTCAGCCGTAGACGAGCGCGCGCACTTGACCGTGCCGCGGTAGCTTGACAGGGTCGATGGTCACGAGCCGGATAGCGGCTGCTTCAAGACACTGCGCTGTGAAACGCGTTGCATCGGATCCCGTGCCACCAGCATCAAGCAACACCACAGCGACTACTTCGAGCGCCTTGTTGCATATAACAAGATCAAGGCGCCGCTGCGCAAGTTTGCGCACCTTTTGCTCGCGCTCAATCGGCGGCACCGCCGGTGAAATGTCGAGCACTTCGGCGAGCCTAACGCTCGCAAAGATTTCGTGGTCCGGCAATCCCGCCCTGAAAACGAGATACAGCAGCGCTTGGCGCTGGGGCAGTAGCCGTTGTTTTCGTATGAACACCGGCGCCGCGTGCTCCGATACTGCGACCGACCTCGCCTGAACCGGCACTGCGGTGAGAGTCTCGCTCGTGCCAGGCTTCAGTTTTGCAAGCAACGCCGCGACCTGCAATTCACGCTCGGCATCGCGCACGCGCTGCTTGCCGCGATGAGCGCCGACCACGAAAGCGCCAATTGCACCGCTGACAAGAATGAGTCCCATCAGGTACCACATGACGTCACCCTTGGCGCCCGATGGCCGTGATTGCTTCAGCTCTCAGCAGACACCCGCGCAGTATCGAGCAGTCGTAATGCGGCCTTTGATGTCGAGGACGCGCTTGTCGATGCGGTCGAGGGAAGAATCAGACAGTCGCGAGTCAGCTCCGTGACTGTCCGGCGCCCGATCAATGCCATCACGCGATCGATCTCTTCGCGAAAGAGATTGATCGCGCGTGCTGCACCTGACTCGCCGGCAGCCGCCGTTCCGTACAAGGTTGCGCGTCCGATGAGGACAGCATGGGCACCCAGCGCGAGTGCTTTCACGACATCGCTGCCGCGCCTGAAGCCGCTGTCCACCAGGACGGCGATGCGATGCCCGACCGCGTCGACCACCTCCGGCAGAACGTCAATGGGGGCAGGCGAACTATCCAGATTGCGCCCGCCGTGATTGGACACAATGACAGCATCCGCACCGCATTCAGCAGCAAGCACTGCGTCCTGCGGATGAAGAATGCCCTTGACCACCAGTTTATGCGGCCACAGCCGCCGCAGCTCGCGCAGATCGCTCCAATCGAGCGAATCGTTTTTCATCATCGAGCGGCCCATCGGCGCGGCGGTAATTTTATTCTTGAGCTCAGTCGGATAGTTCTCGTAACGCGGCATCCCCGTCGTCATCATGTAACGTGCGAGCACGTTCACCAGCCAGCCCGGATGAGTCAGGACATCGATGACGTTGCGCCGAGTGAAACTGAAAGGGATTGTGAAGCCATTGCGCAGGTTGTATTCGCGATTTGCCGACGCGGCGCCATCCACCGTCACGACCAGTGCTTCATACCCGGCGACCCGCGCGCGCTCCACCAGCTTATGCGACATTGACCGGTCGGGCCACATATAAAGCTGGAACCAGAGCGTGCCGCCTGCTTCCGTCATCACCTTTTCCATCGCGGTCATCGAGCCGGTCGCGAGTGTGCAGGGAATGCCGGCCGCCGCCGCCGCGCGCGCGAGCGCAATTTCGCCTTCATGCCACATGAGGCCCGCGGTTCCCGTTGGCGCGATGATGATCGGCATCGTGTGCTGCTTGCCGAAAAGCGTTATGTGCTGATTGCGCGCGGACACGTCGACGAGTGTATGCGGCTTTAGTTTAATTTTCTCGAAGGCCGCACGGTTGTTGCGCAGAGCAACTTCATCTTCGCTGCCGCGATCGACGAACTCGAACAAGCCGCGCGGCAACCTGCGGCGCGCGATCTCACGCAGATCCGCGATGTTGTACGCCGCTTTCGATCTGTCTTTCATGCATGCCCTCTGCGTTTCATATCGTGAAGCAGCGACAAAGATCCATCAATGACCGCACACGTCTCCCCGTTGGTGCGGGTCTACACACGATTTTAGCATCGGGTGCTGTCAGTTCTGGCTCCCGCCGGCTGTAGCGTACGGGCAGACTACTGCGTCACTCCCTTAGCCAACGTGCAAACGGCCCTGTGCTTGCGGTATCACCGCTGTTGTCTGTCGCCTGTCGTAAGGTGAATCCGCGAAAGATACGCAGAGTGCGCCATACGACCATGGCGCGTCGCGCGGAGCGCCAGATGCCCCGCGGGCCAGCGGCCGCAGACAGTGTGACGACTGCTGCGAGCGCGGCAGGATGCTCACGCAAGTAATTGGCCGTAACGAGCGCACCGTCTGCGATTCTAAGCGGACCCTGCCACGTCTGAACTGCGCGTGTGAGTTCATCTCGCTGCGCAGCGCACGTGGCGAGCAGCTGTCCGCGCTCGAGCATGATTTCCTGCACCGACATGCCGTGCTTCAGGCCGAAAGCCTGTCGGCGTCTTTGCGCAGTTCACGCAGGCTTGCCTCAAACAGACGAGACGGCGTGCGTGCGCCAGCGCGCGCCGCGAAAGCGAGCGACAGGCCGACGATGATATAGGCAAGCGCGAATCCGCCGATGGCCGCGAAGCGATAGGTGTCCCAGCAGATAGCTATAACGAGCACCGTGAGCAGCACAATGCTTAACGCAAAGAAAAACAGCGCGCCGACACTCAGCACCAGCAGCCGCCCCACGCGCAGTCGTTCTGCATGCAGCTCGTTGGCTAAGAGCGCGAGGCGTGTGCGCGCCGCCGCCAGCAATGTAGCGGCAAAGTTTCTGATGGAGCCGGAGAGTCGGGAGGGATGAGGGCCGGCCATGGAATCGTCGCCGGCCACAAGATCAGCGACGGCCGATCAGCAGTCCAAGCACGAGCCCGAAACCAACAGCAGTGCCGATCGAGATCCACGGATTCTCATGCACATAGTCGTCTGTCGCGCGAGCGGCCTGCCGGCTCTTCTGCACGATGACGTCCTCGGCCTCCGCAAGTTTGACCTTGGCGCGGTGCAGGCTTTCCTGAATGCGCTCGCGCGCAGCCGCGGCCTTCTCGCCGGCCTGGCTCGCGGTCGTCCTGAGCAACTCTTCTGCGTCGGCAACCACACTGTGGAAATCCTGAACGAGTCTGTCTTTGGGTACTGCGGCTTCGCTGCTCATGGAGACCTCTCGCCTTATAGTTGAATAAACGAAAGCCGGCAAAGCCGGCATACGGTTGATTAGGTTACCTACCGCGTCCGCTTTTATCAAGTTTTTCCACGGATGGCGATGCGGTGCGCGTCTTCAAAGCATGGCTCGCATGGTCGGGCCTCCATGCGGGCGTTAATCGATTGGCATTTAACCCCGTTCGTGCCCGCGCAGCGTTTAACCGTTCCTCAACCATCTCTTGAGGAGCGATTTATGCAAAAACTTGCGCGTTTGAGCGTCCTTTCCGCCAGTATCACAGCTGCTGTCTCGCTTGCCGCTTTATCGGCTGAGCCCGAAGCAAGTGGAAATGCGCTGACCTTGTACAGCACTCTACAGCCGGGGGCGCTGGCGCCGGAAACCTATCGCAACGGCGGCCGCGGACAAAGCATTCAAGGGTATGCAGTTATCCGGCAGCACAAAGACATCGAGCTTGCACGCGGCCGCAACAGCGTGCGCTTCTCGGACGTCGCGGCGTACATCGATCCGACTACCGTCATGTTCGAGTCATTGACCGATCCGGCCGGCACGAGCGTAGTGGAGCAGAATTTCCAGTTCGACCTCGTGAACCAGGAGAAGCTGCTGCAGCGATACATCGATCAGACCATCAAGGTCGATCAGGTGCGCGGCAACGCGGTGGAGTCATTTAGCGGCACCCTGCTGTCGACCGCCGGCGGCATGGTCCTCAAGCGCGAAGATGGCACCCTGCAGCTGCTGCCTCATAACACGGGAATTACATTGCCCAAGTTGCCCGGGGGGCTGATCACGAAACCGACGCTGGCGTGGGACGTTAACGCGCAGCGTGCAGGGAACCACCAGGTACGCGTGTCATATCAGACGACCGGGCTCACATGGTGGACTGACTATAACGTCACGTATATGGAAGGACGCAATGCGAATACGTGCGGTCTCGATATCGGTGCATGGGTCAGCATCATCAACCAGTCGGGCGCAAGCTATCCGCAGGCGAAACTGAAGCTGGTGGCAGGCGACGTGCAGCGCGCGCGACCAATGAACCAGCCGGCCGCACCGATGCTGATGGCGAGAAAATCCGCCAACGCAGAGGAGCGCGATGCCTTCGCGGAAAAAACTTTCTTCGAATACCACCTCTATACGTTGGGCCGCGCTACTACGCTACCGGACAATTCGACGAAGCAGATCGAGCTGTTTCCGGCCGCACGCAACGTGCCATGCGAAAAGACGCTCGTGTATTACGGATTGACTCCCGGTCACTATGGCTATGGCGTGAGTCCCGTGACCGATCGCAATTACGGTGCGCAGACCAACAAGAAGGTCGATGTGTATCTCGCATTCCGCAATTCGGCAGATCACAACATGGGTATGCCGCTGCCAGCGGGCCGTATCCGCGTGAGCAAGCTTGACAGTGCCGACAGCACGCTCGAGTTCATCGGTGAAGACGTCATCGATCACACGGCGAAGAACGAAAAAGTATCGATCAAGCTCGGCTCGGCATTCGACGTAGTCGGCGAGCGGCGCCAGGTCGACTTCAAGCTCGATACGGCGCACAAGAGCATATCGGAAGACATCGAAGTAAAAATTCGCAATCAGAAGAAAGAGCCGGTTACCGTGATCGTGAAAGAAAATCTCTATCGCTGGATCAACTGGCAGATAACGGCGAAGACACATGATTTTGAGAAACAGGATTACCGTACCGTGCAATTCCCCGTAAAGATAGCACCGGGCGCCGAGGCGACTCTGCGCTACACAGTCGTCTATACGTGGTAGTTCGTCACGAAGCGACTGCAATGCCGATGCTATACTTTGCCGCCATTGCGTTTTCTGGGGAGAGACAGCGTGGGCATCACTGCGATCGTTTTGCTGGCCGTGGCGGCGTTGGCGCTCATCTACCTCGTCATGATTTACAACAACCTCGTCCAGGTCAAACATAATGTGGCGAAGTCGTGGGCGAACATCGATGTGCTGCTCAAGCAGCGCCATGACGAGCTGCCGAAACTGGTAGAAACGTGCAAGCAGTATATGAAATTTGAGCAGGGCACACTGCAGAAAGTGATCGACGCGCGCTCGCGCGTGTTCAGCGCCCGTGAATCACAAGACATCGGCGCGCTCGGAACCGCGGAATCGGGCTTGCGCGCGAGCGTCGGCCATCTGTTTGCGGTTGCCGAGCAGTATCCGGATCTAAAGACGAACCAGACCTTTTTGCAATTGCAGGGCCGCATCTCCGGTCTCGAGAATGCGATTGCCGACCGCCGCGAGTTTTATAACGAGTCAGCAAATATCAATAATGTGCGCATCGAACAGTTTCCCGATGCGGTGATCGCAGGCATGTTCAATTTCAGACCTGCACAAATGCTCGAGTTCGAGGCGGCCGACAAGTCGGACGCCAACGTTACGGAGCTCTTCAAGTAACGATGTTGCGAGTTATGCCACGCTATGCGCAGCTGGTGGCGTAGTCAGTCTGCTAACTGGCTCACCGGCGGCATTCACTTCCTCATCTTTGCAGCTGCTGCGCAGTCACGCAATGCGCGGGCCTGGCCATATGCGCTGGTCGCGATGGCATGTGTCAGTCTGGCCGCGTGGATAGCCAACTACCGGCGCATGCGGCAGATCGCAGACACGCCACTGTCCAACATAGCGACGGCGGCGCAAGGCTATGTGGAAATCAGCGGCCGCGCCGAGGCGCCGTCCGGCGTGCCGCTTACGTCACAGCTCACGAATGTGGTGTGCGTCTGGTTCCGTTACGAGGTTCATGAGAAGTCCGCTGATGACAAGTGGTCGCTTCACGATTCCGGCATCAGCGACGACCCGTTCCTCGTCAATGACGCCAGTGGACAATGCATCATTGACCCTGCAAACGCTGAGGTCATCTGCTCGCGCAAGCAGACATGGACGAGCGGTAGTTATCGCTACACCGAGTGGCTGCTGTTGCCGCGCGATGTCATTTATGCGCTCGGTGACTTCGTCACTTTAAGGTACTGCGTACGACAGTCGTGATATCAACGCTGACGTCGGTGCGCTGCTTGCCGACTGGAAAACAGATCAGCCGCAACTTCTCAAGCGTTTCGATCTCAACCGGGATGGCAAGCTCGATCTCAAGGAGTGGGAGCTCGCGCGCCGCCAGGCGATACGTGAAGTCGAAACGGCACACAGGGAAACGCAGTTGAACCCGGGAACGCATGTATTGCGCGCCCCGGGCGACGGGCGGTTGTTTCTCATCTCCAACGAGCTGCCGGCGAAACTGCGCTTACGCTATCAGCTCTGGTCATGGGCTCACGCCGCAATATTCGTCGGCGCACTCGGCACTGCGGGCGCCCTCGTCTAGAATTCCCGCTCTGTGAAAAACTCGAGATGAATATGCGCACGGATGTCGTACTGGGCTTGAGCGCTCACGGCTTTCACAAGCTTTTCTACACCGACTGGGGAGACCCCGCGAGCCAGCGCGTCGTTATCTGCGTTCACGGCTTGACGCGCAATTGCCGCGATTTCGATTTTCTCGCACAGTCGCTTGAAGGCGCATTTCGCGTCGTGTGTCCGGACGTCGCCGGACGCGGACGCAGCGCGTGGCTGAAGAATGCAGGCGACTATAGTTATCCGCAGTATCTGGCCGACATGAATGCGGTGATCGCGCGGGCGACCGCGTGGCCTGCGTCTGGCGGCTGGCTTGGCAAGCTTGGCAATTTCCTCCGCCGGCGCTACGGATCGCGGACAGTTTATTGGGTCGGCACCTCGATGGGCGGCATACTGGGAATGCTGCTCGCCGCCCAGCCCGACACGCCGATACGCCGGCTTGTCGTAAACGATGTCGGACCGTTCATACCTAAGGCTTCTCTCGAGCGCATCGGCTTATACGTGGGCAAGAGCCCGCGCTTCAAGACGTTCGAGGAGCTGGACGCTTATATTCGACAAATCTCGGCGCCGTTCGGGCCGTTGACGGATACGCAATGGCACCATCTGTCTTTGCATAGCTCGCGCCAGTTCGAAGACGGCGCATGGGGCCTGCGCTACGATCCGGAGATTGCTGCGCCGTTCCGCGCCGGCCCGCCCAACGATATCGATCTCTGGAGCTCGTGGGACGCGATTACCTGCCCCACCCTGGTTGTTCGCGGCGCACAATCGGATCTGCTCTTAAAGCCAACCGCGGAAGAGATGCAGAAGCGCGGCCCGCGTGCCCGCCTCGTGGAATTTGCGGGCATCGGCCATGCGCCGATGCTCATGGCAGACGATCAGATCAAGGTGGTCAAAGATTTCCTGCTCGCGCCGGAATAATGTGCTGCTTGCGGCGCACGATCACTGCGAAAAATTCGTAAACTCTTCCAGCGAAATCCGGCCGTCCTGGTTTTTATCGATTTTATTGAAGTTCTGTTCAAGCATGGCATCGCCTGCCACCTCGTCGGGCGTCAGATAACCACTGCGATCGCGGTCGAGTACATAGAATTCGCGCGGCGTCAGCTTGGGTTTTTCGCCCGCGGCTGGCGCCCGCTCACGCGTATCCGATGAATAGCGCTCGAACAGCCGTTCGCCGCCGACCACGAGGAACAGCGCCAAAGTACCAGCAGCGAACCACGTCAGCTGGGACATCGACGGGCGCCTGCTCGTCGGCTCGATGACTTCAGTCGTCGGCGGCTCGTCGTTCTGTTTGCCGAGGGCCTCAATGGCCGTATTCAGCGTCAACATCGGTCCGCTCATCGGCGCCGAATGAGGGGCCTCGCGCGGAACATACGCCTCGCCGGTAAACATTGCCTTCCACTGCGGCACCGTTTGCGGACGTTTTTTCTCCTCCACTTCCATCCCGCGGTTGATGCCATGCAGAAAAGTCGTGCTGAAACGGTCGCGCGCTTGAATCAAAGACGGCAGCACGATATCTTCTTTGAGGCGCGTCACGACATCGGGTGGATGGTCGCCGACGACCGCACGATACATCACCGAAGCCAGTGAATATACGTCGGTCCACGGGCCCTGATTGCCTTCCTTCGAGTATTGCTCCAGGGGCGCATATCCCGGCGTCAGTATCGAGGTCATCGTGCGCGTTACACCACCTACTGCGAGGCGCGCGGCGCCGAAATCAAGCAGGACTGGCACCCCGGTATCGCGTATGAATATGTTCGACGGCTTGATATCGCGATGCAGAAAACCCTCCTCATGGACCGCATGCAGACCATCGAGCAGCGGCATGAGTATGCGCGTGAGCATCGCTTCGTCGGGACGCGGGATGCGTCTCAGCATCTGGCTCAACGACAATCCGGACTCATAGTTCATGACCATGTAGGCAGTGCCGTTTGCTTCGAAATAGCGCGCCACCGACACGATATTAGGATGCGTGAATTTTGCGAGAACACGCGCCTCCTGCAGGAAACGGTCGAGACCCCACGTGTAATTGAACTCGGTGCCTGAACTTACCGGGACAATACAGCCGTCCGGCGCCCGCACGGCAAGCTCGACCGGCAGGTATTCTTTGATCGCGACCTTGGTCTCGAGGTGAGTGTCATAGCCCAAGTATGTCAAACCGAATCCGCCTGAACCGAGCACGGACTCGAGCCGGTACTCGAGCAGCATCGAGCCGAGGGGCAGCGAGTTGCGGTAATTAAGAATTTCCACCGGTTTTATCTAACTTTTTATGTCGGCAGACTAAAGCCGCCGATCTGCTTTCCCGTCGCGGATATCGCCATACTCGCGCATCCGCTTCCCTGTTCAGCGTTTGGCATCGCCGAGCCTATTCTGCCCGTAGTGCAATGACTTAGCCAGCGAGCAATCGTGGTTTAGTGACGGTCCACACCGCTGTCCATGCGTTCGTCATTAGCGCAAAGCGCAGGAACCCTAAGGCGCGCAGCCTACGGCCAGCGCCAATCGTGAAACTGTTCACGCAGCCGCGCTTTCATCATTTTTCCGGTCGAAGTGCGTGGAATCTCATTGACGAACACATACGCGTCGGGCAGCCACAAACGGGCGAACTTAGGCGCGAGATAATCGCGCAGTTCCTGCTCATTGGTGGATGCATCGGGCTTGAGTACCACGACCGCAATCGGCCGCTCATCCCATTTCGGATGCGCGATACCAATGACGGCGGCCTCCTGCACATCCGGGTGTGACACGATGGCGTTTTCGAGATCGAGCGAGCTGATCCACTCGCCGCCCGATTTGATCAGGTCTTTCGTGCGATCGGTGATCTTGACGTAGCCTTCGCCATCGATGGTGACGACATCGCCCGTGCGAAACCAGCCATCCGCCGTCCACTTATCGGACTCCTCGGCGAGGTTGTAATACGCCGCCGCAATCCACGGTCCGCGTACCTGCAGTTCTCCCATCGTAGTGCCGTCCCACGGTGTTTCACCTTGCGGCGTCATCGCGCGCATTTCCACAAACGGCGCCGGCAGGCCCTGTTTTGCCCGATACGCATAGCGCTCGTTCTCCGGCAGTGCGTGCATATGCTCTTTCAGATAACAGGTGCTGCCGAGGGGCGTAGTTTCTGTCATGCCCCACGCATGCAGCACGTGCAGATTAAAGCGATCGAACGCGCGGATCATCGACTCAGGGGCTGCGGCGCCGCCAACGATCATGCGCATCGCAGGCGTGAGCTTCCATCGCCCGGGCTCTTTTTCAATCGCCTGCAAAATTCCCATCCATATGGTAGGCACGCCGGCGCGTGACGGTCACACTCTCGCACTCATACAAGTCGAGCAGATTCGTCGCATCGAGATGCGGTCCCGGCAATACGAGCTTACAGCCGACCATCAATCCCGTGAACGGCAGGCCCCACGCATTGACGTGAAACATCGGCACGACCGGACACAAAGAATCACCCTGAGTAAGCCCCAGCGTGTTGCCCATCGCGCACGTCATCGAATGCAGGACGATTGCACGATGAGAATACACGACGCCCTTAGGTCTGCCTGTTGTGCCGGAGGTGTAGCACATACCCGCGGCGTCATTCTCGTTCAACGAAGGCGGCGCGAACGCCCCGGCACCGGCGATAAATTTTTCATAATCAATGTATGGGGAAGCAATTGTTCCACCGCTCTGTGACACGACAATCACGCGCTCGAAAGCAACGCGGGCGCTGAATTTCTCCAGAAGCGGGAGCAATACATCATCGACGATAAGGAAGCGGTCGCCCGCATGGTTTGCGATGTACGCAATGTCATCAGGATGCAGGCGCAGGTTGAGCGTATGCAGCACCGCGCCGGCACACGGGATGGCGAAATAAGCCTCGAGGTGCGCATAATGGTTCCACATGAGCGTGGCAACGCGGTCGCCCGGTTGGATTCCCGCGTGCTGCAGAGCGCCGGCGAGTGCCAGCGTGCGACGATGGAAGTCGCTGTAGCTGTAACGATGCAGCGACTTGTCCGGCAGCCGCGATACGATCTTCTGTGTCGCGAACAAACGCCCAGCGCGCTGGAGGATGTGCGCAAGCGTCAGCGGAAAGTCCATCATCGTGCTTTGCATAAGCAAGCGCCTTAATTCATCACCATGTCGGCAACCGCCCTCTCGATGCCAGCCGAAAGTTCAAAGCGCGCACTATGCGAACAGCGCGCTCGAATCGTCGGCAGCGATGGGCACGATGAGATTGTACGGAGACGCTGCAAACCGGCGCGCCGCCGCAAGCGCGCGCGAACCACGCTGATTGTCGAGCGCCCATTGCGCCTGGCGGACAAGCAACGCGAGCTCCAACGTGCGTCCAACCGTCAACGCGAAACGGCGCGCACCAGCCTCCACCACGCTTGCTTCTTTGTCTTCGGATGGTTTTATCCATGCGGCGGCTGTTTCAAGCGTGCGTTCGATCGTTGCCGACATCCGCAAGAGGCTCGGCTCCCTCACCCCTTGCAACACGCAGCCGCGCCTCCCTTGCCACCACATCTATGCCGCCGGCCGCCGAAGCCGCGCGCAGCGTCGCGAGAGAGAGAACATTGGTCGTTCCCTCCCAGATCGGCAGTACCTGCGCATCGCGCAACAACACTGGCAGTCCGGTGTCTTCCACATAACCCGCGCCGCCGAACGACTCGATTACTTCCGAGATCACGGCAACCGCCTGCTTTGCGGTCGTCAGCTTCGTAACCGGCGTGAGCAAACGAAGTAGTGTCAATTGAGCTTCACTGGCGCGGCCGGCTTCGCTGCGCCCCAACAGTTCGACGACGAAGAACGCTAACTGCAGCGCACCCTGACACTCCGCTTCAAGACCTGCCATCGTGTCGATGTGCAGCGGCTTGCGCGCGAGCGGTGCGCCAAACGCAACACGGCAGTGCGCATAGTCGTGTGCCAGCGCCAGTCCACGCCGCATGAATGCGACCGCACTTACGCTGTTCCACGTGCGCGTGATGTTGAGCAACGGTGCGATATTGCGGATGCCATCGCGGTCGCCTTGCACGAGTTGTGCGGATACGCCGTCGAGGTCAAGCTCGGCAGTCGGCACCTTGCGTGTGCCGAGCTTATCCTTGAGTCGGCTCACTCGAATGTTGTTTGACTTCCCATCGGCGTCACGCATTTCCACATAAAACAGCGCCAGGCCTTTACCGCCGGACGGATTACCTTCCGGCCGCGCAAGCGTAAGCGCCATCTGCGAAGTGACAGCGGACGTGAACCACTTCCGGCCCGTCAGCCGCCAGTCACCGTTGTCGCGGCGGGCAACGGTTTCTGTCAGACCGACGTCGGAGCCGCCGATGCTTTCGGTCATCCACTGACCGCTCGTCCAGAAGTCAGCCGGCGCGCGCGCGGTCAAATGGGGCACTGCGCGCGCAATTAACTTTTCGTTTCCCGAATCAAGCAACACGCGAGCCGCGCCGTCAGTCATCGCAAGCGGGCAGCCGTAGAAATCAGTGGACGGCATGAAAGAGATAAGCCAGCGCGAACTGGTGCAGGCGCGAATAAGCGCCGTGCTTTCGCTCATACGGGATAGCGACGAGGCCTTGTTCTGCCGCCATACGCTCGGCGACGCGCCACAGCGGCGACACCTCAATGCGATCGATGCGATTGCCCCACGCGTCCCACTGCATGAGTTCAGGCTCATGGCGCCGGTCGGCAAGCTGCATTGCATACAATTCGTCGCCGGCACGCTCACCCATAACGGCAAGCGAATCCTTGATGTCCTCCAGCACATCACGCGGCAAGGCGCGTATAAGCAATTCCTGCAGCGCCCCGTCACCCGAATACTGATTGCGGAGCTGGGGCGGCGTTTGCACGAATGTCATGCGGCGGCACCTCGCGATCGCGGCAGTCGCACCAAGCGTCGTTCGGTAATCACTCGCCCGAACATGCGGCGAGCACAAAGACGCACCGGAAGACGTGAAGCCTTATGCGCGAAAGGGTGAGAGATCAAGCTTGCCGTCGAACAGCGACTGCGCGAACTGCAGGAACTGTGTGGCGCGTGCATCACTCCAGCCGCCGTATGCGACGTTGCCCCGAAATTTCTGCTCGATGTCTTCACGCGACAACGGCTCATGCACGCCGCCGCGGATATGCGGCTGGCGCTCTTCGAACACGCGCCCGTCTTTTAGCGTCATTTTCACATGTCCGGTAAAGGCTTTCGGATATGGATTGTTCGGATCAACGATGTAGCGCACCTTGCCTGCCAGCGCGAGAATACGCGGATCGCGGACCGTTTTTTCACTGAATGCCTCGAGACCGGCGCTGCCGGTGACGAAGGCGACGGCAACATTAAACGGCGCGCTGAATTTTGCGGCGTAATCGTTGGCAGGCTTCTGCTTGTCGGGCAACGGGTCCCACAGACGATGCACATAACCTTCCGCTGTCTCGCAAAGCACATCCGCGACATCGTCAGCATTGAATCCTTTGCGCGCGAGGCGCAGCGCACAGTCGATATAAGGCTGATTCATCGTACCCGTGGCGTACGGTTTAAAAGTGATGCTCGTCATCAGCCACTCTTTACCGAAGTTGCGAGTGACCGCGTCGTAATCGCCGTTTGCATTGCGCGCGAATGCGTAGAAAAGACCATGCGTCCCTTCGAACACGGTGCGGGGCCCGAGGAACCCGTGCTGCGCGATGCGCGACGCGTGCAGGCCGATGCGTGCAGCCCACCCGGCGTGCAGCCGCTTGGTCCACGCGCCCTCCGCCAGATACTCGATAATGCCGGCCGCCATGCTGCCCGCGATACCAAGCGCGTCCACAGTCTGTCTGCGATTGAGCCCGAGTGCTGTAGACACGGCCAGCGCGGACGCCATCGAGCCCAATATACTCGTCGGGTGAAAGCCGGCCTTGTGTATCGCTTTCGGAATCACTGTGCTCAACCGGCATAACGCTTCGATGCCGACCGCCATGCCGAGCAGCGCCGCACGGCCATCACGATCGAAGCGCTCGCACGCCGCAAGCACTGCCGGGACGATCACTGCGCTGCTGTGCACGGGACCGCCTTCAAACGTATCGTCGAAATCTTCGCCGTGTGCGGCGGTGCCATTGATCATCGCCGCGTCTTCCGCGCTGAACGTGCCGCTGTGTCCGATGGCGCTGCAAGCGCCGGCGCGATCGACGCTGGCGACGAGCGCACGGATATAGTCCGTATTGCGTGCCGCGACACACAAGCCCAGCGCGTCGACAAGCAGTTCCTGCGTCCGATTCCGCACTGCTGACGGCAGATTATCAACACGAACTGCTGCTACGCAGTCAACGAGCCGTTCGCTTACGGACGACACTTGCGCAGTGCTGCTCATGCCACTTCTCCCTTGTACATCGTCGGTTTTACCCGCCGGCATCGCCGCCGGATGTTTTCTTGTATGCGCGGTTGAGCGCTGCGCTAAATCTGTCCGATTTCGAAGCCCGCTGCGCTGAGGATTGTTTGCGCATTGAATCCGGTCAGACGCCGGATGAATTCGTCCGCCGCCTCGCGCTCGGTTGAAGCCGCGGCCACACCTACCGAATAAATCGCGATGCTCTGCAATTCAGCCGGCAACGGCCCAACCAGAGTCACGCCTTCATTAGCGACGATCTCAGTGATCTGAGTGATGCCCATTTCAAGCAGCCCGCTGCTTTCCGCAAGCGCATTCATCGCCGCATAGCCATTCGGAAAGAACTTCAGGTGCGATTTCACTTTATCGGCGATGCCGAGCTTATCAAGCGCGCTCAGCACTACTTTACCGGCGGTAGCCACCGCCGGGTCGGGGCACAGGATTCGTTTCGCAGCGAGCAGGTTGCCGCGAAAGACGTCGTTGTTGGTTACATCCGGCATCGGCGTGCCGGCGCGCACTGCGACACCGGTGCCGACCTTGCCCAGATCGACGCGTGAACCTTCGGCGACCAAACCTTGTTGACTCAACTCGTCGATCAGCGCCCCCGTCAGCACAATCACGTCTGCCGGCTCGCCGGCTACGACCCGCTCTTTCATTGCGCCGACCGCGCCGAATTGCGCGTTTACTTTGTGATCGCTGTCGCGCTCGAACTTCTCCGCTATCTGCGTAAGCACTGCCTGCGCGGCGCCCGCGCAAAATACATTGACTGTTGCCACGATCCGTCTCCTGTGCAATTCTTGATTTTATCACGCACGTTCTCGTGCACCGCGGATTAGACACGCGCAAATTGGATGCACAATTACGGCGCATGAAACTCGTACATACCGCCCGGCATCCGACAGAAGCACATCTGATCAAGGGCATGCTTGAAGCCGAGGGCGTGCGTGCGTCAGTGCTCGGCGATCAGCTCTACGGCGCCTACGGTGAATTACCCGTATTGCCTACAGTGTGGGTGCTCGATGACACGCTCGCCTTACATGCGGACAGCCTGATCGTCGATTTTCTGCGCGGTGGTCCTGCACGCCGCTACGGTCATGAGCGGTGGACCTGCCCTCAGTGCGCAGAAATGCTCGAAGGACAGTTTACGGATTGCTGGAAATGCGGCGCGCCGCGGCCGTCACGCGGTTAAGAGTCAGCGTCAGAAAATATCGCCGCGCTCATACTGCGGCGGCCAGGCGATCTTCGTCTTTAATACCTTCGCGGCATGCAGCGGCCAGTACGGGTCGTTGAGCATTGCTCGCGCCATGATCACGACATCCGCCTGACCGTTGGCGACGATCTGTTCCGCCATGTCGGCCCCATTGATCAGACCGACAGCGCCCGTCGCAATGCCGGCTCGACTGCGAATCGCCTGCGCGAACGGCAGTTGATAACCGGGATGTATGGAGATCTTCTGTTGCGGCGATAAGCCGCCGCTCGAGCAGTCGATGAGATCCACTTTCCCGCCTGCCTTGAGCAACTGCGCGAGCTTGATGCTGCTCTCGAGATCCCAGCCGCCTTCCATCCAGTCCGTGGACGAGATGCGCACGAAGAGCGGTTTGTCGTCCGGCCATTCCGAACGCGCTGCATCGAGAACTTCGAGCAGGAAGCGTATGCGGTTCTCGAAGCTGCCGCCGTAGCGGTCGTTGCGACGATTCGACAACGGCGAGAGAAATTCGTGAATCAGGTAGCCGTGCGCCGCGTGCAATTCGAGAATATCGAAACCTGCCTCGCGGCCGCGCCGCGTATTCGATGCGAACTGAGCAATCGACGCATCGATTGTCTTTTGATCCATTTCCTGCGGCACGGCGTAGCCATCACCGAACGGCACTGCAGAGGGCGCGATATTTGTCCACCCGCCCTGCTGCGCGGTTATTGGCTTACCGCCTTCCCAGGGACGTGCAGTCGATCCTTTGCGTCCAGCATGTCCAAGCTGCAGCCCCGCGGCTGCGCCCTGCCCTTTGACAAATCGAACAATACGCGCAAGCGCATCACGCTGCTCGTCGTTCCACAAGCCGAGACAATATGGCGTGATGCGTCCGCGCGGTTCTGTATGCGCAACTTCGGTGAACACGATTCCGGCGCCGCCTACCGCGCGCGATGCGAGATGCTGGAAGTGCCAGTCGTTCGCGACACCGTCGATCGCTGAGTACTGACACATCGGCGACACCATGATGCGATTACGCGCCGTTACCGAGCGAAATGTTACCGGGCGGAAGATATGCGGCGTCGTATCGCGCTGAAAGACCTTGCGATCGTTTTCTCCGCGTGCCGCATGAGGATTGATGGGATTTGCGTTGGTCGTAGTCATTGCGTCGATACCTCGTTGTGTCAATCGGCCCGCGCGCCGGAAGCGCGCACGAGCTTGCCCCACTTGTCTATTTCGTCATGAACAAAAACCGCGAAACGTTCGGGTGAACTCGTCACCGGTTCCGCGCCGAGCGTAAGCAGGCGTTCTTTCATCTCAGTCGCAGCGTTGAGACGCGCGACGTCCGCGGCGATTTTGTTGACTACGTCAGCCGATGTGGTGCGCGGTGCGACGAGCCCCCACCACTGCAGCGTATCGAATCCCGGCAACGCCGCCTCGGCGATAGTGGGAATGTCCGGCGTTCCGCTGAACCGCTTGGCGCTGGTGACGCCGAGCGCACGCAGACGTCCCGCGTTGATGTTCGTCTGTGCCGATGAAACGCTGACCACTGCAACACCGATCTGGCCGCCAAGGAGGTCGGCGACGGCCGGGCCCGCGCCCTTGTACGGAATGTGCACCATATCGACATGCGCCATCATCTTGAACATCTCGAGACCCAGATGACCCGTCGTTCCAGTGCCGGGTGACGCGAAATTCAGTTGTCCTGGCTTCGATTTTGCGAGTGCGATGAGTTCCTTGACGCTCTTAACCGGCACCGAAGGATGTACGCACGAGTACTTGCGGCGCCTGTCCCAGCTGAATGATAGGAGCAAAGTCTTTCTGCACATCGACCGGTGCTTTGGGAAACAGGCTCGGCGTAATCGCGAACGTGGGCTCGACAACGAGCAGCGTATAGCCATCAGGCGCCGCGCGAGCGACAAGTTCGGTGCCGATCAATCCCGAACCGCCTGCGCGATTATCGATGATTACGGTCTGGCCCCACAGCTCACCCAGCTTCTGACCGAACGCGCGCGCCATGATGTCGCTGGCGCCGCCGGTTGCAAATGGCACCACAAAGCGCACGGATTTCGCCGGAAAAGTTTGCGCACTGACAGGCGCGATCGAACAAGCCACGCAACCGAAGACACGTGCAATAAGGGCGTAGTCCGTATCGAGGGTAAAGCGATTACCCATCCGCGAGCCGCTTCATCACTTCATACAATCTCGACTTCGCCTCGAACCCGATACCCGGCACGTCGGGCATGCGGACGTAGCTATTTTCCACCGGCATGTTATCGGCGAAGCCGCCAAACGGCTGAAATACATCCGGATATGATTCATTGCCGCCGAGCCCGAGCCCTGCTGCGATGTTGAGCGACATCTGATGGCCGCCGTGCGGTACACAGCGACGCGGTGACCAGGCGTGCTGCTTGAGCATATGAAGCGTGCGCAGATATTCGACCAGCCCGTATGACAGCGCACAATCGAATTGCAGCCAGTCACGATCGGCGCGCATGCCGCCGTGGCGGATGAGATTGCGCGCATCCAGCATCGAGAACAGATTCTCGCCGGTCGCCATGGAACCGTTGTAGTGATTGCCTAATTCCGCCTGCAGGGCATAGTCGAGCGGGTCGCCAGCTTCTTCGTACCAGAACAGTCCGTACGGTCTCAACGCGCCTGCATACTCGAGCGCCGTCTTGAGATCGAAACGGCCATTCGCATCCACTGCCAGATTGCTGCCCGCGCCCACTACCTTGATGACCGCTTCAATGCGCTTGATGTCATCGGCAAGCGACTCACCGCCAATCTTTATCTTTACGACCGTGTAGCCGAGATCGAGATATTTTTTAATCTCGTTCTGTAGCGCCAAGATATTTTTGCCCGGATAGTAGTAACCGCCGGCGGCATAGACGAAGACCTTGTCGTCCACGGTGCCGCCGCGATAACGCTCGCCCAAGAGCCGGTATAGCGGCTTCTGTTCGATCTTTGCGACGGCATCCCAGACGGCCATGTCGAGCACGCCGACGGCAACCGAACGCTCGCCGTGGCCGCCGGGCTTTTCATTCGCCATCGCACAGGCCCAGATCTTGTGCGGGTCGAGATTGTCTCCTGTGTCATTGACCAAGTCGCTCGAGCGCGCGGCCATTATGCGGGGAATAAAGCGCTCGCGCAGCAACCCGCTTTGCGCGTAGCGCCCGTTTGAATTGAAACCGTAGCCGACCACACGCTTGCCGTTGCGCTTGACGTCCGTGACGACGGCAACGACGCTCGCGGTCATTTTGCTGAAATCAATGTAGGCGTTGCGGATATCCGAGCTAATCGGCGCAACGGTTTCGTGAATGGCGACAATTTTCATGAGTGATGGTCAGAAGATGCGAGTGGCGAAGCGGACATTGCGGACGTGAGCCGCCTATCGTGCGTTAGTCGAGCTGGACGTGCGCGGCCTTTGCAACCCTGGTCCATTTCGAAATTTCGGACTGTAGATAAGCGGCGAATTCGCCGGGCGTGCTTGCAACGATATCAGCACCGAGCGCCGCCATGCGCTCCTGGACGTCCGGAAGCCGCAAGATGCGAACAAATTCGCCGTTGAGCTTACTCACAATCGGCGCCGCCGCACCGGCGGGCGCCATGACGCCGCCCCAGGACACTGATTCGTATTCAGCCAGGCCCGATTCCGCAACCGTCGGCACCGAGGGCAGCGCGGACACGCGTTTCTTCGGCGTCACTGCGATGGGCTTCAGTTTGCCGGAGCTCAAGAATGGCTGAGCTGCGATCACCGTCGGCAAAGCAAGCATGACCTGACCCGCTGCGGCGTCGGTCAGCGCGGGCGCGTCGCCCTTATATGCAATGGCATTCATGCGTATTCCTGCCATGGTGCCGAACAGTTCCATGGCGAGATGGTTCGCGGAACCATTGCCGCCGTTGCCATACGAGAGCTCGCCGGGTTTCTGTTTGGCAAGCGCTACCAGCTCTTTTACGTTTTGCGCCGGCAGATAGCGATTGGCGACGATCACCTGCGGCACGATGGTAGTCAAGGTGATCGGCGTAAAGCTTTTCACCGCGTCATACGGAAGCTTCGAATACACGCCGGGATTGATCGCGTTGGGGCCAAGGTTTGCCATGAGAAGCGTATAGCCGTCAGGCGGCGCCTTCGCCACGTATTCGAGCGCAACAATGCCGTTCGCACCGGCGCGATTGTCAACGATCACCTGCTGGCCCCATGCCTCGCTCATCCTCTGACCGAGCACGCGCGCGGTGACATCGGAAGCGCCGCCCGGCGGATACGGCACGACAAAGCGAATCGGTTTGGCGGGATACTCCTGTGCAATCGCAGCCATTGTCAACAACAGTGCTGCGCAGCCGGTGAGCCGACCTAAGGCGTAACTGGAACTTGATTGCACGTCACAATCCGGCGCGCGCCGGGTTACGAATCGTCATGCCGCCTGCTTATGCAGCATGCCTGCAGCGCGCAGGACATTTTCAATCTGCTTGCGCGTGGGCTCATCCGGCTGATGGGTCGGCGGCCGCACGACCGCAGAGCTCAGACGTCCCGCGAGCATCATTGCGTATTTCATACGCGCATGCGCATCACCGGTCGGTTCACCCATACCGTATACAACGTCCTTCAACGGGTTGATGCGAGCCTGGCATGCCATGGCGCGTTTGAGATCGCCCGCCTGCACGGCGTTCACGAGTTCGAGTATCAATTCAGGAATGAATGAAGCAAATCCGAGCAGTCCGCCGTCTACGCCTTGAACCATCGACGCAAGCAGGTATTCATCATGACATGTAAGCACCGCCACGCTTGGATTGGCGTTGCGAATCGCTTCGATGTCTCGCGCATATTTGTTCATCTCTCGCGTGCCGACCTTGAACACTTTGACCGATGGCAGCCGCGCCAGATCGGCCAGCACTTCACAGGTGTAGCTGGCCTTCGACCAGGATGGATACACGTGCACTGCGAGGTCGAGACCGCTCGCTTCGCCGATCGCCGAGAAATATTCGATGACATGCTCGTGGCGCATGCCAAAGCGCAGCCAGTGATGCGGCGGCATTATGTCCAGGCCGGCCGCACCGGCTTCCTTATGCATCAACGCCTGCTCGATGGCTTCGTGTATGCCTTCGGCGGTCACGGCCGAGATGACTGGTAACTTGCCCGCAAGTTCCTCAGCCACGATACGTGTGACCTGAGCGCGCTCTTTTAGCGTCAGGCTGAACACATCTCCCGTATGACCGTTGGTCATCAAGGCGGATATGCCCTTGTGCGCCGCCAGCCAGCTCGCGAGACGTCGCAGATCCTGCTCGTCAACTGAATAATCCGCTTTGAGCGGCAACGCGAGTGCGGGAATGATGCCTTTGTAATTCCATTGTTTGGCCATGTGGGGAGTCCTTGCGAACTGATGCCTGCGGAGCGCGCCAGTATAGCGGCCGACACACGGCATCGCAAACGCCGCACAGGCGAGTGTCAGTGGCCAGCTCGCATCGGTTATCATCTTTCGTCGCCTTCGTTGTATCTCACAAAAAACTACCATGCCAAAAAAATCAACCGCTGTATCACCGATGATGAACAAGCTGAGCGGCCACATTGCGACCGCCGTGCAGCGCCCTGTACCCACAGCGGTGATCGCTCGAGCGAAGCTGCACCTGGTCGACACGTTTGCGGCGATGATCTCCGGTTCGCGGCTGCTGCCCGGACGCAAAGCGATCGATTATGTGAAAACGCTGGCCGGCAAGCCTGGCGCGGGCATTATTGCAACGCGCCTCGTCACCACGCCGCAAAATGCCGCCCTCGCCAATGGCATGTTCGGACATGCCGACGAAACGGACGACACGCATCCGCCATCGCTCACCCATCCGGGGACGAGCGTCGTACCGGCGGCGCTCGCCATCGGCGAACAGCATCGCCTGCCGGGGCGGGCGCTGCTGCGCGCGATCGTCCTCGGCTACGATATTTGCTCGCGCACGCTGCTCACGCTCAAACCAATGCCTTACCTGCGTTCGGGTCATCATGCGGCAGCGACCGGGCAACTGTTCGGTGCAGCGGCAACCGCCGGTGCCTTACTCAATCTGAGCGCGCAGCAGATCCGGTTCACGCTGTCTTATGCGGGCCAGCAGACGGCGGGACTGTATACGATGTTCCGCGATCCCGAGCACATCGAAAAGGCTTATGCGATGGGCGGCATGCCGGCACACAACGGCACGCAGGCAGCGCTCATGGCGGCGCATGGCTGGACGGGCGTCGAGGACATCTTTTCGGGCGAGCGCGATTTCTTTTTTACGTTCGCACCGGAAGAAGTCGACCGCAACGAGATGGTGCGCGGACTTGGACGCGAGTATGAAATCATGCGTGCGGGGATCAAGCGCTGGCCGGTCGGCGGGCCGATCCAGGGACCCATGCATGTGCTGCGTGATTTGATTCTCGAGCACAAACTCAATGCAGGCGATGTCACGCAAATCATCGCGCGCATGCCTGATAAGGAGCTCGAGATCGTGAACAACCGGGCGTCACCCGACATTTCCGTGCAGCACCTGCTCTCCGTCATGCTCATAGACGGCAATATCACCTTCAAATCGGCGCATGACTTTGCGCGCATGAAAGATCCCGCTGTGCTCAAGGTAAGGCGACTCGTCCAGGCAATAGGCGATGCCGCGCTCACGGACGCGCAGCGGCGTTGGCGGTGCGTAATGGAACTGCGCCTGAAAGATGGACGAGTGCTGCGGCATCAAACCATGGCGGCCAAAGGCAGCTTTGAAAATCCGCTGACCCCCGACGAGGAAAATGAAAAAGCGCTCGATCTGATCCAGCCGGTTTTGGGTCGCAAGCGCAGTGCTGCGCTGCTGCAAGCACTATGGAATTTCGACAAGATCACCGATGTAAGAACGCTGCGGAAGTTGTACTGCGCGTAGCCTGCGGTAACTTATGCGGGTGCTCTGAATAGCGCCGCAGATAACGGCACATCGCATAAATCGCCGTTCATCCGCCTGCAAGCATCTGAAAGCGGCTTTTTCAATCCGCGTGAATGCCGGCGGCCTTTATCAGTTTTGCCCAAGTATCAGTCTCATTGCGGATTTGACCGGCAAACTCGCGCGGCCCCTTGGGTGTCACGTCCAGTCCCTGGCGGGACAATGCTTCCTGCACGTCGGGCAGTTGCAGCACCTTCAGCGCTTCGGTACTCAGTAGCGTGATGATGTTGTCCGGCGTCTTTGCGGGCGCAGATAGGCCGTACCATGAGCTGACGTCGAAGCCGCGAAACGCAGATTCGGCAATGGTAGGTATCTCAGGCGCAACGGGGCTGCGTTTGAGCCCGGTGACAGCGAGACCTTTGAGCCGCCCCGACTTGACGTGCGGATAAGAAGACGCAAAGCTGCCAAACAGAACCTGCGCCTCGCCGCCAAGCACCGCGGCTGCCGCCGGACCGCCGCCTTTGTAAGGCACATGCACGATGTTGAGGCCGCCGCGGTACTTGAATAGCTCAGCCGCCAGATGCAAGGGGCTACCGACACCCGCCGATGCATAGTTGAGCTTGCCGGGATTCGCTTTGACGAGCTCGATGAACTCTTTGATGTTATCGGCCTTCACGGAAGGATGGACTACGAGCATGTACTGGGCGCCCGCAAGCAGCGCTATCGGCTGCAGGTCCTTGATCACATCGAACGGCAGCTTGTAGAGGCTCGGATTGACGGTAAGCGCGGTGCTGAAATCAAGCAGCAGCGTGTAGCCGTCCGGCGCCGCCTTGGCGACAGTCTCGGTGGCGATATTTCCGGCGGCTCCGCCGCGATTATCGATTACCCACTGCTGACCGAGCGCGGCGCTTAGCTTGGGCGTGACGATGCGCGAGAGCGTATCAGCACCGCCACCGGGCGGAAACGGTACAAGTAAGCGTATCGGGCGAACCGGATACGCTCCCGCGTCGGCGGCCGGGACGGCAGTGCAGACTCCATGCGATAGAGCAAACGCGCACGTCCACGCAAGCACGCGCAGCGTGCGCGACCAGCCGCGTACTGATGGCACGCTGGTCATCAGGTTACGCGCCCGCTATCGGCCACCATCAGGCGCACGACCTGTGCGACATCAGCGACTTCGTCGAGCTTCCATAAGCGGTCGAGCAGTTCATCGGTTCGCTGCGGCGACAGCAGACGCGCGGCGAGCGGCCGGAATTTAGCTGCGACTTCCTGATCGGACATTGGATTGCGGTAATGACCCTTGTGATAATCGACGATTGATGTATGCACGGCGCCGGATTGCGTGACGATCGACAATTTACACAGCATCGCTTCCGGCATGCGCTTGTCGGCCTCTTCAGTCGCCGTGACCTTCACGCGTTGCGCAAGTAGCGAGTATGGCCGCGTCGCGCAGATATTTCTCATCGAAATGATGTTCTTCAACGCCGCCATGAATCAGCGCAACGGCGACGGTATAGGGCATGCTGTGGTCGGCGGTCTCGCGTGTCGCCGGCGTCCACTTCTCCGGGTCGCCGGCCATTAATCGTACTGCGGTCGTGACGGTTTCAATACGTACTTCGTCAATGTCGTCACCCGGGCGGATTTTTGCGCGCGCTTCGAGCGCGGCCTGCACAACTGTCTGCGAATACTGGCCGAGCGGATAGCGCTTGATGCTGCATTCCATGATTTTGTATGGATGGTCGCGTCCTCCCATGGCGTCGAGTCCAAATGAAGCATGCGTAACCGCCTTGAAGTATCCGCCCACGCCTTCGAAGATGGGCGAAGGTCCCGTCATGCCTCGCTCTGCGAGCAGCGCCGCGAACACTGCGTTGCGGCTGGCGTTCGCATAAGCACAGCCTTTCCACATCGAGACGTGGCCGATGCGCGTCTGATAAAGCGCGACATTCGGCGCGATGCCGAGGTTGAACGCATGTGCCATTTTGTCATCAGGTAATCCAAGCAGGCGCGCCGCGGCGGCGGTGCTGGCCATGCCGCCGATCGTGACATGATCGAAGCCGAGCGGTTTCAGATCGACCGCATCGCACACGCGGCAGAACACTTCATATGCAAGCACAGTGGCAGTGATCACGTCCTTGCCGCTGCGGTGCTTCGCCTCGGCGACGGTTAACACCGCCGCGATGCTATCGCTCGGATGCCCGGATTCGCCGGTGCTGGTATACCCGTCGTTGAAATCGAGAAAACGGAGCATGACTCCGTTTGCAAAAGTCACCGCATCGACGCTTGAACACTGACCGCTGCCATAGATCGTCGCGGGCAGTGTGCTGGTCACCGTACTTGCAAGTTCGCGCGCGATGCGTGCCGGCTCACTTGCATAACCGCCGAGCGCACAGCCCAGCGAGTCGATGATGAGACGCTTGGCCTGATGGATGACGTCGGCGGGCAGATCCTCGTATTTGAGCTTGGCCGCGTACGTCGTGAGGCGGTCGACGAGTGTCGTCGTTTGTTGCGTCATCGAGCTACGAAGTTCCGCACGTCGGGTTCATCGTGCAACCGCCACGCGCGGGCGATTATCTGCCGCATGCCAGTCACCGTCGCGCCGCCTGCAAACGCGCCCAGCCGCATAGCCTTGTCTTCGAGTTCATCGCGTGTCAGTGCATTGTCGGGATCACCTTTCGGCGACTCGATGCGCTGATCGAGCGTGCGGCCATCGCGCGTTGTTACACTGACGTGACCGAGCCACCGTTTCGGATAAGCCTGATCGACAGCCGGATCGAGCGCCATCTTTACTTTATCGTGAAAGCCACGCAGGTTTGGGTCACCGAGCGCGCTATCAGTGAAATCAGCAAGACTCGCGCGTCCGATGTTTGCAATGAGCGCCAGCACAAAGCCCATCGAGAACTTCGACTGGTGGATGGTCCGTGGATCGGTTACCGGGCCCAGCACATCAATCGCACCCTGATGAACGTGCGCGGTGACACTTGTGATGTCATCGGGCTTTAGCTTGTGCGTCTGCATGAGCGCGAGCAGCGCATCCGCGGATGGATGCGTATGTCTGCATGACGCGTGGTACCTGAAAGACGTCTCCGCCAGCGCCCAGCGCGTGCCAAGACTATCGGTGAGACAGCGCACATCCGAATCCGATGACATGCCTGCTGCCATGCCCTGCTTGCCTTCGAATATCTGGCGCGCGCCGGTGAATCCGTCACGCGCGATGTAGGCTGCCATCAAGCCATCGGCGGCAGCCTTCGCAGTGTGCAGTTGTTTTGAATCGGCCGCGTCGCGCAAAAATTCCCACAGTCCAGCGGCCATGGTGCCGGCGGAACCCAGGCTATGCTGTACCTTGTCCGTGTCGAGTTCGAGCAGCCGGGCAACGCCCGCTGCAGCGGCAAGCTTGCCGGCGGTGCCAGTGGTGTGAAAAACCTTGTAATGAGAGCGTCCGAGGAACTCACCGACCCGCACGCCGCACTCGTAGCCGGCGACAGACGCGGCAATGAAGTCTCTGCCGGAGGCGCCCGTCGCTTGTGCGGCTGCGAATACCGCCGGGAACACCACCGTGCCAGGATGCAAAACCGAACTGTTATGTAGATCGTCCTGTTCGACGAAATGCGATGCTGCGCCATTGATCAGCGCAGCGAAAAAAGGTGAAGTCCGCTTACCCGATACCAGAATTTCACTGACACCTTCGACCGGGCCCCATCTCACGCGCGAACTGTTCCATGATGCGCGTCGGCCGTGCGCCCCGGCCCGCGAGGGCGGACGCAAGCCAGTCGAGAAACAGTTCTTCGGTCCGCGCAACGACGACCGGCGGCAGGTTTTCATACCGCACCGACGCAAGAAATTCGCTCAGGATGCGCGTTGAAGAAGCGGTGTCCGCTTTTGAAAGTGTATCCATGATGGTCAGTCCTCGCTCTACTAGACAGCCTGATTCTCGCGCAATCGCGCGATCTCCGCTGCGCTGTAACCGATGTCCGAGAGTATGCGGTCGGTGTGCTCGCCGATCGCAGGAACGGCGTCAAGCCGCGCCTCAAAACCCGACATCGTCGTCGGCGGCAGGAGTGTCGGCAGACGTCCGGCGGGAGAATCGATCTCACGCCAGCGGTCACGCGCTTTCAATTGCGCATGCTCCCACACTTCTTCGGGTGTGTTGATGCGTGCGTTCGCAATGTCTGCCGCATCAAGCTTGTTGACGACCTGTGCGGCCGTCATCGCGCTGAACACACCTTCGATAAGAGCAATGACTTCGGCGCGGCGCTCATTGCGTTTTGTGTTGTTGTTGTAACGGTCATCGGTGGCGAGCTCTGGCATGGCAAGAACACCGGTGCAAAACTTCACCCACTCGCGCTCGTTTTGGATGCCCAGCATCACGTAAGCACCGTCGCCACACTTAAACCGCCCGTAGGGCACGATCGTCGCGTGATCCGATCCGCTGCGGCGCGGCGCCGTGCCGCCGAAGTGTGTGTAGTTGAGCGGATGCGACATCCATTCGGCAAGCGCCTCGAACATGGTCACCTCGACGCGCGTGCCGCGTCCCGTTTTCTCGCGTTGATAAAGCGCGGTGAGAATTCCGGAATACGCGTACATGCCCGCGCTGATATCAACGAGTGAGACGCCGACCTTCGTTTGCGTTTCCGGTGTGCCTGTCACTGACAGCAATCCGGCTTCGCTTTGAATAAGCAGGTCGTATGCCTTCTTATGCGCATACGGGCCGCTGTCGCCATATCCGGACACATCGCAGACTATGAGCCGCGGATGCCGCGCGAGCAGCGTCGTTGCATCCAGCTTGAGACGTGCTGCAGCACCGGGCGCAAGATTTTGTATGAACACATCCGCGTTCGCAATTAGGCGGGCAAGAATCTCAGCGGCGTGCGCATGCTTTACGTCGAGCGTGATGCTTTCTTTTGAACGATTGAGCCATACGAAATAAGCCGACAAGCCGTTTACCGTCTGGTCATAGTCGCGCGCAAAGTCACCGACTTCGGGGCGCTCGATCTTGATAATGCGTGCGCCGAGATCCGCGAGTTGGCGTGTCGCAAACGGCGCGGCGACGGCTTGCTCGAGCGCAACCACCGTTATTCCGTCCAATGGGCGCATCGCGACTTGCTAAAAGAACGCGGCATGCCGAGCACGTGTTCGCCGATGTACGACAGTATCAGGTTGGTCGAGATGGGCGCCACCTGATACAGCCGGGTTTCGCGGAACTTGCGCTCGACATCGTATTCGGCCGCGAAGCCGAATCCACCGTGCGTTTGCAGGCAGACGTTCGCAGCCTCCCACGACGAATCGGCCGCCAGCAGCTTCGCCATATTGGCTTCGGCGCCGCATGCATGGTGTCCATCGAACAGCGCCGCCGCCTTGAATCGCATCAGATCCGCCGCTTGAACGTTCACATAGGCGCGCGCGATCGGGAACTGAACCCCCTGATTTCTGCCGATCGGACGATCAAATACCACGCGCTCCTTGGCGTACGCTGAAGCTTTGTCGATGAACCAGTAACCATCGCCGATACACTCGGCGGCGATCAGTATGCGCTCGGCATTAAGCCCGTCGAGAATATATTTAAACCCCCTGCCCTCTTCCCCGATCATGTTTTCCACGGGAATTTCGAGGTTGTCTATAAAAAGCTCATTCGTCTCGTGATTCACCATATTGCGTATCGGCCGCACAGTGAGGCCATTGCCGATCGCCTCTCGGAGGTCGACCAGAAAGATCGACATGCCCTCGGATTTTCTCTTGACCTCGTCGAGCGGCGTCGTGCGCGCGAGCAGGATCATGTATTCCGAGTGTTGGATGCGAGAAATCCAGACCTTCTGCCCGTTCACGACATAGCGATCGTTTTTCTTAACGGCAATGGTTTTTATTTTCGTGGTATCGGTGCCGGCACCGGGCTCGGTCACACCCATCGATTGCAGGCGCAGTTCTCCGCTGGCAATCTTTGGCAGATACTCACGCTTCTGTGCGTCCGAGCCGTGGCGCAGCAGCGTGTTCATGTTGTACATCTGTCCATGGCACGCGCCCGAATTTCCCCCGGAGCGGTTGATTTCTTCCATGATAACGGACGCCTCGGCGAGGCTCAGTCCGGAGCCGCCGTATTCTTCGGGAATCAGCGCGGCGAGCCAGCCTGCATCGGTGAGCGCGGACACGAATGCTTCCGGATAACCGCGCGCTTCATCGATCTTCTGCCAGTACGCGCTATCGTACTGATTGCATAGCGCACGCAGCGCTTCACGCAGTTCGACGTAGGGGTCGGATTGTTGAGGAATGGCGCTCATCACTGATAACAACGCCGCCGGTGTATCGTCGAGGCGGGAATCGTTGGCGTAAGTTACCGTAAAATCGATAGCGCGCCAACTGCGCGGCAAGCTTTCGCGCAGCGCATGAAGCTTGCAGAAGATCTACTAGAATGCGAGCCCGACCGGTTTGCTAACCAACTGCTACGAGACGCCCATGGATACTGCCGCAGCAACGCTTGCTCGCTACCAGATGTACATCGATGGACAATGGGTAAACGCCGGCTCCGGCGAGCAATTCGAAAGTCATAATCCTTACACCGGTAAAGCGTGGGCGCTGATTCCACGCGGCGGTGCGACGGATGTCGACCGTGCAGTGCGTGCGGCGCGCAAAGCATTCACGTCAGGCGAGTGGCCAAAGATGAACGCGAGCCGTCGCGGTGCGCTATTGCGCAAGCTCGGTGATCTCATCACTGATAAGGCGAAGTTCCTCGCGGAAATCGAAGTGCGCGACAACGGCAAGCTGCTCGCCGAGATGAGCGCACAGACTGCGTATATGGCGCAGTGGTATTACTACTATGGCGGTCTCGCGGACAAAATCGAAGGCCAGGTGATTCCGATCGACAAGCCGGACACCTTCAATTACACGCGCTTCGAACCGCTCGGCGTGATCGGCGCCATCATTCCGTGGAATTCACCGTTATTGCTGACGGCATGGAAGCTGGCGCCTGCACTTGCCGCCGGCAACACGATGGTATTGAAGCCGTCCGAATACACCTCAGCATCACTGCTCGAATTCATGAAAATCGTCGAGCAAGCCGGTTTTCCGCCGGGCGTTGTCAATGTCGTGACGGGGTTTGGTCCCGAAGCGGGTACGCCGCTCGTCGAGCATCCGCTCGTGGCCAAGATTGCCTTCACCGGATCGGATGCGACGGGACAGAAGATTTATGAAGCAGCCGCAAAGGGGCTCAAGCGCGTAAGCATGGAGCTCGGCGGCAAGTCGCCTAATATCGTGTTCGACGATGCGGAGGTCGACAACGCGGTAAAGGGTGCGATCTCCGGTATTTTCGCGGCAACGGGACAGACGTGCATTGCTGGCTCGCGACTGCTCGTGCAGCGATCGATACATGATCAGTTCGTCGAGAAGCTGGTGGCCTTCGCCAAGACAGCGCGCATGGGCGATCCGATGAGTCTCGACACGCAGGTCGGTCCGGTTACCAACCAGCCGCAGTACCGCAAAGTGCTGAGTTACATCGACATCGCAAAATCGGAAGGCGTGACGACAGCGCTCGGCGGCAGCAAAGCGTCGCGACCGGAATGCGGCGATGGCTGGTTCGTCGAACCAACGATATTCACCGGTGTGAAAAATTCGATGCGCATCGCCCAGGAGGAAGTGTTTGGACCGGTGTTGTCGGTAATCCCGTTCGCTGATGAGGACGAAGCAATCGCTATCGGCAACGACGTAATCTATGGATTGGCCGCAGGCGTCTGGACGCAGAACATGCGGCGCGCATTCCTGATGGCTGAAAAACTGCAAGCGGGCACAGTGTGGGTGAACACCTATCGCGCGGTGAGCTATCTGCTCGCCGTTCGGCGGCTACAAGCGCAGCGGCCTCGGACGTGAAAGCGGCCAGGAAATGATCAAGGAATATCTGCAGACCAAGAGCGTCTGGATTTCAACCGCCAAGGAAGTGCCGAATCCTTTCATCATGCGCTGACGATCAAGATGAGCGACTGACGAAAGGAAGGCAACTGATGCAGAAGCATGCTGCAACGCTGTTCGCGGCAGTCGAATGATTTCGCTGTGTGATTCTCTCCTCGCTATCTCGCGACCATGAAAATAGCTGAGTTCCTGCTGCAGTCACTCGAAGTCAACGGTGTCCGGCACATATTCGGCAATCCGGGAACGACCGAGATTCCCCTTGTGCGCATGTGCGAACATCGGGAACAACTGCGCTATATCGTCGCGCTTTCTGAAGTCGCAGCAGTACCGATGGCGGACGGTTATGCACGCTCCACACGCTCGCTCGGCGTGGTCAATCTGCATGTTGCGCCGGGCTTGGGCAATGGCAGCGGTGGGCTCTACACGGCGGGCGTGGCCGGCACGCCGCTGCTCGTGCTTGTCGGCGGCCAGGACCGCCGCATGCTGCACACTCAGCCCGATTCTCTACGGGCCGCTTGAACAGATGGCGCGGCCTGTCACCAAGGCCGTGTACACGCTGACTGACGCCGCGAGCGCAGCGTTCTACATTCGTAAGGCGATCCGCACCGCGCTTACACCACCGACCGGTCCGGTCGCACTCATCTGTCCGCCCGATTTGCTTGAAGAAGAATTCGAAGGCACGCCGGCAGCGGTTACGGTCACCGCGCCGGCTGGATTGTCGGCCGAAGATGTATCGGCCTATCGTAATTTTCTCTCAACAGCCGCGTCGCCGGTCATCATCGCAGGGGAAGAAATTCACTGGTCGAACTCGGGCGCTGAGTTACAGGACCTCGCGGAGAAAATCGGCGCGGCTGTGTACGCGGCGCCGTATACGGGGATGCTGCCGATCCACGCAGGCTCGGAGAATTTCGCCGGATACCTGGCGCCGGGCCGTTCGAGCATCGCAAAGCAATTAAGCAGTCACGACGCAATGCTGATCGTCGGCGCGAGCGGACTGCGTACGACACTATTCAGTAACGGCGCGTTGCCCCGACGTAAAGCGTGGCTCGGCGCAAGTGCGGAAAACCATTGGGATGAGGATGAATTCGAGCTCGCAAGGATTACAGATCTGAAATCGGCGCTTGCCCAAATCGGCGGCGCTCTGAAATCCTCGGGCGACAAAGCGAGGTCGCGAGCGCCCCTCGAATTGCCGCTACCAGGCAATCCGACGCTGCATCCGACGCGCGCAGTCCACGCCCTGCTGCAATCATTCAATGACGCGCTGCTTATCGATGAGTCCGGTCTATCAACGTCCGACGTCAAGGCGCTGATGCGTGCAGCGGCCGGCGAATATTTGATCAACGGCAGCGGCGGCATCGGCTGGGGACTGGCCGCCGCGGTCGGCGCTGCGATCGGCAACCCGCACCGGCAAACATTGGCGCTAATTGGCGACGGTTCCGCGCTTTACGCAAGCGAAGCGCTGTGGACTGCCGCTCACTGCGAGACGCGCATGCTGCTTGTGATTTTCTCGAATCGCCGGTACTCCACACTAAACGCGGCCGCGGAACGTATCACGGGCCACGCGCTGGATTTGTTCACCATCGAGCCGCCGGTCATGGACTTCAGCGGACTCGCAAAACTGTACGGTTGGAACTACGCACAAGTCGCGACCGAGTCGCATCTCGCTGCATTTCTAGCAGCAAATAACGGCACTGTAGCTCGTAATACCATCCTCGAGCTTAAGTTGGATCCGGCGCGTGATGCCGGTGACCGCGGCACGACACTTCTGACACACGATGCGCGAATGATCTCCGTCATCAGCGATTTTCTAATCGACCTTCGCTCCTGAACGTTTGACGACGTCCGCCCATTTCGCGGTTTCGCTTTTTATGTGCGCCGCAAACTCCTGCGGCGTGCTGCCCAGAATGACGAGACCGAGCTCCGGCAGCTTCTCCTGAACCGTCGGAGATAGAAGCGCCTTGTTGATCTCAGCGTTCAGCCGCGCAACGATAGATTTGGGTACACCCGCGGGAACGATGGCTCCAGCCCAGGCGCTGACATCGAAACCGGACACTCCGGATTCGGCGATCGTGGGCAAGTCGCCAAACGCTGGCACGCGCTGGGCGCTGGTTACGGCGAGACCGCGCAAGCGCCCGGCTTTCACATGCGACCCGATTGACTGGATATTGTCGGCCATCAAGTGCACGCGGCCGGCAGTCAAGTCGGTGATTGCAACAGTTGCTGCCTTATACGGAACATGGACCATTTGCGTGCCGGTCATCAACTTGAAGAGCTCCATGCCGACATGCACGCTCGAGCCGTTGCCGGTCGACGCGAACGCGAGCTTAGCGGGATTTTTGCGAGCGTAGTCGATAAGCTCCTGCACCGATTTCACGGGCAGCGAGAGGGTAACGGCCAACAGATTAGGGGACCCGTACATGAGAACGACCGCCTGCACGTCGCGGTCGATGTCGTACGGCAGCTTGGGTATGATGCTGCGGTTGATGGCCATGGTATTGATGTTGCCGTGACCCATCGTGTAACCATCCGCAGTCGCACGCACGATGACTTCCGTGCCGACGATGCCGCTCGCGCCCGGCCGATTGTCCACGATCACCTGCTGGCCGGTTTGCCTGCTTAGCTCCGCCATGATGATGCGCGCGGCTACATCCGGGCCTCCGCCGGCCGCACTCGCAAGCACGTAGCGCAGCGGCCGCTCTGGAAACGCTGCATGTGCGTTCGATCCGATGAGCCAAACACAGCACGCCATCGCCGCCGCAACCGATTCGCGCATCAGAGTATCTCCGGTCTCGTAGAGTTAAACTCAGGCGGATGAGATCTTGACATACTGCGGCAGCCATTTCAGGGAGATCGAGAATCATGTCAGCGAACGACGAAGTATTGAGCAAAACCGCGGTGGAGCTGCGTCGCCTGATCGGTTCGAAAGAACTTTCACCCGTCGAGCTGCTGGAGGCCTGCATCGAGCGCATTGCGCAAATCAATCCAGCCGTCAATGCCGTAACCGCAACGTGTTACGACCGCGCGCGCAAGGAGGCGAAGGCTGCGGAAAAGGCGGCACAGCAAGGAGAAGCGCTCGGAATTCTGCATGGCCTGCCGACCGGCATTAAAGACCTCGAGGAAACCGGCGGCCTGCTGACGACGTTCGGTTCGCAGTTATATCGGGACTACGTACCGGCACACGACAGCGCGATGGTCGCGCGGGTGCGCGCGGCCGGTGCGATCGTCATCGGCAAAACCAACGTGCCGGAATTCGGCGCGGGCGCGAACAGCCGCAACGTCGTATGGGGTGCTACCGGCAATCCATTCAATCCACTGCTCAATGCAGGCGGCTCGTCGGGCGGCTCCGCAGTCGCGCTTGCGTGCGACATGCTGCCCGTGTGCACAGGTTCAGATACCGGCGGTTCCCTGCGCATTCCCGGCGCCATGAACGGGGTCATCGGCTTTCGCCCGTCACCCGGACTCGTGCCCGTCGAGCGCCGCGGTCTGGGCTGGACACCCATCTCGGTCGTCGGTCCGATGGGCCGCACCGTTGCCGACGCGTGCCAGCTCCTGGCGGCGCAGGCAGCGATGGACGATTGTGATCCGCTGTCGTATCCCGTCAACCCGACTGAGTTTGCAGTGCCGCCGCAATGCGACCTTGGTTCGCTGCGCGTCGCCTACACCGAGGACTTCGGTATCTGTCCCGTCGACAAGCCGATTCGCAAGGTGCTGCGCGACAAGATCGCAGCAATGCGGCATCTGTTCAGGTCGTGCGACGAAGTCGAATTCGATTTCAAGCAGGCCGACCGCTGCTTTGACGTCATCCGCGCCGCAAATTACGTTGCGAAATATCGCGACGCTTACGAAAAGGATCCCAGCACGCTCGGACCCAACGTGCGCGCGAACTACGAAATCGGCGCGAAAATGTCGCTTGCCGACATGGCAGGAGCACACGTCGAAGAAACGCGCATTTTCCGGCGCTTTCAGCAGACGTTCCGCGATTACGATGTTGTCTTCGCTCCGACGACGCCAGTATCTCCATTCCCTTGGTCGCAGCTTTATCTCGCGGAAATGGATGGCAAGCCGCTCAACAACTACTATCACTGGCTCGCGCTTACGTATGTAATCACGCTCGCCGACCAATCCCGCGATTGCCGTACCGTGCGGCGTCGATCACAAAGGTATGCCGTTCGGCCTGCAGGTTGTCGGACGTTTTCGCGGCGATCGCGCGCTGCTCGGCGCGGCGCATGCGATGGAACAGGCATTCGAGGGAATCGAGTCGCTCCGTCGGCCACGGCCTGACCTTACCAAGCTCAGGCAACCCACGCCTGCCTTGAAATCGATCGTGACGCACCCGCCAACAGTGGCAGCGGCGCACTGACCAGAACCTGTAATGAAGCGGCGGGAACATGCACGGCAGCCAACGTGTGCAAGGCAACGCCGTTACGTGCGTCAGCCCTCTTCATGCAATTGGAGTAATCTTTCGCGATGAGCGAAGCGGAAGCGCGGTTTGCTGTTCTCCGTCAGTCTGCGGACGCCGGCGTCGTCGCTGCGATCGAGCGGATGGTGCATGACGCCGCCGATCGCGAGTTAAGCCGCGTCAATGTGCTGGACTTTGCGCACGCGCACAATCTGGACGAAGAACGCAGCATCGCTGCATTTCTGCACGCGGCGCGCCTCGGTCTGTTCGATCTTTCTTGGAATGTGCTCTGCCCCGGCTGCGGAGGCGTCCTAGACTCCAACGCAACCTTGAAGACAGTAGACAAGGCAGCTTATGCGTGTGCCCTGTGCGCCGCGGGATATGAGCCGAATCTCGACGAAATGGTCGAGGTCGCATTTACGGTAAGTCCGCTCGCGCGCCGCATCGCTGCGCATCATCCGGAAACGCTGCCGATGTGGGACTACATGCGGCAAATGTTCTGGAGCTCGGGACTCGAGTTACCGGAGGGTGACGCATTCGAGGAATTCATCGAACAGATCGTAATTGAGTCGCTCGAACTGCCGCCGGGCGAGAAAGCCCACCTGTCCCTGCAGATACCCGCTCAGTTCATCATCGTCTTCGATCCGGTCACGCACTCCTCGCATTTTTTAAATGTGCAAGGTGAGCCCACGCGCGAACGTCAGACTCTTTCGGTCGTCTTCAATAAAGTGCAGGCGCCGACCGGAACCGTGGATCTGCGTCCGGGACCGCTGCGACTTATGCTGGAAAACCGCACGGACGTGCGCGTGCTGCCGGCACTCTACATCGCCGGCGATGCGCTCCACACGATGCTCGGCAAACGCAAGCAATTTCTCACCGCAAAGCGCTTGCTGACGAATCAGACTTTCCGCGACATCTACCGCACGGATGCGCTGGACATCGATCAACGCCTGAAAATCACCAGCCTCACATTCTTGTTCACGGATCTGAAGGGTTCCACTGAGCTGTATGAACGGGTGGGAGACCTTGTCGCTTACGACATCGTCAAGGCGCACTTCCGGGTATTGAACGAAGTCGTCGCCGCGGAAGCCGGCGCCGTCGTCAAGACGATCGGTGATGCGGTCATGGCGACGTTTCCGACGCCGGACCGGGCGCTCGCCGCGGCCTTGCGCATGCGCAAAGCGATGCACACACTCAACGCTGAGAGCAAGCACGAGGATCTTCTGCTCAAGATCGGATTGCACGAAGGACCGTGCCTCGCCGTCACGCTCAACGATCGTCTCGATTACTTCGGGCAGTCGGTAAACATCGCGGCGCGAGGTACAGGGCCTCGCCGTCTCGCAATCAATTTTTGCCACGGCGCCCGTAATTGCGCATCCCGTATCCGCGCGCCTGCTCGACGATGCGGGCCTGAAACCGGTCGCACAGCGTCATCTGCTGCGCGGCATTGCAAACGAGTTTACGGTCTACGAGATTCCGTAACTGCCGTACAGCGCGGACTAAGTTTTCGCGGCGTACTTGCCGGTGAGCTGAGGTGCGAGGCCCTCGAGTTTTTTCTGCTGGCGCTCGAGGCGCGACTCCCGCGACCACGTACGCTTCAAGTCATCGCGTACGTTGATTCTCAACCGTCCCAGCCCTTCAGTCTCGAGCTCGACCACATCCCCATCCTGAAAACTGCTCAGGCCGCGATGGTTCGTCCCCGTCGCGAGAATATCCCCCGCCTCCAGAGAATGTATCGACGTGACCCATTCGACGCAGCGCGGAATCTTATGCGCCATGTCGCTGGTATTGAAGTTCTGCTTGAGCGTGCCGTTGACCCACAGCTTGATCTGGAGATTGCCCGGGTCTTTGATCTCGTCCGCTGTGACGATGTAAGGACCTATCGGTGCAAACGTTTCGCGCGACTTCATCTGATAGAACGTATTGCCGGCCGGCGGCAGACCGCGGGCCGAGCCATCGATGAAATTCATGTAGCCGAAGATGTAATCCATCGCGTCGGCGGCCTTGACGTGTGATGCGCGCTTGCGCATAACGAGCGCAACCTCAGCTTCGCCCTCGAAGATCGATGCCGGCACATCCGGCAGCACCATCGTATCGTCGTAGCCGATCACGCCGCTCGGTGATTTGTGAAATGCGTTGATGGGCGCCGGCTCGGTGCGCGTGCCATCCTCCATGTAGTTTACCGCCATGCAATCGATGTTATGCGGTCGCGGCAGCGGCGGGCGTATCCTCACTTTGCTGACGGGCACGCCTTTGCCTTTCGCGAGCGCTTCGTCAAGACTCTTCTTGTAATCATCAAAACGCTCGATGAGGCCAGCGATCAGGTCCTGGGCGCTCAGATGAGGTATATCGCGAACGACGGACGACACGTCGATAACGGTGTCGCCCTTCAAAAGACCGAGTTTAAAGTCATCATAAAAAAGTATTTTCACTGCAGCTCTCCGATGGAATGTGTGCGGCGTGCTTCGTTAAGGGCGGCGCGACAACTAATCGCATCCAGGCCCGAATCTGCGAGCCGGATACTAACCCGTCGATGGTACGCGTGTCAGCCCACGCGAAATTTAAGTCGCGGGCGCAGTCCGCTTACATCGGGCGCACTCAAATCATTGCAGCGCTGCCGCGCACGGTGATACGACATCCGCTTCTAGTCGACTTGCGCGCCAGTCAGCTTGATGAGTTTTGCGTACTTGTCATAGTCTGCTCTGATGCGCGCATCGAACTCCTCCGGTGTCGAGCCCAGCGCGTCGAGCGCCTGACTGGCGAGGAGCTGGCTGACCTCCGGCGTCTTTAGCGCCTTGTTGATTTCAGCATTGAGGCGATTGACGATGTCTTTCGACGTCCCCGCCGGCGTGAAAACGCCAATCCACGGGCTCATCTCGTATCCGGGAACTCCCGACTCTGCAATGGTCGGCACATCCGGCAGCACGCCCGAGCGCTTTGCCGATGACACGCCGAGTGCGCGCAAGCGGCCCGACTGAATGTGCACCAGCACCGTCGAAACAGTTGCCAGCGACGCTTGTGTCTCTCCCGAGACCAGCGCCGTCACCTGTGGCGCGCCACCTTTGTAGGGAACATGGACAAGCTTGATTCCCGTCATCGCTACGAGCAGCGCCATGGATAAATGCGGCGCACTGCCGTTACCCGACGATGAATAATTGATGGTGCCCGGACTTTTCTTCGCGAGCGCGATGAATTCTCGACGTTCTTCACCGGCAACGACGGGTGCACGGTAAGCGCGCCCGGCTGCGCTGCGAGTAATGCCACGCCCATAAAATCCTTCAGCGTGTCGTACGGGAGCTTTTTGTACAGGTGTGCATTGCCCACGTGACTGGTGGAATGAACCATGATGGTATAGCCATCGGGCGGTGCTTTCGCCACGACGTCGGCGCCGATGCTCCCCGCCGCGCCGGCGCGGTTATCGACGACGAATTGCTGTCCGGTGCTCTCGGCGACTCGTTGCATGACGATGCGGCCCACGACGTCGTTCGACCCGCCGGGCGGCCATGGAATCACCACCCGCACCGGTTTAGTCGGGTATGTCTGAGCGATCACTGCTGCCGACAGAAAAATCAACGGCGCAGCGATTAGTGCAATAGAGCGTTGCAAATGAGTCCTCCTCTTAGTTCCATCAATGCGAGTGCCGCAGCATTATCGATCAAAAGCCGCGGTCGATTCAATGCGCCGGCCATTGCGCAAAGCGGCTAAAATCGCCATACACCTAGAACCTGTCTCGCACACAAGACGCTTACCAGGCGCAGGAGAACTCAATTATGTCGCTTCCTCTCGAGGGCGTGAAAGTTCTTGATTTCACCGCCATCATGGCCGGTCCCTACTGCACGCTCATGCTCGCGGACATGGGCGCGGATGTAACGAAAGTTGAAACGTTTCCCGAAGGCGACGGGTCGCGCCGCTTTGAGCCGAAAGTCAATGATGAAAGCTACTGTTTCGCCGTATTGAATCGCAATAAAAAAAGCGTCGCTCTAGATATGAAGCAGGCGCAGGGCAAAGAAGTTTTCATGCGCCTGGCAGCGAAAACGGACATCATCGTCGAAAATTTCCGGCCGGGCGTCACGAAGAAACTGGGCATCGATTACGAGGCGATCCGCAAGATAAATCCCGGCGTCATCTATGCCTCCATATCGGGGTTTGGCCAGACGGGACCGTACGGGAAGAAAGGCGGCTTCGACATCATCGCGCAAGGCATGAGCGGCATCATGCGCATGACGGGAGAATTGGGCGGGCGACCTGCCAAAGTCGGCATCGCCATGAACGACATCGCGGCCGGCAGCACGGCGCTCTACGCGATCCTCGGCAGCTACATCAAGAAACTCAAGACGGGCGAGGGAATCTATCTCGAGACGTCATTACTCGAAGCTGGCCTCGCGTGGACGTTCTGGGAGTTCGGCGCATTCTTCGGTTCGGGTGAGTTGCCGCTCGCCAACGGCACTCGCCATCGTCGCTCGACGCCTTATCAGGCGTACAAGACGCAGGACGGCTACGTGACAGTGGGCGGCAATAACGACAAGCTGTGGACGAATTTTTGCACGCAGGTACTCGGCAAGCCCGAGCTTCTGAAGGACCCGCGTTTCAATCCATTGCGTGAGCGGCTGAAGAATGTCGACCAGCTACAGGACGAGATCGAGCAAGTGTTCATGACGCAGCCGACTGCGCACTGGGTCGAGAAGCTCGATGCTGCGGCGGTGCCGGGCGGCCCGGTCTATACATACGACCAGGCGCTATCGGACCCGCATATCGTCGCGCGCAAAATGGTCACGGAAATCGATCATCCGAAAATCGGGCGCATGAAGAACATGGGATCACCCGTTAAGACGAGTGCGGAGTTCACCCGTGTACGCACCGCCGCACCGTGGCTCGGTCAGCACTCCGATGAGGTTCTGAAAAGCGTCGGTTACAAAGATGATGAGGTGGCTGCGCTGCACGCGCAAGGCGTGATCTACGACAAGTATCGCGCTAAAACGACTGCCTGATTATTCGCCGGGCGCGTTTTCTTCCTTTTCGCCCGAGCCTTCGAAGATGCGGTCGATATTGCATTCGGTTTTCTTCGCGATGAGCTCGACGCTGCCATTCAGCTCGCCATACATCCCGCAAAACGGCATGCGCTCGACTTGCGTGAATTTAAGCACCACGTGTCCGGGCTTGTAATCAACGAGCGCCATTCCCGCACGCAACTTCACCGCCGACGCCGCAGTGCCGTCATCGTGACGCGCGTCGTCCCACTTCGTGTGCGCGTCACCGCGACGTGCATCGATCGAGCAAACACGCGTGCCAAGTCGGCTGTAAAACGCAAACTCCATGACGCGTCCCTTAACCGCATGCACGATCAGCCGCGCCTGCTCATCATTCGGCCCGGTACGACACGATAGCTTCTCGAGCGCCGGCGCCTTCACGGTCTTCGGTTTTGCGGGCTTCTGCTTCGTCGCGGCCAGTGCCGTACCCGCCCAAAGCATCAGCAATATCAACATGAATTGTCTAAGCATGAATACGTCCTCCGGTTCTATCCGCGTTACTCTATCACTTGCGCATGCGCGGGAGAATGGCGCTTTCGGTTTGCGCGTCAAATAGCCGATGCCTATAATTGCTCGCCCGCTATCCAACCGAGTCTGCGAGGAGAACGCATGACCGCACATGACATTCCGCACATCAGAGTCGGCAATCCTTCGGGCGTTCCTGATACGCCGCCGAAACAGCTTGCGCCGCGGCTCGCTTCATTGCGCGGGATGCGTGTGGCGCTGCTGGATAACGGCAAAGAGTTTTCTGACGAAGTTCTTGGCGCGATACAAGCGGCGCTCATGCGCGATTTCGGCGCCATTGAAACGAAGGTGTGGGACAAAGAATTCCCGGCCAAAGGTGCACCGTTTCTCCGCGAACTGGCGCAATCGTGCGATGCCGTGATCACTGGTGTCGGCCACTGAGGGTCCTCAGCTCCATGGACCGCGCGTGACGCGGCCGCGCTCGAAGAACTCGGAATCCCGACAGCAACCATCTGCAGCATCGCGTTCACGCCGCTCGCGTGCGTCGTCGCGCGCGGCCTTGGACACGCCAGTCTGCCGATTGCAGTGATTCCACACCCGGTCGGTGATCCTGATATGACGGCGGTCAGAAGTAAAGGCGCTGACATCGCTGCCGAGTGTGTGCGCGTGCTGACGACGTCGAGTCTTGAACTCGGCAACGAATTCAGTAAGAAGAAATATCCGTTACCGCCGGCTTGCACGCCGAAATAGTCGATGCCGACCGCACTCATTAATGCCGGGTTGGCGCAAACTCTCGATCTTCCCGACTCATTTGACGCAATCAACGATTATTTCTACGAGCAGGGGTGGACGGACGGGCTGCCTATCGTGCCGCCGACTGCCGAGCGCATTGCGAACATGCTCGCTGGCATGGCATGGCGTGATGCCGATGACCTCATCGCGGCAATTCCGCCGGCGATGGGACGCGCGACGCTGCGCAAGATCGCGACGAATTGCGTCATGGCCGGCTGTCGTCCCGAATATCTTCCGGTGGTGGTCGCTGCGATTCAAGCAGTGAGCGAGCCGTCGTATGGACTTGCGCACCGCCAAACGACGACCCATGCGGGCGCTCCGCTCATCATTGTGAATGGACCGCTCGTTAAGCAGCTCAAAATCAATTACGGCAATGGCGTGTTCGGTCCCGGCTGGCGTGCAAACGCGACCATCGGCCGCGCTCTGCGCCTCAATCTCGTCAATCTCGGCGGCGCGATTCCAGGTGAGGTCGATTTCTGCCAACACGCTCATCCCGGCAAATACACTTACTGCATGGCCGAATACGAAGATGCGAATCCATGGGAGCCGCTGCACGTAGAGCGCGGCTTTCGGACTGATGAAAGCGTGGTAACGGTCGTCAATTGCGAAGCACCGCATAGTGCGACCGAAAATGTGCAGACTGACCCGATCGAGATCATGCGCACGTTCGCATCCACGATGGCAACGCTCGGCAACAACAATATTTACTCACAGGGGCACCCCGTGCTCGTGCTGTGTCCCGAACATGCGGGTCATATCAAGTCGGCCGGCTGGACCAAACCCGACATCAAGAACGATCTGTTCGTGCGCGCCCGTCAACCGTGGGGCCTCGTCAAGAATCGCGGTAAGTCAAAAGGGCCGGTGATACCGGCTTGCGTCGATCAGAACGACGATAACTCGATGGTGCCTCTGGTTTGCGAAGCGGATGATCTCATCGTGCTCGTCGCCGGGGGCGCTGGCGGTAAATCGATGTGGTGCCCCACCGGCGGCGGTCAGAGTCTGAGCGTGAGCAAACGGATAGAAACCGCGCCGTCTTAGTATTCGCCGCGAATGTTTGCGGCCCTGATCACTTTTCCCCATTTCGCATATTCCGTCGCTACGAACGACGCAAAACGCTCCGGTGAACCTCCGCCGATCTCGGCGCCGTCCGCAGCGAGTTTCTCCCGCATAGCAGGATCGCTGACCGCTTTCACGATCACCGAATTAAGTTTCATCACAATGTCGCGTCGCGTATGCGCAGGCGCGAAAAAACCATTCCATTGCAGCACTTCATAGCCGGGCAGACCTGCTTCTATCGCGGTCGGCACTTCCGGCACCGCGGGCGAGCGTTGGGCGCCGCTCACTGCGAGTGCTCTGATCTTGTCTGCACGCACATGCGGCAGCGCTGACAGAATATTGTTGAAAGTGATCTGCACCTGTCCGCCGAGCAGGTCGATAAGCGCCGGGCCGCCGCCCTTGTACGGGACACTGTACGATCTGCGTCTTGGTCAGCACTTTAAACAGCTCGCCCGCGAGATGACTTACAGTGCCATTGCCGGACGAGCCGAAATTGAGCTGCGAAGGTTTCGCACGCGCGAGTGCAATCAGCTCGCGCAATGTTTTTGCCTGCACCGACGGATGGACCACAATGATGAGGGGGATGGTGGTCGCCAGCGCTATCGCGGAGAAATCGCGGACCGGATCGTAGCCGACCTTCGCCATGTTCGGATTGATAACCATCGTGCTTGCGGTGCCGACGAGCAGCGTATAACCATCGGGCGCTGATTTCGCCGCGATGTCAGTGCCTATGCTGCCACCTGCGCCCGGACGGCTATCGACAACTACTGCATATCCGAGCTGCTCGGTTAGTTTCTGGCTCACGAGCCGCGCCACCATATTGGAACCGCCGCCGGGCGGGAAAGGCTCGATGAGACGGATCGGTTTGTCAGGATATGGTTGCGCATCGGGCTGCGCGCATGCGCTGTTATGAGCAGCGGTTGCCGCTGCAAGTATCGTAAAGTGGAGCAGGCGCTGCAGCGATGCCACGTGTTAGTTCGCCGTAATCCCTGCGTCTTTGATCACCTTCGCCCACTTATCGAACTCAGACTTCATGTAAGCGCCAAACTCCGCAGGCGTGCTCGTGCGAACTTCGAGTCCCTGACCGAACAGCAGTTGCTTCACGTCCGGCGCTAATAACGCGCGTCCAATCTCGGCATTCAATCTGTCGATGATGGGACGCGGCACGCCCTTGGTTGTCACTACGCCATACCAGTTGTCCGCTTCGTAGCCGGGCAGGCCCGATTCCGCGACTGTCGGCAGTTCAGGCAACACCCCGGACCGCTTGATGGTCGTCACTGCTAGTGCACGGATTTTTCCGGCCTTCACTTGCGGAACGGCGGTGGGCGCCGATGAAAATACGAGCTGCACCTGATTTGCAATTAGATCGATCATCGCCGGCGCACCGCCCTTATACGGAACGTGGACCATATCGGTCTTCGTCATCGTCTTGAAGAGTTCCGCCGCGAGGTGTCCGGCGTTGCCCGCCCCCGATGAGCCGTAGGTCAGTTTGCCCGGTTGCGCACGCGCCAGAGCGATCAGCTCCTGAACCGATTTAGCGGCGACCGTGGGATTCACCACAAGCACATTGCTTTGCGAAGTTGCAAAAGTGATCGGTGCGAGGTCGCGCAGCGGGTGATAGTTGAGTCCCTTGTAAAGATTCGTGTTCACTGCGAGCCCGCCGAGGGAACCGACCATGACGGTGTAGCCGTCAGGCGGCGAATGCGCCGTAATTTCCGACGCCAGACTGCCCGCCGCGCCTGCGCGGTTATCGACGATAACCTGCTGGCCGAAGACTGCGCTGAGCTTTGGCGATACGGCTCGCGCAACGATATCGAGGCCGCCGCCCGCCGAGTTCGCGGCGATGAGACGAATCGGCTTGGTTGGGTAATCGCCCTGCGCGTAGACGTCGATACTCGACCACATCAGTGACAAAAGAATGATTGCTGTTGCGAGCGCGCTTTCTCGTACCGTTTCCTTAATCAACGTTCGTGTCTCCTCAATTATTTATGTGATGTGCAGGCTTGCGAGCGTTGACGGCTCGTGCGTCTTATTCGACTTTGAGGCCCGCGTCCTTGACGAGCTTGCCCCATTTCGCGATCTCGGACTTGACGAAATCACCCCACGATTTTGCGGTCGACGTTTGTATCTCCACGCCGGCAGCGGTGAGCTTGTCGACGACGTCAGGCAGCGCGAGTATACGCACGGCCTCCGCATTGAGCTTATTCACAATGTCGGCGGGCGTATGCGCAGTGGTAAACAATCCCTGCCAGTCGAGCACGGAGAAGCCCGGCACTCCGCCTTCCGCAACAGTCGGCACGTCCGGCAGAGCCGCCGAACGCTTTCCCGAGCTGACACCAAGTGCGCGCAGTTTCCCGGCTTTGATGAACGGCACGGCGGACGGAATACTCGCGAAACTCAGATTGATCTGACCGCCGACCAGATCTGCCATCGCGGGTCCGCCGCCTTTATACGGCACATGCACCATGTTCACTTTGGCGAGCGACTTGAAGAGTTCGCCCGCCATGTGCGGCGCTCCGCCGGCGCCGCTGGAACCAAATGTGAGTTGACCCGGCTTGGCTTTCGCAAGCTCGATCAGCTCACGCACGTTCTTAGCGGCTACCGAAGGATTGATGACCAGCACATTGCCAACATTCGCCGTATAACTGATTGGCGCGAAATCTTTGATGATGTCGTACGGCATTTTGTAGAGGCTGGCGTTAATCGCCATCGGCCCGATCGTGCCGAGCACCACGCTGTAGCCATCCGGATTTGCTTTCGCGACAAGATCTGCGCCGATCATCCCGTTGGCGCCGGGGCGGTTATCGATGACGACCTGTTGACCCCAGGCATCGCCCATCTTCTGGCCCATGACTCGCGCGACGAGATCGGTGCTTCCTCCCGGCGGGAATGGAACGATCAATCGTATCGGCCTCAGCGGATATTCGGCAGCGGCGACCGGCGACGTGCACGCGAAGGCGAGCAGCAAAAGGCAGCTGATGCGTGCCATGCACGACGTTCGAATCGATGTCAGTAATGGCATAGGGTGACGATGGTGGCCGAAACGAAATTCATCGCCGATCGGGTAATATCAGGACGCAGCGTATTGCGTGTTTCAGTGTAGTTGCTGCGCGATTATATCAAACGCGGCTTGCGCACCATCGCGCGTCGCGCACTGGCCTCCAATGTGGAGCACCCGTAATGAATGCATGGCGTAATCCGTATTCTGTTTCTTTCGCGCAAGCGCTCGCAGACTTCAAGCGCGGCAAGCAGACGCCTCGCGATTTCCTCGAACGCTGCATCGCAAATGTCGAACGTAATGAACAGCGCGTGAAAGCATTTGTCACGCTCGATCTGAAGGCCGCCCGCAAGGCAGCAGACGAATCGACGAAACGCTACAAAGCGGGACGACCGCTCTCGATGGTAGACGGTTGCCCTGTCGGCATCAAAGACATCATGGCAACGCAGGACATGCCGACACAAATGAACTCGCCGGCGTTCAAAGGGTGGCAGTCGGGCCAGGACGCAGCGTGCGTGCACGCGCTGCGACACAGCGGCGCAGTAATCTTCGGCAAAACGGTGACGACGGAATTTGCGATCGGCTATTCGGGGCCGACGACGAATCCATTCGATCCCGAGCGCACGCCGGGCGGTTCCTCGAGCGGTTCGGCGGCAGGCGTGGGCGCCGGCATGATGCCGGTGGCGCTCGGCACGCAAACGCAGGGCTCGACGCTGCGGCCGGCTTCGGTACTGCGGCGCCGTCGGTTTCAAGCCGACGATCGGCGCGCTGAATACCGCAGGCATCCATCCGTTGTCCGCAACCTGCGATCATCTGGGCGTCATCGGTTCGACGCTCGAAGATACATGGCTCGTCGCATCGCAAATCTCTTTTGGCGTCGGCAGCCCTGGATACGGCTTTCTCAACGGAGCCGGACCAACGCTGCCGGCAGCCGTGCAGCCCGCCAGGCTGATCAGACTCTACACGCGCGGCTGGGGCGAGATCGATGCGAGCACCGGGCGGGCGTTCGAAGAAGTAATAACAGCGGTCACCGCGGCCGGCGTCGAGATCGTTACTAAAGATAATGATCAGCGCGTCGCGGAGTTCGAAGACGCCATCGAACGGGATGTCGATAGCGCCCTCGATATCGTTGCGTATGAAATGAAATGGCCGTTCGAGGACTATATCGCCCGCTACGGCGACAAGATCGGCAAGCGCATACATGGGCTCATCGAGCGCGCAGCGAAGATGACGCCGGCGGATTACATCTCGGTGCTCGAGAAGCGCAATTCAATTCGCAACCGCTGCCGGTCTCTCGCCGCCGCAGTCGGTGCACAAGCGTATCTCACGCTCGCATCTTCCGGACCGGCGATCAAGGGATTCGAATTCAGCGGATCGCGAACTTTCATCGTCCCGGGATCGTGGCTCGGCTTCCCCGCCTTCTCGCTTCCCTTGATGCAATCCGGGGCATTGCCGTTCGGTTTACAATTGATCGGCATCGATCATCGCGATGGCAATCTGTGTTCGACCGCAAACTGGATCACTCAGACACTGGCAGCTGATCACGCGGATAACTAATCCGACACCACCAGCTTCCCGTTCATCTCCTCGTGGCCGGTGCCGCAGAAAACATCGCACAGAAACACGAACGTTCCCGTCTTGTCCGGCACCAGCCTTAAGCGGGTCGATTTGCCGGGCACCATGTCCGCGCGCACGTTGAAGTCCGGCAGATTGAAACCCATCATCACGTCCATCGTCTTGAATTCAAGTATCACCGGCACGCCTTTCTTGAGCTGCACCTCGCCGGGCGTGTAGTTGAACTTCTTGGCGGAAATGCGGATGACCTTCTCTTTCGGTTCGGCCGATTGAGCTGCGACATAGACGGCAAAGCCGCTTAACGCGAGCACCGCAGACATCATCACAGTTACGAACGCCTTTCGATTCGATGTCATGGCTCACGCCTTCACGACTGGAAATTCGATGAGCTTGCACTCGGCGGTCCTGGCGTCGGTATCGACACCGCGAAAACCGAGCCCCTTATAAGGCTCCGCCGGGTTCCATGGCAGCGGTGCGCGCGTCGGCGCCTTGCCGGCTTCCGGTAATGGAAACATCAGACCTTTCGCCGCATGGTGTGCGATGTGGCCGGTCATGTGATGGTGTTCCTGGTGAATGTGACCATAGAACACCGTGACGTTCGGGTACGGCATCAGCAGTTCAACCGCCTTGGCACCGTCGCGGGTCGCCCAGTCCCACTGCGGATACAGGTCGAACAGCGGCCGGTGAGTGAAGACGACGATCGGCGCATCGGTCTTTTGCTGTTTGAGATCAGACGCCAGCCACGCGAGCTGATCATCGCCTATGCTGGCACGCGGATCGGAAACATTATCTAGAACGATGAAATGCACACCTTTGTGGTCGAACGTGTAACGCGTTGCGCCGAAGAATTCCTGAAACGCTTTGCCGTTGTCGAGCGATGCATCATGCTCGCCCGGCATGAAGCGCACGGTCTTCACCTTGAGCTCGCTCACGATCTGCTTGAATTCAGACAGACGTTTGCGCCGCTCGACGGGATTGTCGGTGGTATGGGTGAGATCACCCGTGAACACGATAAAGTCCGGTTGTCGATCGAGTCCATTAACCGCTGCCACCGCTTTCTTGAGCGTTACCTTTGCGTCCGGATTGGGCGGTCCTTCGAAGCCCCAATGTGTATCGGATAGCTGAACGAAGTAAAAATCGTCCTGCCCCGCGGCGAGCGTGACGCCCGGCAGGCCGGACGCGAACACCACGCCGCCCAACCCCGCGAGCTTGAGAAACTGCCGTCTATCGATTGCATTTGTCATGGCCATGGCCCTCCAGGTCCGTTGATAAAGTCGCTACTCACAATGCATAACCGGACACGCGACCTGAATATTCCCGACGGATTAGCGGGAATAAAACGCGCCGCAAAGCGGTTACATCAACAGGTAGGAAGCTATTGAGTACCGGAGCGTCAAACGCGACAGCGGTTTGAATCAACCGCGATGGCTCGCGCCGCGAGCTCGCTGCACGCGTGCCAGACAATTACCAGGGGCGCTCGACATGCACTCCATACGAACACGACGCTACGCCATGTGGACGGCCATGCCACATTCACATATCCGCTGGCTGCAGAGGACGGCCAGGTAACGCAACCACGCATCAATCAGGCTGCAATCATTCCGCTTTGATGCCTGCGGTTTGCACGACCTTTGACCACTTCGTGATCTCTTTGCGTATGAGCGCAGCAAAGTCGTCTGCACTGCCGGCCGCGGGAACCATGCCGTTGGCAGCAAATTTCGCCTGCGTCTCACGATCACCGAGCACCTGCGCCAGAGCATGATTCAAACGATCAACGATTGCGCGGTGCATCGCCGCGCGGCCCCAGCAGTCCGTACCAGCCATTCACCTCGTAGTCAGGCAGCCCGGATTCCATGAATGTCGGCACATCCGGTATCGCCGGCGCTCGTTGCTCGGTCGTAACGGCGATCGCGCGCAACTTCGCACTTTGAATCTGCGGCTGCAAGGTCGAGATCGAACCGAAGAACATCGAGACACGACCGGCGATAAGATCCGGCAACACTGCCGAGCCACCCTTGTACGGAACGTGCTGCATGTCGATGCCTGCAGTCATCTTTAGAAGCTCGGCCGCGAGATGAGGCGGACTGCCTGTCCCGACCGACGCGTAGTTGACCTGCCCCGGCCGTGACTTTACCCAAGCGATAAATTCCGCCACTGTCTTCGCGGGCACTAACGGGGTGCACGACCATCAGATAAGGACCGCTGCCAACGAGTCCGATCGGCGAAAAGTCGCGCAGCGTATCGTATGGCAATGTGCGCAGCAATACTTGGATTCACCGCCAGCACTGCGGACGTTAGCAGGAGTGTGTAGCCATCCGGATTTGCGCGCGCGACAATTTCAGTTCCGAGGACGCTGCCTGCGCCGGCGCGATTGTCGGTCACCAACGGTTGGCCAAGCCGCTCGCCGAGCTTGTCGCCGACGATGCGCGCCAGCACGTCGTTCGTGCCGCCCGGGGCAAACGGCACCACCAATCGTATCGGCCTGACCGGATAAGAGGCTGGCGGCATGGCCGCCCTCACCGCCGTGATGCCGCAAGGTACAGCGACGATCCCAATCACAACGCGTGCGGATGCGTGCATGCAATCCCTCCGCTGCCAATTAGGTACCGCAGCCAGCCTGAGCTTGGCCGATCTACGCTGTTGGCGCGGTCACTTCGTTTTCGAGCGGCCGCGCACCATTCACATAAGCTTCGAGGTTGCGCAGAAAAATCTGCACGCCGCGCTCGTAATTGCCGGTGCCGGTCGATGAATTATGCGGCGTAATGATGACATTCGGCATAGCCCACAGCGGAGACTCTGGCGCCAGCGGTTCCGTCGTGAACACGTCAAGATACGCCCCGCGCAAATGGCCGCCCGCAAGGACGCGCGTCAACGCCGCTTCATCGACGACTTCACCGCGCGACATGTTGACGAAGCCGGCGGTTTTCGGCAAAAGCCTCAACCGGCGCTCATCGATGAGACCACGTGTTTGCGGCGTTAACGGACACGTGAGTATGAGCCAGTCACATTGCGGCAATAACGAATCCAGCGCGCGAGACTGACTTCACTTCGTCGAAGTATTGCTCAGGCGCGACATTGCGCCGCAGGCCGATGACCCGCATGCCGACCGCCTGCAGACAGCGCGCAATGACCTTGCCAATATGGCCGACGCCGACGATCAGCGCAGTCTGCCCGGGCATATCGAGTGGTGAGTTTGCGCCGAGCTGAGGCGCCCATTCGCGTTTTTGCTGTGCGCGCATCCAATGCGGGAATCCGCGCGCGAGCATCATGAGCCCGGTAACTGCCGTGAGTCCGACTGGTCCGGCATTCGCCCCCGAGGACGTGGTCACGCGAATACCGCGCTTGATGGAAGGCTGATATGGTTTTTGGTCGGCGCCGGCAGAAACGACTTGCAGCCACTTGAGATTCGGCGCCGCATCCACGATATGCCAGTATGCGATTGCCGCATCACTCAGCCGCGTTTTGATCGTGCCTTCCCAGATGTCGCGGGAATAAAACGTCGCTTCGATACTGGCGTGCTCGACAGGCGTAATCTGCATGTCCCGTGTGAACTCGAGCACATCAAGTTTGCGCGGCGCGGCGCCGAGTATGCGCGTAATGTCGGCATTGAAATCAGCGGCAAGTTTTTTTGAGATGCAAAAGTGCCGTGGTCATATTCTGTCGGTCGGCGCTAAATCGCAGCAGCGACCGCATCTCCCATCTGCGCAGTCGTCGCGCTGCCACCGAGGTCCGCAGTCAGCGTTTTCGCCTCGGATATCACTTTGTCCATGGCGCGGTCGATGAGACCGGCTGCTTCCAGCGCTTGTCGGCTCGAACGTTTTCGTCCCAGCCACTCGAACAGCATCTTGCCGGACATGATCATCGCGTACGGATTCGCGATGCCTTTTCCGGCGATATCGGGCGCCGAGCCATGCGTCGCCTGCGCCATTGCCTGACGCTCGCCAACACACAAGCCGGGAGCAAGGCCAAGCCCGCCGACGAGACCCGCGCCCTCGTCGGTCAGGATGTCGCCAAACTGGTTGGTGGTAACTACCACATCGTACTGCTGCGGTTTCATGACGAGCTTCATGGCAAAACCATCGACCAGCACTTCTTCGAGCTCCACATCCGGATACGCGGTCGCCATCTTGCGGCACTCTTCGGCGAACATGCCGCATACAAGCCGATACACCGGCTCCTTGTGGACTGACGTTACTTTCTTGCGCGCACGCGTGCGGGCAATCTCGAATGCTTCCCGCGCGACCCGGCTTGCACCACGGCGTGTCACCACGCGTGTTCCGATCGAGATCTCATCATTGGGGCGGAATTCGCCGCTGCCGGCAACGACGACACTCGAAGACTGCATGCCTTCAGTTACTTCACGCAGGAAGACGATGTCGACGTCTTTGTGCAGCGATGCCAGGTTCGGATACGAGCGAACGGGTTTCACGTTCGCAAAGAGCTCGAACATTTTGCGCAGCGGTGGATTGATCCACGTCGGGTCATGGCGTGGATACGCGTTATGGCCAATCGGTCCCTGCAGCCAGCCATCGACGGTCTTCAGGGTTTGCACCGTGACATCGGGCATCGTGTGTCCATGCGTCTCATGCCCCGAACGCCCGATCGGCAGCGGCAGCCATTCGACAGCAAGACCGGTGCGTGCAGCGGCTGCCTGCATGACTTTGATTGCCTCGGGCACGACTTCGAGTCCGATGTCGTCGCCCAGGAGGATACCGATTTTCAGCATGGCTCTATTCCGTAACGACGCCGACTTCACGAATGACTTTTGCGAAGCGCTCGTTCTGCACTTTCATAAATTGCGCAAAGTCTTCGGGAGACTTGCTGGTAACGACTTCAGCGCCGGCATCATTGAGGCGCCGTACCACGTCGTGATCTGCAACGACTTTAATCATGGCCTGGTAAAGCCTGTTCACGACCGTCCGCGGCGTTCCGAGCGGCAGATACGCGCCTTGCCAGGATCCGTTTCTGATCGTCGGGTATCCGGCCTCCGTCATTGTCGGCGTCTCAGGCAAGAGCGCGAATCGCTTCGGCGAGATGACACCAAGCGCCTTGATACGGCCACTCTTGATGTGGGGCAGAACCGCAGCAAGACTAACCACGGCTACAGACACTTCGCCGCTCACGAGTGCCGTGGTGGCAGCACCCGCGCCACCCTTGTAGGGAATGTGTACGAGATCAATGCCGGCAGCGCGCATGAATATTTCCATCTCCATGCGCTGCGCGCTGCCTGCCCCCGATGAACCGAAATTGAGTTTGCCCGGGCGCGCCTTCGCATAATCGACGAATTCCTTTACCGTCGCTACGGGAACCGTCGGATGCACGGCCAGCGCTCCCGGCACGTCGACCACTTCGGTCACTGCAATGAAATCGCGGACCGGCCGCACCGGAAACTTCGGAAAAATGCTGGGGTTGATCGCCATCGTGCCGACATTGCCGAGCAAAAATGTGTAGCCGTCCGGATTCGCGTGCGCCGCGACTTCGACCCCGATATTGCCGGAAGCTCCGGCCCGGTTGTCGATAACAATCTGCTGACCCAGCTCCTGACCGAGTTTCGGCGCCATGATGCGGCCAACGATGTCCGAAGCACCGCCTGGCGCAAAGGGAACGACCATGCGGACCGCTCTGGAAGGATACGCGTCAGCCGAGAGGGCATTCGTTGCGACGATCGCAGCCAGGCAATGCGCCAGGACCAGCGCACGAGCAAACATATTTACCATCCCGCATCGGGCGAATTGCGCCACCGCTAAGAAACTCGCGCTCTCGCTTGAAGTGCCGCCGCAGGCACGGCCGCACGCGCGATCTCACTTGCGTCGTTTGATTTGTCGATCGACCAGCACAGACCAATGAGTGCATCCGTCTCGGCCGGGGACAGAATAGCCTTGGCCAGTCCGCGAAATTTCGCTTCGAGATCTTTATCGGTCATGGGCCGTGCAAGACTGCCGATCGCATGCTCGACGTGTTTGGTCAGCACGCGGCCATCTTTGAGCTTTACCGCAATGTATGCGGCGTCTTCGTGCACGCCTTGTTCTATCGATGCGGTCACCTTGTCGCGGAGCGCGATCACGGCGGGATCGCGCACGCACGCGTCGCTGTAAACCGCCTCTCCGCCCTCGCCGTGGATGATGGCGACAGCGGCAGAATGGTAAACACTGAATTTACCTTCGAGCCCGACCTGGGGCGTTTTCTTGCCGGTCAACTCGAGGACCAGCGGATGCACTTTGAGCGCTACGCTTTCAATGTCGGCCGCATTCAACTTGTGCTCATTGCGCAGTTGTATGCAGCCATCGATGATCGGATGAATCACAATGCCGCAGGCAAACGGTTTATACGTGTTGAGCGCGACCTCCCATGATTCGCCAAGTCCGCGCGTGATTTCGTCAAAGTTACGCGCGGTCGCGAGCACATGCGCAAATCCGCGCGGCGCTTCGATAGCGCGTTCGGAGCTCGTGAAATTTTTTGACGCAAGAAAAGCCGCCGACATGCCGTTCTGCGCCGCGCGTCCTGGATGAAACGGTTTGCACATCGTCCCGAACATTTCGCGCAGTCCTGACGACTGCGTGGCGGCGATGCCGAGCGCCCACGTCATTTGCTGAAGATTCAGTTTCAATACGCGCCCGACCGCCGCAGCTGCGCCGAACACACCCGCCGTACCGGTGATATGCCAGCCCACATCGTAATGGGACGGATACACGGCGTTGCCAATGCGGCATTCGACTTCGACCCCGAGGATGAATGCGTGCAGAAAATCGGCGCCGCTCATCGGCCTCAATTCGGCGAGCGCTAATAGCGCAGAAGCCACCGGACCGCTCGGGTGAATTACGGTTTTGAGATGCGTGTCATCGAAATCGAAGACATGCGAGCTGATGCCGTTGATGAGCGCAGCATGCATGATATCGAGCCGTTCGCTGCGGCCGAGCACCGAAGCCTGCGCGGGTCCGGAAAACGGCGCGAGCGCTCTCAACGCGATATCGATGGTCTCGTGATGCGACCCACCGACTGCGCAGCCAAGCCAGTTCAAGACGGAGCGCACGGCCTCGTGCTTCACAGGCTTTGCAATGTCGCCGTATTGCGAATCAATGACAAATTGCGCGAGCGTTTTGGTGACTTCCATATGCGAATCCTAAGTCAGCGGTGATTTGGAGGCTATGACACGCGTGTGGCGTCTCGAATCAACCCATTTGGCGTTGAAGAACCAGTTGCGCGAGAGAACAGGAGAACAACCTCAACGCAAGTATTGTTTTTCCCATGCCTCGACGTCATTCAATCCAAGCGTCTCGTTGTATTCCTTCATATTCATCATGCGACCGCGTAAAGCTTTCGTATTGCCATCGCGCTTCAAAACATCGATCGCTTCGCGAATGGCAAACCCGGCGGCGTTCCGCGCCAGCCCGGGAAAGATCGCAATACGAAATCCGAGCGCTTCGATTTCGGCAGCAGAGAGATCACCGAGTTTGCCGCCGCCATCGATATTGACGAGACACGGCCCGTCGACAGACGACGTAATGCGCTTCATGTCGTCGAGTATGGTCGCGCTTGTCTTCAACTCCACGAAAAGAACATCGGCGCCCGCCTTGCGGAACGTCTGCACGCGCAGAATCGCGTCATCGAGACCGTTCCCCGCGGCTGAATCGGTGCGGGCAATGATGATGAAATCGGGATCCGTGCGTGCGGCCACTGCAGCTTCGATTTTGCGCGCGGCTTCATCGAGTCCGATCACGGGCCGCGAGCCTGGCAGATGGCCGCAGCGTTTGGGCGCGACCTGATCTTCAATATGGATCGCGGAGACACCTGCGGCTTCGAACTCGCGCACGGTGTGACGCACATTCACGGCGTTCCCGTAACCCGTATCAGCGTCGCATATAAGCGGAATGTCGACGCAAGATGCGGCGCGATGAGCGTGCTGCGCGAAAAGCGTGAGATCGACAAGGCCTACGTCGGGACGGCCGAGCAGCGATGCGGAAACGCCGTTGCCCGTCATGTACACGGCTTCGCAGCCGGCCTGTTCGACCAGGCGCGCGCCGAAGGCATCATAGATCCCGGGCGCTACGATCAGCGGCCCCTTTGCGAGGCGTGCACGCAGGCGCTGGCGCGGTGTTGAAGTCATCGTTCAATCCCTAATTTCTTTTTCACGGACTCGAGTTCCTGAATATCCTTCAGCAATGCGGCCCTGAAGGCGTCAGGCGGCAGGAAGCCATCGAGCTGCGTGACCTGGTCAAGGTAAGCTTTCCATTCGGCAGTCTGCTGTGCTCGCTGGATTGCACCAACAAGCCGATCGAGCACGGGCTTGGGAAGGCCGCTCTTGCCCATGATGCCGCGCCACTGATAACGAACGACGTCCCATCCACGTTCTTTATACGTTGGCACATCGGGAAAATCGTCCAACCGCTTGTCCGAAGAGACCGCAAGCACGCGAACCTTGCCGGACGAGATGAACGGCTTCACATTGCCCGGATTCGTCGCAGCAGCATCGACGTGGCCGCCGGCGACCGCGAGCAGTGCGGGTCCACCACCCTTGTATGCAATCCAGTTCGTTTTGATCTTCGCGACCTCGGAGAATACTTCCCACGCCACGCGATGGGAACCCATCTGGAACGGTCCGCCTACGTTGAGACTTACCCGGATTCTGCCGCGCGTATTTAACGAACTCCTCGATCGTCTTGAACGGGATCGACGTCGGCACGATAAGGCCATACGGATCGATCTGCGAGCGTGTGATCATCTGCAGGTCGTCCGGTTTGAAATTGGCGCTCGGCTCTCCGAATAACGATGCGAGCGTCAGTGTGTTGGCCGCGATCAGATAGCCGTCAGCAGGCGCTCGCAGCAATTGGTTGATCATGATAATGCCGTCGGCGCCCGTGCGGTTTTCGACAATCACATTCTGGCCGAGCTCCCTGGTCAGAAGTTTCGCCATCGCGCGTGCAAACAGATCCACAGGTGATCCGGGCTCTGACCAGCACATGAGCGTAACAGGACGCGTCGGGTAGTCCTGCGCGTCAACCAGAGCCGGAACAAACGCCAGCGCGCAGATTACAACGACAAGACCAAGATTCCTGAGCGCTTGAACTGCAGTGCGCCTCATCTCAAGCGGCCGCCTTCACTTCAAAGCGGTAACGCGATAGCTTCGTCTCGTCGAGCACCACACCAAGACCGGGACCGGCAGGCAGCGTAATGCTGCCCGCGGTTAAATCCAGTTTGTGTGTGACGATATCGTCGGATGTTTTTAGCGGACCGACGCATTCGAGGCCGTCGATCACATTGTTAGATGTGGCCGCGCACATGACCTCGGCCATGGTATTGATGCCGAGCCCGAACCCGTGCCCGACGACACAGCGGATGCCGGCAGCTTCGGCAGTTGCAATCATGCGTCGGGTATTGAGGAATCCGCCTTGCTTCATCACCTTTACTTTGACGATATCGGCGGCGCCCGCCTTGATGATGCGGATGAGACTCGCGTGATCGAGCACCGATTCGTCCGCCATGATCGGAATGCCGCCTGCCTCACGCCGCACGCGCGCCATGCCGGCGATGTCGTCCCAAGGCACCGGCTGCTCGAAAAGCTGCAGGTTGAAAGGCAGCATCATGCGGGCGAGTTTGATAGACGTGTCCGCGTCGTAACCGGCGTTCGCGTCGATACGCAGCTTGAAGTCAGGTCCGACCGCAGCGCGTATTGCTTTGAGCCGATCGCGATCGGCTTCGATATTTCCGCCGACCTTGACTTTCGCCGATCGAAATCCGCGTTTTTGCCAGGCGACCGTTTCGGCGGCTGCTTCGTCGGGCGGCAGTATGCCGATCCATGCATTGAACAGAAGCGTGTCTTTGAGAGCACCGCCCAGATAGGTGTGAACGGGCACGCCGCACGCGCGCGCGGTGAGATCCACGCACGCCATTTCGATTGCTGCTTTCGCGTCGTAGTAGCCGTCGACCGCCGGCTCGATTTTTTGCAGCACGCGATGGATATTCGTGGGGTCCAAATGAAGCACGAGCGGCGCGAGCCGGCTCTCGAGCATGGCAAGACTGTCCTCGATCGATTCTTTCGAATAACCCGGTGACGGATCGATGTTGCCGAGTCCTACCGCACCGCCGCTGCCTGTGATGCGCACGATCGCGCTTTTCTGGATCGACTTGCTGCGATACGCGTTCTTGTATTCGCCGATCAGAGGCACCGCGACGCCAAATACTTCGACGCGTTCAATCTTCATGCGAGGTTCCAATCCGGATGTTTTTGCAGGAAAGGGATGAGGCCGCCTTCAGCCAGAATGCGTTGCACAGCAGGCGGCAGCGCTGGCACTTTGCGGGCAATGCCGCGCGCCGACACTTCTACGGTGCCTGCGTCGAGATCGATTGCGATGTGGTCACCGTCAATAATGCCGTCGATGTCGCATTCGACGACCGGCAACCCATTATTGATAGCGTTGCGAAAAAATTGACGGCCAAACGCCGGCGCAACAATCGCCGCAGCACCCATGAGCCGCATGATGTGCACCGCCTGCTCGCGGGACGAATTGATGCCGAAGTTTTTACCGGCGACGATTACATCACCCGGCTTGAAGCGCGCCGCAAAACCCGGCGCAACGTTTTCATAAGCGTGCTGCGCAATGTAAGCGTTATCTTTACCGGGGAGATATTTGCTCGAGCAATTGATATCGGTATTAATCTCGGCGGGCAAAATACGGGCAAGACCGGCGATACGCGACGTCATGCGATGACATCCCGCGGATCGGTGATCGTGCCCTTGAGCGCCGAAGCTGCGACGGTTGCCGCCGACCCGATCCAGATCTCCGATTTGGAATTGCCAAGACGTCCCTTGAAATTGCGATTCGCGCTCGATATCGCGACGTCGCCATCGCCCATGATGAGATGCCCGGTGATATTGACGCACGTCCCGCAACCTGCGGCTTCGACCGACGCACCGGCTCTCGTCAGCTCTTCGATCAGTCCCTCGCGCGCGGCGTCGAGATATACCTGGCGCGACGCCGGCGTGACGATCATGCGCACGCCTTTCGCGATGCGATGACCTTTCAGAATTCGGGCCGCCTGCCGGATATCGTCGAGACGTCCATTCGTGCAGGTTCCGATCAGCGCAAAATTGATTTTCTGTCCGCTTACTTCCGGTACGGCGATAACGTCATCGACCTGATGGTTGCGCGCGACTTGCGGAGCGAGCGCGGCGGCGTCGATCTCCATACGTTCGGCGTATACGGCGTCTTTGTCAGCTTGCACCGGCCGCGGCGCCCGGGCTTTGTGCGCCTTGAGCCAGGCAAAGGTTTTCTCGTCCGCTTCGAGGATAGCCGCTTTCGCGCCAAGCTCGGCCGCATGATTCGAGAGTGTCATGCGATCGTCGATCTCCATCGCGCTGACCGCGCTGCCGGTGTATTCAAGAGCGCGATAGTTGGCGCCCTCTGCACCGAACCGGCCAAGCATTGTGAGCGTAATGTCTTTTGCCCACACACCGGGCTGTAATCTACCTGTGAGCTCGATGCGTATGGTTTGCGGGACGCGGAACCACAGCTTGCCGGTCATCATCACGGCCGATAGATCGGTACCTTCAACGCCGGTGCCGAATGCATTGAACGCACCGTACGGTCACTGAGTGCGTATCGGTCCCGACAATCAGATCACCGCACGTCAGATGTCCGCCCTCGGGCATCACCTGATGACAGATGCCGTCACCAACGTCATACAAGACCGTACCGTATCGATCCGCAAAGGCGCGCATATCGCGATGCACGTTCGCGGCTTCGATGTTGGGCGGCGGCGAATAGTGATCCAGCACGAGCGCGGTTTTAGCCGCAAACGGCAGCGGCACTTCGCCCTTTCCAGAGCCAAGCCGGGAGATCATCTTCAGCGCATTGGAAGCGCGCGCGTCGTGCAGCATCGCAAAATCCACCGCAGCGACCACCACATCGCCGGCGCGTACCGCCTCGAGACCACCATGGGCGGCGAGAATTTTTTCGGCGATTGTCTGACCCATGAGTTCAAGACCTGTCTATCGGCGCTGCGCGATGTATGGAATCGCCGCGGGAAGGGTCGCCATTTTATCAGGGAAATCGCAGGCGCCGCTCACAGCGCGCCGATGCAGACGATTGTGCGGCGACCGGTTGTGGTTAGTCGCCCCTTCGCCTACTGCACATCATGACGACCCGGCGCCGAGTGATTGCCGAATGCGGCATTCAGTCCTTGATGCCCGACATGCGACGGATTGCATCGACGAATAGATCGCCGTCGGTGCCGAGCACGATGACTTGAACACCGCGGCGGGCGATGCGCCTGCCGTACTCGACATCGAGATTGTTGCCGATGAGTGTCATCGCATACTTGCCATGGCGTCGCGCGGTCGCAACGACGGTGTCAAGCGCCGCACTCATCTTTGGATCGTCGAATGTCGCGCCGGGCACGCCGAGCGATATGGATAAGTCTGTCGGGCCTACGAAGTAAACATCGAGGCCGCGCATCGCCGCCAGTGCTTCAAAGTCGGCAATGCTCGAGCCTTCCTCGAGCAGGGGGATCGCCATGATTTCGCGGTTCGCCGTCTGTGCATAAGCATCCCAGCCGCCGCGCTTGTAGCCCGCAGCGCGCGTGATCTGGCAGGCGCCGCGCTCCCCGTCCGGCGCAAAACGCATCGCACTTAGCAGCTGAGCGCAATTGTTACGGTTGGCGTGCGGTAACACTATGCCGGCAGCGCCAAGATTCAGCAGCTTCTTGATCAATGCGGCGTCGACACCGGGTACGCGCACGAACGGCGTGATAGCAGCGGCATCCGCGGCGCGTATGAGGTGACCCGCGCGATCGAGATCGAGCGCGCTGTGCTCCATGTCGATGATGACGAAATCAAGACCTGCCGCAGCCATCATCTCAACGACTACAGGGCTGCCGGTGAACAGCAGCATGCCGGTGACAGTCCTGCCTTCGCTCAGGCGTTTGCGAACAGCGTTCTCGACTGCCATGATTTTTGTTGTAAGTGGTTCTGCGACTCGGAGGAGCCGCGAGGTTACCGCGTGCTCGTCGGCAGGGTCAAGGCGGGCGCCTGCTCGATGGATTGACCGCTCGAAGTCACATGCTGCGGCATGCGGCTTGGCGTTCCTGCATTGTTATGCTATTAACGCCGTTCCTGTTTGAAGAGAACTCCTGCAATGGCTGAGAAACAAGCCTCGTCGCTAACTGCGTATGTCGCTGATTTCATCGTGCGCACGCGTACGCGCGATATCCCTGCGGACGTGATGCATCTTGGCAAGCGCTCGATTCTGGATGGCATTGGTCTCGCTCTCGCGGGCAGTGTTGCCGAATCCGGCCATATCGTACGCAAGCATCTGCAATCGCTAGCGTGCGCTCCGCGCCAAGGCTGCACACTCATCGGCAGCAACATGAAAATGGCGGCGCGCTTTGCGGCATTTGCCAACGGCGTTGCCATTCACGCCGACGACTTCGATGACACGCAGCTCGCGGTCGGCAAGGATCGCGTCTATGGGCTGCTCACACATCCGACTGCGCCCGCGCTGCCGCCCGTGCTTGCGATCGGCGAACGCGACGGCCGGTCCGGACGTGATGTCCTGACTGCCTATCAAATTGCGGTTGAAGTGGAAACCAAGATTTCGGAAGCCATGAATCCGCGCCATTATCAGGATGGGTTTCACAGTACGGCCACCGTCGGCGCGATTGCCGCCGGTGCAGGGCCCGCCCACTTGCTGCGCTTCAACGCTGAGCAAACGCGGCGCACGCTCAGCATTGCGGCAAGCCAGGCCGCCGGACTGAGAGAAAATTTCGGCACGATGATGAAACCGTTTCACGCGGGACGCGCGTGTGAAAGCGGTGTGATTGCCGCCGGAGTTTGCGCAGCTCGGTTTTACCGCAACGCCGATCATCCTCGAGGCCGGCCGCGGCTTCTATAAGGCGGCGGGCGGCGGCTATGACGCCGATGCGATTGAAGGCAAGCTCGGGAAGCCGTGGACGTTTTCATTTCCCGGCGTCTCTATCAAGCCGCATCCGAGCGGCTCCCTTACGCATCCGGGCATGGGATTGATGCTCGATCTTATCCGCCAGCACGACATAAAAGCTGACCAGGTGAAAAGCGTTTCTGTCGGGGTCAACCGGCAGAACGTCAACGCGCTCATACACAACCGGCCGACCAACGAGCTGCAGGCTAAGTTCAGCATGCAGTTCTGTATGGCGATCCTGCTGCTGCGGCGCAAAGCCGGCCTCGCTGAATTCACCGATGAGGTCGTCAATAGAAGGGACGTGAAACGCCTGATCGAGAAGATCGATTACCGCGTGCATCCGGTGGCTGAAGCGGCCGGGTACGAGAAGATGACGACCATCATCGATATCGAGCTGATGGACGGCCGCACGATCAGCGGACGGGCCGACTTCGGCAAAGGCAGTCCAGCCAATCCAATGAGCGATGACGAGCTCGCAAAAAAGTTTCGCGAGTGCGCCGCTTGGGGAAAACTGCCCGACGCAAGCGCTGAGAAAGTCATCGAGATCGTGTTCAATCTCGAGAAGCTGAAGAATGTGCGCGACCTTACGAAACTTCTGCAGACCGGCGCGCGTCGAACAGCGACGAGCCGAAAGGCATCGTCAAAGAAACGCGTCACGGCCAAGCGCCGCAAGTAATCATGTAACAGTCATCGCTTTAGCACACTCAGCGTCGGAGTCCCGATGGATACACCAACCATGAACGCACGACTTCCCGTAATTGGTCTCATGCTCGGCGACGTCACGGGTATCGGCCCCGAGATCAGCGCCAAACTGCTTGCTTCGCGCGCGCTGCAATCGGTCGCCCGCGTCGTCGTCATAGGCGATTCGCGGGTGTTAGCACTCGGTTGCGAAGACGCGAAGGTGAATGTGGAATCTCAGCGTGTATCCGAGCGTGGACGCGATCGACTGGAGCCGCGACGAGGTGCCCTTGATCGATCTCGGTAACGTTGATCCGGCAAAAATAAAACGCGGCGAGTTGTCCGCGGAGTCAGGCAAGCTCACCGGTGAGACGCTCAAACATATGATCGATCTCGCGCTCGCACGTAAACTCGATGGCATCAGTTTTGCGCCGCTCAACAAAGGCGCGCTGCATCGCGGCGGCTGGAAATATCACGATGAGCATCAGATGTTCGCCGCGCTCACCCAGCATCAGGGCTTTTTCGGCGAGATGAATGTGATCAAGGAGTTCGCCACCTTTCGCGTGACTTCCCATGTGGCATTGAGGGAAGCGATCGCGATGATCACGCCGGAGCGCATTACCGCCGCAATCAAACTCGCTGACGACACTCTGCGCGCGGCCGGCATTGCAAACCCGCGCATCGCGGTAGCCGCACTCAACCCCCACAGCGGCGAAAATGGATTGTTCGGCGATGAAGAAATTCGCATCATTCGCCCGACGGTCGAGACCGTCCGCGCGAGCGGCATCAACTGTGTGGGGCCGGTGTCCTCAGACGTCATCTTCCTCAAAGCATTGAAGGGCGAGTATGACGGCGTCGTAATGATGTATCACGATCAGGGCCAGATCGCGACGAAACTGCTGGGCTTTAATAAGGGCGTGACTGTAACGGCAGGCTTGAAAACGGTTTTCACCACGCCGGCGCACGGCACTGCATTCGATATCGTCGGCCAGGGCAAGGCCGACACGGGCGCACTCGAACAGGCGCTCAGAATCGGTGCGAAGCTGGCAGCCGCGAAAAATCAGGCGGCGGCTGTAAAAGCGCCTTGAGTGTTGGTCTGCCGATCGAGCAAGTGCGAGGAGGCACTATGCATTGCATGCGGATTGTAAAGCTGACGATCGTTGCCGCCGGCTGCGCGTCGCTCGCATACGCTCAATCCGATTATCCAAACCGGCCGATACGCATCGTTGTGCCGGTAGCGCCGGGCGGCAACGTGGACATCGTGGCGCGCACGCTCGCCGCCGAATTGTCTAAAAGCATGGGGCAAACTGTTCTCGTCGAGAATCGACCGAGCGCGGCATCGCTCGTCGGGAACACAAGCGGTCGCCAAGGCAGCGCCGGACGGCTACACGCTCCTCGCGCATTCAAGCACTTTTTTCACCGCACCGGTGATATCGGCGAACGCGGGCTATGACCCGGTGAAAGATCTCGCGCCAATCACGCTGACCTGCAAGGCGCCGATGTTCATGGAAGTGCATCCCAGCGTGCCCGCCCGCACCGTCGCGGAATTCGTCGCGCTTGCCAAGTCACGTCCGGGCGAAATCTCCAACGCCAATTCCGGCAACGGCTCAACCGGCCACATCGCGGGCGAGGTATTTTCCAGCCGCGCCGGCGTCAAGCTGCTGAACGTGTTCTATAAGGGAAGCGCACAAGCGGTGCTCGATGTCATCAGCGGTCAGGCGAATCTCATGTTCGACCAGATAAGCACCTCCGGTCCGTACGTCAAAGCCGGCAAGCTGCGGGCGTTGGCCGTCACCAGCCTTAAGCGTTCTCCGCTGTTTCCCGACGTGCCTACGATGGACGGTTCCGGCTACCCGGGTTACGAGGACGTCACATTGAATCTACTGCTTGCACCGGTCGGTACGCCGCGCGAAATCATCGCGAAGCTTCACGCCGAAGTGGTCAAGGCTTACAAGCAGCCGGAGTTGTCTGCGCGTTTCGCCGAGCGCAGCATCGAACTCGTCGCCAGCCCTTCACCGGAAGATTTTGGCAATCTGATCAAATCCGAAGTTGCACGACTGTCCAAGATCGCCCGCGACGCGGGCATCAAGGCGGAGTGAGCGTCGTAGCGGATCACACCGCTGCGGCGATTGCGTCGCCCATCTGACGGGTCGTAGCTTTACCGCCGAGATCGCCCGTCAACGCTTTTTTCTCGCGTATCACGCGCTCCACCGCCTGCTCCATGACACGAGCGGCCTCGACTGCTTTTGGTTCAGCGTGTTTACGGCCCAGCCAGTCGAATAGCATCTGGCCTGACACGATCATCGCATAGGGATTCGCAATGTTTCTGCCAGCGATGTCCGGCGCCGAGCCATGCGTCGCCTGCGCCATAGCGCGTTCCGGACCTGCCGATAATCCAGCGGCGAGTCCTAGACCACCGACAAGGCCTGCAGCTGCATCGGACAGAATGTCGCCGAACGTATTTGTAGTGACGATGACATCGAAATCCTGTGGTTTCATGACGAGACGCATGGCGAACGTATCGACAAGCACCTCGTTATAAGCAACGTTCGGAAATTCCTTCGCTACTTCGCGGCATTCTTCCGCGAACATTCCGCAACCCAGCTTGAACACGGTGTTCTTGTGCACGCTCGTGAGCATTTTCCGAGGTCGGCTCACTGCCAGCTCGAAAGCGGCACGCGCCACTTTACGCGAGGCTTGACGCGTGATCACGCGCACTGAGATCGTTACGTCGGGTGTGGGACGGAATTCACCGGATCCCATGTAGACATTGCGGTCCGGCGGAAACCCCTCGTTGTTTTCGCGTACGATGATGAGATCGACATCCGGATAAATGGCTGGTAGTCCGGGCAGGGATTTCGCCGGGCGTATGTTCGCGAACAAGTCGTAGTTTTTACGCAATATAGGATGTGGATTGATTGCGTTCGGTTTGTCTTTGGGATAAGCCTGATGGCCAATCGGTCCGAGCACCCAGCCGTCGAGCGTAAAAAGTTTTTCGAGCGTGCCAGGCGGCAGCGTGTAGCCAAGCTTATCGAAGGCGACTTTGCCAATTGGCATCGGGAACCATTCGATCGCGAGCCCCGTCTTACTCGCAGCGGATTTCATCACCTTCACGCATTCCGGCACGACTTCCAACCCGATGTCATCTCCCTCGAGAATTCCAATTCTCAATGTACGGCTCATTGCGACACTCCTGTTCATGTGCAGATCGCATGCGCTGAAGGCGCCGATGCGCCCGCTATAATAGTCGAAACCAACGAGGAGAATTTCCGATGAAGTTTGCAGCGCTTAGCCGTATCAGCGTTTTACTGACGCTGGCCGGTATCCAATCGGCTGTGTACGCCGCGGATTATCCGAGCAAGCCGATACGCATGATTGTTGGCTTCGCTGCAGGTGGCGGCACAGATACGACGGCGCGCGCTATAGCGCAAAAAATGTCAGCGGCGATGGGCGAGCAGGTCGTTGTCGATAACCGCCCGGGCGCTGCCGGGAATGTGGCGACGGAACTTGTTGTAAGAGGCCCAGCGGACGGCTACACGATACTCATGGGAACGATCGCAGCCCTCGCCATCAATCCAACTCTCTACGGCAACCTTGCATTCGACCCTATCAAGGACCTGGCGCCGGTTTCGCAGGCAGTCAATTCAAGCAACATCCTCGTCGTACATCCGAGCGTGCAGGCGAAATCAGTGCAGGAGTTGATCGCGCTCGCAAAAGCCAAGCCCGGCACGCTGAACTATGGCTCATCAGGGATCGGCGGCACGGGACATCTTGCCGGCGTTCTCTTCGATGAACTGGCCGGCACGAAGATGACGCATGTTCCCTATAAAGGCGGTGGTCCGGCGATGATCGAACTGGTCGGCGGGCAGGTTCAGCTCGTGTTTGCGACGCCGCCAACCGCAGTGCCGCAAATCAAGTCTGGAAAGATACGCGGGCTTGCAGTGACGACACTTAAGCGTTCATCCGTAATGCCGGACCTGCCGACGATCTCCGAGTCCGGCCTGAAAGGTTACGACGCAAACAACTGGTATGGCGTAGTGGTTCCCGTAAAAACGCCAAAGCCGATCGTTACTCGCCTCAATACAGAGATCGTGAAAGCCCTTAACGCACCGGATTTGAAAGAGCTCTTTTTTACACAGGGGCTGGATCCGGCTCCGTCTACACCTGAACAATTCGGTGCATACATAAAGTCCGAGCTCGGCAAATGGGCGAAGGTCATCAAAGCTTCGGGCGCCAAAGCTGACTGATGCGTGCACTGATTGCGGTAATCGCAACTGTAGGCGCAGCACTCGCCTCGGCAGCAGACTATCCGACCAAACCGGTGCGCATGATCGTCGGCTTCCCGCCGGGCGGCGCAACCGATCTGGTCGCGCGCATCATACAACCGCGCATGACGGCGTCATTGGGCCAGCAACTGGTCGTGGATAATCGCCCAGGGGCCAATGGCATCATCGCTGGCGAGCTAACCAAGCATGCAGATCCGGATGGCTATTCGATTCTGATGGGCCACATCGGCATGCTCGTGATCAGCCCGGCCATTCAGAAAGTACCCTACGATGCGTTCAAGGACTTCGCGCCGATCGGCCTTACGGTCTCACTGCAAAACATTATCATCACGCATCCGACCATGCCGGCAAAGTCGCTCAAAGAATTCATCGCACTCGCCAAGGCGAAACCAAATGAGCTCAACTATGCGACATCCGGCATTGGCAGTCCCGGTCACCTCGCGGCCGTGCTACTCGAATCGATGGCCGGCATCAAGCTTTCGCATATTCCCTATAAAGGCGGCGGGCCTGCGATTACCGATTTGCTCGCCGGCCATGTGCCGACATTCTTCGCCGTGATATCTACCGGGGTACCGCATGTTCAAGCGGGCAAGGTGCGTGCGCTCGGAGTGACGGGCGCCAAGCGAGCCGAAGCCGTACCCGACGTGCCGACAGTCGCTGAAGCCGGTGTCCCCGGTTACGCGGCGACAAATTGGTACGGTCTGCTCGCGCCGTCGAGAACACCGAAACCTATCATTGACCGCTTGAACCACGAAATGGTGGCGGCGCTCAAGGCCCCGGACGTGATCGAAGCGCTCAAGGCGCGCGGGATCGATCCGGCGCCGGACACACCCGCCGAATTTGGCGCATTCATCCGTTCAGAAAACGATAAGTGGTCGAAAGTCGTTCGTCAGTCCGGTATCAAACCGGAATGATGAGCCAATGATATTGGCGATCGTGCGATGCGCGGTCGCGAGTGCATCGCTGTTCTGCGCCTGTCTCAGCCATGCGCAGGACGCCAATCTATATCCCGCAAAGCCGGTCAGATGGATCGCACCGTATCCGGCGGGCGGCTCATCGGACCTCGTTGCACGCATCGTTGCGCACAAATTCAGTGACAGTTACGGACAGCAGTTCGTCGTCGACAATCGCGCCGGTGCCGGAGGCATCGTGGGCAGTGAGCTGGCAGCACGCGCTACGCCGGACGGCTACACGCTATTGCTCGGCAACATTGCGCCGCTGGCGATCAGCGCGACAATTCAGCGTTTACCGTACGATCCCCTGGCCGATTTCGCACCGGTTTCGATGCTTGCAACGGGGCCTACCATACTCGTCGTGCATCCATCCGTCGCGGCGAAGTCCGTCGCAGAGCTGATAGCGCTCGCGAAATCGCAACCCGGCAAACTCAACTATGGCAGCGGCGGCAACGGAACACCGGCGCACCTCACGACGGAACTGCTGAAACAGATGGCCGGCATCAACCTCGTGCATGTACCGTACAAGGGGACCGGGCAATCCGTTAACGATCTCATCGCCGGACAGATACAACTCGTGTTCGCTAGCACGCCGGTTGCGCTGGCTCATATGAAAAGCGGACGATTGCGCGCGCTCGCCGTCTCGAGCGCAAAACGCACGCCGCTAGCTCCGGATCTTCCGACGGTGGCCGAATCCGGCGTTCAGGGTTTCGAGTTTGATAGCTGGTGGTCGCTGCTTGCGCCGCGGCATACGCCGGCGTCCGTTATTAACAAACTCAACGCGGAGGTTAAGCGTGCGCTGCAACTGGCTGATGTAAAGGAACGCTTCGCCGATCTCGGAATCGATCCCGTGTATTCCACGCCCGCAGAATATTCGACGTTCCTGCGCCGGGAGATTGCGAAGTTCTCGCAGCTGGTAAAGACGATCGGTCTCAAGCCGGAGTAGTCTGTTCAGCGTTTGAACGCTACGCGCTCCACACGCGCTATGTTTTGCCCGCCCGCGTCGGCGGACCTTTCAGCTCGACGACATTGCCTTCAGGATCGCTGATGTAGAGGGATGGCCCGTAGCCATCCGCGCCGAAGCGTGATTTGATTTCACCCACCGCGACGCCATTCGATACGAGATGAGCAAGCAGCGCATTCTGATCGAAGGGCTCAATCCGCAGGCAGAGGTGATCCATATTGCGCCGGGTCTTTCCAGGCGCGGCGCCGCCGGCGCGGCCGAGTTCGCCGTCGACCGTGATCAGATCGATCAGCGAGACGCCGGCGCGCAGCTGCACGAGGCCGAGTTCCGGTCGGTCGCGCTCAACATGGCAGCCGAGGACATCGCAATAAAACCGCGTCACACGCGCAGCATCGCTCACGCGCAATACCGCGTGGTCGAGACCCAGAATATGAAAAACGCTGTCCGCTTTTTTTTCTGCCATCTCAAATAAAAATGCCACCGAGCCCGGCGGCTCGATGGCATTGCATGCTCCGGTACGAGGGAATTATTTGTCGATCCCGCCCATGCATAGGTATTTGACCTCGAGAAACTCTTCAATACCATATTTCGAGCCCTCGCGGCCAATCCCTGATTCTTTCATGCCGCCGAAAGGCGCCACTTCGTTCGAAATGATGCCGACGTTGATACCCACGATGCCGTACTCGAGCGCCTCGGCAACGCGCCAGATGCGCCCGATATCGCGACTGTAGAAATATGATGCGAGTCCGTACTCAGTGTCATTCGCGAGCTTGATGAGCTCCTGCTCCGTTTTGAAACGAAAGAGCGGAGCTACGGGCCCGAACGTCTCTTCGTGAGTCACCTTCATCGTCGTTTTCACGTCAGCGAGTACCGTTGGCTCGAAGAACGTGCCGCCTTTCGTATGGCGCTTGCCGCCGGTTACCAGCCGCGCGCCTTTGCCCACTGCATCGGTAATATGCTCTTCCACTTTCTCGACTGCCTTCATATCGATGAGCGGCCCCTGCATCACGCCTTCGTCAAGGCCGCTGCCGACTTTCATGGCGGCGACTTTCTCACCCAGCTTTTTCGCGAATTGTTCGTAGACACCGTCCTGAACAAACAGCCGGTTCGCGCACACGCACGTTTGACCCGTGTTGCGGAATTTGGAAGCCATGGCGCCCTCGACCGCGGCCTCGATATCCGCATCGTCGAACACGATGAACGGCGCATTGCCGCCGAGTTCCAGTGAAACTTTTTTGACAGTGCTCGCGCACTGGGCCATCAACTGCTTGCCCACTTCGGTCGAGCCTGTGAAAGTGAACTTGCGAACGATCGGGCTGGTGGTGAGTTCATTGCCGATCGGACCGGACGACCCAGTCACGACGTTGATCACACCTTTAGGGATGCCCGCGCGTTCTGCCAATTCGCATAAAGCAAGCGCCGAGTACGGTGTGTATGTCGCCGGCTTGATCACCATCGTGCATCCGGCGGCGAGCGCCGGACCCGCTTTGCGGGTGATCATTGCGTTCGGAAAGTTCCACGGCGTGATCGCCGCGCACACACCGATCGGCTGCTTGATGACCACGATCCGCTTATCTGCCTGATGCTGCGGAATGACGTCGCCATATATACGCTTGCCTTCTTCCGCGAACCATTCGATGAAAGAGGCGCCGTACGCAATTTCGCCTTTAGACTCGGCAAGCGGCTTCCCTTGCTCAGTCGTCATCAGTACGGCGAGATCTTCCTGGTTGGCCATCATGAGGTCGAACCATTTGCGAAGGATCGTTGCGCGCTCCTTGGCGGTCTTTGCCCGCCAGGCCGGCCAGGCGGCGTTCGCGGCCTCGATGGCGCGGCGCGTTTCAGCGGCGCCCATTTTCGGAATCGTGCCGATCTGCAGTCCGTCGGCCGGGTTATTCACGGCCAGCGTGCTTTTGTCGTCGGCGTCAACCCATTTGCCGTCGATATAGCATTGCTGCCTAAACAGGCTAATGTCCTTGAGCTGCAGTGCCGGCTTGACTTTGGTCAACATAGAGGTCCTTACCGATAAAAATGCGCCCGAAAGCGCCGAAAAATTCGCCTGCAATTATAGCACTCGGAGACGGCGAAGCCGGGCGGCAACCGGCGTCGGACCTGGGAACCGCAAGACCGACAGCAACGTCGCAAAAAACCAACACAAACGGGTCAAATTTACATTGATTGGTTAACCGAGAGCGACCGGCCTTGACGGTGGTGTTTCACCGGATATATAACCGAAGCGAGCGTCCGTAATAACCGGTGCAGGCGCTTTCGGTTTTCAGGCATTTTTTCAACCACAGAGAAAGGGGTGTTCGATGAAGTTTCTATCTAAAATAATTAGCCAACTGCTGATCCTGAGCATGATACTGATGCCGTTCGCATCACAGGCCGGCATGATCGGTACTGACCAGGTAATCAGCCAGGCAGCCGCTCAGGCAGACCGTGCCAGGGTGGTTGAATTTGTCGCGCGCGCCGATGTCGAACAGCAGTTGCAAGTGCTTGGCCTTACTGCGGCAAACGCGCAGGACCGCGTGAATGCGATGACGCAGGAAGAAGTCCATCGCATTGCAGGCAAAATCGACTCGATGCCCGCCGGTGCCAGCGACGACTGGTGGTGGATCATCGTAGTGCTCGTAGTGGCAGGCATAATCTGGTACGCGTGGAAGTAATTGACTGAGGCAGGCTTAGCATGCACAGTTTTAAAGCCCGCTTAACCGCGGGCTTTATTTTTTTAAGCGCTCTGCTCGGGGGCTGCAGTTTTATGGCCCCGCAAACCTATGTGCTGAAGGACAGGTACGCCTGGTGATCTGCAGGCGAGCGCAGAGCTACGCGAAGTACCGTTTTTCCCGCAGGAAGACTATTATTGCGGCCCTTCGGCGCTCGCGATGGTGCTTACGGCGGCAGGCGCAAAGGTTACTCCAGAACAACTGGTTGACCAGGTGTATCTGCCGGGCCGCAAGGGCAGCCTGCAGGTCGAGATGGTGGCCGCTGCCCGGCGCCATGGCATGGTCGCTTACGAATTGCCGCCGCGCGTCGAGGACCTGTTGCGCGAAATTGCTGCAGGGTCACCAGCCATCGTGCTCGAAAACTTTGGGCCGTTCAAGTCATTCCCCGTCTGGCATTACTCGGTGGTCGTCGGCTACGATTTACCGAACCTCCAAATAATCCGTCGATCCGGTCTGCGCGAGCGGCTACCGACGCCGATGCCCATTTTCGAGAAAATATGGAGAAAGGAAGATTACTGGGCGATGATTGCAGTGCCGCCCGATCGCCTGCCGGCGACCGCCGATGAAACGCGCTACACCGCCGCCGTCGTTGCGCTCGAGAGAAGCGGTCAACTGAAGAGCGCGCTCACGGCGTACGGCACGCTGTTGAAGCGCTGGCCGACCAGTCTCGCCGGACAGATGGGCCGGGGCAATGTGTCTTATGCGATGCGCGACCTTGATACAGCAGAACTCGCGTTCAAGGACGCAACGCTCGGACACCCGGACGCGCCGGCCGCTTTCAATAATCTGGCGAACGTGCTCGCAGAACGGGGCAAACTGAGCGAAGCGCTGTCGGCGGCCGAAAAAGCCGTCAGTCTTGGCGGTCCTCTGCTGACTCAAACGCAGGAGACGCTCCAGGAAATTCAGCAGAAAGCGGCCGCGAATAACACAAAAGGAAATGAGGCCGTCGCGCCTTCAGCGGATCGAAGCAGTAATCTTTCGCGCTGATTAATCCAGGCTGACGTGGGCCTGCTTCACAACCTTTCCCCACTTCGGTATTTCGCTTTTTATCAGGTTACCGAACTGCTCCGGCGTACCCGCAACGGGCGGCGAGCCCATCTCGATCAGCCGCTGCTTGATATCGGGCAGGTTCGCAATCCGTACCATCTCCGCGTTGAGCTTGGCGATGATCTCTTTCGGGGTGCCGGCGGGCGCCACGACGCCGTACCACGCTATTGACTCGAATCCAGGCACGCCTGATTCGGCGACAGTCGGCACGTCGGGCATAACAGGTGAGCGCTGCGCGCTTGAAACAGCGAGAGCACGCAGGCGGCCAGACTTTACGTGCGGAAGCACTGGAATCATGCTTTCGAAGGCGAACGGTATCTGTCCGCCGACAAGATCCGTGATCGCAGGACCGCTGCCTTTATACGGAATGTGCGTCATCTCTACCTTGGCCATGAACTTGAACAGTTCCGCCGTCAGATGTTGCGGCGAGCCCGGTCCCGCCGACGCGTAATTGAATTGGCCCGGCTTCGCCTTCATAAGCGCGATAAACTCCTTGACACTCTTCACGGGTAAAGTCGGATGTGTCACGAGAATCAACGGCACGGACGCGGACAGCACTACCGGTGCAAAATCCTTCAACGGGTCGTACGGTAGTTTGCTGAACAGACTGGCGTTGATTGCAAGCGGCCCGCTCGCGCCCATCAATATCGTGTAACCATCGGGTGCCGATTTCGCAACGAAGTCCGCGCCGATATTGCCACCTGCTCCAGGCTTCGCTTCAACAATAACGGGCTGATTCCAAGCCTCATACATCTTCGCACCGAACAATCGCGCGAGAATGTCAGTGGTGCCACCAGGCGGATAGGGCGTATAGAAGCGGATGGGCTTGGCCGGATACGTTTGCGCAGACGCTAACGGCGCAAGCAAGGCGAGCGCCGCAGAGAACATAGCAATTGCAAAAGGTCGAGTCGTCATTTTGTTTCCCGGCTTGATACGGCGCAAATTCGCCGGCTTTTATGTTAGCACTGTTGCTTTTCGGCGATTCCCAATGGCATAGGCAGGCAATACTGCCGCCTATGCCATTGGTGCCACCCGAAATCGTTGTTACAATGCAACAATCAAGCTGATTGAAATCTTTACCGGAATGACCCGATGATTCTTTTTGCTGCCCGCCTGCGCACCTCGTGCATGCCTGCCCTGTTGTCGCTGGCATTAGTCAGCGGCTGCGCAAGCACCGGCCCCACGAACGAACGCGACCCGCTCGAGCCGGTAAACCGCGTTGTGTACCATATCAACGACGGTATCGATAAAGTCATTCTGAAGCCAGTGGCGACTGTCTACAAAGCCGTGTTGCCGCAGTTCGTGCGCACCGGTGTCACGAACTTCTATAACAACCTTTACGATGTTTTGACGGCGGTCAACAATCTGCTGCAAGGTAAAGTGGGAGACGCCTCTTCGGATGTCGGCCGCATTGCGCTCAACACGACCGTTGGCCTCGCCGGCCTCATCGACGTTGCCACAGAACTGGGGCTCGAAAAGCACAAGGAAGATTTCGGTCAGACGCTCGGGCGGTGGGGTATTCCGTCCGGTCCGTATCTGCAGATACCGTTGCTCGGACCGAGCTCGTTCCGCGACGGCGTTGGTTCGCTTGTCGATCTAAAGCTTGACCCGATTTTCTGGATCTGGCGCGACCATATCCCGACTCGCAATTCGGTGTTCGCGCTATACATCATCAACCTGCGCGAGAACCTGCTCGACTCAACCAAAATCCTGGACGAAGCGGCGCTCGATCCGTACGAATTTCAGCGCGATGCTTACTTGCAGCGCCGCCGCAATCTGGTTTACGACGGCAATCCGCCGCCCGAAAAAGAGGAAGATATTCCCGAGTTGAAGACGAAACCCGGCGCGGACGCCGAAGAGCAAGACATACGCGCAACGTCGCCGGAAGCTCCGCCAACCGCTATATCGCCGGAACGCCCGTCCACGGACGCTACGCCGGCAGTACCCGCCGCCGCTCCCTCGATTTAATCGCTTGCTGCAGGGCCCGGCGGACTGGCGTTCGTCAGCGGTTTTTTAGCTACTGCGGCCACGGGTTGCTGCATCTTCTGTCGGGCCTGACACCGTAGTGAGATAAGACTGTTGCGTTACCAATCAGCCATAAACCGCCGGTGCGCAACTCGCATCGCGCCGCTCTGTTCGCGCAACTGACGTTGGCGCGCGGCTTCCGCCGCACCGGTGTTCAAGTCAAATCCGACGTCAATTCAGGCGCGCTGCGGCCGTCTGCAGTTCGACAACCTGTTCACGGACGGTGTCGGCATCTTTCGCAGCGGGCAGCATCTGCAGATAAGCCTGCAAGTCGAACAGCGCCGCGCGGAAGCATTCGAGATTGACGTATATCGTGCCGCGGTCCCGATATTCTTCCGCACACAAGGGCATGATAGTGATGATCCGATCTGCGGCGGACAAGGCCTTGATCCAGTCCTTGTGATGCGTATAGATTGCTTTCAGGTTCCTTAGCATGCGCGCCAGTATTTCTTTGTTGCCAGCGGCGGCCAGCATGTTTGCGATCACCGGATCCGGCGGCTCGGTGCCGCTGCCGAGCGCTTTGACGCGTTTACGCAGTTCATCGAGACCCAGCGACATGCCGCGCGCGTACGGATCGAGAATCACAGCGCCTTCGCGCAGCGGGCACTTCACCAGAAAGTGGCCTGGAAACGATATGCCCTGCAGCGGCAATCCGATACGCCGTCCGATCTCGATATAAACAATCGCGAGCGTGATCGGAATACCACGTTTGCGATCGAGCACCTCGTTCAGGAAGCTGTTGCGCGCATCGTAGTAATCGGCGGAATTACCGGTGAAGCCGTTCTCTTCGAAAACAAAGCGGTTGAGCGCCACGATGGTGTCAGCCGGACTGATATCGGCACGCAGCCGGCGCTTGAGCGTCGCTCCCATTTCGTCAAGCCGTACAAGGTAGGCGCCGATGTCTAGACCCGGATACTCCTCGCTCGCAATGACGAGTGCGCCCTCGGCGAGATTGATCGTGTCGTCGGCTGAGGCTGCGATTTCCGCAAAGCGGCCGCCCTGCAGGCTCATGTTGCCACCGCCATCGGCAGATTCATGAGCAGATTTTGCGGCTTCATGCGCAGACACCCGTCGGGGCCGACCGCCATGCCCAGAAAAACCGGCTCACCCGCGATATCCGCGCGCATGTCCGATGCATTGCGAAAGTCCATCCGGAAAAGGCCAATAATGGTGCGCATGCGTTCTTCATTCACTTCGCCGCCATTATAAATCTCGTTGAGCATTGCAGTTGCCGCTGCGTCGAGACCGACGTGCCAAACCCAGTCTTCGTCCGGAATCTCCTTCACCGCATTGACTGTTACCGGCGTGGAATGAAAGTGATCGACCCACGCCTCAATGACACGACACAGTGCGGCGCACCCTGCATGAGCGGTGTTAATCTGCAGTACGGTATCAAAGCGCTCGTCGCGATTCCAGTAGTCAGCGCTCGACTTAGCATCCAATATGTCGAGCTCGATAGTGCGCAATGGCAACTGCGCCTCGCGCACGAGTCTTCCAAGATCGCCCAGACTGCCGCTGCTCGCGTGCCGCGCAACGGTTTCGTCATCTGCGAGCCTCACGGCGCCGTTCTCGATGCTGACGCGCTGAGGACGGAAGAATAATTCGGCCGCGCGTGCCTTCAGGCCGTCCTGCTCGCCGTCGAGAATGCTGCGCAGAATCGCCTGCACAGTATGATCGATGAAGAGTGGTGGAACGGCGACGTCACGCTTGAACAGATCGGCGTAAAACGCCTCGAGCGTCGGCGCAGCTAATAGCTGATTGCGGAAGCGCAGCATCACCTGATAGTTCTCGCGTGCATCTTCGTCGCAAACGTCCGCAAGTTCGTCGTCCTTGACCGTGCGGCGCGGGCTTTCGATCAAGCTTGTGTGCAATTTTCGCTCGGCAGCACACGATGCGTCGTTAGGGGCCAGCTCCGGACGTAAGTAATAGGCGCGCAGATAGTCATCGGTGACAACCAGGCGGCCCGCGGCGTCATGGTCGAGCAAGTCGTAACCGCAGGAGCGCCAGAAATCAGCCATCGAGCAATCGTGGCCTGATCATTTTTCAGGCGCGTTGGCGGCCGTCACGCGGCTCTCGAGCGTCTCCCAGCGCGCGAGTCCGTCCGCGAGTTCCGTTTCAATCGCCGCAAGTTTCGCTTTCAAAACGCTGACCTGCTCCGGCTCGTTTCGATAGAGCAACGGGTCCGTCAGGCGCTCGGAAACAGCGGCCTGCTCGTGCTCGAGGGCCGCAAGCCGGTCGGGTAGCGCATCCAGTTCCCGCGCCTCCTTGTAGCTTAATTCGCGCCCTCGGGCGCGAGGTGCGGGTTGCGCCGCCGATTTACGCTCGCTTGCACGAGGCTCGGCTTTGCGCGATGCGTCCGCGGCGAATTGTTTGGCCCGCCGCCAGTCTTCGTAGCCGCCCGCGTACTCAATTAACTTGCCGTCGCCCTCGAAAGCGATGACTTGCGTTACAAGATTGTCGAGAAAGGTCCGGTCGTGGCTGACGAGAAACAAAGTGCCCGAGTATTCCTGCAATAGCGCTTCAAGCAGCTCCAGAGTCTCGATGTCCAGATCATTGGTCGGTTCGTCGAGCACGAGCACGTTCGCAGGCTGTGCGAAAAGCCGCGCGAGCAGGAGACGATTGCGTTCGCCGCCGGAGAGGCTGGCGACTTTCGCCCGCGCCCGCTCGGGCGGAAACAGGAAATCGCCGAGGTATGAAATGACATGCTTGCGCGTGCCGCCGATCTCCACAAAGTCAGAGCCCGGACTGATCACCTCAGCGAGCGTCGATTCGTCATCGAGCTGAGCGCGAAACTGGTCAAAGTAAGCGATCGACAGCTTTGTGCCGCGACGCACGCGACCCGCATCAGGCTCGATCTCCCCCAGCAGCAACTTCAGCAAGGTTGTCTTGCCGCAGCCATTCGGTCCCAGCAGCCCAACTTTGTCGCCGCGCTGGATCACGCATGAGAAATCAGTGATAACGCGCCGGGCGCCGAAGTTTTTGCTTACATGTTCGAGCTCAGCGACAAGCTTGCCGGAGCGCTCCCCGGCGGACACTTCCAGGGTGACGCGGCCGAGCCGATCACGACGCGCGGCTCGCTCACGTCTTAGCTGTTCAAGCCGCAGCACGCGGCCTTCGTTTCGGGTGCGTCTCGCCTCGATGCCCTTGCGTATCCACACTTCTTCCTGCGCAAGCAATTTGTCGAATCTTGCATTCTGCTGGGCTTCCGCGCTGAGCAGCTCTTCCTTACGGCGCTGGTACTGCGCGTAGTTACCCGGGAAACTCGCAAGTCTTCCGCGATCGAGTTCGACGACGCGTGTGGTTACGTTATCGAGGAAGCGCCGGTCGTGAGTGACGAACAGGACGCTGCCAGTGAAGTTGATGAGAAGCTCTTCCAGCCATTCTATGCCGGACACATCCAGGTGATTCGTCGGTTCGTCGAGCAGCAGCAAGTCGGGGTCGGTTACCAGTGCACGCCCGAGCGCAACGCGCTTCTTTAGTCCGCCCGACAACGTCCCGACGCGCGCATCTGCATCGAGCCCGAGCCGGTCTATCGTCGTCTCGATGCGCGAGTTCGCGCTCCAGCCGTCGTTGTGTTCAAAAGCAGTCTGCAGCTCGTGCATGCGTTCGAGCAGCACCACATGATCAGCTGTTTCATCAGCGAGCTGATGCGTAAGCTCGTGATATTCGTGTAGCAGCGCGGTCTGCTCGCCGAAGCCCGCCGCGACCGCATCAAATACCGTCGCGTCGCTATTGAATGCGGGCTCCTGGTCGACTGTCGCGACTTTGAGGGCCGGCTCGCGCCACAGCTTGCCATCGTCGAGCGGCAATTCCTGCGCGATAACTTTCAACAGGCTCGATTTTCCGGTGCCGTTGCGCCCGATCAGACCGATACGCTCGCCACGCTCGATGACGAGATCCGCATGATCGAGCAATGCGACATGGCCGAATGCAAGGCAGGCACCGTCGAGAGTAATTAAAGGCATCTGAGATGGTTGATTCAGTGACAGCAACGCTTAAGCGAAGCCCGGCGTGTGACCGCTCCACTGACCGCGGCTAAGGCGAAACAGGCCTCATGCCGGTACCGACACTTCGATCAGATTGTGGTCGGGATCGCGCACGTAGACCGAGCGGATCGGGAAACGCGCACCCGTGCGCACCACAGGTCCGGCCTCAATCGGAATATTGTGCCGCCGAAAGCGCTCCATTACCTCTTCGAGCGCACAGTCGGCGAGGAAACAAAGGTCGAGCGAGCCCGGCGTAGGCGTTTGCGCTTTGATGCTGGCGTCGAAGCCCTGCGGATGGACATTAAATTTCTGCTCGCCGAAGCGCAGTGCAATGCGACCGTTGCCATAGTTTTCGAGTTCCATGCCCAGGGCATGCGTATAAAACGCTATGCACTTGTCGACTTCGCGCGTCGTGAGGACGATGTGGTCGATACTTTTGATCATGACGCGGCGTAATGCTTCAGATCCGTCGCAACGTCCTGCGTATTGCGCGCGGGATTAACGCCCAGATATACCTTGGCCACCCTGCCCTGCGGGTCGATAAGGAACGTGTTGCGCTTCGCAAACTTCAGCAGGCCAAAATCGCGCAGGGAGCCGTATCGCTTCGCAACTTCGCCTTTGCGATCGGCGAGGAGCGCGAACGGCAGATTGTATTTGCGCGAAAATGCGGCGTGGCTTTCGCCGTCATCGACACTTACGCCGCACACCGTCGCCCCGAGCGTTTCAAGCTCGCGCATAGCGTCCCGGTATCTGGCCGCCTGTTCAGTGCAGCCCGGTGTGTCGTCGCGCGGATAGAAATAAAGTACCAGCCACTTACCTAAAAATTCATTGCGCCTGCGCACTTTGCCGTGCTGATCCGCAAGCTCGAAGTCGGATGCGGCATCACCGACTTTGGGCAGATTGCGGTTGCCGAACGCAGTCATGCGCCATATCAACAGCGCGACGGCGACGAGAAATGCGATCAACAGCCACTTGAGCACGAAATATCTTCCGGAAAGCGCAACGGGGAATCAGTTATCTTAAATGAAAACCCGCGCAACCGTCTGCACTTGCCCTGCCATCCGCGGGTGCGCCCGCCCAGCGCTGAACGCTAAGGGACATACACCCACAGATCTAATTGAACACTGCAACCGGGTACCGGCAGAAACGGGACTTCAACAGCGGAAAACGGCAGATGCCGCTCTGGCACATGCTGCTCCCAGATTTTGTACGCCGGATAGAATTGGCGAAGGTCAGTGTGGTACTGCTGAATTCGCACGACATTTGCGAGCGTAGTACCGGCTGCGCAACATAACTTCTGCGCGTTTTCCAGCATCGCATTCATTTGCGCCTGCACGCTCGAGCCAAAGTAAGGCTGTTCCGGGTCGATGCGTGCATCGCGCACCAGTCCATCGTCATCGATTGCAAGCATTCCGGAGATGAACAACAAATCGCCCGCTCGCACCGCTTGGCTATAGCCCCCGTAGGCTGGCGTCACACCCGCATCGATGATCTTCCTGGCGGTTTTGCCTGAATCGCGCAGTGCGATCGTGTTGATTTCGATGCGGGCATCTTCCAGAAAAAATCCGGGATTCGCGGTCGGAATCAGCGTAACGGCCGGCTTCTCATCGGGGAAGAACTGAGCCAGAACCTCGTTGAACGGCGCGAAGTCGTGCTCGTCCCGCATATAAACCTGTAGCTTGACCGCATTGTGCAATGACGAACCAGCCGCTTTCAGTGCGGGCGCTATCTTTTCGCGCAATATGAACTCAGCTTCCAGCTTGATCGGCGTGCCTTTCCATAGATGGCCTGCGGGCATTCGTGCCGCGGCAGCGAGGCCCTCACCAAACGTGAATGAATCCGCCATGCGGCCGGCAACGAATACGTAATCTTCCGCTGCGAGCGCCAGACTGTAACCCGAGGTCGCGTGCACGGCATGATCTCCCGGCCGGATGTGCTCGGGCTTGAAGTCGCCCTTCGGCACAATGGCGATCATATGTACTTCGATCTCCTGGCCGCCTAATAACAGGCGCTGCGTAAGCGTCGACGTGCTGGGCGGAATATGGTCTTTGAGCACTGCCCGCCGGGTATCGTGGTACGGTTCGACCGCATTGTGCGTCGTGTAATTCTGGTCCACGCGCACGACATTCCGCAGTTCGCTGCCGCCGGCTTCCAGCACTGCAGCGACATTCTTGAAAATCTGTTCCGCTTCGCGCTTCAGTTTTGACTTATCCCATTGCGGCAGAGCCGAGCGGAGCACGCCGTCCGACAGCCCTCTGCGATAGTCAGTTACGCCCTTATGCCCCGTCGCAAAAATCCAACGGCCCGCACGAATGCCAGGCGCGTAGCGGATATTTCCTTGTGGAATCGTAACCGGCAGCAAGGCTTCTACCGCTGCCCTTGTTTCGTTCGGCATGTGCTCTTTCCTACCGCGGCGTGGCGAAAGCAGCCGATTATAAGCGTCTCTTCACGGCGTCAAGACACTCATTCATATTTGCGAGTGCACCGCGCATGTGCGATGTGCTTTATTCAGGGGCGACCGCTCATCGGCTCTTCTGCGTCATGCATAATCATCAGGAAGCCGCTCGTTGTGGATGCGCGCCAGGTCCGCACGAACGCTTGGCCGTACCTCGACGCCAAATCGATACACGGAGCTTGATGATGAAACGGATGTTGTGCGCGATGGCTGCGTTGGCCGCATTTACGATAGCGAGCGCAGCGACAGCAGCGGACGCCGTGCGCGATTACCCGGTGCGTCCCGTTAGAATGATCAATCCATTTCCGCCCGGCGGCAGCAGCGATCCATCGTGCCGTTTGCTCGCCGATGCATTGACCAAAGCGCTGGGCCAGCAGTTCGTCGTCGACAATCGAGGCGGCGGAAATGGCAACATCGGTACCGCAATCGTCGCCAAGGCAACAGCCGACGGTTACGTGCTGCTGTTCGCATCCGGCACAACGTTTACCATCAACCCGTTCGTATACTCGTCCCTCGGGTTCGACCCCAAGCGGGATATCGAGCCGATCATCAAGTTCGGCAGCGTGCCGAACGTGCTCGTCGTCCATCCGTCGCTGCCTGCGAAGAGCCTTGCTGAATTTACCGATTATGTGAGATCGCGTCCGGACACATTGAACTATGCATCAGCAGGCAACGGCAGCAGCATGCATCTCGCCGCGGAGCTTTATCAGAAGATGACCGCTACGAAAATGCGCCATATACCGTACGTTTCGCCCGGACTCGCCACCCAGGACACCATCGCGAATCGTACGCAACTCATCTTCCATCTGCTGCCTGCGGTCTCACAGCAGGCCCTCGCAGGCAACGTGCGCGCGCTCGCCGTGCTGGCGCCGGTGCGCTCAAATGTGCTTCCGGATGTGCCGACTACAAAAGAAGCCGGCATGCCGGGCCTCGAGGCGGGCACTTGGTACACGCTGATGGCCCCTGCGGGTACGCCTAAGACGATCATCGCAAAACTCAACAAGGAGACAAACGTTATCCTGCAGGACGACGTTTTTCGCAAACGAGTCGCCGCGATGGGCGTAACTTTGATGGGGGGAACGCCGCAGGACGTTATGGATTACATCGCTTCTGAGTCGCGTAAGTGGGGCGAGGTCGTCCGCGCCGCAGGCGTGAAGGTCGATTGACTGAGGCGCGATGGTGGACGAGACCGCTCAACTGCCGTCCAAGGCGTGCATGTTCTCGAAGAAATAATCCTTCCAACTCGCCGGCTTCACCTTTAGTACGCCGATACGATGCATGAAGTCTGCCAGCATGCCGACCCGGCGCGGCGCCGCGTTGAAAGTGTTCCATTGCTCGGACAGCATTTCATATACTTCGCCCTCGTTGAGTTTCGATTTCTCGAGCTTCAGATAAAGCGCCGCCGCTTCCTTGCGGTTTTGTTTGATCCAGTCCATGGACTCCTGCATGGCGGCGATGACTGCCTTATACGTCAGCGGATTTTCGTTTTTCCAGCTCTCTGAGCACCATAGCACCGTCAAGGTCTGCGGGCCGCCAACGACATCGTAAGATTTGTATACCGTATGCACGCGGCGATCGGCTAGTTCCTGGAACAGGAATGGCAGCGTCGCGGAGTGCGATTTCACTTCGTGCTGGCCCGATAGCAGTGCCGCCATCGCATCGGGATGAGCCATTGCGACCGTGCTCGAATTCAGCTTGTTCCTGTTGTCCCACCCGAACGCCTGTGCGCTGGCCATTTGAATGAGCAGCGCATGTTGCGAAGTGCCGATTCCAGCGACTGCAATTCTGTCCTTCTCGGAGTAATCGTTCAGACTTTTGATACGTTCATCGATGGTGACGAGATATATCGGCGATTCGTTAACGGCCATGATCCCCTTGAAATTCTGCCGTCCGCGCGTGCGCTCCGACAACAAGAATAGGTTGGGTGTGGAACCGGACGCAATGTCGAGATTGCCGGAAAGCAACGCATCGTTGGTTGACGCGCCGCTCGCCAACTGTGGAAACGTAATCTTTACTTCGCCGAGACCGGCGGCCCGTACATGCTTCTCGATGAGGCTCTTTTCCACTGCGACATTGATGGCGAGATAAGTCAAGCCAAATTGCTTGTTGATCCTGATCTCACGCGTCTCAGCGAACGCAGACGTCATAGCTGCCGTTGCCAATATGGCGCTGAACAATGAAAGGCGCAGGCGCATAGGAATTCCCTTGAAAGTCGGCGGCGATTGATTCAATCGGCTTTGGCGCCTGAGATCTGCACGAGCTTCGAGTACTTGGCGACATCCCTGGTAAGAATCGTGCCGAATTCTTCGGGCGTTGTTCCGACCGATTCGGCGCCGCCGTTGACCAGCGACTCCCGAATTTCGGGCGACCGCAATGCCTTGATGATTTCACGGTGCAAGACGCCGATCACAGCTGCCGGCGTTCCAGCGGTCGTGAAGTAGCCGTGCCATACATTCGTATCAAAACCTGGATAAAACGATGCCATCGTCGGCACGCCCGGCAGCATCGGAGATGCGTGCGGTGTCGTTACTGCGAGCGCGCGCAATCGACCTGCCTGGACATACGGTAAAGCAGTGAAGACCGTTGGCGTCGCGATCTCAACTTCGCCGGAGATAATTGCGGTCATCATTGGTCCGGCGCCTTTGTAAGGAACGTGCGTGTTGTTGATGCCCGCAACACTGTTGAGCAACACGCCAGTTAGATGGTTTGTGGATCCCGTCCCCGTGGATCCGTAGTTGAGACCGCCACGTTTTCGGGCGAGCGCAATGAGCTCTTCGACATTACGCGCCGGAACCGAAGGATGAATGACGATTGCGATCGGAAAGTCAGCAACTAACGAGATCGGCGCCAGATCTTTCAGGCTGTAGTTGAGCTTAGAATAGAGCGACGGTGCAACCGCAACCGAGTTCGTTGTATATAGCAGCGTATAGCCGTCCGGCGGCGCATGTGCAACCATCTCAGTGCCGATGTTGCCGCCGCCACCCGCGCGATTGTCGACGACGACGGTCTGGGCAAGTGACTCGCTCATGCGCAACGCGAACATGCGTCCGAGCACATCGTTGCCGCCGCCTGGCGCGAACGGCACGATGAGCCGTATCAGCTTCGTCGGAAACGTCTGTGCCGCTGAATTCGCTGCTGCTACCAGCATAGCGAGTGCAGTCGTCACCGACATGAATTGGTTCTTTGTCATTTGTTAGTCGGCCTTTGCGCCGGACATCTTCACAAGCTTCGCATATTTTGCGTAATCTTCAGCGACGATCGCCGCAAACTCAGCAGGCGTATTTCCGATTGCTTGCGCGCCGCCCTCTTCCAGTGCCTGTCGTATCTCAGCGCTGCGCAGCGCCTTGACTATCTCGCGGTTCAAGAGTGCGACGATCGCCGACGGCGTTCCAGCCGGTGCGAAATAGCCATGCCACAAACTCGTGTCGAAGCCGGGATAAAACTGCGCTACGGCCGGCACACCCGGCAGCGTCGAGAGCGGCTTAAGGCTCGTGACTGCAATTGCGCGCAATTTTCCCGCACGAATATACGGTGTCGCGGAAAAGACCGTCGTCACGCCCATTTCGACTTCGCCGGCTAGCAATGCTGTCATCGCTGGTCCGGCGCCCTTATAAGGGATGTGAACGTTTGCAATACCAGCAAGATTGTTAAGAAGCACACCGGTGAGGTGGTTCGTCGAGCCGGTTCCGGTCGATGCGTAATTCAGGCCGCCGCGCTTCCTGGCAAGCGCAATCAAGTCCGGCAGCGTGTTGACCGGCACCGAGGGATGCAGCGTGATAACGGCGGGAAAGCTGGATACGAGGGAGATTGGAGACAGATCTTTGAGGGTGTAATTTACGCCGGGATTCAGCGACGGATTGACGACGACCGAGTTCGTGCAATACAGGATCGTGTATCCGTCCGCCGTCGCGTGAGCGACGGTCTCAGCGCCGACCACGCCTCCACCGCCACCGCGATTGTCGACGACCACTGTCTGCCCGAGCGCTTCGGTCATCCGTTGGGCGTACATGCGCCCGAGAATGTCGTTGGCGCCGCCCGGCGCTGCCGCGACAATCATGCGTATGGTTTTCGTCGGGTAGGCTTGAGCGATCGCCGACGGCGCGGTAAACGAAATCAACAACACAACGTTTCGGGCGGTTAGCTTGCGTCTTGCAAACATTTCACTCAACGAATCCTCTTACTCGCTCACAGGCGAACGAAGCATTACCTGAACGACGCACGCCGACTCGTTATCGCAAGCCGCAAGGTCGTGATGTATTTCCAATCGCATTTTATCTGTGCAACGGTTTCTACTCGTGCACCGATAGAATGCGCGCGAGGTGACAACACGCGATCTTATCGCCGACGCCTGCGTCTCGCGCGACGTTCTCGAAGCAGAAGACGTGCCGAGACTGCAACGTGTTAGCTCCGATGGTAATATCGTTCCAATAGCGGTCGTTCTACCAAACTACTGCTTCTCGCTCGTGGAGCATGATCCATCATGACCTATACCATCATTGCGCGCTGCCCGCGAACCGGGCAATTCGGGCTTGCAACCGCCAGCTATTCCGTCGCAATAGGTCTTTACTGCGATGGCGCGATCCGGTCGAACACCGGAGTAACCGTCACGCAAGGTTTCCCGTATCCACGCAATAACCGGCTCGCGATCAACCTGCTGGCGCAAGGATTCACTGCCCAGCATGCGCTCAAGCAACTTGCGGGCAGCGACCCGGACTTCGATTATCGTCAGATTGGTATCGTCGATCGCAACGCGAATGCGGTTGCGCATTCGGGAACGAAGATCGGCGGATGGTGCGGTCACCGCATCGGTGAAGGTTATGTTGCGCTCGGCAGCACCCTCACAGGACACAAGGTCGTCGACGCGATTGCTTCGCGTTTCGCAGCAGACGCGAAAGCGGATCTCGTTGATCGCTTGCTGAGCGCACTCGAGGCGGGACGTGACGCAGGCGGAATAAAAGGCGCAAACGGCCGCCTGCCTGAGCGCTCTGTCGCGCTCGTTATCTACAGCAAACACGATTTCAACGACATCGATATCCGCGTCGATCTGCATGATAAGGCCGTCGACGAGCTGCGACGCATCTATGAGGATTACAAACCGTCAATTGCTTATTACGATGAGCGCGCAAGAAATCCCCGCAATGCGATTCCCGCGATGGAGTTCGCAGACATGTTGAAGAACCAGCAAGCGAAGGAAACGACATGACCTACTCGATCATCGCACGCTGCCCGCAGAGCGGCCGTTTCGGCGTCGGGTCCACTACTTTTTCGATCGCATGCGGCCGGCGCAACGAGAGCGTGCGCCCGAACGTCGGCATCAGCAAATCGCAGGCATTCTATCTGCGATACGTCGATCCGCTCGCCCTCAATCTGCTGTCGCAGGGCTTCACGCCTCAACACATCATGAATACACTCGCCGCCGACGACCCGGATTACGACTACCGCCAGTTCGGCATCATCGATCGCGAGAACAATGTCGTTGCCCATACGGGCCCGGGCTGCGGTAAATGGGCAGGGCACAAAGTCGGTCCGTACTACGCGGCTTACGGGAACGGACTCGCGGGCCCGCAGACCGTCGAAGGCATCGTCAATGGTTTCCTCAGACATCCGGAGAAGCCGCTGGAGTATCGATTGCTCGAGGCGCTCGAAGGCGGTCGCGATGCGGGCGGCCAGGCATCCAACGGCAAGCATCGTCCGGAGCGCTCCGCGTGGATTCGTGTCGTCGATCGTCTCGATCATCCGGAAATCGACGTGCGTGTCGACTTGCATGACAAGACTGTTGCTGAACTGCGCCGCGTGCTTGAGGAATTCAAGCGCTGCGAGCAGTATCTACCGTGAGCGCTCGCTCAATCCGCGCGATGCGGTATCAGAAGAAGAATTTGTCGCAGGACTCAACGCGAAGGCCGCGTAAACGAGCGCTATCGCGCGGGCCACGTGCGGCGCGTCGTTCGCGCAGCGCGACTTGGCGCAAGAACACGCAGAAACGTACAATAGGCCGTCTCGGAATAAGCCCCGGTAGCTCAGTGGATAGAGCAGCCCCCTCCTAAGGGGCAGGTCGGACGTTCGATTCGTCTTCGGGGCGCCAAGTACACCAAGTACTTAGCCAGCAGCAGCCCCAACCGCAGAGCCATGTTCAGCACATCTCTAGCGCAGTGGAGGTGTTGTTATGGCTTAAATCCCTCCGCTGGCCGCATGGTTCGTGGCGAGCGATTGTTAGGCGAGTTGTGTATCGCCCGCAATTTCGTTCGTTCAAATCGCAACAGGATGCAACGCAGTAGGCGCGTCTAATTGAGTCGGAAATAGACCGCGCCGTATCGCTGGATCGCGGCCCGAGGAGCGGTCGACTCTCACAGAACTCCTTGACCGCTACATCGCGACAGTCATCCCGTTAACAAGTCCGCATACACCACGCCCGCTGCCGATGATATTTGCACGCACTTTGGATGCTTTGCACGGTTACCCTATGCACATATATACGTTTCTGGCACAGACAAGACGCTAGCTAACCCTTAAGAGCATCAGTCCTCGAAAACTCTCAGACTGCGAAGAATCCCCCCACGGCGAAGAGCGATCGTGGCATGTGCTTGCTTTGCACCAGCTTTATGAAAATAGCATAGCCGTGTAACCGATGGGCGACGAGTAGCTAATTCCTGAGTGTCATATGGAAGACGCAGTCAGCACCTGCTTTCCAGGGTGCGATACCTGAGTGGCCGGTGAACGATTAGGTGCTCGTCTGCGGTCACGTCGCAAAGCCGTAGCCATGGGGAACCGCTACGCACAACGAGAAACGTTGCCTGTCCGTCCAACTCATGGCAACGTCATCTTTAGCATCCGCCACCAGCGGTGCTACATCGCAGACGGCTTTGCCAATATAAAGACGGACCTCCGAGCGTTTTGTCTAGCCCGAGTTGCATGTTGATGGCATACTGCAACGCCGTCACAAGCGTCGCTACGGTGCGTCTATCAGCCTGATGATGCTGGTGAGCTGACGTTAATTTTCAGAATACGGCTTCGTCTTACAGCCAAGCGAAGTAAATGGGTTAATTTGGACTATGGCTCCTGCGCTGTTCCTAGCGCATCCTAAACCGTCATTTTCACCGCTTGAGCATGTGCTTACGCGGAGTTTTAAGTAAAACACCTTCTTTCCTTTACTATGGAGATCTAGAAATGAAATCGCTCAGTTGGACCCCAATCAAGCACGCATTTGCGTCGGTAGCCTTGGTGGCCGCTTGTTCCACCACTGCATGGTCGGCAGACCTGCCTGACTTTACTTTTACACCGACCGCTGTCGGCCTGACCGGCGCGCCGGTGACGGCAGATAACATCCTCGTGTCGGATTTTTCATCCGTTACCTTTACCGGCGCGACCACCTTCGCCGAGCAAGGCTTTCTTTCGATAACCGGCTTCCAGCTGGGCGGGGTTAACGTGGTGGCCGGCGGCTTGAATTCGACGTATAGCCTTTATTTTTCCTTCAACGGCACCGGACACAACACCCTTAACGCAGGGAGCAATCCGAATACGACCGTAACTGCCGGCGTCTTCGACACATTGAACTACTCGTTGATTGGCGCATCGGGCAATTCGACGTTCGGCTTCATGGGCACAACGCCGACTGTGAGCAGTGTAGCGCCGCAGACGCTGGCGACGGGTTCGCTGATCAATGGGACCGTGGTAACTTCACCAGCGGACGGCAACACGGCCTTTGTGCCAAGCGCCAACGCCACTCTCACGTTTGTCCAGGCGGCCGGCAAGCAGGGATTCTTCTCGCCACAGCCCTTCTATAACATGGCATTCTCCGCGTTCACGAATCCTGTTTCCACGGTTACGCCGTTCGCTGGCGGATTCATCATTAACAATGGCGGGGGCGCTCTTAACTTCGCGGCGGCAGTTCCGGAACCCGAAACGTATGCTTTGATGCTCGCGGGTTTGGGACTGATGGGCTTCGTTGCACGCCGCAGGAAGCATAGCGTCATTTAAACGCATAACGTTCGTAACACCAAAAACCCGCTTCGGCGGGTTTTTTGTTGCTGCTAGCCCCGCACGGACCTCCCGCTGCCACGTAACGGGGATTACCCGTTGAATGCGTCGTCCAGTGACTAGCGGGAGCAGGCTGTAATGTCCAGTTCCTAGTCCGTCCCACAAGCAAAATGGATCGTTAGGGCACTTACCAGGTAGCACGGTCTCATTTCGATTGCGGCACGGAATCCAAGTGTCTGGCGTGAAAGAACCGTTACACCGCGAACCATTTAGCCGGCTTATTGTATGGCCAGCACGTACTTGCTTTGATGGCATTGGCAACGCGCTGACCGGTTTCCGTTGCCTAGTCGAGCATCAGGCCCAAGATTTCGCACTTCGATAGTTAGGCATCAGCGAATTCACGCCGTTAATTTGATGACGTGATCGCTCATGTCGGCACGCCATATGACAACGGATTCCCGCAACGGAACGTCTGTATAGCGATTGCTCCACCCACTTGGAGCGTTTCCCGGTTGATCTAAATTAGTCGCTAATCTCGACGAGAGTGAGTTCGAGAGGAACCGCGGATGGCGGTCACTTGTGGTGCGCATCGCTAACCAACTGCATTCACACGGTGCGTATCGGAGGCACCAACCGCCGCGGCACAGTCGTAAGTCATTGATACTTCGTGGCGCGCACCTGGCACCTTCCTTGCTGTATCTCTTCCGCAAGACCAATGGGCTTTGAATAAGGAGCATCACGTCGCAACCTCGATTCGCCTTTAGATTAAAGGAAGAAATCATGATTACTTATCCTAGAGGGAATGGGAAGGAACCGATTTATGCCATTGAATGATGTTCGTCTTCCACGGTTGACGACTGTCATAAGTCGTTTGGACTATATCGCACGCTTATGACGAAGGCATGATAAACCGTCGTTTTCACCGCTCGAGCATGTGCTTGACGGCGTTTTAAGTAAAACACCTCATTTAATCTTACGCATGGAGAACCTGATATGAAACCGCTCAGTTGGACTCCGATCAAGCATGCATTTGCGTCGGTAGCCTTGGTGGCCACTTGTTCTACCACTGCATGGTCGGCAGAACTGCCGCCCTTCACTTTCACCCCCGGAGCGGTCGGCCTTTCCGGTTCGTCAGTGACCGCGGATAACATCCTGGTGTCGGATTTTGCGAACGTTACCTTCACCGGCGCTACTACCTTCAGCGAACAAGGCTTCCTTTCGGTCACCGGCTTTCAACTCGGGGGCACCAACGTCATCGCTGGTGGCCTGAATTCCACCTATAGCCTTTATATTCCGTTCACCGCCACCGGACACACAATCCTTAACGCAGGGAGCAATCCGAATACGACCGTAACGGCCGGCGTGTTTGACACGTTGAACTACTCGTTGGTTGCCGCACCGTCAAATTCGACGTTCGGCTTCATCGGGACTACGCCGAATGTCAGCAACTCGCCGCCGCAGCAGACGCTCGCGACAGGCTCGCTGATCAACGGGAACACGGTCACTTCACCGGCGAACGGCAACACCGCTTTTGTGCCAAGCGCCAACGCCACTCTCACATTTGTCCAGGCAGCCGGCAAGGAGGGATTCTTCTCGCCGCAGCCGTTCTACAACACGCTGTTCTCCGCGTTCACGAATACGGTCCCTAGCGTTACGCCCACTGGTACCGGGTTCACGATCACTAACGGCGGAGGCGCTCTTAACTTCGCAGCGGTCGGGATTCCCGAACCAGAAACATATGCGCTCGTGCTCGCTGGCTTGGGACTGATGGGTTTTGTGGCCCGGCGGCGCTCCCGACATAGCTAAGTAGTTCGTCTACATCTAACCTCAAAGCGGCGCCAAGGCGCCGTCTTTTAAATCGCTCGACTTCTACAGGCTGGTATTTTGAGCCATTCATGTACGCCTCAGTGCTCGCAGGGCTGTGCATGGTCAGTTTTGTAGCTCGTCGCGTTTAACACTGTCTGGTACTCGAGGCAAACCGGCGCTTTGGCGCCACTTTGCGTTCTCAGCAGCCGTGGTGCATGCAATCACGGTGCGTATGCGACGCTGGCATCGTCAGGCGATCAATGTGCTTATGCGTTCGCAATTTCGAGGAGGACATCCGCATGGCACGGCTCATGAAGAGGACACCAGCACGCGAGGTTCTTACCGGCCAGATGCTCTCGAACGAGCGACGTTTGAAACGCAGACCACACCGCATCGGCCGCCAGTAGTCGCTGGTCACCGGTCACAGCAGCGCGAAACAATGCAACGGCGGTGCGGCGGTCGGGTACACCAGGGTCGCCGATGCGATAGGGATTTCCATAACGAGATGGCCTCGCAACCACGAGAGTGTCTGCGGGCTTACGCCATCCCTTCTTTCTGGACAGATGTACTCTGACCGGTTTCATTGCTCGTTCTAGCCTCGTTAGGTCAATTGCCGCGGTTGGCTTGCCGGTCGCCGTCCGGAATTACCTCGATCGTCTGCTCGTCGACAGGCTCGATGGTGGGCAACATTATTTCCCGCGAATGATCATTGATCATAACAATGGGTAAGCCTATGGATATCCTGAGCTTGTTCAAGCAACTGGGTAGCATGAGGAAATTGAAAAACCGAGGCTCGACAGATCGTCACCACTATCATGGCACCGGCATCGTACCAGCCTCAAGCAGACGAACACGACGCCGGACACGAAAGAGCAAAGCCCGTAGATGCGGCCATGATGTGATCACGTTCAAGCGCGTCGCAGCGGCGCCTTGCTTTCGTCTTTTGTTAACGTATCAAGTGTCCAAGGCGTGTGGATATCCAAGATACTCGTCCGGGCACCGCGTCACCTGGAACGCATCTCAATGAACGCTGCTCAACTCCGAGCGAATCGCTGTGAGAACGTCTTGCGCCTCTTCATTCGCCTTGGCCACATTTACCGCGGCGCGCGCCATCAGCGTATAAGCGCCGCCTTCCGACCTTGGGACTATGACTTGGATGCGGTCATTTTGTTCGCCCAGCCATTTGGAAATCAGGTAAATGGTAATCACAGGTTCGCGATTAAGCACCGTCGGGTCATAGGGTTGCTCACCGGGATGCATACCGAGCTTGTCTTCGAGAATGCGGATTGCGTCTCGCACCGCCGTCATTGCGGCCGCGAATTCCTTGCAGAACTTTGTAATGTCGGCTCTTTGAGACTCCGCGATATCTCGGGAAGGCAATTGGGCGGCGATGGCTTCCACGGTGACAGCCATCTCGGACACCGACCACTGCAGACGCGGAATTAATTGCGCGAACACGTCGATCCCGTTAATGGGCTGAGCTCACTCGACTGTCGCGCCCTCATTTCCCTGCGCACGCCGTTCGGAAAAACGCCTCGCCAATGCTACCGGTCGCGATCGGACGCCAGTCGAACGGCGAAGGATTTCCGGTTTGAACGATTTCACCGGTCCCCATTTGTCCCGCGTGCCAAGTCACTGACACCATGCGTTCGAGCTTGTCGCGACAGTCGAATTCCCATAGCGTCGTTACCGAAGAGAAGGTGCGTCCTTGAGCGCTTTGGCGCGCTGTTTTCAGGTCATCCAGTTCCCACATGCGCGCCTTGCCATTCTCCCGAGTTGCCGTGGCCGTGTCCGCGTACCCGGTGAATTCGGCATCAGTAATAACCTTCGTCCAGGCAGCCTGTGTGGCGCCGCTAATAACAACCAAGGCGACGCCTAACGCGGAGCTCTTCACGCATTCCTTTCCAGGGCTTTGCTCTCAATGTTTTACCATCAGCCAGGACATCTCCAAGGTTGCTAAACCGCTTGCAGCATTGTTGCTGCGCGATAGTCTAAATCCGATGAAAGACCTGGCGCCCGTAGGACTAACGCTGAATCGGCCAATCACCCGGGCGCCGCATTGAGCGACCGGTCCAAGCCCCTCCACTCACCGGTTCGAGCCTCATCTTATAAATTTGAATCAGCTCAAAAGCGAAGAACGATGTGCTGTCGCTGCGATCAACAAAACGACAACTCATTGCCAAGGCATTAGCGACGCGTGAATCACATCCGCCACGCCTTTGCCGCCGACCGATCGGATGGCAAGATCCACATCTTTCAATCCAAAGCGATGCGTCGTGACTTTCTCGAGCGGAAAGCGGTGTGAGGCCAGCTGGGCAAGCGCAAGCTCGCATGCCTTGTAGCTGTGACCGCGTGCACTTTTGATCGTGACGAACTTCACCGTTACTTTCTCCAGCGGAAAATTGGGAAACTCTTTCATCTCACCCTGCACGACTATCGTGCCGCCTTTGCGCTTAAGTGCGTCCACGCCTAACAGGATGGGCAACGTGCCGGCGCCCGCGGTGCAATCGAGCGCCACGTCTACGCCGCGTCCTGCGGTGAGCTCCATTATGCGGGCGAGAGCATCTTCTTGCTGCACGTCGATTATGTAGTCGGCGCCTAATTCCTTCGCGACCTTCAAGCGCGCAGCGTCTTTGGAAGTGCCAGTCACTATGATCAGCGACGCACCCGCCTGTTTGCAAATAACTGTCTGCGACAGTCCCTGCTGGCCGGGGCCCTGAATCAGCACTGCCGAGTTATAGCCAACGCCACCATCGAAGAGCGACCACTCGACGCCGTTCGCCATCGGCGTCACGAGTCCCGCCAGTTCCGGCGTGACGTTCTGCGGGACCCGGTGCACGACTGAGTTCCACGGCAAATAAACATATTGCGCGAACCCGCCCCAGAGGTGCGGCGCCTTTTCGGCCGACGTATAGCCATAGCGTATGCCATCGGGATTACTGCGCCAATCAGTGTTTTCGCAATGCCGATACTGGCCAAGATGGCACCACTCACACTTGCCACACATCACGTAGTGCTCGACGAAGACGAGGTCGCCTTCCTTGAAGCCTTTGCGTCGCGTGAACTCGCGTCCCGCCTTCGCGATCGTGCCGATGTTTTCGTGCCCCATAATGGTCGGTGCCGGCGTCGGGGGATGGGCATAGAGTTTGACGTCGGTGCCACAGATTCCGGCAACCTCCATCTTCATCAGTGCGGCATCTGCCGGAATATCCGGCATGGGAAACTCGCGAATCTCGGTCTTGCTTGGGCCGATTCTGACGGCCGCCTGAACTTTTTCCACGCCCATGCTCCGGTTTGATGCGTTGGCCATATCTTCGCACGTACGCCGCCTCCACTCCATGGACGGCATGGTCGACGCTTGGACACATGGATGGTGCGTTTGACATGGTCAGGGAGTAAGGACCATCATCTGCGGCGAACTGCACCGCGACGCTGGAGGAGACTATGACGACGTACGAGACCGCGCTTAGACCGCGCGTAGCCATCATGAATGCAGTGCACGACTTGCCCGTGCTCGTCGCGCGTGACCGGGGCTTTTTCAAGGACGAGGGCGTGCACATCGATTTCGTGTCTACGCCTGGAATGGCTCAGGTCACGACGTCTCACTCAGTCACCTTCGAGTCCGTCTTGGATCGGCCGCTGGACTCGGTGTACAACGAGGGCGGCATTGATCAGTACCGGATGTGCGAATGGGGAATCATGAAGCGTGCGGTCGAAGCGGACCGCGGCGGATTGCGGCGGCGTAAGATCGTCGCGCTTGGCGCTTCCATGTCGTCGTTTGCGATCGTAGTAGCCGCGGATTCTAAGGTCTACGAACCTGAAATGCTCAAGGATAAAGAGATCGCAGTAACGCCAAACAACGGCTCTCACTTCACGACGCTAAAACTGATGGAAGGGTTTCTGGCGCCGGAGCACATCAAGACGACGACCGCGGGTTCAATGCCGAAGCGCATCGAGGCCTTGAAGCAAGGAAAGGTTGCCGCTGTGAGTCTGATGGAACCGTGGATCAGCGTCGCCCAGAAGATGGGACTCCGCATCCTGATCGAGTCACATTCGACGCGCAGCGAAGCAGCGGCCGATGATCTCGATGGCAAGACGCTCGCAGCAATGTTCCGCGCACAAGCGCGTGCTGTAACGGAGATCGAGAAGGATCCGACGCCGTACATCCACTATTTCACGCGCGAGACCGGCGGCCTTCTGGAACCGCATGAATTCCAAACGTGGCGCCTGCTGCATGCGCCGCCGCAGCCTTATAGCCGCGAGCGGTTTGAGGATACTTACAAATGGACCGTGAAATGGAACATGGTCGTGCCCGGTGCCACATACGAGAACATCGTGGATAACCGGGCATGGCAGTAGGCGCCCCAACGGCAAAACAGTTCGACTGCCTCGGCGCTCCACGCAGGTACAGTCTGGTGTAGCGCGCGGCTGCAATGCAATCAGTCCCGCCGCATCCCAATGCGTCGCTTGCTCAAGTCAACGCGCCGGCAGTCGCTATTCATTTGCTTTCATACTCGGCCATTCACAATGAGATTCGAGCTGGCGACTAGTCGTCCCGCAAGTGCGATGACAACGATCCGTCCAATACTAGTGGAATGAGGCCGATCCTTTACAAGTCGGCGATTGCCGCAGCGGTATGTGCGCTGCTTGAAACTGCAGGAATTGCGTGCGCCGAGCCAGAAGAAATGGCCATTGATCCGGGACACACTTTTCCAACCTTCGAAGTCGGGCACCTGGGCATTGCCACTCAGCGCGGGCGTTTCAACCGCACCGCTGGCACGATTACTCTGGACCGGACAACTGGAAGCGTCAGCGGCGACATCAAGATCGACGCGCGATCTGTCGATACCGGGAATGACGTGCTCGATACGCTTCTTCGCGGGCGCTACTACTTTAATGTCGATGACTATCCGGAAATCTGGTTCCGTATAACAAATGGCACACTCGTGGAAGGTAAACCGTCGTCGCTCGATGGCCAACTGCATTTCCTCGGGGTGCTGAAACCCGTGCAGCTCAAAGTACTCAACTACAAATGCACGAGACTTCCGTCGCTCGTCTCTTTGCGCTGCGGCGTCGATCTCACAACCACATTCCGTCGCTCCGATTTCGGGATGATGACGATGCTGGGTTTCGTCAGCGACGACGTGACCATGAACATCCAGGCCGAGGCCGAGAGGCCGCAGACGCCGAGATCACCGGAAACGAAAGATCCATAGTTGGCCCGCATCTGGTTAACCGGAGGTTGACAGAAGCTTACATCGTCAGGCCAGATGCATGTAAATCGTCATCTGCAGTCAACGATTGTTTTGTATCTCATGAGAAGTCTGATGCCACAGACAATGTTCGACAGATAATGTTCTGAACCGCCGCATCATCGCGTTAGCGGGGAATTTTTCTCACCACCCGACATCTGTTCGGGACAAACGCACACATCGGCGTTAAAAACAAGTGTTTGACTGACGGACAGCGTGGGTTGCCAGTTGCTATGTTGGACGACCGCAACGACTGGCAGATTGTCCGATGCAGCAAGTGTCAACGCCCCGCCGGGTAGTGATTGTCGACGACAACGAAGATGCGGCATTGAGTCTCGCGATGGTTTGCGGCGCATGGGGACACGAAGTGCACACGGCTTGCGGTGGACGAGAAGCAATCGCACTGTGTGGAGAGTTTAGCCCTGAGATTGCCATCCTCGATATCAGCATGCCGAGCATGAACGGCTATGAGCTGGCGCGTGAGTTGCGCCGCAGGTTCGGTGACGAAGTCGTGTTAATCGCGCTGACTGCGCTGAGTCAGCTGGAAGACAAAGGCCGTGCCCGCGAGGCCGGCTTCAACCATCATATGGTGAAGCCGGCCGAGCTGGATGCATTGCACGAACTGATCTGCGCGCGTTAATCGGCGGCCTTTGATGCAATAAAATGTGTCACTCACCCGCACAATGCGGGCGGATAACACTTCGAGGCGAAAGCGGGAGTGAAGTTGAAGCTGAGCGCGCAAGACCTCGCAAAAATCTCGGATCTAACTCTCGAGCATTACAATCAGCGTGCAGACGATTTCTGGGCAGGCACGCGCGATCACGACGTCACGCAGAACGTGTCAGCGCTGCTCGAATCCATCGAAGGCGCGCCCCCGTTTACAGTGCTTGACTTCGGGTGCGGCCCGGGCCGCGACCTAAAAGTCTTCAGTGATCTTGGTCACGTCGCAATCGGGCTCGAGGGCGCTGCACGTTTCGCTGCCATGGCTCGTGAATACACCGGGTGCGAAGTATGGGAGCAAGACTTCCTCGCTCTTGATCTACCTGTCGACCGTTTCGACGGCGTATTCGCGAATGCTTCGCTGTTTCATGTGCCAAAGCAGGAATTGCCGCGAGTCTTGGGGGCGCTGAATACGACGCTCAAGCCGCGGGGCGTGCTTTTCAGCTCCAATCCACGCGGCTGCAACGAAGAAGGCTGGAACCGGGGGCGATTCGGCTCATATCATGATCTTGAAACCTGGCGACACTACCTTAGCAGCGCAGGTTTTGCCGAGATCAAACATTACTATCGGCCGCCACATCTTCCGCGCGATCAGCAGCCATGGCTTGCAACGGTGTGGCGCAAAGCCAGAGGGCTAAGCGCCCTTCTCGCTAGATGTTTGTCGGCGGCCGCTCGGAGCGAGGGCTCATTGCATGAAATGTGAAGCGCTTGGACTCGGTATCCGCCACAGCGAAAGCACACCAGAACCCTGTGCCTGCGAGGCAAGCCAGGCATCCTGACTAGGCCGCCCATAGCCTTGCCGGTCCATTGGGACGGCATTTCGATTTCACGGTGATTCATACCTGCGGCGTGGCAATACAGCCGCGCCCGTCAGGGTCCGCAAAGCTGGTTTTAGTCGCAGCGGCGGATCGGGAGCGGAATAAACCGATCTGATGCGTGTTAGCGGTGAGCAGATCGCGTGTTCAAGCCGGTGCTGGCACGTGATCGCCTGACCGCCAAATTTTTTTGGAGATTCAACATGCACAAAACTTCCCTGTCGGCGCATTGTGCCCGTGCGGCCGCGCTTGCCGTGGCTATCGCTGGTGTCTCTTTGTCGGCGAACGCACAATATGCTCAAACGAACCTGGTCTCGAACATTCCGGGCCTGGCCACCATCACCGATCCTCTACTGGTGAATCCATGGGGCATAACACGCAGCCCGACCAGCCCGTTCTGGACTTCAAACCAGGGCACAAACACCGCTACCCTCTACGCAGTGACAGGCAGCACCAACGTCAGCCAGGTAACGACCGTTAATGCCAACGGGTTTGTCGGTATTCCGACTACCGCAAGCGGGCCGTCAGGGACCGACCGGTCAGGTCAACAACACGAACACTGCGTCATTTCGACTCGTGCCCAGCGACGCCACGACGTCCTCTCGATTCATCTTCGCCGATCTGAATGGTACGATTTCGGGCTGGGCGGGCGGCAACACGTCAACCGTCGAGGTATCGAATCCAGGCCAAGTCTACACGGGACTGGCGATCAACAATGCAGGCACCCGACTTTACGCCGCGAATGGCACGGCCGGTACTATCAATGCGTTTGACAGTTCGTTTGCGCCCCTGAGCCTGCCGGGCTCTTTCACGGACCCGACCCTGCCTTCCGGCGTTGTGCCATTCGGCGTACAGAATATCGGCGGCAACATCTACGTGACCTATGCGCCTGCAGGGCGTCCGAGCCAGATCGCCGCCACGCCCGGCATGGGATTCGTCGACGTCTTCAATGAGAACGGCGTTTTCCTGCAGCGACTGATCAGCGGCGGCCGGCTCGCCGCGCCTTGGGGCTTAGCACTTGCGCCGGCCGGATTCGGCATATTCGGCGGCGACCTGCTGGTCGGCAACTTCAGCTTCGCAGACAGCGTCATCAATGCGTTTGATCCGGTAACCGGCGCGTTCAGAGGCTCAATCCCGATTAACGCCGGCGCCGGTAACACGCCTGGTGGCCTGTGGGGAATGATGTTCGGCAGCGGCGCGGGTAACGGCGGCGATGCCAATACCCTTTATTTCGCGGCTGGAATCAACGGCGAAACAGCCGGCCTCTTTGGCGCGATTACGGCCGTGCCTGAACCTACCACTTACTCGATGCTTGGCGTCGGGTTGGGATTTCTCGCGTGGATGGGGCGTCGCCGTCGGCGCGTTTAGCGCGACCTAAGTCGGCAAGTGCGCTAGCGAATCACTTCCCTCCAGCGATGAGCTGCTGAATCCGCTTGCCGACTTCCGTGTTGTCCTGATACCCGCGAAAGGTCTGTGCTCCCGGGCCCATGGCGCCGATCACCACCGGCTCGGGCGTATGACCACCGGTGCCCCAGTAGTAGCCGGTCTGCCGCGCAATCATGCGGGCGAGCGCGTGTTGGGGCATCGCTACTGCGTTGCGTTCGAGGGGGCGTTGCGCGAGCACGAGCTCGCGCAAATCTTTGTCGAGCGTAAATCCGGGAAAGTGTTTCGCGAGCAGCTCATCGAGCATCGCAGCCGTCGGCTTATCACCGAGTTTGTCTTTCACGGTGTTCAGCGACATGGTGATGCGGCCGATCATCTGAAGCTGCAAGTCGCCACTGACCAAACGATTGGCGCTTCCAAGCGATGATAGATCCTTCTGCGCATAAGTCGGCGAAAAGCCGCCGGTCTCATGATCGCCGGTGATGATGATCAGTGTGTCAGGCGACTGGCGCTGAAACTCGAGCGCGACCTTCACCGCATCGTCGAACGCCCACAACGCATGCATGAGGGCAGCGGCATCGTTTGCATGGCCGGCCGTGTCCACATTTTCGTTTTCGACCAAGAGGACAAATCCGTTCGGACTCGACATCGACAATGCCTTGAGCGCGGCTGATGCCATCTCGGCAGTGGTTGGTTCCTTTGCGGCGTCACGCTCGATCTCGAAATCCATATCATCGTCGGCGAAGAGGCCGAGTATTTTAGGACCGCTTAGTCCACGCAGTTCTGTGCTGGTCCGCGCGATCTGCCAGCCTTTTGCGCCGAAGGCCGCAATCACATCTTTGCTATCCTTGCGCTTTCCGCCGGGCACGGTTGCAGGCAGAAAATAATCGGCGCCGCCTCCTAATAACACGTCAGGTTCGAGCATCAGATATTGATCAACGATCAGTTGCGATTCTGAGCGGGACTTGGCGTGCACGCTAAACGCTGCCGGTGTCGCATCATGAATTGCAGCAGTGGTGACTAAACCTATATGTTTGCCCGCTGCTTTCGCCGCTTCCATGACCGTGCGCGGCGACTTGCCATCCGGCGTGATTGAAACCGTACCGTTAGTCACCTTGAAACCGGTTGACATCGCGGAACCTGCTGCAGCGGAATCGGTGACGTAGGCGCCGTACGGACTCGTCGTTGCAAGTCCCAGTGCGCCTTGCCTGAATACGATTTCGGTCGTCGCGAACGATTGCTTGCGCAAAGTGGTACTTGTATACCGCCCGAAATCCCATTGCGTGCCGGCTGCGCCGTCAGCGAAAAGAATGATGATGTTCTTCGGTGCTTGCGCCTCGTCGCGGCCTGATGTTCCGGCACAGCCGGCCGTCACTATCACCGCCGCAAACGCAGTCGATAACCACAGGTACCATTGGCGCACTATTCGATGTCGCATGTCAGTCCTCGTTTACTTCGTCAGCACGGCGTCGGGTAGCCATGTGACGATTCCAGGGAAAATTGTAATCAGCGCAATGCAGATAATCATAAGACAGAAGAACGGTATCGACGCATACGCCACGTAATTACTGTCGCGTCCGCTCATGGTCTGCAGCACAAACAGGTTGAAGCCGAGCGGCGGCGTCAGCTCAGCGATCTCCACAAGCAGCACGATGAAAATGCCGAACCATACGAGATCAAAGCCGGCTTTTACGACCATTGGAATTACAATCGATGTTGTCAGTACGATCATAGACACGCCGTCGAGCGCAGTTCCCAACACGAGATAAATCAAGGCGAGAATCGCGATCAGGCCATAAGGATTGGGATTCATAGCGGCGACCCATTCCGCAAGTGCTTTCGGTATACCGGTGAATGCCATGCACGAAGTGAGGAACGACGCACCAGCGAGTATGAACATGATCATGCAGGATAAGCGTGTGGCACCCATGAGGCTTTGCCAAAAGCTGTCCCGGTTAAGACCACCCGACCACCAGGCGATCGCGAGTGCACCGAGCACACCGTAGGCAGCGGCCTCCGTAGCGGTCGCCCATCCGATGATCATCACCCACACAATGAAAATGATCAGCAAGGCGCAGGGAATAAGGTGCCGGCTGCGATATAGTTTTTCGCCGAAGGGCAATTTTTCATCGTCTTGCGGCGTTTTGCCCGGATTCAGCAGCGCCCAGATAATGATGTAGCCGGAGAACAACGCCATCAACAGAAATCCGGGCAGAAAGCCTGCGAGGAACACTTTAAGTATGGACACCTCGGCAGCGACTGCGTAGACCACCATGATGATGGATGGCGGAAGCAGGATGCCGAGTGTTCCTGCACCGCATAGCGATCCGAGGCACGTCTTCTCGTCATAGCCGCGTTTCACCAACTCCGGCAGCGCCACCTTGGCGACCGTTGCACAGGTGGCCGCTGACGACCCTGAGACCGTACCGAAAATACCGCATGCAATCACGTTGACGTGCATAAGGCGGCCGGGCAGCCAACCGAGCCATGGTGACAGCCCTTCGAACATTTCCTCTGACAGCTTGGTTCGAAACAGTATCTCACCCATCCAGATGAACAGCGGCAGCGCAGCGATCGTCCAGTTCGCGCTCGACCCCCAAAAGGACTGGAAGAGATTGACTTCCGGTGGCGTGCTCGTAAAGAAGTGCAGGCCGAACCAGGCAACCGCGGCGAGCGAGATCGCGATCCACACCCCGCCGACCAGCAGCACGAGAAGAAGCGCCATCAACACTGCGGCAATCGTAAGCGTGGTCATAGCACGTAGCCCGGACTACGACCGCTGGCATCGATTGCCGATGTGGCCGTCATGCCATCTCGGAAAAGTCGCCGGCAGCGCGGCGCGCTTCTTCAGCAAGCTGATACGTGGGTTTAGCGCCGTGCACGACGATCACCAACTCGTCGACGACCGCTACAAAAAAAATCAGGACGCCCAGTACAAAGCTCATCTGTGGAATCCAAATCGGAATCCTCACGAGTCCCTGCGCGACTTCATTGAACTTCCAGCTCTCGAACACAAACGTTACGACCGCCCACAGCATGTAGCCGACAAAAAGCGCCGTGATCGACAATGCGACGATTTCCATCCAGCGTCGTGCCGGCCCCTTGACCATATCGATCCAAAGCCCCACGCGCACGAGCTCACCATGCCGGAATGTGTGGCCCAGTGCCAGGAACGCAGAAGCGGCGGTAAGCCATCCGGTAATGTCGTCGGCGCCACGGATGAGTAGCCCCAACTCGCGGGCGAACGATTGAGCTAGCATCAGAAAGCAAATCGCGGCCAGGCAGACCGCTGCCAGTGCTCCGCTTACGTCATACAGCCGATCGAGCGCACGTCTCATAGTGCTGTAACGGCGCGAGACGTTTTCACCAATCTGTCGATGGAGTTAACAGCGCTAGATCGGTAACACAATGACCGGCGCCGTCCTTCGCGGTCATTTGCCGCGATACGCCTTGATGATTGCCTGCCCGTCGGGACCGGCAGTCTTCTCCCATTCAGCAACCATGACGTCACCAACTTTTCTGAACGCAGCCTTCATCGCCGCATCGGGCTCGAGGACTGCCATGCCGTTCGTGGCTAGTTCTTTATTCGCGCTTTGCTCGCGCTGTTTGGCGAATTCCCATCCGCGCTGTTCTGCGTCGCCCGCGGCACTAACGATGACGTTCTTGATATTATCGGGTAGTTGACGGAACGCGCGCTCGTTCACAACGATGACATTTTTAGGATGGAAAGCGTTCGTCGTGTAATAGTTCTTGACGAACTCCCAGGCCTTGGTCGATGTTCCGGTTGCCGATGAGGTGATCATCGCGCTGATGGTGCCGGTCGCGAATGCCTGCGGCACCTCCGGCACTTGAATCACAGTCGGGCTCGAGCCGAGCAACTCCGCGAGTCGGGCGGTCTGCGGGCTGTACGTTCGCATCTTTGTACCCTTTAAATCATCGACCGACTTAAGCGCCGTCTTTGTATATAGCCCCTGACCTGGCCAGGCAACGGCATATAGAAGCTTGAGCCCCCGCCCCTGCAGCTTTTTTTCGAGGACGGGTTTTTGTGCCTGATAGAACTTCCACGCATTGTCCCAACCGGCGGCGACAAACGGCAGATTGTCCGCTGCGAATACCGGATCTTCATTGCCAAACTGGCCAAGTAAAAATTCCGCTATGTTGACCTGACCGGTCGAAACTGCGCGCAGGATATCCGGATGCTTGATCAGCGTGCCGTTCGCATGCACAGTGATGTCAAGCTTGCCGTCGGTCCCGCGTTTGACATCCTCGACAAAGCGCTTGACGTTCAGCGTATGGAATTCGTTGTCGCTGTACGGCGTCGGCATGTCCCACTTCTGTGCGTGCGCCGTGTTCATTGCACACAGCGCGGCTGCCGCCAGTAGCGCGGTAATCAAGCGCATGTTCGTTCTCCCTGATGTTTTGACGCAGACGGCGCTGATGGTGGTCGGGAATGAATACTTTGTCAACATCGCACGGGAGGCTTAGCGGACTGCAACGTGCTCGACAGCCCGTGTTAGTATCACCGCCCTGTCAGCATTCCGCCGCTCGATCAAGCGCCCCGTGACACAAACGGCAGTCCCTATTGCACCCCGCTGGCAATTCTGGATAGACCGCGGCGGCACTTTCACCGATATTGTCGCGCGCAAACCCGACGGCAGTCTCGTAACTCATAAGCTGCTATCCGAGAATCCCGGACAGTATGCTGACGCGGCGCTCGCCGGAATCCGCCGCCTGTTTGGTATCGACGCGCATGCGCGAATACCGGTTGAGCAAATCGACGCTGTGAAGATGGGCACGACGGTGGCCACCAACGCGTTGCTGGAACGCAAAGGCGAGCGCACTGCGCTGCTCATCACGCGCGGATTTCGCGACGCGCTGCGCATTGCCTACCAGAACCGCCCGCGCATATTTGACCGGCACATCGTGCTTCCTGAACTGCTGTACTCGCGTGTTGCGGAAGTCGACGAACGCATCAGCGCGCGCGGCGAGGTGCTGCTTGCGCTCGACATCCAACAGACACGGCGTGAGCTCGAGCAGGTTCTCGCAGAAGGCTATCGCTCGCTCGCCATCGTCCTTATGCATGGCTACCGTTATCAACAACACGAGAAGTTAATCGCTAACGTGGCGCGTGACATGGGCTTTAGCCATGTTTCGGTCTCGCACGAAGTCAGTCCTCTCATGAAGCTCGTCAGTCGCGGCGATACCACAGTCGTCGACGCGTATCTGTCGCCAATTCTCCGCCGCTATGTCGACAGCGTCGCCGGCGAATTGCACGACGTGCAGCTAATGTTCATGCAATCGAACGGCGGCCTCACGGACGCGCGACGTTTCCAAGGCAAGGATTCGATACTCTCCGGACCGGCCGGCGGCATCGTCGGCGCAGTACGCACATCACTCGCGGCGGGCTTCGACAAAATCATCGGCTTCGACATGGGGGGCACTTCGACCGATGTCTCGCATTTCGCCGGGACGCAGTTAAGCGATATGGAGCGCGTATTCGACACGCAAGTCGCCGGTGTGCGCATGCGCGCGCCGATGATGAGCATTCATACGGTGGCTGCCGGCGGCGGATCGATTCTGCATTTTGATGGCGCGCGCTATCGCGTCGGCCCGGATTCCGCGGGAGCTCACCCGGGACCTGCGAGCTATCGCAAAGACGGTCCGCTCACCGTCACCGATTGCAATGTGATGCTCGGCAAAATTCAACCGCATTTCTTCCCGCCGGTGTTCGGCATCCGCGGCGATGCTCCGCTCGATGCGCAGGTCGTCGAGCGGAAATTTGCAGCCCTCGCGGATGAGATCAGACGCAGCACCGGCAACGACCGCACTCCGCAGCAAGTCGCCGAAGGCTATATAGACATCGCGGTGGGCAACATGGCGAACGCGATTAAACAGATTTCCGTACAGCGCGGCCATGATGTTACCGAATACACGCTGTGCTGCTTTGGCGGCGCAGCGGGACAGCACGCCTGCCTCGTTGCTGATGCGCTTGCGATGACACGCGTGTTCATACATCCGCTGTCCGGAGTGCTGTCCGCTTACGGCATGGGGCTGGCCGACATTACCGCGATGCGGGAGCAGGCCGTTGAACTAAAGCTCGATGCCGCAGGCTATGCGCCGCTGCAGGAGGCGCTTGAAAAGCTCGCATCAACGGTACGAGAAGAACTGCTGCAGCAAGGTGTTGCTGATGACCGCATTCGAATCGTGAAACGAGTTCATCTGCGCTACGACGGCACTGACTCTGCCCTCATCGTCAATTTCACTGACATACCGGACATCGTGCGCCAGTTCGAAGCCGCGTATCGCATGCGCTACAGCTTCCTCATGCCGGGGCGCGCACTGATCGCCGAAGCGGTTTCAGTTGAGGCTATCGGCCTTTCGGATGCACCTGCTCCGGTGGCTGCAGGTGAGCCCAGACAGACCGGTTCGCCTGTTGCGACGGACACAGTGACGATGCACGCAGCAGGCCGGCCGCATCAAACGCCGGTTTATCTGCGCGAGAAGCTCATGCCTATGGACAAGGTGAACGGTCCAGCCATCATCGCGGAGCAGAACGCCACTACTGTCGTCGAGCCGGGCTGGCAGGCCCAGGTGACATCATTGAACCATCTGGTCCTGACGCGCGTCGTCGCGCGCCCTCAGCGTCTGGCGATCGGAACGCAAGTCGATCCGGTGATGCTCGAGATATTCAACAATTTGTACATGTCGATCGCCGAGCAGATGGGACTGCGCCTCGCGAACACTGCTTATTCCGTGAACATCAAGGAGCGCCTCGACTTTTCGTGCGCGCTATTCGATCAGACCGGCCAGTTGATCGCGAACGCCCCGCACATGCCAGTCCATCTGGGCTCGATGGGCGAATCGATTCGCACGGTGATACGCGAGAACAGCGGCAAGATGAAGCCGGGCGACGTATACATGCTCAACGCGCCATACAACGGCGGCACGCATCTGCCTGATGTCACCGTGATTACGCCGGTGTTCGAACAAAACGCGGGAACGGGTGCTACGCCCCGCATTCTCTTCTATGTCGGCTCGCGCGGCCATCACGCCGATATCGGCGGCACCACACCGGGCTCCATGCCGCCGGATAGCCGTGTGGTGGAAGAAGAAGGCGTCTTGATCGACAACTTCCTGCTCGTTTCCGCAGGCCGTCTTCGCGAACAGGAAACCGTTGCCCTGCTGTCATCAGGCAGGTATCCGTCGCGCAATACGGCGCAGAACATGGCAGACCTGCGCGCAATGATCGCGGCTAACGAGAAGGGCGTACAGGAGTTGCGGCGCATGGTGGCGCACTTCGGACTCGATGTGGTGCATGCGTATATGCAGCATGTTCAAGACAACGCCGAGGAATCCGTGCGCCGCGTCATCGATGTGTTAAAAGACGGCGCGTTCTCTTATGCGATGGACCATGGCGCGGTGATTAAGGTCGCTATCCGCATTGACAAAGCCAAACGCAGTGCAGAGATCGATTTCACAGGTACGAGCCCGCAGCTTCACAACAACTTCAATGCGCCATCTTCGGTGTCGATGGCAGCAGTGCTGTATGTGTTCCGGTCCCTGGTCAACGACGATATTCCGCTCAACGCGGGCTGTCTGAAGCCGATCAAAGTCATCATTCCTGACGGCTCTATGTTGAGTCCGCGCTATCCGGCGGCGGTCGTTGCAGGTAACGTTGAGACCTCGCAGTGCATAACCGACACGATATACGGCGCGCTTGGCGTGATGGGCGCCTCGCAGGGCACTATGAACAACTTTACGTTCGGCAATGACCGCTATCAGGTACTACGAAACGATCTGCGGCGGCTCCGGCGCCGGCAACGGATTCCACGGCACCGATGCCGTACATACGCACATGACCAATTCGCGGCTTACCGATCCCGAGATACTCGAATGGCGTTTTCCGGTTTTGCTGGAAGATTTTTCGATACGGCGCGGCAGCGGCGGTAAAGGCAGGTGGCGCGGCGGCGACGGCGCGGTGCGTCGCGTGCGTTTTCTCGAGAACATGACTGCCGCAGTTCTGTCCGGCCATCGCGTCGTCGCTCCGTATGGCGCGTCAGGCGGTCAGCCCGGCAGAGTCGGACGCAACTCCGTCCTGCGTATTGACGGCTCGACGGTCGAACTGCAAGGCGCCGACAAAATAGACATGAATGCCGGCGACGTCTTTGTCATCGAGACGCCGGGCGGCGGCGGCTTCGGCGCCGACATCGACTTAGATACATTTAAGCGAGCACGCCATACTGAGCCCGCCAATGCGTAACTTCCTGCATGTGGTTCTTTGCGCAGCGCCCCTCTGCGCATCAGCAGTCGTTCAAGCGCAGCCCTCCAGTTATCCGAATAAACCGATCCGCATCATCGTGCCGTATGTAGCGGGCGGACCCAGCGACATCTTCGCGCGCGCGGTGGCGCAGTTGCTCACCGAAGCGTGGGGACAGCCGGCGATCATCGACAATCGGCCCGGCGCGAGCGGAAACGTGGGCATCGCCGTTGCTACCCGTGCGCCTGCCGACGGTTATACCTTGACGACTGTATCGATTGCGTTCGCGGTTGCACCGTCTCTCGACGGCAACATCGGCTACGACCCGGTCAGGGATTTGTCACCCATTTCGCTCCTGGCGACGATCAACAACTTGCTGGTCGTTCATCCGGGACTGCCGGTAAAGTCAGTGAAAGAACTGATAGCCTTCGCGAAGGCACGTCCCGGCGAAGTGACGTTTGCATCCGGCGGCGCCGGCGGCGCGCAACATCTCGCCGGCGAACTTTTTGCGACGCTCGCCGGGGTCCGAATGACGCATATTCCCTATAAGGGCAGCGCCCCCGGACTCACTGCGCTGATCGGCGGCGAGACAATGATCGGCTTTACCGATATGCTCATCACGCTTCCCCATGTGAAATCCGGAAGACTGCGTGCACTCGCGGTAACCGGATCACAGCATTCCGCACTAATGCCCGCCTTGCCGACGGTCGCAGAGTCGGGACTGCCCGGCTACTCGGTTACCGCATGGTTCGGTTTGCTCGCTCCCGCAGGAACTCCATCGGACATCATCTCGCGAATCAATGCGGAAATCCGCAAAGGATTCGGCACGCCGCAGTTGAAGGAGCGATTCGGCGCCATGGGTGCCGATGCTGTCGCCACGACACCCGAACAGTTCGCTCAATTCTTACGCGTGGAGATGGCGAAATGGTCGAAGGTCGTGAAAGCGGCGGGCATACGCGCTGAATGACCGGCGACTCCGGCGACGCGCAATCTCCTCGGCTCCAAAGAGTTGTCGCAAATGAAACTCGGCGCATGCCTCGTCAATGTAGCGCGCGCGCACAAATCGTCGATCGCAATGCGCTCATCAGCGCACTGCGCTCAGGACAGTTGAGCGGCTTCGCACTCGATCCGCTGTACGAGGAACCGGGCCGCGGCGATGATGAGCTGCTGAGCTTCAACAACGTAATCGTCACACCGCATATTGCGGCGCAGCCGCGGTTCAATGCGCTCAACGACTTTGCGGATCTTGTCGGCGGAATCGACCGCGCACTGGCATGATTCTGCGCACTGCGCTTGCAATGATAGTTGTTCTCGCATCGTCGTTAGCCGCTGCAGCGACTTCGCCCGCAACTTCATCCATCGCGTGGCCTACGCGACCGGTCCGTTTCATCGTGCCGTTTCCGCCGGGCAGCTCGACCGACAACGCGGCGCGAGTAATCGCCGTGAAGCTCAGCAGTGCTCTCGGTCAGCAACTGGTCATCGACAATCGAGCGGGCGCCAGCGGCAACATCGGCATGGAGACAGCCGCCCGTGCTGCTGCGGACGGCCATACGCTAGTCCTCGGAACAACCAGTACGTTGGCAGTCGCGCCGGCGATCAATCCGCGCCTCAGCTATAACGTCATGCGCGACCTTGCGCCCGTATCGATGATCGGCAGCTCTCCGTATGTCATCGCCGTTCATCCATCGGTGCAGGCGGAGAACCTTGCACAACTCATCATGCTCGCGAAGTCGAAACCCGGACAGATTGCATACGGCTCAGCGGGCAGTGCGAGCCTCGGCCATCTCGGCGGCGAGCTCTTTTGCAACATAACCGGGGTGCGGTTCAATCATGTGGCCTATAAGAGTTCCGCCCTCGCGGCCATGGACGTATTGAGCGGGCGCGTCGAGCTCCAATGGGGCAGCATTTCTCCGACACTGCCGCATATACGGGCCGGCAAGCTCCGCGCGCTCGCTACGACCGGCGCCAAGCGTGTCACTGCACTGCCCGAAGTGCCTACAGTCATAGAAGCGGGTGTTCGCGCCTACGAAGTGTCGCTGTGGATCGGTGTTCTAGTACCAGCCGCCACGCCGCCGTCCATCGTTGACCGACTCGATCTGCATATGGCAGGCATACTCGAGGCGAGCGATATGCAGCAAGCGCTCATCGCACAAGGTTGGGAACCTGACAAGACCACGCCGGCGGCTTTCGCTCAGCGCATCCGGGATGAAACGGCGAAATGGCGGACCGTCGCAAGCTCCGCCGGTGTGCGTAACGATTAGTAAGTGCGATCGGATTCTTGTGAGACACAGCATGCGTGCCAGCCGTCGTCCGGTCGTCGCATTGCGGAATGTTTGCGCCCAAGGGCGCACGACGGCAGAGCCGTGGTGGCTATTTGCCGTTTAAAGTGTTTGCCGCATCATCCTTGCGCACATCAGGATCGAGACCCAGCAGCCGCAAGAGCCATACGAGCAAGAAGCCGGCGACGAGCGGCCACCAATGCATCAGCACGACGGCGAGCGCCGCCGACGCCGCATATGTCAGTGCAAGAAGAAATACACCGTAATGACGCGTACGGCGATATGTAATCATCAGCGCGATCGCCATGAAAATAAACGACGCGGCGAAAAAATAAATAACTAGATTCATGCAAGCTCGATGTGGCGGGCGATTTTACACCGGCGCTCAGCACGCGTGCGACTGCTGCGGCCGTCCCTGCTATGATTCAGGCGGTACGAGACGGAGCAGACGTGGCGTTGACATCACCGAACCGAACACTGAGAACATGCTGCGCCACGCACATCCTGCATGACGGGTTGTCCGATGTGAGTTATGTGCTGCTGCCAATTCTCGCGCAGGCCTTCAACCTCTCCCTGGTGCAAGTGGGCGTAATCCGCTCCGCGTGGCGCGCAGCGACCGCTATTTTTCAGACACCGGTTGGCATGGCCGCCGAGCGTCTCGGCGCGCGCAATCTGCTTGCATTCGGCACTGGCGCCAGCGGCATAGCGTTTCTTGTGCTCGGACAGTCGGCGGGATTTGCAGCGATACTCGCCGCGCTGTTTCTCGCGGGTTTCGGCTCGGCGTTCCAGCATCCGCTCTGCTCGACACTGATATCGCACGCTTACCCCGGTAGCGGCCGACGGGCCGCGCTCGGCACCTATAATTTTTTTGGCGATGTTGGAAAATTTGCCTTCGGCGGTGCAGTGAGCCTGCTTTTTGTCGCCGGCGTCCCATGGCAAGTGCCTATCAGTGTGTTTGGCGCGCTCGCGCTCGCATGCGCGCTGATGATCTTGATTGGACTCGATGCGACCGCGGGACGCAGCAAGACCCCTGCCGCCGGAGCGCATGCTACAAGTACTGCCCCGGGCTGGGGTGTGCGCAATCGACCCGGCTTCATCGCGCTGTGCCTGATTGAAGTGCTCGATACGAGCGTGCGCACGGGTTTTCTGACGTTCATCGCATTCCTCATGCTGGCGAAAAATCTTCCCGCCGGCTGGGCAGCGTTGTCCGTTCCGCTATTACTCATCGGCGGCATGGCAGGCAAGCTCGCGTGCGGACTGCTCGCCGAACGCTTCGGGATCATCCGCACGATCGTGCTCACCGAGCTATGCACGGGAGTCGGAATTCTGTTGATGCTCGTGCTTCCCGATGTAGCCGCATATCTCGTGCTGCCATTGCTCGGCATTGCGCTTAACGGCACTTCGTCGGTGTTGTACGCGACCATCGGCGACGTCGTGGATCCGGATCGCCTGCCGCGCGCATTTGGACTCTTCTATACCGTGAACTCGGTATGCGGCCTTATTGTACCGCTCGTCTTTGGTCTCATCGGCGATGCATTCGGTGTGAGTTCATCGATTGCGCTATGCGGGCTGCTCGCCTTTGCGACGCTGCCGTTGTGTCTTACGCTTAAGCGCGCGCTGCGTGTCGCGCCTGCTTAGTCACAGTATTCGCCGACTGCAGTTCGGCGATGAGGAAATCAACCAGCGCGCGCCGATTGACAGACGAGAAACGCCCCTGCGGGTAGACTGCATAAACGCCGGATGACTCGCGTGATTCCTCCTCGAGTAACACGCGCACCTGACGCCGTTTGAGATACGGCTCGAACATGAGATCGGGCCCGATGACAATACCCTGCCCAGCCAGCAGTGCATTGATCAGCAACACGCCGCTGTTGGTGCTCAAACTTCCTGTCAATGCGACCGGCTTGCTGCGGCCGCGGTTTTCCGAAGGCCAACGCCCGCGTGACTCAAACTCCGAATAAATAAGGCAGTTGTGCTGCTTCAGATCTGCCGCGGTCGCCGGAGATCCGTGCCGCTTGAGGTATGCGGGAGCCGCGACAGCGATAAAACGCACATCCGATATTTTTCGGCATACCAGATTGGAGTCCTGCAACGTCCCGATACGCAGCGCAACATCGAAACCCTCCGCGATGGGATCAACTTGCAGGCTCGTGACCCGAACGTCCAGTTGGACCGTCGGATGCAGTTGCTGAAACCGGGTGATGAGCGAACCTACCGGCGAAACGACGAGCGTCTGCGGCAAAGTGAGGCGCAACAGTCCCTGTGGCTGCTCGCGCGCGGAGGTTGCAAAGGCGGCTGCCTGCTCCGCGACATGCTCGAGGTCTTTGCAATACAGATGAAAGCGCTCACCCGCTTCTGTCAGGCTTAACCGGTGTGTGGAGCGATACAGCAGTTGCACGCCGAGCGCTTTCTCGAGCGCCGAGCACGTGTCTGCTCACGACGGATTTCGATAAATCGAGACGCGTTGCCGCGCGCGTGAAACTGCCGGCTTTGACGACTGCGGCGAAGCTCGACATCAAATTCAGCAGCGCTGAGGCGGAAGTCATCTTTTTGCAACAAGCTGTTTGCTTTGCTCAGGATACCGAAAATTTCCTGCAACAGGCAGAATGTCTGCTTTAGACCTGACCCAAGGACCGCAACGGAGACTTTCATGGCCAAACAACGAATCAGTTATGTACCGCTTGAGCAAATGGATGACGCGCAACGCGCCGAAATGGAGCGCTGCGCCCGCGAAGGCACGCCGCGCCCTGAGAGCAGTGCGGTGCGCGCGCACGTGCCCGGCATGCTTCTGGTTTTTCGCGAATTCGTGGAACGACATCTTCCGTAACGGCATACTGGATCATGCAGTCAAGGAGCTGTGCCGCGTCTACGTTTCGCGCTCGGTCATATGCGAGTTCTGCGGCAACCAGCGCTCGGTAAAAGGCGCCGGTGAAGGCCTCAAGGAAACGCATTACGACGATCTCATCAACTTCGAAAAGTCGGTCAAATACGACGACCGCCAGAAAGCAGCGCTTGCCTATGCCGAGGCGATCACCTGGCGCCTGGACACCGATGATGCGTTCTGGGAACGCATGTATAAGCATTTCAACGAAGCCTGAGCTGGTCGAACTTGGGTGCGCAATCGGATTGACGCTCGGGCAGCAAAGCTGGCTGCGGCTATTGAACATCGAGCACCATCAGGTTATGCCCGGTACCGGCGCGTCGATGGCGCCGGGCTTCGAGACGCCGGAGGCGCTTGCGAAGTCGAAGGCCTCGCCCGAGTACTGGGCAAACAGGCCCGCGGCGCCTAAAAGGAACGCTGCATAATTTCGGCACAGCACCGCAAAGAAAAGGGCGCCCATCGGCGCCCTTTTTTTACGTTTAGGCCGCTGACGTTAAGCGGCTTTGAGTTTACCGCCGGTCGCCGCGACAAGACCCGGCACGCGCGATGCGCGAACATAGACGTAGCCATCGAACATACGGCGTTGAGTGCGAAAGAAAGCGCCCTGCTCTGCATGCCACGCGCCGTTGACGTTTTTGACATCCGCCGCGACTACCAGCACACCCGACGGCATAGCGATTCTGATTGGCGCATCGTCGTTCTCTGCCCGCCGCGTAACGACATGAACGAGACTCCCTCTGATACGCGCAGCTACCGCCATGCAAAGAGAGACCGTGAGCGGAAGCGCCCGATGCGGCTGGCCATTCGAGAGCATGCGGCCGGTTAAATCGACACTGTCGCCCTGGATCATGTCGCCTGAAAGTGACGGCGCGTTCTGCGGTGCGGATACAAAACCAACGAAGGGCACGACCTTTTTGCGCGCTGCGTCCGCAGCGTCCTTGCCGATGCCCATCGCGATCGACGCGGCGATGCGAATTTTCGCGAGTCTTTCAAGAAGCTCGGTCGATGCGTCGAGCGCTTCCGGCATTTCGATGCCGGTCAGACCCAGGTCCGCCGCGTTGAGAAAGCAGCACGCGTTTGCAGCGTCCACGAGTGACGCGCGTATTTTTCCGACGCCCGCAACATCGAGCGTATCCACGACATTACCCGTCGGCAGCAGTTTGCCGGTCGTCGCACCGCCCGGTTCGCGAAACTCCAATTTGACTGGAGAGCCACTGCCTGCGACGCCCGGAATTTCGAGGTCGCCGTCGACCGACGACAGCCCTTCGTCAAGGCTGAAGCGCGCATGGATAATTTTTTTCGTGTTGGTGTTATGAACACGCACGAGTGCTTCGCGGCCACTCACCTTGATCAATCCTTCATCCACCGCGAAAGGGCCCATTGCCGACGACATGTTGCCGCAGTTGCCGCTGTAATCGACTTTCGCTTCCTTCACCTGCACCTGGGCGAACGTGTAATCGATGTCCGCGTCGCTGCGCGTGGGCGGACCCACGACGCATACCTTCGACAGCGATGAAATGCCGCCGCCCATGCCATCGAGCTGACGCCCATACGGATCGGGGCTGCCAATCGCTGCGAGGAAGATTTCATCCCACAACGCGCGGTCACGCGGCAGATCGCGTTCATGCAGCACAATTGCGTTGCTGGTTCCACCGCGCATGAATACCGCCGGAATCCTCAGTTGTTTCATAGCGTGTCTCCTTCACTTCAACTCATATAAGTAATTCAGCACAGAGAGCCCTCGATCGATCTCACTGCGCTGGAATCGACCGCAAGTGTGTCGCCCGCATCGGTGTGCGCGAACAAGACATCGCGAGACAAATTACGTCTGCATCAAGGCTCGCAGTATAGCAAAGCACACCCTGCGGACTACGACCGTTACAGGCATGTGTGCTTTCGCTACAATATGCGCTTCGCTCGAGGAGACACTGATGAAATCCGCCGCCAGAAAATCGAATGTAACGCGCCTGCGTCCCGCGAAGCCACGACTGAAGACGGTACGCAACCGCATCGACGCCGCTGAGTGGCAAGCTCGCGTTGATCTCGCCGCTGCGTTTCGCTTAACAGCGTTGGTCGGGTGGACAGACATGCTCGGTACACACATCTCGTGCCGCGTGCCGGGCAGCAACGATCAATTCCTGATCAATCCCTACGGGCTTCTGTTTGAAGAGATCACCGCCTCATCGCTTATCAAGTGTGACATCAATGGCGCCAAACTGTCCGAGTCACCGTACGAAGTGAACTTTGCCGGATTTACCATCCATAGTGCGATTCATATGGGACGGCACGACGCGCATGCGGTCATGCATGTACACAACGGTTATGGCGTCGCCGTATCAGCGCAAAAGGATGGATTGTTGCCGATCACGCAAAAAGCGCTGACTGCGCCGCTGAACCAGCTGCGCTATCACGACTACGAAGGTGTCGCACACGATCTCACGGAGCGCGAGCGGCTCGTGCGCGATCTCGGGGACGGCAACATGCTCATTCTGCGCAATCATGGCACGCTGACGGTAGGAGCAACCGTCGGCGAGATGTTCGCGCGCATGTACAAGCTCGAGCAGGCGTGCAAATTTCAGATTCTCGCGATGAGCGGCGGCGCACAACTGAATTACCTGCCGCAGGAAGTCGTCGATCACACAATGCAGCAAGGGATGGAGCTGACCGCCAAAGGCGGGCGCAGTGCCGGTGGCACGCTGATGTGGGAAGCATTGCTGCGCAAGCTCGATCGGGAAGACCCCGGCTACGCCGTCTGATCGCGTGGCGCACGCGGCTACCTGCGCCGCGCTCGCGACGCTGCTTTCGTACGCAGGCGTTGCGGCCGCACAAACCGCTTATCCAACTAGAGCAATACGCTATGTCGTGCCTTTTCCCGCAGGCGGACCGCTCGACATCGTCGCGCGGGCAATCGGGCAGGACCTCAGCAAGAGCTGGAATCAGCCGGTAATCATCGATAACCGCCCCGGTGCAGGCGGCAATATCGGCGCGGATGCGGTCGCCAAGTCCGCGCCTGATGGTTACACCATTCTGATGGGTGCTGTAAGTACTCACGCGATTAATGTGTCTCTGTATCGCAAGCTTCCGTTCGATCCGGTGAAGGACTTCGCGCCTGTTACGCTCATTACGCAGAGTACCGAATGTGCTCATCGTTCATCCTTCTGTCCCTGCGCGCAGCGTCAAAGATCTCATTGCGCTTGCAAAGTCGCGGCCCGGTCAGCTTGCGTTTGCATCGGGCAGCACGGGCAGCGCGGGGCATCTCGCCGGCGAGCTATTCAAGACCATGGCGGGCATCAACATGGTTCATGTTCCTTACAAAGGTGCAGCGCCGGCGTCGATCGATCTGATAGCAGGTCACGTCTCGCTCATGTTCGACAATCTTGCATCCGCTCTGCCGAATATCGATGCGGCGAGAGTGCGTCCGCTCGCACTAACGACGATCAAGCGCTCGGCGTTGGTGCCCGCATTGCCGACGATCAGCGAGCAAGGCCTGCGGGATTTTGATATCAGCACCTGGTTTGGAATTCTGGCGCCGGCCGCAACGCCGGCTGAAATCATTACGCGACTCAATGCAGAAGTCGTGCGCATACTGCATACGGTGAGCATGAAAGAACGACTTGCCGCGCTGGGCGCGGAGCCGGTTGGAGATAAGCCGGACGAATTCGCTGCCTTCATAAAGAGCGAAATTCCTAAGTACGCAAAAATCATCAAGGCGTCAGGAGCAACCGCCGACTAGCGCGCAATGCGGTTATGCAGTCTCAACATTGCGCTGTCGCTCCAATCTCATGTATCTAATCGTTCTCCTTAACGTCATCATTCATGGCTGCATGACGGCCAGCCGCGTCGTTGCTTCGCTGTTTGCAATCGAGCTCGGCGTGAATGCGTTTGGCATCGGACTGATCATCTCGCTATATTCGGCCGCACCGCTCTTGCTGGGCGTATTTGCCGGACGCGTCACTGACCGCTATGGCGTACAGCCGCCCATGGTCGCAGGCACTTTGTTGTGCGGCAGCGGACTGCTCATTCCGTTTCTGTTTACGCATGCGGGGTCGCTCTATGCGTCCGCCGCAGTCATCGGCGCCGGGTTCGTAATGTACAACGTGGCGGTGCAAAACCTTACCGGCGCGTGGGGGCCGCGTGAAGACCGAACCAAGAATTTCAGCACCTTGTCACTCGGCTATTCCGTATCGAGCTTTTTCGGTCCACTCGCCGTGGGTTACATCATCGAATATTCCGGACATGCACGCGCGTACCTGTGCTTGAGCCTTACGACGCTTATTGCGCTCGCCGTCTTGCTCAGCTATCGCAAGATCCGCGAAGTGCAGATGCCGCCGGCGGCGAAGCATACGGGCAGCGCATTTCTGCTGCTGCGCGAACCGGAACTGCGTAAGGTCCTCATCACCGGAGCCATGGTGGTCACTGGCTGGGACCTCTACATGTTCTACCTGCCGCTGTATGGGCGTTCGATCAACCTGTCGCCATCAACGATCGGGATACTATTGGGTACGTTCGCAGTCGCAACTTTCATAGTGCGGTTCAGCCTTCCGCGGTTGACGGCGCGATATACCGCCCGCCGGGTGCTCGCTTATTCGATGTTCCTCGGCGCCGCAATCTTTTTGATTTTTCCGTTCGCGCAGAATGCGTGGCTGCTCGGCGCACTCTCATTCGGTATCGGGCTTGCGCTCGGCTGCAGTCAGCCGCTGACGTTACTGATGAGCTACAACCGCTCACCGCAGGGACGCACCGGGGAAGTCACCGGTGTCCGGCTCACGCTTAATCATTTGACCCACACCGCAGTCCCCGTGGCGGCTGGCGCACTGAGCGCAGCATTTGGCATGTCACCGGTATTTGTGATGATCGCGTCGATTCTTGCGGTTAGCGGCTATCTGAGCGAAACGCTGCGCGGCCGCAACCAGACGCCACCGCCGTCATAATGCTTTACATGACAGCGGCAGCGGCGCTGCCTGACTCGCATATGAATCCCACGAGGTCCATAACCGAGCCGGTCGGTCGATGGCCAAATCCAATGCGTCCACTGCCGTGCAGAATCATTTCTTCGCGTTTGAGCTTGTATTCTTCGCCGGACTGCATGATCACGTATGTCGCATTGGAACTTTGATCGATCAACACGAACCGGTCGTAGCGCCGTTCGATAAACGCATGATTGCGCGACGCCATGGGATCCGTAAGTGCAACACCATGGCGGGCGTGACGTCCCATGCTGATCGAGCGGACGACGATGATTTCGCGCCCCCCGTGCATCAGCCGGAGGCGCGCGATGGCGGCATGCGGTTGGAGATCGCCCTCAAGCCGGGGTTCCTGCGTGTAATCGGTGCCCTTTTGCCACAGCACTTCAAAAACGTTGATCGCTTCGTGTTTTCCTTTGACGGGCAGCGCATCCAGCCGGCGCGTTGAATTGCGATGCTGCGCCGACAGAAGCGTTACTGTTTCGCCCGTGGTGATGATCTGGCCACTCACCGCGAGCTGCGCCATTCGCGCGGCGACGTTCACGGTATCGCCAAAGACGTCGTCATTCGCGACGAGAACCGGGCCGTAGTGTAGACCAATGCGTATGGAGATCTTGCGCTCCTGCATGGACTGCTTCTGTTGCACGCGGGCGTGCATCTCGCATGCTGCAAACACCGCAGAATCGGCATTGGGAAATGCGCATAGCGCGCCATCACCTACCGTCTTAACGACCCGTCCGCCGGCCTCGTCGACGACATTTTTAAATACAGAAAGGTATTCGTTGACTTCGCGGAACGCTGCTGCGTCACCAAGCGACTCGTAGAGACGAGTGCTGTCACTGACGTCGGCGAAAAGAATCGAAAGGCTGGTTTGTTCTTCTGCCATAGTGCGGACTGTTGGCGCCTGAACGTTATGATGTTCGATCCGCGCCTATACTACGATGATTATCCGCACCTCGGCAACGCAACAATGCACACGATTTGCGCACGCTGCCGAGGGAGCGCGCGCCCGCGTCTTTACGACGAACTAAGCGAGTGCGGCGCTGCGACCGGCGATGCGTCCGAACACCGCGCCCGACATGAGGCCGGTTCCCAACGGGTAATTGTAGTGAAAGAGTCCGCCAACCATCTCGCCACATGTATACAGGCCCGGCATTGGCTTCCAGTCCGTTGCAACCACTTGCGCGTCTTTGGTGATTTTCAAACCGCCGAACGTAAATGTGATGCCGCCCGTAACCGGGTAGGCGACATACGGAGGCGTGTCGAGTTTCTGCGCCCAGTTCGTTTTGGGCGGCTCGATGCCTTCAGTATGCAGATTGTCGAGTACCTGTTGGATCGAATTTGCCGCCGCGCCCTGCCGCCGCATTGTAGTCGTCGAGCGACTTCATGGCCTGTTTGTGGTCGACTTGAAGCTGCTTCACGAGCGCCTCGAGAGTTTCGGCCTTGAAAGGAACGCTGGTTGAATACCGCGGCTCGAGCATTTCAAGCACTTTGCTGTCGAAGATCTGGTAGATGAGGCTGCGCGGCTGCTTCAAGATCATGCCGCCGTATTTCGCGTACGTATACGAATTGAAATCCGCGCCCTCGTCGACCCATCGCTTACCCTCGACATTGATCATGACGCCGTAGCTGTATGACAATCGATTTGTTTTGTCTGTAAGGTCGCGCCGACCATAATCCGGCGCTTCGGCGTTAATGGGCGTCGCGTGACAACCGCCCCAGTGTCCCCACGGCATGGCGCCGATGTCCATCGCCATTTTCAGACCATCGCCGTAATTGAAATTGGAGCCGCGCACTTTCGCATGGTCCCACGGGTCACCAAGATAGAGCCGGCGCCACGCCGGATTTGTTTCGAATCCGCCACAGGCCAGCACTACTGATTTGGAATTGAGCGTTGCCATTCCATCCGGGCCACGCGTTACAACGCCATTGACCCGGCCGGACTCACCTTGTGTGAGCTTCACAGCGCCGGTCTCGTAGCGGACCTCGATGCCCATCTGCGCCGCTGTTTCGAACCACGTTTTGGAAAGTCCGACGCCTTCATGCACAGTACGCACGATTGCGCCTTTCGGCCACTTGATCTTGCCGCCGATGCGTATGCCCATCACCGAGTGGGCGAGCTCGAACTTCATGCGTCCTTTTTCCTGGACCCAGCACAGCGTGTCATACGACTGATCGATCAGAATGTCCGCAAGCTCGGGATCGCTGCGGCCATTGGTAACCCGCATCAAGTCATCGCGGAACGCCTGCTTTGGATACGGCTCGACGCCCGCATGAAAACCCGGATACTTTTCCTCGGCGTCCGGGACGAAACGATCGAGCTCTTTCACGTCATTGAAGACGTGGCGGAAAACGGCGCCGCTGAAATGTGTGTTGCCGCCGCGCTGCTGTTGCGGCGCCTTCTCGAGTACCACCACGCGCTTCGCGCCATTCTCGACCGCGGAAACAGCCGCTGCGAATGCGGCATTGCCGCCGCCGACTACGATTACGTCAAAATCAGTCATGACAGGATCCATCGCTACAAGGTTGAAAATCCGCGGCAACGCGCAAGAGGTGCCCGCTGAACATTGGAGGTGAAATGGATTGCAGGCGCGGCGCGGGGGAGGTGCGGGAAGTATGCCGACCTGTGTCCGACAGGTCAAGATTGCCCGTGGGCGCGCGCGAAATGACAGGCGGGCGGTGCCGCCTTAGAATGAGATTTCGCCCGCGCCGATGGCGCGCGCATTTCTTAACCTCGGAGTACTCACATGAATTTTGACCGCCGCGCAGTCTCCGCGCCAACTCGGGAAGTTGCAAATTGGGTTGCCGATCTGCGGCACGATGATCTTCCGCAGCGAACACGTGAAGTCGTTCGCATCGCCATACTCGACACGATCGGCGCAGGTGTTTATGGCTTCCAAACACCTTGGGCAAAAATGCTGCTCGAATGGGCGCGCCGCGGCGCCGGCACCGGCGAGAGCACCGTATGGGGCGAAGCGAAAGCATCCCTGCGTGCAGCTGACGCCGCGCTCGTTAACGGTACTGCTGCGCATGCATTCGAGCTCGACGACTATCACAACGCAAAGCTGCATCCCGGCGCGGTCGTCGTGCCTGCTGCCATTGCGATGGCAGAAAAACTGAGTAGCACAGGTACCGAACTCGTAACCGCGATTGCAGCAGGGTACGAAGTGATGATACGCACGAGCCTCGCGCTCAATCCTTCGGCCACCCGTCTGCGTGGATGGCATCTGACTGGCGTCTGCGGTCCGTTCGGCGCTGCGGCTGCCTGCGCGTCGCTGATGAAACTGCACACGGAGCAATGCGCATGGGCGCTGGGGCTTGCAGGCACGCAGGGCGCGGGCTTATGGGCCTTCAATGCGGATGGCACGATGAGCAAACGCTTGCACGCCGGTAAGGCCGCCCACTCAGGTGTGTTGGCCGCCGAGCTCGCACAAATCGGATTTACCGGACCGACACAGATATACGAGTTCGAAGATGGCGGCGTGCTCAAGGCATTTTCAGATGCATCGGACGCGGCGCCTCTCACCAAAGATCTCGGCAGCGTGTATCACCTGGACAAGACTTCGATTAAGCCCTATTCCTGCTGCGGCAGCACTCATTCGTACATCGATGCAGCACTCGAGCTGCGCCGGAAACTCGGTGCGCCATGGAATAGCAGAATGCCGGTGCGCGTCGGCACAGCTAAAGTCGTCGACGTGCAATGCGGGTTTGATTACGCTCCGTCGAGCGCGCTCAACGCGCAGATGAGCCTGCGTTATACCGTGGCTGCGGCGCTCGCGGATGGACAAGTGCTGCCCGCTCAGTTCAGCGATGCCAAACTCGGCGATCCAGCGCTCGTAGCACTCGCGAACAATATGGAGCTCGTCCCTGATCCGGCGCTCGATAAACTGTATCCAAAGGATTTCCCCGGTTGGGTCGCCGCTGAGCACAACGGGAAATGGGAAAGAGTCGATGTCATGAATCCCACGGGTTCAGTACATGCGCCCATCGATGCGAAAGGCATTGCGCAGAAATTCCGCGGCATCAATCCGCATTTGCCGACGGACCAGATCGCATCTGTCGCGCTCAACATGGAAGAGCACAACGTGACCGAACTGCTTGCGCTCCTTGTATAGCGCTAGAAAGATTGTTATTCGTTTTATTCCTCCCGCCGTTAGAAGTCCTCAGGAGAAACCATGCAGACCCGCAAGATAATTGCGAGCGTCGCGATAGTAACCGCGACGTCCGCGATACCGGCTCATACCCTGGCGCAAGAGAAAGACAAATACCCATCGAAGCCGGTTCGGCTCATCGTGCCGTTTGCGCCCGGCGGCGGCACAGATATCGTCGCTCGCGCGCTTGCACAGAAGCTGACGGAATCGCTCGGGCAATCCTTTGTCGTGGATAACCGCGCGGGTGGCGGTGGCACGATCGGCGCAGAGACTACAGTGCGCGCCGCGCCCGACGGCTACACACTTGCAATGGTCTCAGGCAGCTATGCTGCAAACGCCGCGATCTTCAAGCTGCCGTACGATCCTGTAAACGACATAACACCGATTTCATTGCTCGGCGAAACCGGCTTCATGGTGACGCTCCATCCGAGTGTGCAAGCCAAAACAATCAAAGAACTGATTGCCCTTGCGAAAGCCAGTCCGAACACTCTCAACTATGCATCCACAGGCACGGGCGGCATCACGCATCTGGCGACCGAGCTTTTCAATCTCATGGCGGGCACCAAGATGACACATGTGCCGTACAAAGGCACTGGCGCCGCGCTTACCGACTTGCTCGGCGGACAGGTGCAGCTCATATTCGGCAGCATGCCGTCCATGGTGCCGCAGAATAAATCCGGCAAGCTGCGCGGTATTGCCGTCACGACGGCCAAGCGCATCGCCGCGGTGCCCGATATGCCGACGGTTGGCGAAACGCTGCCCGGATATGAGGCTGCTTTGTGGTATGCCGCGTGGGGACCGAAAAACCTGCCGAAGGATATTGTCACGCGGCTCAACGCCGGAAATAAGCAAAGCGATTCAAACACCGGTCATGCAGGAGCGGATGGCCGGTGAAGGCCTCGAGCCCGGAGGCGGCCCACCGCAGCGCTTCCAGGAAGTGCTCAAGCGCGATGTGCCGAAATGGCAGAAGGTCGTGAAAGAGGCGAACGTCAAGTCAATTCAGTGAAGCTCGCTTAATGCTGTTGTCATCGGGCAGTCATCGTTTAAGGCAGTGTAGCTGCTCGATACATGAGGCGTGATCGCCGTTAACTTCTACCCGTAAGGACGGTTGTCTACAGAGGCAAGGCACAAGAGGCCAAGCGCGACAGTCGCGCGTTTACGTCAAAAGCACAACGCCCAACACACGTCCACGCCACACCGGGCGGGCGTAGCGTTCTTATACACTTCTACGCTCGGGTCGAGCGCTGCCGCCGACACTATCAGCAAATGTCTGACAGCAACGGCGCTCACTGGTCCTGTACGATTGAGTAATCAATCGCCAGGCCGCGTTGTTTAGGGTAACCGCGCGTCGTGCGGGGAACGAAGCGTCGGCCCGACCGTCCTATGGGTGACGAACAGAGGAAGTTTGCGGCCTCATGCGGTCATCCCTTGGGAGCTTACTCAAGGCGCACACGCGTTGATGATTGCAATGCCAGTGCCGCGTCAATTTATAAACGGGGGCGCGCCGCCTGAGCCTCAGTAACAGCGGGATCGAACCAGATGCGCAGGATCGTTGCCGCCCTATTTAACGGGCAAACCCGCCCAGACTCCAATCCGCAGCCATTCGAAGCTGAATGTCCGAGCTGTGGTCATATCAATCCGGGGCAGTCCAAGTTCTGCAACATCTGCGGTGCGCGGCTGCAGGTTATATGTCCGCATTGCAGCCTTCCGAATCCGATTACTGCTACGCGCATGCGTTCACTGCCACACTGAGCTGCGCGGCGCACAGCCCAGGATGACTGAACCCTCGTGGCGCACAGCCCAGCATGACCGAGCCTCGTGGTGCACAGCCGAAAATGCATACGCGCGCGGAATCTCACTACCGTCCGGACGCTGCCGCGCCTGCAGCAAACGCCGCCCGCCCCCAAACACCGAGCGCGCACCTGTCTCATGCAGAATTACCGCCGGCGCGCGACGAGCAACGGCTCGATGCGACCGCGCTGGATGCATGCGCATCCCGGGTTTCGTCGTCACGGGCGTCGTACTGGCTGCACTGGCTGTGCCGGCGCTCTACCTTTATCGCGAATATTCCGGTACTCGACGTTCCGCACGCAATCGCTCCTGGCAAAGTGATCAGCACGCCCGCTCCCGCTCCAGGTATCGCACGCGACAGCGAGGACCCGCGGTCCAGCGCAATACCCAAATCGGCTCCAGCAGCAGTTCCTGACGCAACGACAGTCGAACGCAGTGCTGACATGGATGCATCGGCCGCAGTCAAGCGCGACCCGGTCGAGCCCAACCAAGCGGCTTCTAAGCCGACCGCCCCAACCAAGCGAAGCCAGGAAACTACGAAATTGCCCGACTCCTGTCCGGAGGGCGTTGCCGCGCTCGGATTATGCGCATCGCACACAAATCAGCGCAGACCGTAGTGATGTGGAAAACACTCTTTATTGTTATTGCGGTTCTATTGTGGGGTCAGCAAGTTGCCTTCGCCGCCGCCCAATACAAAATAGTGACGGCATCGGAAAAAGGAACGTACTACGAGATCGGCAAAGATCTGGCGAAATACGTAGCGCCTGACGCAGACATCGACCTCGAAGTGGTGCCAACCGCCGGTTCAGCAGCAAACATTCGCCATTTGCGCTCCGACCGCGGCGTGAAGTTTGCGATTGTGCAGGCGGACGTGTACCAGGCGTTCGTCGACAGAGCCGCGAGCGGAAACAAGGACGTCATGGAACTCATGCGTCCGCTACGCGTCATCCTGCCGCTATATAACACTGAAATTCACTACATCGTTCGCGCCGACTCGAGCCTGAATTATCTGCATGACATTCGCAACGCGCGCATCAACGGCGGTCTGCTCGGCAGCGGCGCGGCGCTGATTACGCACACGCTGTACCGGATGATGTTCAACGAGTCGATACCAGCGGCAAACGCCACTCACCTGTCGAACGAAGAAGCGCTTATCAAACTGATCACCGACAAGACGGTGGATGTAGTCGTAGTCGCTGCCGGACAACCGGCGCCGCTCATAGCCGACATGAAGCCTCAGGCGCAGAAATTCATTAAGCTTTTGAAGTTCGATCCAGGCAATCCGACAAGCAAGGTTCCGCTCACCACATATACGCCGGCGACCATACGCGCCAGCAGCTATCCAAATCTGCTCAATCAGGATCTGATAACCGTCTCGGTCGGCGCATATCTCGTTACGTACGACTACAATTTGAGGGATATCGTGTCGCGGCTTGCACGTTTCGGCCGATCGCTGTGCGCAAATTTTGCGACCCTGCAGGCACAAGGCCATCCAAAGTGGCGGGAGGTTGATCTGACTTTGCCGTAAGCTCAACCCTGGTTGGGTTTACTATCCGGAGACGACCCGGGAAATTCGAAATTGCACGGCGGCTCAGGCGAAAGCCGCCGCAAAGCCCGTGAAAGTCTGCACGTCCGACGAGAAGATTCTCGGCCTATGCAAATGATCTGCGTAGCCAAGTGTAGCGTCAGCTACGCAATGTCCAGTGTTCACCGACTTGGCGGACTTGCCCGTCGCGCTCGAGCTTGATCAGATGCGCGTGCAGTGAGCGGCGCGCGACCGGGTGCAGCTTGGGCGAGGTATCCGCATAAGCAACCGGCACTAACTCATCTATAGTGGCTGGATTACGGCCGCTGAACGCGGCGATGATTTTTTGCTCGCGCTTCAGACGATGGGCGATCAACCTGCGGGCTTCGTCATGTGGTGTCTCGATCGGATGACCATGTCCCGGCGCAACGCGCACGACATCAAGGGCCAGCAGTGAATCCAGCGACTGGAGATATTCGATCATGTCGCCGTCAGGCGGCGTAATCACGACCGTAGATCCCTGCATGATGTGATCACCTGTGAAGAGCAGTTTCTCCGGCTCCAGAAGGAAACAAAGATGATTGGACGCATGGCCCGGTGTATGTATGCCACGCAATGTAAAGTCGCCGCCTTCGATCACGTCGCCGTGCTTGAAAATACGGTCCGGGAAGAAACTAACGTCCTGACTTCCATGCGGCGGTGCGGGCATGCCAATGGTTTGCGCATGGGTCGCTGCCTGCAACGCGCGCGCTCCAGGCGAATGGTCAAGATGGGTATGTGTACAGAGTATCCAGCGTAACCGGTCACCCACTAGTTCCCGTATGCGGTCGAAGTGTGGCTCGCTCACAGGTCCTGGATCGATCACCGCTAACACATCGGTCCCTACGATGTATGTATTCGTGCCCGGACCCGTCATCATGCCGGGATTTCGCGCGGTAACCCGCGCACCAACGGCGAAAGCCTTACTACCTCTCCGGCGACGATGGGCTTTACGCCTTCCATTTTCCCTGCGCTTCCTGCTTCGACACGTCGTCGTAACCAGGGTCGCCCGGCAACACGCGTGCCCCGCTGCCCCGTATTGCAGCAGGATTGCGGGAATGTTCCGCTTGATGCGCATGGCGTTGATGAACGCGGGTAGACGGCCGAGGCTGGCTCGGCATAAGGATGGTCCGGAAGGGACGGTCAAGGATGGCGACTGACACCAACGTCGAGATCTTCGACGCCTGCTGGAGGCCTTCAATAACGAAGGCGTCGAGGGGGGGCGCCGTCCGTACTTCGATGACGATGTCGAGGTCTACGACCGGGACCTGCCCAGCGACCGCTCCTACAGGGGCAAGGAGGCCCTCCGCAGCATGCTTGAGCCGCCGCTCACCGGGGCCGAGCGAACGAGGTGCGCGACTACGAGCTCGTTCCGGCCGGCGACCGGGTCGTGGCGCTCACCCGCACGTACTCCAGGGGCGTAGGGCCGGACCCGGAGGTCGAGGTCCGCAGTGCTCACACGATGACCTTCCGGGACGGCAAGATCGTCTATGCGCCTCTACATCGACCGAACCGAGGCGCTCGCAGATGCGGGCCTCGATCCGGAGCTCCGCCACCCCGCCAGCCCCGAGGCCGCCGAGGTCACCTACCCTTCGCCCGTGGGATTCCCACCGCAAGCACCAGGGGCGCGGGGGCCGCGCTGATCGCGCTGGCCGGCCTCCCCTTGTTCCTCCCGGGCGGCCTGGCCATTGCGCATCGAAACGACCACCGTGCCCAGCGGAGCGCGCACGAGGTCTGGCCTCGGCCGGGCTCAACCTGCTGCACCCGAAGCCGTCCGGAGGGCCCAGCGGTTTGCCGCCAGCCGGGGCGATGTCTCCTCTCGCGGTCGATCCACCGGTCCTTTGGGCTGCGCGGCTACGACTACGATCGGCAGTTCAAGCTCCGCGAGCGTCAGCAAGGCGCTGCTGCTCGTGGCTGAACTGCGGCGGCTCGAGCGCGAGGGACTGCCCCTCGACAGCGAGACCAAGGCGCTCCTCGAGCCGATGATCGCGTACCTCGGCATCGGTGCCGCTGACGCCGTCTACGCTCGCGTCGGCGACGAGGGCCTCGAGGAGGTCGCGGAGGAGGCCGGAATGGGCGACTTCGAGCCGACGCCCGGCCATCGGGGTGGGGACCGGATCACCGCGGCCGACATGGCCCGGTTCTTCTTCAGGCTCGACGCGAACCTCCCGGGCGGACATCGCGCCTACGCGAAGCGGCTGCTCGCCGGGATCACCCCGGGCGAGCGCTGGGGAATACCCGAGGCGCTCGGCGGAAACTGGGCGACTCTGGTTCAAGGGGGGCTGGGCGCGCACCGGGCGGAGAGCACAACAGCGGGCCGGTCACGCATCAGGCGGGCCCGTTGGCGGCACTCCGCGCGGGGAGCGCGTGGCGCTCGCCGTCCTCACGGGCGAGGCTCCCTGGCGGCGGCGGGTTCGAGGCGCTCGAGGGCGTTGCGCGCCGACTGCTCTCCTGCTCCACCGCGGCGGTTGGCCGGCCCCCAGCGGCGGCCTCGTCGTGCCCGCAGTTGATGCCAAGCCGTCAGGCGGTTCGGCGCCTGACTGGAATCCTGGTCCCGCCCGGACGCATCCTCTCCGGCTCGTAGGCGCCGTAGGGGACGGTAGCTCGCCGCCGATCCACTTGCGGAGCCGCACGAGCTCCTTGGTCATCGTCGCCTCCATTGCCGCGGCGCGCTTTCGCATCCGAGCCAGTCGGCGCGCATCCGCTCCAGGCGCTGCTCGAGCTCGAGCACCTACTCGACGCCCGCCAGGTTGAGCCCCTCGTCGCTGGTCATCCCGCTGGATCCGCCGCAGCAGCTCTACGTCGGCCTGCGAATACAGCCTTGTGTTGCGGGGAGAGCGCTTGGGTGTGATCAGCCCCGCGCCTCCGTACATCCGCAGCGTCTGCGGATGCATCCCGGCAAGCTCGGCCGCGACGGAGATCATGAAGACGCCGCGCTCCTGGTCGATCCGATCGACCTGGTCATGCCGTCTCCTGCGGGAACCGTCAGCCATCAGTCTTCAACTCTCCCTCCTGCTCCGGACCGAGCCGCGTGCCCGAAGAGCGCGGAGCGCGGATCGCGGCCATTGAACGACTCGGCGAGCTTCTCCACCGCCGCCCGCTGCTCCCCCGTGAGCTCCTTCGGGACGTCGATGCGGATCCGGTAGTAGATGTCTCCGCGCCCAGATCCCTTGGCCCGCGGCGGCCCCTCGCCGCGCAGCCGCTGGACCGTGCCGTGCTGCGTTCCGGGGAGAGATTGATCGTTGGAGCCGTTCAGCGTGGGCACCTCGATGTCGCCGCCCTGGATCGCCTCGGTCACGGTGACCGGCAGGTCGACCTCGAGGTTGCCGTCGGGACGCTGCTTGAAGACAGGAGAGGGAGCAACCCGGCGCTGGTCACGTAGAGATCGCCCCGCGGTCCGCCCCGGTAGCCCGCCTCACCCTTGCCGGCGAGCCTGATCCGGCTGCCGTCGTGGACTCCGGCTGCAACGTTCACCCGGTAGCGCTTCGTCTCCTGGGTCACGCTGCTCCCGGAGCAGGTGGGACAGGGGTCCTCGATGATCTATCTGGCCGCTGCATTCGGGGCACGGCTGTGAGATCGAGAAGGAGACCCTGGCTCTGCGCGTCGATCCCAGTCCCCTCGCAGCGCGGGCAGGTTCGCGGGCAGAGGTGCCGGGCTTGGCTGCCGTGGCAGGTGGGGCACTCGCTGGTCGTCGGCACCGACACCGCGATCTGGGTGCCGTGCATCGCCTGGTCAAGCTGAGGCGGACCTCGGTCTCGAGATCTCGGCCACGCTGCCGCGCGGCCCCTGCTGGCCGCGACCGCGGAAGAACGAGGAGCAACATGTCGCCGAGGTCGGAGGCGAACCCGCCGCTGCCGCCGGGAAACTGTCCCGCCCCGGCAAAAACCCCCGGCGCCAGAGCCGCGAAGCGACCTCCCGCGTCGACTCCTTGCGCTTCTCGGGATCGGAGAGCGCGTCGTAGGCCTGCTGGATCTCCTTGAAGCGCTCCTCGCTGCCGTCCTTGTCACCCGGGTTGCGGTCCGGATGCCACTTGCGAGCGAGGTCGCGATAGGCCTTCTTGATCTCGTCCTGCGAGGCGTCCTGGTTGACGCCCAGGACCTCATAGAAGTCGCGCGGCTCCGCCATCACGACTCTACCACCACCTTGGCCGCGCGCAGGACCTGGCCGTTCAGGTGGTAGCCCTTCTCGAGCGTCTCGAGCACGACCCCGGGCTCGGTGTCCTCGGCCGGCCTGGTCGAGAGGGCCTCGTGTAGCTGTGGATCGAACTTCTCGCCGGTGGGATCGAACGCCTCGACACCGGCACCCTCGAGCCGGCCGTGCAGCTCGTCGCGGACCATGGCGACGCCCTTGACGAGGGCGTCACGCGCCGAGGCGTCCCTCACCGAAGTGAGCGCCCGCTCGAGGTTGTCAAGCGCCGGCAGCAGGCCGGCGCGCGAGGTCGGCCCTGCCGCGGGCGAGCGCGACAGAGGTCTCCTTGGCTACCCGCTTGCGGTAGTTCTCGAAGTCGGCCTCGTCCGCCGGGCGAGGTCGAGGTACTCATCCCGCTCGCGCTTCGTCTCGGACAGTTCGTCGAGGTCTCGCTCGACCTGATCGGCGGCGCCGTCTCCATCGAGCCCTGGCCGGCCGAGGGCTGCTCCTCGCCCTCGACCAGCTCGGCGTCGACGACCTCCTCGTCGAGCCTGGCACGCTTCTCGTCGTCATGCCGTCCTTAGAGGTCTTCTCGTCGTCGACGACCTCGGCGTCCACGACCTCCTCCTCGCCGGCGCCGTTCTGCGAGGTGCCGTCGGCGGAGGTCGCCGCCTGCTGCTCCGCGGCCTGCGCGTAGATCTGCTCGGAGACCTTCTGGAAGGCGGTCTGCAGTGCATCCGACTTGGAGCGGATCTCGGCCGCGTCCTCGGACGTGAGCGAATCGCGCACCTCCTCGACGGCCGCCTCGATCTCCTCCTTGGAGCTCTGACGACCTCGTCGCCGAGCTCTGTGAGCTGCTTCTCCGCCTGGTAGGCGGCGTTCTCGGCGACATTGCGGGCCTCGGCCAGCTCGCGCTGGCGCCGGTCCTCGTCGGCGTGCGACTCCGCGTCCATCATCGTCCACCTCGGTCTCGTCGAGGCCGGAGCCGCCCTTGATCTCGATCTTCTGCTCCTTGCCGGTGCCGAGCAACCTCCGCCGAGACGTTGAGGATGCCGTTCGCATCGATGTCGAAGGTGACCTCGACCTGTGGTATGCCCCGCGGCGCCGGCGGGATGCCGGTGAGGTTGGAACTTGCCCAGGCTCTTGTTGCCCGAGGCCATATCACGCTCACCCTGGAGCACGTGGACCTCGACCGAGGGCTGGTTGTCCTCAGCGGTCGAGAAGATCTCCGAATTTCGTCGGGATCGTCGTGTTGCGCTCGATCAGCTTCGTCATCACGCCGCCCTTGGTCTCGATGCCGAGGGCGAGCGGGTGACGTCGAGCAGCAGCACGTCCTTGACGTCGCCGGCGAGCACGCGCCGGATGCCGTGGGCGCCGATCGCGACGACCTCGTCGGGATTGACGCCCTTGTGCGGCTCCTTGCCGGTCAGCTCCTTGACCTTCTCCTGGACGGCCGGCATGCCGACGATTTCTGCCGACCAGCACGATGTGCTGGCCGATCTCGGCGCTCGGATCGGCCAGCGCCTGCTCGACGGTCCCACCACGCGCTCGAGCAGATCCGAGGTCAGCTCGGTTAGCTTCGCCCGGGTCAGCTTGATGTCGAGGCGCTTCGGCCCGGCGTCGGTCGCCGTGATGAACGGCAGGTTGATCTGCGTCTCCTGGGTGGTGGAGAGCTCGATCTTCGCCTTCTCGGCGGCCTCGTAGAGCCGCTGCAGAGAGTTCTTGTCCTGCGAGAGGTCGACGCCCTGGTCGCGCTTGAACTCAGCGACCAGCCACTCGACAATCGCCTTGTCCCAGTTGTCGCCGCCGAGGTGGTTGTCACCCGCGGTCGACTTCACCTCGAAGACGCCGTCGCCGATCTCCAGGACGGAGACGTCGAAGGTACCGCCACCGAGGTCGAACACCAGGATGGTCTGATCGGACTCCTCGTCGAAGCCGTAGGCCAGGGACGCCGCGGTCGGCTCGTTGATGATCCGCTTGACGTCGAGGCCGGCGATCTTGCCGGCGTCCTTGGTGGCCTGGCGCTGATCGTCGTTGAAGTAGGCCGGACGGTGATCACCGCCGAGTCGACCGGCTCGCCGAGCTTGGCCTCGGCGTCGGCCTTGAGCTTCTGCAGGATCATCGCCAGATCTCTGGTGGGAGTACTGCTTGCCGTCCACGTTGATGCGGATGCTGCCGTTGGGGCCGGCGACGACCTTGTACGGGACGATCGTCTCCTCCTCTACCTCGGACTCCTTCTCGCGACCGATGAAGCGCTTGATCGAGAAGATGGTCTCATCCGGGTTCATCACGGCCTGGCGCTTGGCGACCGTTCCGACCAGGCGCTCACCCGAATCGGTGGCAGCCACCACGGATGGGGTCGTGCGCCCCCCCTCGGCGTTCTCGAGCACGGTGGGCTCATCGACCCTCGATCACCGCCATGGCCGAGTTGGTCGTGCCGAGGTCGATGCCTATCGTCTTTGCCACTGTCGTTCCTCCAAAGCCTTGTCGTTGCGTTGTCGTCGGCCTTCAGCATAGCCGCCCAAGAAATCTAAGTGCGAGATTGGCAGATATGTGCGTTTTGGAGACCTTCTGCCGTCCCCCTTCTCTTCTTGAACAAGAAGAGGCCGGGGCGCTCTGCCCCGGCCTCTCGAGCGAATCTCGTCCGCTCTAGCTCTACTTGATCTTCAACACGCTCGTCAGTGCCGCGTGATCCGAGGGGTAGAGGCCGTTGACCGGCACCCGGCCGTCGACGAAGCCCTTCACGAACTGATCTTCTTCGTGTCGCGAGAACGTGGTCGACCTGGTGGTCGAAATCGTTGATCGAGTTCGGTCCGACCGACCAGGAACGGGTCGTTCAGGCAGCAGCCGAGCGGGTTCGCGGTGCTCGGTTTCTGGAGGCCGCCGGCCGTAAGCGCCGCATATGCGTTGCGGTCGCCGTTCGGCTGCACGGTGTCGTCATCGGAGTTCATGTCACCGAGCAGGACGCCGCCTTGCTCTTGGCGGGGACCACCCGGCCCGACCCAGCCCGCGTGGCTGTGCGGCACGAACGTCGCCCCTGCCCAACGTGGTGCCCTGATCGTCGTGTCGTGGCCCTGGCTGTCGAATGCCTCCAGGTGGGTGTTCGACGAAGCGGAACTCTTCCTGCTCGTCGGTCACCTTGATGGCGGTCCAACCTCGGGTGACGTCGACGTTGATGAATCCCGCGCAGCCGGATCCGCAACAGGGCGTCGAACGTCCCGCTCGTCGGGCTCTTGAGTCTGATGCCGACGCCCTTGCGGACCAGGATCGCGTCGCGCATCGTCAGGCGCTCGTTGTGGTCGGCGCCCGCGAGCCCGTTGCCGTTGCCGTCGTCGTTGACGGGAAGCTCGGCGTCGAACTCGTCTTCGAGACCGCCAGTGCGTAGCGCAGCGGCCTGCCTTCTTGCCGCTGTTGACGGCCTTCAGCAGGTCGGCGAGGAAGTCACCGCCCAGGGGTCGGTGGTCGTGGTGACAGTCGGACTCGCGACTACACCGGGGTTCGGGTTGAGCGGCCCGGTTCGCCACCAGGCTGCCTCCTGGAGGCCAACGACGTCCGGCTCGCGCTTCTTGATCTCGGCCGCGATGGAGGCGGCGCGGACCGACGGGAGCTTGGTCGCGTGGACCTCGATCGACGATCTCGCGGCCCGTGTTGACGGCCTGATCGACGGCGTTTGCTTGCAGCGCCGGCGTCGAGATCCGCCCCCAAGTAGAGGTTGCGGGTCATCACGGTGAGCTTCGTGCCCTTGCCCTTCTTTGCCGCGGCTGCGGTGCCGGCTGGGATCAACAACGCAGAGGGCCGCAATCAGCCCCAAGACGAGCGCCAGTCCAAGACGGCGTCCAGCTCTCGGCCAGCGCGGGCTCGAGCTCGTCGGTCGCCCGATTCACGCGCACCAGCTTGCCGTTGGTGAGGAGCGACATCGCATCGACGGCGGCCGAGGAGCAGGTACCGGTTGTAGCCGGCGGGTTCGCTGCGGATCGACGCGACCAGCGTGCCGCCTCTGGACGGCGCATTGTCCGACCCAACGGGTCCGGACGGCCGAGCGTCCGCGGCGGTCCCGGATAACGAAGAAAACCCGCCGTAATTCCGACAAGAAGCAAGCAGCAGCGCAAGCGCCGCCTTCAAAGCATCTGGCCACTAATGAACTTACCGGCCAAAAGTTGGCCGGCCCTCCAAGTGCCCTATTTATTAGGCGCTTTTGCTGGGTAGCTTGCTACCCCGGCCGATCCACCGATTCGTATCGGAGCCAACAGGTTGGCTCCCCCTAAATAAGGGTGCGGCAGAGTCATCGCCGCTCCTCGCTCCGCCCGCCACGCGCCGCGTGTGCGCGCACCCCGACCATAATCCGCGCTTTTGCTGTGTTTCGGCTTCAAGCCGTCGTCCGGACCAGGTAAGGGAGGGGAGCTGGCCGAGGTTGGCACTGGCTGTGCCTTGGGCTCGGCGTTCTCCCGACTCTTACACCCGAACTCCAGACGAAATGTATTCGAACCACATGGTCTGATTCAACGCTCGCCTCCCCAGCGCACTCGGTTCTCGCGGCGCTCGTCACCTCGATCGCGCTGGCGCTGTTCATCACCACTCCGGCGGCGGCCCAGGGCCGTCGCGCCCGCGTCTCCGAGGATCTGGCCGCCGGCCTGCAGCGCGGCGCCGCCGCGCTGAACGTGATCGTCAGCGGCAGCGCCGCCGACGTCGACGCGATCGCGGCGCGCAACGGCGCCAGCATCAGCAAGCGCCTCTCCACCGGAGCGGTGCTCAAGGTCACTGGCGAGCAGCTCGAAGCGATGCGGCAGGACGGCGCGGTCGATCACCTCTCGGGTGACGCGCAGCGTGCAGCGGATGATGGCGGTGACGACGGCAGCGACCGGTGCCGACCAGGTGTGGGCAGGGTTCGCGGGGCTGCCGGCGTTACACCGGCGCGGGATCGGCGTGGCGATCATCGACTCCGGGTCGCGGCGCACAAGTCGCTGCGCGGGACCGTCGCGGCGGCGTCTCGACTTCACCGGCGGCAAGCCGGGGCGACGAGTACGGTCACGGCACGCACGTCGGCCGCATCGTTGCCGGCGGGTCCGTCACCGGCACCGGCAACACCAACTATCGCGGGCATGGCGCCGGGCGCGCACCTCGATCTCGCTGCGGGTGCTCGACGAGGACGGCTCGGGCGACACCAGCGACGTGATCGCCGCGATCGACTTCGCGATCGCGAACCGGCTCAGTACAACCTCCGGGTCATCAATCTCTCGCTCGGCCATCCCGGTGTTCGAGTCCTACCGCGACGATCCCCTGTGCCAGGCGGTGCAGCGCGCGGTGAAGGCCGGGGGATCGTGGTCGTGGCCGCGGCGGGCAACTTCGGCAAGACAACGGACGGCCGGCCGGTCGTCGGCGGGATTGTTTCGCCGGGCAACTCGCCCGCGGCGATCACGGTCGGCGCGCTCAACACCAAGGGCACCGCGGCGCCGTCCGACGACGTGATGGCGACCTACAGCTCGCGCGGGCTGACGCACATCGACGGCCTGCTGAAGCCGGAGCTGGTGGCGCCGGGCAACCGGATCGTGCGGCGCGGCGTTCGGTTCAACGCTGGCGACCACGTATCCGGAGCGGGTGGTCGGGAAGGGTGCCAGCATCCATGGAGCTGAGCGGCACGAGCATGTCGGCGGCGGTGGTCTCGGGTGCGGCGGCGCTGGTGCTGGAAGCGCGTCCTGAGTTGACGCCCGCGGAGTGAAGCTGGCGCTGCAGCTTACGAGTTCGCGGGTTCCGAATGCCGGGTTAATCGAGGCCGGTGCTGGAGCTCTAAATGTCCGCCGCAGCACTGCAGTGCTAACTCGAAACGAGCAACCGCGCAACCTGTCTCAATCGGCGGAGAGTCCGTTGCTCCGACGGGTTATTTTCTGCACACGAAGACCAAGGCATCGAGAATTGGTCGCTCAGAGTGACCTCGCCATCCCAGGACCGTATGCGAGCAGTCGGCCGTACCGACAATCCGCAGCAGCCAGCTCTGGACGAACAGCATCGTCTGGACGCGACAGCATCGTCTGGACGCAACAGCATCGTCTGGACCAACAGCATCGTCTGGACCGACAGCATCGTCTGGACCGACAGCATCGTTTGGACCGACAGCATCGTCTGGACCGACAGCATCGTCTGGACGCGACAGCATCGTCTGGACCGACAGCATCGTCTGGACCGACAGCATCGTCTGGACCGACAGCATCGTCTGGACCGACAGCATCGTCTGGATCGCAGCACGACTGAGCTGTCTGGCGAATTGTGAACGCGACGAAGACTCACTAGGAGGAACCATGCGTATAATCGTTTGGACTTAAGGGGAATCTAGCTACCGACAATGTCGGTCACGGCATCAACCTGTCGTGGCCGTAGCCTTTATGGCCACCAGAGTACCTTGCAATTCGCCGACACGCATGCGGGTGCTACGTGATCTGCATTGCACTCGGTCGGTTTTCGCGATCATCGTGCAGTCTTTCATTGACTCTTACGTGGTCGAAGGGTCTTGAACTGGCTCATCCTGGCCATCCTGACCCTCGTCAGCGGCTCCGCGACGGTCCGTCTGCCTTCACTCCCGGCCACTATTTCCGTTTCGGAAACGTTCGTCTTTACGTCAGTCCTTCTATTTGGTCCTGCAGCCGGCACATTAACGGTTGCGCTAGACGCTTTCGTCATCTCGCTTTGGTCGTATAAGAGGGGTCACCCGCTCTACAAAATCATCTTCAATGTTTGTGCTCTGCCGCTGACCATCTGGATCGCGGCTCACTTGTTTTTCTATGCATCGCGGGGATTGCGGCCCCTTACACCGATCAAATCTGCGTACCTACCCGCGCAGCTGCTACTGCCGCTACTGATCTTCACCATCGCGTATTTTCTGCTTAACAGCTGGATTATCACGTTTGCCATCGCCTTAGAAAAGCAGTTGCCGCCGCTGAAGATCTGGCGCGACAACTTCGTTTGGCTTTCCTTGAACTACTTCGGCGGAGCTTCTGTCGCAGCACTGCTGGTCACCTACACACGGAATCTCGACCTGACGTTTCTCGCGCTATCGTGCCGCTACTGCTCGTCCTGTACCTCACATTCTCGACATCGATGGGTCGCGTGGAGGATGCGAATCGGCACCTCAGCAGCTGAACACACTGTACATGTCGACAATAGAGACTTTGGCTATGGCGATTGACGCTAAGGACCAGATCACTCACGGGCACATCAGACGAGTGCAGACGTATGCGGTCGCTCGGCCAAGCATGGGAGTCGGAGAGAAATAAACGGAGCGATTGAGGCGGCCGCGCTGCTCCACGACATGGGGAAGCTCGCTGTCCCCGAATACATACTCAACAAGCCTGGTCCTCTGACGCCGACCGAGTTTGAAAAGATGAAGCTTCACGCCAGCGTAGGCGCGGATATTCTGTCGGCGATCGACTTCCCCTATCCTGTTGTCCCAATAGTGCGCCATCACCATGAGAACTGGGATGGGACCGGTTATCCGGATGGATTGAGGGGCGCCCTTATCCCGATCGGCGCGCGAATACTCTCGGTCGTAGACTGCTTCGATGCACTCACGTCAGATCGACCCTACCGACCGAGGCTGCCCGATAGGGATGCATTGAAAATTCTGTGGGACCGCCGCGGAACGATGTATGACCCCCTGGTGATCGATACCTTCACAAATGTTTCTGCGACTATCATTCCTCCTGAACACCCACACCGAAGTCACTGCTAGCAATCACCGATGCATCGATCGCTTGGTACACCGCTGACTCTACTCCTCATCTGGACGACATAACTGCCAGTTCTGGCGAAGCCCTGACCCTCTTCCGGTCGGCGCAAGCATTGGCTGCACGACCGGGAATCCGAGAAGCTGCGACCGTTACCTTCGAGAGCCTGAGAAGGCTTGTGCCGCATTATGCTGGGGTTCTGTTCGCATATTCGGTGGAGTCAGACGACCTTTGCGCAGTCTCTGCGTCCGGTGAGCTCGAATCACTCGTCGTGGGCTTACGCCTTCAGCTAGGACATCGTTTGTCGGGTTGGGTCGCCGCCAATCGGCGCACCATACGAAACTCCGATGCCGTTCTGGATTTAGGCGAAATCGCAAAGGCAACGTCCATCCGACTGCCCATTGCTTATCAGCTCCGGTCATGCACAACGGTCAACTGGCGGGCGTGATAACGGTTTATGCTGCAATTCCGGACGCGTTTACAGCAGATCACGAGATCATCGGCTCGGGCATCTTCATCAACCCGTACGTCGTGGCGCGGCACGTCCACACGCCCGCCCTATCCTCGGCGTGTGGGCGGCGGGCGGCGTCATCGCGCTCGTCGGCGCGTTCGTCTACGCGGAGCTCGCCGCGCTGCGCCCCGAGGTCGGCGGCCAGTACGCCTACCTGCGCGATGCCTGGCATCCCGTCCGTCGCGTTCCTGTACGGCTGGGCGCTGCTGCTCGTCATCGCAGAGCGGCGGGATGGCGGCGGTCGCCGTCACGTTCGCGCGCTACTTCGTCGAGCTCACGCGGCACCGGATCCCCGACTGCGATCCTGGCCACGCTCACCCTCGCCGTCCTCACCATCATCAACTGCCTCGGCGTCCGCGCGGGCAGCAACACCCAGACCGTGCTGATGCTGCTAAGCTCGCGCGCGATCGCGATGCTCGTCGTCGCGCGGCCTCGTGCTCGGCGCGCGCGCCGTCGCGGCGCCGAGTCCGCCGCCGACGCCGCTCCGCCTCGCCCTCGGCCGTCGCCGCGGCGATGACGCCGGTGCATGTTCGCGTACGGCGGCTGGCAGACCGCGAGCTTCATGTCCGGCGAGCTGAAGCGCCCGCGGCGCGACCTCGCCATCGGCATGCTCGCCGGCGTCATCGGCGTCATCACCGTCTACCTCGCCGTCAACGTCATCTGCCTGCGCGCGCTCGGCCCCGACGGACTCGCCGCGACGACCACCCCCGCCTCCGACGCTGATGCGCCTCGCGCTCGGCGAGCGCGGCGCCACACTCATCGCCGCCGGCATCGCCATCTCCACGCTCGGCTTCCTCAGCCAGGGCATGCTCACCGCGCCGCGCGTCTACTACGCGATGGCCGAAGACGGCGTCTTCTTCCGCGCGGTCGCGCAAAGTCCACCCGACGACCCGCGTGCCCATCTCGCGATCGCGCTCCAGGGCGTCGTCGCCATCGTCATCGCGCTCTCCGGCACCTACGAGCAAATCCTCAGCTACGTCGCCGAGAAGATCGGCTGACGATCGAAATGTTACGAAGTCGTCGGCGGCGTCTGCCTGCGGCAACCGACTCGTCGCGCGATCCGCGTTCCCCGGGTTACTGCAATTCCGTGAGCACGCTTTTCGCGATCGCAGGCACCAGCTTGACGTCGTCCGCCGCGCCGCGCGTGAAGATGAGGATCATCTTCCGCCCGCCCGGCAGTTCGATGTACGCCGCGTCGTGGCGGACTTCGCTGGTCCAGCCCGCTTTCGACCACTCGGTCGATCCGGCCGGCAACGACTCGCCGATGAACTCCTTGACTTGATTCTCGTCCCCGCGCAACGGATTGAACGGACGCTGGAGCAGCGCCAGCATGGCATCGCTGTCCGCCCCCGGAAATCGCGCGATGCCGCACGATCCAGAGCAGAAGCGACGCGGAGGCGTTGGCCGTGAGCCGGTTGCGATTCGGACGCGAATCGCCGCCGAGGACCTGCTTGTCGCACCCGAACGGGCCGAAGCTCCACGGCTTCATCATGGCGCTGATGTCGTACCCCATCGTGCCGAACCAGCGGTTGACGACCTTCCGCTGCCGATCGACATAGCCAGCGCACGCCCCTGCAGCGTCGGCCCCGGACGTGTTCGCTGACATGTCCACCAGAAACGCCGTGGCATCGTTGTCGGACAGCCCGATCATCTCCCCCAGCGCCCGCGCGACGTCCCGATCCCCCTCCATGTTCTGATGAACACATCGGCCATGAAAAACAGCTTCACCACCGAGGCCGGATAGAACGGCACATCACCCTGACAGTCCGCCGCGATCGATCGTCGCGAGCTTCGTCACATCGACGATGCTGAGGGCGAGATCCTCGGCCTTCAGCTTCGGAAAAGCCTTCAGCGACGGCTCCGCCGCATGCATCAGCGCAACTTCCAGCGCCGGATTCTTCGGCACGTCGGTGAACTCGCGAAAGTTCGCGAAGGTAGTACTGGCGGTGAAGAGCAGAACTAAAGCGACTCGAATGCGCATGAGGATGTAGCGGTCGTACACTCGATACTCGCGCAGCAAAGCGGGGGCTGGCGGTCGTCGAATGCCCGCGCTGCGGCGATGGGCGGCGGCTATGGCGTGCGCGTGGCAAGGCCACCGCTTTTTGAGGTTGGGTCGGCAATGTCAGTTCGTCGCGACCGTATAAGCACGTACTGCGACTTCGCGCGCATTCAGCAAAGCATCAGCAGATGGGCGGACTGACCGTCCCACCGCCTCCCAAAGCGGTAGCTCCGCTACACGCACTCCATATCAAGGCGGATGAACATGCATTCGCCGCCCGATCCTATCCCCGCCACCCCCGCACCTTTTCCGCCACCGCCTCGGGTGTAAATCCGAAGTGCTGCTCGATATCGGCCAGCGGCGCGGAGGCGCCGAAGCGGTCGATGCCGATGATTAGGGCGTCGTGGTTGGCGTACTTGTACCACCGGAGGAGCGGCCGGCTTCGAGGGCGACGATGCGGCTGCGGTCGCCGAGGATCTCGTTCTGGTAGTCAACAGGTTGACGGTCGAAGAGATCCGAGCGATGGGGCGGACACGACGCGAGCGCGGATGCCTTCCTGGCGCAGCAGTTCGGCCGTTCGCACGGCCAGCGTCACCTCGGAGCCTGTCGCGATGAAGGTGAAATCGCCGTCGGCGTAGCCAGTCGAGCACGTACGCGCCGCGCCAGACTTCGTGCGGATCGAATCGGCGCCGTGCGGGATGATGTCGACCTTCTGCCGCGTCAGCACGATCAGCGTCGGCCCTTCGTGCTTGCTGCCTATCGCCCACGCCCACGCCATGCCGGTCTCTACGCCATCTGCGGGACGAACAGCGTCATATTCGGGATCAGGCGGAGCGAGAAAAGCTGCTCGACCGATTGATGCGTCGGACCGTCTTCGCCGAGAAAGACGAGTCGTGCGTGTAGACGAAGATCGACGGGATCTTCATCAGCGCGGCGAGGCGGATGGCCGGGCGCATGTAATCGGAGAAGATCAGGAACGTCGAGCCGTGCACGCGCAGCGGGCCGTACAGCGTCATCCCGTTGATCGCCGCGCCCATGGCGTGCTCGCGGATTCCAAAGTGCAGGTTCTTGCTTTTGAACAGCGCGAATGGCGGCGGATCGTTGACGTCGTCTTTCAGCCGTTCAATCGATCCCCCGGACTGAAGTTCGTCTTCGTCGACGACGCAAGATCGGCCGCGCCGCCGACGACGAACGGTGCGATCTCGCCGATCTTCTGGATCACCTGGATCGACAGCTCGCGCGTGGCGATCGGCTTGT
>CAWHHJ010000009.1:0-9218 GCA_963829085.1 uncultured beta proteobacterium | reverse complement strand
ATTCGTCGTGATCGGCGCCGGCGGCTTTGTCGGCCTGGGCAGGCACAACGTCGCTGTTCGGACGACCGAACTGACGTCCGATGGAGATAGATTCGTGCTGCCCGGCGCGACCAAGGAAAGCTTAAAGGCGGCGCCAAAGCTCGAGTACCCTAAGCGGGGCCGAAGCTAGCGCGCTTCCGCCACTCGTCGCTCGCGACTAATATCGACGCTTAGTCGCGTATGTCAGGCTGAAGGGCCGAGAACACGTGTGAACTTACACTGGATCTCGTTACTTCACTGCCTTTATAAAGTCTTCAAGTGCGAGGACCGCAGGTCCCGATTGCTTAACCGCCCGCGCGACTTGTTGCTTGCTCACGCCCAGGCGCTTCGTCCAGCAACAACCGAACTCAGGCTTGCCAATCGCGCTGAGCCTGGCATGGTCGTGTTGTCTTCTTTTCTGCCTAACATCGTGTGACATAGCGGCTCCTCGATTCGAGTGTGCCCGACAGAAGCAGGCGGCGGCATCAAAGCTACTGTAAAACGACCACTTCTCAACGCCTGTCAGCGCCGGCTGTTTTCGACGTAGGCCACGGACGCTTGCGTACGGGCAGCTATGGAACCCGGGGCGCGAGTTCCTGACCCAAGACTATCGCCATCGATGCTAACGGCGGCATCGCCATAAAGCGACTGGCTTTGGACGAAATCGACTCCGGAGTGCCGCCAGTCACTGCGACTGGCGGCTTGCCGGAAAAACCGTTGCCGGTGCGAGAAGCGGGTTCCCACGCCGTGCTGCTCGCAGGTCTCGGTTTGCTATCGCCAACGCGATTGTGGTTAACGACTGCGAGTCGAGTCCGGAGCGTTCGTTCCGCCCGTCGCGCAACGCGGATCACCTTGATGCTGGCGACACCACAACGTTGAACCGATCGGTCCGGCCGACTCGCTATCGGATGCCGGAGTCGGTTGATTGCTTCCGGTTCTATGTTGATCGGTTCCATAGCGGTCTCCGGTCGAGTTGCGGTCCGTCATGCAACCGGCGGCGGCGACGCTAACGCCGACTATCATCAAGCATGTGCGAAGACTGCGCACGAATGTCGATTTCATGAGAAACCTCCTGTTTAAGTATGAGTGAGGCAGGAGCGCCGGATGCCCGACGACCCGCACATCCTCAAAAATGGCGCACTTACGGCGGGTTCGAAACCGGCCCTTTCCTATTGCACCGTCAGACCGCAGCGGAATGGATCCCCAGCCAAAAAAGTATACGGAGGACAGCGCATGGCCGATTCCAGGAACGTCGCCGCCTAACCACATCTGCGTCGGAAAAGCTACACTGATCGTTCTCCGCATCGATTGATATCTCATACGTGGACTGCCATGGATAATTCTTCAGCTTCTTCCCGCTCGCAATCGCGATATTTTCCGGATGCTGCCTGGCAGCGCAAGACGCCGCATGAAGCCGGCATCGATAAGACGCGGCTGCAAGCTGCGATCGACCACGCGATCGCCGCAGAAATGAAAAATCCGCGCGATCTTGCGCTCAATCACTATCAGACCTTCGGCCGCGAGCCGTTCGGCGATGCGATCGGTCCCATCAAAGAACGCGGCGATCAGACGGGACTCGTCGTGCACAAAGGTCACATCGTCGCCGAGTGGGGTGAGCCGGCGGGCGTCGACATGACTCATAGCATCACAAAATGCATGTTGACGAGTGTCGTGGGAATCGCGCACGACCGCGGCATGATCCGCAGCATCGACGATACGGTGCGCGAGTACGTTCCGCCGATACAGGTCTACCAGCCCGCGCCCACCGGCAACAAGTCCGACCGGCTTGGCGGCTCGGACCTGCTTTATCTTTTCGAGACGCCGCACAACCGCACGATCACATGGAACCACATGCTGCGACAGGTCAGTGACTGGGAAGGCACGTTATGGGGCAAGCCCGACTGGGCTGACCGGCCAAGCGAGCAGCCGGCCGAGTGGCGCACGCGGCCGCGCAACAAGCCGGGCACCGCATATCAGTACAACGATGTGCGGACGAATGCGCTCGCTCTCTCGGCGCTCAACGTGTGGCGCCGGCCGCTGCCGCAAGTGCTCAAAGAGAACGTACTCGATCCGATTGGCGCATCCAATACATGGCGCTGGTTCGGATATGAGAACTCGTGGATCGTGCTCGACGGATTGCCGGTGCAATCGGTGACCGGTGGCGGTCATTGGGGCGGCGGACTCTTTATCAATGCCTATGACATGGCGCGTTTCGGGTATCTCGCCCTGAACCGCGGACTATGGAAAAACCGACAGCTCATTTCCGCGCAATGGTTTGACAAAGCGCTCACGCCCACACCGGTCCAGCCGGACTATGGTTTCATGAATTTCTATGTGAACCAGGATCGCAAGTTCATGCCGAGCGCACCGGCGACAGCCTTCGGCATGCAGGGCAACGGCACCAACTTCGTGTATGTCGATCTCGAAAACGATCTCGTCGCGGTGCTGCGATGGATAGATCGGCCGCAGATCGACGGCTTTATAAAACGTCTGTTAGCGGCTGTGCAAGCAGGTTAAGTCGCCTGCATCGAGCGGCATGAATCAGGAGATGAGCTTGAAGATAGATGACGGTTCCTGGAGTCTGAGCGAAGCCGAAGCGAAGCACATGCAGCGGCGGCCCGACGCATTCGGCATGCGCGGCATGGTTTGCTCGGCGCACCCGGTCGCAGCGTTTATCGGCTTGAGCATTCTGCAGCGCGGCGGCAACGCGTTTGACGCGGCAATCGCTGTGGCTGCCGCTGAAGGCGTGGTGTTGCCGATGAAATGCGGTCTCGGCGGCGATGCGTTCGTGGTGATGCACGATGCGCGCAAACGCGAGACTGTCGGCTTCAATGGCAGTGGCGTATCCGCGGCCGGCGCGACTTCTGAGTACTACCGCAGCTGCGGCCATAAAACGATGCCGCTCAATGGCGTGCATGCGGTCAGCGTGCCCGGCGCGGTATCTGTGTACGAAGCGCTATGGAAACGTTACTGCACCATGGATTGGTCGGAGCTGTGGGAACCGGCGATCCGTCTCGCCGATGAAGGCGTCGTCATCACGCAATACATCAGCGCGCGATTCGCCGATCGTGCCGAAACGCTCGCGAGTTTTGACCATTCGGCCGCGCAATTTTTGCCGAACGGTCGCGTGCCCGCTGCCGGCGAGCGCTGGTGCGCGCCTAACCTCGCGAAAAGCCTGCGCGCGGTGGCACGAGGCGGCGCTGATGTTTTTTACCGCGGCGAGATCGCAGAAAAACTGCTCGCCTTCTTCAAGCAGGAAGGACAGACATTTACCGCGGACGATTTTGCGCAGCAACAGGCGGTTTCGTATGCGCCGATTTCTACCAAGTATCGCGATGCAGTCGTGTACTCGACGGCGCCGCCTTCACAGGGATTTCTGGTGCTCGAGCAGCTCAACATTCTGGAGGGTTTCGACTTAGCCGCGCTGGCGCCATACAGCCCCGAGCGCATGCATCTGCTGATCGAGGCCAAGAAACTCGCGTTCGCCGATCGCAACCGTTATGCCGGCGATCCTTCTTTCGTGAAGTGGCCGCTCGATACACTGATATCGAAACAGCATGCGACGCAACGCCGCGCTGAAATCGATCTCCGCCAAGCGCGCTGGCCTGACGGCGCACTGGTGCCGGAGCACGCCGGAGACACGAGCTACTTCGCGGTCGCCGACGGAAGCAGCAACGCGATATCGTTCATCCACAGCCTGTCGAATGCATTCGGCTCGTGCGTGGTTGCGGGTGACACGGGCATCACGCTCAACAATCGCGCCGGCCGCGGTTTCAGCTTGGACCCGGCGCATCCGAATTGTATCGCGCCGGGACGCCGCACCATGCACACGTTGAACGCCTACATGGTTTATCGCGATAGTCAGCCATGGCTCGTCGGCGGCACGCCGGGCGGCGATCAGCAAGCGCAATGGAACACGCAGATGATCAGCAACGTGATCGATCATGGCATGTCGCTGCAGGAGGCCGTCGAGGCGCCGCGCTTCCACAGCTTTCCGGGAACCGATCCAGTCAACCTCGGGCGCCCGCCAGTGGTGAAAGCCGAGAATCGAGTACCGGAACCGACGCGCCAAGCTCTGACCCGGCTCGGCCATACGGTGGAGACGGTCGGTGCGTGGGGCGGCGGCGGCGCGGTACAACTGATTCAGTTCGATCATGAGAACGGCGTGCTGCGCGGTGCGACCGATCCGCGGCCGGGAGGCCTTGCGCTCGGGTTCTGAAACGCACTTCACACAATCACTTTGCGCTAGTGCAGCGATGACCTCGCCGCAATGCAAGCGGCGATATCGCCGCCCGGCCAGCAGCGCGCGAAATTCGACAACGCTGCGTTATCCGGTCAGATGACGCCCGGGAAATCAGACGTATAACGCGAGTGCTATTTGCCAGGCAGCGGCGTTGATCCTAGGTTCGATACCGCCTGCAGCTTCGCCTCGAGTTCTTTAACGCGTGCCTGCCGGGATTTATCCGAAAGGTAGCGAGCCGTGCAATCGCGAGCTACTGCTAACGCGCCGACGATTGTGCCGGCGGCGTTCTTCAATACACTGAAGCTTAGATCCACATACAATCTACTGCCGTCTTTGTGCATTGAACGGGTAGTCAATACTTTGCCTTCGTATTTGATGTGGCCCGTAACCATGGCGTCGTCAAATGCTGACCAATGCGCTTTGCGGAACTGCTCAGGAATGATCACATCAAGATTTTTGCCGAGCACTTCGTTGGCGGCATACCCGAACACAGCTTCAGCAGCGGCGTTCCACAGTCGAATATTGCCGTCGCGATCAGCGAAGATTATGGCGACGGGCGCCTGCTCTACAATTTCTTGAAAAGCAGACGCGTCGCCGCTGGCAAAATCAATCGCAGGCTGCATTAGAATTGGTTTCCGGTTGCGGCTAAGGCAGGTTGCGACACTGATCGGAGGGGCCAGTCAGTCACTCTACACGAAACTAAAGTTCTATTTGTCAGACTTCGCGCAAGCAATGACGACTTCGTCTACAACGTTGTGTCTGATCGTGCGGCGTGTGTTCGTTCCTCGTGTGTCCCTACGCAAGAACGCTTACTGGACGGCCGGCGCAGAAACTGCCGCGACGCTGATGTGGTGCTGTTCGATGAGATGTGGCACGAGGCGCGACGCTTTAACGTCTTCGATGAACGCCCACAGGTAATTGATGCCATTGTCATTGCCCGCAGGAACAGCGAGCGCCTGTCCGATCACCAGCACCGTTGAATCGCCTCGCGCATGAAATCGCACACACGCGTTGACCGTTCCGGTTCCAACTTTTAGGCCGATATTGCAACTGCGTGAGTCTCACAACATCTCCCGTAAGCGCTCGACGACGCGTCTATTTACGAGAATGCCTTGTCTGCGGCGGATCTCCCGCTCGCGAAAGCCACGCTCGGACGGAACGCGAATCTGCGAGACGCCCGCTTGGCGGGGCAGGTCCTTTATTTTCGTCAGCAACTCTTCAAGCTCGGAAGTGAACTGCTCGGCCGGTGAATCGAATGGTTTCGTCGCTGTCGATATCGAGGAGGTTTTCGGTCATCGTAGTTGGCTGAGGATGCGACACGTCTGCGAATTGCAGCACTTCGGGGCGGCAGTGGTGGCAATTTACCAGAGCCTGCGAATTCACGACGTACGCATTGCGTCATGGTTGCAAACGGAAGGCGCAGCTTCGTCCGAAGTTTGAATGAGTTCCATTAGTTGCAACGTACGCTTCGCAATAAAACTTTTCTGCTAGCATCTATGGAGTTAGGCAGCATCGATCGGTTAGTCATCCAAGCGGGTGAGACAGGATCATTGATGAGCGTCGCAAATCAGCGGGTTGTCGATGCGAGCGTCGTCCACGCCCACGAGCGGGAGACCGCCGCTTACACCGAACAGCAGCTTGTCGAGCAATGGCTCGGCCAGCTCGAGGCCGCCCTTCGCAGTAGAAGCCAGACGTCCATCGCAATGCTGTTCGCGCCTGAAAGCCACTGGCGCGACGTACTTGCGTTCACATGGACCATTACGCCTTGCGAAGGTCCTGCAAACATCGCAGCCTTGATCATAGCGAAGCAGGCGTCGGCCGGGGCGCATGCTTTTAACGTTGCGAAAGGACGCATAGCACCTCGCCGGATCAAGAGAGCCGGCATCGATATCGTCGAGGCCATCTTCCAGTTTGAGACCAGCGTCGGTCGCGGCTTCGGTGTCTTGAGGCTGCTCGCAGCGGAGCCTTCAAAGGCATTTCAATTGATGACCGCCCTGCACGAACTCAAAGGTTTTGAGGAAGCGATCGGCAAACGCCGGCCCACCGGGGAAGCCTTCTCGCGCAACTTCGGCGGAAGCAACTGGAAGGAACAGCGCATCGAGAGCCAGGCGTACAGCGACCGCGAGCCGGTTGTGTTGATCGCCGGCGGAGGACAGGCCGGTCTATCGCTCGCGGCGACGCTGGGCCGGCTCGGCGTCGACACGTTGGTCGTCGACCGGCACGAGCGCGCCGGCGACTGCTGGCGCAAGCGCTACCGCTCGCTTGCGTTGCATAACAGTACCGAAGTCAATCACCTGCCTTACATGCCGTTTCCGCCTTCGTGGCCCAAGTACTTGCCGAAGGACATGGTGGCCGATTGGTTCGAGGCTTACGCGTGGGCGATGGAGATCAATTACTGGACCAGTAGCGAGTTCGTGAGCGGAACATACGATGAATTCAGCGGCACTTGGAACGCAGTCGTTCGCAACACCGATGGGACAGAGCGCATGCTGCATCCGCGCCATCTAGTCTTCGCTAACGGGCTCGTGGGCTTCCCGCAAATTCCCCAGCTGCCCGGAATGAAGGACTTCGCAGGTACGGTCGTACACACTTCCGCATTCACCGATGGCACCGCGTGGCGCGGCAAGAAGGCCCTCGTGATCGGCACCGGCTCGAGCGGCCACGATGTTGCGCAGGACCTGCACGCTCATGGATGCGAGACCACGATCGTACAACGCGGCGCATGCACGGTAGTGAGCATCGATCCCGCCGCGAAACTTGTGTATGGATTGTACGAGGGGATCCCGCTCGAAGATGGCGATTTGCTCGCGAGCACGAATACCAAGCCCGTCGTTAAACAAAACCTACAGGCGCTCACTGCGCGCATGGTGGATCTCGACAAAAAAATGATCGACGGCTTGATCTCGCGTGGATTCAAGTGGGAGGCCGGCGAGGAAGGCGCCGGGCACCAGTGGAAGGTACGGTACACGCTATGGCGGCTATTACCTCGACGCCGGTTGCGCGCAACTCATCATCGACGGTGACGTCGGCTTGCTGCACTTCGGTCAAATCGAACGTTTCGTCGCCGGCGGCGCGCTGCTCAAGGATGGATCCGTGAAACCGGCGGATCTTATCGTCCTCGCAACAGGCTTCGTGACTCAGGAAGTATTGGTCGGCAAGCTCCTCGGAGAAGCAGTCGCAAAAAAGGTCGGACCCGTGTGGGGCTTCGGTCCCGACGGCGAGATGAACAATATGTGGAAACGCACGGCGCAGGAAGGCCTGTGGTTTGTCGGCGGCAGCTTCACAAACTGCCGGAACTACTCGCGTTACGTCGCAGTACAGATCAAAGCGATCGAGGAAGGATTATTGCCCAAGCGTTGTGATGGCACGCCTGACATTACTGTCCTAAGCCCGCCTTAACGACCACACTGCGCCAAGTCGCCAACTCCTTCTTGACCAGTAGCGACAGCTCCGCCGGCGCACTGCCCACAACCTCGGTTCCATCGAGCTGAGCGTGACTCAGAAATGCCGGACTCTGCATGCCGCGTTTCGCCTCTGCGCTCAGTTTCTGAGCCAGCACCATCGGCGTGCCGGCCGGCGCAAACATCCCGAACCAACCGGCGAATTCAAAACCAGGAACGCTCTCAGCGACCGTGGGCAAATCGGGCAGCGCTGTGCTGCGCGTGGCCGTCGTGACCGCCAACGCGCGCAACCGGCCGGCCCTCACGAGCGGCAACGCGGAAATTGAAGCGCCGATCATCCAATTCGCTTCGCCTGCAGCGACCGCGGGGTATGCATCGACTACTCCTTTGTACGGCACATGCAGCATCTTCGTGTCCGTCAGCATGGCGAGCAGTTCGGCCGCCAGGTGAGTCACGCCGCCAACGCCTGAAGATGCATAGCTGACAGCGTCCGGCTTTCTTCTCGCCGCACCGACGAGGTCGCCAATAGATTTTGCGGGAAACGATGGCGTTGATACCACGATGTAAGGTGCGGACGTCAGAATGCTTACCGCCTGGAAGTCTCGGATCGGATCATATCCCTGCGTGCGAAACGCGGCGTTGGTGATGATGCCGCTGCTGCATACAAGCAGCGTATGGCCATCCGGCGTCGCCTTGGCGACGAGCTCGATGCCGATTGAACCGCCGGCGCCCGTCCGATTCTCTACAACCACCGGTTGTTTGAATACCGTGTTCAAGTGCTGCGCGATTACGCGCGCGGTTGCATCGACGCCGCCGCCTGCAGTGACGTTGACGATGATGCGCATTGGCCGCTCAGGATACGTCTGCGCGACCGCAGCTCCTGGAGGTATAAAGACTGCGGTGTATAGCGCGGCAGCCGCAGTTGACGAACTGATATGTATGATTCTCTCGAATGTTTGCAACCGGACTTTTATTCGCATTGGCGTGCGGTCATGCCGTTGAATTCGCCATGTTGCCATGAACATTGATATCACAGTGATCGCGGGATCACAGCACAATGATCTGGGATTCCTTTGCGGCTTAATTCGAGTTTCTTTATGAGTAGCGCCCACTTGGTGCGTTAGTTCAACTCATTACTGACCGGTAAGCAGCGCTCCGCTCGAATCCATTTAATTTGTTGGCCATCCGGTGCGAGCGCTCGGTGTCCTGTCTGATCGTTTCATAGCACGCGCACGCCCTGGCCTCTACCTTTGGTCTTTCCAAGATTTTTATCTTTCCGCGGGTGTATTGAAGTATTCCGGCTGCTTGCAAGTCTTGAATCGTCCCGGCGACTACTTGGCGACGTACACCCAACAGCACGGCGAGCTCACCCTGCGTTATAGCCAGCTCATTTGAAATGACGCGGTCGAGGCGCAACAGAATCCAGCGACAGACCTGCTGTTCAATCCTATGGTGCCGATTGCATGCTGCGGTCTGCATGATTTGAGTCACGAGCGAATAACTGTAGCGCATTGCTAAACATCGCAGTGCATTTGTGCTGTGGGCTTCGCTGTTGA
>CAWHHJ010000008.1:0-8767 GCA_963829085.1 uncultured beta proteobacterium | reverse complement strand
CGGCTGACTGTGCGTGCCTTGTTGATCGACTGGAGGTGCTCGGGCGCATCTGTGACAGGGCCGGCGGCGATACAGCAGGGCTCACATCTCGCCCCTGCGCGTTACTGTCTCGCGCCCATCTCACCGGTGACAGGCGCGCATAGACATTCCGGCGCGAGCGATTGATTGTAATCAGTGTATGGCCTACAGCAATTGGCGCGGTCCTCGCATGGCGTCATGCGCGCACAAAGCATAACGTCTCGAAATGTCGGCAAGCCAAAAAGGGGTATGCATGAAAAAGACGTTACTTTCACTCATCGTCGTTCGGTTTGCGGCACGTCCGGATTCGTCCAGGCACAAACGAAGTCAGGCGCCGGAGACAATGTCGTCATTTACGTCGTCCCTGATAGCGACGTGGGTTGGAGCGCAAAAAAGACTTTTCTCGGTAAGGCGGTTTACAACGAAAACAAACAAACAGAAAATCGGCACCATCACCGACTTGATCGTGGCGCCGGATACGAGCGTGGCATTCGTCGTGATCGGCGCCGGCGGCTTTGTTGGCTTGGGCAGGCATAACGTCGCTGTTCGGACGACCGAACTGACGTCCGATGGAGATAGATTCGTGCTGCCCGGTGCGACGAAGGAAAGTTTAAAGGCGGCGCCAAGAACTCGATACCCTAAGCGGGGCCGAAGCTAGCGAACTTTCGCCAGTTGCGGTCTAAGGCCGCTTTCGTCTCACTGACGCTTAATCGCGCATCTAACCGGCACGGCGGAGGCGAAGCACGTATGAAGTCATACGTGCGGGCGTCGTTACTTCACTGCCTTTATAAAGTCTTCGAGTGCGAGCACCGCAGGTCCAGACTGCTGGACCGCCCGCGCGACCTGTTCCTTGCTCACGCCGAGTCGCTTCGTCCAGCAACAACCGAATTCGCGCTTGCCAACCGCGCTCAGCCTGCCATGGTCCTGTTGCCTTTTTTTCTGCCTCACATCGTGTGACATAGCGGCTCCTCCATTCAAATGCGCCGGAAGCGACGAAAGCATGCCCACAAGGCGCGGGTATCAGCGTCACTGTAGAACGACCAGCTCTTTACGCCTGTCAGCGTCCGCTGTTTCGCACGTAGGCCACAGGCGTTTGTAGGTGCCTTACATGGATACCAGCCTATCTGTATCGATTCAGGGCGGCCAGTTTCCGGGGGAAAACCGATCACCACGATGCAAACGGCGGCGCCTTACGCGACTACGATTGGATCAAACACCACCGACGTGCCGCCCAGTGACTGCAATGGACGGCTTCCCGTGCAGCTTTATCGTATCAGGCGTGCCAGAAGCGCGTCGCTGCGCCTTGTTGCTTGCTAGGCCTGGGTTCGATTGGGTAGCGCGATCGCCGTTAACGACTCCCAGTCGAGTCAGGAGCATTCGTTCCGCCCATCGCGCAACAAGGATCACTTTGATGCTGCCGATATCACAACGTTGAAGTATCCGGCGCAAAAATCGAATAAACGCCAGCTGAGATATGCTCTTTAGTGGGCACGCCGCATTTAGCACCCGCGCCTAACCGCATCTGCGTCGGAAAAGCTACACTGATCGTCCTCCGCATCGATTGATTAGTTGCACTCGCGAATCTCATACGTGGACTGCCATGGATAATTCTTCAGCTACTTCCCGCTCGCAATCGCGATATTTTCCGGATGCTGCCTGGCAGCGCAAGACGCCGCACGAAGCCGGCATCGATAAGACGCGGCTGCAAGATGCGATCGACCACGCGATCGCCGCAGAAATGAAGAATCCGCGCGATCTCGCGCTCAATCACTACCAGACCTTCGGCCGCGAGCCGTTCGGCTATGCGATCGGCCCGATCAAGGAACGCGGCGATCAGACCGGCACTCATCGTGCACAAGGGCTACGTCGTCGCCGAGTGGGGTGAGCCGCGCGCGCGTCGACATGACGCACAGCGTCACGAAGAGCTTGTCTGTCGAGCGTCGTCGGAATCGCGTACGATCGCGGCATGATCCGCAGCATCGACGATACGGTGCGCGAGTACGTCCCGCCGATACAGCTCTACAACCCGCGTTCCGCCGGGCAACAAGTCCGACCGTCTCGGCGGCTCGGACCTCCTCTATCTCTTCGAGACGCCGCACAACCGCACGATCACGTGGAACCACATGCTGCGCCAGGTCAGCGACTGGGAAGGCACGCTATGGGGCAAGCCCGACTGGGCCGACCGGCCGAGCGAGACAAGCCGGCCGAGTGGCGCACGCGGCCGCGCAACAAGCCGGGCACCGCCTACCAGTACAACGACGTGCGCGTCAACGCGCTCGCGCTCGCGGCGCTCAGCGTCTGGCGCCGGCCGCTGCCGCAGGTGCTGAAAGAGAACGTGATGGACCCGATCGGCGCCTCGAACACCTGGCGCTGGTTCGGCTACGAGAACTCGTGGATCGTGCTCGACGGAGCTGCCGGTGCAGTCGGTCACCGGCGGCGGTCATTGGGGCGGCGGCATCTTCATCAACGCCTACGACATGGCGCGCTTCGGGTATCTCACCCTGCACCGCGGCAAGTGGAAGGATCGTCAGACTCATCTCCGACGCAATGGGTCGACAGGGCGCTCACGCCCACGCCGGTCGAGCCGACTACGGCTTCATGAACTTCTATGTCAACACCGACCGCAAGTTCCTGCCGAGCGCACCGGCGACAGCGCATTCGCGCATGCAGGGCAACGGCACCAACATCATCTATGTCGATCCCGAGAACGATCTCGTCGCGGTGCTGCGATGGATAGATCGGCCGCAGATCGACGGCTTTATAAAACGTCTGTTAGCGGCTGTGCAAGCACGTTAAGTCGCCTGCATCGAGCGGCATGAATCAGGAGATGAGCTTGAAGATAGATGACGGTTCCTGGAGTCTGAGCGCAGCCGAAGCGAAGCACATGCAGCGGCGGCCCGACGCATTCGGCATGCGCGGCATGGTTTGCTCGGCGCACCCGGTCGCAGCGTTTATCGGCTTGAGCATTCTGCAGCGCGGCGGCAACGCGTTTGACGCGGCAATCGCTGTGGCTGCCGCTGAAGGCGTGGTGTTGCCGATGAAATGCGGTCTCGGCGGCGATGCGTTCGTGGTGATGCACGATGCGCGCAAACGCGAGACTGTCGGCTTCAATGGCAGTGGCGTATCGGCGGCCGGCGCGACTGCCGAGTACTACCGCAGCTGCGGCCATAAAACGATGCCGCTCAATGGCGTGCATGCGGTCAGCGTGCCCGGCGCGGTATCTGTGTACGAAGCGCTATGGAAACGTTACTGCACCATGGATTGGTCGGAGCTGTGGGAACCGGCGATCCGTCTCGCCGATGAAGGCGTCGTCATCACGCAATACATCAGCGCGCGATTCGCCGATCGTGCCGAAACGCTCGCCAGTTTTGAGCATTCGGCCGCGCAATTTTTGCCGAACGGTCGCGTGCCCGCTGCCGGCGAGCGCTGGCGCGCGCCTAACCTCGCGAAAAGCCTGCGCGCGGTGGCACGAGGCGGCGCTGATGTCTTTTACCGCGGCCAGATCGCAGAAAAACTGCTCGCCTTCTTCAAGCAGGAAGGACAGACATTTACCGCGGACGATTTTGCGCAGCAACAGGCGGTTTCGTATGCGCCGATTTCTACCAAGTATCGCGATGCCATGGTGTACTCGACGGCGCCGCCTTCGCAGGGATTTCTGGTACTCGAGCAGCTCAACATTCTGGAGGGTTTCGACTTAGCCGCGCTGGCGCCATACAGCCCCGAGCGCATGCATCTGCTGATCGAGGCGAAGAAACTCGCGTTCGCCGATCGCAATCGTTATGCTGGCGATCCTTCTTTCGTCACGTGGCCGCTCAATACCTTGATATCGAAACAGCATGCGACGCAACGCCGGGCCGAAATCGATCTCCGCCAGGCGCGCTGGCCTGACGGCGCAGTCGTGCCCGAGCACGCCGGAGACACGAGCTACTTCGCGGTCGCCGACGGCAACGGCAACGCGATATCGTTCATCCACAGCCTGTCGAATGCATTCGGCTCGTGCGTGGTTGCCGGTGAGACGGGCATCACGCTCAACAATCGCGCGGGCCGCGGTTTCAGCTTAGACCCGGCGCATCCGAATTGCATCGCGCCGGGACGCCGCACCATGCACACGTTGAACGCCTATATGGTTTATCGCGATAGTCAGCCATGGCTCGTCGGCGGCACGCCAGGCGGCGATCAGCAAGCGCAATGGAACACGCAGATGATCAGCAACGTGATCGATCATGGCATGTCGCTGCAGGAGGCCGTCGAGGCGCCGCGCTTCCACAGCTTTCCGGGAACCGATCCAGCCAACCTCGGGCGCCCGCCAGTGGTGAAAGCCGAGAATCGAGTACCGGAACCGACGCGCCAAGCTCTGACCCGGCTCGGCCATACGGTGGAGACGGTCGGTGCGTGGGGCGGCGGCGGCGCGGTACAACTGATTCAGCTCGATCATGAGAACGGCGTGCTGCGCGGTGCGACCGATCCGCGGCCGGGAGGCCTTGCGCTCGGGTTCTGAAACGCACTCTCAAGACAATCACTTCATTGCGCCAGTGCAGCGATAACGTCGCCGCAACGCAAGCGGCGATCATCGCCGCCTGGGCAGCAGCGCGCTAAATCCGACCGCGCTGTGTTATCCGATCAAATGACGCCCGGGAAATCAGACGTATAACGCGAGTGCTATTTGCCAGGCAGTGGCGTTGATCCTAGGTTCGATACCGCCTGCAGTTTCGCCTCGAGTTCTACAACGCGTGCCTGCCGGGATTTATCTGAAAGGTAGCGCGCCGTGCAATCGCGAGCTACTGCCAACGCGCCGACGATTGTGCCGGAGGCGTTCTTCAATACACTAAAGCTTAGATCCACATACAATCTGCTGCCATCTTTGTGCATTGAACGGGTAGTCAATACTTTGCCTTCGTACTTGATGTGGCCGGTAACCATAGCGTCGTGAAATGCTGACCAATGCGCTTTGCGGAACTGCTCAGGAATAATCACATCAAGATTTTTGCCGAGCACTTCGTTGGCGGTATACCCGAAGACAGTTTCAGCGGCGGCGTTCCACAGTCGAATATTGCCGTCGTGATCAGCGAAGATCATGGCAACGGGCGCCTGCTCTACAATTGCTTGAAAAGCAGACGCGTCTCCGCTAGCAAAATCAATTGAAGACTGCATGAGAATTGGTTTCCGGTGGCGGCTAACCAGCGGGCTTCGACACTGATCGCAGGGACCTGTCAGTCACTCTACACGAAACTAAAAACTCTGTTTGTCAGACTCCGCGCAGCACTCACCACTCCGTTTAGAACGTTGTGTCTGATCCTGCGGCGTATGTTCGTTCCGTGTGTCCCTACGCAAGAACGCTTACTGGACCGCCGGCAGAGAAACTGCTGCGCCGCTGATGTGGTGCTGTTCGATGAGCTGTGCCACCAAGCCCGACGCTTTAACGTCTTCGATGAACGCCCCAGGTAATTGATGCCACTCTCATTGCCCGCAGGAACTGCGAGCACCTGTCCGATCACCAGCATCGTTGAATCGCCTCCCGCAAGAAATCGCACAACCTGCGTCGACCGTTTCCATTCCAACTTTTAGTTCGATATTTCAACTGCGCGAGTCTCACAACATCTGCTGTAAGCGCTCGACGACGCGCCTATTTACGAGAATGCCTTGTCTGCGGCGGATCTCGCGCTCGCGGAAGCCACGCTCGGACGGAATGCGAATCTTCGAGACGCCCGGCTGGCGGGGAAGGTCCTTTATTTTCGTCAGCAACTCTTCAAGCTCGGAAGTGAACTGCTCGCTCGGCATCAAAAGGCCAGGATCAAAGGCGATCAAGAGGTACCCGAAATCGCTGACATCACCGTTGCGCAGGCGGGCGCCAGCCATCAGACCAAGCGCCTGGATGGCGATCGACATGCCGTACCCTTTGTGACCGCCAAACGGGATTACGCCGCCCTCCACCATGTCGTGCGCGACGCGCGTTGGTGCTCCGTCCTTATCGATACCGACCGCCTCGGGAAAGTCTTCGCCGAGAAAGGCCTTCATCAGAATTTCCCCCGACATCACCGCGGCGGTACCCATGTCGAAGATGAAAGGGTTGACCTTTCCCGGCAACGCGATAGCGAGAGGGTTCGTGCCCAAGGCCTTGCGCGTGGCGCCGGGCGGCACCACCGTCGGCGTGCTGCTGCCGAATGAGATTGCAGCAAATCCGGCGCTCGCGACTTTCTCAAGGTAGTACGCATTGCGACCGGCGAACCAGCTGTTTCTCACGCCGACAACGGCGACACCGGACTGACGCACTTTTTCGATGGCAACTTCCGCCGCACGTAAGTACGAGATGTAGCCCACTTGATTGCCGCCGTCGAGCAAGGCGGAGACGGGCGTTTCCCTGACAATCGATATCGGCGAACGCGGCCTCTTCAATTCCGGCCGTGCTGCGATGACCAGAATGCGCGGCAGACCCGCGAACTCATAACCCCACATGGACGCGTCAACCAGATGCGTCGTGACCACGGCAGCCTCTTCGACGGTGAAACCCGCCTTCACAAGCGCCGTCTCTCCCAGCTCCTGCGCCTCGCTTACGCTGAATCGAATGGTTTCGTCGCTGTCGATATCGAGGAGGTTTTCGGTCATCGTAGTTGTTTGAGGATGCAACACGTCTGCGAATCGCAGCACTTCCCCGGCGGCAGTGGTTGCAATTTACCAGAGCCTGCGAATTCACGACGTACGCATTGCGTCATGGTTGCATACGGAAGTCCCACCTGTGTCGGAGTCGAATGAGTTCCATTAAATGCAACGTATGCTTCCCAATAAAACTTTTCTGCTAGCATCTATGGAATTAGGCAGCATCGATCGGTTAGTCATCCACGCGCGAGTGAGACAGGATCATTGATGAGCGTCGCAAATCAGCGGGTTGCCGATACGAGCGCCCTCCACACACACGAGCGCGAGACCGCCGCTCACACCGAACAGCAGCTTGTCGAGCAATGGCTCGGCCGCCTCGAGGCCGCCCTTCGCAGCAGAAGCCAGGCGTCCATCGCAATGCTGTTCGCGCCTGAAAGTTACTGGCGCGACGTACTTGCGTTCACATGGACTATCACCCCTTGCGAAGGTCCTGCGAACATCGCAGCCTTGATCATCGCGAAGCAGGCCTCGACCGGTGCGCACGCTTTTAACGTTGCGAAAAGACGCACAGCACCTCGGCGGATGAAGCGAGCCGGCATCGATATCATCGAGGCCATCTTCCAGTTCGAGACCGGCGTCGGTCGCGGCTTCGGTGTATTGAGGCTCCTCGCAGCGGAGCCTTCAAAGGCATTTCAATTGATGACCGCCCTGCATGAACTCAAAGGTTTCGAGGAAGCGATCGGCAGACGCCGACCCACCGGGGAAGCATTCTCGCGCAATTTCGGCGGAAGCAACTGGAAGGAACAGCGCATCGAGAGCCAGGCGTACAGCGACCGCGAGCCCATTGTGTTGATTGCCGGCGGAGGACAGGCCGGTCTGTCGCTCGCGGCGACGCTGGTCCGGCTTGGCGTCGACACGTTGGTCGTCGACCGGCACGAGCGCGTCGGCGACTGCTGGCGCAAGCGCTATCGCTCGCTTGCATTGCATAACAGTACCCGAAGTCAATCACCTGCCTTACATGCCGTTTCCGCCTTCGTGGCCCAAGTACTTGCCGAAGGACATGGTGGCAGATTGGTTCGAGGCTTACGCGTGGGCGATGGAGATCAATTACTGGACCAGTAGCGAGTTCGTGAGTGGAACATACGATGAATGCAGCGCCACTTGGAACGCAGTCGTTCGCAACACCGATGGGACAGAGCGCACGCTGCATCCGCGCCATCTGGTCTTCGCTAACGGGCTCGTAGGCTTCCCGCAAATTCCCCAGCTGCCCGGAATGACGGACTTCGCAGATCCCGGTCGTACACACCTCCGCATTCACCGATGGCACCGCGTGGCGCGGCAAGAAAGCCCTCGTAATCGGCACCGGCTCGAGCGGCCACGATGTTGCGCAGGACCTGCACGCTCATGGATGCGAGACCACGATCGTACAACGCGGCGCATGCACGGTAGTGAGCATCGATCCCGCCGCGAAACTTGTGTATGGATTGTACGAGGGGATCCCGCTCGAAGATGGCGATTTGCTCGCGAGCACGAACACCAAGCCCGTCGTTAAACAAAACCTGCAGGCGCTCACTGCGCGCATGGTGGATCTCGACAAAAAAATGATCGACGGCTTGATCTCGCGCGGATTCAAATGGGAGGCCGGCGAGGAAGGCGCCGGGCACCAATGGAAGGTACGTACACGCTATGGCGGCTATTACCTCGACGCCGGTTGCGCGCAACTCATCATTGACGGAGACGTCGGCTTGCTGCACTTCGATCAAATTGAACGTTTCGTCGCCGGTGGTGCGCTGCTCAGGGATGGATCCGTCAAGCCGGCGGATCTTATCGTCCTCGCAACAGGCTTCGTGACTCAGGAAGTATTGGTCGGCAAGCTCCTCGGAGAAGCAGTCGCGAAAAAGGTCGGACCCGTGTGGGGCTTCGGTCCCGACGGCGAGATGAACAATATGTGGAAACGCACGGCGCAGGAAGGCCTGTGGTTTGTCGGCGGCAGCTTTACAAACTGCCGGAACTACTCGCGTTACGTCGCAGTACAGATCAAAGCGATCGAGGAAGGATTATTGCCCAAGCGTTGTGATGGCACGCCTGAAGTCACTGTCCTAAGCCCGCCTTAACGACTACCCTGCGCCAAGTCGCCAACTCCTTCTTGACCAGA
>CAWHHJ010000007.1:0-489379 GCA_963829085.1 uncultured beta proteobacterium | reverse complement strand
GCTGGCGCTGCCGGCGCTTGCGGTGTTGCCGATAGAGCATTGGCAGACCGCGAACGGCGCGCACGTTTACTTCGTAGAAAGCCGCGGCTTGCCCATGCTGGATGTGAGCGTTGATTTCCCCGCAGGCTCGGCGTTTGACACCCGCGAAAAATCCGGACGCGCGTCACTTACGTTGAGTTTGCTGAAACTAGGTGCTGGCGGACTGTCAGAAGATGATATTGCACGGCGCATGGCCGACACCGGCGCGCAATTCTCGGGCCGCTTCGACAGCGACCGCGCCGGAATGTCGTTGCGTTCACTGTCGGTCCCGAGGAGTTGAACCCGGCGGTCGACGTCTTCGCCCGCATCTTTGCAGCATCCTGATTTTCCGACGGCGTCGCTCTGACCGTGAGAAGGGGCGCATCGTCGCTGCGATCAAGGAGTCCGACACAAAACCGGAAACCATCTTGAGCAGACGTTTCAATGTGCTCGCATATCCGAACCATCCGTATGGTTTGCGTTCGTCAGGCGAAGTGGCGACCGTGTCAACACTGACGCGGGACGATCTCGTTGACTTCTACCGCCGCTATTACACGTCCGATCAGGCAGTGGTTGCGATCATGGGCGATCTCGATCGCAAGCAGGCGGCCGTGCTGGCTGAAAAGCTGACCGCCGATTTGCCGCGTTCATCGGCAGCGCCGTCGATTCCGGATGTGCCGCAACCAGCGCGGGCCCAGATGAGCGTTGTACCGCATCCCGCGACGCAAAGCCATTTGCTCACGGGCTTGCCGGGCATCAAGCGCGACGATCCGGATTATTTCCCGCTGTTTGTCGGCAATTATATTTTGGGCGGCGGCGGATTCGAATCGCGCATGACGACGGAAGTGCGCACGAAGCGCGGCCTTGCATACTCGGCGTACAGTTATTTTGCGCCGCTTTTGCAGCGCGGGCCGTTTGTCATAGGGCTACAGACACGCAAAGACCAGGCGGGGGCGGCGCTCGAAGTCGTGCGCGCAACGCTGCAAGACTTTCTCGCTAATGGGCCGAGCGAGGATGAACTCGCAAAAGCGAAGCAAAACATCGTCGGCGGCTTTCCGCTGCGCATCGATAGCAATCGCAAAATCCTCGACTATCTCGCTACCATCGGGTTTTACCACCTGCCGCTCACTTACATCGATGATTTTGTACCTCGCGTCGAGAAAGTTACCTTGGCTGAGATTCGGGCCGCGTTTGCGCGGCGTGTCGACCCTGCGCATATGGTTACGATAGTCGTTGCCGCTGACCCGGCAGCGCTCGCTGCGGCTGGAGTTAAGTAACGGTTCAGCGAACCGGACGCATGGCCGCCGGCCGCAATCAGGTTCGCATCATCGGCGGCGAATGGCGCAGCCGTATCATTTCGTTTCCCTCGCGACCCGATTTGCGGCCAACGCCCGATCGAGTGCGCGAGACAGTATTCAACTGGCTGGGGCAGGACCTGACCGGTAGAAGCTGCCTCGATCTATTCGCCGGCAGCGGCGCGCTTGGTTTCGAAGCGGCATCACGGGGTGCAGCGCGTGTCGTGCTCATCGAGCGTGACGCGGTCGCCCTAAAAGCGCTGACAGATAACGCTCGCGCACTGGGTGCGGTCGGCGTGGAAGTGAAACATGCAGATGCGTTAGAATTCCTGCGCGACGACAAGGCGCACTATGACGTTGTATTCATCGATCCGCCCTTTCGCGCCGAATACCTGCCGCGAGTGTTTGCCGCGTTGTCTCAGCGGCTTGCAACCGGCGCGATGGTGCATGTGGAAGCGCCGCACATGCATGCGGCAGCGCCAGGGTTTGAAGTCCGGCGCAGCAGTCGCGCCGGCGCAGTCACGCACCAATTGCTGAAATGGACAGGCCATGACGATCAAAGCGGTATATCCGGGAACGTTTGATCCCATCACCTTGGGCCACCAGGACCTCGTGCGCCGCGCCGCGAGCACGTTCGACGAAGTGGTGGTCGCCGTTGCCGACAGCCGCACAAAGCGCCCTTTCTTCAGCCTGGAAGAGCGGGTCGACATGGCAAAGCAGGTGCTCGGCAGCTACAAGAACGTTACGGTAACGGGATTCTCAGGTTTGCTCATGCACTTCGTGCAAAAGCAAGGCGCCAAAATCGTGATGCGAGGCCTACGTGCGGTTTCGGATTTCGATTTCGAGTTTCAGCTTGCCGGTATGAACCGCAACCTGTTTCCCGACGTCGAATCCATCTTTATGACGCCCACGGAGCAGTACATGTTTATTTCGGCGACACTCGTGCGCGAGATCTCGCTTTTGGGCGGCGATGTCAGCAAATTCGTTGCGCCTCAAATCGCAGCGTGCCTCAGAAACAAAATTACTGCGTTAGGCGGAACACCCTGAGGGCCGTTGTATGGCATTAATAATCACGGACGAATGCATCAACTGCGACGTGTGCGAACCGGAATGTCCGAATGGCGCCATCGCGGCCGGCGAAGAGATCTATGTGATCGATCCCAACGCTCTGCACAGAGTGTGTCGGTCATCATGCCAAGCCGCAGTGCCGCGAAGTCTGCCCCGTTGATTGCATTCCGAACGATCCCCGCCACGACGAGACGCAAACTCAATTGCAAGAAGAAGTACCGAACGGCTCATGGCGCTCGCCAAAACGACCGGCGGCTAGGCTGCTTTATCGTTGATTGAAACGACGCGCCGGCGGACCGGCGAATCAGCGCTGGCAGCGTGCGCAATAGAATGTCGAGCGCTGACCGAGGACAAATCCGCGTATCGCAGCGCCGCAGCCCGGAGCACGGCTCGCCGCCGCGCCCGTAAACCAGAAAGCGGTTCTGGAAATAACCCGCCTTGCCTTCCGAGTTGACGTAGTCGCGTAGTGTCGACCCGCCCGCTTCAATTGCTTCTGTGAGCGTTTCGCGGATCTTGTCGACGAGAATCGCATATCGCGCAAGGCCGATGCGCCGCGCTGGCAGCTTCGGATTGATGCGAGCGCGGAATAACGCTTCGTTCGCATAGATATTGCCGACACCCGCGATCAGATGGCTGTCCATCAGCGCTGTTTTAATGGCGCCGCTGCGTCCGCGCGTCTGATCAAATAGCCATTGCGGTGTGAGGGCGTCCGAAAGAGGCTCGGGACCGAGGTCGCGCAGAAGTTTGTGCTCGAACGGGTTGCCGACGTGCCATAAGACGAGGCCGAACCGACGCGGATCTCGCAGCCGCACAACATGACCATTCGTGAGCACCAGGTCAAAGTGGTCATGTAGAGCGGCTGCCGTCGGTGTCGCAACGATCCACAAGCGGCCCGACATGCCGAGATGCACGATTAATGTGCCGTCGCCGGCGCGAAACAGCAGGTATTTAGCGCGGCGCTCGAGCGCGTCAATGCGACGCCCGGCAAGAATGCGGTTGATATTGCGTGTGACCGGCTGACGCAGCGCGCGATTGCGCACCACTGCGGACTCGATGATCGCGCCGGAGACAAAAGGCGCAAGACCACGTCGGGTAGTTTCGACTTCCGGCAGTTCGGGCATTATTTTTTTTGCGGCGGCAGCGGCGGGCGGCGCAAGCAGCCGTTTGGCCAACTCGCCGGGAAACTGATATTCGAATTGTTGGTCGCTGCGGGCGAGGACAAGCTGTGGCTCGCGCTGCAGGATGCCGATATTTATATCGCTGCCGTTTTTCAGTTTAACCCTGACGTTGGATAAAGGTTTGCCGTTGCTCGCCGGCTGGATACCCGTCGCATTGGCAAGACGCCACTCGTCGACCCAACGATTGATGTCGTCTGCGCTGCCGTCCGCCGCGGGCGGTGTCAATGTCCACTTACCGTCGTTCTGTACGACCTTGAAGGCGTCGAGATCGAACCCGACGGGCGCCTCGTCTGCGCCGAACAATTGCTTGCTCACCATCTGCAGCGCATTTTTTGGCAGCGCGGCGGCGTAGCGAAGGGCCACCGGATAAATGCCGCCCTGCGTGAGGACGTACTGTTCGCGGCTCATCTCATTAACGGCGCCAAACGCGAACGTCTGCTGATTTACGGTGACGCGCGCGTACGGTTCGTTCAGATCATAACGGGCGAGACCGGCGGCGCCGTAGCGGTCCTTGGACGTCGCCTCCAGAATATCGAGCAAACGCTGGATCTGGAAACTGTCGGCGCGCGCCATAACCGGCGCGGTCATCTTCCACTCGCTCGTTCCACGTTCGAGAACGACGGGCGGGCTGCCGGTGATTTCGATCCTTACAGTCCGTGCCTCGGCCGGCTTAATGATCGAGAGCTTGTTTTCGGCTTCCGTCTTGTGCGAGCGCCAGTACGCGAATAGCGCGAGCGCGATCACGACGACCAGCAGCGCGAGGTTGAGGCGTCCAATGCCCTTCATGACGTTCGATGCAAGTCCTTCATGCCTTGCGCCGGCGCCACCAGATCAGCATGCCCATGCTGATGAAGACGATCGGCAGGAGAACGAGGAACCCGATGAGAATGATGTATTGCGCATTGCGCGAGAGTTCGAGACCGCTATCGAGCGAAGGGCGCGGCTGCAGAGTGATCAAAGACTCATCGCCGGCGAGCCAGTTGACCATGTTCACACCGAGGTCCAGATTGCCGCCGTTGCCGAGGAAAGTGTTGGCGAGGAAGCTGCCGTTACCCACGACGACGACGCGCTGGGTGCGCTCGTTTATGTTGCGCTCGAGCGCGACTGCAATGTTGACAGGACCGGGCACATCGCGCGCTTTATCGAATGCGATGCTGCCGTCGAGCTTACCGGTCTCGACCCAGCCGCGCGGGGCGACTTCGATGAGCCGCGTCACGCGCCAGTCACCACCTTCCGTAATACCAATCTGGCGCGCAAGCGGAAATACCGTGTTGAGCTGGAAGTTATCGGTAATCGGATGGCGCGCGTAGCTGGTGGCGATGGCGACGGTCGGCGAAGCGTTCAACTGTGCCGCCGCCGGGTCGACGACAGTGCCGGGGCCGAGCGTTAAGCCCAGCACTTCCGCGATGGGCTGCAGACCATGTAACGGCTCGGGATCAATAAGCCACAGCAGATTGCCGCCCTGTTGCAGATACCGTTTGATTTTTTGCACTTCTGCGGGCTGCAGATCGGCCTGCGGATTCGCGATGAGGAGCAAGCTTGCATTTGCGGGTACTTTCCTGCGCGATGGCGAGATTTACCGGACTCGTCTTGAAGCCTTTGGCCGTGAGCTGCTTGCCGAACTCGCCGAGATCATGATTAGCGATCCCGTTCAACCGGCGCTCACCGTGGCCGTCAAGCGCCATGACAACGCGTTCGCTCGAGCGTGCCAGCCGCATCAGCGTGTTGATAAAGGCCTGTTCGTTGTAATCGGTGAGGTGCTCGCTCTTCTGGTTGTATTCGATCACCGATTCGCCGTTGGCACGGATGCCGGCGGCCTGCGCGAGCTTCGGCTCTTCGCGCGGATCTACGATATTCACCGTCAGGTCGGGCTTGATGCGCTGGTACGGAGCAAGAAAATCCTGCACCTGTTTACGAGCGTCGCCGCGCACATCCTGGCGCGTCGCGAACACGGTTACTTTGATCGGCCCGTTGAGCTTTGCCAGCACTTCGCGCGTCTGTTTCGAAATAGTATTGCGCGCATTCTGCGTGAGATCGTATTCGCCGCGATATTCCCGCGCGATGAACGCAATCAGCGCGGCAGCCGCGATGAGCAGCACGACAAAAATGCCGTTTTGCACCAGCAGCTGAGTGCGCAATTTGGCGCTGGTTTGCATGCCTTAGCCGCGCAACCGCACCGCATCAAGGCGGCGGATGGTTAGAACTAGAAACACGGCGAGCAACAGCAGCATGCACACGACGTTATAACTGTCGAGCAGGCCTTTGCCGAATGATTCAAAGTTTTTCAGCGGCGACAGTACCTGCGCAAGCTCAGCAGGAATTGTCCAGCCGCGACCGCGCAGACCATCGGCTGCCGTTTCACCGGCCAGAAGCATGCCGAGCAACAGTCCGAACCCGATGATCGCTGCGACAAACGGTTGTGCGGTCACGCTGGATGCATACAGCGATACCGCCGCAAAACAGGCGCCAAGCAATATGATGCCGAGGACAAGGCTGGCGAGAAGGCCGAAGTCCAGGCGGCCACCCAGCAGCAGCGATAGCGGCATCAGCGTTGCCAACCCGACAACGATCAGCACGAACGCGAGGAGACCCAGAAATTTCCCGATGACGATCTGGGTCATGGACAACGGCGCCGACATTAGCAGCACCATGGTCTGGTTACGGCGTTCCTCGGCGATCAGCCGCATGGCGAGCAGCGGCAACGAAAATAGAAACAGTATCGCCATGGTCGCAAATACCGGTGCTGCCACGAGCTCGGTGATGCCCGGCGGGTTCGGTACCTGCACGAGCTGTGGCTGTATCTGCATGAACTCATCGAGGCGTTTGAGAAAGCCGAACGCCAGCATGATCTGGAGGAAAGTGAGGATGACCCACGCCAGCGGCGAGGCGAACAGCGATTTGAGCTCTTTGCCGGCAATCGTAAAAATCATATCAACGTTGTTACAGTGGATTGCGAAGAATAGAAAGCCAGTCGCTGCATCACGCGTTTTCCTCGCGGCGGGTGATGTGGACGAACACGTCTTCGAGACTGGTTTGGGCCGGCGTGATCTGATAAAGGCCCCATGACTTGTCGACGGCACGCCGCACGATCTCGTCGGTCGGATCGATGTTGTCCGCAAACGTGACGCGGAACAGGTTGTCACCTTCGGTTTCAGCTCGGAAGACGCCGCTTACCGAATTCATTTCGCTTATCGGCGGCGGCCGCCGCAAGCCGAACAAGACAGTGCGGCCGCTCTGAAATTTCCTGAGCCCATCGATGGTGTCAGTGAAGACGGTTTCGCCATGATGCAAAATCTGCACGCGATCGCACACGCTTTCGACTTCAGGCAGGATATGTGTTGAAAGAATAACGCTGTGCGCTCGGCCCAGTTCGCGGATGACATTGCGGATCTCACGTATTTGATTCGGGTCCAGGCCCACCGTCGGCTCGTCGAGAATCACGATGTCCGGCTGATGCACGATCGCTTGCGCGATGCCCACGCGCTGCTGATAGCCTTTTGACAGTGTGCCGATCAACTTTTTTGCGACTTCAACAAGGCCGCAACGTTTGAGCGCGTCGTCGACGGCCGCACTGCGCGTCGCTTTCGGCATCTTGTGCAGTCGGGCCACGAGATCAACGTACTCACGCACCGTCAATTCACGGTAGAGCGGCGGCGTCTCGGGTAAATATCCGATGCGCGCTTTGGCGGCGGTCGGATCGGCGAGCAGGTCGACGCCGCAAATCTCGACGCCACCGGTTGATGGCGCGAGATTGCCTGTCAGCATCTGCATCGTGGTGGTCTTGCCGGCGCCATTCGGTCCGAGAAATCCAAGGATCTCGCCGCGCTTGAGCACCACACTGACGTCACCGACGGCGGTGTGCGCGCCGAACTTGCGCGAAAGCCCTTGGGCGGAAACGGTAATCTCGTCAGCTTGGGAGTTCATGATTGTTGTAACTGCCGCTGCGCAGCGCCGCTCTCGCTGCGCCGCCCGGTGCTCCTTGTCGTGGGCGCTAAATATACCTAATATGTCACGCTTTATGAAGAACTTGCGAACTATAATTCGCTCTTAGTTGTATCCCGCCTTCTTCGGTCCACCTCAGTTCCCATGAACATACACAAGCACGCCGCGTGGATCGCCCTCGCACTTGCAGCGTGCGCGCAACAACCCGTGCAATCGCAACATGCGGCGGATCCCGAAGCGGAGCCACCCGTAGCGCCGGCGCCAAAGGCGCGAGTCCAGGTCCGTCCTGCGTCGAAGCCATCGTTGCCATTGCAAGCGCTAAGCCAGCCGGTACTGTTCAAGATGCTGCTCGCCGAGATTGCGCTACAACGCGGTCAGAACAACGTTGCGGCGCAGTCGTATCTTGAGCTTGCGCGCGAAACCAAAGACCCGCGCATTGCGCAGCGTGCAACCGAAGTCGCCTGGAATTCACGCTTCCTTGCCGTTGCGCTCGAAGCAGCCGGCATCTGGATGGCGGCGGACCCGGAGTCCATCCAGGCAAGACAACTGCTGGCCGCGTTGCTCGTCAATCAATCGCGGCTTGCCGATGCGAGGCCACATCTCGAAAAATTCCTGTCCGCGGATAAAGAGAACGTCGGCAACAACTTTCTGCAGCTGAACAACCTACTGGCGCGGAATGCGGACAAGCCCGGAGTTTTGCAGCTCACGCAAAGTCTGGCGCAGCCCTATCCGGCGCTGCCGGAAGCGCATTACAGCATCGCGCAGGCGGCGATTGCAGCGGGTCAGTCGGAGCTCGCACTGAGCGAAATTCGCCAGGCGCTGAAACTGCGTCCGGAGTGGGAACAGGCAGCGCTTTTCCAGGGCCAACTGCTGCAGCGGAACTCGACCGCAGAAGCGCTCGCTTACTTTCAGAGCTACCTTAAAAGCTATCCGCGCGCCATGGACGTGCGATTGAGCTATGCGCGTCTATTCGTCTCGGACAAAAAATATGCGGAGGCGCGCTCCGAATTTCAGGCGCTGCTCAAAGAGTTCCCCGACAACGCCGAAGTGACGATGGCGGTTGGTCTGCTCTCGCTGCAGCTCAACGACTATGACGCTGCCGAGACGCAGTTGAAGCATGCGCTTGACACGAATTACAAGGATCCGGATGCAGTGCGCTTCTACCTTGGACAAGTCAGCGAAGAGCGCAAGCAGCCGGATGATGCGTTGCGCTGGTACTCCAGCGTGAATGGCGGCGAGCAGTATGTTGCGGCACGTGCCCGTTACGCAGGGATCCTCGCCAAACAAGGGAAGCTCGTCGACGCACGCAAGTATCTGCAGGATGCGGCGCGCAGCGGCCCGGAGCGCGTGCAGTTTACGCAGGCCGAAGCGCAGCTCCTGCGCGATGCCAATGACTTTCACGCTGCGTTTGATTTGCTCAGTCAGGCGGTAGAAACCAATCCAACCTCCGCTGAGCTGTTGTACGACCAGGCGATGTCCGCAGAAAAGATCGACCGTTTCGACGTGCTCGAGAGCAACCTGCGCAAAGTCATTCAACTGAAACCCGACTATGCGCATGCTTACAATGCGCTGGGGTATACGTTTGCGGACCGTAACACACGTCTGAACGAGGCGTATGAGCTCATCGAGCAGGCGCTCAAGCTTGCGCCCGAAGATCCGTACATCATGGACAGCATGGGCTGGGTGCTCTACCGCATGAGCCAGAATGACGCCGCTATTTCATTTCTGAAGCGGGCGTTTGAATTGCGCTCGGACGCGGAAATTGCAGCTCACTTCGGCGAAGTGTTATGGGCGACCGGCAAACGGGACGAGGCGCAGAAAGTCTGGGCCAAAGCGCTCAAAGAGAACCCAGGCAACGAACTGTTGTCTTCAACGGTCAAGAAATTTTCCCCGTGATGACGGCGTAGGTTCGCCGTTGCGAAGAGGCACGTCTTCTTCTCAAGCTTGTAGCGCTCATTCCAAATTCGCAGGGAAGCTCTGATCGATGAATCGCCTGAGTCAGAGTCTCTGTTCCGAGCCACGTCAGCAACTTCCAAACGTAGCGCTGAATTCGCTGGTCCGCCTGACGTTGCTGTGGGCAACTGCTTTGCTGGGTGCCTGCGCGACAGTCGAGACAGTCCCGCCCGGACCGGCGTTCGAGCTTGCGGGACGTATCGCAGTGCGCTACCAGGATCGCGGTTTCTCGAGCGCGCTCCGCTGGAAGCACGACGGCGCCGCGGACGAGATCTGGCTTACTTCGCCGCTCGGGCAAACGCTTGCCTATCTTCAATCGGACGCCGATGGCGCGACTCTGACGGGCAGCGATAAAAAGGAATACCGGGCGAGCTCCATCGATAGCCTCGTGCGCAGTGCCTTTGGCTGGCGTTTTCCTGTCGCGGATTTACGTTACTGGGTGGTAGGCGAGGCGGTACCTGGCCCGCAGCCTGTATTGCTGGAGCGTGATCCGGCACAGCGCATCAATAAGCTCGAGCAAGGTGATTGGCAGGTCGCGTTCAATTACGCAACCGCCGATTCACAGCGGCCCGCGCGGCTGACGGTTAACGGGAATGATGCCGAGATCAGACTGGTCATCGATTCGCTCACGCTCGTCCAGCCATGAATCAGGAGGTCGCTTACCCGGCGCCCGCGAAACTGAATCTCATGCTGCGTGTGACCGGACGTCGCAGTGACGGTTATCATTTGCTGCAGACGATATTCCGCTTCATTGACTATGCGGACAGTCTATCTTTCACGCTACGGTCGGACGGTGTCGTTGCCCGCGTCACGGACATCACCGGCTTACCGGCATGTGATGACTTGACGGTGCGTGCGGCTCGCTTGCTGCAGCATGCAAGCGGGAGTGCACACGGCGTAGAGATTGCGCTCGACAAGCGGCTGCCGGTGGGCGGCGGTTTAGGCGGCGGCAGCTCCGATGCGGCGACCACCCTGCTCGCGCTTAACCGTCTGTGGAACGTGAATTGGCCGCGATCGCGCCTGCAGAACCTCGCGCTTGAGCTTGGCGCCGACGTCCCGGTCTTCATCTATGGACAGTCCGCGCTGGGCGAAGGAATCGGTGAAGAGTTGGTGCCCATGGCCCTGCAGCCTGCGTGGTATGTAGTGCTCGTGCCGCCGGTGGCTGTGTCCACCCAGCGCGTGTTCCAACGATCCTGATTTGATCCGTGATTCAATTCCGACTAAAATACCGCCCTTTTGTGTTGCGGATGCACGCAACGACCTGCAGTCCGTCGTTTGCAGGCTGTATCCCGAAGTCGCGCAGCATCTCGATTGGTTACGCCAATTTGGCGATGCGCGCATGACGGGTTCGGGCGCGTGCGTGTTTTGCGAGTTCGCAAGTGAAGCAGCGGCAGTGAATGTATTGCAGCAACTGCCGTCCGGCATGCGCGGACTGCGTTGCGCGAGGATTGGACTATCATCCGTTGCGAGCGATGTGCGATTAAGGCGTCTAACGCGATTGCAGTGAGTTTCAGCGTTGGGGAGTCGCCAAGTGGTAAGGCACCGGATTTTGATTCCGGCATTCGTAGGTTCGATCCCTACCTCCCCAGCCACTTTTCGGGAACCGGCTGAACAAAGGAAGCTGACGGTGGCTTACGATCGCTTAATGGTGTTCACCGGCAATGCGACGCCAAAATTGGCGGCGAATGTCGTGCAGCATTTGAACATCCATCTCGGCAAAGCCAAAGTCGGTCGCTTCAGCGACGGTGAGGTTATGGTCGAGGTGCTCGAAAACGTGCGCGGCAAAGACGTTTTCGTTCTGCAATCGATCTGTTCTCCGCCGAACGACAACCTGATGGAAGTGCTCGTCATGGTCGATGCACTGAAGCGCGCATCGGCGGCACGCGTGACAGCAGCAATTCCGTACATGGGCTATGCACGTCAGGACCGTCGTCCGAGCTCCGCGCGTGTGGCAATCACGGCGAAGGTCGTCGCCAATATGCTGGCATCGGTGGGCGTCGACCGCGTGTTGACCATGGACCTGCACTCCGAACAGATTCAGGGTTTCTTTGATATACCGGTCGACAACATTTATTCAGCTCCGATTCTGCTCGGCGACGTGTGGAAACACGACTTCAAGAACCTGGTCGTGGTCTCTCCCGACGTCGGCGGTGTCGTGCGCGCCCGCGCGCTCGCTAAACGCCTGGAAGCGGATCTTGCCATCATCGACAAGCGGCGTCCGCGTCCGAACGTCGCGACCGTGATGAACATCATCGGAGAGGTCGAAGGCCGCACCTGCGTAATCGTTGATGACCTTGTCGACACTGCGAACACGCTGTGCGAAGCGGCAAAAGCGCTCAAAGAACGCGGCGCCTCCAAAGTGCTCGCGTATTGCACGCATCCAGTGCTATCCGGCAGGGCGATCGAACGCATTGCGAATTCAGCGCTCGACGAAATCGTCGTCACTGACACCATACCGCTGAGAGAAGAGGGCGCGAAATGCGGGCGTATTCGCGTGTTGTCGATAGCAGGCCTGCTCGCCGAAACGATGTTGCGCATCAGTAATGAAGATTCGGTGAGTTCCTTGTTCGTGGAATAGATTTTTTGAGTGCAGTGGCAGTGTGAAGTCGCGGTCGGACATGTAGTTGCCGAAGCCTTGCCGTTTACTTTGTACGGGTTGCTGTTTTTTAGAAACGGATCGTCTGGTCGCGGACGATCCAACTTGTGGAGGTTGTAATGAAAATTGAATTTACGGCGTTTCCGCGTGACAGCGCAGGGCACGGGTGCGAGCCGCCGTCTGCGCGGCGCGGGCAAGGTGCCTGGCATCGTCTATGGCGCGAATAAATCGGCGGAGCCGATCGAAGTGGATCATCATGCGTTGTACCGTCACTTGAAGCTCGAGGCATTTCATGCGTCGATACTCGATATGTCGTACGAGGGCGCCAAACAACAGGTGCTGCTGCGCGATGTGCAGATGCATCCGTTCCGGCCGCTGGTGCTGCATGTCGATTTCCAGCGCATCGACAAGAACGAGAAGATTCACATGAAGGTGCCGCTGCATTTCACCAACGCGGAAATCTGTCCCGGCGTCAAGCAGGGCGGCGGCGTCGTGAACCACATCATGAATGAAGCGGATATACAGTGTTTGCCGGACGATCTCCCCGAGTACATCGAGGTGAATGTGGAAAAACTCGAGCTGGGACAATCGATACACTTCAATGACCTTGCCCTGCCAAAAGGCGTCGAAGCGGTGGCGCGGTTGAAGAAAGACAATCCCGCGGTGGTTACCGTTCAGGTGCCGAAAGTCGCCGCGGTCGAGGAAGAAGTGGCTGCACCGGTCACCGAGATTACCGGTCAGGTGCCAGCCGATGCGGCTGCCGCTGCGGAAGGCAAAGAAGGTGCGAAGGGCGATAAAGGCGATAAGAAAGAGGCTGCCGCTGATAAGAAAGAGGGCGGCAAGAAGGAATAAGCCCGGCCTGCGTTACCACAGGCACATGCCCGCCATGTTGGTGTTTGCGACAAGCGCACCAGCGATGGCGGGCTTTTTTTTCCTTGCCCATGGCACACGATGAAACTGCTGGTCGGACTCGGCAATCCCGGCAAGAAGTACGAGCGCACGCGCCACAATGCCGGATACTGGTGGACGGAAAAGGTCGCGCACGAGGCGAAAGCCGCATTCCGCGCCGACGCGAAGTTTTTCGGTCGCGTCGCGAAGGTCAGTCATCCCGCGGATATCTGGTTATTGATGCCGGATACGGTACATGAATAATTCAGGACGTGCGCGTCTCAGCTGTTTCGACTTTTTTCAAGATTGAGCCGCGTGAAATTCTGGTTGCGCATGATGAGCTCGATCTCACGCCCGGCGTCGCACGCCTGAAGTTCGGCGGCGGCACCAGTGGTCACAATGGACTCAAGGACATTGCCGAATCCATCGGCAGCAAGGATTTTTGGCGTCTGCGGCTCGGTATCGGTCACCCGCGTGACACGGCTTCGGAGCAGGAAGTCGTCGACTACGTGCTGCATCCGCCGCGGCTCGAGGAGCAGCCGCTCATTGATGATGCTATCGCCCGCGCGTTGCAGGTGTGGCCGCTGGTTGCTGAAGACAAGTATGAAGCCGCGATGCTGCGGCTGCATACCAAGGCGGCTAATGCCGAGGAGTAGGCTCAGCACTGTGCTGGCTCATCAATCGCCGCGACTTGCTTTTGCTGTCTAAATTAGAAACTACAAATGTCACTCAAATGCGGCATCGTCGGACTGCCTAATGTCGGCAAGTCCACACTGTTCAATGCACTGACTAAGGCCGGCATCGCCGCTGAGAACTATCCGTTCTGTACGATTGAGCCTAACGTAGGGATCGTCGAAGTGCCTGATCCGCGCCTCCAGCCGCTCGCGGACATCGCCAAGCCGGAAAAAGTGATTCCCGCCGTCGTCGAGTTTGTCGATATTGCGGGTCTCGTTGCCGGCGCATCGAAAGGCGAGGGACTTGGCAACAAATTTCTCGCCAATATTCGCGAGACCGACGGCATTATCAACATGGTGCGGTGCTTTGCAGACGACAACGTGGTGCACGTTGCGGGCAAGGTAGACCCGATCTCAGACATCGAGACGATTCACACCGAGCTCGCGCTGGCGGACCTGGAAACGGTGGAGAAAGCGGTGCAGCGAGCCGGCAAAACCGCCAAAGCGGGCGATAAGGAAGCGATCAAGCTGGGGGCGCTGCTCGACAAGGTACGCGCGCAACTCGATCAAGGTAAGCCTGTACGCGCGCTCAAACTCGAGAAAGAGGACAGCGAGTTGCTGAAGCCATTATGCTTGATGACCGCCAAGCCGGCGATTTACGTCGCCAATGTCGACGATAAAGGATTCAAGAATAATCCGCTGCTCGACAAAGTCACTGCCTATGCCGCGGCCGAGCATGCGCCGGTCGTCGCGATATGCGCCGCGCTCGAAGCAGAGATTGCGGATCTGTCCGAAGAGGACAAGAACATCTTTCTTGCGGACATCGGCATGACCGAGCCGGGCCTCAATCGCCTGATCCGCGCCACCTACGAGCTACTCGGACTGCAGACATATTTCACGGCGGGTCCCAAGGAGGTACGCGCATGGACGATGCATCGCGGCGATACCGCGCCGCAGGCAGCTGGCGTCATACATACCGACTTCGAGAAAGGCTTTATCCGTGCCGAAGTGATCGCCTACGATGATTTCATCAACTACAAAGGCGAGCAGGGCGCAAAAGAGGCCGGCAAGATGCGGCTCGAGGGCAAGGACTATATTGTGCGCGACGGCGATGTCATGCACTTCCGCTTCAACGTCTGACCGGCGAGCGGAAGGTGGAGGCGAACATGGCGGAATTGCATCAGCTCGAAACACCCGGCCTCGTACTCGAGCGCGGCAAGTTGGAGCGCAATCTTGGGCGCATGCGTGAGCATCTCGCCAAGCTCGGCGTCGCGCTCAGACCGCACGTCAAGACGGCAAAGAGCTACGACGTCGCGCGGCTCGCGCTCGAAGGTCAGCCCGGCGGTATCACCGTCTCGACGCTGAAGGAAGCAGAGCAGTTTATTCCGCACGGTATCGCGGACATTCTCTACGCCGTCGGCATCACACCGAACAAGCTGGATGATGTCGCCGCGCTGCGCCGCAACGGCACTGACGTGACAATCATCCTCGATAACGTTGAGTCGGCGCATATCGTTGCTGCACGCGGGCTCGCCGCTGGGTGTGAAGTTTCCCGTGTTAATCGAGATCGACAGTGACGGGCACCGTTCGGGCGTCAAACCGGAAGATGACGCGCTTACTCGCCATCGGGCGCACTTTGAACGCTGGCCGGGGTGCTGAATTGCGCGGCGTGATGACGCATGCCGGCGATTCGTACAACTGTGACACTACGGAAAAAATCCGCGCGATGGCCAGGCGTGAACGCGATGCGGTTGTGCGCTGTGCTCAACGCCTCGCTGCCGCCGGTATGACATGTCCAATCGTGAGCGTCGGTTCCACACCGACCGCAACGTTCAGTGACGATCTTGACGGGTGTAACCGAAGTGCGGGCCGGCGTGTACATGTTCTTCGATCTGTTCATGGCCGGCCTCAATGTGTGCAGTCTCGACGACATCGCGGTTTCGGTGCTGACAACGGTGATCGGTCACCAGGTCGACAAGGGTTGGATCATCACCGACGCCGGCTGGATGGCGCTGTCGCGTGATCGTGGCACCGCGAACCAGAAAGTGGACCAAGCCTACGGGGTTGTGTGCGACCTTGCCGGTCATCCCATCGATGACTTGCTGGTGCTATCAACGAATCAGGAGCACGGGATCCTGGGCGACCGCAACGGCAGACCAATGGACGTTGGCAAATTTCCCGTCGGGACACTGCTGCGCGTATTACCCAATCACGCTTGCGCCACAGCCGCTCAGCATGACCGGTACCACGTCGTGCATGGCGACACCGCTGTGCAAAGTGTGTGGCCGCGATTCAGCGGCTGGTAGTCAGTTCGAGCGCGCGCTGCGGCGCAAGCAGCGCTTCGACAAGCGCGGGAACGAGGGCGATCGTTTGCGCATCGATATCGAGATAGGGGTTGTATTCGACGATCTCGAGCCCGCGCAAGGCCGTATCGCAACTCAACCCGGCAAGCGCATTGATTGCTTCGGCTGCACGCAGGCCGCCGCGCACTGGTGAACCTACCCCGGGCGCCTCGCGCGGGTCGATCGCGTCGAGGTCGACCGAGATTCCGTACCCGGCGGTGCCGCTGCTCGCAATCCGATGTGCATCGTCGATGACGTTATCGAGCCCGCGTTGCTCGATCTCCCGCATAGGATAAATGCGCACACCTAAGCGCCGCAGCAGCGCGGCTTCGCCTCTTTCATAGCTGCGCACGCCGACGACGCAAACATGCTCGGGCGCGAGCCGCGCACTGTCTGCGATGCCGACCAGAGTCGGATCGCCATGGCCGAGCAGACATGCGAGCGGCATGCCATGTAGCTGGCCGCTCTCGGTGGTATCCGGTGTGTGCGCATCCATGTGGGCATCGATCCAGATCAGGCCCAGCGGCCCGGGCAGCGCTTGCGCGATACCTTTCCAGGTGCCGATCGCGCACGAGTGATCACCGCCAAGCACCAACGGCAGGCGACCATGCGACAGCGAATCTGCCGTATGGAGCGCCAGATCGCGGTTCACCTGCGAGACGGCATTCAGCGGCACAGACGAATTCGCGGCGCTTGATCGTACCGTCGTGCGCCACGTCGCATCGATTCCGGCCGCGCGCAATCTCGGCAACAGCCCCGCCGCGCGCAAGGCGCCGGGACCATCGGCGCATCGCGGATCGGGCGCACCGTGCCCGCTGGCGGCACCAATAATTTCGACGCGGGGAAATCGGATCTTAGTCATCACGTTATGGCTGATCGAAAGTGCTCGTTAGAGCAGCCATGCCGCGATTTGTTCAACGCAGATCGGCTCCGGCGTGATAGTGCAATGGAAGCACTTTATAAATATACCGGCGCGGCGAAGAAAAGTCTCGCGCTGCTCGCGGTCGGTAAAATTTCTTCAGCGCCTAATCAGCCGACGACAATGGTTTGGTTTTGATGCTCACGAGCAGCACGCCTGCTAGCACGAGGCCCGCACCCGTTAGCTGCGCCACGGTCATAGCTTCGTTGAGAATAAGCCAGCCGAAGAATATGGTCAGCACCGGGCCGATCGCGGAAATCATAGCTACCTGATTCGCGCCGATGCGCTTGATGCCCTCGGCCATCAACCGTATAGGCATCACCGTCGAAATCGCGGCCATCGCGAGACACAGCCAGTACACCTTGGCGGGTTGGGCGAGCGCATCGACGCCGCGTACCGCGAAGAACTGGCTGATCGCAAAGCCGCATGCGGCGCTCGACGCGTAACCTGTGAAACGCGCGGCGCCGACACGAGGAATAACCCGCCCGCTGCCGATCATGTAAAGCGCGTAACACAAGGCACTCAGCAACACGAGTCCGCCGCCGAGCAGGGTCGCATGCGGGTCTTGTGCGATTGTCAGGTTGCTAGCGAATACGAGCGCGATACCGGTGTAGCTGAGGACAAGAGAAATGGCGTGATGCCGGCGGATCGGCGTGCCGAAAAACAGGGCCGATAGCAGCACAACCATGGTCGGCTGCAGGAAAAGAATCAGGCGCTCGAGGCCGGCTGAAATGTACTGCAAGCCGATGAAATCCAGATAGCTGGACAAATAATAGCCGATGAAGCCCATGGCGATCAGGAGGATCCAGTCGCGGCGTTCGAGTTGCCGCGCTGCATCGCGCGACAGCAATGCCATCACCAGAAAAAACGGGAGTGCGAATAACATGCGTAACGCGAGCAGCGTTTCGGCATCTACGGGAAATTCTGCGTAGAGAAGCTTGATGAAGATCGCTTTGAACGAGAAGCCGGTCGCGGCGAGCACCACCAACAGCGGGCCCCACGGCGCGCGGCGCCGCGCGACCGGCAATGACATCAACGGCGGCGGCTGCCAAGGATGGAGCCGAGGACTCCGCGTATGATTTCGCGCCCGACCTGCGAACCCATGGTACGGGCCGCGCTTTTGGCCGCCGCATCGAGAATGCCCGGCGTGTGGCCGCCTCGCGGGCCGGTTTTTCCGAGCAGTACGTCGCGAAACATGCCGACGACCCCGCCGCCTTCGCTGGCCGCATTCGTAGCGGAGACAGGCGGCGCGCTGGCGTTATCCTGCTTTACCGTGGTGCGTCCTTTGAGTTTCTCGTAGGCGGATTCGCGGTCGACCGTCTGCTCATAATGGCCGTAGACCAGGGACGACTTGATGATTGCACCGCGCTCTTCGTCGGTGATCGGCCCGATGCGCGACGCAGGCGGCAGAATGAATGCGCGCTCGACGGGTGTCGGCCGGCCTTTTTCATCGAGCAGTGAGATGAGCGCTTCGCCGACCGAAAGTTCGGTGATGGCTTTTTCGGTATCGAGCTTGGGGTTTGCGCGCATCGTCTGCGCGGCTGCTTTGACTGCTTTCTGGTCGCGCGGCGTAAACGCGCGCAGTGCGTGCTGCACGCGATTGCCAAGCTGACCGAGTACGCTTTCGGGAACGTCGAGCGGATTTTGCGTAACGAAATAAACGCCCACCCCTTTTGAGCGTATCAGGCGCACGACCTGCTCGATTTTATCGAGCAACGGCTTCGGCGCTTCATTAAAGAGCAGATGCGCCTCGTCGAAAAAAAAGACCAGCTTAGGCTTATCAAGGTCGCCAACTTCCGGCAGATGTTCAAATAGCTCGGACAACATCCACAACAGGAACGTCGAATAGAGCTTCGGCGAATTGAGCAGCTTGTCCGCCGCAAGTATATTTACAACGCCGCGGCCTTTGCTGTCGGTCTGCATGAGGTCATTGATGTCGAGCATCGGCTCACCGAAGAAGCGGTCGGCGCCCTGTTGCTCGATCTCGAGCAAAGAGCGCTGGATTGCGCCGATCGATGCCGCCGACACGTTGCCGTACTCAGTGGTGAATTGCGATGCGTTGTCGCCGATATGCTGCAGCATCGCGCGCAGGTCTTTGGTGTCAAGCAGCAGCAGTCCATTGTCGTCGGCGATCTTGAAAACGAGTGCGAGCACACCCTGCTGCGTGTCATTGAGATTGAAGAGCCGGCCGAGGAGCAGCGGGCCCATGTCCGAGATCGTCGCTCGTACCGGATGACCGGCTTTGGCGTACGGATCCCAGAACACGACCGGGCACGCGCTCCACTCAGGCGGCGCGAGTTTGAGTTGCTTCAGTCGTTCCGCCATCTTCGGCGAGCTCGCGCCCGCCGCAGCGAGACCCGCCAGATCTCCTTTCACATCGGCCATGAACACGGGCACACCAATCTCCGAGAAGCGCTCGGCCATTATCTGCAGGGTGACTGTCTTGCCGGTGCCCGTTGCGCCGGTAATGAGGCCGTGACGATTGGCGAGTGCAGGCAGGAGCGCAATGTCATGGCTCGATTTGGCGATTACAAGAGGTTGCGGCATGAGGAGAAGAAATGCCCTGTGATAAAATTTCAAAGTATATCAGTGCGGTATTCGCGATCGCGCATCTACAGGGCCTCAGGGCGAAAACATGGCAGGCCACAGCAAATGGGCGAACATTCAGCACCGCAAAGGGCGGCAGGACGCCAAACGCGGCAAGATCTTTACGCGCCTCATCAAGGAAATCACGGTCGCCGCGCGCATGGGCGGCGGCGATCCCGGCATCCAACCCGCGACTGCGTCTGGCGGTGGACAAGGCATACGCCAACAACATGCCCAAGGACAACGTTGAACGCGCCATCAAACGCGGGACCGGCGATCTCGAAGGCGTCAACTACGAAGAAATCCGCTACGAAGGCTACGGCATCGGCGGCGCAGCGATCATGGTCGATTGCATGACGGACAACAAAACGCGCACCGTCGCGGATGTGCGCCATGCGTTCACCAAGTACGGCGGAAATCTGGGCACCGACGGATCAGTCGCGTTCTTGTTCCGCCATTGCGGACAACTCGTATTCGCACCCGGGACGAGCGAAGATAAAGTCATGGAAGCGGCGCTCGATGCAGGCGCCGAAGACATCATCACCAACGATGATGGCAGTATCGAGGTGATTACTGCGCCGCACGACTTTGCGAACGTCAAGTCCGCGCTCGAAAAATCCGGACTCAAACCTGAGCTCGCCGACATTACAATGAAACCGACGGTCGAGATGGATCTCAAGGGCGATGACGCCGTGCGCATGCAGAAACTGCTCGATGCGATGGAGGCAATCGATGACGTGCAGGAAGTGTATACGACCGCGCTTCTGGAGCAATAACAGTTGCCTTGTCAGCGGCGCCGGGTGAGCGGATACAGCCATCAGCGGCTGGCGGTGGACCGGCGTTGATGCAGTTCGCCTCCCGTGACGCGCCTGAGTCAGCAAGTATACGAATCCTCGGCATCGATCCCGGTCTGCGCATCACCGGGTTTGGCGTGCTGGAAATAACCGGCAAGGGCTTGGTCTACGTAACGAGCGGGTGTATCAAAGCTCCGGCGGGCGGCGCGCTGGCGATGCGTCTGAAGACAATACTCGAGGGTTTGCAGGAAGTCATCGCCAGCACTCGGCCCACGCAGATCGCCATCGAGAAAGTTTTCGTAAATAAGAATCCGCAGTCGACGCTGTTGCTCGGCCAGGCGCGCGGCACCGCGATCTGCGCCGCAGTCAGTCAGGGACTTCCGGTCTCCGAGTACACCGCGCTGCAGGTCAAGCAAGCGGTGGTCGGCAACGGTCATGCCGCAAAAGCGCAGGTGCAGGACATGGTGAAACGGCTGCTGCAACTTGCCGGCGATCCGAGCACCGATGCCGCCGATGCTCTTGCATGCGCGATCTGTCATGCGCACGGCGGACAGGGCCTGGGCAAGCTCGCGACGGCCGGTTATCGGATGAAGCGCGGGAGACTTGTTTGATCGGCAAGGTGAGCGGCAGGCTCGTTGCGCGCCATCCGCCGCAGATAATCGTCGACGTACAGGGCATCGGCTACGAGATCGACGTACCTATGAGCACGTTCTATCAGTTGCCGGCGAGCGGCACCGATGTCACGCTGTTCACGCATCTCGTAGTGCGCGAAGACGCTCATTTGCTGTACGGATTTGCCACCGAGCAGGAGCGCCGCGTCTTTCGTCAGCTTCTCAAGATTTCCGGAGTCGGTGCGCGCACCGCATTGTCTGTCTTGAGCGGCATGAGCGTCGCCGACTTGCATGAGGCAGTCAGCAGTCAGGACGGCGCTCGCCTCGTCAAAGTGCCGGGCATCGGCAAAAAGACCGCCGAGCGTCTGCTGCTCGAACTGAAAGACAAACTCGATGTCACCGTTGTTGCGGCTACTGCGGCAGGCGCGCAAAACGGCGACATACTCAATGCGCTGCTGGGCCTCGGCTACAATGACAAAGAAGCGGCATGGGCGGTCAAGCAATTACCTGCGGGCGCAGCGGTCGCCGACGGCATAAGACAAGCGCTTCGACTGCTCTCCAAGAGTTAATCCCGGATCCGGCTCGTGACTCCCGCTTCATGATTGAAACCGACCGTCTCATCGCCGCCGCACCGGCGTCGCCACAGGAAGAAGCATTCGAGCGCGCGCTCCGTCCCAAGCACCTCGATGAATATATCGGGCAGGAAAAGATCCGCGGTCAGCTCGAAATCTTCATCGAGGCCGCGCGTCAGCGCAAAGAGTCACTCGACCACGTGCTGTTGTTCGGACCGCCCGGTCTTGGCAAGACGACGCTCGCGCATATCATCGCGCGTGAGATGGGCGTCAATCTGCGGCACACATCCGGACCGGTGCTCGAACGTGCCGGCGACCTTGCAGCGATGCTCACGAATCTCGAACCGAACGACGTGTTGTTTATCGATGAGATTCACCGCCTGTCGCCGGTCGTCGAGGAGATACTGTATCCGGCGCTCGAGGATTTTCAGATCGATATCATGATCGGCGAAGGCCCGGCGGCGCGCTCCGTAAAACTCGATCTACCGCCATTCACGCTGATAGGCGCCACGACGCGCGCCGGCATGCTCACGAATCCCCTGCGCGACCGGTTCGGCATCGTTGCGCGGCTCGAGTTTTACTCGATCGACGAGCTCACCCGCATCGTGGCCCGCTCGGCGAAGCTCCTCGAGATCGAAGTGAATGCTGACGGCGCCCGTGAGATCGCCAGCCGCTCGCGCGCAACGCCGCGCATATCGAATCGCCTCCTGCGCCGCGTGCGCGACTTCGCGCAGGTGCGTGCTCAGGGAAAAGTTACCAAGGAGGTGGCGGATGCTGCGCTCAAGATGCTCGATGTCGATCCGCTCGGTCTGGATGTCATGGACCGAAAACTGCTGCTCGCGGTGATTGAAAAATTCGCCGGCGGTCCGGTCGGCGTTGACAATCTCGCCGCAGCGATCAGTGAAGAGCGCGACACCATCGAAGACGTACTTGAGCCGTATCTGATACAGCAAGGCTATCTGCAGCGCACACCGCGCGGGCGTGTCGCGACGGTCACCGCCTACCGTCATTTCGGCCTTGCACAGCCTAAAACCACAGGCACCGCCGACCTCTGGGAAGAGCCGCCGCGCTGATGCAGACGGGGCGCCGGTCGTATTTAACCCTGCGTAGCCGGAATCTCCGTTAACAGCAACACATGAACTGTCCGCCCGTTAGACGGTCAACCGGGGACCCATTTATCTGGCCGGTGCGCGTGTATTACGAGGACACTGACGCAGCGGGCGTTGTTTTCTACGCCAACTACCTGAAATTCATGGAGCGTGCGCGGACGGAATGGTTACGCAGTCTCGGCTTCGAGCAAACGACGCTGATGCACGACCATAACGTCGTGTTTGTAGTGCGATCACTGGCCATCGAATATCTGCGTCCAGCGCTGTTCAATGATGCGCTCGATGTCACCGTATCGTTGAGCAATACGCGCGGCAGTCTGCTCGAAGTTGCACAAATCGTTCGGCGTGGCGCGCAAAGTCTCGTGACTGCAGCCGTAACGGTGGCCTGTGTCAACGCGCTGTCTTTCAGGCCCGTTAGAATACCGAAACCGATACTCGAGAGACTCACAATGGAAAAAGCATGAACGTAACACACGATATGTCGGTTTTCAGTCTGGTCACCGGTGCGAGCGTGCTCGTGCAACTGGTCATGGCCGGCCTCCTGCTGTGCTCGGTCTTTTCCTGGTATTACATCTTCGTCAAGGTTTTCACTTTCCGCCGCGCATTTACGCAATCGGACAAGTTCGAACGTGATTTCTGGAGCGGCGGTGATCTCAACGAACTCTTTCAGCGTGCGGTGAATTCGCGCGATGCATCCGGCACGCTCGAACGCATTTTCGAATCGGGATTCCGCGAATTCACGAAACTGAAGAAGCAGCCGGGAGCGACGGGGCAGAACGTCGCCGCGGTGATGGATGGCACGCGGCGCGCCATGCGCGCCACTTATCAGCGCGAGATGGAAGGCCTCGAATCGCATCTGTCGTTTCTCGCGTCCGTAGGTTCGGTCAGTCCCTACGTCGGCTTGTTCGGCACCGTATGGGGCATCATGAATTCGTTTCGCGGTCTCGCGCAAGTGTCTCAAGCAACGCTCGGCACCGTCGCGCCGGGCATTGCGGAAGCGCTCATTGCGACGGCGATGGGGTTGTTCGCGGCGATTCCCGCAGTAGTCGCCTATAACCGGTTTGCCGAAGAGTTGAACCGGCTCGCCACGCGGTTCGATTCCTTCATGGAAGAATTCTCGAACATCCTGCAGCGACACAGCTAAAGAGCGTGAAGGAAGTGCAGCATGCTGATTGAAAAGCGCAGTCACCGTCGGCTCATGAACCAGATCAACGTCGTGCCGTATATCGACGTGATGCTGGTCCTGCTGGTGATATTCATGGTGACCGCGCCGTTGATCAATCCGGGGCAGGTCGAGTTGCCCTCCATGGGCAAGGCCTCGAATCCGCCGGTCGCACCCATGGAAGTCTCGATTCGCAATGACCAGACACTGTGGATACGCGATCGCGCGGCGGGCGCCGATGATCGCAAGGTTTCGCGCAATGATCTGGTCACCGCCATCAAGCAGAAGCAGGCCAAGAACCCGGAGCAGGCAGTGGTCATCGCAGCCGATAAGGACATCAAGTACGAAGCTGTGCTCGAAGTGATGGATATGCTGCAGCAGAATCAGGTCAGGAAACTGGGCTTGATGGTCAAGCCGCGCAGCCAGTGACGGGGCGCTTTGCCCGCCATGCCGAAGGCAAATACATACACGACCCACCGCGAGAAAATGATCTCGGGCGCTTTTGCGTCCCTGATGCATTTGTTGTTTCTTGCCCTGCTCATATTCGGCGTCAACTGGCAGCAGAAAACAACGCCGCAGGTGAACAGCGTGGACCTCTGGAGCCCGCTCGCTCCCGTACCCGCTCCGCGCCCGCCGGTGGTCGAATCGCCGCCTCCGCCACAACCGGAAGTGAAACCGGAGGTCCAGCCGAAACCCGTTCCACCGCCGCCTAAGCCCGTGCCAAAAGCAGAAATCGAGAAGCCGGACATCGCGCTCAAGGCTGCGCGCGAAAAAGCCGAGAAAGAAAAAGTCGAGAAGGAAAAGGCGCAGAAACTCGAAAAAGAAAAAGCGCTGCGCGAAAAGACGGAGAAGGAAAAAGCCGAGAAAGAAAAGCAGGACAAGGAGCGCCGGGCCGAAGAAACGAAGAAGCGCGACGAAGCGAAAATCAGAAAACAGCAGGAGGCGGACGCTCTGCGCCGCGAACGCGAACAAGAAAACGCGCAACGCGCTGCGGCAGCCGCACAACAAAGTCAGATGGACGCCATCAGGAATGCGATTGCAGCGAGGATCAAGCGCTACATTGTGCAACCGCCAAACTTGCAGGGAAATCCGGAGGCGGAATTTGACGTTGTCGTTGCACCCAACGGCAATGTGTTAACGGCAAAACTCCGGCGCTCGAGCGGAAACGCCGCTTATGACAGCGCCGTCGAGCGCGCGATCAGCGGCGCGCAACCGCTGCCGATGCCTAGCGACCCCGCCTTGCTAAGGCAATTAAGGGAACTAAAACTGACGTTTAGGGCTCAAGAGTAAACGCAAAACGGTAGATTTCCGTACAATACGCGCGATGCACAATAAAAAACCGCTTTATATCCGTCTTTTTCTGTTGTTATGGCTGGCATCAATCTCGATCGCCCATGCCCAGCTCAAGATCGAGATCACGGGATTCGGTTCATCGCAGTTGCCCATCGCGATTGCACCGCTCAAAGGCGAAGAGGCTCTGCCGCAGAAGGTGACCGAAGTGGTCGCGGCCGATCTCGCCCGCAGCGGAGTCTTTAAAATTATCGACAGTGGCGGCGTCAATCCATTGCCCGCGGAACCTGCGGATGTGCAATATCCGGTCTGGAAAACGCGCGGCGCAAACGCGCTCGTGATCGGCAGTGTGACGCCCACTTCGAGCGGAAACTGGGATGTGCGCTTCCGCCTGATGGACGTGTTGAAAGAGTCCCAGCTCACAGGTTTTGCCTACCAGGTCAGCACGGCGCAGTTGCGCGGCACTGCGCACAAGATTGCGGACGCGATATACGAGAAGCTCACGGGCGATGTCGGCGTGTTCAGCACGCGCATCACGTACATCACTAAGAACGGGACTCGCTTCGAGCTGCAGGTTGCGGATGCCGACGGGTATGGCGCGCAAACGGTTCTTGCTTCCAATGAACCGATCATTTCGCCGGCCTGGGCTCCCGATGGCACGCGCCTCGCCTACGTTTCGTTCGAGCGCAAGAAACCGATTGTTTACGTGCAGTCGCTCGTGAATGGCCAACGTACCGTCGCGGCGAATTTCAAAGGCAGCAACAGCGCACCGGCATGGTCTCCTGACGGCCGGCGATTGGCTGTCGTGTTGACCAAAGACGGCAATTCACAGATCTACCTGATGAACGCGGACGGCAGCAACGTCACTCGACTGACGAACAGCAGTACGATCGATACCGAACCCAATTTTTCGCCGGACGGGCAGTATGTCATCTTCACCTCTGACCGCGGCGGCAGTCCGCAAATCTATCGCGTCGCCGTGGGCGGTGGTGCGCCGGAGCGGCTCACGTTTGACGGCTCGTACAATGTGAGTCCGCGGTATGCGCCCGATGGCAAATCGTTTGTATTCATCCAGCGCACCGGCGGCGGCCGTTTCAGCGTCGTCACGCAGACGTTTGCAAGCAAGCAACCGCAATCGCTGACCGAAAATGGCGTCGATGAATCGCCGACGTTTGCACCCAACGGCAGGATGATCCTCTACGCAACCGAGGTGAAGGGGCGTGGTATATTGGCCGCGGTATCCAGCGATGGGCGGGTGCGTCAGCGGCTAAGCATGGAAGCGGGCGACGTGCGTGAACCGGCATGGGGTCCGCTGAATCGAAGCCAATGACAAGGAGCGATACCGTATGAAGAATGTTTTACTCACGTCCGCGTTGATCGCAGTGCTCGCCGGCTGTGCGAGCACTGATACGCAAAAACCCGCCGATGTGACCGAAGCAAAACCCGTTGCGCCGTCGGTCGAGCCGACGCCGCAGGAAAAGCCGCCTACCGTCGCGGTTCCGCCGAAGTCCACCGTCACCGGTGATCCGCTCGACCCATACAATCCGGCGAGCATGCTCAATAAGCAGCGGAGTGTGTATTTCGATTACGACAGCACGGCCGTCAAGGATGAGTACAAGCCGCTCGTCACCGCCCATGCACGCTACCTTACTAGCAACCGCGCACAGAAGATTGTGATCGAAGGCAACACTGATGAGCGCGGCAGCCGCGAATACAACATTGCGCTCGGTCAGCGCCGTGCGGACAGCGTTAAACAGATGATGACGCTGTTGGGCGTCCAGGAAGGCCAGATCGAGACAATCAGCTTCGGCGAAGAAAAACCGCGCGCCAAAGGACATGACGAGTCGGCGTTCTCGGAAAACCGCCGCAGCGACATCCGTTACGCGGGCGACAAGCCGTGACCTGAATGACGCCAATCTTAAATCTGCATCGAAGCTGCCGCGCTGCACTTTTCTTCGGGTGCCGCGCGGTTTTACTTTCATGGGCGCTAATGGCGCCTGCGCACGCCGGCTTGTTCGATGATGATGAAGCGCGCAAGCAGATTGCGGCCGAACGGCGGCGCGTGGATGACCTCACGAATGAATTGAAGCAGCAGCAGGCGGCACTCGACGCGCGTACCAGCAAGGTCGAGGAAGCGCTCAAGAATCAGTCTTTGCTGGATCTTTTTTCCCAGATCGAGGCCCTTAGAGCGGATATGAACAAGCTGCGCGGCCAGATCGAGGTTTTGAACAACAACGTCGAAAATACCGCTAAACGTCAGGCGGACATGTATCTCGACCTCGACACGCGCATGCGCCGGTTCGAGCAGCCCGGTGGACCCGGGCCAGCGGCGGACGCGCCTGCCGCCGGCTCACCGCCGCAAACACCGCCTGCAGCCGCGGGCGCGGCGCCTGCCGCGCCGGATGGCAGTGCGGAAGCGCGCGCCTATGACGCGGCGCAGGGACTGCGCCGTGCCGGTAATTATCAAGGCGCCATCGGCGCGTTCCAGAATTTCATCAAGCAGTACCCCAAGAGCAACCTCGCGCCGCGCGCTCAATACTGGATCGGCGATTCGTTCTTCAATTTGCGCGATTACAAGCAGGCGATCGCAAACCAGCAGGTCTTATTGAAAGCGTATCCCGACAGTGCATCGGTGCCTGATTCATTGCTGAATATCGCCAGCTCGCAGATCGAGATGGGCGATGTGGCGACCGGCAAGAAAACGCTCGAAGAACTCGTGTCAAAGTATCCGCTTGCAGAGGCGGCGGAAAAAGCGAAACGGCGCATCACAGCGCTCAATACCACCGGCGGTGCGACCGCGCGTCCGTAACCGCTTGCTGCTGAATCAAGCGCTTTCCGTGGCAGCACGACCGCTAGCGCCGTGAAAGCCGTCGTGTTGCTGTCGGGCGGCCTCGACTCTGCCACCGTACTGGCCATTGCGCGCGACAAAGGTTATGCATGCCATTGCCTATGCGTCGACTACGGTCAGCGCCATCATGCGGAACTCGCGGCGTCCGCACGCGTGGCGTCTGCGCTCGGTGCGAAAGAACATCGAACTATCAAGATCGACCTTACCGCGTTTGGCGGCTCTGCGCTCACTGACCGTACTCTCGCCGTGCCCACTGCAGGCGCCACCGGCGGCATTCCGATCACCTACGTGCCTGCGAGAAATACGATCATGTTGTCGCTCGCGCTCGCTTGGGCGGAAGTACTCGAATCGCGGCACCTGTTTTTTGGCGCCAACGCAGTCGATTACTCGGGATATCCGGATTGCCGTCCCGAGTTCATGCACGCATACGAGGCGATGGCGAATCTCGCAACGCGCGCAGCGGTCGAAGGCAATCGGCTCGTGCTGCACACACCAATCATCGAGCACAGCAAAGCCGATATCATCCGTCTTGGCGTCGCACTCGGGGTTGATTACGCGTTGACGGTTTCCTGCTATCAGGCGGATGACAACGGCCGCGCTTGCGGCGTATGTGATTCGTGCCGCTTGCGCAAAGCTGGATTTGTTGCGGCGAAAGTGCAGGACCCCACGCGTTACCAGGCTCGAAAGCGTTGCTGATGTACGCCTACCAACAACCGGCTGCGGCACGGGAACGATAAGGACATGGAAGCAACAGCGCATCTCGGCACGACGATCGCATGGTGCGGATTTGCGCTTGGGCTTATTTTCGGCGCGGTCGGCAACAAGGTCAACTTCTGCACGATGGGCGCCGTCTCGGACATCGTGAATATGGGCGACTGGAGCCGCATGCGCATGTGGCTCTTGTCCATCGCCGTCGCCATCATCGGCTCATATGCGCTGTGGGTCAGCGGCGTCATCGATCTGTCGAAGTCGATTTACACCGGACCGAACTTCACATGGCTCTCATTCGTTGTGGGTGGCGCACTTTTTGGAATCGGCATGACGCTGGGCTCGGGTTGTGGCAGCAAGACCCTGATCCGCGTCGGCGGCGGCAACCTTAAATCGCTCGTCGTGTATGTATTCCTCGGCATCTCCGCATATATGACGCTACGGGGACTATTCGGCCAATTCCGTGTTTCGCTGCTGCAGCCTGTGACCCTGAATCTAGCGGCACATGGAATAAACGGACAAGACCTGCCGTCGCTGTTCGCCGGCGAGCGGCCTTGGCGTCAATACGCTTCGCATCACGTTGGCCGGCGTCGTCTCGGTTGCACTGCTCGCCTTTGTGCTCAAAGACAAAGAGTTCCGCTCGAACGGCGAGCATTTGATGGGCGGCGTCGTGATCGGCCTGGTGATTGTCGCAGGTTGGCTCGTGACGGCGCATTTCGGCTACAGGGAAAATCCCGACACGCTCGAGATGAATTTTTTCGCGACCAATACGCATGCAGCCGAATCGCTGTCATTCGTGGCACCGCTGGCATACACGCTGGAACTCTTGATGCTATGGACGGACAAGTCGCTGACGATCACCTTCGGTGTGATGGCCGCGCTCGGTGTGGTGACGGGATCGTTCTTATATGCGATTACCAGCAGGACGTTCCGGTGGGAGGGTTTCACGACCGTGAGCGATCTGCGCAATCACATCGTCGGTGGCATTCTGATGGGCTTTGGCGGCGTAACGGCGCTTGGCTGCACCATCGGTCAGGGCATCAGCGGCTTCTCGACGCTCGCATTGGGATCTATCGTGACGTTTCTTGCGATCATTGCCGGCTCGGCGGCAACAATGAAGTATCAGTACTGGCGGATCATGCACGAAGCGTGAACGGACGCGCTGGTTTGCGCGCCCGTTCATGTGAAAAATTAGTCGAGCGGCTCCAGCTTGATGATCGAGGCGCCGTGGTTGCTGCCCACCCAGAACGTAACGGGCGTCGTCGTGTTATCTACGTATACGCGACGAATATTGGTGAAGCGCGGTAGCAGGTAATCGACGGATTGGCCGGTCTTCGGATCGAGCCGGACAATGCGGTCGTTCAGCATGGAGCCGGTCCAGACTTCACCGTTCTTGTCGACCGCCACATCATATGGGTTCGTCCACGGCGTCGCCATTGGCCACTCCTGGAACTTCATAGTCTTCGTATCGAGCATGCCGACCTTATTGCCGCGATACTCCCCGAACCACAACCGTTCGTCGGAGTCCATGACCGCGCGCCGCGGTCCCGAACCTTTAGTCGGAGTCTCGTGCAAAGTTAGCTTGCCGGTTTTGGCATCGATGCGCCCGATGTGTTCTTTGCCGATGTCGGTGAAGTACACATTGTTCTGCGAGTCGCCCACCACGTCGTAGATGTTGTGACCGACGGGAGACTGCTTGAACGGTTCCCACGTTTCCCATTTTCCAGTCTTGAGATCCACCCGGTGCACGCCCCCGACGCCATTGTTCTGTGTCCAGATCTTGCCGTCGACGGCATGCGTCATCGGACTTGTCATGTTGATCTGCGTATTGGCGCGGTTCATCTCCGCCGGTAAATTCCAAACCTGTATTTTTTCTGTCTTGCGATCGAACTTCATGATCGCGCCCTGATACATCATGCCCGCCCACAGGTTGCCTTCATGATCCGAGCGCAGCGAAAGCAGTCCGGTCGGCGAACCTTTCTTTGGTTCGGGCACCGGATACTCCGTCACCTTGCCGGTTTTGGGATCGAGTTTGCCGATGGATTGCTCGCCAAAATTCGAGTACCACGCCATGCCGTCCGGATCGAGAATGACGTCGTGCGGCTCGATCAGTGGGCGCGGCAGATCATATTCGGTGTAAACGACTTGCGTTGCCTTGCCTTTCGGGCGCGGGAATGTTTTGAGCGGATAGTCCCAGCTCGAGCCGCCGCTTAGGTTGATGGTGCTCAGCCATTCGGCTTGCGCGCGCTGGATGCGTGCCTGATCTTCGCCGACCAGATCGGTATCACGTGTCGTGAGCCGCTTCTGCGGATGCAGCGGCGTGCTCTGGTTCGCATACGTGCCCATCCGCTGGACCGTAGTCACGAAGCCATCGGTGTCATACTTCGAACGCGCGATGCGCTCGACGGTATGGCAGCCTACGCATCCGAGCAACGTATTCTTCTGCTGCTGCGTGCCGTTCATGCTCGCGATCCATTCGCCGTTCGAAAGCTGTGCGGCGACATCAGTAGCCTTGCGCAGCTTAAGATCGACCGTCGCCGTTTTGTGCGCGGCGACTTCGGCGTTCACGCGGCCATCCAGATCGTAGCCCCCTGCACGAATTCGCATCGCATACTGGCCGGAATCAAGTTTGCTGCGCGGGAATCGATAACGCCCTTGCGCATCGGTTACGACCGTATAGGTGATTGTGGTGCCGGCTTTCTTCGCGCTGACGAGCACGCCCTCCATCGGGCCTTCTTCAGTAGAACTCACAACGCCGGTCAAAGCTGCGTCGGCCGTGTCCGCTGCTAGCGCGCGGTGGCCAACCAGCGCAAAGGCAAGGCTCAGGCTCACAATTAGACTGAGCAGGAAGTTTCTCGATTGCATAATCCATTCTCCTCGTTGAACCACACTAACGAACAGGCGCGCTCTGCGGCGCTTATGTCCCGGCCCTATACAACCTTCATCATAGCCTTTTTACAAAGCAGCGCCACGATTGATGCGAAACACGGCGAGGGCGTTGGGCGGCGCCCGATATCGGGCCGTCATTTTGTGCTCGGTTTGGCCATTGCTGCCCGCGTCGCGCCGGTACGAGACTACGATCATCGAGCCACCCGGTGGCGCTTGCCTCTTGTCTCATCACCAAACTCGACATACGCCGAGCCGTCCCCATCACATACCCGTGGCCCTGGGAAGTGGCGTCGCTGCGGACGAAGCTCGCCACGGGCTGCCACGATTGCCCATCACCTTGACGCTAACCTTTAACCGCGTGTCTGTTTTTGCATTGCGTTTGATGGTCAGATTGCTCCGACGTTTGTCGAACGCCGCCGCCAAATAGACACACATGTCAGATGGTTAGAAAAATTCGAAGGCCGGCGCGATCATCTTTAGTATACTGCGTGCTTTTTTTTCGACGCCATGCGATTCAAGAATCTCTTTGTTTACCGGCTCGACGCCAAGTGCAAGCTCGACGCGCAAGATCTCGAAAAGTCGCTTGCCGGCCACGCGCTGCAGCCGTGCAACAGCTTTGAAATGGAAAGCCGCGGCTGGACCGAGCCGCAGACAGCAGGAACCTTTCTACATGCGCTGAACCGCCACTGGCTGATGGCGTTCGGCGTTGATCAAAAGATTTTGCCGGCATCAGTAATCCGGCAGGTGACCTCGGAGCGTGCAACCGAACTGGAGAAAAAACAGGCTTTCCCGGTCGGGCGCAAACAGATGCGCGAGCTCAAGCAGCGCGTTGTCGACGAGCTGCTGCCTCGCGCTTTGACTAGGCGCCAAGCCACGGCGGCGTGGATAGACCCGGTGAATCGATGGTTCGTGATTGATACGGTCTCGCAGACTAAAGCGGAACGCGTGCTCGAAACACTGCGCAAGTCCGGTATTGACCTGCCCGCAAAGCAGCTCGCGACACAGCAATTACCCGCAGCCGCCATGACCGGCTGGCTCGCCGAGAGTGAAATCTCGGCTGACTTCTCGATCGATCAGGACCTTGAACTGAAATCGTCCGACGAGAACAAGGCGACCGTGCGGTATGTGCGCCATAACCTCGAAGGCAAGGACATTCAGAGCCACATATCGGCCGGCAAGAGCGCTACGCGTCTCGGGATGACGTGGAGAGACAAGATTTCGTTCGTGCTCACGGAAACGCTGCAAATCAAGCGCATCAATTTCCTAAATGTTTTAAAACAGGATGCCGCACAGAACGTCGAGAACAAGGAAGAGCAGTTCGATCTTGATTTCACATTGATGACCGGCGAACTGTCGTTATTTCTCTCTGATCTTGTCGAGTTGCTAGGCGGAGAAAAACTGCAGCAAGCTTAATACATAGGCAGTCTCGCCGGGGGTGCGCAGTACTTCGAAGACGATCGTGCGCTGCGACTATCACGGCGGCCTGTAGGGTTGATTCACCGAGTCGTTTTTTGCGCGAAGCGGTTCCAAAGTTTGATCGAAGACCTGAAAGTCCCTATAATTCGCGGCTTTCCGGAGTATCGGGCGGTTAGCTCAGTTGGTAGAGCAGCGGACTTTTAATCCGTTGGTCGCGAGTTCGAATCTCGCACCGCCTACCAAGCATTCAAGGGCTTACTTAGTCACTAATCCCTTTTCTTTTGTAGCTTGTGCCGCAATTGTGCCATCAAGCAGATTCGACACAATTTGTGCATGCTGCGCCAACTGTGCAGGGGCCAAGTGTGCATATCGCCGCACCATACCCTCTGACTCCCACGCGCCCATCTCCTGCAGTACATTCAGCGGTGTGCCGTGTTGCACAAGCCAACTCGCCCACGTGTGACGCAGATCATGCCAGCGGAAGTTGTCTATCTCCGCTCGCTTCAACGCCCCCTTCCAAGCTTTGGTGTTAGCCTGGTTGATAGGCTTGCCCCGATACGTGAAAACTCGCGAGTGATGCTTTCCAATCTGCTCCTGCAATACGCCGACAGCTACGGCGTTTAAAGACACGTGTATGTCCTTACGCCCTTTCGCTTGGTCCGCATGGATCCATGCAACGCACCGCGCTAAGTCTACTTGCGACCATTCCAGCTTGATCACGTTTGACTGCCTGAGTCCCGTAGCAAGAGCAAACAGCACGACGCTTCGCTGATGCTCCGGTAATTCTCGGAGCAACCGCTTGGCCTGATCCGGTGAAAGCCAACGGATACGTCGCTTTGCTTCACGGTACAGTTTTACTCGGGGCGCCTTATCAATCCATTCCCACTCATGCGCCGCTTTCCGTAGTATGGCGCGTATTAACGCGAGATGCCGGTTAGCGGTTGCGGGGCTAGATTCCTGCGCCTTTGCTTCTCCCACGGCAACGATAGATTCACGGTCGATACTTTCGAGTACACGACCGCGAAGGTATTGTTGTAGCCACCGAAGCTGGCTCTTGTCTCCCTCATGAGTTGCCTTGTGTTGAGACTCGTTAAGCCACTTTAAGGCAGCCTCATCCCAGGTATGCTTTGGCTTCTCCCCCAGTTTGTTTACGCGCCAAGCGTCAGACTTCAGCTTGTCGTGGAACTCTTGGGCTTTACATTTTTCTTCGGTGTTAGCAGTGCATCTAATGCGCTTGCCGCCTGGTGTGGTGAAATCAATCCACCACGTACTTCCGCGTTTGAAGAGTGACATTGATACTCCTTTCTCGAAGTCACTCGCAACGCTTGCCGAGGAGAAGCATAAAACGATCGCAAATAGTCGGCAAGGTCACTATCTAAAAATACCCAGCACTTACCTATCTTGGCACCGGGCGCTGAGCCAGCCTTCGCACGCCGGCGAAGTTCTTCGGGATGCAACCGCAGAAAGGCCGCGGCTTCGACAAGAGAAAGAGTTTTCATGAGTGGGCGCTGATACAAGCGGCGTCGTATCAACGCCCGAGATATACCGCCGTGATCTGCTCGCGCTCGTGCCCGAGCTCACGCGAGAGCGTCAGACGAGCCGCGTGGTCGATTGACTTTTGTTCAGCACTAAGCTGCTTGGATGTGGGTCCGCCTCTCGCCGGACATGCCCACCCTGTGAGTTGTTCGTAGCGTGTCTGTGCGTAGCAATGGCGAATGCCGTGCACTTTCTGAATTCCTGCGCTGTCGCACTGGTGTTCGAAGCGCCGACGCTGCTCGATGTAGGTCAGGTCTTTTGGAATGAGACTGCCGCTTCCTGCAAAACCCTTTACGGTGTTTAAGAGCTCGCGCTGCTCTATAGAGGTGATCGGTATCTCGCGCTCGCGACCGCCCTTGGTCCAGCTGTCTTTAAGTACCAGCCTGTCACCGCGGTCGGCCCAGGCCACCTCGATCTTGATCGACTCCTCGCGCCGCAGACCAAAGGCGGCCTGCAGCTTGAGCGAGAATGCGGTATAGGGATCGGTCACTCGCTCGAGCTTCTGGATGTCGAGTGAGACGGCTTTGGAGACGTTGGTGACGTATACCCGCTCCGGAATACCATAAGCGTCGTTCGAGCGCGCAATCATGTCCGCCTTGCCGATCTTGTCTGCGTACCAGCGCAGTGCGGACATGCGGTTCTTGAAGGTGCCCGCGCTGATGCCTTCCTTATGCCAGTGTGCGACCAGCGCGTCGACGTGCCGTGGCTTCAAGTTCATTGCACGCAGCGCCTTGAAGCCGAGGTCCTGGAGCTGGTTGGCAATCAAGTCCAGGATGCGCTCGCGGTCGGCATAGGTCGCGAAGCTCCCTTCCCGATAGCGGTGACAGAGCTTCTTTAAGTCGTAGTTCAGATCCTTCATGTCAGGCAGGCCGCGTGGTTCGTCGTGTTAGTGAATCGGTGTTCCTTTCTTTCTTGCGCACTGCTTAATCCTTCTGCTGTGGTGTCGATCCCGTTCGGTTAGTGTTTCTGTCCATCCCGGCTACACCCTTAGCGCAGTGGGAATTACAACGGACACGGAAGACACCTCTCCCGTTTTGTGCAGGGTGTTCTGTTACTTGCCAGCGCTGCACGGCGCTTTTGTTGGGCATCGATGGGACCTTGGGTTACCAAAGCACACATCGAAGGCCATTACCCAGGGCCTAGAGGAGCGTCGCACTGACGCCAGAGTAAAAATCCGTAACGGGGATCATTCGGCGATTGGCATTGCGCCAGTCGCAAGTACGAGATACCGATTAGCCGGTGAAGGCCACGTCGATCGAGATGCATCCAACGGATGCCGCAGGCGTGCGAACTTCCGCGTTAAGCGAAGCGTTCGCAGCGCTCGAGGGCTGATCGGAAGAAGTTCGTCACCCGAGGGTGACAAGGAAGTCAGGCTCTCGGCGAGAGCGCCGACAAAGCACTGGTCCAACTTACTGGAAGACTAGACTTGCAGAACAGGTCCAGTAGACGTTCGGACCTGCCTATCGCTTACGGATTCTCCAGCCTATTGGCCACCGGTCTTTAGGAGATCGAACCGGTCTAGCTCTGCCCGAGCAGGGGATGCCTATCGCGCATCGATCGGGCTGACACAGCCAGCGTATATGCGCGTGTGACTAACGGGAACGAAAATAAGTTCCGGCCATAATGCAAGCTGCATACGAGGCCGTTACGAGATTGGCGGCGACTCTGCATCGGCGGGAGATTGCCGAACTCGCTGTGCTGAATATCACCTGGGGTGATAAACACACTCATAAGAACATACACTGACTGTGTCGGAGCGAGATCGCTAGATTGCGGCAACCCCGTGCCGGCGCGGTCGTTCTAATCGAGAAGGTGCTGCATCGCTTTTGCGGGCGCTGTCACATCAGGACTATGAGCGGATTGAGCCGACTCTCGTCGCTGTGAAAAGCATTGCGCTCGACGCTCATTCGTTGCGCCTCAGTTTGTGCGTTAAGCAAGGCTTCAAGTGTGCCGTCACTGGACTTCCAAGTTGTCCGTCACGTGAATAACTGCGCCAGAAGTTGAATGCTTATAAAGGTTTCAGCGCATCGTCACTACCGGTGCGCACCGGTAGTAACGATGCGCATTGGCGCAGACAATTTGCGCAGAAACACAATCGCCGCGTTCAGTGGCTGTGGACCGGACTCCTGAATCGCCGACATCTTCGTCGGGCCTACGCAAGGCCTTTGCCCAGGCAACATTCCCACCGCGGACATTGCGTCCGCACTCGAAATAAGGCTGCTAAAGCAATTCCGGCGATGGACCCGAGACTGCCGCAGCACGAAATTAGATCATTCTGCCGCATGTGAACCATCGTCCGCGCTCCGCCGCTTGCCACAGTAGGGCGAACGCACTGCGCCGGTCGCCTACGCCACCTGGCACGGCGTCGGAACGGTACAAAGGATCGTTGATGCCGCGACCGTCCATAACACCCTCGGGCTTCTTTAGCACAAGGCGGGCTTGTTGTGCGCGCATAATGGATGCCGCACACGCCGCGAAGGCAGCCAAAATGAACAAACGACGCAAACTCCTCATTGCGCTGAGTACTGCCGCACGGGTACCAGTCGCTCATGCTCAACGAGGCAAGGTTTGGCGCATTGGCTTCCCAAAGGGTGGTGTACCGTCAACGGACGGTGCTCCGCTTGCCGCGCTCCGACGATCGCTTACGGATTTCGCGTATGTTGATCTACAAACGCGAAGCGAGGGAAAACAATGCCCGAACTGACTGTTTACAAGACTCGGCCCAGAGCGCTGTTATATGCCGTGCTGAGCCTCGCTTGCTTCTGCCTCGGGAGCACGGCGCTGGCCCAGAAGGTCCCACAGACTGCAACTGGCACGACCGTCACCATCGATCCCATGGAGATGCAGAAGCCGTGGAGCGGTGATCTGGACGGCATGATTGAGCGGCGGGTAATCCGCGTGCTGACCGTCAACAGCAAGACCTTCTATTTCCACGATCGGGGTACGCTGCGCGGCACCGTCGTGGAGTTCTATCGGTTATTCGAGGACGAGCTTAATAAGAAGCTCGCGGCTGCGGGGAAGCTCAAGAATAAAAACCTGAAGGTAAAAGTATATTTCATCCCGGTGCGGCGCGACCAACTGCTGCCGGCGCTGGCCGCAGGCAAAGGCGACATCGCCGGCGCGAATCTCACGATCACGCCGGAGCGCCAGAAACTGGTGGACTTCCCGTCGCCCGTCCTGGCCAACGTGAGCGAGGTTGTCGTGTCTGGACCGGCTTCACCGAAGGTTGCCAGCGTGGACGATCTCTCCGGCAAGGAAGTGTTTGTGCGCAAGTCGTCGAGCTACTACGAGAGCATCGTCGCCCTCAACCAGAAGTTCGTGGCGGCAAAGAAGTCGCCCGTGAAAGTCAAGGAAGCCCCCGAAACACTCGAAGACGAGGACCTGCTCGAGATGCTCGACGCCGGTCTCATCGCGCTCATCGTCGTTGACAAGCACAAGGCCGATTTCTGGAAACAGATTTTCCCGCGGCTCACCGTACATGCGGACGTCGCGGTTCGAAGCGGCGGCGACGTCGGGCCGGCGATACGCAAAGGCAGCCCGCAGTTCAAGGCGGCGCTGGACGAATTTATAAACCGCCACAGGGTCGGGACCTCAACCGGCAATCAGCTCCTGACGCGCTACCTGAAGAATGTTAAGTACGTGAAAAATGCGGCCTCGGACAAGGAACGCAAGAAGTTTATGGCGCTGGTCCAGTATTTCCAGAAATACGGCCAGCAGTACGACGTTGACTGGCTGTTGATGGGCGCGCAGGGCTACCAGGAGTCGCAGCTCGATCAGAATGCAAAAAGCAGGGTCGGCGCGATTGGAGTGATGCAGCTAATGCCCGCCACAGGCAAGGACATGAAGGTGGGCGATATCAGGAAGACCGAGGCGAACATCCATGCTGGCATCAAGTATATGCGTTGGATGATCGACCAGTACTACGGCAACGAACCGATGACCAATCTCGACAAGGCGCTGTTTGCGTTCGCTTCCTACAATGCTGGCGCCAGCCGCATTTCATCACTGCGTAAGGAGGCCGCCACACGCGGGCTAGACCCCAACGTCTGGTTCCAGAACGTAGAGTACGTGGCAGGCGAGAAACTTGGCCAGGAAACGGTCACCTACGTCAGCAACATCTACAAGTACTACATTGCTTACCGCCTGGTTATGGAGAATCGGGCCGCAACCAAGGACGCCGTCGATAAGGTCAAGGGCGGAACAAAGTAGTTTCGGCGGCTCGCGACGTCGCATGATGTCATGTGCGTTGCGGGATCATGTTGATGGGTGCTGGAGCGCTGAACGCCGTCGCAATCGCGACTTGCTGTGCTTGCGAGTGTCTGATCCGCCTACCGCGACCGACCGCTATTGGCGCGTAGACTCGCTACACCCATCCGGTCCTTCGAATGTTCTCCAGAGCAGACAGAGGCTTGTGCAGTAGCGGCAACCGTCAAGCGACGCATCCAGGAATGTCATGTCGAGCTATTAGGCCGGCACGCACAGTTTTTTGGGCACCGTATCCTGTCAGTGTTCCAAGGAACCCTCTTGGCCGCGCCGAGCATTGACGATTTAAGTAGTTTGTCACGGACTCAGGCTGCACCGTCTCGTATAGTGACCCATCCGTGTCTGGCAAGCGTAGAACCTCGACATGAATAACCCGGCTCACACTGCTAAGTTTCACAGCTCCAGCGTCGTCACGTATCGGTCGATTCGCAACCTGACTGGGCGCGAGAAAAAACACTTGCTTGAAGCGATCCTGCAAATCAAGGGATTGATGCCTCTCCTGATGAAGCCACGCAACGAGCAATCGTGGACGCGCGCGGACAGGCAGGAGCTGAGAACACAACTGCGCTCCTTATCGAGTGTCAGCCCGTATTGGATTGTGCTTGCATTGCCAGGCTCGTTCCTGATGCTGCCAGCGCTTGCAGAGTGGTTAGATCGGCGCCGAGATCGTCGCTTGCGGCCGTATTGGTCCTCTAAGGCGCGTTCGAATAGGGGACCAACGAAATCAATTCTAGACCGTTCATTTATATACACGCCAAGCAGCAACACGGACTTGCGCAAGACATTCGCGAAGTTGCGCCGCGAGCAGCGGTTGAACAGAAAACGTCCTGCAGGACAAAGTGAATAACGCGGATAACGCGTGCAGTCTCAGCGATCTTCCGCACCGCTTGCTCGTCGAACTTGTCTCCGCAACGAAACATAACGAATACACCGATCATGCCGCAGATTTTATGTGGGTTGTTAACGTGACGGCGTCATTGTCGTGACGCCCAACGGTATGACATTCCCGGGGGCCGGCTTAGCCGCCGCAGCCTATTGATAGTCCGCGTAGCGCGATGTAACCGGAACAACCGCTGCTGGCCGATTGTACGCGTCGCGCATCCCCAACCCGAAAGCTGCCTGTCCGGAGGCGCTATGTGTATGGTGGTTGTCGGAGCGGTCGTGTGTCGAACCGCCCAGACTGCTCATGCCATGCTGTGTTCAGACCCTTGTGTCAAGAACCCTGCAGTGATGTCGAGCGCGCACACGACGACGCCGGTCACCACGTCAATCCCCGCCAGAGCCCAGTTGGCATACGGGTCCTCCAGCAATTTCAGCCAATTGAAACCCGGCGGAAGTTCCAGGAAAAGGTTGCGCGCGAACTGCACATCCGTGACGGCGTTTTTCTTCATGCTGGGCACGAATGCCACGATGAACACGATAAACCGCGCGACGGCCAGCGCCACCCGCAAGAAGGTGGTCGCATATTTGAAGAGCTTTTGCGTTTTTTTATCGGCCTTCTTGAGGTCGATCACGCCGAACGTGCCTAACAATGCCAACGCTGCGCCCAGGCCCCATTCGGCCCACTGGGTAGCCGTGGGCGGAGGACCGGGAATCATGAGCGGGAAATAGGTCGCGGCGTAGGCCACGCCATACGCCAGTACGAAGATCGGGCCGATGGGGGGCGGGTCTTTTCCGGCCTCGTCGACGACGGCGCGCACGATGCCCAGACCAAGCGCAATGGTTCCGCCGATCAACCCCTGCATCTTCCTGATCACGGCGAGGCTGATAGCCGCGCGCCGGGGCGGTGTGAGCGCCGCGCCGGTCACGGCCGCGCCGGTGACGCCATCTTGCGAAGGATAGTGCCCCTCTACGACCCGGTAGATGATCGTGACCGGAATAGCCGCGAGCAGCGAGATGGCGTTTAAGATCGTCAACGGCTCGCCGAAGATCGACTGATACAACCAGCTGATGAAGGGGATGTTTACCGGCGTGTTCAGCAGCCCCATCACCGTGTTGACGAGCGCCTCGATTGCGCCGATCAATCCGTCCACCAGCGCCTGCGTGACAGCGACCATGCCGAGGATCAAGTCTTCGATGATGGTCAACAGCAGATTGAGCGCAGACTTGAAGAAGTCGCCCGCAGAGTGCGACTGGCCGATCTTGCTGATGGCGCTCTTCAGTTCCTTGTAGGCGGTGCTGATGGCCGGGTTGGTTTCCAGGCTGTTGACGAAGTTCGTGACGAAGGCGCTCAGCGCGTCGTCGTCACCGGCTGCGACGGCCGGAGCGCCATTCGCGATGCTCATGACGTTCTGGCCGGGTTGGCCAGCGCTGGCGAGCCCGTTCTTCATCTTCTGTGTCGTGTGGGTGCACTGCACGGCATGTGAGCTGCCACCGTTGCTTGGCCCGACCGCGCCTGGCCCGGCGGTAAACACCGTGTGCGCCGTCGAGCGGGCGCTGTTTACATCGTTGATCTGCACGTCGTCGCTGATGCCGAGCTGTTGCCGGATGCTGCTGAACAGGCTCTCGATGGCTTGCTCACCTTGCTGGAAGAAGTGATCCGCCGCCGGCTTGACCTGCTTTTGCATCGCGCCGATGACCTGTTGCAGGTTGGCGTTGATCTGGTCGCGGATCCACTTGTGGGTGTGGATGATCTCGCCGAAGTGGAAAAACACGCTCAGCGCCGCGATCACGTCCTCGATCGCCTTGAGCAGCATCTTGAAAAACGAGCCGATGGCCGCGGCAATGTCGTCGATCACCTTGACGATGGCCTTGAAGACGTGCTCGATGCCATCGATGATCATGCGGATGCCGATCATCACCTCATCGGCAATGGCGATGATGATGTCCGTGATTTCGGCGCCGATACCTTTCAGCCAGTTCCAGAAGTCGGTGAAGATGTTGCCGCCGACCAGCCGTTCGCCCAGGGCGTGAGCCTGAAGCCACGGTGCATCGGACTTGGGTGACGGGAGGGCGTCGAACTGCGATTGCGCGGTGGCATGATCCGTGGCGGTGAAGGTCGCTGCAATGGCCGGCTGCCCCTTCGGCTTGGTGAAGACCAGACCGGTCGGTTGCCCGACAGCCGTTGGGCGCCGGGCGGGGATATTCGTCGGAAAGTAGCCGGAGCCGGTGAGATCGGTATACGCCACGTATTTCGGCGGTGACGCTGTTGCGGATGCAGCGGCGTTATCGGGTTTGCATGCGCGCAGAACGCACCGGGCCGCCTTGCGTCCGCTCGCATGCAGCGTCAACCGACTGAACAAAGTGCTGACCGAATTGCTCGATCCGCCCAGCCCGACGCCGCGCTTCATCTGGCTGATGGCATTCGCGCAGTTTTGCGGCTGGCCGGCCTTCTGCTCGTCCGGCCGTGAACAAGGATGTCGGCTTGGCGCCCTTGAGCCCGGCGTAGCTTCTGGTCGTGACGAGATTGACCTTGTCGGGATCGTCGTCGCTCGCATTGGCGTGCGCCGTCGTCACGCGGCCGTGGAACTCGTGATCGGGATACACCACGACGCGTTCGTAGGTATCCATAAAGCCAGCCCATATCCGCAAGGGCGTGGCATACATGTCGGGTGTGTCGCTGCCATCGGACTTGGCGTAACCGCTGGCGATGACCAACGAGCCGTCGGCGCCGGTCCTGGCGGCTGCGTATTGCGTGTCGCCGGGGCCGACGTCGAACGATAGTCCGTCGATCATCAGCGTCGTCGGCGCGTCGGCCCAGATCTTGACCGGTTCGTTCGGCTGCGGCGCCTTCTGATCGTCCACGATCGTGACGTGCGTCTGATAGCGCGCGCGCGAGGGCGGCACGGGATGGGCGGGATCGCTCGGATCGCCGCCCGGCGCATGCTCGTCGGGGTCCTGCATCATCTGGCTCTCGATGACGAAATCGCGCAGCGATTGGAACAGGCTTTGGTCCACCTTGATGCCGAACACTTGAGGCGTCACGGTGAACGCGTTGTTCGGTTGACTTCCGGCGAGATACATCACGCCGTTGGTGACTGGCGTCAGCGCGGCGATCTGGGTGACGCCGGTGGCGATGCTGCCCAGGTTCCCTTCGGAATAGATGAAGAGATTGGTCAGTCCCTCGTGCTGGCCGAACAACCCGAAGAGCGCGTTCACATTGCCGCCCGTGTCGATATACAGGACCGGCGTCCCGCTGATCGAGGCCGGCGTTGTCGCCCGAGCCCGGCCCCGCTTGATAAGGCGTGCCGTGGACGGGGCGACAGATCGCTGCCCAGTGCATAAAGCGCGCCGTTCACGTCACCAAGCCACACCGAAGGCGCTGCTGCTTGAAGTGGAGATCGCCGCGCGCCGTTGTCGTAGCCGAAGCCGGTGACGATTCGCGCATTGCCTGGCAAGTTGTAGGTGAAATGGTCTGATGGGACGAGCCCCGCTTCCAGAAAGAAGCCGCTGACGCTGGAGAAGGTGTTGGCGATCAGTCCAACCCCTTCAACGACCTTACCCGAGACGGTGGCCTTGAGCGGCGCCAGGACGGGCGCGGTGACGATCAATTCGGGAATGAAAGGATTGTTGCTGTCACCGACGAAATCTCCAATGCGTACCACGGGGTTGCTGCCGTCTTCAGCGTCGCATTGGGCGAAGTAGGGATAGTGGCCGGCTTGGTTGCCGCCGATGGCCACTGTGCCAACGTCCCACACCACCGTGTAGATTTGTCCGTTGGCCAGCACCGGCGTTGCCACGCGATGGGAGCTGGGATTCGTGAGCGTCGGCACCGTCCAGGTCCATTTCGGTGAGGGGGATTGTTTTTTTGCTGCCGCAGCCAGCGCGTCGCGGGTGTCAAACATGTAGATCGTGTTCGAGCGGTCGCCAAAGCACAGACTGGTGCCGTTTAGCGCCGGAATCGCGTCAATACCGTTGGGCGTTTCGAACGACCACTTCACCGCGAGTGTGCGCGCATCAAGCGCCAGCAGTTGGCCAGGGGTGGTGTTGTCATAATCGTTCTTGCCGTTGTTAAAGTCCGGGGCGACGCCGACATACACCAACTCGTTGATGGGATCGAAAACGAGCCCACTGTAAACATTGGGATTGCTCAACAAGCCCTGTTGCGAGCGCGCGACTTCTCGGCCGGTGTGCGCATCCAGCGCCACGATATAGATGGCCGACCCCATGAAAGCATCGCTACTGATGAGATACAGATTGCCAAGACCCTGAGCGAAATCGGCCGCTGCGAAGTAGGGCTTGGACGTTTTAAAGACGTAGGGCGAATCGTAGCGATACAGTTGCGGCTGGCCGTTCTCGGTGACTAGACAATGCGCCGCGCCGAAGCCGGTGCTGGCCACCTTCTGCACGCCCGTCACCGAACCGCCGTTCACGGTGATCGTATCCGAGGGATTCGTGGATTCGGAGATCAAGCGGAAGGTATTCGCGTTGCTGCTATTGCAGTGCCACAGCGTGCCGTCCGCGTTGGCCGACATGTGGGTCGGACTGGGGACGCCGGCCCCGAGGTCGACCTGCGCAAACGTGTTGTTACCCTGGTAGCGATGCACGGCATTGTTGCCATCGCGCACCCATACGTGAGTGCTGTCGCCCACCGAGACCTGCGCAAGTGGACTGAGATCGCCTTGCGGGTTGAACTGCGTCCCGTCCCAGTGAAACAGGCCACCGTCTGTGCCGATCACATAGACGCTGTCGTCCTGACCCACCGCCGCGGACGGACCAACGCCGGGCGTCTCGCTCCACGCGTTACCATCATGCCGAAGTACTCGGCCGCCATTGGACGAGGCCCACAGGTTACCCATGCGACCGCTGGGCGCATGGTTGAGTACCGCGTTCCAGTTAGCCGGCCATTGCGTGTGCATGGCAGCGATGTACTGCGGTCGAACAACGGTTTTGGAGAACTGGGGGAAGCTCGCAACTTGCGGGCCGCGATATACGTGGATGACGGTCGCACCATTTTGCTGGAGGTATACCGCGCCATCCCAACCGCCTGCTGTCCCAACCGGCGGGCAGACTGTCCTTCCAGCCTGACCCCGCGTTGATCGCTGCAGGTCCGAAAATAACTTTGCTGTTCTTGAAGTCGACGACGACGTATTCCGAGCCGCGCGTAAGGATTGCGGATACCGTGCCGTCCTGGCCGACGCCGCTGCCGTTGCTGACCACGGCATCGATCGCACCATCGATCCAGTTCGATGTGGTGGGCCAGCCTTGGAGGGCCGTGAGCTTGGCGCGCGCGGTCGGCTTACTGACGGGAAGATACCAGCCGCCCTTGAACAGATGGAGCGTGCCATCGAGATTGGCCGCGCCGGTGACGCCGATCTTGAACGAGTCGGGCAGTGCCTGCCATGTGTTGCCGATGGTCTCGGGTTTACCCGCTTGATTGTTGGTCAGGTCCACCTGGATGACCTGGCCGCCCGAAGATTCACCTGCTAAGGATTCGCCATTCCTGAAGAGATAAAGCGTGTTGCCGACGGCCGCCACAGCATCCACGCCATCGCCGTACGGGTTCCACTGGTTCTGCGTCGGGTCATACAGGTGCGGCGCGCCGGAAGCGTCAATCGCCCACAGTGTGCCGTCCCAGCCCATCGAAATGTCGACCGGCGGGCCGAATGCCGTCGTTGAGGCGATGAGGTTGAAGGTGGGCGCCGGTACCCCGCCCCACGAAGATGCACTCTCAGACGGGCCGCGTCCGTGACATTCCGGACCTACGTCGTGTAACCCCTCCGCTCGCCACCGGCCTCGGCGCGACGGCGAGCGGACCCGTCATCCCCTTGCGGTGTTTGCGCATCGCTCGTCTGTAATGTCGGTTGAACGGGAAAGGTCTCCCCGCGATCGGTTCGGCGCTGAGGGCGCGTTGAATTGCCATATTGAAATTCGTGGAGTTGATGGATGCAGACATGCGTCCTCCTTGATTGGAACAGGTTCAGTCTGGCGCCGTACGGTGAGGTAGGAATAACATCGTAGTACCTGCACGTCGCCGGGCAATGCGTCCATACTCAGCCACAACAATTACAAGACTATTTCTTCTACTGGCGCAGTTGTGCTCCATCGCGAAAGCGCGTTGCGCGTGCTCGTCGCTGACGACAACGTTGACGCCGCAACGAGCGTCGAATTTCTACCGGGGGCGTAGTGATTCGACACAGAGACTGCGCACGACGGTCTTGCCATAGCGGCTAATGATGAGTTTCGACCGCATGTGATCTTCCTCGATATTTCGATGCCACGCATGAATGGTTAGGATGCGGCGCGTTATTTGCGCAAACACTTTGGGCAGGCTGTGACGCTGATTGCATTGACTGCGAATGGCCTTAGTGAACCGACTACTTGTTTTTGAGGCAGGTTTCGATCACCCCATGGTGAAACCAGCAGACCTCACTCGACTACGTAAAATTCTGCCACCCGCGCGTTAATGACAGCGCGGGGCTAGCCAACGGGCCCGGCGTTAGCCGAGTTGCGCATCTCCAGGTGTTGGCGGAATGCCGTTGCTCTTCACCAGCGCGTCGACGTTGGCAGGCAGCAAACGGTCAAACTCTGTCTTCACCACCGCATAACACTCGCAAGAACGCTTTTCGAGTCCGAGGCGGTCGAGCACCTTGATACGCCCGCGGCTATATTGGATCAATCCGTCCGCCTGCAACTTACCCGCCGCCTCAGTAACGCCCTCGCGCCGAACACCCAGCATGTTGGCGATCAACTCCTGCGTCATCACCAGTTCATTGCCCGATAACCTGTCCAGGCTCAGCAATAGCCAGCGACACAGTTGCTGGTCCAACGAATGATGCCGATTGCACACTGCGGTTTGTGCCATTTGGGTGATTAGCGACTGAGTGAATCGCAACGCCAGATACTGCAGATGGCCGCCGAGGGCGAACTCGCGTTTGAGCACACTCGCGGGCAGCCGGTAGGCACTGCCAGCGCTTTGCACGACCGCACGGCTGGGCGTGCTTTCACCGCCCATAAATAAGGAAATCCCGACGAGACCTTCCTTGCCGGTAATGGCGATTTCAGCCGAAGCGCCGTTTACCATGACATAAAGCAGCGAGACGATACTGGTTGTCGGAAAATAAAGATAACCGAGTGGCCCGCCCGCTTCATACACCGCCCAGCCCAAGGGCATGGGTATCAGTTCGAGATGAGAATGCAAACGCTCGTAATCGGCCGTTGGCAGTGCGGCGAGCAGGTCGTTTTGTTTCGGTGAATGCGGGGAAGCCATGTCTTGGGGGCGTCTTCTTTGTCGCGCATCGGCGGGCCGGATGCTGTGTCACGCAAGGCGGCAACGTAGCGCTAGGTCTGGCGCTCGATCGCGATGAACTCGGAAAACGATAAAAAATAGGGAAAGAAACGAGTAACCGTAATTATTGCATGGTATGTGCGCTGGCGAACATACATGGGTGCTGCGACGCACATACAGAGCGTGCGTAAACGCGCATCCTGCACAGCAATAGCTTTCAACAGTGTATCGGCGACCGCATAGCACCTCACAGTTGTCGTGACACGCATGCCCGCCAGCATTGAAATTAACAGGGCGGGCGCTATATGCTACATAGTTTCCTCAGCACAAATCGCACGGACCTCATAGGGCGTTGCAGAGTGAAGGTTGCTGCACGCTCGTTCTCCGACGTGCAACAAGACGAACTGGCGCACGGCATCTCTGCGTTCCTTGATCAGCTCATCACGACGCTCGAAGTCGAACACATGGCTCAGCCGCTGCGCACCCATAAGGCTTCGACTCCGTCGGACGCGGAGAAAACGACTTCATCCGCAATGGGCGAAACCGCAACGCTCCACGCCGGCGAGTTGATCGCGCACGGATACACGATCGAGCAGGTCGTTCACGACTACGGTGACCTGTGTCAGGCAATCACCGAACTCGCTTTCGAAAAAGATGAGCCGGTCACGGTTGATGAGTTCCATACCCTCAACCGCAGCCTCGACAACGCGATTGCGAGCGCAGTCTCCGAATTCTCTGATCGGCAGAACGCTTTACTCTTACATAAATCGGTTGAAAGTATGAACGAACGGCTCGGTTTTCTTGCGCACGAACTGCGCAATCACATCCACACCGCCTCTCTTGCGCTGAGCGTTATCAAGGCGGGTGACGTCGGCGTAACCGGGGCTACCGGCGCCATCCTCAACCACAGCTTAATCAAGATGCGCACGCTGATAGACCGCTCGCTCGCCGAAGTGCGCATGACTGCCGACATGCCCGCACTGAATCGACTTTTTTCCCTCGCCGAACTCGTTGCGGAGGTGAAGACTTTGGCGACACTTGAGGCACTGAGCCGTCACTGCGAGTTTACTGTCTCGGTCGTCGACCCAAAACTAGGGGTAAATGCGGATCGTGACCTGCTGTTATCGGCCATTGGCAACTTGCTGCAAAATGCGTTCAAGTTCACACAACACAAGACAGAAGTGACGTTGAACGCCTATGCAGTCGCCGATCGCGTCATCATCGAAGTCGCTGACAAATGCGGCGGTCTCCCGGGCGGCGACGCAGATCAAATCTTTGAGTCATTTAAACAAACTGGGGAAGACAAGTCAGGTCTCGGACTTGGACTGTCGATCTGTCGCCGCAGTGTGGAGGCCATCGACGGAACGCTAAGCGTGCGTGATATACCGGGCTACGGATGTATCTTCAGCATCAACTTGCCAAGGCATGATTTGCCCCACCCGCGATCAATCGCCGATCGACGTAAGGTGCACGTGCTGTGACGATGGCACGGTGTTGCATCATCGAGCGTTCGTAAAGGCACTTAATGCACGCTATACAGAATATTGCAATTGCCTTCGCAGCAGGATTGTTTGCTGGTGGACTGGCCATTGTCATCGCAACGCAAATTCGAAACTCACGCGCTCGTCGCGAGATTCGCGGCCTTATACTGGCATTGCGCGCCCTGAAGCCTCTTGTCACGAAAATACAAAGGGGTTTTTACGATGCGGCTATGCGCCATAGAAGACACGCGGAAATGATCGCAGAAAAGCGCGCCGCTGCTAGACTGGCAGCCTTCCCCGCAGACAGTGCGCCGATTGAGGAGGTGCACCCTTCGCAATCGACAACGCACTATCGTTCATCGCAGGGAGGCTCTCATTCAAACGTGTCCACAACTCCGATTCGCGGCCTGATTGTTGGAGACTAGGAAGTGAAAACAAGTAACGTAAGGAGCGTGATCGCTGGCTTCATTGTCGCAGTGCTTGCCGCGTCGCTGCTCGTATTACTCATTGGGTGGTTATCTCGATAGACACTTGAATGATAGAGCTCGAGCCGAGACAGCCGCAGTCGTTTGAGGAATGATAACTGCGGGCCACTACGGCAACTTGCACGCCGTCCGATTGCTCGAGTGCATCAGCGGACAGACACCATATGTAGAACGCGTGCCATCCACCTAAGCGCCAATTGAGCGCCCCACGGAGAGTTCGATGAGAATAAAGGCGTTGACTAGCTGGGTCTTCATGGCTGTTGCGCTCTCTGCCTGCGGCCGTAACGCATCGACCCCAACGGTGGACCGTTACGACATCTCCAAGATGGACCTCAAACCTACGCCCGCCGTACTGTCGACGGAGCGTCACACCGGGCCTTTCGCGATAGGTGCCGCGCTCAATATGACTGCGGAGCTCAAGCCGCTTGATCCGTCTCCCCTGAAGGAGATTCGGCTTGACACAACACATAAGGTCATCGATATCGCGCCGGGCATTAAATTCAGTGCGTGGACGTTTGGCGACCAGGTTCCCGGACCGACGGTTCGCGCGCGAGTCGGCGACAAGATCCGCTTTTCAATGACGAACCGCAGCGATGAAACACTGCCTGGCATACAAGTCATTCAAGCTCCGATGATGCACTCGATGGATTTCCATGCTGCGATGGTATCGCCGCAGGACAAGTATCGGTCAGTCGCGCCTGGCCAAACGATCAGCTTCGAGTTCACGCTCAATTATCCCGGCGTTTTCATGTATCACTGTGGCACGCCGATGATCCTCGAGCATATTGCTTCGGGTATGTATGGTGCAGTGATAGTCGAGCCGCGCGAAGGGTATCCGACCAAAGCGGCTCGCGAATACGTCGTCATTCAAAGCGAGTTTTACGCTAAGCCCGATCCGGATAAGCGCAAGATCGACGGCGCCCCCCTCTATGTGCTCGATGGCGACAGTTTGCGCAAAGCAACCCCCAACTACACGGTGTTCAACGGGTCGCACAACGGAATGGTAAACAATCCTTTGCCCGCCAAGACCGGCGAGCGAGTGCGCCTTTTCGTGCTCAACGTGGGCCCCAGTAAAACCTCGAGCTTCCACGTGGTCGGGACGATATTCGACAGAGTATGGATGGATGGCAATCCGGACAACCAGTTCCGCGGCATGCAGACCGTGCTCCTTGGATCGAGTAATAGTGCGATCGTGGAATTCCTGATCCCCGAGGACGGCTCTTACATTATGGTTGATCATCACTTCGCAAATGCTTCGCAGGGCGCAATCGGGCTCGTCTCGACAAGTGCCAAGCCGTTGGCCAAGGATCTGGAGCACCACAACATGGCGGCGACCGCGTCGCCGACAGATCCGGATAGCGTTATGGGCAAGCAAGCCTTCGAGAGTAAATGCCTCGCCTGCCACTCCATTGGTCAGGGCAAGAAGGTGGGGCCTGACTTGTCGGGAGTGACTTCGCGCCGCAGCGATGATTGGTTGAGCCGCTGGCTCAAGTCGCCCGACAAAATGCTCCAGACAGACGCCGACGCCAAGGCCATGTTGAAGGAATACAACAATGTACCGATGCCGAATCAAAATCTTTCAGACGCCGAGATCACACAGTATGTTAAGTATTTTCACTGGGTCGACGCGCAACCCGCTGGCAAAGCAACCGCAACCGAAAACCACTGATATGCGTCCGGCGGCGGCTGCTATCGGCGGACCATTGCGCTGCTTTCGACATCGCGCCGCTCCTGTCGTTGCTATCGGGGCGTTCGCAGGCATAGTGGCGCTCGCTTTTTCTGATATGAACGCGCTCGCATGTGGTTTTTGCATCGAGGACAAAATCGCCGCAGTTTACGATCATGCTGTAGTATCGACGGCCCTCACGCACAAGCATCAGGTTGCCTTTTTTGCGCTCGCAGGCGAAGTCGCGACGGGCACGAATAGCCGTCGGGAAATAGAGGCTGTCGGCTATGCGACGCCCGGAGTGGATAAAGGCAGCGTGCGGGTTTCGCTCGAAGCGGCGACGTTGTCGCTCGCTTATGATCCTGTTCGCACGTCATTCGCAAGTCTAGAGGACGCGTTAAGCCGGAAACTTGCCGCGAGGCGGATCTCCGTTGCGATTCTCCGCATCATGGACCGGCCGGCGGAACTGAAGTCTGTAACGCAGCGTTAGGGCGCAGCTCTTGTCTTTGTATCGCCGGACTGCGTGCTGCGGACCGTTACATCCTGGGTCCCCACTTTGGAGCATCGGCTTTCGGCCGCTCTTCCTGCTCGCGGGCATGTTTGCGCTGTTGTCCATTGCAGTTTGGGTAGCGCAGTTTGCCGGATGGCTAGGATCATTCACGTACTTGGCGAGCGCGCAGTGGCACGCACATGAGATGATCTTCGGCTATATCTTCGCGGTGGTCGTGGGATTCCTGTTCACCGCTGTGCGCAATTGGACCCATCACCCAACGCCGTCCGGCTATGCACTCCTCACCGTTGTCGTCTGTTGGATTGCGGCACGCGCCTGTGTCGCATCCGGTCTTTTGGCCGTGGCGGCAATTGCTGACACCGCCTTCGCAACACTCGCCGCGCTGGGCATCGCCATACCGCTGTTCAAAGCGCGCAATCTGCGCAATGCAATATTCGTTTTGATTATTCTATCGCTCGGCGCTGCAAACATTGCCTTCTATGTCGCAGCTTCGCGCGCGAGCGCTGCAACCATGCAAACCGTGATTCAGCTCGGGTTGGATTTAATTCTGCTCGTCATCACCGTTGTGGCGGGCCGCGTAATTCCGATGTTTAGCGCGAGCGCCGGCAAAGGCGCCAGCCCTCAGCGAAACACTTTCATCGAGTGCACGGCGATCGCGAGCGCCGTTTTGTTGACAGCGGTCCACGTTATTGGTCTTCCGCTCATTGCAATCTGGATTGCGGGCATTGGTGCGCTAGCGCATGGCGCGCGGCTCACCATGTGGAAGCCTTGGACCGCAATGAGGATGCCCATCTTGCTGATATTGCACGCGTCGTATGCCTGGCTTGTCATTTACCTGGCGCTACTGACGTTGAGCGGTCTTGGATTTGTTTCCTACAGCATCGCTCTGCACGCACTAACCGTGGGCGCGATCGGCGGGCTCACCATCGGCATGATGAGTCGCGTCGCGCGCGGGCACACCGGCAGACCGCTGATAGCGAACCGGCTGGAGGTGTACGCCTATACGTTGATTCAATTGGCTGGTGCTACGCGCGTGTTGCTGCCGATCGTTCTGCCGAATTTTTACTTCAGTGAAATCGTGGTTGCCGGTGCGCTGTGGTCAGCGGCCTTCTTTCTGCTCACAGTGTTTTTTTTGCCTACCATGACTCGCCCGCGCGCTGATGGGCGCGCCAGCTGAGAGCAAATCGAGTATCTGCGTCGCTGCCGGCCACCTTGCTAGCCGCACTTGGTGATAGCGGCACAGGTCTTTTAGTAGGACAAATCTAATCGAGCCGTTGAAAACCTCATAGCGCTGCCTCGTGGGCCAATTACATACGTGGGGTAGCGAACGGACGGCTCGCTCCTAAAGGTGCATCATAGTGTCCGCGCCTTGACCGGGGCGTGCGGTCGCCGTTGCTTAATCGCAAGCGGCGACATCATTATCAGGAGATAAGCCATGGAATGGATCTTTGTGGAAACCAAACGCATTGAAGTCAGGCGCAGGATTAAAAAACAGTGGAGCGAGTTGACTGACGATCATCTCGACGCGATTTCGGGTAACCGGGCGGAGCTCGTCAACAAGATCGAGGAAAATTTTGGCGTCAGCCCCCAGAACGCGGATCTTCAGGTCTCCGAATGGGAATCGCGGAACCAGGATCTCTTCGAGGAAACGGCAGCGCAAATCAAGCCGTTCCTCGGCATTGCAAAGCAGTGATGGACTCGTGCCTCACAGCGCTACAGGTCATGCTTATCCGTAGTTGAATCGAGTATAAAAATAGCGTTTTGCTACCTGGACGATGGCAAGATAAGCCAGCACCATGAGAGCGAGAATGAGATAGAACTTTGCAGGCGGCGGTACGAACCCGAAAAACGCGCCGAGCGCCGTGAACGGCAACAACGCACCGGCGATCACGACGGCGATGGACGTTACGATGAGAGCGGGATGCGGCCGGCTGCGCAGAGGGTTGCCGCGCGTGCGGATAATGAAAATAACCAGCACCTGCGTAGTAAGCGACTCGACGAACCACCCGGTTTGAAACAGCGCTTCGTCCGCTTTGAGTACTGACAGCAGGATGTAGAACATGAGGAAATCGAACGCAGAGCTGATCGGTCCGATGACGAGCATGAAGTTGCGGATGAAGCTCATGTCCAGTATTCGGGGATTAGTTACCTGCTCCGGATCTACCCCATCGAGCGGAATCGGTAGTTCGGAAATATCGTAAAGAATATTGTTGAGTAAGATCTGGGTTGGCAGCATTGGAAGAAATGGAAGCAGCAAAGACGCGCCTGCCATGCTGAACATATTGCCGAAGTTCGAGCTCGTGCCCATCATGACGTATTTCATGATGTTCGCGAAAGTGCGCCGGCCCTCCAGGACCGCATCATGCAAGACGTGCAAATCCGGTTCGAGCAGTATGATGTCGGCCGCTTCCTTCGCCACATCGACTGCGCAATCCACTGACAGACCGACGTCCGCCGAGTGCAAAGACGGCGCATCGTTGATGCCGTCGCCTAGATAGCCGACGACGTGGCCGCGCGCCTTGAGCGCGAGTATCACGCGGTCTTTCTGAGACGGGTTTACACGGCAAAATAAATTCGCCGTTTCGACGCGCGCTTGCAGTGCATGATCGTCAATCTGAGCGATGTCCTTGCCGGTCATCACGCCGGTCACCGCAATGTTCAGAGTTGCGCAGATGTGCTGTGTGACGAGCTCGCTGTCGCCGGTGACGATCTTGACGGCAACTCCACTACTTTTGAGGGCGGCGAGGGCGGCGCCGGCGCTCGCCTTTGGCGGATCGAGGAATGCCACGAATCCTGCGAGTGTGAGCTCGGTTTCATCGCTGACAACCGCATGCGGATGGTCTGCTGCCACGTCGCGCTGGGCGATCGCCAGCACGCGGAAGCCTTCGCGTTCAAGTCCCTGATATTCCGCCCGAGCGCGCTCAAGCGTAGCCGCGTCCAACGCGTACTGCCCATCTGCGCCTTTGAGCTCGCATGAGATGCAAAGCGCGAGGATGTCGTCGGGAGCACCTTTCACGACCAGCAACCGGGAAGTTCCGTTGTCAATCAGCACCGACACCCGACGGCGCTCGAAGTCGAACGGCACTTCGTCGATTTTCTTCCAGGCTCCGACGTCGATGTTTTTGCGCTCGAGTATCGCGTCATCGAGCGGGCTCTTAAGGCCGGTTTCGAAGTAACTATTGAGATACGCGAGCTCCAGCACGCGGTCGCTTGGCACGCCTTGCGCGTCCACGTGCTGGTCAAGACGGATCTTCGCCTCAGTCAGTGTGCCCGTCTTGTCCGTACACAGCACATCCATCGAGCCCAAGTTTTGAATGGCAGCCAGCCGCTTGACGATTACGCGCTTTCTGGCCATTCGCATCGCCCCGCGTGACAGGGTGACCGACACAACCATCGGCAGCAATTCCGGCGTCAGGCCTACCGCGAGTGCCACGGCAAATAGAAACGATTCGAGCCATGGCCTGTGAAACATTGCGTTTACGAGTAACACAAACAGCACCAGCAGGATCGTGAGCCGCATGATCAGCAAGCCGAAGCGGCGAGTGCCGATCTCGAAAGCCGTCGGTGGTGGTTCACGGCTGATGCTCTCTGCGATCGCACCGATCGCGGTGCTTGTCCCGGTCTTGACTACGAGCGCGCGGGCGCTGCCGCTGATAACGGAAGTGCCGGCAAACATGGCATTGCTCGCGTCCTGTACATCCGTAGCGTCCGGGCCGGGCAAGCCCAGCTTCTTTTCAACTGGATACGCCTCGCCGGTCAACAGCGCCTGCTTGACGAAGAAATCGTGCGCCTCGATCAACAGTCCATCGGCCGGGATTAGATCACCTGCCGAAAGCAGCACAACGTCGCCGGGGACGATGCCCGCAACCGGCATATTTATGGGCTTACCGTCACGCATCACAGCGCTTCGTACCGACACTGCAAGGCGCAACTTTTCCGCCGCTTTGCCCGCGCGGTACTCCTGGACAAAATCGAGGGTAACGCTAATAAGGACGATGAAACTGATGATGACGAAGTTCGCCACCTCACCGGTGAGTGCTGAGATGCCACTGGCCACCAGCAGCACTATCACCAGGGGATTCTTGAAACGGCTCAGAAACTGCAGCAGGGGCGATTGCTCCTGGCTATCGCGAAAAACATTCGGGCCCGCTCGCGATAAGCGCGCAGTTGCTTCGACGCTGGACAACCCATTGGCATCGGTACGCAATTGCGTCTGCCAGTCGGCCGGCGATTTGAGCCACCACGCCTGACCGCTAACGCCGTCGGACATCCCGTTTCGCTCTTGCGGATTCAAGTCGGGCTCGCACCCCATGTCCAATCGCGGATCTCGGGCATGTCCTCGCCGAACGTTTCTATGTAGCGCTTGTGCTCTTTGAGCTTGTCATACATGAGCTGCTTGAGACAGTTGCCGCTGTCTCCGATGTGCGGGAGGCGGTCGATGGTGTCGACCACGAGGTGAAACCTGTCCAGATCATTGAGTACGGTCATATTGAAAGCGGTCGTGACGGTGCCCTCTTCCTTGTATCCTCTAACATGCAGACTTCCATGATTGGTGCGGCGATAAGTCAGGCGATGGATCAGCGTCGGATAGCCATGGAACGCAAATATAATCGGCTTGTCGCGAGTAAATAGGGCATCGAAATCTGTATCGTTAAGGCCGTGCGGATGTTCGCTCGCCGGCTGCAGCTTCATCAGATCCACGACGTTAACTACCCGTATTTTTAATTCCGGCAAATGCCGCCGCAGGATCGAAACTGCTGCGAGCGTCTCCAGAGTGGGTACGTCGCCAGCACACGCCATGATTATGTCGGGATCGGAATTATCGTCGTTGCCCGCCCATTGCCAGATGCCAATGCCTTGCTTGCAATGTGCCGCCGCCGCGTCAATCGAGAGCCACTGCGGAGCCGGATGTTTACCGGCGATCACGACGTTGACGTAGTGCCGGCTGCGCAAGCAGTGATCCAACACCGACAACAGGCAGTTCGCATCGGGCGGCAGATAAACACGCACAATCTCGGCCTTTTTATTGACGACGTGGTCGATGAAGCCCGGATCCTGGTGGGTGAATCCATTGTGATCCTGCCGCCAGACATGCGATGCGAGCAGGTAATTCAGCGAAGAAATTCTGCGGCGCCACGGTAACTGTGACGTGATCTTGAGCCACTTGGCGTGCTGATTGAACATCGAGTCGACGATGTGAATGAATGCCTCATAGCAGTTGAAGAGCCCGTGCCGGCCGGTGAGCAGATAGCCCTCCAGCCATCCTTCGCATTGATGCTCACTCAGCATTTCCATCACGCCACCACTCGGCGCAAGATATTCGTCGTTCTGAGCGGTGGCCGCCTGCCACTGACGATCGGTAACTTCGAAGACGGCGTCGAGGCCGTTGGAGAGCGTCTCATCGGGACCAAAAATACGAAAATTGCGCGGCTGGGTATTAAGGTTGCACACATCGCGCAGGAAATGACCCAGTACATGGGTGTCGCCTATGCCGCGCACACCCGGTGTGGAGACCTCCACCCCGTAGCGGCGAAAGTCCGGCATCGTGAGATCGCGCAGAAGCATGCCGCCGTTCGCGTGCGGATTTGCGCCCATGCGTCGGGCGCCGGTAGGCGCAAGCGCGGCCACCTCGGCCCGCAGACGTCCACTCGCCTCGAAGAGCTCGTCGGGCCGGTAGCTTCTCAACCAGCTTTCAAGTTGCTGCAGATGTGCAGGCGGCGACGCTGCAGTCACTCCAAGCGGCATCTGGTGTGCGCGAAACGTGCCCTCGTTCGGCCGGCCGTCGACCACTTGCGGCCCAGTCCACCCCTTGGGCGAGCTCAGAACAATCATCGGCCAGCGCGGACGCTCGCTGTGACCAGCGGCGCGTGCGTCATGCTGTATGCGCTTGATCAACTCGGTTGCAGTGTCTAGAGCGGCCGCCATGGCCTCGTGCATCAAATCATGCTCATGTCCCTCGACCAGCAATGGCGTCCAGCCGTAACCCCTGAGCAGTTGATCGAGCTCCTCCGACGTAATGCGCGCGAGAATGCTCGGGTTCGCGATCTTGTAGCCGTTAAGATGCAGTATCGGCAATACCGCGCCATCGGTGACGGGACTCAGAAACTTGTTTGAATGCCATGCCGTCGCGAGTGGGCCCGTTTCCGCCTCGCCATCGCCCACAACACACGCGACGATCAACTCTGGATTGTCAAATGCGGCCCCGAACGCATGGCTCAATGAATATCCGAGCTCACCTCCCTCGTGAATGGATCCTGGACACTCAGGCGACGCATGGCTCGGAATACCGCCGGGAAAAGAAAACTGGGTAAAGAGTTTGTTGAGGCCGGCCTCATCGCGGGTAATCTGCGGATAGACTTCGGAATAAGTGCCCTCGAGATAAGTGTTTGCGACCACCGCCGGTCCGCCGTGTCCCGGTCCTGATACATAGATCATATCCAGATCATATTTTTTTATGATCCGGTTCAAGTGCACGTATATGAAGTTCTGGCCTGGTGTGGTGCCCCAGTGGCCAAGCTGCATGCGTTTCACATGGGTAAGGGAGAGCGGCTGCTTTAGCAACGCATTGTCGCGAAGATAAAGCTGCCCGACCGCCAGATAGTTAGCCGCACGCCAATAAGCATCGATCTGTCGCAGCAATTGCGGGGAAAGTACTCTCGCGGTCATCGCTCGCTTTCAGAGATCGCGGAGCAGCTCGCCGGTCCGCTAGGAATGTTGTGCTGTCGAGCGTCGCCAATGCCTGTTCAGATCTGTGTGGTTCGTGGTAAGAAAAGCATGCAGCATGCGGTTCGACGATTGGTAATCGATGCTTAAAAGTACGAGACGTGATGCGCTAAAAGGCCAGCCGCAATGCCTTTGATCGCGCGGGTTCTAGTGTGCTGATCGCGCAGCTGCTAGGGACACAATATGGCATCAGCACAACAACGCTCATGCTGATGCGTTACATCGTAGCCATCTGCTGCGCGTCCGAGCGAAAGACAGTAATCGAACCCTGCTGCGTTGTCTGTGCGCTGACGCACTAACGTTTGCCGCTCCTATTGGACAAATAACGGCCGGAGCGGGTCTCCTTGGCGCGCTACATTGCGTCATCTGCGCTGCCCAATCAGCACAATCCGTTTATACGAGCCCGATGAGGCCGCCGGGTGCTTGTCCGTCTGCTCGCGCTCGTGTACGACTTCGTCAATGGGGAACAACAGATCGATGAGGATTGGAGCCGCACGCGGTACTTAGTTTTGCCCGATAGGGAAGGTCGGACACCTAGAGGTCGACGCCTCCCTCCAACCCAAGCGCTTCCTTAGTTACTCCAGTTACTTGTTTCAGCGTTTCCACTGACGCCGCTCCATCCGTGAACGATCACCGCGACGGCCTCTGCTTACCGTTCAGCCACTTCTCAAACCCGTCGATCATCGCCATATCCCAAACGCCAGATTGATTTGTCATTTTGCGACGGACCAGTCACGGGCAGTCTTATTTTTGTTCCGCGTCGGCGAGCATCGCAATCCGGTCGCCTTGATGTATGGTTTCCGCACTGGAACAACTGCGGGCTTTCTTCGCTCGCCCGAGGCGATTCGGCACTTCGTCGCGTTCGATTGTCCACTATTGTGTTGGCACAGAGCGTTGTAACGCTGAACGCGTTATGCGATCGACGTATCAGCAATGAACCCGCGGCGGATGGCTTTACCCGGAATCAGCGGGTGCCAGCCACGGACGCTTGCCAGGATGAACTCGGCACACCGCTGGCGATAAAGCTGTCACTTCTCTGCGATTAGGCGCACACTAGTTAACGCATTCCATCGCTCACGCGCTCCTCAGTAGCACGCCGTCACCGCAGACTCCTGCCGGCACACGTTGGGTACTCACTATGAATGGATTGCTTTTGTTCGCATTGCTTACACCGCTCGTCTTGACTGCTTGCTACAAACGACCTTACGCGTCTTTCGAACCGTTCATGCCGTCGCCTGTAACGGCGCCGCCATCGGAAAAGCTGGCGCGTCGTTGACGTCCCAGTCACGACGTTCGAACCTCGACTGCACGGGAGAACACAAGTTAGTGATGCTCATCTTAGAGGGGCGTTATATTGGAGGACCACATACAGGACGCGCGAACTTATGAGGCCGCGCTGATGTGTGAATCGCTTATCTTGCCCACGCATATTGATGGGCACGCCAAAGCACGTGTGCGCTTATGACTGACGCGGAGCAACGCGCGTTCGAACAGGGCCGAGCGCAAGCGTTCGCCAATGTAGTGTCAGCGGCCACAACGTTCATGACAGCGCAGGCCGCTGCTATTTTCTTGCGAACGACCAAAATAATGCGGCCTGGCGGCAAGGTGACAGCTTACGACGCCGCCTATCAAAACGGATTCATGAGTGCAGCCCGTGACATTGAAACGGCAACTGATCGCGGGAATGAACCGCTACGGCGGTAACCCTCGAGGGTGCCGGTAGTCACTCGCTTCACAGAGGCGACTTATGTTTCCAGCACACCGTCGTTGTACGCTTTTCTGCTGCAGGACATGTCACGCACATTACATATCCGTAGGGCCGCTATCCGCTATCTTGGATGTCCATGGTGCGGTAGTTTCAAATTGGACGGGCGCAATTCAAACTAATGCGCGAGGACAGGTACGAGTTGTTATGTGAAAGGGGACGACGGCTCGGCGATAATTGGAAGCGGGTTGCGCCCTAGGCGAGCAGGTCTCTGTTGTGTGTCCGTACAAGGCGCAGGGTAGGCTTTAGGTCCCTCATGACATTTGCCGCCTTCACTGCCTCTTGTCGCGCGATCTCTGCCGCCCGGCGAAGACGCCGTTGTTCAAGCGCGTTTTGCTCTGCCCAGACTTGAACTTTCGCCGCGTGTGCCTTCAGTGTGTGGACATCACCCAGCAGGTCAGCGACGTCCCTGCGCAATTGCGTCTGCTTACCGGACGCGACACGGACGCCACAAATCCAACCGATGACACAGCCAGCCGCCAATGAGATCAGTGCTACGCAGAGAAGGGTGGTAAACATTTACACTTCGGCGCCGGCTGCAAAGACGGGATTGTCTACTACTCTAGGCGCTTTCGAGCAAGACTACCAGCCAGCGGGCGCTACATTCGCGCGTAGGGGGAGGTCTTCTCGCCGACTAAGCCAAACGGGCATCCTCCCGCTACGGAACAAAGACACCCAAACGAACACGCTTCGGTGGTTGTTTTTTAACGACGTTTTTCGGCCATAAGCGTATTCACTTCGTTATTTGTTTTACTTTGGTCATACGCACTGAAATAATCAAATAGGGAAGTGAGGAGCATTGACGATGGCAATCAAGAAAGTGGGAGAAGGTCTAATTGGTCTAGCTGACAGTGGCGCAACAACGGCGATGAAATCAATCTTGGATCGCTCGTTCCGGTATACACCGAGCGTCGCCACGAATCTGAAGAAGACGTTTGCACGCATTCGTCGGGACCAGGCCCGCGACGCACTCGACAGCGCTGAAATAAAAACGAACGTCTCGCTTATCCTTCGGCCGGTTCGTAAGTAGACTTTTGCGCTAAGGCAAGCGACGCCACCATTGCGCAGCGTTCTTCCAAGTCACAAGCAGTCGCGCGGCGAAGGAGAGTCAGCGGTCGCAGCACTGATTTGCACGCTTAGGGTCACAAGAGCATTGACACATGCGGTAAGGTAGCGCACCGTGGTCATTCACATCCACGGGAGATTATCGTGTCGATACTGAATGGTGAGCGTTTAAGCCCCGGCGCTGTCTCGACGTTGCCTGAAAAGGGGTTATCGCTCAATAGCGCCCCGTTCGAATCCCCGCTGCTATTAGAGCGCGCTAACGCTGGCGTTTGTCGGTATGTTCCACTGCAAAAAACACACAGCTATGTCGCCGCAAAATATAACTTCCCTAAGCCCGTTAAGAGACGCCTAAAAAAGCGGGAACGATTTAGCCGACGTGCGGACTGAACCGATGCTGACTGTGGTGTTGACGGCGGCAAATCGCTTAGCGCATACACTTTGGCCGACGCCAGCTTCGCTGACTACGACTGCATCGGGAGCGGCTTACAGATTATTCGCAGGTCATGCCTCATGAGTGGCGGCAGCCACCACAAAACGGGCGAACTCCTCACGGCAATTGAGTTTCAGCAAGAATTGCGAGGGGTCATACGTTTCCGCGAACAGGCCCCAATTGAAAATCCTTTGGTGGAGGCCGTAAAGAAGATCGAACAGCACCCTGCATATGCCCAGTCACGCCTGTTGACGAGGATACTGGCTGCTCTTACCGGCCAAGAAGGCTCGTTTAGACGCGCTGAAATTACTTCACTTGATGCCGAAACGTTTGGGATGGTGATGGGCCTCATCGACCTGCACGCGGCCGGCACTTCACCGGCCGCTGAATGGACACAAGCAGTGGATGCTGCGAACGCCGCGCAGTTTGCGGCGTAGGGGCCAAGGTTGCGGTGACCTCGCCCCACGCGTGATTCCTCCTCCGGTCGAGCCGACGTCCACTACCCCGAATACATGGCCGTGGGGCCGCATATAGGCGGTGACGCGCGGTCATTTCGAGTCCTCATAGATCCTGTTGATGAAACGACCTGCCAGGACATCGAACCGGGGACTTGCTAGATGAAACACGAATACACCGCAGGCCAGCCATCAGCGCAGGATCGGTTCCTGTCCGAGTTGATAACGGCGCATACGAAGGTTGATGTGTTCCTGACTAATGGCATCCGGCTGCAGGGGGAAATTATCGGGTTTGATAATTTCGTGATCCAGTTGAACGGCACCAGTGTCAGCCAAGTGTATAAAAGCGCGGTATCGACCATTCAGTTATTGAGCGCCCACTCGCGGGTGAGTTCTCGTGGAACGGACGATAGGACGGCGACCATCATAAAGCGCGCACGCAGACCGCTCGCTGATAGATAAAACTGCTGACTGGATCGCTGTTAAGACACAGAACGTCCAGCATCAACAGAAAGAACGCAGTTTACTGATTTAGTGCGCCCATAATTGCCTGCGCTCCCAGGACATGGGCCACGAGCTCCGTATGGCATCAGATTTTTGCGCTGCGTTCACTTGCGGTCAAATGCCGCCGCGACACAAAGCGTGTTGGAGTTCCCTCGCGTTGTCCAAGTGTCTACCTAGTGAGGGCGAGACGTATCGTGTCGAGCAACGAGGGCCGCCAGTTGTGCAGGATCGACCGGTTTTACTAAGTGATGATCGAATCCCGCATCCTTAGTGCGCGCACGGTCTTGTGCCTGTCCCCAGCCGGTCTGGGCCACGAGTCGCACATGTTTGAGACGCGGATGTTGCCGCATCTGTTTGGCAACCGCATAGCCATCGATGTCAGGTAGACCCAAATCGACGAGGGCCACGTCGGGCAGGAAAGCCAGCGCCTGAGCGACGCCTGATCTGCCTTCATGGGCCATCGCAACCTCGTGCCCCCACAGTGTAAGCAACATTGCCAATGAATGGGCTTGGTCTATATTGTCTTCGATGATGAGGACCCGCTGCCTCGCGTGCGTATGCGTTGCCAAAGTTGAAGGAGTCTGTGCCTTGAAGTTGCTATCTTGGTGCTGTGCTAGTGGCAGCCGCACTGAGAATTCACTGCCTTGGCCTTTGCCGCCGCTTCGAGCCTCCACCACTCCGTCGTGCAGTTCGACCAACTTGCGCACGAGGGTCAGCCCCACGCCCAACCCACCGCGCCGGTGGTTCTCAAAGCTTTCCTCTTGCACGAAGAGTTCAAATATGTGGGGCAAAACCTCCGGTGCGATCCCTGCGCCGTTATCCCGGACCGTTATTACCGCCTGGTCATTAACCCGTTCACAGCGTATCGAGATCTCACCGGAACGCTCGCTAAACTTGATAGCGTTGTTTAACAAATTCGCCAGAACCTGGCCGACCCGTAACGGGTCAGCGTTCACATGAATTGCGTCCTCGCAGGGCTCGAACACCAAGCGGTGCCCCGCACCTTCAAGGGCCGGCTGAATCGTTTCCACGGCAGCGGTTACGATTGCAACGAGTTCGACGACTTCACGTTTGAGCTCGATCTTGCCCTGTGCGACGCGCGTCACGTCGAGCAAATCATCAACGATGCGCGTGAGCTGCGCCACTTGGCGCGTGAGCACAGCCCGGGCGCGCTCACCCTGTCGTGCATCGGCTGCCGGTTGGCCGAGTAGGTGCAAGGCGTTCGTCATAGGCCCTAGCGGGTTCCGAAGTTCATGACCGAGCATCGCCAGAAACTCATTCTTGCGCTGATCGGCCAGTCTTAAAGACTCTTCATGCTTGCGCAGTTCGTCGATGTCTACAAGAACGATCGCCGCACCATCGACTTTGTTACCTTCGAGCCGGTAAGGATAAATGCGCAACGAATACCACCGCCCATCTACTCCGCGCACATCCTTGTGGTGCCGCTCACCGGTGCTGATGACGTGTTGGATGTCGGCGTCCAGTGTTTCGGTCGAGATCGCGGGCCGGATGTGCCCAATCGGTCGATCCGTATCGCCCGCCCGCAGGTTCATTAATTGCTGCGCGAGCGGTGTGAAGAATCGTATGCGTAAATCGCTGCCGACCATGACCAGCGCAATGTCGCTGCTTTCCAGTAAATTATTGAAGTCGTTGTTCTTCGTCGTCAGTAATATGTTATGCCGATGAAGCTGCTCATTCACAGTGGTCAGTTCTTCGTTGGTCGATTGCAACTCCTCCCGCGAAGTTTCCAGTTCTTCGTTCGTGCTCGACATTTCCTCATTGGTGGAGACCACTTCTTCGTGAGCAAGCCGCAGTTCGTTGCTGGCCGAGTCTTGTCGCTCGATGAGCGATTGCATATATTCTTTGGTCGCTCGCAACTCATTGCGCAATCGGTGGATCTCTGCCTCATACCGCGCAATCGTCGTTTTGGTGGCTTCGGGTGTGCGCCCGAGTAACCGTCCCACGAACGTGCGCAGCGGGCGCGTGACGTTGCCGGTGGTTGGATCGGCACGAACGATGTCTTGAAACGTGATGAGAAATGCGCGGTCCGATGAGTCCGGAACGCTAATCGGCAGCACCTCCATGTGCGATTCTCGGGCCCGCCCGGGCGCACTGACACGCACGTTGCGTCGCACCAGCGCATTGGTGGACTGAGCCTCTGCCAAAGCGCTGCGCAATTCAAGGAAAAGCCCCTCGGCTACCATCGCCAATAGCCGCGTCGTGGGTGTGCCAGCGGGAATTTGTAAGTAATCGGCCACCGGCCCGTGATATTCGAGCACATTGAAATCGTCGTTGACGAGGATCGCTGGCAGGCTGTAGCGTGACAACAGTAGCCGCTTCGCTGCGTCGTGAACGCGGGTGAGGGCGGACGCGGGGCGCAGAGCACGGCGTCTGTCTGTAAGCGCCCCAAACGGAGCGTTTGACGGGATCATGGGCGGTTGCAGCGCCGTCACCGGTTTTTTGCTGTAGACCTTCCATTTGTCATCGACGACGTCGAAGTGGTCGGAGATCGGCCCGATGCTTTCGGCGGGTCCGAGTATCAGATAGCCTGGCACCCTCAGTCCATATTGAAACAGCGGCAGCACGCGCTGCTGGAGCACAGGCGACATGTAAATTAGCACATTGCGACAGCTGATCAGATCCACTCGCGAGAATGGCGGGTCGGCAGTGATGTTGTGTTGCGAGAAAACACATCGATCACGTATTGACTTGTTGATGCAATACGACTGGCCGTCTTTAGTGAAAAACCGATGCAGTCGCTCGCTTGAGACATCCCCTTCGATACTTTGCGGGTAGCGGCCGGCACGCGCTTTATCGATGATAGAGTCGTCAGCTAAGTCGGTCGCAAAAATCTGGATCACCGGTGCGGTTGCACGCTCATCCAGAAACTCCGTTAAGGCAATTGCAATTGAGTAGGCTTCTTCGCCGGTCGCGCACCCTGCGACCCAGACGCGGAACGGTTCGTCCACCGGTTTCACATTCATCAGCATGGGGAAAACGGTTCGCTTTAAGGTCTCGAACAGTTCGGGATCGCGAAAGAAGCTTGTCACATTGATCAGGAGCTCGTGATACAGCGCTTGCACTTCGCCTGCGTCGCGTTTAAGCAATTCACAGTAAGCGTCCAAGCGCTGGTGACCAAACACCATCGCGCGCCGGCGGATTCGGCGTTTAATTGTCGCGTCGCGATACAGTCGGAAGTCGACATTTGTCACCTTACGGATGTAGGCAAGAATATCTCGATACGATGACTCATCCACATCCGGTTCGGCGGCCGCTGCCATATAGGGGGCCTCGCCGAGTGCAAGTAGACGTGAGGCGATTTCCGACGCCGGCAAAATGAAATCGACGAAGCCGCTGCGAATGGCGCTATGCGGCATTCCAGAATGTTCCGCCGAGGCTTCCTCCTGAACGATCGTCACGCCGCCCGCAGCCTTTATTTCGCACACCCCGAGTGCGCCGTCCGAGCCGCTACCGGAAAGGATTACCGCGATCGCGCGCGAGCCGACAGCTTTAGCAAGCGAGCGAAGGAAGTGATCAATGGACAGGTGGGGACTGTGATCGGCACTCCGGGCGGACGTATGAAGGCGCCCCTCTGTTATCTCCAACGATACATTGGGAGTGATCACATATACGTTATTCGGTGCTACTTCGAGGCCATCGGCCGCCTCATGAACCGGCAACGACGTTTGCCTTTTCAATACTTCGGCAAGGTGACTCGCCAAATTGCGGTCCAGATGCTGAATCACTACGAGCGCCATGCCACAGTCCGGGGGAAGCCGTGACAAAATGTCCTGGCATGGTCGCAGGCCGCCCGCCGAACAGCCGATGGCGACAATCGGAAAAGTTTCGTGCGGCATTGGTCAACCTCTCATTAGGCAACACTCCCTTAGTGGCGTTAAGCTTACCGGAAGATGAGCTTCCTCGGCACCGGCTTAGTAAGTGCTCCCTCGAGGGTGCGTATAGCGCACTCTTCGCCGTGCTACTATGGCTTGCGCAACGGCGGATGGAGCGGCAATTTCTGTCACACGACACGGCGCTGATGCAAGTGGCGACGTCGCAAGATGCGCCTTTCGTATCGACGATGCGACTCATGCCGAAGCGCGTTATGAATGGATACCCGTGATCCGATCAATCAACGCTCTAAATTTCATGCGGTTCAGGTGAGGAAAGTCATTGCAGGTTCTTGCGGCGGAGTTCTCGGACACACTCATGCGGCGGCAAGCCACGTTCGTATCGTGCTTAAGTCACCCGGCTTCACCTCATGATGGTCGAAGCCCGCCTGCTTTGTGCGTGAGCGAGCTTCGATGTCGCCATAGGCAGTCAGGGCAATTAAACGCACCGTTGATCCGCGCGTAGTACGAAACCACTGCGCCAATTCCAATCCAGTCTTGCCCGGCATGCAAATGTCGAGGATTGCAACATCTGGCGAGAAAGAATCGCAAACGTCGACCGTCGTCAAGCCATCTGAGGTCTGCACTTGATACCCCCATATCCGGACGATTAGCGCGAGGCTTTGAGCAGCATCTACATTGTCGTCGGCAATGAGAACGCGGCGGTGAGGTAATAGTGCGACGCACGTGTTCTCGTATGTGTTATTACGCCCTGTTGAATGAGTGCCGTCCACCATACTGTTACTCATACTCCGTTTGGCAACATCCCGTATCGCATTGGTGACCTTAATGAGTGCATAGCAGCCGAATGAGCGTCTGTCCTACCGGCAACGGCCGCCTTGTTCGTGGTTTAGCTATATCAACTCAGCTGTCGATGGCGGATCATCCACCTCCTTCACCGGAGAGATTCACGAATGCAGGCATCACCGCGCGTTAGGCACCATGACCGCTGACATACAGGCCCTAGAGCTGATATCGAATGCAGTCGGTGGGAGCGTGGCCTTGGATACGCCGTTGAGACAGGACTGGGAGCGTTTTTTACGTCTGGCAGAGCGCTCGCTGGTGGTCGCCGAGCGCAGCCAACTCGTCGAATGGCTTTCCGCGCATGTTCAATATTTCGTGCCGCACCTATTCTTGGTCGCGGTTTGGAAGCTCGCTGAACCTGCAGAGTTCCGATGCGAGGTGGTATCAACCTGCACTGCAAGCATGAGTGACGTGACTGTGCCAGCAGGCATTCTTGGGTTCGCGGCTGAGCGCTACGATGCATGGACAATCGGGGGCGGACAGCCATATGTATGTAATTACGATCCGGTCGCCAAAACGTCTGCTGGTCTCGGACCGCAATCCGTGCGCGGCGTGGACGAAATTCGCTCTATCCTCGTTCATGGCGTAAAAGACGCGGGAGTGCGAGGCAATTGTGTGTATATCGTCATGCAGTCGGCGTTCTGCGGCTCACGACCGTCAAGCAAGTTGTTAGAAATCCTTTTGCCCTATGTGGACGCCGCATTCAGGCGTTGTGGCGACCTGGCAACAGACAATTCTAGCCGCATGGAATTCTTGCAGGCGCCGCCTTTGGCCACACCGACCGGTGGGCTGAGTGCGCGGGAGGCGGAGATAATGCAATGGGTGAGCAAGGGAAAGACGAACCAGGAGGTAGGATTGATTCTGCAGATAAGTCTCTACACGGTAAAGAATCATCTGCATCGAATCTTCGGCAAACTCGATGTATTCAACCGCGCTCAGGCGGTCGGCAAGTTCAGGGACGTCATCGATCTTGGCATTGAGGCCCCTGCGGGTGCACTTAAAATGGTGTTCGAGTAGCGCCTTCAGACCGATTGTCCGCTTTCGGCCGGCGAGCCGTTCAGCGCGATTACTGCTGGGTTTTGTTGACCACAGAACGATCGTTCAGTAAGCTGAGAACGTTTGTTCTGAGAGCGCTCACGCCGATGGATCCTTCTTATATCCCCAAACTGCAGGACTACTACGCTAAGCACAACGTTATTCCATCGTATGCAACGATCGGCAAGTTGTGGGGCATTGGCGCTAAGTCATGGGTGTCAAATTGTGTAGCTCAACTAAAGAGCGAAGGCTATCTTAAATTGACGCCGGATAAGCGGCTCGGTCCAGGACCACGGTTCTTCGACCGCCAGCTTGCGCGTTCACCGGTTCTCGCAGGCGTGCCTGAGTCCGCGTTAGACGACGCATACGACCTCGTCACAATCGACAGCTACCTTGTTAAGGCCCCGTCGAAAACGACCTTGATTCGAGTCAAAGGTGACTCGATGGTTAATGCAGGGATCTTGGAGGGGGACCTGGTCGTCGTAGAGCGGCAGGCCAATGCAAACGTTGGCGACATCGTTGTCGCGATCGTGGACGATGAATTTACGATAAAGTATCTGGAAAAAGAAAAGGGCCAGTTCGTTCTTCGACCAGGCAACCAGGCATACCCCGTGATAAGGCCGAAGGGTAAGCTTGAGCTGTTCGGAGTAATGGTCGGACTTGTGAGGCGTGTGGGTCACAAAGGCACTGCAACGAACCACGCATAAAAATCGAGCTGCTGACCGAACCTCAAGAGACTTCTATAGCGATTGTCGTCGCCTTTTCATAGCCCGCTTATTTGAACGCCGAATTCCTTGGCAGTTCACGATGGAATGCCGGTTGTCCTTGCGGATGCCTCCGATGCGGCGTGGCTAGACGCCGGAAACACCGCGTGATCACTCGATCACTTTATCAGCGCGCAGCAAGATCGATTGCGGAATCGCGATGCCGAGTGCCTTTGCGGTTTTAAGATTGATTACGAGTTCGATTTTGGTTGGCTGCTCGACTGGCAGATCACCTGGCTTCGCGCCCTTGAGAATTTTGTCCACGTAGGTGGCCGCCCGAAAGAAATGTTCAGCGAGGTTCTGTCCGTAACTCATTAATCCGCCCGACTCGACCGGTTCACGAGTCCAAAACATCGTGGGCAAGCGCTGTGCTACGGCGAGCGCCGCTATCCGGCGGGCCTGAGCAAAGAAAAAAGCGTCCCCTAACACTATCAACGCACCTTCGCTGTTTTCCTTGATCGTCCGGAACGCTTTGTCAATGTCGACATCGACGCTTGCTTCAGCTCGTGAGATCGCCACATCGTTAGCGCTTGCGGTGCTCTGCACGCGCTTGAAATAGGCGGCGTGAACGGGGTTGGTGGGGTTCACCAGCACGGTGACACGCGACAACTTTGGGATCACGGCCACAAGGAACTCTATGTGCTTGACCGCGACCTCTACATTAAACGTGGACAAGCCGGTGATGTTACGTGCCGGCCGCGAAAGGCTGCCCACGAATCCGCTGCCGAGCGGATCGGCAGTCCTCACCATGACGATGGGAATCGTCGCCGTTGCCCGCTGCGCAGCCTGAATAGCGGGCGTGGCACCGGCCACGATGATATCCATCTTCAACTGCACGAGTTCGGCGGCGAGTGACGGCAGACGCTCATAGTTTCCGTCGGCGTAACGGTACTCCATGTGTATGTTCTTATCTACGACGTATCCAAGCTCGTGTAAGCCGGCAACAAAAGCGTCCCGTAGGCCTATGGAACTTGAAGCAGAAGTGGACTCCAATAAACCAACGCGAGCCATCCTCGCTTGTCGATCCTGTGGTAGGATCGGGAGGAAGCGAGTGAATCTCGGCCGCGGGCGAGGTGAAATGACACTCGCGGCCGAGAAGATCCATCCCGCTCAATAATCAATCCGGCATTGGACTATTGCACTGGCGTGTGCACGCTGAACGGATGCACGGGTGCCCGCAAGTACCCGGACATCAGTGATGCCGATACGTTCGGCACCGCTCCGAGCGATGGCGATGGGTCTATGTTTGGCTATCTATATGCATTGCGATCTCGCGTTGCTTCAGTTCATCAACTGCGTCGATGCAGTGCTCAATCGCCACACGCGCTGCGCTTGAACTGAGCGTTTCCGCGCGGTATAGGCGCATCTGCTCGCGCATCACCGCCTTGCATTCTTCGATAATTTGCTCGCGTTCGGTCGTTAGAATTTGACCGGTCATAGTATGGTGACCATTGTGTTACTCATTCGTCCCTGACCCCTCCCGCCCTATGGAGCCGGATGCGCCTGATCGTGACGTTGAGCGATTGCGGTGGATTCCATTCAGACAACGTGTCTTAGCGCGTATGTAGGGTCGTTGACGTTGGTCTGCTCCGGGAGATGAGCAGTAGCAGAGCTTGCGGGGGAACATCCGGCGCACGTAGCCACAAATCCCAAGGTACAGTGCTCCTTACGGTATGAATGACGAGTTGCCGGGCGGACTGTTGGTGAACGCCCGAGCTTCGCGCGACGGAAATCCGAGTACCTGTTAGTGTCCCTACGCGAAGTACGTCGGTTGCCACACGCGTGAACTCGTGCAAAAGCGTGCCTGTGCTATACCGCTGGCGGAGCACATGCCAACATAACTGGCTCGCGGCAAAAAGCGGCACTGTCCAAGTCGCGAAACCAAGGCCGTCAAGCGTGACCGCATACGTTTCCGGCGCGGGCACACTCACGACTAAGCGTTCCAGTACGGAATGGCCTGTGTCGCTGATCGGGGCTCCCTTGCGCGTTGTTATCAAACGCTGCAACACGCACGCTTCCGGCGCTACTACACTTTCGCCGATAACTGCCGCGCCTGGCAGTGCTCGAAACGTCAATACGACCGCACGTCTTTAGTGCACGTCAATATGATGTGTACATAATGACAGCGTCAAGTAGGACGCAAGCTGATTTGCTGAAACGATTAAAGCGGCTCAACCGGTGATGGCACCGCCTGCTGCGGTCGCCTTGCACTCCGATGGTGCGCCATTCATTAATTGATTTCGCGGGATCACTGTACGTTTCTGAAACTTCCGCATTGAAGTCATCGGTGGATGCGAAGACCGAAGTTCACGGCGAGAAGCGCGCCGCCTGGCTTGTCTCCGGCATCGAGCATGAAACGAGAGCGCGGCCCAAAGTTGCCCCAAAGTCCAATAGGCGTGTCGCTCGTCTCGCCTTATCGTTGTGCATGTATCGTGGACACCTTAGCGGAGACTCATGAAACTAGGCTTGGTAACGGTACCTGCGGGCCATTATCTGTGTACTGCGCCCGCGAGCGGCATCGCGACGAGCCTCCTCTTGACGCCGCTAGTGCCCCGGAGATCGGCAGCGAGGCGTACGTTACCAATATCCACTCGTCACGATCGAAGTGAGACGCCGAGCCACAATCAATGTGAAGGCGTGCAAGAAGCCAGGAGCTGGCCGAGAAGCGTGCGTGGCGAGGTGCTGTCATTCAGTCCAGCGTTTGCGCTGGTCCGCCGCACCAATGGGCTGTAAATTCGCCGGCTGACGCGCCAGCAGATATTCGCCGAGCCGCATTGGAGAAAACAGACGTTTGCCATGCCTGCCAGCGAGCCGTTGACGGCACGGACCATGTGCCGCCCGCTCATCTGGTAAATCCGACCACCGGCCAGCGCACGAAGTTCGACGCGAAGGGCGAGGCCGTATGTCCCATCTGTGGCGCGGTTTGGTGGCGCTACGAGGGATTCATCATGCTTGTGACCGGTGAAGATCGGCGTTCCAAGGACAGGCTGGCGCTCGGCCCGAATCAAAAGAAACCGCCTCGAACGGCGTGATTCCGCAGCATTAAGCAGTCCGAACAAAATCGGATTGCTGTGACAGCAGCGACGCACAAGTGCCTTGCATGGCTCGAACGCATGCGTCGAAGCCCAGGGACTTGCCGGTCCGTCGACTGACAGCTCAAACACCCCTGTTGGACGCGTCGAGCATCGACGGCGGCGCAAGCGCGCGACGGAACTGTTGTCGGTGCGTGCCTGCCAAAGCGCACAATGAGGATGAACAGCGCCGCCTGCATCTCTGCTTCCAGATTGCGGGCGGTGATCCGGCCGGTCTAGCGCTTAATAAACTTCTACTCGGTGCGTCATACGCGGTCCATACTTATCGCTTTGGGTCTGCAATGTCCCACGGAAGGGGAGCACCGTGAATCGACGCCAATTTGTTAAAGCGACACTGAGCAGCGTCGTCGTTGGACTCAATAATGTTACGCAGCGCGCTTGGGCGCAAGCAGGCCCGATCATGGCCGTTGTGCCAAGTCCTGAAATAGACGCATTCAAGATTGCACAGCAACAATTGCTGAATAGATATGCCGTCTCCGCACAGTCGCGGTTCATCAAGCTGCGAAACCCGGCGCTTACCGCCCATGCGCTTGAAGCAGGTCGTGGAGAGCCAGTGCTTATGCTTCATGGCGGCGGCAATTTCTCGTGTCAGTTTGCGCCGCTCATTGCGGCGCTTCAACAGGATGTCCAGGTTTTCGCATTAGATCGCCCCGGTTGCGGACTCACGGATAAGGTCGACTATCGGGATATCGTTCTGAGGCAACACGCGATTGATGTTGTCACAAGCGTGCTCGACGAACTTGGTTTGCCCCGTGCACATATTGTCGGACATTCAATGGGCGGATGGTGGGCGCTTGTATTTGCTTTGGCCAAGCCAGAGCGCGTAAATAAACTCGTCCTCGTCGGGGAACCGGCGTGGAGTGGACCGACAGCGCATCCACCGCCGCCAGCGGCGACGAATCCGACGCTGCAAAGCGTCCGCGCGGGATATAGCGCACGGCTCGTTACGGATATGAGACGCGTCCCCGAAGAAATGTTCGAGGCCAGTCTAGCAGCCAACCGCTTACCTGGAGCCGCGCTGTCTTGGGATACGTTGATAACGAAATTTCTGGCCGATCGTGTTGGAACCTATCATTTACGACCTGAGCTGAAAAATCTCAAACCGGAGACGCGCTTTATATGGGGCAATGAAGATAAATTCGGCCCGCCTAGTCTTGGTCAGGAAATGGCGGCGATGACACCCCGCGCCCGTTGCGAAGTCTTATCAGATGCGGGGCATTTGATCTGGGTGGACCAACCGGAACGCTGTGCGCAATTAATTCGCGGGTTCCTCACTAATGGCGCTTAGTCTCGATACATTTTGGCAAGTATGTCGAATGCGATTGCAACGCCGCCTTCGGCCGGTTGCAGCCACACGGTCAAGAATTGCAAAGCAGCGCATACGCGACATCGTGTTTGTGATGCAGTTACGAGTCATGACGATGACGCACTTTGCGTAAGCCTGCATGGTGTAAGTCATGCCCGCAAACAGCGTGGTAGTCGATTTATCGAGAGCTTCTCGCGTTCAAAGCACGGACCATGTGCCGCCCGCTCATCTGGCTCAAACACCCCTGCTGACGCGTCGAGCATCGACGGCGGCGCAAGCGAGCGACGGAACTGTTGTCGGTGCGTGCCTGCCAAAGCGCACAATGAGGATGAACAGCGCCGCCCGCATATCTGGTTCCAGATTGCGGGTGGTGATCCGGCCGGATCACTTGAATTGTTGGTAGGGCGTTACGGCTCTGTCGTGCAGGGATTGAATGATCGCGTTGCGACCAGCTTTAGGAATTCGCATGGAAAAGAAAGATATCTTCGAACGCGAACGATCAGGAGAAACCGTCTCCATCGACGATCCTGGTACGGCAAGATAGCGGACGTGATCACCGAAGCTCAGAAACTGATCGCGGAAATAAATACTGGTTACCGCACACCACAAGAGGTCAGGGATTTGTTTTCGCGACTGACCGGCGTGCCCGTAGACCCGTCATTCTGGATGCTGCCACCCTTCTACACGGACTTCGGCAAGAACATTCGCGTCGGTAAGGGCGTCTTTATTAACCATTGCTGCGAATTCATGGACAGAGGCGGCATAACGCTCGAGGACAACGTTCTCGTTGGCCCGAAGGTCAACCTCATCACTATCAATCATCCTGTGGAACCCAGGCAACGCCGTTCAACGTTTTGTGCGCCTATCATCATCAAAAGGAACGCGTGGATCGGCGTCGGAGCGTCAGTTATGCCAGGAGTAACTATCGGCGAAAACGCAATCGTCGCTGCCAATGCCGTGGTCACGAAAGATGTTGCAACCAACACCATAGTTGGAGGCATACCTGCGACGGTGATCAAGACGTTCGACGACGGATAGACCGTTCCCGATTTCCGAGGTCAACCACGGCTTCAAGCGATGGTTTTGTCTCGAAGTAGCACAGTAAGAACTCTCGTGCGTGGCGTCGTCGGGCGCAGGTGCCTGCACAATCTTGCCCAGCGATAGACCGGACTAGCTTGATGTTCGGCCATAAAAACCTGATGTTGTGTACGGCAACAGGCAAACCCTTCACGCGCTCTGGCTGGCTGTTCGAGCTTAAGTCCAACGGGTTCCGCGTACTCGCGGTCAAGCAACGCAAATAATTGCGCTTGCTCTCTCGTCGAGGCCGCGACATGTCGCAGAGCTTCCCTTAGTTGATCGCCTGCCTTTGCGATTTACCCGATGTTGTGATTGATGGCGAGCTGGTGGTTCTGAATGACATGGGTGCGCTGTTATTCGATCGGTTGCGTTGGCGGGCGCTGATGTTGAAAGATCGCGGGTCGCGAGCGGTCGCCCGACGGAAGCGCTTGGCGTACGAGGTGCAGCAGAGTCACTGAAAAAAGGTGGCTTGAAATTCCTATACCGCCTAGACTGGCCATCCGTCTCGCGAAGGAGTTTCTACATGAGCGCCAAACGCCTCGCTTTCGTCGTCTCCGCATCCTTCCTGCTGGCCTCATCCCTCGCTGTGCGCGCCCACGAGGATGAAGCGCCAGGCGGCAAGCTCGGAAAGGTCTTCTTCCCCACCTCGTGCGCCCCCGCGGTCCAGCCCACTTTCGAGCGCGCGGTCGCCATGCTGCACTCCTTCTGGTACACCCTCGCCGAGAAGACGTTCGCCGACATTCTCGCGCAGGATCCCGGCTGCACCGTGACCGCCTGGGGCTACGCGGCGATCCTGATGTCGAACCCGCTTGCGGGCGCGGGCGCTTCGGCCGACGGCGCGAAGAAGGCCCAGGCGGCGATCGACAATGCGCGGCGCACGCCGCCCAAGACCCAGCGCGAGCGCGACTACGTGGAAGCGGTCGCCGCGTATTACGAGGACTGGGCGAATCGCCCGGAGAAGGCGCGGCAACTGGCCCGATCGAAGGCCTTCGAGGTGCTCGCGGCGAAATACCCGGACGATGACGAGGCGCAGATCTTCTCCGCGCTCTACATCGCGGGCACCCAATCGCAGGCGGACCAGACCTACGCCGCGTACCTGAGGGCGGTCGCGATCCTCGAGCCGCAGTTCAAGAAGCATCCGGACCATCCCGGCGTCGCGCACTACCTGATTCACAGCTACGATGCGCCGCCCATCGCGCAGAAAGGGCTCATTGCCGCGCGTCGCTATGCCGGCATCGCTCCCGATGCGCCCCACGCGCTGCACATGCCTTCGCACATCTTCACGCGCGTCGGGTCGTGGGAGGAATCGGTGGCCACCAACCGGCGTTCCGCCGCGGTGGCAAGGACCGTCGGCGATTGGCCCGAGGCCTACCACGCGAGCGACTATGCGGTTTACGCGTACCTGCAGCTCGGGCGCGACGACGAGGCGCGGCTCACGGTGGAAGAGGCGCTGCGCTTCTCCGGTGGCGACACTCCGTCACCGGCATTCCCCTATGCCGCGGCCGCGATGCCTGCGCGCCTTGCCATTGGAGCGCGGCGACTGGAAGGCTGCAGCACAACTCAAGCCCATCGCGAGCAAGATGCCGTTCACTGAAGCCCTCACGTACTTCGCTCGCGCGATTGGCGCGGCGCGAAGCGGCGATGTGGCCGCTGCCGAACAGGATGCCGAGCAGCTCGCCGAGATCCACAAGCGGCTCGAGACCGCGAAGAACACGTACTGGGCGACGGAAGTGGAAGTTCAACGCCTCGCCGTGGCGGGGTGGATCGCGCAGGCGAAGGGGAACGCCGAGGAGGGTGCGAAATTGATGCGCGCCTCTGCCGACCTCGAGGATCGCAACGAGAAGCACATCGTGACGCCGGGACGCATCGTGCCCGCGCGTGAACTGTTGGGCGAAATGCTCCTCGAGCAGAAGCAGCCTGCAGTGGCGCTGAAGGAATTCGAGGCGTCGCAGGTCCGCGAGCCCAACCGTTTTCGCAACTACGCCGGATCCGCGATGGCGGCCGAGGCCATGGGTGACAAGAAGAAAGCGGCCGAGTACTACGCGAAGCTCCTCGAGCTTTCGAAGAAGGGCGACGGCAGTCGGCCGGAGCTCACGCACGCGAAGGCATACGTCGCGCAGCGATGAGGGTCGCCGCTGTCGCTAGAAGCGACTTGTAAACTGCCCAGCGCAGCTTTACGGAACCGTGGCTTAGCGCGTGCTATCGGCCATGAAGAGACGCTGGCGAGCAAGGAAAGTTGCCGCGCAGAGCGTCCGGTCCGCCCTCGGCAGCCGACATTCATGAACGCATACACTATCGCTGTTGCTCGGCCATTGCCGTCGTTGGCTCCGCGCGTCATAGGTGGCCGGTGTAGATCCGTCAGCGGTCGTTGCCCATCAATTTAGGTCGAACGGCAGCTTTCCATTACGACGAATGCGTACTCCCGACCCGTACCGGCCAGTCAACTTTCTCTCAAGCGGACGTTTAAACGAGTAAGGTAACCGGCGGTCGCGGCGCGGGCGAAGCCCCGTCGGCGGACGTCCCTGTTGACCGCTACGTTAGGCCGCGTGCCTTTAACGAAACCAAGATGTCGGCTCACTCGAACTTCATGACGGGGACCGACATCGCTTGACCTTCCCTATGAAGCCCCGTCACCTGCAGTGCAAATCCATTCCTCAGCTCACTTTGGTTAACCGAAAATCGAAGTCGAAAGAATCTCTTTTCGCCAGGCGGCAATTCGTATCGTTGTTGATCCGACTCTAGCTTCTCTGGAAAGATCGGCCGATCGCCCCTCGCGAATACGAGTGCCTGATCGATGTCTGCGACGTAACTTCGCCCCGCTATTGAGAGAGCCACGAACGGCGAAGAAAAATACCAGTCACCTTGGTTCGGCTGAAATTGGATTCCGATGGTGGCACGATTGTCCTGGCCCGGCGGCAAGCTCAAGATGCGAACTCTCGTGACTTGAATCGTGACGCCGTCGCCGGTCAGCAGGTCGCAATCCGGATCTGTGAGCATGCCAAATTTGTAAACCCGGCAGCCTTCCGAAAGTTGCCAGCCACCACTGTCTTCGATTCTCGGTATGGCGGGTCGCGTCCCGTCTACAGGAGCGCTGACAACTGGACAGCCGACGACGATTGAGACCAAAGCAACCGAGAGTAGCGCGAGGCGCTTACGCACCAGCATCATGGGACTCCGCGTCTGTGGCCTAACTGTAATTTGGGGCAACTGGTTTGCACGGGCCGCTCGGTATTTTGCTGCGAAATCGGTACCGATCTTTATTTTGACTATAAGGGATGTCTCGGCATGGCCCGCTTGCCGTTCACGATAGGCGGAAAGTCCTTCACCTCGTCATACACTTCCGTGATGAAACGATCCGTGCTTGCCTGCGTGTCGCCCTGAGTGGTCTTGTCGTACGGCTCCGTCAAGTGCGCGGCGAGCACTTCCTTCAGCGACTTGCCTTGATCACGCAGCGTCTTTACCTTAGCTAGGATGTCCACCAGCATAGCGCGATACGGCAGGAGATCCTGCATGCGGACCAGCGTGCCATGGCCGGGGATCAGCCACGTGTCGGGACCGGCCAGCTTCTGAAAGAGGTCAACTGCCTCGATCATGCCCTTGATCGAGCCGCCACTGGTTTGCGCGGCGAAGGGATAGCCGAAGTTCCGGTAGAAATCCTCGATGTAGATCACGTTGGCCTTGCGAAAGCGAACGACCGTGTCTCCCGCGGTGTGGGACGGCATCATTGGAATGAAATCCACTGTTTCGCCGTTCATGTGGAGCGTCACGGCCGGTTCGCCAGGCTTGGCGGGGTTGTAGTTGTAGGTCACCACTGGAATGGCGGCCGGATCGGGCGCCGGGCCAGGATTGCCATCGGGGCGCAGGGGATTAAGCATGTCCATGCGCAGATTCTCCTGTGCGAAGATCACCGCCCCCTGCTTGGCAAAGAACGCATTGCCGCCGGTATGGTCGCTATGGATATGCGTGTTGACCAACACCTTCAGGGGGCCATCGGTGACTGACCGGATTGCAGCGAGGGTCTTCTCCTGCGTCTGCCGATTGTTGGTATCCACCATCAATACGCCATCCGGTCCGAACAGGATCATCATCCGGCCGCCGGACGCGTCCGGGTGCGAGAGATCAACGCCGGACGAGCCGTGAATCACGAAGAGATTCGGGGACATCTTCTCCGTCACGCGCATCTCGACCTTGTCAAAGGGAGTCGTGTAGCCCTCAGGAAACGTGTACGGGCCCTTTCCGGTCGGGATGACGATGATGGGATACTTCTCTCCCTGTGCCCAGACCATCGCGGGAACAATTGCCGTCACCATAGCCACACCCAAGAACAACAATGCGTGCTTCTTCATCATCCTCTCCTTGATCTAATTTTTTGACTGATGTTCCGATGTCCCACTGTCTGTTGAGGCCTGACGCGGCGGCTGCTCTTCGAAAGACATAAGTGATAACCAATTCTTAGGCGCAAGCCTCACCGAGCGCGAGCCCTCTGAAAACGAAGTCTGGCATCTCCAGCGTTTGATGTCTTGACCGTGAAAGCCAAGGGCGCAATCCGACCCAAAGCGGACGATGACGTTGGAATGAGCGGCAACTGTAAACGCGCGAAGCGCGCCAGAGGTTGTCCGCTCGATCGACAGGTTAGACCTCAGATTGGTCAGGTGAGCGCTCCTTAGCCCACATGAACCATCCAAGTACCAGCATCCACAGCAGCAGAAGGAAGTTCGCGGGCATATTGATCGCCATGGCAAGCCGAGAAAATCCCGTGTATGCAATCACGATGCCCGCAGCCGCCGTGGGCAACCCACCCACGATGGCGAGGCCAGAGAACCACTTCGGATAGAAGCCGTCGCTTAATAGGGCAACGCCGAATACGGCTGCCGTCATACCTATGGAGAGACAGAACATGCTAGCTAATCCAACCTCGATCTGCCGGACGGCGAACGCGGCGCGAAATGCACTCTCCTTCTGCGGTGCTGGCGCTTCAGCCCAGGCATCCACCATGGTCTTCAAAGCTATTCCATCGACCGCTTGCAAGGCAGCAGCTAAGGCTAAGCTAGCAATTGCTCCCGCAGCCGCGATTCGCGTCACATCAGAACGCCTTCTCAGTTCCAATTGCTGCGCAAGGAGCAGCAGTGCCACCACCATCGAAGCAACCCCTGCTAGCTGCATGAGGTGGCTTGCAATCCATAATCGATCTGCGGCGTACTCCGCGAAGGCGGCAACGGAGTCATTCGGGTCGGCGTGCATCGGATGAAGAAACGTTCCGAAGAAAAGCAATCCGGCGCCAGCGATGGCGCATGCGGCACCCACTTTATGTGCACCACACATCTGCATTAGTAACTTCCGTTTTCTGGGGTCTAATAGTGACTGGAGGGGCCGGCGTGTCTCTTCATCGACAGTGATGGAATCATGTGCCGAGCCTCCCGTAGCTTTGATTCGATTTTCCTAAATTCAGTGCTGTCTCTATAACAATAAGCGGCAAACCCGGACGGTATAAACGGACAGCCAACGACTACATTCACGCATGGTAGCAAGCCGGCGGCTGACCGCTGTTGGCCGGTTGCAGCCACACGGCCGAGCATTGAAAAGCGCGCATACCCGACATCGTGTTTCTGATGAAGTTGCGAACCATCACGATGACGCACTTTGAGTAAGCGTACATGGTGTAGTCATGCTCGCAAACAGCTTGGTAATCGATTTATCGAGCGCTTCTCGCGTTCAAAGTCGAGCAGCCTCTCTATATCGGCCGAATCGTCGTTAACACGCGGCGCACCGTTCGCTTTTGACGAGGGAAGCTGGGATGGTCTTATGCCGCCTTCATCGCAGCATCAAATTTTTTTTCGCACGGCGAGCTTCTGCCAGGCTCCCAATGACTCTCACTTATGCCAAAGTCGGAACCATTAAGAGGGGCGCAACGTTTGATGCTAGAGAACGATCTAAACGTTTTAGGTACTTGTGCCAGATTTGTGACATTGTTCGGAGTGTTTGAAATTGATTGAGAGGGGACTGAAACTGCTTATCGGGTTGGCAAGCATTGCAAGTAGTTGATTAAACGATGACCCGACTCTCCTATCCAGACTTTTAATCCGTTGGTCGCGAGTTCGAATCTCGCACCGCCTACCAACAACAACCGGTTTCACTGATAGTGGTTACTCCGCAATATATGAATGTAGGCGTCTGTTAGGTAGTCAGCCCGCAATTACTTTACGTCGAGCGCACTATTTTCGCGACAGCGTATGATCGCGCGATAACGTGTGCGCGAGATCGAGATCAGGCCCGGCAAAAACTAAGCGATGCGTATAGTGCTCGGCGCTCCAGCCTTATTGCGTCCGATGCTGTTATCACTCGGCATCTCCACGCTTACAACGGGCGCGTCGCCCGAATCGAGCGGTTGATGTTGCTTTTGATTGCAACTGTCGCTTTAGACGGCTACGCAATCCTTGCAGTAGTCACATCGCGCAAACGAGCCACCGCGTGAACTGCTATCCGCGGGAAGTACGGGTCGATCCCGCAGTGATGCAATCAAACGCATGGTGCGCCCGCAGGCCACGGCCAGCGAAGACATACCCGGTTTATAGCGGCGCAATGAAAGCTCTGTTGCTCATCACCGCGCTCCTGACCGGCTGCGAGACGAGTGCAGTTTGGTTTGCAACGCATCCTGATGAGCAAACCGTCACCGTCGATGGCTACAGCATCTCAGTCGTCCCGCGCGGCACAAACCAATTCGACGCGGTCGGTGGCGACGACGGCATGCAGACAAGCACGGCGCTGCTTAAAGCGCGACAGACGCAAGCGGTAGAAATCGTCTCGAAGTGCAAAGTGACAGTGGCGGAATTTGTACCGTCAACTTGGATATTGCAAACCGTTGTGCAATGCGGCTATCAGTAGCAAACGTGGCTGCGTTTCTGACGCTATTGCTCTTGGTACCGCTTGTCGGATGCTCAACAGCGGGCGTCACGTAGTCCGCCCGAACTTCGATTGTGGTCTCCGTACTCGCGCTCATGCGCCGCGCGGATGCCGTTCACCCGGCCCGTGCACGAGCCGCACGCGTAACGGCACCTGACCGCTCGCGATGATTGTCGGGTGTTTGATATAAGTGACTTCGCCGAAACTGCGACCAATGCAGGCGCGCATCGTAGAGTTCGTCGGCGGTGAATGTGTGCTCGACCGCGTGTCCGTTCAAGTGAACTGTAACCATCCTTTTTCCTTCGAGGCTGACGCACTCGCTACGCCCTGTTTACCGGTATTCATTTAGCGTCCCCCGGGAAGTCGGGCTAAATCGGGACGTGCCGGCAGTTTAGCACCAGCCAAGCACGTTACATTGCCTCCCTTATAAGGGGATCGTATACATTGCAACCGCATGCTTAATGAGTGGCCCCGAATGGTGGTGGCGCTCAATTTGATAACGTCCCCGAAATTGACGAAGGCGTTGTCGAACCTCGGGATCGTCACAACCTTAATCGGTCACCATCCGCTCGCCCTTGGAAATTTTCCTTCATCCGCAATGCGAACGTCCGATCGGCGTTCGTGCCGCTTTGTGGATCGGTGGCATTACGGTCAACGAATTCACGTGCTTTCTCGCGTTCCTTCACCTTGACATCACCAATCGTCTGGACTTGCATGTTGTGCGAATCGGCAGCCGGTCAGGATCGCTGGCGTGAGCGGGTGGCGTCACTCGATGTTATAGCCTTGCCCCAACCCGGCTCGCCGGCACCGCCCGGCATTGATCGTGAAACATGGCAAACAGAAAAGGCTGCTATCACGGCGACGCCGCGACATGGCGCATAGCTCTCATGAATCATTCGTATTTGCACTGAGCGCTGCGCGGTTATAGCGCGACTGACCTTACATCATGAGCCGCTGAGAAGTCCCTAGAGGCGACGCAGACATCTCCGACGTGGTTTCGGATAAAGTGGCGAGATAACTAGGGAGGTTATATGCGCATTATTCTCTGGCTGCTCGCCGTGGTGGCCGTATGTGCTCTCGTTGGCGCATTCGTGTTGGTGCCTGTTCTTAAGGCGCTGCTCGAAGGGACGCCGCCCCAAGACACGAACCTCCCGCATAGTCCAAACTCATTTCAAGCGCCGCGTACTTTCCACAGGTGACGAGCGCCGAACCCGTCCTGCCGCACGAGCCGTTCCCACCGCGTGCCGCAATTGTTGTTGGTGCAGACAAGAACGTGGAGGACTCCCTGCTGATGTGAAAACGCACCTTCTTCTCTCAGTGCCGCATGCGGCTGTACGTCTTTAGTTGATTGATAGAGCAGACCCGTACACGCCCTGCACATTGCCATTGCTTGTTCCACTTTATTGAGTTGATGAGCTGAGAAGTGTCGCATCAAACTTCGCGTCGGCGTAGGGCCAAAAAGTGCTAAAGATTGCCCCGATTGTTATATCACCTACACGCGTAAGAAATGCTTGGTGTCCCAGCTAAGTGATAGAACTGCATCACTTCCAGATCGGAGAAGAATCCGAAAACGTGTTCAGCGTCCGCTACAGTCAGCTCGCGTAGAACTAGCCGTTCAGTCTCGAGTATCGGGAAGATCATCCCTGGGTTACGTCACGCCGGGTGTTATCCACGAGCGAGGCAATCTGCACGAACTCGACGCTGGGGCGCACACCGTAGAGACTGGCCACCCGCTCGAGTAACTGATCAGTGAAGAACGCTTTGGCCGCGTCCTCGGAATCCCAAACGTAGAAGTTCACGGCCTCACGCTTTCCGGAATTGAGCGTGAAGGCCTTTGAGCGTAGCCCCGGCATTCCTTCAAACCTTACGCGTGCAGTCTCAGCGATCTTCCGCACGGCTTGCTCGTCGAACTTGTCTCCGTAACGAAACGTAACGAATACACCGATCATGCCGCACATCCTTTCGATGCAGGTTTTAAGGTGACGTCGTCATTGTCGTGACGCCCAACGGTATCATATTCCAGCAGGCCAGCTTATCCGCCGCAGCCTATTGATAGTCGGCATAGCGAGATGTGATAGCGAACGACCGACGCTCCGTGTGGATGCAAACAATCAAGCTTAGAAAAGCCTATCGTTTTGATACGTTTCTGGTCTCGACTAGGCCATTTGCTCGATTCGTTTTCTGGAAATCAGGATTATCATAATTTAACGAGGCAGCAACATCACCTGGCATAGCGACTCCAAAAGCTTCATGTATGTCTAGTCCGTCAATCTCGTCTCGACAGGGGTGTCATGACTAACCTAAACGCCCAAGCTGAACTGTATGTCGATGAGCATTACAAATTCGGAGCCAAAGAGGCGGAGCTCGCAGAGTTTATGGATCACGCCCGGCGCGTACGTGAAGTGCAGACGGCGCTCGCGGCGAAGCATTCAGATGGAACGGCTGCACGAGTTTTCCACGCCAAAAGTCATGGCTGCCTTGCCGGGCGGTTGACGCTGATTGATGAACGCCCTGAATTCACTCGTCACGGATTATTCGGCGCTGCCAGCACGGCATATAACGTAATCGCTAGATTCTCGAATGGCGTCGGCCTTGAACAGCACGATCTAAAGCCGGATGTCAGAGGCTTGGCGTTGAAGGTTTTCGGCGTGCGCGGTAGTGCAGCCGCTATAAGCGATCAGAAGCCTCGAACCGTCGACCTTCTGATGACGAACTCGACGAACCCGTTCGGCAGCGACCAGGAAGAGTTCGTCCAATTTATGGAAGCAAACGCCAATCCAGGCGTCCTCAATGCTCATTTGATCGGCTTCTTGAGCGCGCACACAGATGTCGCACGTTTGCTAATGAAGGCGACACTGAAATTTGTGCCGAGCGTCGCTACTGAGCAGTATTGGAGTGGCCATGCCTACCTTCTCGGGCCGCAACAAGCCATGAAATTCAATGTTCGTCCAATCGAACAGAAACCGACGTGAAAGCGACGAAGAGCTCCTGAAAGAAACAGCGAAGCTTGCGCAGATTAGCGATGCGCCCGGCGATGGCCTCGAATCTCGTGTTAAGCGCTGGTTGCAGATGCGAACAGTCACGAACTCCGTTATCGACCCCAATTACCTAGGCTTCGAACTGCGTGATCGCTTGCGCCGAACCCCGATCAAGTTCGTCCTTTCGGTTCAGCTCGCCAAAGACGCTCAAAGAACTCCAATAGAGAACGGTTTAATGGAATGGAAGGAGGCGGATAGTCCGTCCGTTCCAGTCGCTGAGCTCACACTCGATCGCGTGATCGATAGCGCTGACATTCGGAACCTGCGGTTCACGCCAGGCCACTTCATTCCCGAACATCGCCCGTTGGGTAATCTCGGCCGCGGGCGCATCTTTACATACGAGAGCAGCCAGATGGGCCGTCACGCTGACATCGACGAACCGGATGAGAACCGCTTTTTCAGCAGTTGAACGAGACGTTCGATGTTACGAAAGACTGACGGCATGTTGTCTTGGACGCCGACCGTAAGAAATTTCAATATGGAAACGCGAAAACTAATACTCGGCTTTATGTGCTTCTCACCTTGCGTTGCCAGGACAGTCCAATTGGCGCTAGCAGTTCTTAACAAGCGTAGAACTTCTGGAGTATTTACGCTATACGTGCCGTTATGAAACAATTTCATCGTGCGATACAAATGGAATAACAGCAAGCGGAAGTTAGCTGTAAGGCAGCTCGCGCTGCGGCTAAACAAGAACCGTGCGCTCAGGTTCACGAGAATTAGCGGCTGCGCGTAATCAACAAAGCAGGACTCATTATGCACGTGATTAAGTGGGTCCGCATTCTCAGATTGGTCGCGCCGGCTCGTAATCGCTGGCGTGTTACTGGTCAGCTCGATTGGCGCAACTAACTGTGTAGCCCCCGACAATAGGCGCTGCCATATGTTCGGATCCGTTGTACTTGATATAGCAATTGGTCTGTTTTTTATTTATCTGCTTCTGAGCCTCATCTGCTCCGCGGTTCGCGAAAGCATCGAAGGCCGGCTCAAGAGCCGGGCAATACACCTGGAACGCGGCATCCGCGAATTACTTCGAGACAGTGAAAGAATTCACCTCGCTAAAAAAGTGTATGAACATCCACTGATATATTCGCTTTATCCTGGCGACTATGATGCGTCGCGCACTGTTGATGCCTTCAGAGGATTAAGGTGGATAACCCAAGTGATCTGGAGTTGGATGCCTGCGACGAAACCGACGAATCTGCCGTCGTACATTCCCGCGCGCAACTTTGCGCTTGCTGTGCTCGATCTCGCGGGCCGTGGAGAAACGTATAAGCACGATCAGCAGCCCGCTCAGACGACGATTGGGACTCTCGACGAACGGCTAACGGTTTCTCACATTCGTGCAAGCTTACGCAATCTCGATAATCCTTACGTTGAACGGGCAATCCTCACGGCGCTGGATACCGCCGGAGATGACGTCGAATCGGCGATTGAGAACGTCCAAAAATGGTACGACAGCGCCATGGATCGCGTGTCGGGCTGGTATAAGCGCGAGACGCAGCGCATCCTTTTCATGCTGGGGCTCATCATTACGGTAGCGCTCAATGTTGACACGATCAGCATCGTCCAACATCTCGCAATAAGCAAGGACGCGCGGGAAGCCTTAGTTCAACAGGTCACCACTTCTCTGCAAGACGACAGCTCGTTAAGAGAACGGGTGGAAGCGGAGCGCAGCCGGCAGGCCGCCGTGACGGCTGGCAAAACCGACAATGCCGCCGAAACGGAATCAACAGCAGTTCCCTCAACATCTTCAACCCCGAGCCCGCATGAATCGTCGGCAGAGCTGGAGCTTCAGGCAAAGATCAAGACGGCCGACGCAAAGGCGAAGCTGTTAAAGGAACAATTGTTCGGTCTCGGTTTGCCGCTAGGCTGGAGCGAGATGCGTAAAGGCGCCGCCAAGCGTGTCACGTGCACCGCAACTGATATTTCATGGTTCGACGAAATCGGCTGCGCTCTCTGGCCGTACGATGTATGGCTTATTCTTGCTGCCATTCCTGGATGGCTGATTACCGCTTTTGCCATTTCCTTCGGTGCGCCGTTCTGGTTCGACATGCTGAACAAGATGATGGTCATACGATCGACCGTCAAGCCGCATGAAAAGAGTCCTGAGGAGAGGTCGGATGATCGTCAACAGCCTTCAGTCAGTCCGCGTCAGGCAAGCCCACCGGCGCCGCACGGGACGACACAAGACGCGGGGTCCGGCTAACGCCACTGACACTGAATTATCTGTTGAAGTTATGCAAGGGAACTTGTGTTTCGAGATCTCGCGCCATTGCACTCAGCGTCGTGCGTTGTTTGATACACGGATGGGTGTCTGCTGACGAAAGGAACTAGCCATGACAAAGAATATCGCATTTTTTGCTGACGGAACCTGGAATGGCCCCGGGCAGGACGATAACAATGATGGAATACCGGATCCCACGAATGTATTCCGGTTATTCGACAATCTTGAAGGTGACGACACGCCCGAGAGCAAGCTTCTCCAGGACGAACAAGAGCAGATCGCAGCTCGGGCCGGATGGCTTGCCTACTCAGATTTCAAAGTATCTGCATGGCGTCGGAGACTCGCGCAACGTTATTCACAAAATCATCGGCGGTGGATTCGGTGCGGGCCTCATTAATCGCATAGTTCGCGGTTACACCTTCATCTCGAGGTCGTACGAGCCGGGCGATTCGATTTACATCGTGGGCTTCAGCCGAGGGGCATATACCGCTAGAGCGCTCGGGGGAATGATTTGCTCAGTCGGCTTGTTGGATAAGCAACGTCATGGAGGACTCGAAGATCGGGAGAACGCATACCGACTTGGAATCGCGGCGTGGACACGATATCGACGAGCAGCCGGAAAAACGGGAACTTTTCTTGAGTTTGTAAAGTTTAGAAGCGGCGTCCAATTGTCAGAGGATGATTTTCTCAAGGACGTCGAAATCGAAGCCGTTGGCGTCTGGGATACCGTCGGTGCGCTAGGAATTCCCGAATACACCCGCGGAGAGGGCAGAACGGACGAGTTCCAATTTACGGATACGAAGCTCAGTGCGAAAGTTCATCACGGATTTCATGCCGTATCGATCGATGAAAGACGCGCAGATTTCGTGCCTACGCTTTGGGAGCCGAGAACGAATATAAGCGAAGTATGGTTTGCAGGCGCCCATGCGGATGTCGGCGGCGGCTACTCCGGCCGCCAGCTTTCAGATATTGCGCTGCTCTGGATGGCAGAACAATTGAAAGCCGCGAAGCTTCTCATCGGCGAAGGATTGCATGATGCGCTCACCCCTGACCCCCTGGGCGACAGTCATGCGCCATGGGATGACGATCCCTGGAAGCATCTGCCATTCCAGAATCGCACGATTCCAAAGGGCGCAGTACTGCACGAATCAGTGGATCGAAGACGAACGAACGATCCGCGGTACGTGCCCGAGGCGCTGGTGCAATTTCTTCGCGAGTCGCAAACTTGAGTGGCTGACAACTCGCCGACGTAGCCGCCACCTTATAACGGCATAGGAGGGTGTGATGATGATTACTAGCGACACACTTAAAAGGTTTGCTCCTAAAGTCATCGATGCAGATCGTCCCGCTATCGCACTCGAAAACGCACGGGTCCGGAGCTCTGTGAACAGCGCGCGCCGGCTCTGCCACTTCATGGGGCAGGTTTTCGTCGAAACGGCCGGCTTCACGGTTCTCGAAGAAAACTTGAATTACAAAAATCCGGATCGATTGGACATGATATTTTCGGCGGTCAAAGGCAGAGACGACGCGGTAGCGTTGATTGCAAAAGGTCCGGAGGCTATTGCGAATCGCGTATACGCGAATCGACTCGGCAACGGCAATGAGGCTAGCGGCGATGGCTGGCGGTACCGCGGCTCCGGTTATAAGCAACTCACGGGACGCGCGAATTTCCGCGTCATCGGTAACATCGTAAAGGTGGATCTTGAAGGACATCCAGAGCTTGCGCGGGAGCCGACGGCTGCCGCGCGAATTGCTTTCGCTTTCTGGGACGCCTGCAATTGTTCTCCACTCGCCGACGTTGGTGATCTCGAAGCGATCACTGAGAAGGTGAATGGGCCGGCTAAGCTCGGGCTCGCCGAGCGGCGGGATGCAACACTTCGTGCCGCAGATATCTGGCCGGGCTGATGTGGATCGCATAGTGCGACTGGCCGTTCTGGTGAGCGCCATATCGGTGATTTCCTGCAATGCGCTCGCACAGGGGTTACTAACACTGGCCGCCTCGTCATCACTGCCTGCGGCAAGCGCGACGGTCGAGTTACTTGTTCCAGAAGGTTGGATGATCGAGCAGCGTCACGATGCTGATTTCAATCGGGACGGGCGCGCCGACGTGCTCCTGCTGCTCCGCCAGCCGAACGGAGAAGGTGCGGTTCCCCCGCGAATGCTTCTAGTCGCACTCGCAACCGCAAAACAGCGCGGCTATCTGCTATCAGCGACTAACGCGCGGCTCGTGCCACACGAATCCTCTGGCGCGCTCGAAGATCCCATGGCCGATGGTGAGATAAAGGTGCGACCCGGAGGATTCGACCTGAAGCTGGGCATGATGTCGGGCGCTGGCTCCTACATGAGCAGCACCATGCGCTATCATTTTCGCCTGGAAGGAACCTGTTTTCGGTTGACCGGCTTCGATCGTGCAGAAACGCACCGCGCCACGCTCGAGATAAGAGACTTGAGCGTTAACTACTTGAATGGCGCGGTCGTGGAGACGACAGGCAACGAGCAGTCTCAAGTAACACAGGTTCGGCGCAAGCACATCTCCACAAGAACACGGCGCTGCCTTCTCCGAATTAGGCAGCGCATGGACCTTCGACCCGCTCAGGCCGTGAGCCGACCGTCGAATGTAAGATGGCTCTCTGGAGGTGCATTAAATCTGCGGCATTCAGCTGAATAAGATTGCGTGCCCGGTTCACTCGAACGTCATAGATCGCTCAATGTAGGTTGCCGCAAGCACGCTCGCCGTTGCGGCACTATGGCGGGGCGAGTCGCCAAGCCCTTAAGAGGACTCTCGCAGTGAGAGCTAACTGCGATGATCAGGTTAAAAGCGGATTACCGCAAAACAACCACAATACGTACTAATTTTACTTATCAGTTGGCACTGTTCACGCGTGAAACCGCTTGAATACTTGGACCCACCGGTGCAGGTCCAAGAACCACTCAGCTTTCTCGCTGATGGACTCGAAGCCATGTAGAAGATTCACGTTTTCGGGCGCGAGAGGCGAGTTGTCACTTTCAATCCAGACGACAAACTCTTTAACGTGCATTGCCAGCGCGGCCGCTCGCTGCTGATCATCAGCCGACGACATAGAGATAGGAGTTGCTAATTGGCACTTCTTCAATTCTTGGTGTAAGCAAACTGTGATGGTCTCTGAAGTAGTCAGGATGCTTCTCATGACGTTTGGCGACAAATATCTGCGATTAGACCCCATGACGACGACGGTAACGGTCGAAGCGGCATTTCAACCGTGATGGCGCACCTCCGGCGAAATGACGATCATGGGAATTATGCACCGGATCTACCGATGGAATACTACTTAAGACCTATGTCGATGCTGAATCCGCGAGATTAATCGGTAGCGATTGAATGATCATCGGCGAGTGATTGTTGAGCTAGATGCGTCCCAGGTGGCGCTCCGGGTTCTGATGGGACGGGCTGACGCCGATGTAACCGGCGTGCTTCGAGCTTGCCATTGTCATCGCCTGTTGTCACATTCGGCTCAGGGAGATATGGAGACATCTATCAGCGGAATCGCAAGCTCAAACATGCCGATGTCGAGCGTCAGGACATTTGCAGTACCCGCGCGGGTTCTGTTGTCCGGCGCCGGGTTGCACCAAGCGTCGCTCATCGTTACGACAAAAATGCGCTATCCGCGGACTAATCAAGTCCGCGATGTATCGCAGCTTGGCCCCCGGCTGTAGACTGTCGTCATGGACAAGCTTTCCGATGTCGTCGCGCGAATGAGAAGTCTGGCGCGGCACCGCGTGTGTCCCGGAATGGCCGTATTAATCTGTGGGACCTCGGCGGCCGCAACGGCATCGTCTGCTCGCGCGGATGGCAGGCCTCCGGCTCTATCGTGTCGATCTCAACGCGGTATCGCGGAAATACATTGGCGAAACCGAAAAGAATCTCGATGCCCTCTTCAAAGATGCCGAGCGCACGGACGCGATTCTCTTCCTTGACGAGGCCGATGCGCTCTTTGGTAAAAGAAGCGACGTCAGCGACTCGCACGATCGTTACGCGGAACGCGTCGCGCTTTTGACAAAGAGAATCGGCGGCTTCAATGGAGTCGTCATCGTGGCCGGCTCGGATTCGCTTGCCAGCACGCCCGGATTGAGCAATGCGTTCGTGATGGATGTGCAGCTTCCGGATTTAAATGGACTCACCGACGTCGACATCGTTGCCGACAACATCCGCGCGCTCGGCACTCTCTACTTCGCGCACATGCTCGAGGAAGTCCGCATTTTCGCCGTCGTGGACCGACTCGCCGCGCTCTTCGCAGCGGGGATGCTGCCAATCCGAAGTGGTGCTTTGGCCGAGTCGCTCGTCGCAAAGTGGTCGCGCCAGCAAGCGCAGCTCTCCGCGGACGATCGACGGAATCTTTACTCGCGTGCCTTGGGCGCACCCGGCGGCGACGTCGGAGTCACGCCGAATCGAGATTTTCCGGAGATGTGGCTGAGATTCATCTCTGCTGTAACCGACTCGTTGCAACACCCGCCGCTTGAGAGGGTGGCTCGTGACCTGGCCGTCAACATGTCCGAGCACGGGTATGGCATGGCGTTGTTCGTTGCCTGCCAATTTCGTGCGCAAATGAAAAATGCGATCTCAGTGCTGTCTGATCCTGAGGTGACGGCCGCTTTCGATGCGCGCGACATGTGGGGAGTCATCGATCACGTATCGACGAACTATCTTGACGGCGCTACGAAATATGCATCGCTATGCTGAGATGGCGCAGGCCGGCGCGAACATAATCGGATGGCTCGCACGGCACGCGGACGCCCTCAAGCACTGTCAGTGGCCGGGCGACGACGTCGATCTTGGCGCGATCTGCAAACAATGGCTCGCGGCGCGAGGGCCCGACTCCGATGTCGGCGGGTGGACGCATCGTATCGGATCGGCGAATTCAGGACCGCTGGCCCCTTCGCAGTTATTGGCGACGCTCGCGATCGTCAGTAGCTCCTAACGTCGATCGGCTTGTATACGGGGCATGCTTACATAACCGGGCCGATGTTGCGGAACTTAATCGCTTGTAAATGCATTGCGCTTTGTGCGGGGCGTCGGGGCACTCTTGTTAGGAAACAGTGCGCTCTCCATCGTGAGCTTAGCGAGCGATTACGAACTGACGCTGTCGGTGATGCATCGCATCGACATCTTCCGGCATCGCCCGATGTCAGTTGTTCTTCCTACCGTTCGCCACGAACATCCATATCAAGGAAGATTGTGCCCACTGAAGCCGCTTACTACTTAGGCGCGGTTGTCGTTGGCCTTGGCGCGACTCTATTCATGGACATCTGCGCCTTGTTCCTCAAGCGAGTGTTCAGAATTCCGTTGGCCAACTATTGTCTGGTCGGACGCTGGCTTCTCCATATGCGTGAAGGCAAGTTCATGCATGTGAGTATCGCCGCCGCTTCGCACAAACGTTCCGAGTGCACGGTAGGCTGGATCGCCCACTATGTCACTGGTACCGTGTACGCACTCGCGCTCGTCGCCCTTGTTTCAGGTAGCTGGCTTGCGCGGCCAACGTTCTTGCCGGCCGTGATATTTGGCATTGTGAGTGTGCTGGTGCCATACCTGATCATGCAGCCCTCGTTCGGGCTGGGAATTGCGGCGTCAAAAGCGCCCGAGCCAACGAGCGCGAGGCTGCGAAGCCTTATGGCGCACACGGCGTTCGGAGTCGGACTGTATGTGTGCCGTGCGGTGAGCTACGTGCTGCCCGTTCATGCGTAACACCCGTTCGAAAGCCGGACGCGCGATAGACTCGCGTCGCCGACCGGCCATCATTCCACGATCGCTGCTCAACGCCTACCGATTCATGACTCGTCCAACAGCCGGCCAATCAACAACCGACTTGCCCCGCTCCCGTTCAGCCGATGCGGAAGAAACGCGCCGCGTTTTCGTAGAACCACTTGTCCTTGACGCTGTCCTTGAGCGGAAGCGCTTCGTATTCGGCAATCAATTCTTCATAGGGCACGCCGAAGTTTTCGCGCGACAGCCCGATCATGATCTTGTCCTGCAGCAGCGTGTTGCCGTATTGCAGAAACATTTCCCAGCCGGAGCCCGGCGACGCAAAGTGACGCGGGCGATGCGACGCAGTGTCGCAATACAAATTCGGGTGGCGCCGCAGGATCGCGACCATTTCGTTGACCCAAGGCCAGCCGCCCAGTCCTGCCACGATGCGCAATTCCGGGAAATCCATCGCGACCTGATCGATATGCCGCGGATGGCCGAGATCGTACGGACGGTCGTTGGCGTAATTCATGGCCGCATAAATTCGCACCGGAATGTCGAGCTCGACGCATTTGGCGTAGAGCGGATAGTAGCGGCGGTCGCTGGCCGGCAATAACGTATAGAGCGAGCTCGTGCGAAAACCGTGGATGCCGTGATTGCGCACAATATCTTCCAGCGCGCGCACGCCGCGCATGCCGTCATGGGCGCTGAATTCGGCGAGACAAATAAATTTGTCGGGGTATTTGGCCGCTATCTTAACGAGCTCGGCGTTCGGAATCCGGCCGACGACACCGCGGACGATGTTGGCTTTCTTCATGCGCTCAACCACGCTGTCGAGCGATTCGCCCTTAGGCTTAACGCCGTCAGCCGGCTTGCGCCCCCTGAAGATGTTCGCATAGTTGCTGAACCCGTAGCCGGGCATCGGCTCGAGTTTCTCGGCATCTCCATAACCCGGTGCGTGTTCCGCGCCCGGGGATTTTCGCGGCTTGCCGTTTTCGTCCGGCGGCAGATCGCATTCGAGATCGATGATTTTTCTCATGCCCCATCTCCATGATTGATTCCGAACGCAAGTGTCGCTCGCGCATCGGCGGCGGTGGCGCCACTGCCAGCCGCGCCGACGATCAACGGATTGATTTCGAGATCGATGAGCCGCGGTCCCAGGTCGTGAGCGAGCCAGCTGATGCGCTCGACTGCTGCGGCAATCGCGTCGACGTCGAGCGGACGTTTGCCGCGCGCGCCCGTGAACAGCGGAGCGGTTTTCAGATTTTCGATCATCACGCGCACGTGGGCACGGCTGACAGGTGCGCTGGCGACCGCGACATCGTGGAGAATTTCCACCGCAATGCCGCCGAGCCCCACAATGACGATAGGCCCGAACTGCGGATCGCGGCGGACACCGACGATGACTTCCGCTTCGCCGCGTACCGTTTCCTGAACTGAAAACGCGGCGATCATCGCCTGCGGAGCGGCTGTTTTGACTCTCTGGGTGATCTCGATTGCGGCGGCGACCACCGACGATTCGTCCGCGAGCCCGACACGCACGGCGCCCACATCGCTCTTGTGCACGATATCGCGCGACGACGCCTTCAGCACAACCGGAAAGCCGATTTGCGCCGCTGCTTTGCCTGCCTCTTCAGGAGTAGCGACCAGCATTTCCTTCGCAACGGTGACGCCATAGGCTGCAAGCAAACGCTTGACCTCGCTCTCGGTCTGAAGGCCGGCTTGCAGCGCGGAAAAATCGTACGCGGAAGGCAGGTCCGCAGGGCGAGCCGCTGGTGTCTCGAGCAAGCCCGTGCGCTTGTCGTTTTCCGCGAGCAGCATGAGCACGCGCAACGCGTCCTCGAAACTGTCGACATAAAAAATATCGCGCTGGCGCAATTCGCGGCGCGCTTCGTCGGCAAGCGCGCCGACGGTGAGCGCAACGAGCACCGGCTTGCCGCATTCGCGCACGGCCTCCGCGATCAGCATCGTGCGCTTGGCATAAAACGGCATCGAGTTCAGCATCGCAAGACCGTAACCGACATTTGGATCGGCCAGCAGCGTCGCGGTCGCGTCTTTCGTGATGTCGACGGTTTCCGGCTGCCGGCGTCCGCCCAGATCGATCGGATTTTGCGCCTGCGGCGGCAGCAGCATGACTTCGAGCTTGTCGATCGTTTCCCGCGCGGGTTTGGCGAGCGGCAGTCCTGCTTCGCTCAACCGGTCGCTGGAAATTCCTGCGCCGCCGCCGGACGAGGACACCACGCCGATGCCCGCGACGCTGCGTCGTCCGGGAAAGCGTGTCAGCAGATGCGCGGTGCGCATCATGTCGTCAGTGCTTTTCGGAAGGAGGACGCCGTGCTCGCGGCAGATGGCGGAGAACGCCTCGAACGAGCCTGCCAGACTGGCCGTATGCGACTGAGCCGCGATGACGCCCGCAGCGGTACGGCCGGTCTTGAGCATGAGGAGCGGCTTGTCAGCGCGGCGGCACGCGATCGCCGATTGACGGAAACGCGCGGCATCGACGAAGCCTTCGACATAAACGCAAATCGCGCGCGTCGCCGGCTCCTGCACCATGTGATCGATAAAGTCGCAGATCTCGAGATCGCTCTGGTTGCCGCACGAAACGCCATAGCGCAGGCCGATGCCGTCGGCCTTGGCGCGATCGAACATCGAAACCATCAGCGCGCCGCTCTGGCTGATGAGACCGATCGGAGCCGTCGCCAAGCGTATCGGTGTTGAGTGTCACCGACGAGCACAACGCCATCTTGTGATGCGGAACGATCATGCCCATGCAGTTCGGACCCAGGATGCGCATGCCGGTCGTCGCCGCCAGATCGACGATAGTCGCCTGCCGCTGCGCGCCGTCCTGGTCCAGTTCGGCAAAGCCGGTCGAGATGATTACGCAACAGCCGACGCCGGCCTCGGCCGCTTCATTCAGGTTTTGCTGCAGCGTGCCGCCCGGCACTGCGAGGATCGCCACATCCGGCGCAGATGGCAACGCGCCGATGCCCGCATACGCTTTGCGGCCGAGTATCTGCGCTTGATGCCGGCTGATCGGAAAAAGATCGCCGGCAAAACCGTGCTTCACCAGGAAGCTCGTGATGCGCCCGCCGAACTTCGCGACGTTGTCGGATGCGCCAAGCACCGCGACCGAGCGCGGATGCAGAATCTGATCTATTGTCAGCCGCGGTGCCGCGCGTTTGCCGGTGATGTGCGCCGTGTGCAGGATCGGCGACTTTGTCATTTGCGCACCAATCATTGATGCGTGCCGTTGAAGTAATCACGGCGAAAGCAACCGCGGGGCGGGAAGGCGCGCCTCACGCCCGGAACGCTTTGAGCTGCGGAATGATGTCTCGGGCGATCATCTCGATCTGTTTCATCTCGTACTTGTAGGGCACAAAGATGAGTTTCTGCACGCCTGCAGCGAGATGCTCTTTCAACTGTGCAACACATTCGTCTACGGTGCCGATGATGGCGCTGTCCTTGGTCGAGTCGCTCCATGACGCGTAATCCCATTCTTTGCCGAGCCATTCCATCATCTGCGATTCAACCGCGGCTCGCGACGTGCCGATCATGATGGGAAGCTGCGCGCCGTTCATCAGCGTGTCGGGATCCTTGCCGGCTTCCTTGGCGAAGTTGCGGACTTTCGCCCACGACTTGGCAAAGCTCTCGGGCCGGTAGAAATAAGTGAGCCAGCCGTCGCCGCCGACCGCCGCACGCTTCAACACGACATCGACGTAGCCGCCGATCAAGATGGGAGGACGCGGCTTCTGCACCGGCTTAGGGTACATGACGCCGGCGGGAATCTTGTGATTCGTCCACTCGCCCTTGACCATGTCCTCGGTCCAGAAGCGTTTGAGAATGTCCAAGTTCTCGTCCATGATCTTGCCGCGTTTCTCGAACGGCACGCCGACCGCGTCGAACTCGCGTTTGTACCAGCCGGCGGCCATTGCCATCAGCAGACGTCCGTTGGAGAGCTGGTCCATGCTCGACAATTGTTTCGCGAGCACCACCGGATTGCGCATCGGCAGCACGAGGATGCCGGTCGCAAGCTTGATCTTCTTCGTGCGAGCGGCGATCGCCGTCAGCAGCGTGAGCGAATCGATGATCGGAAAGCTCGGCTCGACGCCGAGCAGGATGTGGTCCCACACCCAGATCGAGTCGAAGCCCATTTCCTCCATCTTGACGCCGTAATCGACGAGCGCCCGTGCGTCGGGCATTTCGGGATAGGCAGTGAAATTACGGGCGGCGATGCCGAACGTGTTGTGCAACAGAGCCATGCTGGTCCTCCTGGTCTTGCGATTACGCCGTGTAGAGGCGATGAGGGTCGAGCTTGCGCAGAAATCCGAGTTCTGCGGCGGTGGGATGCTGCGTCGTTTCGATGTTCGGGTTGAAGACGAGCTCGAAGCCGGTGTTGTCCTGTACCTGATCGCGTGTGACGCCCGCATGCAGCGCAACCACGTTCATGCGACGTGTTTTTTCGTCGAATCCGAAGATGCCGAGATCGGTCACGATGCGGTACATGCCGCCCGCCGGCAGGCCGCTGTCGCGCCGAGTCGTATTGCCCCGCAAATATCCCGGGCTCGTGACGAAATCGACGTTCTCAACGAAGCGGCGTTTTTCGTGCTTCATCGCGACAATCATATGCGCAAGGCTCGCGATGTCGTTGCCGCCGCCGGTGCCGGGCAGGCGCGTCTTTGGATGCGCCGGATCGCCGATGAACGATGAATTGAGATTGCCGTGCTGGTCGATCTGCGCGCCGCCCATGAAGCCGACGTCGACATAGCCGCGCTGCAGGAGCAGCAGCACGTCCGTGCTGCTCAGTACCATGTTGGCTCGGATCGTGCAGCGCTGCTCGTTGGTAGAGGGCGGGAGCTTCCCGGGTTCGATCACTGGCCCGATGACGCCGCCCTCGAAAAGTATCGTGAGCCCCGGGCAGTGCAGACCTTGCGCGAGCGTTGCCGCGAGCAGAGGGATGCCGACGCCCGCGAACACGATCTGTCCGTCTTTGAGCAACCGCGAGCTCATGACGGCGAGCAGCTCGCTCGCTGTGTAATCGGCGGCGCTAGGCATTCGAAACGCTCCTGCCATGCCTCGCCGCTTCGAGCAAATGATCAAGTCCGAGCAGGTTCAGGTAATCAGTCCAACTCTTCGGACCGTAAACGTAGCGATCCAGATACTCGGCCATGCCTTTGACCGGTTCTTTGTTCACGAGCGATGTGTAGTACTCCATGTGCTTGAAGAGCGGCTCGTTGATGCCGCTGCATTCATGCGGCGCGCAACCGAACGGCACTTCGACAACTGCTTCCACCGCGAAGAATGGAATCTTAGTCTGGTCCGGCGCGCGCCTGATCTGATCGTTAGAAACGATGCGCTCAGTCGTCAGGATCACGCGCGTGGCGGCCATTGCGAGATCGATGTCGAGAAACTGTAAACCATCGATCTGCGCATTGCCGTATGCGTCGCAGCGTTGCACGTGGATGAGCGCAACGTCCGGATTGAGCGCGGGCACGAGCAGCAACTTGTCTCCAGTAAACGGGCAATCCATTTCGCGTGCTTCCGGGCGCTGCTTCATTACGTCCGAGCCCAGCATGGAGCGCATCGGCAGAAACGGAACGCCCATGGCGCCGGCGCGATAGCGCATCCCCATTGCCATGTGGCTCCATTCATCGAAGCGCACTTTGCCGCTCTCCACATAGTGGCGCATGACTTTGGAAATGCCCCACACGATGCCCTGACTGAACCAACTCGTCTGGATGTGCTCGCAGGCGCCGGAACCGAGCAGCCAGTCGCCTTCGCTCGATGTAATGCCACGCGAACACGCCAGCCTTTTCTTGCGCCCGCGGATCAGCGCCCAGATCATGGCCATCGGCGTGCGCGACAAGGTGCTGCCGCCGATGCCGACGGATTCGCCGTCCTTGACGAGCGCTGCAGCTTCTTCGAGGTTCACGACTTTTTCGTGCAGGCTGCGGTCGCGCGCGCTGAGCTTGCGGCGCAAGTCGAGATAGCTCTCGCTCATTGTTTGTCTTCGGATGTATACACGTGGAGGACCGGTTGACGCGAATCAGCCGGGCTTGAGCGCGCCGGTCTCTTCATTGAAATCGGTTATGAGTTTATCCCACGCGGGAATCGATTCCTGCAGCGCGGTCCAGAATGAAGCGTCCTTCCGGCGGTCGAAATCCTCGACCGCAATGCCTTGCTGCTCGACCCATGTGTAATAGCCGAGGTTGAAAACGCGACGGCGGTCAACGTGCGTGAGCTCCGTCAGGTGATCGTCTGCAATCGCTGCGAGATGCTGGCCGAAGATTTCGCCCGCATTTACTTCGTCAAATCCGCCGGGATAGCGTCGCTTCAGATACGCAGTTCGCTCGCTGTTATATAGCGCCGCACTATCCGTCGCGATCGTGATGATCGCGTCCGCCGCCCCGAGTTCAAGGCGCTTGGCGATTTTGATCGCGGCGATGATGTTGGCATTACCGGAAAGGCCGATGCTGGCGAGCGCCTTCAGCAGGGCGGGATCGATTTTCTGTCGCTGTGTAAGGTAGGCACGGCCGACGCTGTCGTTGAACAGCAAATTAAGCGCGTCCGAACTCTGGTCGGAGACGCCAACGACGAGGTCGGTGTTCATGACATTGTGGATCAGCGGAATATGCTTGTCCCCAATGCCCTGAATATTGTGCTCGCCGTAGCCATTCGTGAGCATCGTCGGGCATTCGATCGCTTCCACCGCGGCGATGCGTGTGCCGTGCCGAGACTTGAGGTAATCGCCGGCGCCGATGGTGCCTGCTGAACCGGTCGCCGAGACGAATGCAGTTAGGCGCAGTCCCGGTTCTTTATTGCGCAATTCGCTGTAGATGCGATCGAGCGCGCGGCCCGTGCAGAGATAGTGAATCAGGTAATTACTAAACTCGGAGAACTGGTTCAGTATTACGTTCTGTGAATCGCGCGAGAGCTCGCCGCACTTATCGTAGATTTCCTTGACGTTGCTTTCCGTGCCCGGCGTGCGAATGATGTCCGCGGGGTCGGCGACCCGTTGCTCGAGCCAGTCGAACCGCTCCTTGCTCATGCCCGCGGGTAGTACGGCGACGCCGCGGCAACCGAGGGTGCGCGAGATTGCGACGCCGCCGCGGCAATAATTGCCGGTCGACGGCCATATCGCCTTATCGGATGTCGGATCGAAGCGACCGGTGACGAGGCGCGGCACCAGGCAGCCATAGGCGGCCAGTACTTTGTGCGCGCCGATCATCGGAAAGCGATCGCCGAGCGCGACGACGATTTTCGCTTTGACACCCGTGAGAGCCTCGGGGAGTACGAGGTAGGCTGGAACATCGACGCGTCCGGTGCGCTTGTCGTCGTTGAACCAGTGGACGCGCCACAGATTCGCCGCCGACGGCAGTTCCGGATCGACACCGTCGAGCAGGCCCACCTGGCGCTTGGGCATCGTACTCGGGTTCGGCAAGCTCGCTGAACGTCGGCAACGCGACCCTCAACTCTCGGAGGCGTTCGACTGCCTTCGCGCGCACGTCGCGATCCGCGATTTCCGGAATCAAAGTTAGTTCGCTCATTGCTTTTTTCTGCTGCCGGCCCGCGTGATCGAAGTTGCAACGAGGTGGCAATTGACGTGCTGAGGTACCAAAAATAGAATGATAACGCAAAACGCGCGTGGAACTTGAACCGCCGTCGTGCTGCTTACCCGAGCACTACGCCAATGCATTTGAACCGCAATAGCTCGGAGCAAAGACTCCCATGCGCACACGCATCTCGCACGGTTGGGTAGTAGGGTATCGCGACGGCAACCACCGGCTCGATCGTGGACACGAAGTCGTTTTCGAAGGCGACAACATCCTCTTCGTCGGGCCGAAATTCGACGGCCACGTCGACCGCGAGATCGACGCCGGCGGCAAGCTCGTATCGCCGGGGTTCATCGACACGCATGTTCATTCGGGCCATCGTGCATCGCACCGGCTGATCAGCGACACCGGCCGCGGCGATTATTTTGGCCAGCCGTTCTTCGAGATCAGCGTGCCGAAGGAAGGCACGCGCATCGAAGGGGACGTGCGTTACCTGCGTCCTGACGAGACCGGCCAGGAAGGTGAAATGGAACTGCATGCCCTTTTCACCGTCGCCGAACTCTTGCGCAACGGCGTGACGACGTTCGTCGAATACGGAAGCCAGCTGCGCATACAGGAAGCAATGATGGCGCAATGCCTCGCGCTTGGCGTCCGCGGATATCTCGGCCCCGGCTACGACTCGGGGCGTTGGGTCGGCGACGAGCACGGACGCTTAAAGCGCGTAATTACGGAGGAGAACGGTCGCAAAGAGTTTGCCGATGCGGTGAAATGGATCGAGCGTCATGACGGCACCGGCGGCGGGCTCATCAAAGGGATACTCGTTCCGCGCGAAATGGAAACGTGCAGCATCGATCTGCTGGACATGACGCGCGAGAAGGCCGATGAAATGAAGCTGCCGATGGCCACGCACGCGGCTTACAGCATCGTCGAGTTCTATGAAGTGGTGCGCGAGCACCGCAAGACGCCGATTGAAATTCTCGATAGCGTGGGCATGCTGCGCCCAACGCTCAACATCGGCCATGGCAACCTGCCGGCCGACAGCGTCCGCTTGAACTATCCGGGCGCACAGGACCTGAAACTGATGGGCGCGGCGGGCGTTTCCATTTCGCACTGCGCGACGAATATCGTGAGGCGTGCGCGCGTGCTTGACAACTGGCAGCGCTACAAAGAGCTCGGCATCAACATCGCACTCGGTTCCGATACTTATCCGCGTGACATGATGCTCAACATGCGCATGGCTTCGTATCTCGGCAAGATCATGAGCCACAACTACAAGTCCGCGACCGCCGCCGACGTCTACAGCGCCGCGACGCTCGGCGGCGCGCGTTCGCTCGGCCGCGACGACTTGGGTAGGCTCGCGCCCGGCGCACGCGCTGACATCATACTGATCGATTTATCGGGGCGCGGCTCGCTGCGCATGGGAACAGTGCGCGATCCCGTCAAGACCGTGGTCGAATGCGGTGTCGGCGATGATGTCGACACGGTTATCATCGCGGGCGAAACACGCATGCAGAACGGCCGTATCGCCGGCATCGACCTCGATGACATTCGTCTCCGCGCGCAGGCCGCGGGCGAGCGCATCTGGGCGAACTGGCATAAATCCGATCCGCTCGGCCGCACACACGAGGAAGCGTGCCCTTGGTCGTTCTGCCCGGCGTGTTATCGCGACGGCGAGTTCGAGTGTTAAGCGGGCTGAGAATCTGCAGTTCAAAAAACTTAAGCAATCCCGCGAGGACCATTTAGACAGAGGTTGTCATGTCGTTTCGATTGTGCAGATCGGTGCTCGGCACGGTAGTCGCACTGAACTTCACGCTTGCCAATTTACCTGCAAGCGCCCAAACCCCTTATCCAAACAAAGTTGTCAGAATCATCGTACCGTTTGGGCCGGGCGGCGCTTCGGACGTGCTGCCGCGGCTGATCGCGATACCGCTGTCCGCGATGTGGGGCCAGCAGGTCGTCGTCGACAATCGTCCCGGCGCTGCAGGCAACATCGGCATGGAACTCGGCGCGAAAGCTGCACCAGACGGATATACCCTCACGTCGGGTCCGGTCGGCAATCTCGCGATCAATCCGCACCTGTATTCGAATTTGACGTTCGACGTGCTCAAGGATCTGACGCCGATCACGCTTGTGGGATCAGTGCAGAACGTGCTCGTCGTGCATCCTTCGGTGCCCGCACGGTCAGTGAAAGAACTCATCGCGCTGATGAAGAAAAGGCCGGGCGAACTCACTTACGGATCCGGCGGTGTCGGCACGCAGGCGCATATCGCCGGCGAACTCTTCAAGGCCGCCACCGGTACCGATATGACGCACATTGCATACAAAGGCGTAGCCGCGTCCGTGACCGATCTGCTCGGCGGACACTTGGCGATGATATTCGCCCAGGTCCATTCAGTCGTGCCGTATATCCAGGCCGGCAAGCTGAGGCCACTGGGCGTGGCAAGCGCCCGGCGGGTTGCACAGTTGCCCGACGTGCCAACGATTGCTGATGCCGCAAACTTGCCGGGTTTCGAAGCGGTGTCTTGGTACGCGCTGGTCGGGCCCGCCGGCATGCAGAAGGCGATAGTGGCAAAGATTCAGGCTGATGTCGCTAAAGCACTGCAGCTGCCCGACGTGCGAGAAAAACTCGCCGGCATTGGCGTTGACGTCGTTGGCAGCACGGCGGAGCAGCTTGCAGCAGCGATAAAAACCGATTACGACCGCTACGGCGCGATTATTCGCAAGCTGGGCATCAAAGCAGATTGATTTCCCCGATGCTGATCAATGCGCGCTCGCGGCCGCACGCGAACGTTACTGCTCGCCCGTTCGCAGTCCGGACGCATCGGTTTATCTGGTGCAACGCGAGCGTGGCGCAGTGGTTGAGCAGCGCTGTCCGGCGTGGTCATAAGCGCGCACTAGATGGTCGCACTTGAGCAGGCTTGTTCGATGCTAAGATATCCTGGAAATGATCCAATTCCGTCGTATCTGTCTGTCATTCCGCGGTGATCTTTTTTCTGGAGACTCTTATGAAGCGCACGCTTTGGACATTAATTGGCGCCGGCCTGATTGTCGCGGCGCTATCCGTCAGCCCGGCAATCGCACAAGACGTCATTCGTATCGGCGTCACTCAGCCATTGACAGGCGCCTTCGCCGCGTCCGGCAATTATGTAACGCAGGGCGCGAAAATCGCCGAAGACCAGATCAACGCGGCGGGCGGCGTGCTCGGGCGGAAGATCCAGCTCATCGTCGAGGACAACAAGTCCAATCCGACCGAAGCCGTTGCTACCGCTGAGAAACTCATCTCAAAAGACAAGGTGCCGGTGCTGATGGGGGCGTGGAGCTCGGGCCTGACGCTTGCGGTCATGCCGAAGTTGATGGAATACGGCGTGCCGATGCTCGTGGAGACATCATCCTCGGGCAAGATCACGGTGTCCGGCAATCCGTGGATCTTCCGCATCAGCCCGACGTCCGAGATGGAAGCGAAAGCGTTTGCAGGCTACGTCAAGACGCTCGGCATCAAGAAGGCCGATTTCCTCGCGACCAACAACGACTTCGGACTTGGCGCGTCGAAGGAATTTTCGGAAATGCTCAAAGCGCAGGGTGCGGCGATCGGCGAGATAGAAACCATGGATCCGAAAGCGACCGACTTCTCGGCTCAGCTCGCGAAGATCAAGAACTCCGGAAGCGACACGCTGTTCGTCACCACGGCCGTGGAACAGGCGACGCTGATCCTGAAACAGGCTAAAGAGCAGCAACTGAAGCAGCGCATCATCACAACCGGCGGGTCAGTTTCGCCTGACCAGCTGATTCAGCAGGCGGGCGATGCTGCCAACGGCTCGATGCATCTCGTGTTCTTTACGCCGTGGTTTCCCGAGGCGGTAAAAAATCCGGATGTCGCCAAAAAATTCGTCGCCGAGTGGAACGCCCGCAAGTATGCGGTGGGCGGCCTGACCGAAGGGTTCCGCGGCTGGGACGGCATCTATACGATCGTCGAAGCCATCAAGACGGCAGGCAAGGCCGACCCGGTGGCGATTCAGAAGGCGCTCTGGAGCGTGAAGTACAAAGGCATCAACGGCGATATCGCATTCATCAAGCAGGGCCCGGCGGGCCAGGAGAGCGGCCAGAACGTACCGAGTGTCTACCTCGTGAAAATCGAAAACGGGAAAGTCGTCAAGAACTAGCAGCGTGAAGGTATCGTCGCTCCCGCGCAGGCGGTAGTCCGGAAATTTAATACGCACTGAATCTAGACCTTCCGGGTTCCCGCCTGCGCGGGGATAACCGTACTGCTGGGTCCCGGCCGTTTTCGGGGCGACAAACCGCATGGATCAACTTCTTCAGCATGGCCTGAACGCGCTGATGCTGGGCGGCACTTACGCGCTGCTCGGCATTGGTCTCACGCTGATCTTTGGCATCATGCGGGTCGTCAACTTCACGCACGGCGAGCTCTACGCCTTCGGCGCTTACATGATGTACGCGCTCGTGATGTTGAGCGGAGCGAATTTTTTTGTAGCGCTCGTACTCGCGATCGCGCTCGGCGCGATACTCGGCGCGGCGCTCGAGTTCGTGCTCCTGCGCCGGCTGCGCGGCGCCGACATCGATACCACCATGCTGGTGATGATAGGCGCATGGATTGCGCTGCAAAACGCCGAGCAGCTTGCATGGACCGGCGTCGCCAAGTCGATCAACAATCCCTTCCCGGCCGCGCCGCTCGTCATCGGTGTCGTGTCGGTCAGCTGGAACCGCGTCTTCGTGTTTGTCGTCGCACTCGCGCTGATCGCTGCGACGTACGGGCTCATCAATCACACACGACTTGGCAAGGCAATGCGCGCGACGTTTCAGGATCGCGATACCGCGGCGCTGATGGGAATCCAGATCGGCCGCATCCACACTGCGACTTTCGCGCTCGGCTCGGCACTAGCGGCGGCAGCGGGCGCGTTGCTCGGTCCGGTATTCGTCGCGTACCCGAGCATGGGCGATCTGGCCGCGGCCAAAGCGTTTGCGATCGTCATCCTCGGCGGACTCGGCAGCATTCCAGGCGCGACTGTCGGTGGATTCATCCTTGCGCTGGTCGAGGAACTCGGCGCCAGCTATATCTCCTCGGGCTACCGCGATGCGATGGGATTCCTTCTCATCATGCTGATACTGGTCTTCAAGCCGACGGGCCTCTTTGCGCAGAAGGAGCGCATCGGGTGAAAGGGCTCGCGACCGCGCTGTGGGTGCTGTTTCTGTTTTCTCTGCCGCTGTGGATGGGCAATCAATACCTGCTGCATGTCTTCGTCGTCACCGGCATCTTCATCATCGCCGCGATGAGCCTCAACCTGCTGCTCGGTTACGCCGGCCAACTGTCGCTCGGCCATGTCGCGTTCTTCGGCATTGGCGCCTACGCCAGCACGCTGGTCTCGCTCGGATTCAGCGTGCACATTACACAGGGAACCGTGCTTGCAATGACGCCGAAGCCCGTGTGGTGCGGCATGCTCGCGGCGATCGTCGCAGCCGGCGCCTGCGGCTGGTTCATCGGCCGGCTTGCATTCAAGGTGCGCGGCGCCTATTTCGTAATTGTATCGATCAGTTTCGCGGAGGTCGTGCGCCTGGTCGCATTGAACTGGGTCGAGCTCACGCAGGGTCCGATGGCGCTCAACAATATTCCTCCGCTGACGCTATGGCTGCCCGGACTCGGCGAGCACGTGTTCTGGAAAAAACCGGCGAACTACTGGCTTGTACTCTCGATCGCCATCGTCAGCTACCTGATTGTGCGGCGACTCGTGCGCTCGCGCGCGGGCCGCGCGATGGTCGCCTTGCGCGAAAACGAGCCGCTTGCCACCTCCGTCGGCATCGACGTCACGCGCTACCTCGTGCTGGCGACCGTGGTTTCCGCTGCGATGGCGGGCGTCGCGGGCGCTCTATACGCACACTATATTCGCATCGTCGACCCGGACGTCTTCCTGTTCATCTATACCGTGACGATGGTGATCATGGTCGTCACCGGCGGCAAAGGCACGCTGGCGGGCCCGGTCGTCGGCGGCATCATTTTCGGCCTGCTGCCGGAAGTATTGCGCGCGGCGGCGATCCCACCCGAAGCGCAGTGGATTGCTTACGGCATGCTGATGGTGATGGTGGTTTTCTTTCTTCCGCAAGGTATCGTGCCGGCCTTGCGACACTGGTGGCAGCGCCGGCAGACTAGCCCGGCGATCGTAAAGGCCGCGTCGTGACGGCGGCGGCTTTACTTGCGGTGCGCGGGTTGGCAGTGCGCTTCGGCGGACTCACCGCAATTGAAGACCTCACCTTCGAAGTTACGGAAGGCGAGGTCCTCGCGCTTATCGGACCGAACGGCGCGGGTAAGACGTCCGCGTTCAACGCGATCACCGGCTACCTCGCTCCGAGCGGTGGTGAAATCGTATTTGCGGGCGTGCGGCTGAACGGGCTCAAGCCACATGTCATTGCGAAGCTTGGCTTGGTGCGCACCTTCCAGAAGACGAGCGTATTCGGCGGGCGCAGTGCGCTGGAGAATATTTTGATCGGCCTGCACCTGCGCGCGACGCAGCAGCCGCTCGCGATCCTGTGCGGGCTGCCGTCCGTTGCGCGCGAGGAGCGCAAGCTCGAGCAACAGGCACGCGAAATTCTCGCGTTCGCCGGGCTCGGGGCCCGCGCGGATGAGCTTGGAAGTGCGCTGCCGTACGGCGAGCAGCGGCTGCTCGAGATTGCCATTGCACTTGCGGCGAAACCAAAACTACTGCTGCTCGACGAGCCCGTGTCGGGTATGAACGCGGTGGAGACGCAGAGCTTCATGGCAAAGCTCGCGGAGATCCGCGCGCTCGGAATCACGGTGCTCTTGGTCGAGCACGATATGAAAATGGTGATGGGCGTTTCCGATCGCATCGTGTGTCTTTCGCAGGGCCGCGTTATCGCCAGCGGAACGCCGGCGCAGATTCGGCGCGACCCTCGAAGTGATCCGCGCCTACCTCGGCGAGAAATACGCGCATGCTCACAGTTGAAAAACTCGAATGCCGCTATGGCAAAGTGGCGGCCGTGCGCGATCTGTCGCTCGAGGTGAAGCAAGGCGAGCTTGTCAGCCTGATCGGCGCTAACGGCGCTGGCAAGACCACCACGTTGAAGGCGATATCGGGCGTGCTGACGGCGAGCGCCGGGCGCATCGTTTTTGAAGGCGAGGACGTTACCCGTGCGTCGGCGCGGCGCGTGCTCGAGCTCGGCATCGCGCACTGCCCCGAAGGCAGGCGCATGTTTCCCTATATGACGGTGCGCGAAAATCTGGAAATGGGGTGCTACCTGCGGCGCGACAAGGCGGGCATCGAGGCTGACATACAGCAGATCTACGAGCGCTTTCCGATTTTGGGCGAGCGGCGCACGCAGGCGGCCGGCACGCTGTCCGGCGGTGAACAGCAGATGCTCGCCATTTCGCGCGCGTTGATGTCACGCCCCAAGCTCATCATGTTCGACGAGCCGTCACTCGGCCTGGCGCCGAACATCGTCGACCGCACGCTGGACATCATCCGTCAGATTCGTGCGGATGGCATGACCGTGGTCATGGTCGAGCAGAATGCCGCCGCGGCGCTCGAACTGTCGGATCGATCGTACGTGCTCGAACAGGGCAGTGTCGCTCTCACCGGCACGGGTCAGGCGCTGCTCGACAATCCCCATGTACGAAAAGCTTATCTCGGCTGATCGCTCGATTGAGTAGACGGCTCGCTTTCGCTGCGTTCGACTAATGCAATCAAGTCGAGGAGGCTCCGAAACGCAGCGGAGTATCAGGTAGAATTTTCCCGGGCGGCACATTGCCGGCGATGCCGCTCGATCTTATCAGTGCCGGCAGCCATCACCGGCCGGTGCGCAACGGTAAGCTTTCAACGGCGTGGGAGCACACAAATGCCAAAACAATTGACTGATGCCGAGCTCACGCAGTTTCGCACGCAAGGCTATGCGTTTCCTTTTCGCGCCATCAGCACGAACGAAGCGGCCGCCTGTCGCGCGCGTATCGAAGCCTATGAAGCGCAAGCCGGGCACGATGCGAATCGCACGCTCAAAATCAAAGGCAATCTCGCCTTTCCGTGGTTGATGGAGCTCGGCAGTAACTCGAGCATCCTCGACGCGGTGGAAGACGTGATCGGCCCGAACATCCTGCTCTTCGGCGCTTCCATCTTCGCCAAGAATGGCCGCGATCCACGTTATGTGTCGTGGCATCAGGATTCCGCCTATTTCGGTCTCTCGCCGCATGAAGAAGTGACCGCGTGGGTCGGGTTTACGGAAAGCACCGTCGAGAAAGGCTGTCTGAAGGTCATGCCGCGCACGCATCTCGGGCCTGACCTGCATCACGTCGAAACGTTCGCCAAAGACAACATGCTCGCAAAAGGCCAGAGCATCGAGGGCATGGACGAGACCAAGGCCGTTGCCATCGAACTCGCCGCCGGTGAATTTTCGCTGCATCACGAGCGCATGGCGCACGCGAGCGGTCCCAACCGCAGCAACGACCGCCGCATCGGCTTTGCATTTTTCTATATCCCGACCCATGTGCAGTCCACCCTCGGCCGCCGCCAGGCGACGCTCGTGCGGGGTATCGATGAGTATGGAAACTGGGACGCCGACAATGTGCCGCGCGTCGATCTGGATCCAGCGTCCATGCGGCAGCTCACCGCCGCGTGGGGCCAGTACAAGGATGGCGAAATCAAACAGGCAGCGGACGCGGCGGTCGAGTGATTGCGCTCGAATACGGAATTCCCACCGACAAGGAGGCGCTGCAGTTGCGTCTCGGCATCGCGCGCGGATTTTTTCGCGAAGAGGGCATAGATCTCGCGCTCAGGATTATTTTCGGCGGCCCTGAGATCGCACGCGCGTATGACAGCGGCGCGTTGAAGATCGGTGAGCTCGGCACACCGCCCGCCATCACCGCGATCAGCCGCGGCGCGCGATTCAAAATCGTGGCAAGCAGCGTACGCCGCAGTGCACTGCAATACCTGGTTGCAGCGCCGGCCGTACGCGAATGGAGCGATTTGCGCGGCAAGACCGTGGCCGCGCTGTCGATCGGCAGCTGCAGCTATTGGTTTATGCGCCAGGTGCTGCAGCATCACGGGCTCGATCCCGACGGCGATCTGAAAATCGTCGGCCTCGGCGAACGTTATCCCAAAGTGATCGACCTGTTCCGTTCCGGCGAACTTGCAGCCGCGGTGTTGTCAGAGCCGAACGTGACGATCGGCGAATCAGCCGGCGCGTATCGCGTCATGCAGGCGCTCACTGATCCGGAATTCTGTCCCGGCATGCAGTGGAGCGTGGTCGCCGCCGGGCCCGATACCCTGATTAATGAACCCGAGCTTGTGCGGGCGGTGCTTCGAGGCTGCCGCAAGAGCTATCGCTATGCCGCCGATCATCCGGACGAATGGATTGCGTTTGGCGCCGATTACTTCGGCATCGCGCGTGACACCATGAAAAATTCCATTGCGCGCGAGCTCGCCGGGCTGCACTACGATGGCGAGATTCAAATGCGCAGCTTGCAGCAGGCAATCGACCTGCAGGCGCGGCTTGGCGCGATCAGGCAGCCGATGCGCGCGGAAGACATCGTCGATTTGAGTTTTTTGCCGACCGAGCTCGACAGCGCGCGCGGCGATGGGATAGCGTATGAACAGACTACAGAAATTTTGTGTGATCGCATTCGGCTTGATCGCAGCCGCTGCGATCGCGCAGGACTATCCATCGAAACCGTTGCGCTTTATTGTGCCCGGGCTGGCGGGAACCAGTCCCGATCTGCTGGCACGCGTGATCGGTCAACACCTGAGTCCGCGCCTCGGTCAGACGATCGTCATCATGAACCAGGCAGGCGGCGGCGGAAACATCGCGTTCGCCGCAGCGGCAAGGGCGACACCGGATGGTTACACCTTGCTGGTGACGAGCGATCAGTTGTCGATCAATGAATCCCTGTTCACTGGTTTGCAGCATCACGCGGTCAGGAGCTTTGCACCTGTGGTGCAGGCCATCGTGTCGCCGCAGGTGCTGATCGTCAATCCCGGACTGCCGTTCAAGGACGTCGCGGGTCTGATCGCGTATGCGAAGGCAAACCCCGGCAAGCTTAATTTCGGCTCACCGCAGATCGGCACGCTTGGGCATCTCGCCGGCGAATTGCTCAAGCGCACACAGAAGATCGATATCATCCATGTGCCATTTCAGGGCGCCACCGTGGCGATCCGCGAAATCATCGCCGGCCAGATACAGATGATGTTCGTGACGCTGCCGCCGGCAATCGGTCATATCCAGCAGGGCACGGTGCGCGCGCTTGCCGTGTCGACGATCGAGCGTTCGACCGCGATTCCGTCGGTTCCCTCACTGTATGAGCTTGGCATGAAGGAATTCGATTTCGGCGCCTGGCAGGGTGTGCTCGCGCCGGCAGGCACGCCGCGCGCGGTCGTAGCGAGACTGAACGCTGATATCAATGCCATCCTCAAGGATCCCGAAGCGAGCGGTACCTTGCTCAAGATGGGATTCATTCCGGTCGGCGGCACGTCCGAAGCGTTTCAAAAGTTGATTGCGCGTGACATCGACAAATGGGGCCAGGTGATACGCGAAGCGAAGATCAAGGCGGAGTGAAAAACCGGCGGGGTCCGGTGCATCGCAATTTGGAAAGATAGATATGGATCAAACGCAAAAGCGCGGCGTCGCGGTGGACCAGCAGTCATTGACGGAGCAGCTCGCCCGTTACTGGAGCGGCGCGCGCTACGAAGACCTGCCGGCGCCGGTTGTGGCGATGGCGAAGAGCGTATTGCTCGACACGCTGTCAGTCGGCGTGCGCGGCGCAGAAAGCGAGGTTGCCGTCGCAACGCGCAAAGGCATCACTAGTGCGCTCGAATGCAGCAGCGGTTCCGCGTCGCTGTGGGGCACGAATTTGTCGCTGCCGCCGAGCGCCGCCGCCCTCGTCAATGGCACGGCGAGCCACGCTTATGAATTCGATGATTACGGCGGCTGCGGACACTCGGGCGCGGTGGTCGTGCCGGCGGTTTGCGCCATGGCCGAACGGTCGCACGCCGACGGGCGCAGCGTAATCGTCGCGCTGGTTGCCGCCTACGACGTCGCGGCGCGGGTGACTGAAGGCGCGGGCGGTTACCGCGCTCACAACGATCTCGGCTGGCATTCGACGGGCACTTGCGGAACGTTCGGGGCTGCGGCGGGCGCGTCAAGTATTCTCGGCCTCGACGCCACGCGCTTCACGTCAGCTCTCGGGCTTACCGGTTCGTACGCAGGAGGCACGTGGGCATTTCTCGTCGACGGTGCAATGTCGAAACGCTTTCATCCCGGGCGCTCGTCGGAGAACGGCGTGAGCGCTGCACTGCTCGCCGAAGCCGGCCTGGTCGGCCCGCGCTTCATCCTCGAAGCAGAATGGGGCGGATTTTATAAAACGTACGCAGGTGCGGTCGCCAATCCCGAAGCGACGGTGGCGGCGCTCGGCCGCGAATTCCGTATCTTGCAGACTGGCCAGAAACCTTTTCCCGTGCTGTCGCGGACTGCACAGTTCCGTCGAAGCGCTGCTCGATCTGATACGCCGGCACAAAATCAGCGCAGATGCGATCGAGCGGATGATCGTACATGGCGCAGACCGCACCGTTCGGCAATTTGCCAAGCGCGACGTGCGCACGCTGCTCGATGCGCAGTTCAGCATGCCGTATTCACTTGCGGTAGTCGCGGCAACCGGACGCGCCGGACTCGACGAGTTTCTGCCGCCACGCATGGATGATGCGCGCGTGCGCGCGTTAATGGACAGAGTCGAGATCGTGTCGGACCGGCCGCTCGGTCCGTACGACGAACCAGACCTCGAAGTGCGTGGGCGCAACGGTGAAGTGTGGACGCAGCATGTGCCGGTGCCGATCGGTTCGCCAGGTCGCGCGCTGGATGCGGAATATCTGCTGCAAAAGGATCAAGGTGTTGCCGTGCCGGTGATCGGGCAGCAGCGATTCGATGCGCTGAGAGATGCCGTCATGAACCTGGAAGCGTCGCCGGACTTCCGGCAGATCACGGCGCTGTTGCGGCCAGTCTGAGCACCGCGTAATTCACAGGAATCGGTACTCTATGCTGAAGCAGAAATCGTCCGCCTATCGCGGTTATCGCAACGCCGGCATTCGGCTCAAGGAAGAAATGCTGCCGCAGTTGAGCAAGATTTACGGCGGACACATGAACGTCTTCCTGCCGGCGGTCCACGCTTTCGACAAGGCGCACACGACGATGCTCGTTGAAGAAGGTCTGTTGACGATTGCGGTCGGCGCGGCGTGTTTGCGCGGGCTGCGTCAGATGGAGGCGGAAGGCGTTGCCAAGGCGCGACTGAAGGCGGGCGGTGGACTGCACTCGGGCGAGCAGTATTTGATACGCCTGCTCGGCGAAGAAGTCGGCGGACGTTTTCATCTCGCGCGCAGTTCCGGCGATCTGAGCACGCTGGCAATCAACATCCTTCAGCGCGAGAAGCTGCTCGAGCTCATGCGCGGCGTCAACCGTTTGCGGCGCGTTTTAATAGATGCTGCGCGTGCTCACACCGATACGATCCTGCCAGGCTACAGTTTCGGCCAGCAAGCGCAACCGATGACGCTGGCGCACTGCTGGCTGTCATGGGCAGCGACGCTCGCACGCGATTTCGACCGCCTGCACGGCGCTTACCGCCGAGTCAATGTGAGCCCGGCCGGCGCCGCGATCATGGTCGGCTCGAACTTTGCGATCAACCGCGCGCGCACTGCCGAGCTGCTCGGCTTCGACGGCGTGCATGAAAACTGCGCGGACGCAATTCTCGAACTCAATGCCGACGACAGTCTCGATGTGCCGGCCGTGATTGCGGTGCTCTACCATTCGCTCGCCAAGTGGGCGGACGATCTCATTCAATGGAGCACCAGCGAGTACAACTTCGCGGAGATTCCCGATCGTTACTGCAACACGTCGTCGATCATGATGCAGAAGAAGAACGTGATCGGCCCGGCCGAGGTGAAAGGCGGCTCGGCGGAGGCGCTCGGCTGCTTCGTTACTTCGTACCACGCGCTGAAAGGCACCACGGGTCTGCCGATACAGGAGCGCTATTACGCGCTCGAGATGCTGTGGCGGGTTGCCGACAGCGGGGTGCGCGATCTCGGCTGGTTCTGCGATCTGTTGCCGCAACTCGCAATACACAAGGAGCATATGCGCGAGCAGGCGTGGCGTCATTGGGCGACGGCGACCGATCTCGCGGGCGCTCTCGTGAGTCATAAGGACGTGCCGTGGCGCACGGCGCACCAGATCGTCGGCATCCTCGTTAGACTCTGCGAAGAGCGCGAACTCGGTCCCGCTGACGTTACGCCGGCATTGCTCGATGAAGCGGCGATCGCGTATCACGAGATGCCAGCCGGCCTCGACCAGCAGGCAATACGCGATGCGCTCGACCCGGCGCGCTTCATCGCGTCGCGCACGCTGCGCGGCGGGCCGGCGCCCGCGGAATCGTTGCGGCAAGCGTCACTCTTTGAGGCAGCGACTGCCGCCGATGAAAACACAGTAGCGGCAATCGATGCGCGGATCGTGGAATCCGAGCGCAAGCTCGAAGCGGCGGTGGATGCCGTTATTAACCGCGACGCATAACGCACTCATGAAAATCACCCACGTTAAGACGTACCTGGTACACGAAAAACAGCGCAAGAATTTTATTTTCGTGAAACTCGAAACCGATGCTGGCGTTGCCGGTTGGGGCGAGGCGCACACCTCGCTCGACATGGACACGGCGGTCTCCGCTCACCTGGAGCAGATAAGCCGCTACGTGATCGGCCGGGATCCATTCCACATCCGGGAATTTACGCAAGTCGCGTGCGACGATTTTGCATGGCGCCATGGCTCGCTCGAATTCTATAGCGCGCTCTCCGGCATCGAGATGGCGATGTGGGACATCGTCGGCAAGACGCTGAAGCAGCCGGTCTACAACCTGCTCGGCGGCCCGTGCCGCGCGAAGATACGCGTCTACGCCAACGGTTGGTTCTACGGTACGAAGACGCCGGCTGAGCATGCGCGCGCCGCGGAGCGCACCGTCAGGAGCGGCTTCACCGCGCTCAAATGCTACCCGTTCCAGAAAGGCTCGCAGCTTCCGGCCAACCGGCTGTATCCGCCGAAGGACGAGATGGCGCGCGGCGTCGAAATCGTGAAGGCGGTGCGCGAGGCGGTCGGCCCGCAAACGGACTTGATGGTGGACGTGTGCCGGCGGCTGTCGCCGATGCAGGCCGTCGAGCTCGCGGACAGGATCGGTGAATTTAATCCATTCTGGTTCGAGGAGCCGTGCCCGATCGACAACGTGGACGCGCTTGCCGAGATTCGCAGCAAGACGAAAATTCCAGTCGTCACCGGCGAAACGCTATTCGGTAAGGGACAATTCCTGCCGGTGCTCGAGAAGCGCGCAGCGGATATTCTCAATCCGGACGTGTGCATCGTCGGCGGCATCCTTGAAATGAAAGAGATCGCCGCGATGGCGGAGCCGCACTACATCGCCGTGTCGCCACACAACTTTAATTCGACTACGATCGCGCAGGCGGCGACGGTGCAAGTCGCAGCGACGATGACGAATTTCCTGATCGCGGAGTGCTTCGTGGCGTTTCTCGAGCAGGGCCGCCTGATTTCACATCAGCTCGAAATCGAGAACGGCTACATTCCATTGCCCGAGGCGCCCGGGCTCGGCATCGAAATCGACGAAGCGGCGCTCGCCAACTATCCTTACCGCCAGTTCGACCAGCGCGCTTTCCGCACTTATCGCGACGAAGGACCGTGACACCCATGAACATGCTCCAACTCTCAGGCCGCTTTCTGCTTGCCGCCGCTGCACTGACCGCGGCGTCGTCGCACGCACAGCAGGATTATCCGGCGCGGCCGCTGCGCTTGATCGTGCCATATCCCCCTGGCGGTCCGACCGACATCATGGGCCGCATCACGAGCGACGTGCTGGCGAGACGCCTGACGCAGAACGTCGTGGTCGACAATCGCGGCGGCGCTGCAACGGCCATCGGCGCCGAGATGGCAGCACACGCGCCGCCCGATGGTTACACGCTGCTCGTATCTTCCGAGACGACATTCGCAGTTAATCCTGCGCTGTCCAGCAAGCTCGCGTACAACCCTGAGCGCGATTTCGCGCCGGTATCGCTGCTCACTACCCAACCGTATGTGCTTGCGGTGACAACAGCGCTGCCTGTCAACTCGGTTGCGCAGCTCATTGCATACTCAAAGGCCAATCCGGGCAAATTGACTTTCGGCTCGGCGGGGACCGGCGGGGCGAACCACCTTGCCGGTGAGATGTTCAAGCATGCGGCGGGTATCGACATGGTGCACGTGCCTTATAAAGGCAATGGTCCGGCCATCGTCGATCTCATCGGCGGGCAGATTTCGGTCATGCTGGGCAGCATATCGTCGCTGTATCCTCACGCGACGGCGAAGAAGCTGCGCCTGCTCGGCGTCGCGAGCGTAAAGCGTTCACCGGCGGCGCCGGAAATCCCGACGATAGCGGAGGGCGGCCTGCCGGGATTCGAGGTCAACGGCTGGAATTGCCTGGTGGCGCCGCGCGCGACTCCGCCGCAAGTAATCAAGCGCCTTAACGCCGAGATCATCGCCGGCTTCAATCAGCCCGATGTGGTCGAGCGCCTGCGCAAGCAGAGCATCGATCCCGCCACCGGCACGCCGGAGCAACTCGCGTCGTATATGAAGTCGGAGATCGCACGCTACTCCAAATTGATCAAAGCTGTCGGCTTGACTACCGACTGACAGGGCTACACAAGTGGCGGCCGAATTCGAGATCGGCATTCAACTGCACCTGCCTACGTTCCGGCAGACGACGCTGCGAGAGTTCGTGACGTTCGGGCACGATGCGCACGCGGGCGGCGTGTCCCAACTATGGGTCACAGACAATCTGCGCAGCCGTAATCCGTTCGTAGTGCTGACCGCGCTCGCCGGCAGTGTTCCCGTTAAGCTGGGCACCGCGGTCACCGTGCAGTACTTTCGCAGCCCCGTCGATGTTGCAGATTCGGTGGCGACGATCACGGAGCTGATGGATGGCCGCGAATTCGGTCTCGGTTTTGCGCGCGGCAACCGCAACACGCCTCAGTACGTGAACGTGTTGAAACCAGTGACCATGTTGCGCGAGACGGCGTTGTCCGTGCGGCGGCTGCTCGCTGGCAACCCGGTGAAATTCGCAGACTATCCGCTGCTGGCGTCGTACTTCAATCTCGTGCCCGACGCAGAGTTTAAGCTCAACTTCGCTCCGAAATCTCCGGTGCTGTTGTATTGCGGCGGGAACGGTCCGATGGCGCTGGCTGTCGGCGGCGCCTGCATGGATGGAATTCTGTTTGGCGGCACTTTCCAGTCTGTGGTGCGCATGGGACATATGGCAGAGCGACTAAGCATCGCGGAGCAGGCGGCCGCGAAGGGCGGGCGCGAACACCCGTTGCGAAAAGTTGCCGAAATCAAACTTTCGGTGGCGGAAAACGGACGCGCCGCGCGCGACTTTACCCGGCACTCGGTCGCCGGGCGCATCGTCAGCCTGCGTGAAGGCGGGTGCAGCGACGACGACTTCCGCAAATTAAGCATAGATCCGGCGGACGTCGACCGGTTGCAGGCGGCGGAGACAAGCGGGCGGCCCGCCGGCGATTTTCCGGAACTGGTCACCGAGGCAATGGTGGATGCGATCTTCGTCGCCGGCGACCCCGACCAGTGCCGCGAAAGAATGGCAGATGTGTGCACCATGGCTCGAGACCATGGCTTCACTCAACTCATGTTTTCGGAGCTCGGACCCGATCTCAAGCAGGGTTTGAAGTTCCTGTGCGACGGGATATTGCCGTCGCTGTAAAAGACTATCGTCGCCCGCGCTACGCGCATTCGGAAACGTTAAATGCCCTGCGTTAGCGCTTACGCGGGAAGGACGAAGATCCGAATTCCTGAACACCTACTCGATCCGAATGCCCGCTTCCTTCACCAGCGCCGCGTATTTTCTGACTTCACGCCGGATGAACGCGTCGAACTCTTCGCTGCTACCGCCCATGGGAACGGCGCCGCGCGCGATCATGCCTTCGCGAAACTGCGGATCGCGCAAGAGTTCATTGATCTCGCGGTTCAGCTTTACAATTATTTCCTTCGGCACGTGAACCGGCGCGACCATGCCATACCAGGCGCTTGCCTCGAAGCCGGGTAGTCCCGCTTCCGCGATGGTCGGCAGTTCCGGCATCAACGGGACTCTTTTGCTGCTCGTGACGCCCAATGCTTTGAGGCGGCCTGCTTTGAAATATTGAAGCGACGATGCAATCGGGCTGAAAGTGATGTCGACCTGGTTGCCGAGCAGATCGATCAGCGCCGGACCGCCGCCTTTGTACTGGACCGTCTGCCACTCGATTTTCGCGGCGCTGCGAAACAACTCTCCGGCCAAATGCGAAGAAGCGCCGACGCCCCCGGCGGCGCATGTGACGCCGCCCGGCTTGGCGCGCGCCATCGCAATCAGTTCGGAGACGGAGTTGGCGCCGAACTGCACCCGCGTCGCGAGCACGATCGGCACATCGGCGACCGACGTGATCGCCGCGAAATCGCGCAGCGTATCGTACGGCAGCTTGCTGTACAGGCTTGCGTTCGACGCGTGACTGATCGCGTTCATGAGGAACGTGTAGCCGTCGGGCGCGGCCTTGGCCGCGATGTCGGTGGCGACGATGCCGGCGGCACCGCCGCGGCTGTCTATGACGACTTGCTGTCCCCATGCCGCGGTGATCTTGTTGCCGATGCCGCGCGCGAGAAAATCGGTCGAGCCGCCGGGCGGAAAGGGCACGAGGATGCGAATCGGCTTGCTGGGATAAGTTTGCGCTGCAGCGTCGACGGCGATGCCGGCAAGCAGTACCGCCGCGGCGCATGCATGCAGGCGGGCAATTACTGACTAAAGCGCGCACGCTGCGGCAGAGCGGCAGGTGATCAGGAACTAATCCTTTATGTTCTAACAGTCTCATCAGAATTTGACGCCAGCGGCTTCGAGTATGCTGCGCGCGCGCGCACGCTGCTCATCGGAGATGACGAGCCGCTCGGCGAAATCCTTGCCGGCCGGCCGCGTCGCATCGATGCCCATCTTGGTGACGGTAAAGGTCTCTGGATCGGAAGTCGGATCGAGGATCGCGCCCTTGCAGCCGGGGATGAACACGATGTCCTTGTCGGCGTGCACGCGGGTCGCAATGGCCCACATGACGTCACTCATGTCGAAGATGTCAACGTCTTCGTCGACGACGATTACGTACTTCGTATAGAACTCGGTGCCGAGCGCGGCCATGATTGCCTGCTGCGGCTCGCCCTGCGCGGTCTTTTTCATTTTGACGATCGCCATGAACGCGCCGCAGGTGCGATGCGGGACATGTACCGGCAAGCACGTTCGGCAGATTGCGGCGCAGCGTATTCAGGATTTCGCCTTCGCGCGTGACGCAGGAAACGAGAATGTGGTCCTGCGACATGCCGGAGGCAATGGAGTGGAACATCGCGTCGCGCCGCATGCGAATGCGGTGAGCGACGAACACGTTTTCCGTACTTCGGTACGACGCATAGCCGGTGAATTCGCTAAACGGGCCTTCCGGCTCCTTCACGTCGGCGAGGATTTCGCCCTCGATAACGATTTCCGCGCCGGCGGGCACTTCGAGGTCCTGGATGCCGGTCTTCGCCAAACGATATGGCGCGCCGAACAGGCCGCCGATGATTTCGAATTTGCGCACCTGCGGCGGGTAGGCGTAAACCATCGAGCCCATATAGTGCAGCGGGTGGATGCCGAGCGTGATCGCCGCCGGCAAGTGATTGGCCGCGTTCGGCGGCGCGGCGATGGAATTCGTGCATGCGCCGGCGTGAATGCAGCGAGACGCCGAGCCGGTTTTTGCCCTTGAGCATCAGGCGGTGAAAACCGGTCGTATCGACTCCGCTTACGGGATCGCGCGCGGTCATCTGGCCGGCGGTGATGTAAGGCGCGGCGTCGACCGAGAAGTGGGTTGGAATCGGCAGTTTCGTGAGGTCGACCCGGTCGCCTTCGAGCACGACATCTTGCCACGGAGCATCCTTCACCACTTCGCACGGAATGTACTTCTGGCAGCGCTCGCGAAAGGTGGTCGGCAGGTCCGCCGGCTCGACGTCAAGACACGCCGCCAGCAGTTTGCGGTTGCCGGCAATGTTGGTGACGACGGGCATCGTGTGCCCTTCAACGTTTTCATAGACGACCACGGGGCTTTTGCCTGCGTGCTCGAGCTCGAACACGACCGACGTGATATCGAGCTGCGTCTTGACCGGCGCACGAACGCGCAGCAGCTCCTCCGGATAGCTGCGCTCAACCATCGCGAGGAAACCGCGTAGGCTTTGATTGTCATCTGGCTTGTTCGGCATGCCGATTCCTCAATCTTTATCCATCATCTAATCAATTCTTCCGGGAAACTCCGAATAGCGCCTTGATGCGCGACCACAGCGCCGAAAGCAGCAGTGTGCCGGCGTTGAGTTCAGTCGTTTGCGGTTGGCCGCGCACCTGGTCACTCGTCCCGTCGTCGCCACGTCTTAGGCGCATCTCGACATTCTGCGCGAAGTCGCGCGTCATCCGCTGCGCAATCTCCCGTACGATGCCCGACCGGCTGAATTGCGCGAGGGCGCCGGTCAGCGCATAGCTGACTGTCAGATCGACGCGCGTCGCGGCGCCCGCATTTTCGTCTGCGAGTACGTAGCGTATCTCGCCTTGCGTGCGCGAGTTGGAGCGCGTGTCGCGTGCGCTGCCACGGATCGTGCCCGTATGGTTCGCGAAGTCACGCACGACGTCAGCGCCGCCATCAAATTCAGGCACGATGGGGCCCAGCTTGACGCGCAGTTTGATATCGATATGAGTATCCGTCGCCGGACCGCGCAGAGAGATGCCAGGCAGACACGTCGCAACTTCCTCGAGTCGTCCGAAAAAATCCCAGACTTTAGCGCGCGGATGGCCGACGCTGAAAGAAAGCCGCAGCGTCGTCTGCGGCCCGGCCCCAACAGAGTTGCTCGATTGCATCGGTGAAGCTGCAACGGATGCAGGTCGGGTAACCGCAGCAATATCTTTTTCGACACGCGGGCGCGGTCTCGCTGTGGGACTGGAGGCGGGCGACACTTGCGGCTGGCGCGCCGCTAGCACGCTTTGGATTGCGCGCACGATGCCGACGTAACCGGTGCACCGGCACAGGTTGCCGGCGAGCTCCTTTCGTATGCGCGCTTCGTCCGCCGCAGGCAGGCGGAGCACGATGTCGCGCGCGGTGACCAGCATGCCTGGCGTGCAATAACCGCATTGGAGCGCATGTTCGGCCCCAAATGCTTCCCGCAGAGCAGCCATTACCTCATCGTCGTCATAACCTTCGATCGTGCGCACGTCAGCGCCGTTGCATGCTGCCGCATAGGCGATGCACGAACGCGCGGGCGCGCCGTCGATCTCGACCGTGCACGCGCCGCACACCCCGTGCTCGCATCCCAGGTGAGTGCCCGTCAGCGCCAACTGCTCGCGCAGGAATTCCGCGAGCTGCAGGCGAGGCTCCACGTGCGCGGTCACCGGTTTTGAATTGACCGTGAGCCGGATCGTTTTTTTGCTGCTTTCAGTGTCACTCAAAGGCATACAGGCCCGTTACGCGCAGCGCGCCACTGCGCGCTGCAATGCGACGTGGTGTATGTGCCGCTCATAGGGATCGTCGCCGACGCCCGCGGCATCGACGGCTGCGTACGCGCGTTCCGCGTCGAACTGTCCGGCAATAGCAGCGGCGTCCGCGATGACGTGCGGCGCGCCGCGTGTGGCGCCGATTACCGCGCGGCAGACACCGCGATCGGAATCGAGCAGCACGGCGCCGATGGCTTCGGCGAATTCTCCGGGCTTGCGGCAGAACTTGTAATGTCCCCAGCGTGCTTGCCCGGATAGTTTTGGAATGCGCACGCCCACCAGAATTTCGTTGTCCGCAAGCGCGGTGGAAAATGGCGCGGTGACGAAGTTTTCGATGCTGACTTCGCGACGGCCGGCAGGACCTTCGATCAATGCAACGCCGGATAACAGCATGAGCACGCTGACCCAGTCCGCTGCCGGGTCCGCATGGCACAGGCTGCCGCCGAGCGTGCCGCGATTTCTCACGGCGCGATATGCGATATCCGCGGCGACCGCCTGCATGAGTCCGCGCGTCGCGTCCGGCACGTGACCATCTTCAATCGCAGCGTGCGTGGTGCAACTGCCGAGCGTGATGCTGTCGGCGCTCTCGCTCGTCTCGCGCAGTTCGGGAATGCCGCGCACGTCCACCAGCAGCGTCGGTTGCGCGAGGCGCAGATTGAGCATCGGCCCCAGCGATTGGCAGCCGGCGACGACTTTCGCCGTGCCATTGTCCGCAGCGAGCAGCTTGACCGCACTCGCAAGATCGCCGGGCGCTGCGTAATCGAATGCGACTGGCTTCATAGCGCGTCGCTGCGTCCCTTGCGCTTTGCTGCTGCGAGTGCAGCGAGTACTCTGCGCGGCGTGACGGGCGTTTCGGTTAGTTCGCACGCCGAGCCCGGCGAGCGCATCATTGACCGCATTGACGATCGCCGCGGGCGGCGCGATCGCGCCCCCTTCGCCGATGCCTTTTTGGCCGAACGCGGTGTACGGCGACGGCGTCTCCATGTGCACGATGCGTACCGCCGGCACTTCAGTCGCGCCGGGCAGCATGTAATCCGCAAGCGTTGAGGCCAGCGGTTGACCGGCGCCGTCATACGGCATCTCTTCGTAGAGAGCGGTGCCGATGCCTTGCGCCGCCCCGCCATAAATCTGGCCGTCGACGACCATTGGATTAATAAGCGTTCCGCCGTCCTCCGCGATCACATAATCGAGTAGCTCGACATTGCCCAATTCCGTGTCGACCGCAAGCGCGACTGCGTGACACGCGTAGCTGAAAGTCCCGGTGTCCACTTGCGCCTTGTAACCGGCGGTCGTCTCGAGTCCGCCTGCGTGCACGTCGGGCGGCAGGAGCTGAGGCTGCCGATACCAGGTGTGCGCGACTTCGGCGAGCGTCATGCGCTTGTCGCTGCGCTCGATGCCGACTTCGCCGTCCCTTAGCGCAAGCTCCGCGATTGGCGCGCCAAGAAGATACGCGGCGATGTGCTTGACGCGCTCGCCAATCTCTTTGCACGCCGTGGCCACGGCGCCGCCCGACATCACCGCGCAGCGCGAACCCCAAGTGCCGGTCGAGTACGGCGTCAGTGCGGTATCGCCGTGCACGACACGTACGTTGGCGGGGTCGATGCCGAGCGTCTCGTGAGCAACCTGCGCGAGCGTGGTCTCGAGGCTCTGGCCATGCGAATGCGCACCGATGCGAAGTTCAAGCACGCCATCGGGTGAAAGGCGCGCCAAGCACTGCTCGCGGCCCGGCACCATCGGAATTCCCCAGCCGTGATACACCGAAGTGCCGTGCGCCGCCTGTTCGCAATACACTGCGACGCCAACGCCAATACGGCGGCCGTCCGGTTCACCTTGCTTGCTGGCGCGCGCGCCATTTTGCGACGTCGAGCGCCGCGACTGCGCGCCGCACGGCTTCCGGATAGTCGCCGGAGTCGAAATGCTTTTTCGTGATGTTGTCGTACGGCATCTCGTGCGGTTGCACGAGATTCGCGAGCCGCACTTCGTATGGCTCCCTGCCGGCTGCGCGCGCGACCGCGTCGAGTGCGACTTCGAGCGCAAAGCACACGCCGGTGCGCGCGACGCCGCGATACGGCAGTATCCCCGGCTTGTTGGTAGCGACGGACCAGGTGCGGCAGCGATAGCGTTCCATCTTGTACGGCCCCGGCAGTATCGAGCCGACTTGCGCAGCTTCGAGGCATGCGGAAAAAGGGTAGAGCGAATACGCGCCCGAATCGACGGAGGCATCGCAATCGATCGCGAGTAGGCGTCCCGTCGCCGTCCGCATACAAAGTGATGTCGTAGTCGTGCTCGCGGCAGTTGGCGTTGGCTGTGAGCTGCTCTCTGCGGTCCTCAATCCATCGCACCGGACGCCGCAGATGCCGGGCCAGCCACGCCAAACAAATCTCTTCGTTGAGCAGGATGCCTTTGTAGCCGAAACCGCCGCCGACGTCCGGTGCAATCACGCGTATCGATCCCTGATCGAGACCGAGGCATTCCGCCAATCCCGCGCGATTGATATGCGGCATCTGCGCGGAGCTGTGCATTTCGAGTTGATCCGTGCGGTCGATCCATTCGCAGACGACGCCGCGACCTTCGAGCGGCGACATCGCCTGTCGCGCCGTTCGCAGGTGCCGGCGTATCGTAATCGCGGCTGACTGGCGAATCGCGGATAGATCATCGTCGACCAGCGTCTCGAGAAAGACGTTGTCGCCCCATTCGTCGTGCACGAGCGCGGGCGGCCGGATGCGCGCTTCGACCATATCCACCACGGCGGGCAGCTCGTCATAATCGACTGTCACCTGCGCTGCGATGTCCTCCGCCTCTGCGCGCGTGGCGCCCACGCACATTGCCACCGTTTCGCCGACGTGACGCACCTTATCTTTGGCGAGGGGCCACAGGTTCGACGGCTTGAAACCTTTGAGCCCGGAGACGGCGCGGATAGGTTTCACGCCGGCCAAGTCCTGCATAATCCACACTCGATCTTCGAGCCCGGCCGGTTTCTCGATCGAGGTAATGCGCGCGTGGGCGACGGGCGCGCGCACGAAAGCAACGTCGAGCATGCCGCTGCGGCGTATGTCGCCGACGAATTGTCCGCGTCCGGCGAGGAATCGCGCGTCTTCTTTCCGGCGCAGCGAAGCGCCGACGCCTTTGCCAGTGATGCTAGACATCGAAATCCATTTTCATTGCTTCGAGATGCCCGCCGCTTTGATCACTTTCGCGTATTTGTCGATCTCCGCGCGAATGAAGGCTTCGAACGACTCAGGCGAGCCGCCGACGACTTCCAGCACCTCCTTGTTGAAGCGTTCGCGCATGTCGGGCATCTTGAGCACGGTGTCCACTGCCGCGTTCAGCCGGGCGATGGTTTCTTTCGGCGTTTTCGCCGCCGCCAGCAACCCGTACCAGTTTGTCGATTCGTAGCCTTTCACGCCCGACTCGTCGAAAGTCGGCACGGTGGGCAGCGCGGGCGAGCGCTTGAGCGTGCTAATGGCGACTGCGCGCAGGCGCCCTGCCTCGAAGTGCGGTATCAGGGAAGGCCCGCCACCGAAGGTCATGTGCACGTGTCCGCCGATAGCGTCGACGATCGCCGGGTTCACGCCCTTGTATGGGACGTGTTGGAGGTCGATCCGCGCCATCATGGCGAGCAGTTCGCCCGCCATGTGGTTCGAGCTGCCGAGTCCGCTCGTGGAATAGGTGAGCTGGCCGGGCTTCGCTTTTGCCAGAGCGATGAGTTCCTTCAGGTTGCGCACCGGCAGCGACGGATGTACCGACAGCACGTTGGCGCCCTTGAAGCACAGAATGATGGGATCGAAGTCCCGCAGAGTGTCGTACGGCGGATTGGCGAGGAAGCTCATGTTGATCGCGTTTGAGGCGCCGCCCATCAGCAGCGTGGTGCCGTCGGGCGCCGAGCGGATCACGTATTCGGATGCGATGTTTGTCATCGCGCCCGGTCGGTTCTCGACGATCATCTGCTGCTTCAGGATCGGCGACACCTTGTCGATCAGCGCGCGCGTCACGAAGTCGGTGTTGCCGCCGGGTGCAAAGGGATTGACGATGCGCACTATCTTGCCGGGATAGCTTTGGCCATTGGAGTAGAGAGGGAATATGCAGGCGCAGAGCACCGCAATCCCAAGGTGTCGCTTCATCAGTGCGCCTTGCGGTTGCGTGCGATCGTCTTGCGTACGCGGCTTGCCGGTTGCGCGCCGTTGCCCGATTTCGTCCGGTCGATGAGGCTGATGTAGAGCTTGACGCAATCGTTTCGATAGACAATTTCAGCGACGTAGATTGCAATACCTTTGCTGTCGGTGACGACGCAGTGGCATTCGGCCGTGGGCGCTCCGAGCGGAACGTGCAGCAGGTTGGCGGTAACGGGATCGGCGCTGCCGATGATCAGCGTCTGATGCGCGTGCTCGATGTCGACTCCGTCGAGCGTGGCGAGCACGGGCAGGGCCGTGTGCTCGCGAAACGCGTCGGGATTGCGCGCGTAGATGCTGCGTTCGAGGTGAACATTGACGACTGCATAGGGTGAGCCGTCCTTTAGCTGCACGCTGCGTATGAAAGCATAGTCGTGCGAGAGTTTGCCTTCGCTTGCTTGTAACGCCGGCAGCGCGGGCGGATTGTCGACCTTAATGAGTTTGAGTGTATTGTCCTTGATCGGTGTGATCAGCGATTTCCACGTTGTCTCGAGCTTGAGCCAACGTTTTTCCTGCAGCTTGTCGGCGACAAACGTGCCGCGGCCCTGTTGACGGTCGACGAGACCTTCGTTCTCGAGAATTTCGACCGCCTGGCGGACGGTGACGCGTGCGACCTCGAATTCGCGTTCCAGTCTTTCGAGCGTCGCAATCTTTTGTCCCGGTTGCCATAGTCCCGTTTCGATTCGCGAGCGCAGTGCCGAGGCGACTTGTATGTAGAGCGGGACCGGGCTGCGGGCGTAAGTGGTTTTAAGTTTTGACATACTGTTATTCTACTGATGAAACGACTTTGCAATCTCCTCACTGGCCTGTTGCAGCGCCGCTTCCTGCGCCTTGCGCAGCGCTACCGCCTCGCTCACTTCTACTGCGACGAAACGGATTGCGCGGCCGGGCCTGCGGCGCGCTACGACGGGAACGTCCGCTGAGATGACCGTCGCAATCTTCGGATAGCCACCCGTCGTCTGGTTGTCGACCATGAGCACGATCGGCTGACCCGACCCTGGAACCTGGACGGCTCCTGTCACGGTACCGTCGGAAATGATGTCGTGGCCTTTGACGTGCGCGATCACCGGACCTGCGAGGCGATAGCCCATCCGATCAGCCTGGGGTGACACGGTATATGCAGACGCGAGGAACGTTTTTACCGCGTCAGCGGTAAAGCAATCGGCCTGCGGGCCGAGAACTACCCGGATGGGTTGATCAAGGGCGAGGTCAAGCGTGCATGGCAGTGTGGCCTCCGCGCGTTCGCTCGAGTCCGCCAGCTTCGAGCGGTACGAAGTCGTTCTTTTGCAGGCGGCGGCCGTCAAATCCGCCTATGGCGCCGCGCACAAACGTCGACGTACCTGCCAAGTACCGCCGGCACATCGGGACCGCCTTCGATAGCGAGATAGGCGCAGATTGAATCGCCGAGATTGCCGATCCGGAATATGTCATCGCGGGAAAGTCGCACGCTGGTACCGGCCGCAATGGTCCGTGCAGTGCCCGAGCGAACTTCGATGCGTGCATTGCAGCCGACAAGAGCGACCCTTACGGAACGGGCGAGCACTTTCAAAGCCGGTCCCTGGATGAGCATTTCGAGCGCCGGCGTGTCGGGTGAATTGCCCACGAGCGCATTCGCGAGGCGCAGGCTGATGCGGTCGAGCGGTCCGGAAGTCGGCAGGCCGACGTCCTGGTAACCGATGCGCCCGCGATCCTGTACGGTCGTAAAGAGACCGGGTGAGATTACTTCGAGCGCCCCCATCATGTCATCGTCATCTCGCAAGGTACACTGCTACTCATCCGCTGCTACAGCTGTCCGAATGGTGTCGAATTCATGCGCGCTGACGGGTTCGAATTGGACCGCGTCGCCGGGACTCAATAAAGCAGGGCGAAGTGAGCGCGGATCGAAGAGGCGTATCGGTGTTGCGCCGATTAGATGCCAGCCGCCCGGACTTTCGATCGGATAGATTGCAGTCATTCCCGCCGCGATAGCGATCGAGCCGGCCGGCACGCGCACGCGCGGGTCGGGCCGCCGCGGCAGGACCAGCGCTCGGGGAACATCGCCCATGTAAGGATAGCCTTGCACGAAACCGATCATGTAGACGTGAAAGCGTGTGTCGCGATGCAGACGCACGACCTCTTCGGTGCTGAGGCCGGTACGTTGCGCTACTTCAGAAAGGTCTGGCGCGTGGCTTTCCGCGTAACAGGCCGGAATTCGCCACAGCTTTCGCGGTGCATTTTCTTCTCCGCCGCTATCGAGCAGTTTTTCGATCGCCGCAATCAGGCTCGCGCTGTCACTTACCAGCGGATCGTAATGAACCATCAGCGAGCGGAACGTCGGGACCGTTTCCACCACGCCCGGCAGATTCGCCGCACGCACCTGTGCGCTCAGGCGCAGCACGCGATCATTCACGCTGCGATCGATGCGATCGCCGAACTCGACGACTATTGCGGTATCGCCGGCGGGGAGAAACCGTGCACTCATTTTGCGGCGAGTTTAGCGCGTGTCGCTATTGTTGTCGTACTATTATTAGTATCTTATACTTTGCACACGCTGGCGCGCTCGCGCCGCGTTCCCGCACGGAAATTTCTGAACGTCGACTGACGACATTCAAGATATAAAAGGCAACCAATGACGCTAACCGTCAATATGAATGCAGACATGGGCGAGGGATTCGGCGCCTATAAAATCGGGGATGACGACGCCATTCTGAAAATCATTCGTTCCGCGAGCATCGCGTGCGGCATGCATGCAGGCGACCCGCTGACCATGCGGCATGTCGTGCAACGCGCCAAAGAAGAAGGCGTCAGCATCGGCGCGCATCCCGGCTTCAACGACCTGTGGGGATTCGGCCGCCGCCGCATCGACATGAATCCGGAACATCTCGAATACCTCATGGCCTATCAGATCGGCGCGCTGCAGGCGATGGCTGCGTACGTGGGCGAGAAAGTCACGCACCTGAAGCCGCACGGTGCGCTCAACAACATCGCCGCCGAAAATGCGGATTACGCGATGGCGATCGGCCGCGCCATCAAAGCCGTCGACCGCGAAATCATCTATGTAACCAACGTCGGCTCTGAGATGGAAAAGGCGGGCCGCAAGCTCGGCTTGAAAGTCGCGCGCGAAGCTTATTGCGACCGTCTCTACGACGACGATTGCAATCTTACGTCGCGGAAAAGTTCCGGGCGCCGTAATCCACGACCCGGCGGTCGCCGCGGAGCGCGTCGTGCGCATGGTAGTGGACGGCGAGATCGTTTCACGCAACGGCAAGCGCATACCGACACGCATCGAGACGCTGTGTGTCCACGGCGACGAGCCGACCGCGATCGTGCTCGCAGGCGCCTGCCGCAAAGCACTCGAAGCCGCCGGCGTAAAAATCCTGACGCTTCCTGAAATGAAGCTGGGTTGAGCGTCCGCACCGACGTCGCTCTACACGCAATTAATGGCAGTTAGGATAAACGAGGCGCGTCAGACGCTGGCGATCATCGGCGGTACGGGCGCGCTCGGAACCGGCCTGGCGATGCGCTGGGCAGCCGCGGGTTATCCGATCGTACTCGGTTCACGTTCGCGCGAGAAGGCGGCTGCTGCTGCGCGCGAGATTAAATTTGGGAACGGCGCGCCACCGGTCCGCGGCGACGACAACGCAGGCGCTGCACGCGCTGCGGACATCGTCGTCATCACCGTACCGTTTTCAAATCACGCAGCGATCCTCGACGAGATCAGCGGCGCGGTCGCCGGCAAGATCGTCGTCGATACCACTGTGCCGCTGGTGCCGCCCAAAGTATCGCTCGTGCAGCTTCCCGCCCAAGGCTCGGCTGCGCTCATTACTCAAGAGCGTCTGGGCGCCAGTGCGCGCGTCGTCTCGGCGTTTCACCATGTCGCGGCCGCAAAGCTGCGCGCGGGCGGCGGCGATCGATTGCGACGTGCTTGTGTTCGGCAACGACCGCGAAGCGCGCGACGCCGTCATCGCACTCGCCGATGCAGTCGGCACGCGCGGTATCGACGGCGGCCCCATTGCCAACTCGGTGGCGGGCGAAGCGTTGACATCAATCCTGATCGGCATCAACCGGCGCTACAAGGTCGATGGCGCCGGCATCCGGATCACCGGCACGTTCGCCAACACGACCAGTTCCTAGGCGCGGCGATGGCGGGCAGGCACGTAGTCTTGACCGCCGTGCCCGGCATCCCGTTGATCGAGCCGGGCGACGATATCGGCGCCATCGTGCTCGAGAGTCTCAAACGCGCCAGCATCGTTCCACGTGATTCCGACGTGCTGGTGATCGCACAGAAGATCATGTCAAAGGCGGAAGGCCGCTACATTAATTTGCGCGACGTCGTCGCGTCGGAACGTGCGATCACACTCGCGGCCACCGTCGGTAAGGACCCGCGCCTGATCGAAGTCATCCTCTCCGAATCACAGGATGTCGTGCGTTACGCTAAAGGAGTGTTGATCGTTACGCATCGCCTTGGTTTTGTAGTTGCCAACGCGGGCGTCGATCAGTCGAACATTGATCATCCAGGCGGCGACGAGCGCGCACTGCTGCTGCCCTCGAATCCGGATGCGTCGTGCGCCGCGCTCAAGGCGCGGCTGGATGCAGCTTTTAACGCCGACCTCGGTATTGTCATCAACGATAGTTTTGGCCGCCCCTGGCGCAACGGCGTCGTTGGCGTCGCGCTCGGCGCCGCCGGACTGCCTTCGCTGGTGAGTCTTGTCGGCGCACCCGATCTTTTCGGCAGGGCGCTGCGCGTCACCGAAGTAGCACTCGCAGATGAACTCGCTGCTGCCGCATCGTTGGTAATGGGCCAAGCCGACGACGGTTTGCCGGTCGTGCATGTGCGCGGGCTCGCATGGGACGCGCCGGTCCGCAATGCCGCGGCCCTGTTACGGCCGAAAGAGCAGGACCTGTTCCGGTGACGGCATGAATGCCAAACGCGTCGTGGCGCTGTGCGGCGGCGTCGGCGGCGCGAAGCTCGCGCTCGGTCTCGCTGCCGTGTGCGAAGCGGGCGATCTCACGGTAATCGTGAACACGGGTGACGATTTCGAGCATCTCGGCCTTCACATATCGCCTGATCTCGACACGGTTCTCTATACGCTCGCCGGCGTGAGCGATCCGGAGCGCGGCTGGGGCAGGGCTGACGAGACCTGGAACTTCATGGCCGCACTGCGCGAATTGGGAGGCGACGGCTGGTTCAACCTTGGCGATCGCGATCTCGCCGTGCATGTCGAGCGGACGCGGCGCATGCGTGCAGGAGAAACGCTCAGCTCGATCGTTGCCGATATGGCACGGCGGTTGAAAGTCACAGCCCGCATTGTGCCGATGACGGACGGCGCGGTGCGTACGATCGTTCACACGACGCGGGGTGATCTACCTTTTCAGGAATATTTCGTGCGCCATGCATGCGCGCCTGTGATCACCGGTGTAACTTTCGCCGGTGCTGCGACAGCGCAGCCGACTCCGGCAGTGATGGATGCGCTTGCGCGTGAACCTATCGCTGCGATCGTGATCTGTCCCTCCAATCCTTATCTCAGCATCGATCCAATTCTTGCTGTGCCTGGAATTCGCGCAGCACTGCAAGCGGCGACTGTTCCCGTGGTCGCCGTTTCGCCTATCATAGGCGGCAAGGCAGTCAAGGGACCGACCGCAAAAATCATGACCGAACTCGGCGTAGCAACGACTTCGCAGGCAATTGCTGCGCATTATTCCGGCTTGATCGACGGCATTGTGATCGACGAAATCGACGCCGCCGACGTGAACAGCATCAGCATTCCAACCGCAGTAACGCCAACGCTGATGAACAGCATCGACGACAAGCGTCGCCTCGCGCACGCCGTGCTCGATTTCGCAGGACGCATTGCGAGCGATTCCAGTATTGCGCCTCAGATGCCGGGACCCAGTCTATGAGCGCAAGTGGCAATTTGTGGGCGGTCGTTCCCGTCAAGCTGTTCGCCGATACGAAACGGCGGTTGATGCCGGTTCTCGCGTACGATGAGCGCGCAGCGTTGGCCCGCGCTATGCTCGAAGACGTTTTGTCCGTCCTGACGCGTACGTTGTCGCTCGCCGGCATCATGGTGATCACGCGTGACGCCGCTGCGGCGGCCATCGCACGTGCGGCCGGCGCTCTCGTGGTGGACGACCTCGAGAACACAGGCACTAGCGCGGCCGTGGCGCAGGCATCACGGCATCTCGCCGCGGCAAGGTGCGGCGGCATGCTAATGGTTGCCGCGGATGTGCCATCGATTACGCCTGCTGACATCGAGACTGTCGTTGCGGCACATCGTGCTGCGCCGTCCGTCACGCTGGTGGGCGCCACAATTGACGGCGGAACGAACGCACTGGCGTGTTCGCCGCCCGGGGTCATGCCCTTTTGTTTCGGCGACGACAGTCTGCGCCGGCACAGGGAGGCGGCGCGTGCAGCCGGCATTGAACCAGCGGTTCTACGCATTGAGCGCCTCAGCAATGATATCGACCGGCCCGCTGACCTCGCTGATTTTCTGAGGAAGCCATCGCTAACCAGAACATATGCATATTTGACTGCGGGAGGGCTCGCTGACCGGATACGCTGCATACCTGAAACAATGCAGGGAATCTCGCGCCGCTCACTAAGCGCAGGCTCAACGGAAGAGGTGACAAATCCATGACCACCTTAACCACGAATAGGGTTGCTGTAAACGAGCGTCTGTCACGCGACGACGCTCTCATGCTTGCGGAACATTCGGATCTACATGAGATGACACAAGCGGCTGCAGCCCGTCGCGATGCTGGGCACGGCTCCGTAGTCACGTATTCGCGTAAGGTATTCATCCCGCTCACCCAGTTGTGCCGCGACGTTTGTCACTACTGCACGTTTGCCCATCGTCCGCGCAAGGGCGAGGCGGGATATCTGTCGCTCGATGAGGTTCTCGAGATTGCGCGCACCGGTGCCGTAGCAGATTGCAAAGAGGCGTTGTTCACTCTCGGCGACAAACCGGAACTGCGCTACCGTACGGCGCGCGAAGAACTGGCCGAGCTTGGCCACGAGACGACGCTGTCATATCTTGCGCAAGCCGCGCGCGTGGTTTATGAAGAAACCGGTTTGCTCCCGCATCTCAATCCCGGGTTGCTTGCCGCAACCGATATTGCCGCATTGCGCAAGGTGTCGATCTCGCAAGGCATCATGCTCGAAAGCGCTGCCGATCGTTTGTGCAAGCGCGGTGGTCCGCATTTCGGCTCGCCTGACAAGAAGCCCGCCGCACGTCTCGAGACCATCAGGCTCGCAGGCGAAGCAGGAGTTCCATTCACGACCGGCATATTGATCGGCATCGGCGAGACACGCGTCGAACGTATCGAAGCGTTGCTCGCGCTGCGCGATCTCAACGATCGCTACGGGCACATTCAGGAAATCATCATTCAGAATTTTCTGCCGAAGCCCGACACACGCATGGCAGCGATACTCGCGCCATCGCTCGACGAGCATCTGTGGACCATTGCAATCGCGCGGCTGCTGTTTGAGCCCGCGATGAATATTCAGGCGCCGCCCAACTTAAGCCCCGGATCGCTCAAGCAATTCGTAGACGCGGGCATAAACGATTGGGGCGGCATCTCGCCGGTTACGCCAGACTACGTCAATCCGGAAGCGCCGTGGCCGCATCTGGAAACTCTCGCACGCGCTACCAAAGCGGCAGGCAAGGAACTCGTCGAGCGCCTCGCGATTTATCCGGCCTACGTCCGAGCTGCGGACCACTGGGTCGACCCGGCGTTGCGCACGGCGCTGCTGCAGCGGATCGACAGCGACGGCTTCCCACGCACCGATGGCTGGTCGCCGGGTCTGCAGGAACGACTGCCTGAGGCCGATCTCGCGCTGACTCGCGCGTCCGTGAGCGTCGCTTTGAGCAACGCGGTTCACGACATCATTTCAAAGGCCGCGCGCGGCGACGCACTTGATGAGAAAGAGATCGTGCAATTGTTTCGAGCGCGCGGACAGGACTACTCCGCTGTCTGCACAGCCGCCGATGAGTTGCGCCAGCAAGTGAACGGCGACATTGTCAGCTATGTCGTCAATCGCAACATCAACTACACGAACATCTGCGGCTACCGTTGCCAGTTCTGCGCGTTTGCGAAAGGTAAAACGAGCGAGAACCTGCGCGGCAAACCGTATGACCTGCCGCTCGATGAAATCCAGCGCCGCACGCGAGAACGCATGGGAGCGCGGCGCGACCGAAGTTTGCATGCAGGGCGGAATTCACCCGGCGTATACCGGCGCGACTTATCTTGAGATATGCCGGTCCGTGAAAGCGATTGTTCCTGCTATGCATGTGCACGCTTTTTCGCCGCTCGAGGTGTGGCAGGGCGCGCACACGCTCGGGGTTTCCTTAGCCGAGTTTTTGGCCGAACTAAAGCGGGCGGGCCTCGGTACTTTGCCTGGAACGGCTGCCGAGATTCTGGACGATGAAGTGCGCGCCACGCTTTGTCCCGACAAGATCAAGACGGGCGAGTGGCTGGAAGTAATGAGAACCGCCCACAAGCTGGGTTTCCGCAGCACCGCAACGATCATGTTCGGCCACATGGAAAGGGTCGAACATTGGGCGCGTCATCTGCTGCGCATACGCGCGCTGCAGGCTGACACCGGCGGCTTTACTGAATTCGTGCCGCTGCCATTCGTGCACATGGAGGCGCCGATTTATCGCAAGGGCAGGGCGCGGCGCGGACCGACATTCCGCGAGGCCGTGCTTATGCACGCCGTAGCGCGCCTCGTGCTGCATCCGCTTATCCCGAACATTCAGACCTCGTGGGTGAAGATGGGCCCGGAAGGCGTAGCGGCGTGTCTGCACGCTGGTGTCAACGATCTGGGCGGAACGCTGATGGACGAGACGATCTCGCGGGCGGCAGGCGCATCGCACGGGCCGGAGATGGCGAGCGCGGCGATGGAGGGCCTCATCCGCTCGGCGGGCCGCACGCCGCGCCAGCGCACGACGTTATATGCTGACGTCACAAAAAACGCCACGCAGAAACCTGCCGTTCAGTCGATTTGTGATCGCGAATACAGCCCGAGCGTGTAACGCCTCCCACGGGTGAACTGAGTCACCAAAGACAGCGGCACTTTGCGCCCGGCACTTCTACTATCGACCGCACTGTTTATTTGCGCTTCACGGCTCCGCATTCTTGCGGCGAAGTAGCAACGGCACTTCCACCGGCGGCTGATCGTCGATAAAGAACGGTTCCACCGGGATGGCTACACCCGTGAGTGGCGACTGGTACTCACCATCGGGACTATCGACCAGCGTCACATATGCCCAGGGCCTCAGCAAGCTCTGCCAACGATGCACTGCGCTGGCCGCGACAATCTTGCGCGTCGCGCGGTCTCTCGCATCGAGAACAAACGTCCCGACCTCGGCAAAATGCTCGTGCTTATAAACATCGAAAGCAATGTGCGTGTGCATGGAGCGCCCCTACGCCACAGTAGCACGAACGACGTCCGACGTACGGAACGGGAAAAGCCAGGACGGCTAAGGCAGTCGAACTGCTTCACATAGCCGCAAATTCGAGCCCCTCGGGCTAATGGCCTGCAGTTTCGCGCTGTTTGCAGCGGCTACAGCGATGGTTTAGGGCGGTATAACGACTTATCACATCTTCGAACGACGTGCGCCCGATGCGTCGTCGATGTCCAGATCGATAGGCGTTTTCAAAGTTTGTTGCGCCAAAAAAAGTAATTTAAGGACACAGGAAGTCACGTGCGACGAACAGCGTGTGAGCCGAGCTCTATCAACCTTCGGCGAGATAACAACCGTTAGTGCTCAACTGCACGCAGCAATGTTGATCGTGCAAACCGGATCTGTCTATGACCTCGGTTCTATTTACTCCTTCGCTCGCGATAACAATAATGCGCTGAGCAATCGAACCAAATATCGGAGTTCTTGCGCTGGCTGTCGTGCACTCAAAAACGTGTGTCAGTGGGCGGAGTTTCTGCGCTCGACAGATGCTCGAGGCTCTGCACAGTGACTAACATTAGAGGAGGCCCTCCATGATTCGCGTCAACATCTCGCCCGACCAGTTCGTGCTTCCTGACAGTGTGATCGAAGTGGAAAGTGATGCGCCGCTTTTGCCGCGAGCGGCGCGCGCCGGCATTAGCGTTGAAGAGATTAGCGGCCAAGTGCATCTTGGGCGCGGCGGTAAGCGGGCGTTGTGGACCAGCGACCAACGTCTCGTTCCAGGACGGTACAAGCTGCATGTTCGCGACCTGGTTGACCACCGCGGTAAAGCGATCAGTGACCGCCATGTCGTGCCGTTTACTGTGATCGATACGAAGGCAAAACTCAAGGCGTCGATTCGTGTGGAATCGTTCGTACGCGCACGGGTGAATGAGGACCAGCTTTCCCGCATCAATCCCATCGTGCGCGCGGATGGGCCATACGTTGAGTTTGTGAAAGGGACCGATCAGCGCAGCGGACGGCCGGTGGATCTCGCGTTCGACCACACCGGACGGCAGATTGACGGCGCTGCACTGCTTGCCAAGCTTGCTGCGGCACGCGCCAAACGGCGAGGCAAGTACGACGAAGCGTTGTACCGGCGCGTTGCTACGGAGCGCGGCAGCGCGCACATTAAAGTAGCGGTATGGCTGCGTTCGGACGAACGCCTGCCGCGCAAGACGACGAAGGCTTCGAGGCCCGGCGATAAAGAACTGCTTAACGTCGTCCAGCGCAATCGCACTGCCATGGCGGATACAGTCAAACGATTCCTTGCTACGGAAACAGGTTCTTTGCTCCGCGAGGCAGAGCAAGCTGCTCATGCTCCCGTTCTCATCGCTCGAGTCACGAAGTCACAACTGCGCCAATTGCATGATGACGAGCACGTCGTGGGAATTTTCCTTGCGCCCGAGCGACCGGTAGACGATCTCTCAAACTCGCTTAAGGTGTCGGGCGCAGACACCGTCGTGAGCGCGGGCACTAAGGGGGCCGGCGTGCGGGTCGCAGTGTGGGAGCCGGGTCCGGATTCGACGAGCAACCTGACGATCAGCGGCTTCTTTGATACCGCGCAATCAGCGACGAGCACGCACGCTCGTATGACCAACGGAATCATTAAGAACAAGGAGTCCGGCAAGCCTAAGGGTTACGCACCGAGCTGCACCCTGTTTTCCGCGAACAGCTACGACCGCGCCGCGCTTGATTGGGCGGTCGGGCAGCAAAACTGCAGCGTCATCAGCCAGAGTTTTCATGACGATGCGGAACAGACCTCGGACTCGCTCTCCTTCATGGACGTCTATAAGGATTGGCTCGCGCTTCGTCCGCCGTATCCAACCATCGTCATGGCTTCGGGCAATGGAACATCCATGGAGTACGTCAACCACAAGAGCTTTAATACAGTCACCGTGGGCAGCCACGACGATACCGCGGCTGCAATGGCAGGCGATACCGTGTTCCGTAACCCTGCATCGTCTCACTCTGACCGCGAGCTTCCTGAAATATGCGCGAATGGCACGGGCGTTTCTGTCGTCGGATTGTCTGACAGCGGCACAAGTTTCGCAGCGCCCGCGGTTGCCGGTTCCGTCGCCTTGGTGCAAGGCGTCGATACCATACTCAAAATCTGGCCCGAAGGCTGCCGCGCGATATTGTTTGCCGCAGCAGACAAGAACGTCACAGGGTCCACCTGGTGGAAAGATGTTTCGACGGGCACTGACGCGCGAGACGGAGCCGGGTCGTTGGATGCCAAGCAGGCGGTTGCGATTACACGCGCGCGGCGAGGACGCAATAACCGTGGCGACGCGCTCGGCTGGGACATCGGCTACTTCGAGGACGGCTTATTCGGGCGCGATCAGATGTCTACGTTCGTCTATCGCATAACGGTGCCGGCAAACCGGTTTCAGTTCTTCACTAGACCGCGCGTGAAAGTCGCTCTCGCCTGGGACAGCATGGTCACCACGATGCGGATTCCGTTCGTCAACATCGAGCTGCCGATTTCATCGATCCTAACGCATGACTACGATCTCATGGTGTTCGACGCGGGCGGAAGACTCGTCGGATATAGCGGCTCATACGACAACAGCTATGAGATCGCGGAGTTTGCGGCCGACGCTGGAGCAACTTATACGGTCAAGGTCCGTCGCTGGAATGGCGGCGGTGACATGCCTTATGGCATCGCATGGAGCACTCGCAGCGATTTCCGGTTTTCGACGGCAGTGCTTTCGGAAATATTGCAGATCGCGACACACTGAATGAGCGGATGCGGTGACGCGAGCTTAAGGCGTCATCGCATCCGTGGTCGTCGCGCTACCGGCTGTAGGCCGGCTCTGTGTCAGAGCCTCTATGCAGAGGCACGATTTTGGTCCATTGAGCGACACAACGTCGAAACATCGACGCCGCCAATGCGAAGGCACGGAATTCCGGCTCGGATACGAGCTCACATTCGATATCCGACAATTCGGCGCGGAATCGCCTGCCGCCGGGAACGTCCCACGCGACGATGGTAAACGACTCGCAGTCACGGGAGAGCGGCACAATGCCGTCGTAAATCGCAAATATGGTGCCGGGCTCAAATGAATCTGGCAACAGTTGATTCGCGTGATGGCTGATGTTTTGGGTGTTGGTAGCCATATCGTTCTCCGTGGTGTGGCCGTGCACTAGTGCCGCAAGTGATTGTTGTGCAATATCTCTGTGCAAGTCCCGTACCATTGACTGTTGGTTTACGGGCCGGCCACGCTCCGACTCTTTCAGTACGCGCTATTGAAAGATGCCGGTGTGATGCTGAGTCCGGCAGGGCAACTCGCTATACTGCGTCTCCAGTCATCGTGATGGTGGCCTGAACAGGGGAGAAATCGATGCTGAAACTGATGAGCGCGCCGGGCACATGTGCTCTCGCATCGCACATAGCGTTGGCAGACGCCGGAGTCGAGTATGAACTGGTGCTGCTCGATTTTGCCAATGACGAGCAGCGCAAGCGGGAGTACCTCGCGATTAATCCGAAGGGACGAGTACCCGCGCTCATCACAGATCACGGGGTACTGACCGAGACGCCCGCAATCCTCGCCTACATTGCGCAGACGCTGCCGAATGCGCGCCTTGCGCCGTTGAACGACGCATTCGCATTTGCACGTGTCCAGGCGTTCAACAGTTATTTGTGTTCAACAGTGCACGTCGCTCACGCGCACCGAAGACGAGGGACACGCTGGGCTGATGATCCAGCCGCCATCAAGGCGATGCGCGACAAGGTGCCCGAGACCGTGGGCGCCTGCTTTGAGTTGATCGAGCGGGAAATGTTCGCAGGCCCGTGGGTAATGGGTGACGCTTACACGATCTGTGATCCGTATTTATTTACGCTAACGCAATGGCTCGAAGGCGATGAGGTCGATGTCACGCGATTTCCCAAGGTGAACGATCACTTCAATCGCATGTCGGCGCGACCGTCCGTGATCAAGGCCTTGGGGGAACTGCGCGCCGGCCGGTCATGAAAGTGCAGCGCCCGGTAATGCCGGCGCTCACACGCTTCCTTGTTTTGCTGATGGCGCTGACCGCAAATATCCAGCTTGCATGCGCAGTCTTATCCCTCGAAAGCGATTCGCCTGATCATTCCGTTCGCGCCCGGCGGCAGCACGGACATCGTCGGACGGGTGCTAGCCGTAAGGCTCAGCGAAGTGCTCGGTCAACAAGTGATAATCGACAACCGGCCGGGAGGAAATACCATAATTGGAACCGAGCTTGCTGCCAAGGCTGCCCCGGACGGTTACACGCTTGTCATTGCGACGAGCAGTCACGCGAGCAATCCAGGCATGTGGCAATATTATCGATCGCCGGATGTATGATCACGCATCGATCCCCGCGACGCTCGAAGCGCTGTCCAACCTGCAACCGATGACGAACCGCGACAAGGCGGCGAACAGCCTCACTTCCCTGATTACGCTTACAACGCCCCGACCCAATACGCCTGCTACATTGCCCGCCCCCGTCAAGCTGCGGCGACCGCCACTCAAGGTGCAAAGGCGGCGATGCTGCAGCAGAAGCGTCTGCTAGGCAGTCCGCAGATACTGGCAATGTTCCCGGCTTTCTCGGTGTGGCGCTGAAGGCAGATCTATCGCTTTCGACAAAGGCAGAGCACGCGAAAATTCTGGCTCGATTCAAGAAAATTAAGACGCGGGCTCAGGCCTCTGGGTACATGCAGTCGGTACAAACGAAAATTTCGGCTATGCAGTCCGTGGATAAACCACGATCCCGCTGAGGTGCGCGGATGGCGCGTCGAGCTTCGTCCGGAACACTGACGTACCGTTGCAGCAGATCAACGGCCTGGCGTGGTCGCCAGGAAGCCGAATGAGCGTCTGCTCCGCGCAGTGTCGATCGTGGCGGTTCTCACATCGTTAGACGTGTGCGTCTTTTGCGCCTTAGTGACTAACGAGCGCTGCGATGCAGCCAACAGTCGTGCGCAGTCCTGTGGCGGCATTGGCTTACTGAAATAATAGCCCTGTGCTTCGTCACATCCGTTTGCCTTTAGAAACTGCAATTGCGACTCGTTTTCGACCCCTTCAGCGATCACATTCAGATTGAGGCTGTGACCCAACGAGATGATGGCTTGCGCAAGGATTCCGCGATTGCCTCCATCCTGGCGATCGATGTCCATCACGAACGAATGGTCGATCTTGAGTGTGCCGATCGGCAGACTTGTGAGGTAACTCAGGCTGGAGTAGCCCGTCCCGAAATCGTCTATCGAAAGGTGCACCCCGAGCGCCTTCAGGCCTTGCAGGATGGCGATGGCCGCTTCGGCATCATGCATCACGATGCTTTCGGTAAGTTCCATCTCGAGGTATTCCGGTTTTAGGTTGGCGTCTGCGGTTATCCGGGCGACCGATTCGACCAGTCCCTCCCGTCTGAACTGACGCGCTGATAGGTTCACAGACATGATTATCGGCCGCATTCCCGCGTCCTGCCACGCCCGATTCTGCGCACATGCGGTGCGCAGAACCCACTCGCCGATTTCCACGATCAATCCCGTCTCGTCCGCAAGCGGTATGAAGTCGTTCGGCGGTAACAGGCCCCGCTCGGGATGCTCCCAGCGCACGAGCGCTTCGGCGCCGACGATAACACCCGTCTTGAGATCCACCTTGGTCTGATAATGCAGGACTAATTCATTACGCTCGAGCGCGCGCCGCAGGTTGCTCTCGAGCACAAGCCGCTCATTGGCGCGCTTATTCATTTCGGCAGTAAAAAATTTGAAGTTATTGCGCCCGTGCTCTTTCGCCTGATACATCGCCGCGTCCGCATTCTTGAGCAGCGTTTCTACATCGGACCCATCCTGCGGGTAGAAACTTATGCCAGCGCTGCAGGTGACGCACAGGTCCTTGCCGTCGATCGTGATGGGCTCGGAAACCTTGCCAAGAATGCGTTGGACCGCATGGAAGATGACGTCCTGGCTCGTCTGGTCGTTCAGGATCAGGACAAATTCGTCGCCGCCGAGCCGCGATACCGTATCGGAGTCTCGCACCATCGAGCGCAGCCGCTCGGCCATGCACTGCAGCAGCTTGTCGCCGGCGCCATGACCAAGGCTGTCGTTGATAAATTTGAAGTGGTCGAGATCGATGAATACCAGTGCGATGGAACGCACCGAACGCTGGGCGAATACCGCCTGTTTCATCCGGTCGTATAAAAGGTTGCGGTTGGGCAAGCCGGTCAGCGAATCGAAGTTGGCATGCTGCTCGAGTTGCTGTTGGTAGTGCTTCCTTTCAATGGAGTGATGTATTGCCCGCACAAGCAGCTCGCAGTCGAGCTTGTTCTTGACCAGATAATCCTGCGCTCCGTGCTTGACCGCGGACAAGGCCGTCGTGCGGTCGTTATTTCCCGTCAGCACAATGATCGGCACCTGAGGCGAGTGTGCGTAGACTTTGGAGAACGTTTCCAGGCCATGGCTGTCCGGCAGCGACAGGTCGAGCAGCACCAGCGCGGTGGTCTCCGCTGATAGAAATTCCAAACCTGCAGACAGGCGGTCAACGCAATGCACGCGGAACGCAACTTCGGGATCTTCCGCCAGCATCTCTTTCACCAGGCGCGCGTCTCCCTCGTTGTCTTCAATCAATAGGATGCGGCTTGTGCTCATCTTGGCGGGGGCAGCGTGACGACACTCAGCCAGAAACGATCGATGGACTTGACGACAAAGATGAACTTCTCGAGGTCCACCGGCTTACTGATGTAGCAATTCGCATGCAGCTCGTAACTGCGCAGCACATCCTCTTCCGCCTTCGAGGTTGTTAGGATGACGACGGGAATATGCTTCAGCCGATCATCGCTCTTGACGGCCAACAGGACTTCGCGACCGTCCTTCTTCGGCAGATTCAGATCGAGCAGGATGATGTCGGGAGCGGGCGCGGCTGAGTACTTTCCTTCCCGGCGCAGAAAAGCAAGAGCCTCCACGCCATCGTTCGCCCAATGCAGGTTGTTGTAGACTTTGCCTTCCTTCAGCGCTTCCTTAGTGAGGCGCATGTCTCCCGGGTTATCCTCAACCAGCAGGATTTCAACCGGACGCGCTGTTTCCTCTGACTCACTCATGATCTTGCTCTCCTCTCCGCGGAAAACTGAAATAGAAGGTGCTGCCTTGTGCCGGTTGTGACTCGACCCAGATGCGGCCGCCATGGCGATCCACCACCTTCTTGCAGATTGCGAGCCCGATGCCGGTCCCGCCGTATTCCGTCTTATTGTGCAGACGCTGGAACACCATAAAGATGCGCTCGAAGTACTGTGGATCGATGCCGATGCCATTGTCCGCGACAGTGAATGTCCAGCCGCTCTTGTCTTCAATGGCACGCACGTGGATGCGCGGCGGTTCGCTGCCCTTGAACTTCAGCGCATTGCCAATCAAGTTTTGAAATAACTGCATAAGCTGGCGACCGTCCGCGTCGACCGTGGGCAGTGCGTCATGCGTAACGACCGCACCGCTGTCGTCAATCGCCGTGCGCAGATTGGCGAGTGCCTTAGTAAGCGCGGCATGGCAGTCCGTCGGCTCGAAACTTTCGCCGCGCTTGCCTACACGCGAGTAGCTCAAAAGATCCTCGATGAGCTGTTTCATGCGCGCTGCGCCGTCGACAATGAAATCCATGAACTCCCGGGCGTCACCGTCCAGACGGTCGCCGTAGCGTCGTGCAATCAACTGCGTATAGCTCGACACCATCCGCAAAGGTTCCTGCAGATCGTGTGAGGCGACATACGCAAACTGTTCAAGCTCGGCATTGGAGCGGGCGAGATCTTGCGCCTTCCGCGTCAGTTCATCATTAGCGTCACGCAATGCCAGCTCGGCTACCTTGCGCCTTGTTATGTCTTTGCCAACGCCGCGGTAACCCTTGAAGTTTCCATGTTCGTCCGTCACCGGTCGCCCGCTGCTGCTCAGATGACGCATACGGCCCTGCGCATCTCGGCATGCAAACTCGACGTCATGGAACGACTCACGCGCGTCCAGAGTCATCTGATGGGTTCGCCAATTGCCGCCGGGTGGAACAATGCCGGGAATGTCCGGCCAGGTTTTGCCGATGAAATCGTCTGCGGAGACGGAGGTGTTATCCACAATGCCGCGCGACATCGCTGTAAACCGAAAATGCTCGTCCTGCTCCCAATACCAGTCCGAGGACAACTCGGTCAGGCTCCGGAATCGCGCTTCACTCTTGAGCAGCGCTGCCTCCGCTTCTTTGCGTGCTATGAATTGGCCGATCTGGTTGCCGATCGTGCGAGCAATCTCGAGCACTCTTTCGTCTCGCCCATGCACATTGCGCGAATAGAACTCGGCGGCGCCATAGAAGCTTCCGCCCACCAGGATTGGAAACGCGAAAGCAGAATGCAAACCCGCTTCCAGTCCAGCGTGCCGGCGTGACAGCGTCGTTTCTTGAGCGATGTCTGCAATCCACACCGGACTGGACGTTGCCCACACCTTGCGGTTGAGGCCGCCCGGTTTATCGGGGATTTCTATCCGACTCACGCTCATCCGCCGGAAGGCATCAATCGCGGCATCCGCAACGCACCAGCTTTCCGAACACCGCATCACGCGCTCAGTATCATCAACTACCCAGCGCGCCCCGTAGACGTAACCGAGCGTCTCGCACATGGCTTCGATCACCTGCGGCATTGCCTCGCCCACTGTGCGCGCCTCGACCAGCAACAGCGTCACCGTGTTTTCGAGCGTCTGCCGCTGCTCGGCAAGTTTGCGTTCCGTAACATCGATGATGGTGCCGATGAGACCTGCGACTTCTCCGTTGGAGCGCGTGAAGGTTGCTTTGTAGTAAATCGTATGGCGCAATGCACCGCCGCGCACGACGAGTGGAATCTCGTAGCTCTGACTGCCAGGGCGCTGCCACAGCTCTTTGTCCATGCGGTCATGTTTTTCCGCAACAGATGGGCTCTGCGGATAGAGAGCGCGAACGTCCTTACCCAGAAACGCCTGCCTCGATACACCGAAAAAAGTTTCCCATGCCTTATTCACGCCAAGGTATTTGCCATCGCGCCCCTTGAAGAAAACGGGGATTGGAAGCGCTTCGATGAGTTCCTGCGCAACCTGCAATGGTTCTGCGAGATCCTCGCTGGTGTTGGCGAGCGCGGCGAAGAGCGAAGCGAGATCGCGTACTTTGGGGTGGCCATCCGAGGGAATATTCGCAAGCTGCGTGTCTATACGAGAGACCAACTGCTGCCGCCAGCAGTCATATTCGGCGGCACTGATGCCATACTCGCTACAGATGTTTATGACTGGTGTGCCGGTCAGGCCTTTGAACACAGCTACGGCTTGAGCGGTTGCATTCTGCTTTGCCTGTTGCATGACTAGTGTCTCCCCGGGTACTAACGTGCAATTTAGCGTTGACGCTTTTTACAAGGACGATTTAGCGTGTCTGTTTACGAACTTTCTCATCGTCCTTCCTACCATGTGAATGGTGACGGCGTGGTTCCTCAGTCTTACGCTTCATGCGGTGCTACCGAGACTCCCTCAGCAGTGGTTTGCCGCATATTTCACAACGAGACATGGTAATAAGTACGTCTGTGTGCCGTGCTTACCATAGGTGGTAATCGATGCAAGGCACGTGCCAAGGGTTGACAGACGGTTGAACCGGCACCGCTTCTCGTCCGTGACCGACAACATACTTGCGCTGTTAACGCAGGTGCGTGTCCAGGACGCCGTCTTATCGAATTTCGGCCGACTGGGTAAATCACACTGCGCCGTGTGATGTGAAGCACGTCACATGCTCGCTTTGCGGCCAGCGCATGGGTACGGCGATTTCTCCAAGGCCGTCACGCGTGTAACAGAAGTAGAGTTGAACGCGGCTTGATGGGCGCGAGGCGCCGTGGATCGTTAGACCGCGCGCACAGGTCTCATCGGCGAGATGAGGGCTTTGAGAATCCTAGGGTCGGTGCGAGGGGTTCAACAATCCGACGGCGGAGGCCGCCGGTGATCGGAACGCCGGTCAGATGACGCAAGCGACTTAACTACGCGCGGCTCTCAGGCGCCTGGTATCGTTGCGTTCCTGAATCTTAGATTTCCGCAGTTCGGCGATTACTTTCTGCCGCAGCGGTCCCACTTTTGCAATGGCGGCCATAACCGCTTTTTCCGAAACGCCTTCCTTATTCGCAACTGCCCGTATCTGCAGGGAGTCGTTCACCAGGTCTTCGGCGTCTTTCTGATTTTGAGTTTGATCAGACACTGCAGCTAATCCTCGTGCACATGATGGCGGAACAGGAATGCACGAACTGTATTCGTGCGCGACCATCGTGAACAAGGGTCATAGTGCACAACAACCTAACTTTTTTTGTCCCTCCATTCACACCGGTTGCCATACGTCGTGTGCTCGGTGGAAGTTCAATCCACCAAAAATAGAAGCGTACAAGTCGTCATGAAGCATGCGTTAAGTGCAAGTGACGGACGGATGTCAGATCGCAAACGCATGCTGTGTTCTGTCGCGGCAGCTTGTTCACGCGTCGGATGGCGGCGTCAAAGATGACAATCGCCTCACTGACGATGTAGCAGGTAGACGTATCCATCAGGCGCATTGTGGTTTCGAAGTGAGCAGCCAATCGATCGAGACGGTGGCGAACATCTTCTAATCCGGCGAGCGGCAGACGTACAAGACCTGCGCCGGGAATTTCTCCGAGAACTGCAGTGTTTCGACATAATCGGTCAGAAGAAAGTAAACAGCATATTCAGACTGTGCCTCGCGTATTGCATCTGTGATCATTATTTAGTTACTCCGCTTGTCGTTCGTTTCGAACTGCAACGTGTCGGGCGCCAGAGTACAGGTCCAGTGTTACATTAATTAGATGCTGTTCGACTCGATTGGCGGTTTTGCGCGCATCTTGTTACAGACAGTGAATCACCTCGCGGATGCTTCCCGGTGCGCACGCATCCGGCTAACTGTGCTAAAAAGCAGCATGTTTGTGCGCAGTTTCATACAGACGTTGACGACGCTCGGCCTGTGCGCGCTGCTGATGCTTTGCGCTTGCGTAGCTTCTGCGCATGAGGGCCCGCATGGTGGCCAGGTCACTGCACCAGTGTCGTCGCCGGAAGCACCGATGTCACGAGATGCGGAATCCCTTGTCACTACCTTACTCCCGTGGTGCCCGGGCGGCGGCAGCGGTCGATGTTGCTGCAATGACCAGATCGTCGCAGCGCCCACGCACCATCCATCGTTCGAGGCGCCAAGAGCGCCCGTGGTGCTGGTTACGCCGACCGGTGGATACGAGCTTCGTCTGCACGCGTATGCTCCCGTTTATTCGCGCCGCCTACTAATTCATTCGATCGCGCCGCGCGGCCCTCCCGCTCTCCTGTAGCTGTCTTCATCGCTGAATCCAGTGCGTCTGCATTCCGGTTTATACCGGCATGCGGACGAGGCATCTATCGGAGCACGATTAAATGAGAGTTCACAGCGTGCGCGCAGTGTCGGCCGCCATCCTTGCGAGCGCGACTACACTCTGCATCGCGCAAAACGATGTGCCCAGTCTCGAAGAAGTCGTAGTCGAGCAAGGGCGTTCGGTGCCGGAGAAACTCGAGTTTCCCGCCTCATCCGAAAGCGTGACTGCCAAGCAGATGTCCGAATCGGTCAATGTGATCAACACCGAGGACGCCGTCCGCTATCTGCCGAACATACTGATTCGCAAGCGCCATATCGGTGACACCCAGGCGCCGATGACTACGCGTACCTCCGGAGTGGGCGCGAGCGCGCGCAGTCTGATCATGGTCGATGGCGCATTGTTGTCGCCGCTCATCGCCAATAACAACAACGTTGGCGGACCGCGCTGGGGCGTGGTGTCGCCGGAAGAAATCGAGCGCGTCGACGTCATGTATGGCCCGTTCTCTGCCGCGTACGCGGGCAATTCAATCGGTGCCGTACTGGACATCACGACACGTATGCCGAAGCAGTTTGAAGCAAGCGTGAAAGCGACGACAAGCTGGCAGGATTTCAGCCAGTATGCGACGAAGGATACGTACTTTGCGAAGCAGGGCAGCGCACTCATCGGCAACCGCAATGGCGATTTTTCCTGGTGGTTGAGCGCAAACCATCTCGATAGCAACAACCAGCCACTCGCATATGTCACTGTTGCAAGACCGACGAGTGCAAGCGGCGCCGGCACGCCCGTAAGCGGCGCCTTTGCGGACGCAAATCGCACCGGCAGTCCGATTTTTGTCATCGGAGCCGGTGCACTGGAGCGCAATATTCAGGACAACTACAAGCTCAAGGCAGCCTATGACTTCACGCCCAGTCTTCGCGCTACTTATACCGTCGGCTTATTTCAGAACGATACGACTGCGCACGCCCAGAGTTACCTGACTGACGCGGCAGGAACAGCGGTATATAGCGGCAGCGTAAACATCGGCGGTCTCAACGCAGTCATTCCGTCAAGCGCGTTTTCCAACAACGTATACAAGTTGAACGAAGACCACGTAATGCAAACGGTGTCGCTCAAGTCGAGCACCAACGGTACGTGGGACTGGGAAGGGGTGCTAAGCAGCTATCACTACGACAAGTCGGTCAAACGCATGCCAACCGATGCGCTGCCCGTCGCCCAGACCGGCGGCGCCGGCACCATCGAATACATGGATGGCACGGGGTGGACGATGCTCGATCTGCGCGGCATCTGGCGGCCGCAAGGCGCAAGCGGTGATCATCACGTCAGCTTTGGCACTCACTACGACAAGTACGTGCTCGCGGACCCGAAGTTCAATACAGCGGATTGGCTGTCGGGCGGAAATGGTGCGCTGGCGACCGATTCGCGCGGCAAAACGGCGACAGGAGCACTTTGGATTCAGGACGCCTGGCGTTTTGCACCGGCGTGGAAGGCAACGCTAGGCGGCCGCTATGAGCACTGGCGCGCATTTGAGGGTTTCAACTACTCGCTCGCGCCTGCGCTAAGCGTAGTCCAACCGGATCTTTCAGCAACACGCTTTTCTCCCAAAGCGTCGGTTGCTTGGTCGCCCGCGGGCGAGTGGCTGGCGACTGCCTCCATTGCGAAGGCTTACCGATTTCCGACAGTCAGCGAGCTATACCAAGCGATCACAACCGGGCCGACTATCACGGTACCGAACCCTAATCTCAAACCCGAGAACGCGTTGTCCGCAGAGCTATCGCTCGAGCGGACGCTGCAAGACGGCCGCGTACGGGTGTCGCTGTTTCAGGAGAACATCAGCGATGCATTGATCTCGCAAAGTGCCCTGCTGGTTTCGGGTTCCACGACTCTGTTCGCGTTCGTCCAAAACATTGACCGGGTTCGCTCACGCGGCGTCGAAGTCGTCGCACAGAAAAACAATGTATTCATACGCGGACTTGAGCTGAGCGGAAGCGTTACCTATGTTGACTCCCGTATCCTCGAAGACTCAGCTAACTCGCTCGCGGTCGGTAAACGCACGCCGCAGGTGCCGGATTGGCGCGCAACGCTGGTGGCGACGTATCGCCCCAACGCCCGCATTGCAGCGACGCTCGCCGGGCGCTACAGCGGCCGGCAGTTCGCGCAGATCGATAACCTTGATGTGTATGAGCACACGTATCAGGGTTTTGAAGCGTTTTTTGTCGTCGATGCGCGGCTTAGAGTCCAGCTCGATAAGAACTGGAGCGCTGCCGTGGGCATCGACAATCTCACCAACCGCGATTACTTCCTGTTCCATCCATTCCCCCAACGTACGGCGGTCGCTGAAGTAAAGTTCCAAGTACTAACGTGTACGGCTCGACAAGTCGTGAGCTAGACGATCGTACTCTCGATGGGTACCGTGGTGCTACAGGGAGCGGTTTAGAAGTTTGCGATTAATGTCGCGCGAACGGATCTTGGTTCCACCGGATGCAAATGTATGTCGTTAACGGGCGCGGGCTCGCCTCGCAATTGAGACGTATAGGCATAATCAATCTGGCTAGCCTGTCGATTCAGCAGATTGTATACATCGAGCTGCAGGCGAAGTTTCTTGTCGAACTTGTAGCCGACTCGCCCTGATAGCAGCGTCGTCGAGTTCGAGCGGAAGCTGTTGTCTTCGATCAACGGTCGAGGCCCGAAATAACGCAGACGAACGCTGCCATAATAGGGCCCGCGATTATCGACTGATGCAGTGAACGTCGCGACCCCTTCAACGGCGCCGGGAACCCGATCGCCGACGCTCAGCGGATCTCCATCCGAAAAACGCGCACGCGTGAAAGCGACATCCGCATCGACGCTCAGCCATGAATTGAGCGTGTAGAGATTCGTAAACTCGAAACCCACGCGCTTGCTCGGCCGGCCGCTGTCGATGGTGGTACCGGCATCGCCCTGAAACAATAACTCCGATTCGATGTCGAGCCGGAATACGGTGAAAGTACTTTGCAGGTTAGGAATGATGGCAGTGCGCAAGCCGGCCTCGTAGCCGGTTGCACGAACCAGCAACGCCTCGCGCGTCGCGGGTATTGCCGGATTTTTCGGATCGACGCTGATGGTGGCGCCGCGCAGATCATTGCTGTGAAAGCCTCGTCCGTAGTTGAGGTAATACTCGGTCTTTGCCCATGGTCCAAAAATCAAGCCTGCCTTCGGGCTCACCAGGTGGTCATTTACTTTGCCGGAGTTAAACGGGTTGTTGCTCGTTACATCGCCGCGATAAAAATCCGCCCGCAAACCCGCTACGGTGCGAAACCAGTCCGTCCAGCGCAGATTATTCTGGTAGTAGACTGCGCCACTCGTCTCAACAACGTGATCCTCGCGCGTAGTACTGATGATGGTGCGCTGCGCAGTATTGAACAGTCCCACGTTGATGTTGTCATTGCGCCCCTGCACGCCGAAGGTATTCTCGACATCGTGTGCGCCCCACTTGCCAAAAAGTGTGTGCTTGAGGTTCAAGCCGGTTGTCACACGCTGATCCGTTTGCGCGAATTGATCGCCATTGACCGGGTCGTCTTGGAAGAAGGTGAAGTTGTTCCAGAGATTGAGCCTGCTACGGATGACAAACGCATTGCCGGAAGTGGCTGATGCGCTGCCAGCCTTGTTGAAGGCGGCCGACAAACTATAACGGCTCGAATCGCCGCCATCGGTCGGATCGAGCGTATCCCAGCGTCCTATCAGCCCGGCGTTAAGCGAGCGGCGCGGGATCTGATTGGTCGCATTCCAGGTGCCCTCGTACGCCATGGCAGTAATGTTGAAGCCGTTTTGCTCGGTGCCTTGTCCGTAGCGAAGCAAGGCGTTGAATTTGCGATAGTCATCCGGTACTGTCCACGGACCGTCGTTATGAAACAGCTCAACCGCATAAAGCAAGTTGCCGCTGCCGAGTTTCGGCGAATCGGCGAGCAGCGCACGACGGTAGCCATAGTCGCCATAACCTACCTGCCCAATGCCTCGTTCCAGCCGATTGGGCATTTGCAGATGCACAGCGCCCGCCGCGGAAAAATCACCTTCATCCGCATAGTAGGGGCCCTTTTTGTATTGAAGCCCGCTCAGGATATCCGTGATCACGAAATTGAGATCGCTGTAGCCTTGCCCATGACCGTGCGTGCGCTGATTGACCGGCATGCCATCGAATGTGATGGCGAGATCCGTGCCGTGATCGAGATTGATCCCACGCAGGAAGTACTGATTAGCCTTGCCTTCACCGCTATGCTGTGTGACCACCACCCCCGGTACAGACTCGAGAATCTCACCCGGCCGATAAGCAGGCACCGCCTCGAGTTCCCGGCCTGTGACGGCGCCCTGGCTGGCCGAATCGGCGGTGCCGATCAGATTGTCTGTGGCATCGATGACGTCGACCGTTTCCAGCTTCTGCACGCCTGCACCGGCCGCGAGCGTCGAAACACAACAAAGGGCGAGCGCGAGCAATCCTAAGATAAGGCTCTCGCTCGCCGTGCCACGAACCAAATTAAGCACTCCCTTTTTATATCTTGTATGTCTTGAAGCGCATATTATTTCATACAACCGTTTACTGATCTGCTGACCGCTGCTGCATGAAGCATTGGTTAGAAAACAGTGCTGAGGCGTCAGGTACAATCGATCGACCGCTGCTTGTTCGTATCCTGTGAACGCCCGCTGTGGTTCCGTGTCGCTCTTAAGAACTCGATAACGTCGAACTTCCGCTTCGAAAACCGCACGCAACATCCGCAAGCGACAGAGCGCAAGAAGAATAAACATGGGAATCGTCGCGTCGCTCGGCATCGCACTGCTTGTATTCACGACGGTCATCCATTACGAAGTGCTGCGTATGTTGAGCGCCGGCCTGCCCGCGCTGCGCATACCCGGCCGCGCGAAGCTTGTCGTGATTATCTTCAGCGCCTTCATCGCGCATATCGTTGAAATCTTCCTATACGCTGTTGCATTCCATGTGCTGGTTCAGTATTTCGGCGTCGGTGCCCTTGGTCAGGCTGGCGATGCGTCCCTGACACTTTGCTTTTACTTTTCGGCGGAAACATACACATCGCTCGGCTATGGCGATGTCGTTCCCAGCGGCGACTTGCGGTTACTCGCCGGAATGGAAGCGCTCAACGGCCTGCTTCTGATCGGATGGTCCGCCTCCTATACGTTCATCGCGATGGAGCGTTTCTGGAAAGATAACGGCCACTCAAAGCGATGAACCGGCTCAATGCCCGCAAAAGAAATCGCATGTTACGATGCTTGACTCCAACCAATGATGGTGAAGCGTGATCAGAATATCCGCCATGACTAAGTCCGGCACGACGGCGGGATTGATCGCGCTCCTCGCATTGTGCTGCCTGCCATCGGCCGCCCAGACTTACCCCGTCAAACCGATACGTTTTCTCGTCGGCTTCGTTGCCGGCGGCACTAACGATATCGTCGCCCGGGCGCTCGCACAAAAGCTCACCGAACAATTGGGGCAATCAGTGGTTGTCGAGAATCGCGGGGGTGCAAATACCGCCATTGCCACCGAAGTAGGGGCACGCGCGGTACCGGATGGCTATACCATTCTTCTGAACGCGCCTGGCCATGCGACGAACGCGACGCTGATGAAGCTGCCGTTCGACCCGATTCGTGATTTTGCATTCGTGTCCCTCGTGGCGGAGGCGCAGAATCTTGTCGTCGTCCATCCTTCCTTCCCGCCGCGAAATATCAGGGAAATGATCGCGTTCTCAAAGAAGCACCGGGGCGAAATCAATTTTGCTTCGTCGGGAACCGGCACCACCGTTCATCTCTCGGCCGAGCTTTTCCAATTCATGACGGGCATCAAATGGGTTCATGTCCCGTATAAAGGCGGCGGGCCTGCCGCGATCGAACTGCTCGCCGGACAAACATCGATAATGTTCGCGAACATGCCCACCGTGATTCAGTACGCGCGCGATGGCCGCTTGCGTGCTCTTGCCGTGACGGGCGCCAAACGCGCGCCTGCCGCGCCGGATCTCCCAACGGTCGCCGAAGCCGGCGTGCCGGGATATGAAGTGACGGCGTGGTTTGGCGTGTCGACGCCGGCGAAAACGCCGCGCGCGATTATCGATAAGCTTAACGCTGAAATCGCACGCGCGCTCAACACGCCCGAGTTGCGCGACCGCCTTACATCACAAGGCGCCGACCCGATTCACAACACGCCAGAGCAATACACTGCATTCGTGCAGAACGAAATCACCAAGTGGGGGAAAGTTATACAGGCGGCGGGCATCAAAGGCGAATAGTAAGAAAGGCATGTGCTCTCCGGTCGGGCACGAGGAACGAATATATCCACTTTCAAGTAACGCAAGCTGCGTAGGGGAGACGCGTGAAACTGATCGATGCAATCTACTGTGTGTTGCTCGCCGCGCTGGTTGGCGCCAGCGCAGCGGCGCACGCCCAGTCTTACCCGAACAAGCCGATCCGGATGGTCGTACCATGGCCTGCAGGCGGTATCACTGACGTCATTGCACGTGCCGTCGGCCTTCATTTCGCCGAGGCGCTCGGGCAGCAGGTCGTTATCGACAACCGACCGGGTGCCGGCAGCACGCTCGGTGCGGCGCTCGTCGCTAAAGCGGTGCCGGATGGATACACATTGCTCATGAACGATCTCGGCGGCCATTGCATTTCGCCGTCGTTGTATAGCAACCTGCCGTACGACGGCGTCAAGGACTTCGCGCCGGTTGCGCTGGTGGCAGGGTCCCCGATGGTGCTCGTTGCCAATCCAACGCTCGGCGTGCGCACGCTGCCGCAGTTAATCGAGCTCGCGAAGTCGAAGCCGCGGCAATTCAACTATGCTTCATCGGGCAGCGGCGCGATCACTCATCTCGGCGCCGTGCGTTTGATGCGTATGGTCGGCATCGACCTCGTGCATGTGCCGTTCAAGGGCAGCGGTCCAGCCACTTCATCGGTGATCACAGGCGAGACGTCGGTCGCGTTTTCCACAATGCCATCCGCAGTGCCGCAGGCCAAGGCAGGCCGGCTCGTATTATTGGCTGTTTCGTTTCCAAAGCGCTCGCCGCAGCTTCCCGAAGTGCCCACGATCGCGGAGACGGTGGGCGATTTCGACCTGGGCTTGTATTCGGGCTTGTGGGCGCCCGCCGGCACACCGCGCGACATCGTGGCGAAATTACATTCTGAAATCGTGCGAGCCCTCGATCAACCGAAGGTGAAAGAAATTCTCGCCGTCAATTCCGCTGAACCGGGGCGGATGACAACGGCTCAGTTCGGCGAGTATGTTGCAAAAGAAGTGCGCACATGGAATGACATCGTGCGCTCGGCCGGCATAAAGATTGATTGAAACGGAGAATCACGAACATGGACATGGGAATCAGGGGAAGGTCGGCAATCGTCACGGGCGGCAGCCGCGGTATCGGACGGGAGACCGCGCGACAGTTTCTCGAAGAAGGTGTGCGTGTGACAATCAGCGGGCGCAATGCGCAGACGCTCGAGCGCTCGCGGGATGAACTTGCGAAGACAACGGGGGGCGACATACATGCCGTCGTCGCCGATTCCACCAAAGAAAGCGATATCGCGCGTCTCGTGGATGCCGCACGCCAGCGCTTCGGTGGAGTGGACATTCTCGTCAACAATGCCGGCCAGATGTATTCGGGCCGCTTCGCAGCATTGACGGACGCGGGATTGCAGGAGCAACTGGACACCAAGCTCTTCGGTTTCATGCGTGCAATCCGGCTCGTTCATCCGATGATGAAGGCTAAGAAATGGGGCCGCATCGTCAATATCATCGGCGGCGCAGGCAAGGAGCCCGATCCTTACATGTTCGGCAGCGGCATCACCAATAGCGCGCTGCTCAATATAACGAAATCGTTATCGACCGAGTTCGGTGAAGACGGCGTCCACGTCAACGCCGTGTGCCCGGGATGGGTGGATACCAATCTGTGGCAGCGCAATGCGCAGGGACTCGCGGCGGAGCTGAACGTCAGGAGCGAAGAGGAAGCGCGCCGGCTGGCCGCACGCAAAAATTCGCTAAACCGTTTTGGCAAGCCGCAAGAGCTCGCCAACGCGATCGTTTTCCTGTGTTCAGAACGTGCCAGTTATATCACCGGCGTGTCGCTCAATCTCGACGGTGGCCGTTTGAAAGGCCTCTGGTAAATCGGTCCTGAATCAGCTTTTCTCGCCGAGCAGTCCCAACACGTTCAGACCCAGCACGCGGGCACGGTCTGTATCACTCAAGCCGTGTACGGCGTCAAGGCGCGTGAGCGGATTTTCTTCGCCCATATCGAAGGGGGCGTCGGTACCGAGCGTAACGCGGTCCGCGCCGACCTGGCTGATCAGGAATTCCAGCGCTTTATCATCGTGCGTGAGCGCATCGAAATAAAAGCGCCGTAACAGGTCACGCGGTGAGCTGGCGTTGTTCACTTTTGGCTCCTTGCGAACGTCGTAGCCATGCGCGAGCCGGCCGATCTGGTATGGCAGATAGCCGCCGCCATGCGCGAGCACGATCTTAAGTTCCGGTAACTCATCGAGAGCGCCGCTGAACATAAGATGCGCCGCCATGGTTACCGTATCCAGCGGATGGCCGATGAGATTCGATAAATAATACGGATTCAGACTGCAGCGCTCGGCGCCGGTGTACTGCGGATGCGTGAAGACGAATACCTTCAACTCCTGCGCCCGCCGCAGCACCGGCCGAAAGCGCGTATCAGCGAGTTGGCCATCCAATATCGTGCAGCCCAGTTCGATTGCTCGGAAGCCGTGTTGACTCACCACACGCTCAAGTTCCGCGATCGCTGCATCCGCATTTTGCATGGGCACTGTGGCCATGCCGCGCAGACGCTCGGGGAATTGCGCCACCATTGCTGCGATGCCATCGTTGATAACACGCGACGCTGCCAGCGCCCGATCGATATCAAGCCAGTAGAAGTAAATCATCGGTGTCGGCGATATCACCGAAATATCGAGCCCTTTGCGATCCATACCTGCCACTTTCGCCGCCGCATCATGGAATTCGTCGAAGAGCGGACTGACGTGGCCGTCGTCGCGCAGCAGCCGCTCGGTGCCGGTCGCGTTATCGAAGCGCATGCCGAAGTCGTCGGGTCGCGCCCGCACCAGATCGAGCATGCCTCGCGGAAAAACATGACTGTGCACGTCGATGCGTTTGGTTGAAGCCATTTATTCGTGCCCCCGGTCATTTGAATGGCGGCCATTTTATCGCGGCAAAGATAACGGCGGGACACTGCGCCAGCTGCATTGAGGTGACATCCGCATTGTGTTACGGTCATGCTTCGCATCGAACGACAACTGAGGAGACATCGTGAAACGAAAATTTCGACTGGCCGCGATCGCACTGGGAGCGCTGGGCCTCGCCGGGTGTGGCGATATGCAGCAAGGAGCAACCCAGAATTCGATGACATTCTTCGTAACCAGCGTCGGCAGCGGCAAAGGCGCGGATCTCGGCGGGCTTGCCGGTGCAGACCGCCATTGTCAGTCGCTCGCGCAGGCCGCCGGCGCGGGTAACCGCACGTGGCGCGCTTACTTGAGCACGAGCGGTGCGGGTGGCGTGAACGCGCGTGATCGCATCGGGCGCGGCCCATGGCAAAACGCGAAGGGTGTGGTCATTGCGCGCGATGTCGACGACCTGCATCGGGATAACAACAACCTCACCAAGCAGACCAATCTGACCGAGAAAGGCGAGATTGTCAGCGGGCGAGGGGATCCCGTAAACACGCATGACGTGCTGACCGGTTCGCAGGCGAATGGCCGTGCGTATCCCGCAGACAAGGATATGACTTGCGGCAATTACACGAAAAGCGGCGCGGACGGCGCGGTGCAGATGGGACACAGCGACCGTCAAGGGCTGACCGATGACGCCGTTGCGAAGTCATGGAACTCATCGCACGCTTCCCGTGGCGGATGCAGCCAGGAAGCGCTCAAAGGAACTGGCGGCGCGGGTCTCTTCTACTGTTTCGCAGTCAATTAAGCGATAGTAAGTGGAGCGGAGTAACTCCGTCTGCTCCGCTTCTCGCGACGCCGGCCTTCGTTCAGTGCACGATGGTCAATGGCGGCGCCGCGCGCACGCCGACATTCAGGAGCACCACGCGATGTCCACGCAGCACGAGGCTGCCCCTGAGCCGGTTATTTCCGGTGTCGCTGTATTCGAAGTTATACGCACGTTGAAGTTTGACCTGACCGTCATCATCGCGTGCGGGCTTCACATTTGAAATGGCCACGGTGTCATCGAGCAGCAACAGGTTTTCGGCGCGACACGCCGATCTTGCGGCCGTCACCGCGATCTCTCGCGCTTTGAGACTGTCCAGCCAAAGCCACGCAATACAGCCGATCACAAAGAGGCTGATGATTTCGGCGACAGGCATCGTCAGATTCTAAACTGAGCGGCTCCATCCTGACTCGTATCGACCAGTCTGGCCCTAGCGGTCACGACCAGGTAACCGCAAGAAACGCTCAATTTTTAGCGCTACTGCGCGCATCGACAGTTGAACGGCAGATAGCCTGCGACGATATTCGTTTTATTCTCGCCATGGGCGGTCATCTTGTCCGGCGCTTCGGCGCCGCCGCAAACCCAGGTCACCGGCACGATCGGCGCATCCTCTACCACCGCAGGTCTCAATGACAGTACGCGCCCAGTGATGAGCGCGTTGGCACGGTTGCCGAACGTTATGTGGATGGCGCCGTCCTGCACCTGCACTGAGCTGATGTAGTTATTGACGATCTTGTCCGCGGGCGGCAATCCGGCACTCGCGTTATCGGCCGGAAATGCCTGCGCGGTGGACCATGCCAGAGCAGTTGGTGCCTTTGCGATATCTGCCAGTGGCAGCGCCTTGTTGATTTGATCTCTGATGATCTGGTCCTGGAAGCTCGGCGCGGCTAATAGCGCCAGAATGGCGACCACGGCGATGACGATCATCATCTCGATCATGGTGAAGCCGGCCGCACGCTTCGTCATGGATCCGCCCCGCACTGCGATGAAGCGTCATGATAGCCGATCAGTTAATCGTTGCGGCGTGATCGCTCTCGGCGCGCTTTGATGCGAGCTAGTGTTTCTTAGGCGCCGCGCGAGGTGCCATGTCACTGGTTTTGATGCCGACGTCTGATTTAGCTTCGGCAACGAGCTTGGTGCAATTGGTGTCTTGTTCTTTGCCGAATTCGAGCAATGGAATGAGAGTGCCTATGCCGGCAGTGACGATGCCGAGCGCGGCGGCGAGACCGCCACGCGCAATCACATTACCCATCTCCGGTCGGACCACAGGGTGTTTCAGTGTGCCTCCGATATCGATCGGTCCGCGCAGTGATGCAAGGCTGAAACCTTTGGACTCCCCGACCAGGCGCAGTTGCATCGCCTCGGTGGCGAAATTTACGTGTCCGGTGCCGTGCACATTTACTTTGGGCGTATCGAGGACCATTGCCCGTATCTGGAAGTCGCCATTAACTGCATTCAAGTTCGCTACCATGCAGCGCATCGGCGTCTGCTTGTCGCCGCCCAAGAGGCGTGCGAGCGAATTAGCGATGTCGAGGTTCGTCAACCGCAGCAACAGCTCGCTGACTGTCCCGCCGTCCATAATCAGGGCCATGTCACCGTTCGCCGAGCCAAGCATCTGCGAAATCGAGTTGCCACTCATGTCAAGCTTCGCCCGTCCGCCCATCGTGCCGGCACTTGCAGCGCTCATCTTTTCGGTCGGCACGAGCTTGTCCAGATGGAAGCCTTTCGCGGCAATCTCTGCGTGGGTTGCAATGCGCTGCTGACGCCCGTCCATCTGTATCTGAGTTTCCAGGGTTCCGCCGGCTACCGAAAAATTAAGCGGTGTGAGCTTCAGGCGCCCATCCTCGACAAAAAGGTGAACATCCATTTTTTCGACGGGCATCTTGTCGGTTATGATCTTCGCGCCGTGAAACTTCACGTCGGCGTTCGCCGCGCGCAGTTTTTCCAGACTGAATGGCTCGGTGGGAAGCAACTTGTCGGAAGGCGGCGGTTTGTTCGCGGGCTTGTCGCCACGATCGCCGCCAATGAAGCCGCCCAAATCCGCCATGTCGAGCCGATTCGATACGAGATCCGCCTTGATGAATTGCGGCTTTTTATTCAAGTCGAGCGAAAAATCGCCCGCGATATCGCTTTTTCCGACCAGCCCTTTCAACTGCCGCAGCGACCACAAGTCACCGGCATGATTAAGTGCGCCCTCGATCTTGTATGGCGGCGTCGGGGGAATCGGCACACCGGCAATCGGGTAGAGGAGCGAGAGGTCACTGCCTTCCAGTGTGAAATTGACGTTCTCGCCTTTGAGGTGCAGCGGATCGATGAGTGTGCCGTCGACGCTGGCTTTAGTCGTACCCAATGCGGCCCGCAGCTTGATGGGGTAGGGATTACTCGCGTCCCGAAGGCTCAACAACGCGCCGCCACGTGCGTTGAGCGTAGACGGCATGCCTTTGAAGCGCCCCTTGCCGATAACTTCAACCATCGATTCCGGTCCTTGCTGCCCATCCAGTGTGTTGACGTCAAAGGTCAAGTCCGTGTTGATGCGAGGATCGGTGTATGTTGCGTTGCCCTTGTCGATTGATAGCGCGCCGACTTCGGGGATAGCCGTCGGTTTGTCTTTGTTTTCTTCCTTGAAAACCCAGTTCGGCGTGCCATCTTTGTTAACTTCGAGCCGAACCCGCGGTTCGGATAGCGCGAGCTCGGGAAAACTCAGGTGACCGCCGATCAAACGCAGGAGGTCGATTCTAAAGTCGAGGCGTTTGATTTCCGCCATATTTAGTTCGCGCGCCCACTCGGCGTTGCCCATCACTATGTCGTTCACGATGATGCGCGGGCGTAGCGACAGGTGAACATTGAGGTCGCCGTTGATAGCGAAGCTTCTTCCCGTCGCGTCGCTAACCTTGCGTGCGATAAATGGACGGAGCAGGTTCCAATCTAGAAAATACAAGCCCACGAACAGGATGATTAGAAAAGCACCGATGCCCGCCAGCCATTTTTGTCCTCGACTCATACGGATCCCATCGAAACGATGTCCGCCAGTATGTGCGACGTGGGACGTCGGTCAAGACGGAGAGTTCGTTAATAGTAGTAGGAACGGTCTTACGAACCACCGGGCGACGTCGACTAAGTAGGAGCGGGAGCGCGACGTATGCCTCGGAGGGATGGACAGCGAGCCGACTCCGGACCGGCAATGTTGAGCGCTGATCAGCGTCCGGGGCCAGACGCCGCAGCGCAGACTGCATGTTGTAGCAGCTAGCGCATCATCGGGACGAGCCCGTCACAAGCTTCGCGCACTTCCTCGTCACTGCATACAAATTCTTCGTCGCGCGGCAAGTCGTAGAGATATACGTTACCCGGTTCTGGGCCATCCGACATTTCCATGTCCACATCGGAATCGTCGGCGAAAGATTTGATGCTCGTTTCAGCAGCTGTGGCGCGGCGGCTTTTAGGCATGCTTTTCTCCTCAATAAACATGACCGATGACAGCGTCATCTTGTGCTGCCGCACGTCGGTTAAATATCAGCAGAGTGCTTCTTTTACTGTAGGTCGCGAACTACCGCTCAATCCTGCTCGAATGTGTTGCGGGTGAAATGACGTTCACATATATGCCGGACGTTTTTTCAGCGGTTAGTTGTCACAACATTGCAAGCGGTTCGGAATGCGTCGGCGGCGGAAACAGACGGTTCAATTCTTCACGCTGTGCTGCGCTTAACGGACGCTCGAGCACCGCGGCGTTCTCAGCGATCCGGCTTTTATCGGCAGACTTCGGAATCGCGATCACGTCTTCCTTGTCGAGCAGCCATGCGAGTGCGGCCTGTGCGGCTGTCATCTCGTGGCGCAGCGCGAACGCAGCGAGCCGTGCGTCTTTTATCAAACGTCCTTGTTCGAGCGGCGAGTAAGCCATTACCGGAATGCGCCGCTCGCGCAGCCATGGCAGCAGATCCCATTCAATGCCACGCCGCATGAGGTTGTATAAGACCTGATTGGTAACAACGGCGGACCCGGAGTTCGTTTGCCAAAGCTCTTCCATATCGGATCGGTCCAGATTGCTGACGCCATAGTGGCGGATTTTTCCCTGACGCTGCAGCAGCGCGAGCGCTTCCATGGTTTCATCGAGTCCGATGCTGCCACGCCAGTGCAGCAGGTAAAGGTCCAGGCGGTCGGTGCGTAAACGCTTGAGGCTGCGCTCGCAAGCCGACATCGTCCCGCGTCCGCTCGAATGTTCGGGCAACACCTTGCTCGCAAGGAACACTTCGTCGCGGCGTCCGGCAATCGCCTCGCCGACGACCTCTTCCGCCCGTCCGCCGGCATACATTTCAGCGGTGTCGATAAGAGTGAGACCGCAGTCCAGCCCGGTTCGCAGCGCTGCGATTTCACGTGCTCGTGCCACACGGCTTTCTCCCATGTACCACGTGCCTTGGCCCAGGGCGGCGACGCGATCGCCTGACGGTAGCAGGACGTTATGCAAGGCGGGGCGCGGACATAATTAACTGCGACATGTTCAGTGCGTTACTGACATGTCAATCGGACGCAGTCTACTCGCTTTGACCGTGAAGCCGCCCATAATGAAAGCGTACCAAAGACCTGAGGACGGCGTTGGAATAAACAAACCTTTCTATATCACGAGGAGTACTGAACATGAACAAAGACCAAGTCAAGGGTAGCGCGAAAGATGTCGCCGGCAAAGTCCAGGAAGGCGCTGGAAAAATGGTGGGCAGTGACAAGCAGCAGGCGAAGGGGTTGGCCAAACAAGCCGCTGGCAAGGCGCAAAAAGGTTATGGCGACGCCAAGCAGACCGTGAAGGATGCGGCCAAAAGTCGCTGACCGTTGGACCGACGCGGGGCTCTGCCTCGCGTCACCACTGAAATAGCTTTTAACGCCTGACCGGCATTAGTGCAGGCGTTCCTGCGTACGACAGCACAGGCGTTCCTGCTTTTGCCGCTTGGCCGGCTTTAACGCAGGCGTTCCTGCTTCCGACGCCTGGCCGAGTTCAACGCAGGCGTTCCTTTACCCCGCCATGCTTGTTGCACGTTTTGTGGTGCGTATAGCTGTAGCGGCCGTCATTGCATTCCGCAACAGCGATTTTTCGCTTTAGTTTCCGCACTGCGTTTTTGAGTCCCCGCTTAGATTCCGCGGCGTCGTTCTTGATCGCCTGAACCGTCGATGTAGCAGCCGGTCGAGGATTGTGTGTGCGATCCGATGCGTCAGATGCAGCGGATAATGTGGAGGCAGTAAACGGCGCTATTGCGATCAGCGCTGCGGTGGCGAAGGCGATAGGTTTCATCACTGTTCGACATGTTATCCGCGTTCATGCTGGACGTCTTGAGCCTAATATCACGTCCAGGGGCTGATATTCAGCGAGACGGATGCAACGGGAGTCCGGCCAGGCACGCAGTGCTAGTCGCGCGGTGATGCTTCGGAGTAGGCCGCGCTCAGCCGCCTTCGGCTTTCTTTTGCTCGAGATGAATCAGCGCGCACGTGCCGAATGTAGAACCGCCCAGCTGCGCGGCCAGCTCATATGTATATTCCTGTCTCGACATCTCGATCAGCGCGAAGGGCGACGGGGAACGGTGCAGTTTGACGGACGTAATACGGCCGACGTTGCCGCAGGTTTCCTTGATATACCGCTCGATATGATGATCCGCATCGTCCAGATTTACTTGCAGCATGCCTTGTCTCCCGCCGTGGTCGGCAATTGTGATCACGGGGATTTCGCAAGATGCGGGCCATCGCGCTGCTGAGGCCGAGGCTGCCAAAAAGGACCGCCGTGCACGCCTCGAACTCAGGCGTCGGTGCCCAAAAGAACTAAGCGGCGTTGTCGAAACTCTGCCGCCGCCGCCGATAAGCTAGCGCCGCTACTCCGCAGCTAGAGTTGGCTCGTGAGCGGTGCAAGCGTTTTCTCCCAGAGCTTTTCCGTCCACGGGCGAGCCTCCCAATCTTGCAATGTAATGCGGCGGGATTTCTTGAGGTCGTCATCGAATACGCGGATCTGCTCGCGCGCGAAATCACGGTCGTAGATATTCAGATTAGCTTCATCATTGATGCTGAAAGACCGGTTATCAAAATTGGTCGAGCCCACGGAAGTCCATACTTCGTCGACCACCATCACCTTACAGTGAAATAGAGTCGGCTGGTATTCGTAGATTTCGGCGCCCGCCTGTAGCAGCCGTCCCCACGACGCACGCGACGCAGTGCGCACGACCTCTGCATCGTTGACCGGTCCCAGCAATATCATCTGTACTTTCACGCCGCGCGCCAGCGCCGCCTCGATGGTTGAGATCGCAAGTTCGTCGGGTACGAAATAAGCGGCCGACAAACGAATGGTTTTTGCCGCCGCGGCGATCGACAGCATGTACATGAGCTGCATGCTCTCGCCGCCGCCGCCGGGCGAACTCACGAAGACTTGCGCGTTGAGAGGACCCACCGGTCCAATCTGAGGGTAGTACGCCTCGCCGTGCAGAACGACACCGGTGACTTCGACCCAGTTGTCGTGAAAGGCGGCCTGCATCTGCGCAACGGCGGGACCTTCGAGACGAAAATGCGTATCGCGCCAGTGATCTTCATCCTGTGCGTGCCCCGACCATTTATCGGCGATACCGACGCCGCCCGTGAAACCAATCTTGCCGTCAACCACGAGAATCTTGCGGTGATCTCGATTATTGAGACGGCCGAACTTGTACCATGCGGGCCGGTTGTAGCGTCTAACTTCAATGCCGGCCGCTTGCATCTCCTGCAGATAGTTGTCCGCGATCTTGCCGCTGCCTACCCAGTCAAGCAGCACATGGATTTTGACGCCCGCGCGTGCGCGCTGCGGCGAGTGCATCGGCGAATTGCTTGCCGATGTCGCCTTCCCAATAAATGTAAGTCTCGAAGCTGATAGTCTTGCGCGCCTCCTTGATTGCTTTAAGCATCGCCGGGAAGATCTGATCGCCGTTCAGGAGAGTAAGGCCGGCGTTGCCCGGAATCACTGGTGGTCCAAGCATGACGCCCATCGTGCGCAGGAACTGAGGATCTTCAACCGTGTACAGCGTTTCTATGCGTTTCTCAATCTTCTTTTCGCCGAGACCGAGATTGAGGACGACGAGCACCGCGAAAATCGTCACCGCAATAGTGACCAGGATGATAAGAACTTGTTTGCTGGTTTTCATACCGGAAGACTCGCGACACGCCGCGGCGTTGACGTTTCAGTGTGTCAAAAAATAACCCGGCGCGGGCCGGGTTATTTCAGGTGGTCCAAGGCAGGAGTGCCCTGGGTTAGACTTGAACCGCTTTACTTCTTGTAGCGGGCTTTTGCGTCCGCAATGCAACGGTCTTTTGCCGCACCGGCCATGGAATCGCACTTTTCTTTGGCCACGTCGTAGTTCGCTTCGCGCTTGTCCGCTGACGCTTCGTTACGCGCCTTGCCGGTAGTATTGCGCGCGTCTGCATTGGCCTCTGCGACCTTCTTGTTCGCTTTGGCGTCAGCCTTGGCGGACTTCAATTGGGCTTTTGCCTCTTTGACGCAAACGTCCTTGGCATTGCCGGCCTGGTCATCGCATTTTTCTTTAGCGACCTTGTAGTCTGCTTCCGCTTTTTCGTCCCTTACCTTGCGATTAGCCTTGTCACTCGGTTTGTACTTTGCCTCGAGCTCCGCCTTGGCTACTTTCTCACGGCCGGACGCTTCGGCATTGCAAATATCCTTGGCATTGCCTGACATTGATTTGCACTTATCTTTGTCCGCCTTATACGAGGACGAGATCCTGTCTTTCTCAGACTTGTATTCGTTTTTCGACATTGCCGCAGTCGCTGCGCTTGCGCCCGAACTGAGCGCAAGGCCGACGGCGATAGTGATAGCACCCACAGACAGCTTATTCATATGATGGCTCCTTTAGTTATTAACTTGGTTTTTGATTTTGCGCTCGACAGTGTTGCGGCCGTTTTAGAGCGGCCTTTGGCCACCGATGACCCGGATCAATATTACGACGATAGCGATGACGAGCAGAATATGAATGAACCCGCCCATCGTGTATGACGACACCAGGCCGAGCAGCCACAGAATGATCAGTACTACCGCAATCGTATAAAGCATCGTTTTCTCCCGTCGTTGTAATGAATCCAGCGGTGCTGCGAGCGCCTATGCGAATTGCATAATAGGCAAGCGTATAATGGCGTTTTGCATACGGAAATGATGTCGGACGGATGCCGCGATTGGCGTAGGACAACAACTATCACAGGGCGCAAAAATGCTGGCATCCCATGATGCGCGACACCACACAAAAGCGGCCGCTTGAAGCGGCCGTTTTTGTAAGGTGCTAAGTGTGGGTTAGTGGTTCACGACGCTCATCTGAAAATCACTCTTGTTTGCAGAGCAGTCCGGGCATGACCAAGACTCAGGAACGTCTTCCCATCTCGTGCCCGCAGCGATCCCTTCATCCGGCATGCCTTTTGATTCGTCGTAGATGAACGAGCAGAGTGCGCATTGCCATACTTTGAAATCACGCGACGTAGCAACGTCGGGCACGATTGCGGCGGCCGGCTCGCGCCGTGGGTAATTCAGGATCAGAGCCTCGAGTCCTTCGGCGCCCGCCCGCAAGTGCCAGGGCGCTTCGTCCGGTTTTACGAAAGCAATTGCGAGCGCTTTATAGTCCGTGCCTTCGTGCGCGACGCTGCCCCTGGTGGCAATGATGTACTGGCCATCGCCGTGCGCATGGTCGGGTGCCGTCGTTTCGGCGTGCGGCTTCATACTGATAGAGTAGGCGGCGAGACCCCTGTCATCCTTGATGCCAGTGAAAGTGTGCAGGTTGACGTCTGCGCTATGGCCAAAGACCGGCGCTTCCGTTATCTGCCAGGGATTGCGCGCCGGCACGGCGGAAAGTTTCTCGCGCGAGTCCGGAAGATACTGCGCGCCGGGGTCCCAGCGTGAGCGGAGCGTCAGGAAGCCCAGGCCCTCTCCACCGAAAACGATGGGTCCATAAGGTGTATGTGCGCGGGAGAAGTGCACGGCATGAACGTGTAGCTTATGTTTGCCGAGCACGCCGCCGCCGCTGACCACCACCTGGAACTGATCATTCTCGTGGAAGTGCGGACGGATCACGCGTGCCGGGGTGCCTTCGACAAGGAAAGCCATCGGACCTTCTTTGACCCCGTCGGGCGCGCAGAGAAAGTTAGTACGCCAGGCGAGTCCGGTAGGAACCTCGCGTTGTTTGCGATTGGCGCGCACTTGATCGTAAGAGGCGATTTGCGGCATAACAATTCTCCGGGACGCTGAGCACGTCATTTTACTCTCTCAAAGTCGGGCGCGCAGCGGCACGTTAGAATACGAGGTTCGACAGTGATGCCCCTGGAGAAATCACATGATAGAGACGCTGGATAGACCCGCTGCTGGTCCCGTTATTCGCCTGCATGAGGCGGACAATGTCGTTATCGCGCGCGCTAATGTCGAAATCGGCGCGAAGCTTGGCGGGGGTCTGACCTGCCGGAGTCAGGTGCCGTCCGGACACAAAATCGCGACGCGCGCCATCCGTAAAGGGGAGCCGATTCTTAAGTACAACGTTACGATCGGCTTCGCTGCGAGCGATATACCGGCCGGTACCTTCGTGCATTCGCACAATATGGAGTTCCGCGAGTTCGACCGCGATTATGCGCATGCGCGGGAATACCGGCCCGTTCAACTGCTCGAAGATCACCAACGCGCATCGTTCATGGGAATTTTGCGCGCAAATGGCCAGGTTGCGACGCGCAATTACGTGGGTGTTCTCTCGACAGTCAACTGCTCGGCCACGGTCGTGCACAAAGTCGCTGAGTATTTCACGCCCGAGCGGCTGGCAGAGTATCCGAACGTTGACGGTGTAGTCGCTTTTGCGCACGGCACGGGCTGTGGCATGGAGATGACCGGCGAGCCGATGGATCTTTTGCGCCGGACCATGGCCGGGTATGCGTTGCATGCGAATCTTGCCGGCGCGCTTATCGTCGGGCTGGGATGCGAACGTAACCAGGTGAGCAAATTGTTCAAGGAGCAGGGCCTGGAACCAAGCTCGCGCCTGCGGTCATTCGTCATGCAGGACGAGGGGGGCACCACGAAGACGATCGCCGCCTGTGTTGCCGCAGTGAAGGAGATGCTGCCAGAAGCGAACCGCGTCACGCGCACGGCGGTGCCCGCAAGTCATATCACGGTGGGTCTGCAATGCGGCGGTTCCGACGGATTCTCTTCGATCACTGCGAATCCGGCGCTGGGTGCTGCGATGGACATTCTGGTGCGCCACGGCGGTACCGCAATATTGTCTGAGACGCCTGAAATTTACGGCGTCGAACACACACTGACGCGGCGTGCGCGGACGCGGGAGGTCGGCGAGAAGCTGGTCGAGCGCATTCGCTGGTGGAAGGACGAATATACAGTTGGACGCGACACGCAGATCAACGGCAATGTGAGCCCGGGCAATCAGACCGGCGGCCTCGCAAACATATTCGAGAAATCGCTCGGCTCTTCAATGAAGGGCGGCACCGGGCCGTTAATGGAGGTCTACCGCTACGCTGAGCCCGTCACTCAGAAGGGCCTGGTGTTCATGGACACGCCCGGTTTCGATCCGTGCTCCGCGACCGGTCAAATCGCCGGCGGCGCTAATGTGATCATGTTTACTACCGGCCGCGGCTCCATGTTCGGCGCCAAGCCGGTGCCATCGATCAAGCTTGCGACGAATACGCCAATGTACAACCGCTTGCGTGACGACATGGACATCAATTGTGGCGGCATCATCGATGGCACGAAATCGATGCAGGAGATGGGCCGCGAAATCTTCGATGAGCTGTTGCGAACGGTATCGGGCGACAAAACCAAAAGCGAAATCCTTGGACTCGGTGATCATGAATTCGTGCCGTGGAACATCGGCGTGACCGGCTGACCGCGAACCGATACCACAACAAGCGGGAGGAGCATCGAAATGAGCGGAGTCAGCCGCTTGCTTGCGGCCGCCTGTAGCGGGCTGCTTCTCTTGTCCGCGGCTGCGACTGCGCAGAATACGCCGTCTGAGGCGCGAGCGTATCCCGTGCGTCCTATTCGCTTCGTGATTGGATTCCCGCCCGGCGGCGGCTCGGATGCAGTCGCCCGCATCGTCGCGCCGAAACTCAGCGACGCGCTCGCGCAGCAGATCGTAATCGACAACCGCGGCGGCGCGGCGACGATTATCGGTATGGATCTGGTCGCGAAGTCGGTGCCCGACGGCTATACGATTGGGCTCGCGACCAGCAATCTCACCGTCAATCCGTCGCTTTATCAGAAGCTGCCGTAGACTCCGCCAGAGACTTCGCCTACGTGACGTTGCTCGCAAAGGGACTGTATGTGCTCGCGATTCATCCTTCGGTGCCGGTGAAATCGGTAAAAGAACTGATTGGACTGCTCAAGTCGGATGCGGGCAAGCTAACCGGTGCCACCGCCGGCGTCGGAACCCCGATGCATCTGGGACTCGAGCAATTGAACGCGCTCCTCGGCGTGAAGGTAGTGGCTGTTAACTACAAGGGCGCAGGACCTGCCGCTGCGGCAGTGGTCGGCGGTGAAGCGCAGATCATGTTCGCGACATATTCGACCGTTGCGGGATTTGCCGAGGCCGGCCGCCTCAAAGTGCTCGCCGTCACCAGCGAAAAACGTTCGCCGACGGCCCCCGATCTGCCGACGGCGATTGAAGCCGGATTGCCGGGCCTGGTGGTAGCCGAGTGGTATGGCATCGTAATGGCTGCGCGTACGGAGAAAGCACATATCGACCGCCTCGACCGCGAAATGCGCGCAATTGTTGCGCAGCCTGGAACCAGGGAACGCTTCGCGAGGATCGGCGTGGAATCGATCGGCGACGGCCCGCGCGAATTCGCCGCGTTCGTCCGTTCAGAAACGACGCGTTGGGACAAGATCATTCGCAGCGCGGGACTGAAGGTCGAATAAGTTGGCGCGCTATTGTGCGTTGATTCCCGGCGTGACCGGCGTCGTCGGCGGCGGCCTGGCGCGGCATCTTGCCACGCAGCCGGAGTGGGAGATCATCGGTCTCGCCCGGCGCATGCCCTCCGTTCAACCGCAGTATCACGTGGTTGGCATTGACATCGCCGATGCTGCCGCTTGCCGCAGCGCGCTGCGCGGCTTTCGACAAATCACGCACATATTTTACTGTGCCCGTGCGACGCACTCAGCTTCGGCGAAAGAACCGATAGAACTCAATGCGGCAATGCTTCGCAACGTATTGGACGCAGTAGAAACGGCTGCCCCCGAGCTACATCATGTTCATTTGTTACAGGGCAGCAAATACTACGGCTCAGATCTGGGCCCTTATAAAACGCCCGCCAAAGAAACCGATCCGCGCATTGCGGAAAATAACTGGTATTACGAGCAGCAGGATTTCATCGCCGCGCGCAGTCGCAACCGCTTATGGCACTGGAGCGCTAGCCGTCCGCACGCAATCTGCGATGACGACGTTAGCATCGTGCGCAGCATCCACCGCGTGATCGGTGTCTATGCGGCGATTATGAAAGAGCTCGGTAAGCCCCTGCATTTCCCGGGCACCGCGCTAAATTTCAACGCGCTGTATCAATGCGTCGATGCGACGCTGCTGGCAAAGGCGATCGTATTCATGTCGACGCATGCTGCATGCGAGAACCAGGCGTTCAACGTCACCAACGGCGATTTCATACGCTGGGTCAATCTTTGGCCGCGCTTCGCCGCTTTCTTCGGCATGGAGAACGGAGCCGTCAAAACGATGCGCCTCGCGCAAACGATGGTAGACAAGGCGCCTGTATGGGAGCGGATCGTCGCCAAACACGCGTTGCAGCCGACGCCGTACGCGGAGGCCGCGCTGTGGCCCTATGGCGATTTCGTCTTCACGCCGGAGTACGACATCATGTCCGATACGCTTAAACTGAGGCGCGCCGGTTTTAACGAGTGCATGGATACCGAGGAAATGTTCCTGCGGTTGTTGACGCGCATGCGCGAAGCGCGCGCCCTGCCATGACAAGGTACACAGTGCAAAAAGAAGCGAGCGTTATGAGCAAGAGAGCTCGTGCCACAGCGCTCGCGCTGATGTTTGTGATTACCGGCATAGCGACAGCGCAGGAGTTTCCGGTTAAAACGATACGGCTTATCGTTCCGTATCCGCCGGGCGGTGGTAACGATGCGCTCGCGCGGCTGTTTGGCCAGAAACTGTCCGATGCATGGGGACAACAGGTCATCGTCGATAACCGGCCGGGGGCTGGCACGACGATCGGCACGGCGCTCGCGGCACGTGCGGTGCCCGACGGTCACACGCTGTTGCTGTCTTCAATCGCAAGCCATGGCGTGAGTCCGAGCCTGTATCGCAATCCGGGCTACGATCCGATTAAAGACTTTGCGCCGATTACGCTGCTTGCCATAGCACCGATGATATTGGGAGTAAGCCAGTCAGCACCGATTAACTCGGTGCAGGAACTGATCAAAATCGCGAAGGCGCGGCCCGGCACGCTGAAATACGCTAGCGCTGGCAGCGGTTCCCCCATGCACATGGGCGGCGAAATCTTCAAAGACCTCACGGGTACCGACATCATTCACGTGCCTTACAGCGGTGGCGCACCCGCATTGATCAGCCTTATCAGCGGTGAGACGGATATTGCATTCGACACTGCTGCATCGATATTGCCGCAGGTGCGCGCCGGCAGACTCAAGGCGCTCGCAATCGCACGCGAGAGCCGGCTTGCTGAGTACCCCAATATTCCGACCTTCATCGAGGCAGGCTTGCCCCGTTACGAAGCGAACGCGTGGTATTCCATGCATGCGCCGGCCGGTACGCCTGCAACTGTGATTGCAAAGATCAATCGCGAGCTCGTGAAGGCGATCACGCTGCCCGACGTCGTAGAGAAATTACGCCAGCTCGGCAGCGACGGCGTGGGCGATACGCCAGCGCATTTCGGCGCGTTCGTGCGTGCGGAGCTCGACAAGTACAGCCGGCTCATCAAGAAAGCCGGCATCCGCGTCGAATAGCGTGCGGTTCCGGATCAGCCAAGGCCGAGTCTCGGGGTGAGCGTGCGAATATTGTCGCACCGATCGATACCTAACAGCAGGTCACGGATCTCTTCCGCACGCCGGCGCGGCATCACGCGCTCGGCGTTGGCCAAAAATTTTGCTTCGATCGCGGACGCGGCGAGCGGTTTATCCGTCGAGCCCGCATTCACATCCTCGCGCGCGGACAGCACACGGCCATCTGTCGTTGATATTTCAACGCCGCCCGAATAGTGCGCGGGAAAATTCGATTGTGGATCGAGGGCATATTCGATCCTCGCTGCGAGATTGCGGATCGCAGGATCGTTCAGTGTTCGAGCATCCAACTCGTCGAGCGTAAAGCGGCGCCGCAGCGCCGCGCACGCGGCTGAATAATATGCGCTGAATTGCGCGGCGGCGATGTCCGCCGGTGCGATCTTCTTGTCGCGCGGCTCGCATACGGTGTTGATACCGGCGTTGGGCACGAGCACACGGATGGCGCGTATGTCCTGCGCGCGCAAATCATGTTCGGTAACCAGCGCGATCGTTGCATTGATGATCGGATGATTGAAAAAACACGAGGGAAGCATCTTGATCAGGATGCGCGAGAACTCCCACTCCTCGCCGAGCATTGCTGTGATTGCCGCGAGGTCCGCCGCCACCGGGCGCGCCTTCAAGTAAACGTCAAAAAGACCGAACCGGCCCTCGTAGGCTGTCGCCGGTCCCACGTAACCTTCTCTGGCAAGGCACACGGCGGTAATCGCGCCTGCGCCGGGCCAACCGGCCTCGAACGCTTTCGTCCATGAAGCGGCCGCTGTGAATTCGCGATTGCCGGCAGCAGTGCTGTAGACGATGCCTTGTGCCATTGTCAATTGCCGCGCATCAAGGCCAAACAGTTTTCCCGCAATGAGTGTGCTGCCGAAAGCTCCGATGATGCCGACCGTGTTGTAGCCGGCGCTCGAGAATCCGCCGCGCGCCGCCATGCCGAGCCGCACCGCACATTCAACACCGGCGATGTAGGCCGCAAGCACGACTTTACCCGAAGCGCCTGCGGCGGTACCAGCCGCTAGCGCGCACGGAACGCTGAATGCGCTCGGATGCACGCGTCCGCGGATCGCGGTGTCGTCGTATTCGATGCCGTGGACGAGCATCCCGTTCATCACAATCGCATCGCGCAGTGCGAGGCGCGACTGCATCCCGAAAATCGCGTGCTTGCCAGTACTGAGCGTCGACAGAGCGGCGCACGCTTTGCGCGCGAAGTCGAAGCCTGAAGCGGCAAATCCGACGCCTACAGAGTCGAGTAAATGCAGCTTTGCGCGTGCAACTACATCCTCGGGTATTTGGTCGTAGCGAACCGACGCCGTGAATGCCGCAAGCGATTCAGCGATGGTCGGCGGCTTACTCAAAGAAATTCTCCTCGATTGCGACGTTCGTTTGATTGGATGTATTCAAGCGCGATGTGGAAGACGAATACGTCGGAGAATCACATCGATGCCATCAACGGTATTCAATGTCAGAGTTGTCGAAGCGTTCGGTCAAGCTATTGAGTTTACCTTCGCAGTAGCGCCGCCGCAGCGTTCGGGTCAGCTATCTCATTTCAGAAGCAAAAGTATTCCGCACAGCAGAAGTGTCACGCAGATTACTTTGCGGAATGCCGCTTCGCTGAGCCGCATCTGGACACGGTCACCCACATAAATTCCTGCCAGCATGGCGGGAAAAGCGGCGGCGAACATGATGAACGATCCGACTGTGAATTCGCCGACGGCATAGTAGCCGAGGCCTCGCACGGCGCTCAGGACCAGCAGCATCGCCGACATCGTCGCGCGGAACTGTTCTTTGTTGAGCGAGCGCATGTCCAGAAAAATTACGAAGAAGATGCTGCCCATCGTTCCGAACAGTGCGCCGACGGCACCGGCGAGCGCGCCCGATAGCGGTGCGACGAGGGGCGGCAGACAGTGCGGCTTTGCCGGTGGACGCAACGCACTTCGCATCGCATAAATCGCGTAGGCAGTCACCATTATGCCAAGCCCGCGTGCAAGCATGCGCGCGTCGAGCGTTGCGAAAAAATAAAGTCCGATACCGATGCCAATCAGACACCATGGGATGAATGCAAGAATGGCGCTGTTTGCCACGTGCTTGCGATCGCGACCGAGAATTGCAACAGACGACGTAAAACCCATGAGCGTCCACACCGGGACCAAATCCTTCATCGGCAGCCCGAGCGCAATGAGCGGCATTCCGATAACGGCGCCGAAACCGGTGCCGCCGCGCACCGCATAGGAAACGAACACAACGAGCGCGCAGTAAATGAGTTCGAACGGCGACAGGCTCGTCACAGCGATTGAGCTCGACGCACTGGATAACGATACTTTTGAGTCATAATCGCGCGAGAATCGCGAACCGCTCACACCTATAACTCACAAATCAAGACAACGGCAAGCAGCACCATGAACGGCATGCGTAAAGGCGACGAGCTCGCGGGGAAAGTGGCACTGGTGACCGGCGGTGCTCGCAACATCGGTCGCGCAATCGCCAGATCTTTGGCAGCGGGCGGCGCGGCGGTAATGGTGAATGCGATGACATCGCGCGCTGACGCCGAAAAGACGGTGGATATGATTCGAGCGGACGGCGCAAAAGCCGCGTTTCACATCGCAAACGTCACTGACGCTGCGGCGGTCTCGGCGATGGTTGAGTCAACCGTGGAGATGTTCGGACGCCTGGATATCCTGATCAACAATGGATCCGTGCGTCCGGATATGCCTTTCGAGCAGATTTCACTCGACGCATGGCGGCGCGTGCTGTCCGTGACGCTCGATGGCGCGTTCATCTGCACCCAGGCTTGCCTGCCGCATTTGAAACGCGCCGGTGCCGGCGCCATCGTGAACATCGGCGGACTGACCGGACATCGCGGCGCGCTGCACCGCGCCCACGTTGTCACGGCAAAGGCGGGGCTCGCGGGCCTTACGCGCGCGCTTGCACTGGACTTCGCGCCTCACCACATCACGTGTAATTGCGTGGTACCGGGTCCGATCGACACCGAGCGCGGACTACCCGGACAGGCGCCGCTGCGCCCTGGCCATCGGCGTGAGATGCCGCCGATCGGGCGTCGCGGCGAGCCCGGCGAGATCGCCGCAATGGTGCGTATGTTGTGCGGTCCCGATGCACGCTTTCTCACCGGCCAGTCGATTCACATTAACGGCGGTTTGCTGATGCCGTAGCAAGCCGGCAGGCGCAACCGCGAGTCCATCAGTCCGCTTTCGCGCCAGCCGCGCGTATCACTTTTTCCCAGCGTGTGAATTCGCTGCGTACGAATTTATCAGCGAAGGCCGGACTTGACCCGACGATGTCGCCGACGCCCGCGACTTTCAAGCGCTCCTGAACATCCGGCAGCTTGAGCGCTTTTACAATCTCGTCGTTGAGCTTGTTGATGACTTCCGGCGGCGTCCGCGCCGGGGCGAACAGCACGTACCACGTTGTGACACTGTAACCCTTTACGCCCGCTTCGCTGAAGGTCGGAATGTCGGCGGCCATCGCGGAACGCGAATCCCCTGTCTGTGCAAGCGCACGTACCCGTGCCGCGCGGATCTGCGGCAGCGTTTCAGGAAACGGCAGTATCGTCATGTCGAGCTGGCCGCCGATCACATCATGCAGCGCCTGCGGACCGCCCTTATATGGAACGTGCAGCAAGTCGATCCCGACCATGGTCCGCAACACTTCCGCCGCAAGATGTGCAGTACCGCCCGCGCCGCCGCTGCCATAGCGAATGGCGCCGGGTTTATGTTTCGCGAGTGTCACGAGCTCCGCCAGGGTATGCGACGGTAAGGACGGATGCACGACTAAAACGAGCGGCGCCTTGCCGATCAGCGATACGGCGGCGAAATCGTCGATCTTGTAATTTACTTTCGCATAAAGCGTCGGATTGGTGACGATGCCCGGCGAACTGTTGAGCAAGGTGTAGCCGTCAGGCTCCGACTTGGCAACGAGCTCGAACGCGATGTTGCCGCCTGCGCCGGTGCGATTATCCACGACGAAAGACTGACCGGTCGAGTCGCCGAGTTTCTGCGCAATGATGCGGCTCACCACATCAACGCCGCCGCCTGCGGTGAGACCCACGATAATTTTTACGGGGCGGACGGGATACTGCTGCGCATGCGCGACGCTTGCGCACAGGCTTGCGAGTAACACGCACATACGGCGACGTTGACGTTCAGAGACGGCCATCGTGTTAGTTGTGTGCGGCGGTCCGTATATCAGATCGAGATATCACCGCGGCCGATGGCGATCACGCGCCCCGATACGAAGATACGCCGGTCGCTGTCGACGCGTAGACCGAGCCGGCACGGCCGCCCCACCTGGTCGCCTTGTCTCACATCGAATGCGAGCGGTAGCCGCGACGAGCGTGCGATGAACCAGCCGCCGAGATTGGCGCACGCCGAGCCGGTGCCGGGATCTTCGACCACTCCACCATATTTCGTAAAGAAGAAACGCGCGCGTATCTTGTGCTCGTCCACCTGCGCCCAGACATACGCGAGACTGTTGCGCTTCTTGCCCACTGAATACCGTGCCAGCAATTGTGGATCGGGCTTGCAGCGCTCGACTGCGTTCGGCGATGCCAGCGGAATAACGAGTTGCTCGGAACCCGTGTCCACCCACTGTGCTCCATCGAGCACGTCTTCGATGTTGATCGCAAGCATCTGCGCAAATTCGGCGCGGGTCACTTCGGGCGCATGCGAGCGCGGCGAGTTGGCCTGCAGCGTCCACTCGTCGCCGTGAGCGCGCACCGGAATCAGCCCCGCTTTCATTTCGAGGCTGACATCGTCGCCGCACTTCATGAGTTCGCGCACAACATGAGCGGTGCCCAGCGTCGGGTGCCCCGCAAAAGGCATTTCAAACGTCGGCGTGAAAATGCGCACGCGTGCCGTGGCGCCCGCAGCGACCGGCGGCAGTATGAATGTCGTTTCGGAAAGATTGAACTGGAGCGCAAGCGCCTGCATTGTGGTTTCGTCGAGCGGGCTGCCGTTCTCGAACACGCACAGCGGATTGCCGGTTAGCGCCGCCGACTCGGCGAACACGTTTACGAGTCGATAGCTGAGCAGTGGCATAGAGGTGCGCGCCGTATGGACAAGCGGCGCGCTTAATTACTACGTGTTCTGAGATGCGCCTGGGCACCGGCGACGGCTAAGTTCGATCACGGCGCCGTTCATTGCGGATTCATCTCCAGCCAATCGGCAGCCCGTGCACGGCCGGCCGCAATCTGCTCGGCCGCCAGCCGCGATTCTGCCAGCGTCAGCGACTTCCTGGCTTGGGCACAGCCGTGGTGTGCGCCGAGGTAATACCATTTGTACGCCTCGACGACATCGACGTCGACACCGGTGCCGTTCGAGTACGCTTCTCCGAGCAGGTTCTGCCCGTCGGCATGCGCGGCGCCCGCCGCGCGTGTCAGCCATTGCGCCGCCTTCTTCTCGTCTACCGCGACGATATCGCCGCGGGAATAAGCGAGGCCCAGGTAGTACTGAAGGTTGATGCGCCCTTTAGCGATGCCGGCTGCCGTCGTCTTCGATGAGCGCAGCAGGATTGCCGGCGGCTCGCCGCTGCCATTGGCGAAGTGTTCCATTTGGGCGATGGTTTTTTGCAGAAAAGCATCGGCGACATTCTCAGCTTCGACGCGTTGTGGTCCGGCCGGCACGGCTCCTACGATATGGCGCGTCATGATCTGCAATCCAGCGAGCGGAGACGTGCCGGGTGCCATCTCGTCCGAGTAGATCGTTCGAAGCAGCAGCCGGTCCATTTCGGTAAGGCTGCCATCGCGCGCGAAGTAGGTAAGTATGGTATGACCACGCGGATGTCCCGGGATGCCCATCACGTGCATGGCCTCATGCAGCATGCATCGCCATACGTTGCACCTCGTTGGCGCGCACTTTCACACGGCGGATCAATCCATCACGTGCTGAGAGATCCGTTGCGCACGGCTGTATCGCTTGCAGGGAATCGCGGCTGCCGACGAATTCGATCTCGACATTGGCCGTCGTATCGCCTGCAGTGGCTTCGATGATCTGCAAGCCCGCGATATCCGCGACCGCGTGCAATTGACGCAGCGCGAACTCGCGATGACGAGCGGCGGCGTCACCGGACAACACGACGCGCAACGGCTGGTTCCACTTATAAATTCCACGGGCGTACCCGCTTTGCTGCCAGAAACTTTCCCACGCGATGTTCAACATGTCGGCGATGCCGGGATTCGCTAGGCACGGCGCACTCACAACAAGCATGAGCGCTGCAACGATCGCCGCCCGCCAGTTCATGTGGACACCCGAGCGCCAGCTATCCGCGTCGATTCCATGCTTTCTCCCTTTCCACATTGCGGTCGTTGATGACTGCGAGCGTCGCTATCCTTTATTGCTGCGGGCGACCGAGTCGCGTATCCATGCCGTAACTGTCGACGCGTTCTGCTGCGGCGGCATCAGCGGCGACATGATGGTGCCTGGAATCAGTTCGCGCATTGCGTGGGCCGCCGAAGTCGCGTGAGAAGCATCGTCGCCGCTCATGATGAAAGCCGGGAGCTTGATGGTCATTAACTGCTCACCCGTGGCGCCGGACGGCATTGTGTCGTCGAATAGCGTATCACGACTTTGCGCCACGATCGCAAGGTACTGTTCCGGATCCTGCTGCGCATACGTAGTCGCGAAGGCGGCATCCTGATTCAAGACCGTCGTCCAGGGACCACACTCCGGATCCGCCCAGAAGCCGGCGGCCTTGCGAGCGCGCTCGACGACCGCCGCAAGGCCCTGTGCCCGCACAAAAGCGATATGGCGATCGAAGTTGCTGCGCCCTTTGGCGCGCCACCGATAACCGCCAACCGGCCAATGCAGCAGCAATCCCGAACAGCGGCTTGGAAAGTGCGCGGCCATTGCTGCCGCGACGGATACGCCCATACATCCGCCAATGACCCATGCACTGTCGATAGCGAGATGATCGAGCAGCCGCACGGCTTCGAGCGCCCACATGCGCCAACTATGGGGTTCCACCCTGCCGCCGGACGCGCCGGCCTCGCGGCGGTCGTATGCGATCATCTGAAATTCGTTTGCGAGCGTATCGAGCGGGCGCAAATCCTTCCATACGCCGCGCGCCGACCAGCCCTCGATGTTCGAATCGAATCCGCCGGGAGACAGCATGATGAGCGGCGTCCCGCTGCCTTTCACCACATAGTTTATTTTCAGTCCGTCAAGAGTGGCATGCGGCATCGGAGTCCCGTCTATGTGAAATCTGCTATGGCTTATGCCACGAGTCGCGCAGCGTAACTGTGCGATTGAATATCGGCGAGCCCGGTTTCGAATCGACCGCGTCAGCAACAAAATAGCCGTGACGTTCGAACTGGAAGCGCTCACCGGCGCGCGCATCTTTGAGCGCCGGCTCGAGCTGTGCGGTGATCACGTGCTTCGAGGCCGGATTGAGATCCTGGACGTAGTCGTGCTCACTTCCATCAGTCGCAGTTCCGGGGTGCGCGGCTTTGAAAAGGCGGTCGAACAACCGCACTTCGCACGCATACGCATGGCGCGCGGAGACCCAGTGGATATTGCCTTTGACTTTATAGTTGTCGGAACCGGGTGTTCCCGACTTGCTATCCGCAAAATAATTGCAGTGCACAGCAACCACGTTTCCCGCCGCGTCCTGATCGAATCCGGTGCACTCGACGACGTATCCATATCGCAAGCGAACCTTGTTGCCGGGGTACAGCCGAAAATATCCTTTGTCCGGAATCGCCATGAAGTCTTCGCGTTCGATCCATAGTTCGCGCGAAAACGGCACTGCACGTTTTCCCCAGTCGGGCTTTTGCGGATGGTTCGGCGGATGCGATTCTTCCTCGCCGTCGCCGTAATTGTCGATCACGAGCTTCACCGGATCGAGCACCGCGACGCGCCGGGGCGCGACTTCATTCAGATGCTCGCGCATGCTGTCCTCGAGCACCGAAAGATCGATCCATGAATCTGACTTCGATACGCCGATGCGGTCTGCGAAGATGCGAAAGCCCTCGGGGGTATACCCGCGCCGGCGTGCGCCGACCAGCGTGGGCATACGGGGATCGTCCCAGCCATCCACGTGCTTGTCCGTCACCAGTTGCACGAGCTTGCGCTTGGAAAGCACGACGTACGTGAGATTGAGACGTGCAAACTCGTATTGATGAGGCAGCGGACGCACCAGTAGTCCACCTTCCGCAAGCCGCGCGAGCAGCCAGTCGTAGAACGGCCGCTGGTCCTCGAACTCGAGTGTGCAGAGCGAATGCGTAATGCGCTCGAGCGCATCTTCGATCGGGTGCGCATACGCATACATCGGATAGATGCACCACTTGTCGCCCGTGCGATGATGAGCAGCGAAGCGGATACGATAGATCGCCGGATCACGCAGGTTGATATTCGGCGAGCTCATGTCGATCTTCGCGCGCAGTACCATGCTGCCTTCCGCGTGCTTGCGGTCGCGCATCTCGCGGAACAGTTGCAGGTTTTCCTGGGGTGAGCGATCGCGATCGGGACTTGGCTGGCCGGCCTCGGTCAAAGTGCCGCGGCTCGCGCGGATCTGTTCGGCGCTCTGCCGGTCCACGTAGGCGTTGCCGGAGGTAATCAGGTACTCGGCGCACTCATACATGAAGTCGAAATAGTCGCTCGCATAGTACAGATGATCGGCGCCATTCGCATGCCAATCAAAGCCCAGCCAATGCACGGCTTCGAGAATCGAATCGACGTACTCCTGCTCTTCTTTTTCCGGATTCGTGTCGTCGAAACGCATATGACACACACCGTCATAATCGCGCGCGAGGCCGAAGTTAAGGCCGATGGACTTCGCATGACCGAAGTGCAGATAGCCGTTGGGTTCCGGGGGAAAACGCGTGCGTATTTTCGCTGGATCGACCGGCGCTGCGGCCTGGGTCTTGGCGCCGCCCGGCCGGCCGGCCCATGTGCGCGCTGCGTACGTGCCTTGCGCAAGATCGTGCTCGACAATGTTGCGGATGAAATTAGTGACGTGCGGCGCGGCCGGCTTGCTGCTGTGAGCCATGAAATGTCCGGATTCTCGAAGCGGTATTCTAATCGAAGCGGCGTGCGCGGGCGCCAGTGCCGCCCGCTCCCCCAGCGGTTCACGACCGCTGACGTTCTTTCAAGCGCGCGTGACGAATATCACTCCAGTAGTTGACCGATGTGCGCGAGCGGCTAAGATTGAGTCTGCGGCATACATAATAAGAGGCGAGCATGCTCTGGACAGCAATCGCGTTCTCGGTGGGAATGGTGATGATCCTGACGGATTACCGGATGGCGACTGCACCGGACCCGAGGGACAAATTGAAACGTCGCAGGAAGCTGTCAGCGGTTGCGGCCAGGCAGTTGCGTGATCTCTTGCTGTGGACGCTTGCGATCAGTGCCGCTGTTTATTTTCTACCGGCAATGTTCGCATCCGCTTAAGCGGCCGCGCTGGACTTGAGCGGGCGCAGTTCGCGTTAATCGACGCGCGCGCCAGTCGCCTTGACGACTTTGCCCCACTTGGCGATCTCCGCCTTGAGATGCTCACCGAATTTTTCAGGCGGACCGCCCACCGGATCGACGCCGCCCGCCTGAAACCGCTCGCGCACGTCGGGCATGAGCAGGATGCGATTGATCTCCGTGTTGAGGCGCGTAATGATTTCGCGCGGCACGCCGGCCGGCGCAACTACACCAAACCACACGAGTACTTCAAAGCCTTTAACGCCCGATTCGTCGACCGTTGGGAGCTCCGGCGCGAGCGCTGAACGTTTCAGGCTCGTGACCGCGATGCCGCGCATGCGGCCCGTTTTCACGTAGGGTAGGACGTTCGGCGTGTTATCGAAAATCATCATCACGTGCCCGCCCATCAGATCGGTGACCGCGGGCGCGCTGCCCTTGTAGGGCACGTGCACGATGTCGGTATGGGTCATCATCTTAAAGAGCTCCATCGACATGTGGTTCGATGTGCCGCTGCCGGTCGAGGCGTAAGTTAATCGGGCCGGGTTCGCTTTGGCGAGGGCGATCAGTTGCTGGACCGTCGTTACCGGCACCGACGGATGCACGACAAGGATGTTCGGCGTCGAGCCCGCGAAGATCACCGCTGTGAAATCGCGTTCGGTGTTGTACGGAAGTTTCGTATACAGCGTGGCGTTAACCGCAAACGGCACCGCGACTTCCAGCAGCGTATGGCCATCGGGCGGCGACTTGGCGGCAAGATCGCTGCCCAGGGTGCTACCGGCGCCTGCCCGGTTGTCCACGAAGGCCTGGCCGATGCCGCCGTCGCTGAATTTCTGCGCGATGATGCGACCGAGCGTGTCATTGAAGGCGCCGGGCGGGAAAGGGACGAGAATGCGGATCGGTTTGGTCGGGTAGTTCTGGGCAACTGCCGTGAACGACACGAGTGCTGCAAAGACGGCAAGCAGCGACGTGCATGGGCGACGCATCCCGGTATGCCTTAATCGATCCTGACGTTGGCGTCTTTGATCACCTTCGCCCATTTAGCGACTTCCTTTTTCAGAAATTGAGTGAACTCGGCCGAGGTGCTGCCGACCGGTTCGATGCCGAACTGCGCGAGCCGCTCTTTGATTTCCGGCCGCCGCATCGCTGCGCCCGCTGCGCCCGACAGTTTGTCCACGATGGCCTTCGGCGTGCCGGCAGGGGCCAGCAGTGCAACCCATGTGCCGCCGACCACCTGGACACCCTGTTCAATCAGGGTTGGAACCTCAGGCGCGATGGCGATCCGCTTATCGCTCGCCATGCCGAGCGCCTTCACCTTACCGGCGCGCACTTGCGGCAACATCGCGGGCATCGGCGTATCCATCATGAAATTGATCTGGCCGCCGACCAGGTCCTGCAGCGCTGGTGCGGTGCCCTTGTACGGCACATGCGTCATCTTGATGCCGGTCGTCGCCATGAAGAGCTCGGTGGTGAGGTGGGCCGCCGCCCCGATGCCGCTAGATGCGAACGTAAGCTGGCCGGGCTTTGCTTTTGCGATTTCGATTAGTTCCTTTATCGATGTAGCGGGAAGCGAATTCGTTGCGCACACGATCAACGGCGAGGTAACGAGCAGCGACACGTGTTCGAAGCTTTTGATGGAATCGTACGGCAGCTTGGCGTAAAGCGTCTGATTTGCGGCATGGGCAGCGATGACGGTGCCGAGCGTGTAACCATCGGGCGTGGCTTTGGACACCATGTCCACTGCCAGAATACTGTTCGCGCCGGGCCGATTGTCGACCACGAAGGTCTGGCCAAGACTTTTGCTCAGCTCACCCGCGGTGATTCGCGTTACGAGATCGGTAATGCCGCCTGGCGTGTACGGCACGAGCACGCGTACCGGCCGGCTCGGATATTCCTGAGCTTGCACGGTGCACAAACCGGCGAGCGCCGCACACGCAGCCAACCAGCGCATTACGTTTCGCATGACATCTCCTCACTTCTGTGAAATGCGAGCGAGATATTTTGTCGGAAGCCGGGTCTCGACTGCGCGGTTGCGTAATTTTCGCACACCGTAGGCCTTGGCGCGCGGCAAGCTGCTTACGATGCGTTTCAAGTGTGTCCCTTCGTAATGTAGCGCGACACCATCGTCAGCGGCAATGCCGTCGGGAACTATCCCGCGAGCGACCATTCGGCGGAACGCCGGCCGGCGCAGCGGCTCGCTGTTGTAGTGTGGACAATTCGAGCCTGCAAGCAGACCGAGACACGGCATCGCTGTCAATGCGCCGGCAACCGAGTCGGTCACGCCGTGTTCGAACCAGCAAATCGATCCTGCGCTTGCGCCGCCCAGGACGACGCCTCTTTCCCATGCGCTGCGCAGATAGCCATCGAGTCCCCACTCGCGCCAGACGGCCAGCATGCTGCGCGTGTTCCCGCCGCCGACAAATATCGCGTCCTGGTCCGTAATGAAGGAAGCAAGGTCGCGCGGCGTGCGCGCGAACAACGGCAGATGCGTGGGCCGGCACGTGAACTGACTGAAGCCGGCATAGAAGCGCAAGCGTCCCGCATCGACATCGCCATGCGCAGCGCCAATAAAGCAAACGCGCGGATTCCGCTTGTGCGTCTGTTTAAGAAAATAATCGACGAGCAAAAGATTGTCGAGCTCGAGCGGCAGAGCGGCGCCGCCGATAGCGATAATCTGCTTTTTGCTCATTGTGCTGAAGGCAAGTTCAGCCGCAGGTACGGTGCCGATGAGCGCAGGTAACAGCGACAGCGCGCACCAACGGCTCGTACATCCGCTTCTGATCGGCGTTCATGCGTGTACACCGGTGGTCGACACTCCTCAAACGTAACTAGGCCCGTCGATCACCGGATGCGCGGCGATGAATGCTTCGTCGACGTCGACGCCGATACCGGGCTTCTCGAGCGGTCGCACACAGCCATCAGCGCCAACCGTGTATGGCGTTGAAGTCAGCGTATCGCGGAAGTGATTGTTGCGTGACACGTCGCCTTCGAACCAGCCGCCGTTATCGATCGCGGCAAGGAAATGTATCGACGCTGCCAGGTTGATGCCGGTCATCGATGAATGCGGGTTGATAGTGAGCTTGTAGGCAGAAGCCATGGCAGCGATGCGCAAGGCTTCCGTGATGCCGCCGGTTTTCGAAAGGTCAGGCTGCAGAATCGTGATTGATCCATCCTCGATCACACGATTGAATTCATAGCGCGTGTAATGGTTTTCGCCAGCCGCGAGCGGCACACTGCTGAAGGTTGCGGCGAGCTCGTAACTGCGATGATCGTGTGGAGGAAACGGCTCTTCCAGCCAGCCGACGTCGAGTTCTTCCATCGCGGGCATGGCAGCACGCGCGTCCTCGACGCTGTAGCCGATGTTGGCATCGGTGAGAATAACCACGTCGTCGCCGAATGCTTTGCGCACAGCCGCAATGCGCTCAATATCGCGCTTCGGCGTGTCGCCGACCCGCAGCTTAAGCGCTTTGTAGCCCGCATCGAGATGAGGGCGCGCTTCATCAATGAGGGCCTGCGGATCCTGATAGCCGAGCGATACGCCGCCGGCATAGGCGGGCACCGCCTTCGCGCTGCCGCCGAGCAGCCTGTACAGCGGCCAACCAACCGCTTTTGCGCGGATGTCCCATAGCGCCTGGTCAATGCCGCTCATGGCCAGGCACGTGCCGGCGCCCATCCCGTGACTCGCGAGTTGTTTGTCGTAAATCTTTTTCCAGACGCCGCAGACATCGCTTGCGTTCATACCCAGCACGAGCTGGGTGAGCGTCGTGTTCACCAGATGAGCGACACTACCCGGTGCCCGTCCATGGTGGGATTCCCCGTAGCCGATGAGGCCGCCAGCGGTCGTAACCTTGACGATGACAGCATCGCGCTTGACGACACGGCCGACACCGAGGCTGATGCTATCTTCGGGCTTGACTGGGTATGAAGTCGCGAATGCCTGAATGGCAGTAATTTTTAAATCGGGTTGCGATTCGACCACAAACTCTCCACGCCGTTAGTCGAGAGGACGATGCGAGCCAACTATACACGAGCGAGCGATCGCGTACGAGTTAGCGGTGATGTTGCTGCCTGGAGCTGCGGTCGGGTTTATCGCCGATGATCATCGCTTTGATGAGATTCGTGCGATGAAAGGCGCTCGTCACTAGCGCGCCCGCGACATGGGCTACGACACAAGCGGCGAGCACGTAGGCGACGGCAGTGTGCAATGTTTGAAGCCTTTCATCGCCCCAGAACGTGTCAAGCTGCAACATCCAGCCGGTGATCACGATGATCAGTACAAGGAGCCAGAGTGTGAGCGCCATCCACGCACCGGCCGGATTGTGCCCGACGTAGTAGCGGCCGTGCCGTGAGAACTGCGTCTTTAGATAGGCAGGCAATTCGCGCGCGCTGGCTGCCATCGCTGCCAGACTCGCGTGACGCGGTCCGAACAGGCCCCACACGAGCCGCAACACAACCAGCGCGCCGGCCGCGTAGCCAATGTAGCGATGCCACGGGTTGGCGCCGGCTTCATTAAGCAGATCGCACGCGACCAGCAGCGCCACGCTCCAATGCACGATACGAACGACCGGGTCCCAGACTCGGATCGAACGGGCGGGCGCGCGGCGCCGCCCTGGCTTATTTGCCGATTTCAGCTTTCACCACGTCCAGGTTTTTCGCGTCGAAATAAACTTCGGCACGCTTACCGTCTTTGTTCGTGCCATAAATTTCGTAACAGTTGCCGTCGACTTTAAATTTCTGAATTTTGTATCCCTGCGCCTCGATCTTCGAACGCGCTTCCGCTTCAGGCATCCATTCGCTCTTGGCGTGCTTTGCACAATCGGCTTTAGCGAAGGCGGCGCCGGACGTCGCGGCGAGTACTGCGGCTAAGATGATGCTCTTCATGACAACTCTCTTTCTGTGGGTGGTTGGAACGATGATTCGGGTGCTTATTCTTCGCTGCTGTGACTTGGCATTTCTCAAAACGATGTGGAAAGCGTAAGTCGCGCATTGATCGGCGCACCGACGCTGATGTTGTTGTCGCCATCGACAGTCGGCCAGTATTTTTTGTTGAAGACGTTTTCGACATTGAGCTGAATCCGCGTCTTGCCTCCCGGCAGCGTGTAGTAAACCGCTGCATCGGCGCGCGTAAACGCCGGCAGCTTTACCGTATTGGTAAACGAAGCGTACGAAGCTCCCTGGTAAATCACGCCGGCGGCCGCGGCCCAGCCATGACCGAAGTTGTATTTGTTCCACACCGACAGCGTGTTCTCCGGCACGAGACCTACCTTGTTGCCCGCGGGCACCAGAGAAGCCGTCGTTGCGGTGGTGTTGGAGTTGAACGGCTGGATGACGCGGCTGTTCAAATATGAATATCCACCGAATATCTGCCAGTTGCGCGTGACGTCGCCCTGCAAAGTCACCTCAGCGCCTTGGGTGCGTTGCTGTCCCGTCTGGACAAACGTTCCGGGCACTGAGGGATTGACGCTTTTAACGTTGTTGCGGTCGAGCTGAAAGATGGCAGTTGATAAGGTGAACTGCGGCAGCAGGTCCCAACGCGCGCCGATCTCGTAATTCTTCGCGGTTTCCGGTTCCAGATTTGCGTTGGTGGTGGTCAGCCCCAGTTGCTCGGCCGACGGCAGGAACGCATAGCTGTAGCTGATGTAATACGTCGACCTCGCATTGGGTTCCCAGATTACGCCGGCGCGCGGACTGTAGCCGATGTCGGTGTGCGCGATATCCGTCGCGGGCACGAGCGTGCGGCGGTCTTCGAGACTCGACTTAAAGTAATCGTAGCGCAGGCCCGCGATCAGCTTCCATTGTTTGGACAATGCGATCTGGTCCTGTGCATAGAGCGCGAAGATGTCGGCCGTCACATGATTGTTGGCGTCCGTGGTGTTCGGACGAAAGCTCGTTGCGACGGCATACGGAGTCGAGATCGGCACGTTGATCGAAGTGGAACCGCCGAAGAATCCGGTGTTGCGCAAATTGTCGCTGCTCTGATGGCCGAGTTCCATGCCGCTCAGCAGCGTATGTTCGAAGCCCGCAGCCGAAAATTTCGTGGTCACATCGGTCTGATTGAAAGTGTTGGTGCGTTCGTTGTTGTTGTTGTAGGCAGCGAGCGGCAAGGTGCCTGCCCCGGTGGCGGCGCCGCCGGGATACACGTTCTGGTAGTACTTGTCGTAGCGCGTGGTATGCAGTGAGTTCTTGAGCTGGATGCCGCCGCCGAAATCATGATCGAGCACTGCCGAGATTCCATCTACGTACGAGTGCGCAGTGCTTTGCGACGCATTACCGAAGAACGTGCTGGTGTTGGCGTCGAGCGGCGCACCATTAAGCGAGGGCACCCCGCGGTTCGGAACCCGCCCGTCGTGCAGATGTTCGTAGTCGAGTGTGAGCGAGGTTTGCGCACTAAAAATATACGTAACAGCCGGGTTCACAGCCCATCGGTGCAAATCGACGCCATCGACAAAGTTGTTGGCGCCTTCAACCATCGCGTTCAGGCGAAATGCCGCCGAGTCGCCCAGCTTGTTGCCATAGTCGATCGTAGCGCGGCGCTGATCGTAGCTGCCGAGCGTGAGGCTCGCTTCACCGAAGCGCTCGAGCACCGGTTTCTTGGTTACCCGATTGACCACACCGCCGGCGCCGCCACGGCCGAAAATCATGCCGGCCGGGCCTTTCAATACTTCGACGCGCTCGAGGTTATAGAGATCGCGAAAGACCTGCGCATCGTCCCGCACACCGTTGAGATAAAAATCCGCGGTCGTGCTGTTGCCGCGGATTACGATCTGATCGCGATTGCCTTCGCCCTGATGCATGAGCACGCCGGGCACGTAGCGAAAGACGTCGCCCATACTTTGCATCGCCTGGTCTTTCATCAACTGCGCGGGTACGACCGTGAGCGAGGCAGGGACTTCATTGAGGGGCGTGTCGGTCTTCGTCGCGGTGCTCGAGCGCGTCGCGCGGTAACCGTCGACGGGACCATCAGCGCGCTCGGTTTCGCCTTGCACCTTTACTTCGGAAAGCGTTCGATCCTCGCTTTGAGCGGTCGCGCCGCCCGATATTGCAAGCCCGAGACAGACCGCGATGCTGCACGCATCAAACTTGGAACGGAAAAGCCCTGCCATTCGGATCTCCAGATTATTTCTGCATGCATGGCTGGCTATCCGTCGAACGATGGTTGGCTGGCTAACTGCGAAAGCGCTATTACTTGGTCAGAATTAATTTGCCCTTGCTGGTCTGCCGCAGCGAGTAGAGTTCGCCCGCGTGTTCGATCATCACTTCGCGCTCGCCGCTGAACAAGTCATCACTGCGGATCCGCCGCCGCTGCGGCAGATTGGGGACGGCCGGCGATTCGACGTCCGCAGCGCGTGCGCTCGCGTCGAAGCTCGAAGGACGTAAACTCATGTGCGCGAGGATGCGTGGCACCGGATCGTCGCCATCACGCGCTGTGCCCGACCGATCGTGATTGGGTATGGCCCCGCAGGCCGACAATCGCGAGCCACGCTGCGGGAATGAGCACGAGGGCCAGCGAGTAAATCTGGGCATAAACGCCTTCGGCATACGCCTCTGTCGCGTCATGCCAGTATTGGTTGTCAAGCGGCAATACTTTCGCTTCCGTCAACTCGTGGAAGCTGTACACGAGAAGTTGCACTGCGAACAGCAGCAGGAATATCGATGTCACCTGGAAAAAGAGCGCCAGGTTCACGCGGTGACCGTACCGCGACCATGCCCACGCCAGCAGCGCTGCGAGTGTAGTACCGATCAATGCGCCGGAAATGATGTCGGCGGACCCCGTGCGCAGTGCGACCGCGTCGATCAGGAACGCCGTTTCCATCCCCTCGCGCGTGATCATCAGAATGGTGAACGCGAACACGCCGAGCCATGCGGCGCTGCCGGACTTCTGCGCGGCGGCTTCGAGCCTGGCGCCTATGTTCGTCCGCATGTGCTTGGCCGTACGCAGCATGTAAATCACCATCGAAGTGACAAGCACAACGGCGATCAGCGCGAGAATGCCTTCCCAGATCGGCTGAACTGCAAACTGGGCGAGCTTGACGCCCAGAAGCACTGAAAGCATCACGCCTGCGGCGGTTCCCCAGAGTACCGCCGGCACCAGTGAATTGCGGCCGGTCTTGCGCAGATAGGCGAGCGCAATGGCCACGATAAGAAAAGCTTCGATCCCTTCACGCAGAGTAATTACGAACATTTGCAGCATGGCGCTCTCCTTAATTGACGCGCGGGTCGGACACAAACCCGATGCGGGTCACGCCCGACTTTCCGGCTTCGGCCATTACTTCAGCGATCACTTGGTACTGCGTAGTCTTGTCGGCGCGCAGATGCAGCTCGGGCGGCGAATCGAGTTTTCCAGCCGCCGCCATGCGCTGGACAAGCAGGGCGTGATCGATCCGCTCGCCATTCCAGAATAGTTGCCCCGCGCCGTCGATCGAAAGCGCGATATGCTCGGGCCTGGTCAGGTTGGCGTGGCTCGCGGCCTTGGGCAGATCGATTTTCACCGCGTGCGTGAGCAGCGGCGCGGTGATGATAAAGATGACGAGCAATACCAGCATCACGTCGATCAGCGGAATCATGTTGATCTCCGCCATTGGCGCAGCGGTGCCGCCTTTGCTGAATGCACCGAATGCCATGTCAGGCCGTCCCGCTCGCCGCTAATGCGCCCGGTTTGAGCGCTGGCGCCGCGACGCCCGCCTCAACATGCGAACCGGTAACGAGGAACGAAAACAGATCGTGCGCGAACGAATCGAGCTGCGCGAGCACGACGCGGTTACTGCGCACAAAGGCGTTGTAAGCGAGAACGGCGGGGATGGCGACTGCAAGCCCCGCAGCAGTCATAATCAGCGCCTCGCCGACAGGTCCGGCGACTTTGTCCAGCGTGCCCTGACCGCTCATGCCGATGTTGATTAGCGCGTGGTAGACGCCCCATACGGTGCCAAACAGTCCCACGAACGGTGCGGTGCTGCCGATGGAGGCAAGTGTGGTGAGGCCCGATTCAATGCGTGCGGTCTCTTCGTCAATCACCCGCCGCATCGCGCGCGTCAGGAACTCTGCCGTATTACCGGCGACGTCGAGCTTGTCGGCGCCATGTTGTCGATGGTGACGCGCCGCGACGATGCCATGCCACGTCAAATGCGAGAAAGGCTCGTCCGGATGATGCTGTTCCAGACGCGCGCCGACCGCGTGCAGTGATGGCGCATCCCAGAATGAGCGCAGAAAGGCGGCGGTGCGTCGCCGCATCAACAGCATCTGCACCGCTTTAGTGATGATCAAGTACCACGTCGCAAGCGACATGATAACGAGCACGACGACGATCGCCTTGCCGATGCTGTCTGTCTGCGATAGAAACGATGCGATGCCTACTGCTTGATTGCCGTCCATGTGCGCTAACTTTTCAAAGTAAAGGTGATGGGGACCAGTACCCAGGCGGCAACCGGCTCCTCGCCTTGACGCGCAGGCACGAAACGCCAATGCCTTACGGTCTCCACAGCCGTGTCGTCGAGCCGGTTCGAACCGCTGCTCGATTTCAACTCAACCTTATCGGGCGCGCCCTTGGCGCTGACGAGTACGCGCAAGACGACCTTGCCTTGTTCGCCCATACGGCGCGAGATCGACGGGTATGCGGGCGGCGGGTTGTCGAGATAGTCGGCGCTGAAATTAGGCGGTACGACTGCGACAGGCACCGGCGGTGGCGATGGCGCAAGTTCAGCAGCCGGCACGGAAGCGGGCGCTGCCGGAGCCGATGCCGTCGCAGCGGGCGCGACTGCCACCGCAGGCGGTGAAGGTGCTAACGCAGGCGGCGAAGGCGCGGGCGTTGTTGCGGGTGGCGGGACAACCTGTGCGGGCGGGGCGACGTGGCGTTGTACGCGCGGCTTGACCGGCAGCGGCTGCGGTAATTGCTGCGTTTTTTCCAGGGTCGGCGTGATGAGATTGACCATGATCGGCATCGCTTCTTCAAGCGCCGAACGGGTGGGTTGGTAGTACAGGAGGCCGGCAATTACGAGGCCGTGCAGTAGCACGGTTACCCCGACGCCCGCCGCGCGGTTGGCCCCGCCGCGGGTTTCCCATTGAGGATGATTCACCATTGAATCCATACTTGAATGCAGCTAAGCGAGCTTTCGATCGGCGGCGGGACCGCGAGGGGTGCCTAGCGTCGACAATTGCGCTTGACACCAATGTGAATATAAATGAGAATGATTCGCATTGCAATAGTCGGGGTCACAAATGTACGTCTGCGTGTGCAATGCAATTACGGATCGTGAGATCCGCCAGGCCGTCGAACTCGGTGCAACGAGCATCGAGCACTTGAAAGACAGTCTTGGTGTTGCAACTTGCTGCGGGTCCTGTGAGTCGTGCGCGGTTCAAATCATGCACGAGGCAGCATCGATCGGTGCGGATACCGGCCGCCGGCAATACGCCTGACCGGTCGCGACGGGTCGTCATCGCGGCAGCGTCGCCGTCTTCGCAGCAGCTTTACTTCGCTTTCCCAATAATTTCCTGAATTCGGACACTGTCCGGTCAAACGCGCTGCCGGAGCTGGCGCGATTGTATTCGCGTGTGATTTGCTTCGCGCGATGTTATTCTGAGTTATAACGCAGGCGGAGAAAGTCGATGAAGGGCGATCAGAAAGTCATCCAGTACCTGAACAAAGTGCTTACCAACGAGCTGACGGCAGTCAACCAGTATTTCCTGCATGCCCGCATGTTCGACAACTGGGGATTTTCGAGGCTGGGCGAGCACACGTACAAAGAGTCGATTGACGAGATGAAGCACGCAGATAAGCTCATCACGCGTATCCTGTTTCTCGAAGGGTTGCCCAACTTGCAGGAGCTCAACAAGCTGCTCGTTGGCGAGAATGCTCACGAAGCGCTGCAGTGTGACCTGCGCCTGGAAAAGGCTGCGCACCCCATGCTCAAAGAAGCTATTGCCCACTGTGAAAGTGTCGCCGACTATGTGACTCGCGAGTTGTTCGAGTCGATACTCGACTCCGAGGAAGAACACATTGACTGGCTCGAGACGCAGCTCGGCCTGGTTGAGCGGGTCGGATTGCAGAATTATCTGCAATCACAAATGAGCAGTTGAAGCGTAACTTCACGCGCGTTTCCCGCTAACGGCTCGTCGGCGGGCGTTAGCTTCGACTCGGCATACATCCCCGCGCACCGGTCGACAGGCCTTAACCGCATTCACACGGCGGACACCCGCCCTGTTTGTCGTCTATGCTATGCGCGCATGAATGCACTCACGTTTCGTGCCTTGCGCATGCTTGCGCATGGCGACTTCCGCTCCGGGGAGGCAATGGCGCGGGCGCTCGGCGTGTCGCGCGCGAGCATATGGAACGCGCTGCAAGCGCTTGATGAAATCGGCATCGAAGTGTTCCGGGTCCGCGGTCGCGGCTATCGATTGTCCGAACCGCTCACGCTGCTCGATCCGCAGGCTATCGAACTTGCGCTCGGCTGCGTTGCATCATATTTCAATCTCGAAGTGCTGGACCGCGTCGATTCGACGAACACACTGCTCATGCAGCGCGCAGCCGCCGGCACAGCCAGCGGTACGGTGGTCGCTGCTGAATGGCAGACGCAAGGCAGAGGCAGGCGGGGTCGCGAATGGCATGCGCTGCCCGGGGCAACGTTAACGTTCTCGCTGCTGTGGCGGTTCGCGCAGGGCGCTGGTTTTCTCGCAGGATTGAGCCTTGCCGTGGGACTTGCGATCGCACGCGCGATCGCGCGCTGCGGCGTTCAGGACGGCGGACTCAAATGGCCGAACGATGTCATATGGCGAGGCCGCAAGCTCGGCGGCGTGCTCATCGAGATGCACGGCGACATGCTCGGTCCGAGTGCCGCCGTCATTGGCATCGGCCTCAACTGCCGCATGCCGCGCAGCCTGCTCGGCCGTATCGATCAACCGGTCGTCGATCTCGCCACCGCAGCTAAAGCCAACGTAGACCGCAACGCTGTGTTGGCATCGGTACTGCGGGAATTGCATCCGGTGCTGACGGCGTTTGCAAAAGAAGGCTTCGCGCCGCTGCGCACTGAATGGCAGCGCTGCCACCTTTATCATGGCAAGGTGGTGGAAGTTATCATGCCCGACGGCGGCGTCGTGAACGGCACAGTGCAGGGTGTCGCGGACGACGGCGCCTTATTGCTGACAACCGGGGCCGGGACCCTGCGTTTGCACAGCGGCGATGTCAGTTTGCGCGCTACTACACCGGCGCCGGTCAGTGCATGAAAACAAAAACCTCGGGTCATCGTCAAATCATTGCGATCGATGCAGGAAACACCCGTATCAAGTGGGGACTACACAATGGAAAGCAATGGTCCAAACGGGGCTGGGTTGAGACCGCGCGTGCCGCAAAGTTGGAAAAAAGCATCGGCACTGCCGGCAAGACATGCGATGCATTCGTCATATCAAATGTTGCTGGAGCAACGCTTCGCCGCGCCATAAAAAGTGCGTTGCCGGGTATGGCGAAGGTATCGTGGATAAAAAGCGCCCGCGAACAATGCGGTGTACGCAGCAGTTATGAAGATCCCGCGCAACTTGGCAGCGACCGCTGGGCTGCATTGATCGCCGCACGTCGCTTATTCGGCGTGTCATCGGTCGTGGTGAATGCGGGAACGGCGCTGACCGTCGACGCGCTCACGGAAGACGGCGTATTCGTGGGCGGTCTCATCGTGCCGGGCGCTGAGCTCATGCGTAAGGCACTCGCGGACCATACCGATGGATTGAAGCTGCAGCCGGGCGGATTCACGTTTTTTCCGAATGCAACCGGAGACGCGATCATGAGCGGCGCAGTCAATGCAACGTGTGGTGCAATCGAGCGCGTCGCGCGGTTTCTCGAGGACACGGGCCAGTCTTCCCCTTTATGCGTGCTGTCAGGCGGCGGTGCCGCGCTCATCGAGCAGCACCTTAACCTGCCGGTGAAGGTGGTAGATAATCTTGTGCTCGAAGGACTGCTGACAATTGCAACGGGCGACAGGACGCGATAAGCGCTCATGAGACTGCTGTTTTTGATGCTGTTGCTGATAAACATCGCTGCGATCGGATACATCCGTTTTGCCGAGCGGCGCGCAGGTGCGGACGATCAAGCCGCATTGCTGCAAATCAATCCCGACAAAGTGAAGCTCTTGAAGCCGGCAACGGCGCCAGCCGGCGACACGCAGAAATCCAGCTCACTTGCTGCTGCTCAGCGTGCATGTCTGGAGTGGGGGACATTCTCGCCCGATGACAGTCCTCGCGTCGCCGCCGCATTGACTGCATTGCAGCCGCCGCTCAAAGTGTCGCAGCGGCAGTCGGATGACACTTATTGGGTCCACATCCCGTCGCTCCGCACACGGGCGGATGCGCTTAACACCGCTTCTCAACTCAAGGCGCGCGGGGTCGGTAATTCGTTCGTTGTGCAGGATCGCGACCCGGCGAACTTCGCAATCTCGCTCGGCGAGTTCAAGAACGAGGCAGGTGCCAGCGCATATCTCGCCGAGCTCGCTCAAAAAGGCGTGCGTTCAGCGGTCATCTCGCCGCGCGCGATGAAGACCACGACGTTCATCATCGACGATCCGGGAGACGCGCTCGCCTCGAGAATCACCCAGTTGACGAGCGACTTTCCAACCGCCCGACTCACGGCTGTATCGTGCACCGGACTTTGAGAACGAGTTTTCGCAAAAATCAAAAGCGATTCTGCGGCTGATCTAGCTACTGCGGATCTTGCGTAGCGTGGCTGTGGTCGACCGTTCATGCATAAACGGTATCGACACCACCGCACCGCCCCGGTTTTTTACGTGAGAGGCTCCGATGATCTTGTCCGCTGTCCAGTCGCCGCCTTTCACGAGTACCTCCGGCTTGACAAGCTCTATCAGCGACAGCGGAGTGTCGCTATCGAACCATGTGACCAAGGTCACCGCTTCGAGCGCTGCCACCAGTGCCATGCGGTCAGCCAATGCATTAATGGGCCGCTCGGAACCTTTGCCGAGGCGACGCACCGATTCGTCGCTGTTAAGCGCAACGAGCAAACTGGAACCCAATGCGCGCGCTTGTGCGAGGTAAGTTGCATGTCCGCGATGCAGGAGATCAAAGACGCCGTTGGTGAAGACCAGCGGCCGTGCCAGCTTTGTAAGACGCGCAGGCAGACCGGCGGGCTCACATAACTTTGACTCGAAATCAGGCGTGGCATGCACTCGGGGAGTGTATCGCGGCGCAGCCAGAGTACGCTATCGCACAGAGTCTTGCGGTCATTGCGGAGAGACTTAAGCCGTTCAGTCTTGAAGGGGAGCGTGCGATTGAGCCTGATGTACGGCTCAACGTGCCTGTAATGAACGCGATGCGGCACAGCCGATACTAGTCATTTCTCTACGCCATAACGAGGATCGCCCGCTGCAGGATGGCGGGCTGCACACGCATGCCCGGAGTAATGAACATGAGCGCCTTTAAGTCCTGGTGGTGCGGCGCGATATGTCTGGCACTGATTGCGCTTCATGGCGCAGTTTTGCAAGGCACGCGCTACGCTTGGCCACAAACCGCTGACCAGTCGATGACTTTTCTCGACGGCATAGTTGCTCGCTCGATAGGCGACTGGCTGCGCCCGACGCGTGAGTTAGAATCGAATTCCGGTATTGGCACTGAAGAACGATTTTCTGAGTATGTGTACCTGCACCATACGCGCGATAAGAGCGTGCCGCCCACTCAATTGTGCCGCTGATCCTGGGCGGCTGACCGGCCGCAGCACTCCTTGTCCTGCAAATCGCGAGCGTTCCGCGATTCTTGAATCGTCCCGGCTATGAAATACAAGGATTACTACGCGATACTGGGCGTAGAGCGCGGCGCAAGCACTGACGAGATCAAGAAGGCGTATCGAAAACTCGCGCACAAGTACCATCCGGACGTCACCAAAGACAAAGGCGGCGAGGACAAATTCAAGGAAATCGGCGAAGCGTATAACACGCTCAAAGATCCCGAGAAGCGCGCAGCTTACGACCAGCTCGGCACGCACCAGCCCGGCCAGGATTTTCAGCCTCCTCCGGACTGGGGACAGCAGTTCGGCGATTCCCAGTTTTCATTCGAGGATGTGGACCTATCGGATCTGTTCGCGGGCTTGTCGGGCCGCAGGCCGGGTCCCGGGCAGAGTCGTGCCAACATTCCCATACCCGGTCAGGACTACGAAGTAACAGCGCATATTTCTCTTGAGGACGCGTATCAGGGAACGCTCGTCGATCTTAACTTAAGTGTTCCGGAATATGATGCGCAGGGGCGGCTCCATCGGGTGCCGCAGTCGTTTAAGGCGCGCATACCAAAAGGCGCCACCAACGGACAGCGACTGCGTTTGCGCGGCAAAGGCGGCAAGGGCATCAATGGTGGACGTGACGGCGATCTGTACCTCAATATCGTTCTGCATCCGCATTCCCTGTATCGCGTCACCGAGCATGACCTGTATCTCGATCTGCCGGTGACTCCGTGGGAAGCCGCCTTGGGCGCCAGCGTCGAAGTGCCAACACTTGCCGGCGAGGTGCGTCTGAAGATACCGCCCGGCACCGCTGCGGGACAAAAACTGCGTCTTGCCAAGCGGGGGCTGCCCAAGCCACATGGAGGCGAGGGCGATCTGTTCGCGATCGTGCAGATCGCTGTTCCGACGGTAGTGAACGAGCGCGAGCGGGCGCTGTTCAAAGAGCTTGCGGATATTTCCACATTCAATCCGCGGGCTCATTTCAAGTCCGGAGGTGCCGCATGACAGCGGACGACTTCGAATCAGATACATTATGGCTCGATACGCATCACGAGATCACCGTCAGCGAGCTTACACAGACGACCGGTCTATCGACGATAGAGGTGCGCGAGCTCGTCGAGTATGGCGCGATCACGCCGGTCGATGTCAATGCGGCGCCTTGGAGATTTCATGGACAATGCTTATCGATCGCGCGCACCGCATCGCGTCTGCGCGATGACTTCGATCTGGATTCGCACGCGCTCGCGCTCGCGCTGAAATTCATGAGCCGCATCGACGAACTCGAGGCGGAGTTGCGCGAACTGCGGGCTCAGTTTCCGCGGCGTCTACAGCGCTGACGCGAGCCTTTACGCCCGAACGTCAGTTATCGTCGTCCTTCCACCGTTTCATTTTGGTGGGATCGATCTTTTTGTCGAGCTCGCGGCTCTGGCGAAAAAAGATACGCATGATGAGCAAGTAGACGACGACGAGTAGCGCAGCCACGCCGAGTATCATCCATACGGTGTCACTCATTGAATTCGCCTCCTTGGACTGAAGCTGCTTGCGGCCGGTCAAACGACCGGGTGCCATTTCCAATTCTGTACTTCCGGCATGTCCTCGCCGTGTTCAGTGACGTAAGCCTTATGCCGCTCGATAGTGCGACGGTAACGGGCGGTCGCCTCCGGTAAGCGATCCGCTAGGCGCTTGATACGCGAGATCGCGTCAAGTGACAGCTGGTAGCGATCGAGATTGTTGAGGACGACCATGTCAAAAGGCGTAGTCGTCGTGCCTTCTTCCTTATAGCCGCGCACATGAATATTGTCATGATTATGGCGCCGATAGGTCAGGCGGTGTATCAGCCCCGGATAACCGTGATAAGCAAAGATCACCGGCTTGTCGCGCGTAAAGAGCGCATCGAAGGCGTCGTCCTCGAGACCGTGCGGATGCTCGCTGCTCGGCTGCAGCGCCATCAGATCGACAACATTGACGACACGAATGCGAATGTCCGCCACATACTCGCGCAGCAACGTAACGGCGGCAAGCGTCTCGAGCGTCGGCACGTCACCCGCACACGCCATCACAACATCCGGCTCGCCCGCGCCATTGCTTGCCCACTGCCAGATGCTCGCGCCCACACGACAATGCTCGACGGCTGACTCGATGTCGAGCCATTGCCATTCAGGCTGCTTGCCGGCGACGATTACGTTGACGAGGTTGTAGCTGCGCAGGCAGTGGTCAGCCACCGCGAGCAGACAGTTAGCGTCCGGCGGCAGATAGATGCGCACAATCGCCGATTTCTTGTTGGCGACATGGTCAATGAATCCCGGATCCTGATGCGAGAAACCGTTATGATCCTGCCGCCATACATGCGAGCTCAGCAGATAATTCAGCGACGCAATTGGCTTGCGCCACGGGATGTCACGCGTCGTCTTCAGCCATTTCGCATGCTGGTTGAACATCGAGTCGACGATATGAACAAACGCTTCATAGCATGAAAAAAATCCATGCCGACCCGTCAGGAGATAACCTTCGAGCCAGCCCTGACACATCTGCTCGCTCAGCACTTCCATGACGCGCCCGTCAGCGCTCAAATCTTCGTCGACGGGCTCGATTTCCGCCATCCACTCCTTGCCGGATACCTCGTAGACGTCCTGCAGGCGGTTCGATGCGGTTTCGTCCGGCCCGAACAGCCGAAAGTTGGCATTGGCGAGATTCAGCTTCATCACATCACGCAGGAATTTACCGAGGACGCGCGTCGATTCGGCTTCGATGCTTCCGGGCGCACCGACATCGACGGCGTGCTCGCGCAGTGCGGGCATCTGTAATGGCTTGAGCAGGAGTCCGCCATTGGCATGCGGGTTTGCGCCCATTCGGCGCTTGCCGTGCGGCGCAAGCGCCGCGATGTCGGCATGCAGCCGCCCTTGCTCATCGAACAATTCAAGTGGCTTGTAGCTCTTCATCCAGCGCTCGAGCTCTTGCAGATGCGCAGGATTTTTAAAATCAGTGAGCGGAACCTGGTGCGCGCGCCAGGTGCCCTCCACTTGTTTGCCATCGACTACCTTGGGCCCAGTCCAGCCCTTCGGGGTGCGCAGCACGATCACGGGCCAGCGCGGACGCGCCGGGTGTTCGGGGGCCGCAGGGCGCGCACGCGCCGCACGCTGAATACCGCGAATTTCCGCGAGCGCCGCATCAAGCGCTGCCGCAAGCGCTTGGTGAACTAACGCAGGATCGTCGCCGGTTACGAACTGGGGCCGGTAGCCGTAGCCACGGAAAAGTTCTGCCAGCTCGTCTTCGCTGATGCGCGCCAGTATCGTTGGATTGGCGATTTTGTAGCCGTTCAAGTGGAGAATCGGCAACACCGCGCCATCGCGTGCGGGATTCAGAAATTTGTTGGAATGCCAGCTTCCTGCGAGGGCGCCGGTTTCCGCTTCACCATCGCCCACGATGCACGCGACGACGAGATCGGGGTTGTCGAACGCGGCGCCATACGCGTGCAGCAATGAATAGCCGAGCTCGCCGCCTTCATTAATGGAGCCGGGGACTTCGGGCGCGACATGACTTGGAATTCCATACGGCCACGAGAATTGACGGAATAAGCGCTGCAGTCCGGCGCGGCTGCGCTCAATGCGCGGATAGAGTTCGCTGTAGGTGCCTTCGAGATACGTATGCGCAACAATGCCCGGACCGCCATGTCCGGGACCGATGACATAGATCATGTCGAGATCGTTGTCCTTGATAAGGCGATTGAGATGGACGTAGATGAAGTTCAGACCGCTGGTTGTCCCCCAGTGACCCAACAAACGCGGCTTGATGTGCTCTAGCGTGAGCGGCGCTTCGAGGAGCGGATTTCCGTGCAGATAAATCTGGCCGACAGTCAGATAGTTTGCGGCATGCCAATACGCGTCCATCTTGCCCAGTAACTCGGTTGATAGTGTGTTCGTCATTCAATACTCCATGGACGGGTGTGCATTGGTGCGGGGAATCGCGCCGGCGATCTAACAGGGGGTGGGCGCTGCAATTGATCCGACCGGCGATGCGACAAATAAATCCATAAGACAGCGTGTCAGAAGATGTACGATAACGCACGGAGAATGCAGTGCAGCTCGAACACAATCGTCGACGAGTATGGCCGTACACTATAAAAAAATAATGAGGGGTCCATCAATGTCCAACCGGCTCAAATGGCGGGCATGGCTCGCCGGCCTGTCCCTGATGACGCTTGGCGGGTGCGAGACGACAACGCAGGGCGGCGCCGTAGGCGCAAATCGTTCGCAATTTATGATCGTCTCATCACAGGAACTCGAGCAAATGTCAGCGCAGAGTTACGCCAAGCTCCGCGCTGAAGCGTCGCAAAAGGGCGCGCTCAACACCGATCCAGGTATGACGCAACGGGTGCGCGCCGTGGCGAGCCGTCTTGAGCCGCAGACGCGGGTGTTTCGCCCGGACGCCCCCGGGTGGAAATGGGAAGTGAACGTCGTTGCGAGCAAGGAGCTGAATGCTTTCTGCATGCCGGGGGGCAAGATCATGGTTTACTCAGGACTCATCAGCCAATTGCGGCTGACCGATGATGAAATTGCGGTCGTCGTTGGCCACGAGATTGCGCATGCGCTGCGCGAACACTCACGCGAACAGGTATCGCAGGCCATCGCAGCTCAATCGGCGATCGGGATTGGTGCCGCATTGCTCGGTCTTGGTGGAGGCTCGGCCCAAGTGGCTGACATCGCCTACGAAAAGCTGATTGCAACCCGATTCAGTCGCACCGATGAAAGCGAGGCGGATCGCATCGGCCTCGAGCTCGCGGCCCGGGCCGGTTATGATCCGCGCGCCGGCGTCACCGTATGGCAGAAAATGATGAGCGCGAGTCAGGGCGGCAGCCCGCCCGAGTTCCTGAGCTCACACCCCGCGGAAAGCACACGTATTCAGCAGATACAATCGCTGCTGCCGACTGTAACGCCGTTATATGAGGCTGCGCAGCGCCGGTGACATCCACGCTCGAACGCACCATTCGTCGTTTAGCGTTGGATCGTAGCAGTCGCCAGCATCGCCAGTACTGCAAGCCCCATGGCGCCCGTAGCGAGCCATCCGAGCAATCGCAATACAGGCGACAGCACGAACTGTCCCATGACGCCGGGCCGGCATGCCATCAGCATGATCAGGACCATCACGGGCGCTGCAACGACACCATTGATGACTGCACTCCAGTACAGTGCCTTGATCGGATCAATGGGTGTGAAGTTAAGGACAACGCCAAGGCCGGTCGCAACCGCGACGATCAGGTAAAAGCCTTTTGCCTGGAACAGCTCGCGACCGAGCCCGGTCGGCCATTTGAACGTTTCCGCTACCGCATAGGCCGCCGAACCCGCCAGCACGGGTACAGCGAGCAGACCGGTGCCGACTATGCCCGCACAAAACAGTGCGAACGCGAAGTCGCCCGCCACCGGACGCAATGCTTCCGCTGCCTGTGCCGACGTATCGATCTGAGTGACGCCGTGAGCATTCAGTGTGACAGCTGCGGTAAGCATGATGAAAAATGCCACCAGATTGGAAAACGCCATGCCAATTACGGTATCGGTGCGAATGCGCGAAAAATTGCGCGGCGCCTGGCTGGGCGCGCGCTTGAGCGGCCGTTCGCCTGTGGTCGCACGCTGCTCTTCGACTTCCTGCGACGCCTGCCAGAAGAAAAGATAGGGACTGATAGTCGTTCCCAAAACCGCCACGATGGCGACGATATAATCGGTCTTCAACGAAATCGCCGGTATCAAGGTGGCGTAGACCACTTCCCCCCACGGTACGTTGACCGCGAATGCCGTCGCGACATAAGCGAGCAGCGCAAAGGTGAGCGCCTTCAATAGCGGCGCATAACGAGAAAACGGCACGAAAATCTGCAGCACAACCGACGTTGCGCCGAACGCTACGGCGTAGAAATGCGCCGATCCGCCGATGAGGAGTTTGACTGCTGCGCCCATCGCGCCGATATCTGCGGCAATGTTAATTGTGTTTGCGAGCAGCAGCAGTCCGACGAAGCAGTAGAGCAGCCACGGCGGATAATGGCTGCGTATATTTGCAGCGATGCCTTTGCCCGTAACGCGGCCGATACGCGCGCTCGCCATCTGGATACCCACCATGAGCGGAAAAGTAAGGAATGTCGTCCACAACATTCCATACCCGAAAGCTGCGCCCGTCTGCGAGTAGGTGGCGATTCCACTCGGATCATCATCTGCGGCGCCGGTAACGAGTCCCGGACCGAGCTTCTGCCAGAACGACGGTTCTGACGCCGCAAGATTCTTACTCTTTAAAATTTTCGCGGGCGCTGCGGCCGTGCTTCTAGGTGCGCGCGCGCTCATATCACGCGCAGCGCCGCGTGCAGCAACAGTCGCGACGATCGTTACCGCTCGCGCCGCACGTTGCGCGACCGCAACCGGCTTGCGATTTCGCTATCGCGGCGCCTGAGAGGTGAAAGCGCCGTACAAACGATAAATGAGGATATACGGATTCCAAGCGGGTGATTTGTCTCATCACCGCGCGGGACAGACGGCTCAGTGCAACGACTGCTCTGGCGGCCGATGATAGGACGGAGTCACCGGCCTGTGTGCGGTCGCAGATACATGATGTGGCGCCGGGCGCGGACGCTGAGGCGGCGCATGCGCAACATTGTGCATGAGGTTCATGAGCCGCTCGCGGCCGAACCGTAACAAGAGCGTAGTCAACAGCGCTTTGAGTTGCGAGGGCTGCTGTTTTTTTCTCCGTTCGGGCGGCGGCGCGGGCTTGGGCTTAGGTCTGCGGACGAGAAGGAATCCAAGTATCGCCGCGGTGCCTGCGGCAATCGCCAGTGAAGACGGCTTTGCAATGCGCGACCGGACTGCAAGACGAAGCTGCAACGCGTCGTCGCGCACGTCCCATTTAGAAGTCGCGAACCGCTGTTCGGCGGCGCTTATCTCATCACGCGACGGCATTTCCAGCTTCATGTCGCCTCGCTGCGAGTGGTGACGGCTTTAATCTGGCGACGCGTCGCCGGGAATAGAAGGTCCGTGCTCATGCTCGTGCACTTACGAATGATAATGAACGCGGCCACGAGGTTCAACACCGCTACGATGACAAGGGCGAGTCCCCACGGTACGCCGAGAGCGACGACACCGCACGCAAGCGCGCCCATTAATCCGAGCCACGCGGTGATGCCGAGCAGCGCGGCCGCAACCCCCAATCCCAGCATCCACATGAGGCTGAGAGCGGCACGCTTTGCCTCCAGCGTAGCGAGCGTGAGGAAGTCGTTGAGCGATCGACCGGCCGAGGCGGCGACAGTCGACAATGCATTAAGGACGCCTTCGGACTGAGCCGGCGGCGGTACGGAAACGTGCGGACGCTGGTCCGTCGCCGGCGCACTGCCGGTCTCGGTTGAGATCATTCAGTGCGCCTTCGACAGAGTTCGTGCGTGGTTGCTTAGAGAACGATGCGGCTGATCAGAATGCCCGCGACCAAAGCGATCGCGACGGATTTCAGCGGGTTTGCCGAGACGTATTCACACGTATCGTCGACCAGCTTCTGTTGCGTCGCTTTCAGGTTCTCGGTCTGGTCGCCGAGCCACGCAGCAGCCGGCGCTGCCGCGCTTTGCGCACGGTCAACGGCTTGATGCGCGAATTCCGTCGCGCGATCGATGGCGGGCTTCGCCTTGCGGGCGGCTTCATCCGCTGCTGCTGCCATTTTGTCGACGGTTGCATGTGCGCCGCTGGACGCTTTGTTCATCATGCTATCGGTCGTCGACGACAGGCCGGGGTTTGTATTTGAATTGGTGCGGGGCGTTTCCATGGTGTGTCTCCTTTTTTAATGAAGTGAAAAACGTGTTTTGCGTTGACCTGATTACTTGGGAGTCGTGCTGCTCTGGCCAGCGCTTTCATTCGCGTTCTTGGGCGCACCTTTACCCGTTGACCCTGAATTGCCCTGCATTGAGCTGCTGCTTGAACTCGTGCCGCCTGAGGAACTCATACCGCGATTTTCCGGCGTCGTAGCACTCCCTTTGGGCGGCGTTCCACCGCTCGGGCCTGCCGTCTCGTTCGAGTGCTTCGGTTGATCCGGCGAATTCATCTGACCGGTTGTCGATCCGCTCTTCTTTGTCGAAGACGTCGACTTTGTAGTCGAAGTATCAGTCGAACTGCGGTCGCTCATGCTGCCGCTACTGCCTTTCATGGATCCGTCTTTATTATCCGGCGGCGTTCCCGCGCGCGGTCCGGGTGTCTCGTTTGCCGATTTTGGCGAGGTCGAGCCGGCGGCGCCTGATGACGTATCCGCGGCCATCACTGACACGCTCAATGCCATTCCAAGCGCACTCGATAACAAACTGACTAGCGGCTGCCTTAAGGTTTTCATTCGCGACTCCTCCGATTTAATAGTGATTGATGTTTCGTGGTTCGCTACGTTAGATTTCTGGTCAAGTTATCGGCTCTCGCGTGTGCCCTGATTTACAGATTAAGTAACACGGCCACTATCGCTTTTTTCTGGCGGGCGTACGCGCTCAACCGGATGACAACATGCTAGAGAGTGCCCCTGGCGTCCACTATCAGCACATGCCGCTTAGCGATGTAGGACGCCGGCCAATGAGTTCCCAGCTCTAGATTGCGGCGCATGGGTCATACGACCGTTTCAGCCCCGGACGCCCTTAGTGGGTAGGTAGTTATGGTCCGCCGTTGTGGTTTGTACGTACGTGTACGGAACGTCTTGATGCCATAGGCATAATGGGTTCGCTGACGTCGCATACCATACCGGCGCCGCGTCGCTAAGAAGATTGCCGCTTCGTGAACAGAGCGCTCCGCCCTCGAGTTCGCGACGACGAATACAGACATGGGAGAGGAAAAGACGCATGCAGAAAGTGCGCGCATCACGCTCCTCGCGCGTTTCGCGAGCCGCAAGGGCGCAGTCTTGCGGCCCGGGCAGAACGCATGAGAGGCCACATTCATTGCACAGCGCCACGACGCGGGCCGCGCTTGCAGTGCTCATTCTAATCAGCAGTTGCGCACACCTGCCCGACACTGAGCTATACATGCAGCAGGGACGTGATGCGCGCCACGTGCCGGTGGAAGGCGCACGTGGACCGCTCAGTGCCGAGCGCAGTGCGGCGATCATCGCCAGCCTTAAAGCAACGGGCGGCGACGTCGATATGCTGCAAAAGCATATTGCGGTCGAAGAGGCGGTTGTCGGCACACCGCTCACTGCAGGCAACAACGTCACGCTCCTCAAGAATGGACCTGCCACTTACGATGCCATGTTCGCCGCTATGCGCAACGCGAAGAGGAATATCAACCTTGAGTCTGTACATCATCGAAGATGACGAGGTCGGCAGGCGGTTCTCAGATGTGCTGCTGGAGATGCAGGCCCGCGGCGTTCAGGTCAATGTTATTTTCGACAGTGTCGGTTGCCTGAAAACGCCTAAGGAATTCTTTGATCGATTGCGCGATGGCGGAATTCACGTGGTCGAATTCAATCCTGTCAATCCGCTCGCGGCGAAACGGGGATGGTTGATCAACAATCGCGACCACCGCAAATTGCTCGTCGTCGACGGGAGGACCGCATTTGTCGGCGGTATCAATATCAGCAGCGTGTACTCCGGGTCGCCGTCTTCTTCGGGGTCGGCGCCATCCAAGACACCCACCAGTCCCGGTTCAAGCTGGCGCGATACGCACATTCAGATCGATGGTCCCGCCGCTGTCGAATTCCAGAAGGCGTTTCTTGCAACGTGGGCGAAGCAAGGTGGCCCGGCGCTCAACGAGAAAGATTATGTCGTTCCGGTGGCAGTCAAAGGGAACAACCTGGTGCGCGTTGTGCCAAGCACGCCTGACGATCCATACAGTACGATCTACCTCACGCTCGTGTCGGCGATCAGCAATGCCGAGCAGCAAGTCTACCTGACGGTTGCTTACTTTGCGCCCGACCCCCAATTGCTCAAGGCACTGCTGGACGCAGCACGGCGCGGCGTTGACGTGAGAATGATCTTGCCCGGCCAAACGGACTCGGAATTGATATTTCACGCGGGCCGCTCACATTATGCCGAGCTGCTCGATGCGGGCGTTAAAGTATACGAACGGCACGGCGCAATACTGCATTCCAAGACCGCGCTCATCGACGGTGTGTGGTCTTCGGTCGGCTCAACCAATCTCGACTGGCGCAGCTTTCTGCACAACGATGAGATCAATGCTTCGGTAGTCGGGCGTGAGTTTGCGGCTCAGATGCAGTCCATGTTCAATGATGACCTCGCAGCTTCGGATCCGATCGATCCGCAGCAGTGGCCGCATCGTTCCCTATGGCTCAAGCTGAAAGAGATAGGCGCGCGAGTCTGGGAGTATTGGCTGTAGCTTCCGGGCGTGATTTACCTGTCCGGAGCGCTCAATCGCTGTAGCGATTGAGCGCTCCGTCGTGCGCCGGGCAGACGAAACCGCACCAGGAGACGACTAGTCCATGTACTCGAATAGCTTCACGACTCTTTGCACGCCGCTCGTGGTACGCGTGACCTGGACGGCGTCGTCAGCTTCCTTGCGCTTGACGAGGCCCATCAAATAAGCGACGCCTGCCTCGGTGACAACCTTCACATGTACCGGATTAAATTTTTGCGCGTCCACGAAGCGCGCTTTGATCTTCGACGTGATGAACGAATCGTTTGCGCGCGCGGACGCAGCGGTTGGACTGCCGACGGCCACCTCGTTGTATACGCCGCGAACATTTTCAACGGCGCGCACTAGACGTTCAACGTCCGCCTTACTGGCGGCGTCCGCTACTTCACCGGTGACAAGAACCATGCGGTTGAAACTCGTAACGTTGAAATGCGCATCCTTGGTACTTGTCGCGAATCCGTCCGGATGCTTTTAGCTCGATGCCTTCGTCTTCGGTGATGGTGCCGACCGTACGGCGGTCTTCATGGACCAGCACAGCGGTCCCTGCACCGGCCACAACGGCGGCTGCGCAACCCGACAATACCGATACCAGCGCCGGGACAAGCAATAACAAAATCAGACGTGCTACATGCATATTCATTCAACCCCTAGTAACAAGCAATCGATCGCATCGCACAGACAATGCAACGTGAGCAGATGCACTTCCTGAATGCGGGCGGTGTTCTGCGCCGGAACGCAGATGTGGACATCGGACGGGTTAAGCGCCGCAGTCATGCCGCCCCCGTTACGTCCGGTCAGTGCAATGACGCCCATGCCATTTTCGTGAGCCGCGCCCACCGCTGCGAGTACATTCTTCGAATTGCCGCTCGTCGAAATTGCGAGCAGCAAATCGTTCTTGTGGCCGAGCGCCCGCACCTGTTTGGAAAATATTTGCTCGTAATCGTAGTCGTTCGCGATCGATGTCAGCGTCGACGTATCGGTCGTCAGCGCAATCGCCGCCAGGCCGGGACGTTCCATCTCGAAGCGATTCAGTAGCTCGGCGGCGAAATGCTGTGAATCGGCGGCTGAACCGCCATTGCCGCACGCAAGAATTTTGCCGTCGAGCCGCAGACACTGCACCATGCGCTCCGCGCCCGCCGCTATGGGTCGCGCCAGAGCATCCATACTTTGCAATTTTAGGTGAGCGCTCTCCGAAAAGTTCTCGCTGATGCGATTGACTAAATCCATTATGCGGCTCGTTTCATGCGGAAATTATCGCACAGTCATTCGCCAAAGGCATTCTTGATCCACTCGATCGTATTGTCTCTGCCATTGATCAGCACGGCATCGAAGCGGCACGCGGGCGCCACTGTGAAGTCTGAAAGGTAATGACGAGCGGTGCGCAGCAGCTTCTCGCGTTTGCCGGCGGTGATGCTGGCGGCTGCACCGCCGAATGCGTCGTTCGACCGCATGCGCACTTCTATGAATACCAGCGTCTTGCCCTCTTTTGCGATGAGATCGATTTCACCGAACCGGCAGTGAAAGTTACGCGCGACGATCGTTAGGCCGCGCTGCTCGACGTATGCGGCGGCAAAGTCTTCCGCGGCCTGGCCGCGTCCGCTCATTGCGTGCGCAGGATGGCAATTTTGCCGTCGGTGAATTGGGCAGCGGTCAGGTCGCGGGTGAATTGCTGATCAGCGCCCATGCGAATCTGTCCGGTGACGCCGTCGATCGCTATGTCCGTGACATCGTTGAGCAGCTCGATTCCGATACGAAACGCGTCAATGCCGAGGGCGTAGAGGCGTTCGAGATCGGTGGTGTCGCCAAAATTCACGCGCGGATAGATCATCACCGCCGCATGATCCGGCTGCAGCAGCCACGGCATGTCCACAAAACGTACTTGAGCAAGGTCGAACGCCAGAAGTGGACCGGCGCCTGCATTGACCTGCGATGTCGCATACAGTGCTAATGCATTGCCGAGGTAAGGTCTGACCGTGCGCGCGCGCCCGGCGTCGAGCGCGAGGAAAACCATGTCGGCAACACCCAGCTCGGCGGCCTGACGAAGTTTGCGCAGAGCGCGCTGATCTGCCGAATATGCGAGCTCCGCAACCGCCGTGCCTCCGCGCCGCGCAAATTCTTCGATGAAGGCCTGCCGCATGCGCTTGCTGATGAGCGATTCGTCGCCGATAAGCAGAGCATTGCGGCGGCCTTCGCTCGACGCCAACTGCGCGATCTGCCGCGCCTCCTGTTCAACGTTCAAACTGAATAAATAGAGACGCGCCGGTTGCGGAAGGCCGGGTTCGAGCGTGTTCAACGCGAGGGTCGGCACCGTTACGAGTTTGCTCGACGCAAGCGCAGCGACACCATCCCGCGTTAGCGGGCCAACCACGAGGCTCGCACCTGCCTCGAGTGCCTGATCATATACGTCCAGCACATTCAGACTATCTTCATTCACCGGATACACGCGTATCGGCGGTGGTGTTTTGCCGTCGGCTTTAGCGGCGGCGAAGAATCCCTGTCTGACTGCGTCCGCATGACGACCAAAAGAAGCGGAAGCAAGCGGGAGGATCAGAGCGATATGAGGCGCCGGGTCGGCGGCATGCGCCGTTCCGATAGCGAAGGCTAACGGCCAGCCGTATAGTATTGCCACAAACACAACGAAGGTGGCAGCCCGACGATGGAGGACACGGCACATGGTGGTCAGGCAGCAAGGGATGGTGGGACATTATATGTAGTCGCTACGCCGATTGGAAATCTGGCTGACATCACTCTGCGTGCGCTTGAGGTGCTCAAGCGCGTGGCTGTGGTCGCCGCAGAAGATACGCGCGTTACGATGCGGTTACTGCGGCACTACGAAATCAGTGTTCCCCTCACCGCGCTGCATGCACACAATGAACGCGACAGCGCGGACAAATTGCTGGGCGCGCTCGCAAGCGGCAGGTCGGTCGCACTGGTTAGCGACGCCGGCACACCCGCAATCTCTGATCCAGGCGCAGTCGCGGTCGCGGCAGTGCGCGCAGCGGGCTATCCGGTCGTGCCGATTCCCGGCGCGAACGCCGCGACGTGCGCGTTATCAGCCGCGGGGATTCAAGCGCCGCATTATTTATTCTATGGATTTCTACCGCAGAAACCGGCCGCGCGCAGAACCGAGCTCGAGAAGCTGCGGGCGCATCCGTACCTGATCATTTTCTATGAGGCGCCCCATCGAGTGCTGGCCAGCATAGCGGACATTGCCGAGGTTTTCGGCGGCGCGCGCACACTTACGATCGCGCGCGAGCTCACAAAGTTGTTCGAGGTCATTCATGCATGCCCACTCGGCGCCGCCGCCAGTTGGTTCGCTGCGGATCAAAATCGCCTCAAAGGCGAGTTCGTATTGCTTGTTGAAGGCGCGGCAGAGGATCTCGACGACGATTCCAATCAGCATAAGCGCGTGCTGGAAATTCTGCTGCGCGAAACGCCGCTCAAGCACGCGGTAAAGGTCGCGAGCGAGATTACGGGCGCAAAGCGCAATGAGCTCTATGCGTTGGCACTCTCGCTGAAGAAGGCGTAGCGTGCACGAGGAGAAGGGCAACCATGCTTGCAGGTGTATCCGCGGCGACCCCTTAGATTTAAGATGGGCGCCTAAGGGAGAGAGCTATGACCAGAGTCACTATGACGCGCCCGGACGATTGGCATTTGCATCTGCGCGACAGTAATCAAATGCGGTCGGTATTACCGGACTCGGCGCGGCGCTTTGCGCGAGCGATAGTGATGCCCAATCTCGAGCTGCCCGTAACGACGACGGAAATGGCACGCGCGTATCACGCCCGGATCCTGGCTGCCGTGCCGAGCGGCATGCGATTTGCGCCGCTTATGACGCTTTATCTGACTGACAATACGAGCGGTGAAGAGATCCGCCGTGCAAAGGCAAGCGGGGTCGTGCACGCCGTCAAGTATTATCCTGCGGGCGCGACGACGAACTCCGATTCCGGTGTCACTGACCTAAACAAGTGCGAGGATGCACTTGCAGCCATGGAGCAATGCGGTCTGCCGTTGCTCGTGCACGGCGAAGTGACATTTCCGAACGTCGATATTTTCGATCGTGAGCGCTTATTCATCGATCGCGTGCTGATACCGGTATTGCAGAAATTCGGGAAGCTGCGAGTCGTGTTCGAGCACATAACGACCAAGGAAGCAGTTCGCTTTGTGCTCGCGTCCCCGCCGCGCGTCGGCGCCACCATCACGGCGCATCACCTTCTGCTTAACCGTAACGCGCTGTTTGCGGGCGGCATTCGCCCGCATCATTATTGCCTGCCGATTCTGAAGCGGGAGGAGGACCGCCAGGCGCTGCTCGACGCTGCGACCAGCGGAAATCCCAAATTCTTTCTCGGCACCGACAGCGCGCCCCATGCGCGCAGCGTTAAAGAGACGACCTGTGGCTGTGCCGGCATCTATACGGCGCATGCGGGGATCGAGCTCTATGCAGAAATCTTCAGTGCCTGTGATGCGCTCCACAAGCTCGAGGGCTTCGCCAGTGTATTCGGCCCGCTGTTTTACGGCCTTCCGCGCAATCAGGAAAAAATCACCCTGGTCAAAGAAGCGTGGACGGTGCCGCAGGAGCTTCCCTTCCATCTCGAGGCGCTGGTGCCGTTTCGCGCCGGCGGCACGGTTGGCTGGCGGATGATATAGGACAGCAGCGGCGGCAAGAGAACGCGCAGGCCTTGAACGAAATCAAAGCAGCAAAATGAAAGCCCCGCATGGCACGGGGCTTTTTTGGGCCGCGCTTTGCGTGGCGGTGCTGCAGCGCCGTCGTTACGGCGCGATCATTGACTGCGATGAGTTGTTTCAAGCCGTTTTTGTCGCGTGCAGTATGACCTCCTGTGGTTGCAAGAAACCATAACACCCGTGCATCACAATAACGTAATGCGTACGGCTAAGAGTGTGCTCCGGCGCGTTTGGTTCCCAGCGCACCTTCTCGCGATGCCTCAGCCGGCCATAGAGCAGCGCGTGTTAAAATTTGAGCGGGAGTCGGCCAGACAGTCGCTGTCGACCAGTAAATCGGCCGATAGAGGAAAGTCCGGGCTCCATTGGGCAGGGTGACGGCTAACGACCGTCCGCCGCGAGGCGAGGAACAGGGCCACAGAAAACGAACCGCCGATGGCCACCGTTGTTGCGGCTCGCCGCAAGGATGGGCCGCGTAACAGCGAGTCGCTGTGTTTTCGCAGCGTGGATCAGGCAAGGGTGAAAAGGTGCGGTAAGAGCGCACCGCGTTCGCCGTAATGCGGACGGCATGGCAACCTCCACCCGGAGCAACACCAAATAGGCAAGCGATGACGTGCCCACCGAGCTTGCGGGTAGGTGGCTAGAGCGTGCGGGCAACCGTACGTCGAGAGGAATGACTGTCACGCCAGCGCAAGCTGGCGACAGAACCCGGCTTATCGGCTGACTCCCGATTTGCATGATCTACGCAGCGCGCCATCGCGTGCGAATCGTTTCGCCCTCGCGATAAATCCTGCGATACTTTGCGCTCGACGCAATCCAGAAGGACTTGGCATGAAACAGTACCGAATTGCTTACATTCCCGGCGATGGCATCGGCAAGGAGACAGGACCAGAGGGCGTGCGAGTGCTCGAAGCCGCGGCGCGCAAGTTTGGTTTTGCACTCAAGTTCGATGAATTCGACTGGAGTTGCGATTACTACGCGAAGCACGGCCGCATGATGCCCGAGGATGGCCTCGAGCAAGTTAGCAAACACGACGCTGTATTTTTCGGCGCAGCCGGCTGGCCCGCGTCAGTGCCTGATCATATCTCGCTATGGGGATTGCTGATTCCATTCCGCCGCAATTTTCAGCAATACGTCAACCTGCGGCCGGTTCGCCTGATGCCCGGCATAAAGTGTCCGCTTGCAAATCGTAAGCCCGGCGATATCGATTTTTGGGTGGTACGCGAAAACAGCGAGGGTGAGTACTCAGCAATCGGCGGGCGCATGTTCGACGGCACCGAAAATGAGATGGCAATGCAACAGGCGACATTCACGCGCCGCGGGACTGATCGCATCATGCGGTTTGCATTCGAGCTTGCGCGCAAGGGCAGCAAGAAACACGTCACTTCCGCGACCAAGTCCAATGGCATATCGATTACGATGCCATATTGGGACGAGCGATTCAAAGCGATGTCGGCGCTGTATCCGGATATTCGAACCGATCAATTCCATATCGATATCTTGTCGGCGCACTTCGTGATGCACCCCGATTGGTTCGACGTCGTGGTCGGCTCGAATCTTTTCGGTGACATCCTGTCCGATCTCGGTCCCGCCTGCACCGGTACCATCGGCATTGCGCCATCCGCGAACATCAATCCGGAGCGCGATTTTCCTTCATTGTTCGAGCCGGTTCATGGCTCTGCGCCGGACATCTATGGCAAGAACGTCGCCAATCCAATCGGTCAAATCTGGTCGGGTGCGATGATGCTCGAGCATCTTGGCCATGCCGATGCAGCAAAGGCTATCGTGGACGCGATCGAAGCCGTACTCGTTGAAGGTCCGCGCACGCCGGACGTCGGCGGGAAGGCAACCACCACAGACCTCGGCAAGGCCGTTGCCGACGTGATTTAACAGAGCGGTTAAGCCATTCGTAAACTGGCGAGACTGCCCGACTAATCCCACGTTACGGGACTCGTGCGCTTGGCCCGTGGCTTTCACGGCGCGTTCTACCCACATGTCGCGTTGCGTGGGTGCAACGGACACCACATCCGTGTAAGCCGTTGAACTTACGCTGAAACAGCGTGATGTAACACCTTCAATGGGCTCTGCAATGCCCTGTTTCCCCACGGTATTACTTTCAATTCGCCCGTCAGACGCCTGAATCATTCGTCATAAGTCCTTGTCCCCGCGACAAAAACTCTCGTTCTCGCTTGACTATCGACCGGCTTTTTTTGCTATAGTGGGCGATAGTGGGAAAAAGTGGGAAAAACCGACATTGTTGAGCTGGTTCAGGGGGAGTCGTGTTTCGCGGCGTCGCGCAGTTAAATCTCGATACCAAAGGCCGACTGGCGGTGCCTGCCCGCTACCGCGAGGCGCTCGTTGCTCGCTGCGGCGGCCGCCTGGTGATCACTGCCGATTACGACAAGTGCTTGCTTATTTACCCTCTCCCTGACTGGGAGCCCATCCAGCAGCAATTGATGGGCTTCTCGAGCCTCAATCCCAAGATCCGCGATCTGCAGCGCCAGTTGATCGGTTATGCAGAAGACATTGAGATGGACGCCGCCGGGCGTGTGCTGGTGTCCGCCGCCCTCCGCGACTTCGCGGGACTCCAGAAGAATGTCGTGCTAGTCGGCCAGGGCAACAAGTTCGAGCTCTGGGACAAAGAGCGCTGGGAGGAAGTGCTCGGACGCGGCGCGGGCTTCACCGACGGCGATCTTCCACCTGAACTGGAGGGCTTCTCGTTGTGAGCGATGGCTCACATACGCCAGTCCTTCTCAACGAAGCGGTAGACGGGTTGAACGTGCGAGCTAACGGTATTTATGTGGATGGTACTTTCGGGCGCGGTGGCCACAGCAGGGAGATCCTCCGCCGCCTCAACGCGGAGGGGCGGCTAATCGCACTCGACCGCGACCCCGCGGCGATGGTGCGACAAGGCGGATTCGAGGATGTGCGTCTTAAGTTACTGCATCGACGATTCAGCGAGCTGCAAGCAGTGCTGCACGAATGTGATGTGGCTCAGGTCGACGGTGTACTGCTCGACCTCGGTATCTCATCCCCGCAGATCGACGAACCGTGGCGCGGTTTCAGCTTTCGCGCCGATGCCCCGCTCGACATGCGGATGGATACGAGTCGCGGCATGACTGCTGCGGAATGGCTTGCAACAGCGGACGAAGACGAAATAAGGGAGGTAATCCGCAACCATGGCGAAGAACGGTTTGCTAAGCCGATTGCAGCAGCGATTATTGCAGCACGAGCACGGGTCCCTATCACGACCACACGGCAGCTCGCCCGGATCGTGGCCACGGTCGTTCGTACACGCGAGCCGGGGCAGGATCCGGCGACGCGGACCTTTCAAGCTGTACGGATTCACATCAATCAGGAGCTTGAAGAGTTGACGGCGGTGCTGCCGCAAAGCATCGCGGCACTGGCGCCCGGCGGCCGGCTGGCGGTCATCAGCTTCCATTCCCTAGAAGATCGCATCGTCAAGCGATTCCTGCGCGCATGGTCCAAACCGTCGCAGGTACCGCGCCGCTTGCCATTGCGTGCCGCCGAAATGCCGCCGGCGAAATTGCGTCTAATCGGTAAAGCGCAACGTCCGTCTGCGCAGGAAGTGGCTGCCAATCCGCGCGCGCGCAGCGCCGTGCTGCGTGTCGCGGAAAAATCGGAAATGTCGGTCTAATGGCGCGCCTAAACATCATCTTGCTGGCCATCGTCATCGTCTGCGGATTATCCGTAGTCACGTCGCAGCACAAGGCTCGCAAACTCTATGTCGAGCTGCAGAGACAGCAGGAGATCGCGCGGCAGCTTGAGGTGGAGTGGGGGCAGTTGCAGCTCGAACAAAGTACTTGGGCAATGCAGGCCCGCATCGAAAAGGTAGCCGGCAGCCGCCTGATGATGCACGTGCCGGCCGCATCGCGCGTGCAGGTCATTGCACCGCAGAGCTCTCAATGAAACCGAGATCTGCATCAAAGTCGCACGCGCTCCCAGGTTGGCGCGCACGCGCGTTGTTGATGCTCTTGCTGCTCGGCTTCTTACTGTTGGCATGCCGGGCGATATATCTGCAGGGGCTTAACAACGATTTCCTGCAGAAGAAGGGCGCGTCCCGTTACGGGCGTGTGATCGAACTGTCGGCGACGCGCGGCGTGATCACGGATCGCAATCGCGAGCCGCTGGCAATTTCTACCCCGGTGGAGTCGGTCTGGGCGAGCCCCGGCGACGTGGCGCTGGAACCTCAGCAGGCCAAACAGCTGTCGAAATTGCTCGACGTTGATATGAGCGAATTGGGGCGCCGTCTCGCCGACAGCAGCCGCGAGTTCGTGTATCTGAAGCGGCATCTGCCGCCCGAGCAAGCTGCAAAGATCGTCGAGTTGAACATACCGGGCATCTTCCTCAAGCGCGAATACCGCCGCTACTACCCCGGCAGCGAGTATTTCTCGCATTTACTCGGCTATACGGATGTCGATGATCGCGGGCAGGAGGCGCTCGAGCTCGCCTTCGACGATCAACTCCGCGGCAAACCGGGCAGCCGGCGCGTCATCAAAGACCGTCTCGGCCGCATCGTCGAGGACGTCGAGAGCATACGTTCACCGCAACAAGGACGCGACGTCGCGCTGTCTGTCGACACCAAGATTCAATATCTCGCCTATCGGGAACTTAAATCGGCGGTCGATGCGCAGCGCGCGAAAGCCGGCGGCATTGTGGTGCTTGACGTCAAAACCGGCGAAGTGCTGGCGATGGCCAATCTGCCGTCTTACAACCCGAACAACCGCGGCAAGCTTGATTCAAGGCGCACCCGCAATCGCACGGTCACTGATCTGTTCGAGCCGGGGTCGACACTCAAGCCTTTCACGGTCGCTGCCGCGATTGAGACCGGTCTGTATAAGCCCGACAGCGTCATTCAGACTGGAGCCGGGCAACTCGTGATCGGCAGCGCAACGATACACGACGCGCATCCGAGCGGTGCCTTGACGGTTTCGCAAGTCATACAGAAGTCCTCGAATGTGGGCGCCGCTAAAATTGCGCTCGGCTTGCCGCCCGCGGTGCTGTGGGATGTTTTCAGCAAGGTAGGCTTCGGCGTACAGCCGCGCTCCGGATTCCCAGGCGAAGTTTCGGGAAAGCTCCGCGCAGCCAATACCTGGCGACCCATTGAGCAGGCGACGATGTCGTACGGGCACGGCATATCGCTAAGCTTGCTGCAACTCGCGCGCGCCTATCTTGTATTTGCGGACGGCGGAGAAATCAAACCAGTCACTCTGTTGCGGCAGGACGCGCCGGCCGACAGCACGCGCATTTTCTCCGCAGCGACCGCAGCGCAGGTGCGCCAAATGCTCGAACTCGTCGTTCAACCGGGCGGCACGGCTCCGCGCGCGCAAGTCGTCGGCTATCGTGTCGCGGGAAAGACCGGCACCGCGCACAAAGTCGACGGCGCCAGCTATGCGGCGAATAAATACATTTCATCGTTTGTCGGCTTTGCGCCGGCCTCCGATCCGCGCGTAATCATTGCAGTGATGGTCGATGAGCCGAGCGCCGGTCAGTATTACGGCGGCAGCGTCGCGGCGCCGGTATTCGCGAACGTAATGACGGGCACCTTGCGCATGCTCGGCGTGAAACCGGATGCGCCGCTCAATAACGTCGTTCTGCCGCCGCCCGACGCGCCGGAAATACGCGAGGAAGTGTGAACCTGCGCGCGCTAGATCAACTGGGCATCAAGCGGCTGATTGCCGACAGCAGGCAGGTGCAGCGCGGAGATACCTTCGTTGCATATGTCGGAGAGTCTCAGGACGGTCGCCGCTACATAACCGAGGCGATTCGCCGTGGCGCGCGTTCAGTGCTGTGGGAGAAGCGCGGATTCACATGGGACGCGGCGTGGCGCGTGCCCAATGTTGGAATAACGGCGCTGCGTGCCAACGCGGGCATCATCGCGAGCCACATATACGGCGACCCAAGCTCGCGTCTACAGATGATCGGCGTCACGGGTACGAACGGCAAGACGACCTGCAGTCAGTGGATTGCACAGGCGCTCAACCGATGTTGCATACGCACTGCCGTGATTGGAACGCTAGGCTTCGGCATCACGTCGAAGCTGCAGCCGCTTTTGAACACGACGCCGGACGCACTGTGGCTGCATGCGCGGCTCGCGGATTTCGAGCGGCGTGGCGCGCGTGCCGTAAGCATGGAAGTGTCGTCCATCGGTCTGCAGCAGGATCGCGTCGCGGGTGTGAAATTCGATATCGCGCTCTTCACCAATCTGACCCGTGATCATCTCGACTATCACCGCACGATGCAGCGCTATCGGCGCGCTAAAGCGCGACTTTTTAAGTTCGACTCGCTCACGAAAGCGATTTTCAATCTCGATGATGACTTTGGCCGCGAACTTGCGCGCCGGGTGCGGCGACGCGGCCTCAAAGTGCTGGGTTACGGATTCAGCGCTTGCACTAAACACACGCGACGTGCGTGCGTAGCCGGCGCCAATTTGCGCACAGGGGCGCGCGGCATGCGCTTCGATGTGAGTACACCGTGGGGAAGGGCGACGATCGAAAGCCCTATGATCGGCACGTACAACGCTTCAAATCTGCTCGGCTGTCTGGCGACATTACTAGTAAGCGATATCGAGCTCGATGACGCAGTGGCGGCGCTCGGCAAGTTGCGCCAGGTGCCTGGACGCATGCAGAAGCTGGGCGGGGGCCGTCTGCCACTCGTGGTTGTTGACTATGCGCACACGCCGGATGCATTGCAAAAGGCCCTGGGCGCCTTACGCGAAATAACCGACAACGAAGGACGCATCATCTGTGTGTTCGGATGCGGTGGCAATCGTGACCCCGGCAAGCGGCCGCTGATGGGAAAAGCTGCAACGCGGTACGCCGATCTGGCGATTATCACCAGCGACAATCCGCGCAACGAAGATCCGCTTGCAATCATCTCCGACATCGAGCGCGGCGCCGGCAGCAACCGCGCGATCGAACCCGATCGCCGTCGTGCGATTGCACGCGCGTTGCGCGAAGCTCGCCGCGGTGATGTCGTCCTGATTGCAGGCAAGGGACACGAGACGTATCAGGAAGCGCACGGCGTGCGCCGGCCGTTCAGCGATGTCGCTGTCGCGCGCGCAGTACTTCAGAAGTGGCGACCGAAATGATGCGGTTAACCGAGGCCGCACAGGCGCTCAGTGCGCGCTTTACCGGCGCAGATGTTGAGTTCACCGCCGTCAACTCGGATAGCCGGGCAATACGGCGGGGGGATTTGTTCGTCGCGCTCAGAGGAGACCGGTTTGACGGTCATCGCTTTGTTGCTGAAGCCGCGGCGGCGGGTGCAGCGGCGGCGCTGGTCGATGAAGCGGGGGCCGCCGGCGCACCACCGGACTGGCGCATTCCGCTCGTGATAGTCGCGGACACGCTGAAGGCGCTCGGCGAACTGAGCAATTACTGGCGCCGCCGGTTTGCGATTCCGGTCATCGCCCTGACCGGCAGCAACGGCAAGACAACGGTGAAGGAAATGCTTGCTTCCATTCTGCGCGAATCAACCGGTGATGCGAGGGACTCGCGCACGGCGTCGCCGCCATCGAGTGTGCTGGCGACACGCGGCAATCTTAACAATCATATCGGCGTGCCGCTGACCTTGCTCGAGCTGCGGCGCGAGCACCGCTATGCAGTAATCGAGATGGGCATGAACCACACCGGTGAGATCAGCTACATCACTCGTTTGGCAGAACCCGATGTCGCGCTCATTAATAACGCCGGGGTGGCGCACATCGAGAACCTCGGGTCGACTGCCGCGATTGCACGCGCAAAAGGCGAAATCTTCGAGGGCCTGAAGACGGGCGGCACAGCAGTTCTGAACGCAGATGATGCCGGCGCTTCTCTATGGCGCGACCTCGCGGCCGGCAAGCGACAAGTCGACTTCGCGCTCGAGAAGAGTGCGACGTTGACCGCCACTTATAAGCTGCGCGAGCTCGACAGCGAGATAGTCCTCAAGTCGGCGCACGGCTCGACACCGGCGCGCGTGCCAGTGCCGGGATTGCACAACGTCAGAAATGCGCTCGCGGCAAGTGCCGCCGCCACTGCGTTGGGGGTGCCCCTATCGACCGTCGCGGTTGGACTCGCGGGTTTCAGCGGCGTCAAGGGCCGGTTGCAACGCAAAGCTTGCGTGAACGGAGCAACGCTCATCGATGACACCTATAACGCGAACCCGGAGTCCGTGCGAGCGGCGATCGACGTACTCGCGAAGGCGCGCGGAAAAAAGCTGCTCGTGCTCGGCGACATGGGTGAACTCGGACCGCAGGCCTCGGAGATGCATGCGGAGATTGGGGCGTTCGCGCATGACGCCGGCATCGACCGTCTGCTGACGCTGGGTGACTTGTCGTCACGCGCCGCGCAATCGTTCGGCAACGGTGCACGCCATTTCACGCGCATCGAAGACTTGCTCGGCGAAGTTCAATCGCAGCTGGCAGCGGACGTCACCATGCTAGTCAAGGGCTCGCGCTTCATGCAGATGGAGCGCGTCGTGCGCAATTTCGAATTGAAGCACGATGAGCAGGGAGCGACGCATTAATCCGGTAAGCATGCAAGTGCCCGCTGGCGCAGGCCGCATCCTCGCGCTCGCGAGAGGCCTTCGATGCTCTTAGACCTCGCGCAATGGCTTGCCAAGGACATCCGCGTTTTCAATGTGTTCAATTACATAACGCTGCGCGCAGTGCTCGCATGTCTGACCGCGCTCCTCATGACTTTCATGGTGGGACCGGCCATGATCCGGCGCCTGACGTCATACAAAATCGGCCAGTCGGTGCGCGACGACGGCCCGCAGACGCATCTGCCGAAGGCCGGTACACCGACGATGGGCGGCGCGCTGATTCTGGTTGCGGTGATCGTCACTACCCTTTTATGGGCCGACCTGCAGAACCGTTTCGTGTGGGTTGTGCTCGCTGCTACGCTGGGTTTCGGCATCATCGGGTGGGTCGACGATTACCGCAAAGTCGTGCACCGAAATCCCAAAGGGCTGTCGGCACGCGCGAAGTTTTTCTGGCAAACGATGGTCGGTGTGACGGCCGCATGCGTGATTGCGTTCAGCACAAACCTGCCGCAGCAAACCGAATTCATCGTGCCCTTTTTCAAGAACATCGGTTATCCGCTGGGTGTCATCGGCTTCATCGTGTTGACGTATCTCGTGATCGTCGGCACCAGCAACGCGGTGAATCTCACGGACGGTCTGGACGGACTCGCCATCATGCCGACGGTGATGATTGCTGCCGCGCTCGGCATCTTTGCGTACGTCGCCGGCAACGCGGTCTTCGCGAAGTACCCTCAGCTTCCCGCACATACCCGGCGCGGGCGAGCTTGCGGTTTTTTGCGGCGCACTGGCGGGAGCGGGTCTCGCCTTCTTGTGGTTCAACGCTTATCCGGCGGAAGTCTTCATGGGCGATGTCGGCGCGCTGGCGATTGGAGCGGCGCTCGGCACGATCGCCGTAATCGTGCGTCAGGAAATTGTGCTGTTCATTATGGGCGGTGTGTTCGTCGTCGAAACACTCTCCGTGGTGTTGCAAGTCGCTTCGTTCAAGTTGACGGGCAAGCGCATCTTTCGCATGGCGCCGCTGCACCACCATTACGAGCTCAAAGGCTGGAAGGAGAACCAGGTCGTGGTGCGCTTTTGGATTATCACGATGATGCTTGTGCTGGTCGGTTTGTCGACGCTCAAGCTGCGCTGAGGAGCGGAAGTGAGGATTGAAGCGTGAATTTAAACGGGCCGGTTGTCGTGGCGTTCACAACGCGGGCGATGCGCTGACCCGCAATGCTCGACTTCAAGGGAACAAGGGTACTCGTGCTCGGACTCGGTGATAGCGGACTTTCGATGGCGCGCTGGTTAAGCCGGCAGGGTGCGGTGGTGTCTGTCGCGGATACGCGCGCCGAGCCGCCTCATGCAACAGTTCTGGCGCGAGAGTTGCCGCAGGTCGCTCTCGGGCGCGGTGAGTTGAGCGAAGCGAGCCTGCGCGCAGCCGACATGATTGCAATCAGTCCCGGCATCGACCGGCGTACGCCGGCAATAGCGCGTGCGCTACATCGCGGGACCACCGTCGTGGGCGACGTCGAGCTATTCGCGCGCGGGGTCGCGGCCGACGCATCACTCTCACAAGCAAAAATCGTTGCGATCACCGGCACCAACGGAAAAAGGACGGTGACCGCCATGGCAGGCGATATTTGCAAGGCGTCAGGTATTGATACCGTTGTCGCCGGAAACATCGGCCCGCCGGTTCTCGATGCACTGAGCGAGATCGAAACCGGTAATCGTCGTCCCGGGGCGTTTGTGCTCGAGCTTTCAAGTTTTCAGCTCGAGACCACCGCAAGTCTTAATGCCGACGCTGCAACCATGCTCAATCTGTCCGAGGATCATCTCGATCGCTATGACGATATCGATGAATACGCCCGGGCGAAGGCGCGTGTGTTCAACGGCACTGGCGTACAGGTACTTAGTCGTGACGACAGCCGAAGTCTCGGCATGGCACTGCCAGGACGCGCGCACGTTTACTTCGGCCTCGCAGCGCCCGCGCGCGACGAGGACTGGGGTATCACAGAGCGCCGCGGCGAATCATCGCTTGCCCGCGGTGATAAGACGGTGCTGCCGCTACGTGAACTGCCGGTTGCTGGATTGCACAACGCGGCAAACGCACTCGCGGCAGCCGCACTCTGTGGCGCGATCGGTGTGGCCGATGCGCCAATCTGTCAGGGATTGCGTGCGTTCAAGGGACTGCCGCATCGCGTGCAAAAGGTCGCCGAGATCGACGGCGTAACGTATTACGACGACTCGAAAGGCACGAACGTCGGCTCGACGGTTGCAGCACTCAACGGATTTATGCAGCCGGTCGTATTGATCGCCGGCGGCGACGGGAAGGGTCAGGATTTCAGTCCGCTGCGGCAGCCGGTTACTCGGCACGCGCGCGCGGTAATTCTCATCGGTCGCGATGGCGACAAAATCGCTGCCGCACTTGCTGACTGCGGCGTGCCGGTCGAGTGCGCCGCTGACATGGGCGATGCAGTTGAGAAGGCGCGAGCGCTGAGTCGCAGTGGCGATGTCGTGCTGCTCTCGCCGGCGTGCGCGAGTTACGACATGTTCCGCAACTACGGACACCGCGGCGACGTATTTGCCGCCGAGGTGAGAAAGCGAGCGGTGAATGGCCGTCGCTAACACAATGTTTTACGCTGATATCAAGACCCGGGCGGCGCCGGCTCAGTATGACCACGCATTGACTTGGAGTGCGGCCGCGCTGCTCGGCGTCGGGCTGGTCATGGTTTATTCATCGTCAATCGCGATTGCGGAGGCGAGCCGCGCGACGGGCCAGCAGCCCATGTACTACCTCATGCGGCACGCTATGTTTCTCGCATTGAGCCTCACGATGGCGCTATTCGCGTTCGAGCTGCCGACCCGTGTTTGGCAGAGAGCCGCACCGTTTCTCTTTCTGTTCGGCGCCGGGCTGCTCGTGATCGTGCTCATTCCAGGCGTCGGCCGGGAAGTCAATGGCAGTCAGCGCTGGCTGTCTCTCTACGTGTTCAATCTGCAGCCATCCGAGCTGATGAAACTGTTTGCGGTTCTATATGCAGCCGACTACACGGTGCGCAAAGCCGCGTATATGCACAGTTTAAGGAAAGGCTTCTTGCCGCTCTTCATCGTGATGTTGATGGTCGGCGGTCTGCTTTTGCGCGAGCCGGACTTTGGTGCCTTTGCAGTCATCACAGCAATTGCGATGGGCATATTGTTCCTGGGCGGCGTCAACTGGAAGCCGTTCGCCGGCCTCATCGTGCTGCTCGTTATTGGCTTCGTGCTGCTAATCTGGCTGTCTCCGTACCGGATGCAGCGTGTAGTCGGTTTCATGGATCCATGGGCCGATCCGTTCGGCAAAGGCTATCAGCTCTCGCACGCCTTGATCGCGTTCGGGCGTGGCGAATGGCTCGGCGTGGGACTCGGCGCCAGCGTCGAGAAATTGTTTTATCTGCCCGAGGCGCATACCGACTTTCTGCTGGCGGTGATTGCCGAGGAGCTCGGGTTTCGCGGGCGTCATGCTTGTTATTGCGCTGTTCGTAGTGATCGTGATGCGTGCATTTGCGATCGCGCGTCAGGCCGCCGTATTGGAGCGAAGTTTCGCGGCCCTCGTCGCGCATGGCATCGGTCTGTGGCTTGGCGTCCAGGCGCTCATCAACATGGGCGTCAACATGGGCGTATTGCCGACCAAGGGATTGACGCTGCCGCTGCTGTCATTCGGTGGCAGCGGCATTGCGGCGAACTGCATCGCGCTTGCCGTACTGTTGCGCGTCGACTGGGAAAACCGACAGCGCATGCGCGGGATGTCGGTATGAACCGCACGGTGATGATCATGGCCGGGGGCACCGGCGGCCATATCTTTCCGGCGCTATCAGTTGCCGAGCGCTTGCGAGAGCGCGGGTGGAGGATTGTATGGCTCGGTGCACGCGGCGGAATGGAAGCAACGCTGGTTGCGCCCAAAGGTTACGAGATGGCGTGGATCAGCATGACGGGCGTGCGCGGCAAAGGATTGCTGCGCATGGCGCTCTTGCCGCTCAACCTGCTGATTGCATTCTGGCAGAGCGCGCGTGCGATCTTTGCTCATCGCCCCGACGTCGTGCTCGGCATGGGCGGCTACGTATCGTTTCCGGGCGGCATGATGGCCTCTCTGCTTAATCGTCCGCTTGCGATACATGAGCAGAATTCGATCGGCGGGCTTGCGAACCGCGTGCTGGCGAAAGTTGCTGACCGGGTGCTCGCCGGCTTTCCTGCGCCGTTCGGCACATCAACCGCGGTGATTTGGACCGGCAATCCCGTCCGTAAGGACATCGCAGACATCGTCGCACCGGAGCTGCGCTATGGCGCGCGCAGCGGCCCGTTGCGTCTGACGGTTCTCGGCGGCAGCCTTGGCGCGCAGGCGCTCAACGAGGCAGTTCCGCAGGCGCTGGCACTGCTGCCCGCTAGCGATCGTCCATCGGTCACGCATCAGTCTGGCACGCGCCACCTGGCCGACGTCGAGCGCAATTACGCGCAAGCGGGCATCAACGCAACGCTCGTCCCGTTTATCGCCGACATGGCAAGCCAATATGCTGATTCAGACGTCATCCTCTGCCGCGCCGGCGCATCAACGATCGCAGAGCTTGCCGCTGCTGGCGCCGCAAGCGTGCTCGTTCCGTTCCCACACGCAGTCGACGATCACCAGACGCACAACGCGCGTTTTTTGAGCGAGCGCGGTGCTGCGGTCCTGGTGCCGCAGCGCGAACTCACGCCGCAGCGGCTTGCAGACTTGTTGCGCAGTTTTTCACGCAGTGTGCTGCTTGAAATGGCGCAACAGGCGCGAAGCATGGCCAAGCCCGAAGCGACGCAGAGTGTTGTGGATGAATGCGACAGATTGGCGGCGTGACATATATGGGAAACCAGGCGCATTTGGTCGGTCGGCTCGCGCCGGTGGTGAGCGGTGCGACGGGATGCGACCGTGCGCGAGCGGCGCCAGTGGCCGATTTAAGCGTCATAACAAATGCCAAAAGAGCGGAATGAAATACAAGGTAAAGCGCGTGCACTTCGTCGGTATAGGCGGCGCCGGGATGAGCGGCATCGCTGAAGTGTTGCTCAACCTTGGCTTCGAAGTGACCGGCTCCGATCTAAGTGAGAGCGCGGTGACTCATCGCTTGCAAACGCTCGGCGCAAAAGTACAGCACGGACACGCGGATATAAATGTGACAGCCGTGGATGCGGTGGTGATCTCGAGCGCGGTCAAAGACGACAACCCGGAAGTGATGGCAGCACGGGCGCACAAAATACCCGTGGTGCCACGGGCGATGATGCTCGCAGAATTAATGCGTCTTAAGCAAGGCATCGCAGTCGCGGGCACGCACGGTAAGACCACCACGACAAGTCTTGTGGCAAGTGTGCTCGCCGAAGCCGGCATGGATCCAACCTTTGTGATCGGCGGCCGGCTGGAGGCTGCAGGTTCGCACGCGAAGTTGGGGAGTGGCGAATTCATTGTCGTCGAGGCAGACGAGTCAGACGCTTCTTTCTTATATCTTGCGCCGGTGCTCGCGGTTGTTACCAATATCGACGCCGATCATCTCGAATCGTATGGTCATTACTTCGGACGCCTGCGGCAGGCTTTTCTGGATTTCGTGCAGCGCCTGCCTTTTTACGGGACCGCGGTGTTATGCATCGACGATCCAAACGTTCGGGAGATTCTGCCGGCGGTCACGAAGCACATGACGACGTACGGATTGTCCGAAGCCGCGCAAATCAGAGCAGTCGATCTTAAGCCGGATGCGGCACGCATGCGTTTTCGTGCGCTGCGTACGGATGCGCGGGGCGGAAAGCTGCCGGACCTGAATGTCGTACTCAATCTGGCCGGCGCCCACAATGTATTAAATGCGCTGGCGGCAATCGCGGTTGGCATGGAAGTCGGCGTCCCGGACGCAGCGATTGTGAAGGCGCTCGCGGACTTCAAGGGAGTAGGCCGGCGGTTCGAGCGCTACGGAGAGATCGCAATCGATCCCGCCGACAAGTCGCGTGGCACGTACACGCTCATCGACGACTACGGCCATCACCCGGCAGAAATGGCCGCTACGCTCGCGGCAGTGCATGGCGCATTCCCGGGCCGGCGCGTGGTCCTCGCATTTCAGCCCCATCGCTACACGCGGACGAGGGATTGCTTTGAAGATTTTGTACGCGTGTTATCGACTGTGGATGTCCTGCTGCTTACGGAAGTTTATGCCGCGGGTGAGGCGCCGATCGTGGCCGCGGATGGCCGCGCGCTTGCCCGCGCCGTGCGCGTGGTGGGCAAGGTCGAGCCCATATTCGTCGAACAAGTCACTGACTTTCCCGAGGCAGTCACCAACACCGTGTGCGACGGTGATGTTGTGCTCGCCATGGGCGCAGGCTCTATCGGCATAGTGCCGGCGATGCTGGCAGGCGGTCAACGGTGATGCGCACAAGATGAACATGGCCGAACAGAACAATCTCATCACCGGTGAACTGCGAGTGCACGAACCGATGGCCCGGCACACGAGTTGGCGGGCCGGTGGTTGCGCTGATCGCGCTTATGTACCGGCTGATCTTAACGACATGCGCCGCTTCATCGCATCGTTGCCTGTGCATGAACCGGTATACGTGGTCGGCCTCGGGAGCAATCTTCTTGTGCGTGATGGCGGCTTGCGCGGCACGGTCGTGTTTACGCATGGCGTCCTCAAGGGCATTGCTCTTGAAAATGGCGCCATAACGGTTGAAGCCGGTGTGCCGAGTCCCAAGCTCGCGCGGTTCGCCGCGTTGCACGGTCTTGCAGGCGCCGAATTCATGGCCGGAATTCCGGGAACTGTCGGCGGCGCACTCGCAATGAACGCCGGATGCTATGGGAGCGAAACATGGCGCATCGTCGAGAGCGTAACCACGCTCGATCGCAGCGGCGCCCTGCATGAGCGGCGACCGGATGAGTACCGCAATCGGCTACCGGACGGTGGTCCGGAAAGCGGAAAACGCGGTAGCGCAGATGAACATTGACGAACGAACCGCTGCGCTCGACGAGTGGTTCGTGGCGGCGCGTTTGCGGCTGGTTAAAGGTGATGGCGCAGTATCGCGCGCGACGATCACTCAATTACTGCAGCGCCGCATTGCGACCCAACCGCTCAGCATGCCGAATGCAGGCTCGGTATTTCGCAACCCTCAAGGCGATCATGCGGCGCGCCTTATCGAAGCATGTGGACTAAAGGGACACCGTGTAGGCGGCGCCATGATCTCGCCGAAACACGCGAACTTTATCGTCAATTGCGGTGGTGCTTCCGCCGCCGACGTCGAATCGCTGCTCAACACGGCGCGCGATGCGGTCAGGCAGAAGTTCTCCATTGCTCTCGAAATTGAAGTGCGCATCGTCGGTGACGCAGCGAGGGCCGCTGCATGAGCACGTCGCAATCAACTATAAATAATCCCGCTAGCTTGGGCAGGGTAGCGGTGCTCATGGGCGGGCGTTCGGCAGAACGCGAAATTTCTTTAATGTCCGGCCAAGCGGTACTGGCGGGACTGCGGCGTAAGGGCGTTGACGCGTACAGCTTTCGACCCCGCTGAGCGCGGACTGTTTGAATTAAAAGCAGACGGCTGCGCGCGCGTGTTCATCGCACTGCATGGCCGCTACGGGGAAGACGGCACGGTGCAGGGCGCGCTGGAGATCATGGAAATTCCGTACACCGGCAGCGGTGTAATGGCTTCCGCTTTGTGCATCGACAAACTGCGCACGAAGCTCATTTGGCGGTCAATGGATATTCCGACGCCCAAGCACGTCATCCTTACCGCCGCCACAGATTGGGCACGTGCCGTGCGCGAACTGGGCCTGCCCTTGATAGTCAAGCCGGCACACGAAGGGTCGAGCATCGGCATCACCAAGGTCACCTCGCTCGAGAAGCTCGAACCTGCCTATGAACTCGCAGCGAAATGCGACACGCTCGTCATCGCTGAAGAATTCGTCGCCGGTAGCGAACTTACGGGCGCATTCCTGGCCGACGGGGCGCTGCCCCTGATTCGCATCGAGGCGCCGCAGGGAAATTACGACTACCACAATAAATATTTCACCGACGACACGAAATACCATTGTCCCTGCGGCTTGCCGCCAAGCCGCGAACAGGCGCTGCAGGCTGTAATCATGAGAGCAGTCGATGCGCTCGGTTGCTACGGCTGGGGACGTGCGGATCTGATCCTGCGTGAGGACGGGCAGCCGTTTCTGCTGGAGATGAATACGTCGCCGGGCATGACCGGTCACTCGCTGGTGCCGATGGCTGCGCGCGCCGCGGGCATCGAGTTCGACGATCTCGTCTTGCGCATCCTGGGGATGACGCATGTGGGATAAGCCGGACATCCTGAATTCGCTCGCCACCATGCTATTCGCTGCGGCGTTCGTGATGATCGCCTATGGGGCGGTTCATTACATTGTGCGCCTGCCGATATTTCCGCTGCGCGAACTAAGCATCAGCAACGAGCTCACGCATGTGACACGTGACCAGGTTGCTGTCATCACCGCACGCGAGCTGCGCGGCAACTTCTTCACGCTCGATCTCGAACGGGCGCGCGCGGCGTTCGAGAAGCTGCCGTGGGTACGCAATGCGACGGTGCGCCGCGAATGGCCTGATCGCCTCGAAGTCGCGCTCGTCGAGCAAGTTCCTGTTGCAAGGTGGGACAACACAGGCCTCGTCAATGCATACGGAGAAACGTTCACCGCGGCATTCGATGGCAAGTTGCCGCAGTTCATCGGTCCGCCGGGCAGCGCGCAAGAAATGGTCATTCAATACGGCTACTTCCAGCGCACGCTGGCCGCCATCGAGCAAGAACCCGTGCAAGTGCAGGTGTCACCGCGCCGCGCCTGGCGTTTGCGGCTTGCGAGCGGCATCACGCTCGAACTGGGACGTGAAAATGTCGAAGCACGTCTCAACCGCTTCGTGTCGACGTACGCGCGCACGATCGGTTCATTGCAGCGCCGGATCAATTATGTCGATCTGCGTTACCCGAATGGGTACGCCGTAGGCATTCCCGAGTTGGCGCATGAACGCGTGGCCGGCGCGAATCAATCGAGCCAGGCGAAGAAAGCGCGCCATGAGTAAGGCGAAGGAAACCAAAAATCTCATCGTCGGGCTCGACATCGGCACGTCGAAGATCGCGGCAGTCGTTGCGGAAATAAAACCGGACGGTGGATTCGAAGTCATCGGCATGGGCGGTCATCCATCGCGCGGCCTGAAGAAAGGCGTCGTCGTCAATATCGAGGCAACGGTCAACGCGGTTCAGCGCGCGCTCGAAGAAGCCGAATTGATGGCGGACTGCAAGATTCGCGAAGTGTATACGGGGATTGCCGGCAGTCATATTCGCAGCATTAACTCGCGCGGCATGGTTGCGATCAAGGACCGCGAAGTTACTCAACAGGACGTCGAGCGTGTTATCGAAACCGCGAAAGCGATCCCGATCCCGACCGATCAGCAAGTACTGCACATCCTTAACCAGGAATTCATCGTAGACGGGCAGGGTGACGTGCGCGAGCCGCTCGGGATGAGCGGCGTGCGGCTCGAAGTCAATGTGCACATCGTAACCGGAGCGGTTTCCGCTGCACAGAATATCGTCAAATGCGTACGGCGTTGCGGGCTCGATGTGCGTGATCTGATTCTGCAGCCGCTCGCGTCGTCAATAGCCGTGTTGTCGGAAGACGAAAAGGACCTCGGTGTGTGTCTCGTCGACATCGGCGGCGGCACGACCGATATCGCAATTTTCACGCAGGGTGCGATCCGCCACACCGGCGTAATTCCGATCGCCGGCGACCAGATCACCAACGACATTGCCATGGCGCTCCGGACGCCGACGAAGGATGCGGAGGATATCAAGCGGCGATATGGATGCGCATTGAAGCAGCTTGCCGATCCTCATCAGATGGTGGAGGTGCCGGGCATCGGCGAACGGAGCGCACGCCAATTGTCGCGGCAAACGCTGGCCGAAGTAATCGAGCCGCGCATCGAGGAATTGTATTCGCTCGTGCAAGCCGAACTGCGGCGCTCCGGTTACGAGGAGCTCCTCTCGTCCGGGATCGTGCTTACCGGCGGCTCGAGCTCCATGCAGGGCATGGTGGAGCTAGGCGAAGAGATTTTTCACATGCCCGTGCGTATCGGGCAGCCGCAGTATCACGGCGGACTCGCTGAAGTGGTGCGCAATCCGCGGTATGCGACGGCAGTCGGCCTGTTGCTGCTCGGGCTACAACAGCAGCGTCAGCATGATTTAGCGCAGGCGCAGCTTGGTTCGGTCGCCGGGCTGATAGAGCGTATGAAAAACTGGTTCAAAGGAAATTTCTAGCAGTGCGTAAATCAGAGGCGCATGGACAGCAGATTTGGTTTGCGGTTGAAGGTTTGCAGTTTATTTTCACTTTAGTCACAGGAGGCAACAATGTTTGAAATTATGGAAGTACCATCGCAGGAAGCAGTCATCAAGGTCATTGGCGTCGGCGGCTGCGGCGGCAATGCCGTCGATCACATGATCGCGAACGGCGTCAAGGGCGTCGAGTTCATCTGCGCTAACACCGACATGCAGGCGCTCAAGCGGTCTCAGGCACGTGCGCAGTTGCAGCTCGGTTCGGAAATAACCAAAGGTCTGGGCGCCGGCGCCAATCCGGATGTGGGACGACAGGCCGCGATCGAAGATCGTGATCGGATACTCGATCTGCTGCGTGGCGCAGACATGCTGTTTCTTACGGCCGGGATGGGCGGCGGAACGGGGACCGGCGCGGCACCAGTGGTTGCAGAAGTCGCACGAGAGCTCGGCATCCTCACCGTTGCCGTGGTCACGAAACCATTCGCGTTCGAAGGCAAGCGGCAGCGCATCGCGCAGGAAGGTCTCGATGCGCTCGCCCAGCATGTCAACTCGCTGATCGTTATACCGAACGACAAGCTCATGCAGGTGCTTGGCAATCAGGTAACGCTCGATGAAGCGTTTCGAGCCGCGAACGACGTGCTGCACGGCGCCGTCGCGGGCATCGCAGAAATCATCAGTTGTCCGGGCATGATCAATGTCGATTTCGCGGACGTTAAAACAGTCATGTCGGAAACCGGCATGGCGATGATGGGATCGGCGAAGGCGGCCGGCACCGATCGCGCACGCATGGCGGCGGAACAAGCCGTCGCTTGTCCTTTGCTCGAAGACATCGACATTGCGGATGCGCGCGGAGTGCTCGTCAATATCTCGGCGAGCAAATCGCTGTTCCAGTTGCAGGAGATGTACGACGTCATGGATGTGATCAAGGCGTTCGCAGCTGAATCTGCAACCGTCATCGCCGGAACGGTTTATGACGAGGCGCTCGCCGACGAACTGCGCGTCACCATCGTTGCGACGGGCTTGGGCAAAACCAACGCGCGGGTGCAGCCGAAGCCGCTGCAAGTTGTGCAGGCGACCGGCACGGATGGCGTCATGGCGCAGGGCGCAGTCAACTACGATGAGCTCGATCAACCCGCGGTCATACGGCGCAATCGCAATCAGACTGTCGAAGCCATGCGCCAGTCAGGAGTCGAAATGCTCGATATCCCGGCGTTCCTGCGTAAACAGGCAGATTGAGCGGCCGCGAGCTAAGCGCGCCAATCCGACACTATGACGGCAAAGGAGGTCGTCCTGTTCGCCGCTAACTGTTAGCGAAGTACAGGGTCCAAGCTCGAGATCGCCGTTGTCATATCGTTAAGAGGGACGTCAGTGTTTTGCTGGCAAATGCAGGCATGCTAAAATTGGAGGAGGCAAGGTGCCGCTAATCAAAGAGTTAAACAAGTGATCAGGCAGCGCACTCTCAAAAACATCATTCGCGCGACTGGTGTAGGTCTGCATACGGGCGAAAAGGTCTACCTCACGCTGAGGCCCGCCGCGCCGAATACCGGTGTCGTATTCACGCGCGTGGATCTCACGCCGCCGGTCGAAATCAAGGCGGATCCGTACTACGTCGGCGATACGCGGTTGTCATCGTGCCTTGAGCGCGACGGCGTCCGCGTGTCCACGGTCGAGCATCTGATGTCGGCGCTGGCCGGCCTCGGCATCGATAACGTGTACGTCGACGTGTCTGCGGCTGAGGTTCCGATCATGGACGGCAGCGCCGGCCCGTTCGTATTCCTGCTGCAATCTGCCGGTATCGAAGATCAAGCAGCGCCGAAAAAATTCATTCGTATCTTGAAAGACGTCGAAGTGACCGACGGTGATAAGTCCGCGCGCTTCGAGCCCTACAACGGTTTCAGAATAAAGTTCAGCATCGATTTCAATCATCCAGCGTTCGAGAATTCCGCCAAATCGGTATGCGTCGATTTCGCGACGACGTCATACGTCAGGGAAGTAAGCCGCGCCCGTACGTTTGGCTTCATGCACGAAGTCGAATGGATGCGCGGACAGGGCCTTGCGCTTGGCGGATCACTCGACAATGCAATCGTGCTCGATGAATATCGCGTGCTGAACAATGACGGTTTGCGCTACGACAACGAATTCGTCAAACACAAGGTGCTGGACGCCATCGGCGACCTGTACCTGCTCGGTCATCCGGTCATCGGTACTTTCTCGGCGCACAAGTCCGGCCACGCGCTCAACAACATGTTATTGCGTCGCTTGCTTGAGCAGAAGGATGCATGGAAGTTCGCGAGCTTCGAGCGCGGCGAGGACGCGCCCGCCTTCGTTGCGTCAACGCAGGCCGCGCCTGCCTGAGGGTAAGCACGTAGCGCAACGCTCGAGCCGCAATAGCGATTGCGGAGGGCGTGCAATGTACCAGCACTCGGAAGTGTTCTGAGCCATGCTGGTTCTGCGCATTGTCGGATTTCTTGTCCTCATCTCCATCGGCGGTTCGCTCGTAACTTACTTGTTGACCAGGAACCGGCGTTACATCACCTTCGCGTGGCAGCTTTTCAAATACAGCATCGTCATGGTAATGATTGTGCTCGCCTTCCTGGTGCTCGAGCGTCTGGTATCCGTGATCTAGGAACGCAACCTGACTATTTTTCCCCGTGCTGTCTTGATGCAAGTGTAAGCAGCGCCTGCCGCAGCGGCGATTCTTCGAGCCCTTCGGCAAGCCGTCGGAGATTTTCGGTTGTTTCAATACTTAACCGTCTCGGCTCGCGCATGCCTGTAAGTGCAGTTGCGCTCTTCCCGACTTGCACTTCAACACGGATCGCCGAAACCTCGTTGCGCAGTTTTTGATACGAAGCCAATAATCTGACGGCGAGCTGTTTAAGTTTAGCGGCGATCGCCGGATTGTCGGCCAATAGCGTGAGCGTCCCATCGCGCAATTGTTTGACGCAGCACCCCTGTGTCAATGATGACGGCGCCGTTCGCAGCAGCACTCGATTAAGTTCAGCGACGCGCCGTGCTTCACGACCGAGTGCTCGCAGGTCATCTGACGAGTTGAGATAGAAGCCGATTTTGTGCGCAGCCATGGCCGCGATTGTGGAGCAACGGTGAATATAATTCTAGTATCCGCGAAAGCTGCGCCGGCACGGACGATAGCCCTGCGAGTTTCGCGGTTGATGGCACGCGGCGTGGTCCCGGTTTCAGATTTCCGCCTCCGATATGGTAATATGATCGAGGTTGATCACGGCAATGGACTCGACACTCGTGACGCGCATTTATCCGGGCGTGATGCTAACGTCGGCGACGTGTTACTGAGCGGTGGCAGAACCGGCGAAGCGGGCACAACCGGCCGACATTTGCACTTCGAGGTTCGCTAGAACGCAGTGCCGGTCAATCCGGTGCGTTGTCTGCGCCTACCCGGCTAGCGTGGCTAAGTTTCGATCAAAAGGGGGTGGGGTTTTTCCCCACCCCCTTTTTGTTTACGTGTAACGGTATTCATGATCACAGGTTTGCTCAAAAAAGTTTTCGGTAGCCGTAACGACCGCTTGCTGCGCCAGTACATGCACGGCGTGCGGGCGATCAACGCGCTGGAAGCCGAGATTGCGAAGCTATCGGATGCGGCGCTGCAGGCCAAAACCGCCGAGTTCAAGCAGCGAAACGCGAACGGCGAGTCGCTCGACAAGATTCTCCCTGAGGCGTTTGCCGTCGTGCGCGAGGCAGCCAAGCGCGTGCTCAACATGCGCCACTTCGATGTGCAGTTGATCGGCGGTATTGCGTTGCATCAGGGCAAGATTGCAGAAATGCGAACGGGCGAAGGCAAGACGCTCGTAGCTACGCTACCCGCCTACTTGAATGCGCTGTCAGGCAACGGTGTGCACGTCGTGACGGTCAACGATTATTTGGCGAAGCGCGATTCGGAATGGATGGGCCGCGTCTACGGATTTCTCGGACTCTCGGTCGGCGTCATCCTGTCGCAGATGGAACACGCTGACAAGCATGGTGCCTATGCCGCCGATATCACGTACGGAACGAACAACGAATTCGGATTCGACTATCTGCGCGACAACATGGCCGCGTCACCGGGTGAACGTTTCCAGCGGCGCCTCAATTACGCCATCGTCGACGAAGTCGACTCGATCCTGATCGACGAAGCACGCACGCCGCTGATCATCTCGGGACAGGCGGAAGATACCACCGAGCTTTATCTGCGCATGAATCTGATCGCGCCGAAGTTGACGCGTCAACAGGACGAAAACAGCCCCGGCGATTACACGGTCGACGAAAAACAACATCAGGTCCTGCTGTCGGAAGCCGGTCACGAGCGCGCGGAAGCGCTACTGGCCGAAGCGGGAATGCTGCCGCCGGATGGCAGCCTCTACGATCCAAGCAACATTAACCTTATTCACCATTTGTATGCCGCGCTGCGGGCACACTCGCTCTTCCATCGCGATCAGCAGTACGTGGTGCAAAACGATGAGATCATCATCGTCGATGAGTTCACCGGACGCTTGATGCCGGGACGCCGCTGGTCCGATGGACTCCATCAGGCGGTGGAAGCCAAAGAGGGTGTTGCGATACAGCGTGAGAATCAGACGCTCGCGTCAATCACTTTCCAGAATTATTTCCGCATGTACTCGAAGCTCGCCGGCATGACCGGTACCGCGGACACCGAGGCGTACGAGTTCCAGCATATTTACGCCCTCGAAACGGTTGTGATTCCGACGCATAAACCGATGATCCGTGAAGACCGCATGGACCAGGTGTATCAGTCCCTGCGCGAGAAATACGAAGCGGTCATCAAGGACATCAACAGTTGCTGTGACCGCGGCCAGCCGGTGCTGGTTGGCACCACATCGATTGAAAATTCCGAGCTGCTATCGAAACTGCTCGACAAAGAAAAGCTGCCGCACAACGTATTGAATGCGAAGCAGCATGCGCGCGAAGCGGAGATCGTGGTGCAGGCCGGTCGCCCGAAGACGATAACCATCGCGACGAACATGGCCGGCCGTGGCACGGACATTGTATTGGGCGGAAATCCGGAGCCTGAGATCAACCGCATCAAGGCGGACGAAACGATCGAGGAGCCGGAGAAACAGCGCCGCATCGAGGACGTCCGCCATGAGTGGCAGAAGCTGCACAACCAGGTCGTTGCCGCCGGCGGACTGCATATCATCGCGACCGAGCGCCATGAATCGCGACGCGTCGACAACCAGCTGCGTGGGCGCTCGGGACGTCAGGGTGATCCCGGATCGAGCCGCTTCTACCTGTCACTCGAAGATCCGCTGCTGCGCATTTTCGCGTCTGACCGCGTCGCGGCAATCATGCAGCGCCTCAAGATGCCCGACGGCGAAGCAATCGAGCATCCGTGGGTGACGCGCGCAATCGAAAATGCGCAGCGCAAAGTCGAAGCGCGCAATTTCGACATGCGAAAGCATTTGCTCGAATATGACGATGTCGCCAATGATCAGCGCAAGGCGATTTACGAGTCGCGCAATCAATTGCTTGAATCTGCGGATATCTCCGAGCGCATTGCCGCCATACGCGGCGAAGTCATCAACGGATTTATTACGCAGCACATTCCGGCCGAGAGTCTCGAAGAGCAGTGGGACGTCGACGGGCTCGAGAAGACGCTAAGCGGTGAGCTACAGCTCGATCTGCCGATCAAGCAATGGCTTGCCGACGAGACCGATCTCGATGAAGACAAGCTGCGTGCCCGCATTGTCGACTACGCGTCACGCAGGTATCAGGACAAAGTCGCTAATGTCGACCCGCAGGCGATGCGTCAATTCGAGCGCGCGATTATGCTGCAGAGCGTCGACTCGCATTGGCGCGAGCATCTCGCGGCGCTCGATCATTTGCGCCAAGGGATACATCTGCGCAGCTACGCGCAGAAGACACCGACCCAGGAATACAAGAAAGAGGCGTTCGAGCTCTTCGCGCTGATGCTGGACATGATCAATACCGAAGTAACGAAGATCCTCATGACGGTGCAGATTCGCAGCGAAGCGGAATTGCAAAAAGTAGAGGAGCCGGAAGCGCCTAAGAACGTGCAATACCATCATGCGGATTACGAACAGGCGCTTGCCGAAGCGGATGCAGATGCGGAGGCAAAACCGGCGGACGTTCAGCCGTTCGTGCGGCAGGGGCAGAAGGTGGGTCGCAACGATCCGTGTCCGTGCGGCTCAGGCAAGAAATACAAGCACTGCCACGGCAAGTTGACTTAGAGTGCCTCACAGTCAGGCAAGCATAAACGTATAACTTCAGCAGGAAGAGCCCAACGCAAATGGGAATACTGCACTTGCCTGTAATTCATTCAGTTGCTGGTTCGTTGTTCGTTAGGTTCGCATTCTGATGGCCGTTAAATTCGTAGCGCCGGACGCGAGGTCGTTGTTGCCAATTGCGGGCGTCTCCCTCGGTGTTGCCGAGGCGAACATCCGTAAACAAAACCGCAAAGATCTGCTCGTGATCAAGCTCGACGACGGCGCGCGGGTTGCAGGGGTGTTCACCCAAAACCGTTTCTGTGCCGCGCCCGTGGTGGTGACGCGGCATCACCTCGCGCAAGTTGAGCCGGGCGCGTCTATCCGCGCGCTCGTGGTGAACACGGGCAACGCGAATGCCGGAACCGGCAAAGACGGACTCAAACACGCGCAGCAGACGAGCGCCGATCTCGCGCGTCTACTCGCATGCAAGCCAACGCAGGTTCTGCCTTTCTCCACCGGCGTCATCATGGAGCCGCTCCCGGTCGATCGCATAGTAGCCGGCTTACCGGCATGCCTTGCTGATCTCAGCGAAGATAACTGGTTGAACGCGGCGCAAGCGATCATGACGACTGACACGTTGCCTAAAGGCGCGTCACATCAAGCGCGCATTGACAGTGCAATGGTAACGGTCACCGGCATCGCGAAGGGCGCTGGCATGATCCATCCCAACATGGCGACGATGCTTGGCTTTATCGCGACGGACGCGCGCGTGAGTCAGCCGTTGCTGAAGATGGCCGTCAGCCATGCCGCCCGACACTCGTTCAACTGCATAACCATCGACGGCGACACCTCAACCAACGATTCTTTTATGCTGATGGCGAGCGGCAAGGCGCCGATGGAAGAAATCGTCGATGCACATCATCCGCATTACATTGCCTTTCGGGACGCGATCACACACGTTGCAGCGCAACTTGCGCAATCGATTGTCCGCGATGGCGAAGGCGCCACCAAGTTCATCACGATCAAGGTCGAAGCCGGCCGCGATGCTGAAGAATGTCGCAAGGTCGGATTTGCGATTGCACATTCGCCGCTCGTGAAGACGGCGTTTTTTGCCTCCGACCCGAATCTCGGCCGCATACTCGCCGCAGTGGGTTATGCTGGCGTTGCGGATCTGGACGTGGAAAAGCTCGAGCTGTACCTCGACGATGTGCTGGTGGCGAGTGAAGGCGGCCGTTATCGCGATTATCGCGAAGCCGACGGGCAGCGAGTGATGAAGCAATCGGACATCACGGTGCGCGTAGTCTTAAACCGCGGCACAGCATCGGCTGCAGTATGGACCTGCGACTTGTCGCACGATTACGTGAGCATCAATGCGGACTATCGCTCGTGAGTGAGCTCGATAAACTGATCATGCGCGCCGAGAGCCTGCTCGAGCGCGTTGAAATCATGTTGCCGGAGAGACCCGCCGCCATCGACTGGAAGTCGATCGCGTTCCGCTGGCGCAAGCGCAACGGGCGTGGTGCAATTGAAGCCGTGCGCCACGTGCACCGAATCAGTTTGACCGACTTGCGTGGCATCGATCGCCAAAAGAAGACTGTCGAACAGAACACGCGCCAGTTCGTAGACGGCTATCCGGCGAACAACGTGCTGTTAACCGGCGCGCGCGGCACTGGAAAGTCATCCTTGATCAAGGCGCTGCTCAACAAGTATGCGGCGAAAAATCTGCGTGTCATCGAGGTCGAGAAACAGGATCTCACCGATTTACCGGAAATCGTCGACTTGATTGCCGAACGATCCGAGCGCTTCATTCTCTATTGCGATGATCTTTCGTTTGAGGCCGACGAGCCCGGTTACAAGGCGCTGAAAGTAGTGCTCGACGGTTCGGTAGCCGCCGCTTCCGAGAATTGCCTGATCTACGCGACATCGAACCGGCGGCATCTGATGCCGGAGTATATGGCCGAGAACCTGGAAGCCAAACGCGTCGACGACGAGATACACCCGGGCGAGACGGTGGAAGAGAAGATCTCGCTATCTGAGCGCTTCGGCATCTGGGTGTCGTTCTATCCGTTCGATCAGGACGAATATCTCGATATCGTCGTGCAATGGCTGGCGTACTTCAAAGCTACGGGTTTAGATGCGGAAACAGTGCGGCATGAAGCGTTGCAATGGGCTTTGCAACGAGGTTCGCGCAGCGGGCGCGTTGCGTGGCAGTTCGCCCGCGACTGGGCCGGACGGTCGAAAATCGCGCGCAGCAAATAAGTCGTAGCGAGGCAATAGCGCAATGGCCGGGATTTCCACGGGTGCGAAGTCTCGGCCCCGGATTGAAGTCGTCGCAGCAGTCATCTTCAACTCGCGCGGCGAATTCCTGCTCGCTCAGCGCCCGCGCGGCAAGGTCTATGCCGGTTACTGGGAGTTTCCCGGGGGTAAAGTCGAACCGGGCGAGGACACTCTTACTGCGTTAAAGCGCGAGCTTCACGAAGAGCTCGGCATCGACGTTACAGACGCCTATCCGTGGCTCACGCGCGATTTCGATTACACACACGCGGACGTGCGTCTGCATTTTTTTCGTGTGTTCGAATGGACAGGCGTGCTGCATGGTCATGAGCAACAGCAATTCGCGTGGCAGCCGATAACGAATGTGACTGTCTCTCCGCTGTTGCCGGCCAATGGGCCGATCCTGCGCGCACTCGAGTTACCTTCCGCGTACGGCATCACGTGTGCGGACGACGTCGGGGTCGCCAGATTTTATGCGCTGCTCGAAGACGCATTAAGTAACGGACTTCGACTGGTGCAGGTGCGGGAAAAATCAATGACAGACCGGCAACTCCTCGAGTTCGTTTCGGGGATCGTTGCGATCGCGCGCCCTTACAATGCACGGGTCATAGTCAACGGACCGTTGCACGTCGCCGCACAAGCCGGCGCAAACGGCGTGCACTTGCCGGCGGCACGGCTTATGACGGCAGACAAGCGGCCGGAGTGTGACTGGTGCGGGACATCGTGCCACGACGCCGCCGAGCTAGAGCGAGCACGAACGCTGGGCGTTGACTTTGTCGTGCTCGGGCCTGTCCGTGCGACCCCGACGCATCACGATGCGAAGCCGATGGGATGGTCGGAATTCCGGCGGCTCGTGCACGGTTATCCGATCCCCGTGTATGCGCTCGGCGGCATGCAGCGCTCAGACCTCGAGAATGCATGGCACAGCGGCGCGCACGGCGTCGCTATGGTGCGCGGCGCATGGGCGGGCGCGGCGAATGCGAGACGGCGTTAGCGCTGCGGCTCGTCCGATTCGGATACGGAGTCCACGTCGTCCTTGTTCTCTGCGACTGGAATTCGATACGTCTCGGACGCCCATGCCCCGAGATCGATAACCCGGCAGCGCTCAGAGCAGAACGGACGAAATTTATTGCTCGATTCCCAGACGACAGGCTTACCGCATTGCGGACAGGCTACGACACGCGCGTTCATGGCGACAGTAGTGCGAATTAGAGATTACAGAATGTCAGTTCAAAATCCACATCTGATTCTATGACACGCGGCCGCTGCCGAAATTCATGGGTCGTGAACCGGATGTTCAATGCATACTTATTCGCGCTGATTTCCGGGACGCATTCATAATCGAGCCGCAATCGAATGCGCAGCATCTGTGCGATTCGTCCGGCCATCATCTGCTGATAAACGCCCTGCACCGCAGTTTGATGCGAAACCTTGCCGCTCTCGCGCAGCAGACGCAGCACGATCGAGATGCTGTCCCGAATCGGCAAAAACGGCGCCAGCCACGCTTCAAGATCGTGGCGATGCTGCTCGGCACTCAAATGCAGCCAGTAATGGTACGACGGAACGTCGAATTCGCAGAGACCGCCTGGAATGCTCGCGCGCTGCTTGATGCTCATCAGCCATTCGTTCTCGCGCATTTCCTGCCCGACTTTTCCTGACAACTGAAACAGACGCGAAGACGCACGATCGATTTCCCACAAGATGTGGTCGAGCGCCTCCTGCGATATGTCCGGATTATCGCGCAGTAGATCGAGCGATTGCTTTTGCCGCTCGAGTTCCTGCAAGAGGTCCGACTTGAGATCGGCGCGACCGGCCACTTCGAGAATTTCGAACAGACACAGCAGCGCGATGTTGTGTTCTTCCGCATCCGCCTTCGCGGTGAAATGCAGTGCGCGCTCGTATAAGTCCTCGAGCCGCAAGAGGGTACGGATCCGCTCGCTAAGTGGGTATTCGTAGCTGATCACGACGAGTGTGAGACGGCAGGCTTGTTAGTATGCGGGTCATTGTTCTATATAACCCGAAAAAGATAAAGACCTTATTTAAGCATTTTGCACCGTGGCTGCGGGGCTTCGTTCACGCCGCCGTAGCTCTTGCGAGGGCCCTATATCGCTGGTGCAGCGACTCTACAGCGGCATGCAACGCGGCGATATCGCCGTCGTTACGCACGATATCATCGGCGTGTCGCAATCGCTCTTCGCGCGTCGCCTGCTGCGCCATAATGGCGCGCACCGCATCCGCGGTGAGGCCGCTCCTCTGCATGACGCGCTTGACCTGCTGTGCTTCGTCACAGTCGACGACCAGGATGCGCTGGCTAAGATCGCGATACGCTCCCGTTTCGATGAGCAGCGGCACGACAATGACGGTATACGGCGCATCGCCGTTTGCCGCAGCGGCGTCAATTCTGGCGCGCACTTCCGTGCGGATCATCGGATGCAAGATCGCTTCGAGCTTGTGCTTGGCCTCGGTATCCTTGAACACGAGATCGCGCATGCGTGGCCGGTCGAGAGCGCCATCGGAGTTGAGATAATCATTTCCAAATACACGAGCGATCTCACGCGCTCCGGCCTTTCCGCGTGCTGTCAGTTCGTGCGCGATGGCATCGGTATCGACGATCGCGGCGCCCATTTCCGCCAACGCATCCGCGACACTCGTCTTGCCGCTGCCGATGCCGCCTGTGAGCGCAATGACCAGCGCCATATTTACAACGTGCGAAGATAGTAATTGAGCAGCGGTTCGCCCCATAGCAATGCAATGACGCCGCCGAGTACAAGGTACGGTCCGAACGGGATTGGCACATTGCGGCCATGGCGCGCGAAAACAATAAGCGAAACTCCGACGATTGCACCGACGAGCGACGATAGCAGGATAACAACGGGCAGCAACTTCCAGCCGAGCCACGCGCCGATCGCCGCTAACAACTTGAAGTCTCCGTAGCCCATGCCGTCTTTGCCGGTTGCAAGCTTGTACGCCCAGAACACTGCCCACAATGAAAGATAACCAGCCGCTGCCCCGATGACCGCAGATTGCAGGTCGACAAAGGTAGCGCTGATATTCACGAGCAAGCCGGCCCACGTTAACGGCAGCGTGATGTCGTCGGGCAGGAAGAACGTGTCGAGATCAACGAACGCGAGCGCAATCATCGCCCACACAAATATCAATGCGGCGAAACGTCTGCCAGCTGAAGCCGTAATGCCATGCTACGAGTCCCGACAGCACGCCCGTGAGCATTTCAACGAACGGGTAGCGCATTCCAATAGGTGCTTTACATGCGGCGCATTTGCCGCTCAGCGCTATATAGCTGATGAGCGGGATATTTTCGATGGCACGAATCTGGTGGCCGCAACTTGGGCACGACGATCTCGGTACCATTAAATTGTAGCGGGGTGCCGGTGTCGATTCTTTGCCGTTGAGTTCAGCAAGCTCTTCGCGCCACTGGCGCTCGAGCATCTTCGGCATGCGATGTATGACGACGTTCAAGAAGCTGCCGATCGCAAGCGACATCGTTACGACGGCAGTCACGAACAGCGCGGGCGAGGCCTGGAGCGCTTGGAGCAGAGACATTAGCGAATCAATAAAGCGGCGTATTGCATACAGCGCATCGGCGCGCGACACGCATGATGTTGCGTGCGCGCCTCATTGCCTGCGGACCGTGGATTTTATACCGCCTGGCCCATTTTGAAGATGGGGAGATACATCGCGATTACCATACCGCCGATCAGGGTTCCGAGGACGACCATGATCAACGGCTCCATGAGGCTCGACAACGCTTCAACGGCATCATCGACTTCGGCTTCAAAGAAATCAGCAACCTTGGACAGCATACCGTCGAGCGAGCCCGCTTCTTCGCCGATCGCCACCATCTGCAGCACCATGTTCGGAAACAGCTCGGTGTTTTGCATGGAGACGGTCAGGCTCGAGCCGGTCGACACTTCGGCCTGAATCTTTTTTGTCGCCAGGTAATACTCGTAATTGCCCGCGGCGCCGGCGACTGAGTCGAGCGCCTCGACCAGCGGCACACCGGCAGCAAACATCGTAGACAACGTGCGCGTCCAGCGTGCGATGGTTGCCTTGCGCACCATGTCACCGAATACTGGCAAGCGGAGCATCAGGCGGTCCATGAAGATTTGCACTGACTGGGAACGCTTCCACGCGTAGAAAAATCCATACACGCCGCCGATCACGACGCCGAATATCAGGTACCAGAACTTAACGAAGAAGTCCGATATCGCCATCACTATCAGCGTTGGTGCCGGCAGGTCAGCGCCAAAACTCGCAAAGACCGTTTTGAATGCCGGGATGACGAATATCATTATGATCGCCGTGATGATGAAGGCGACAAGAATGATGGCGATCGGATAAAACAGCGCTGACTTGATCTTGCCCTTGATCGCAAGGATTTTTTCTTTGTAAGTAGCGAGCCGGTCGAGCAGGCTATCGAGAATTCCGGCCTGCTCGCCTGCGCCGACCAGATTACAGAACAGTGCGTCGAAATGCAGCGGATGCTTCTCAAATGCAGCTTTAAGATTCGAACCGGTTTCAACTTCCGTCTTTATATCGAGCAGCAGCTTTTGCACGGCGGCATTGCTATGCCCTTTGCCTACAATATCGAAGGCCTGCAGAAGTGGCACGCCGGCTTTCAACATCGTGGCGAGTTGGCGCGTAAACAGCGTGATGTCCTTGTCCGAGACACTGCCGCCCCGCTTGACGGACAGCTTTTTTACTTTGAGCACCCGGATGCCCTGACGACGTAGCTGGGAATTGACGACTGCCTCGCCGCCGGCGCGCATCTCGCCACGCACCGTTTTGCCGGCTTTGTCTGTGCCGGTCCACGAAAAGGTAAATTCCTTGACGTCTTTTTTTCTAACTGCTGTCGCGGCTGTTGTAGCCATCGAGCGCCTCCCCATAATTCCAATCTAACCAAGCGCTTAGATTGGGACCCTGCGCCATAATGCCCGCGTGCGTGGGCTTTGTAAAGGCAGTATGAACGGGCCTAATCGTCGCGCGTCGCAGGGGTAGCGGCGGCTTCAGGCGCGGCGACCCGCACCGCCTTTACGACCCGATCCTGCGTCTGCAGGACATCGATGCGGTGGCCGGCAATCGTCAGGCTGATGCCAGGCGATGGGATGTCGCGCAATTGTTCGAGGATGAGCCCATTCAGCGTCTTCGGACCTTCCAATGGAAAACGGTATCCCAGCTTGCGATTGAGCTCGCGCAGAAGACTGCTGCCTTCGACCAGGTAGCTGCCATCGGGCTGTCGATGAAAGCGTCCCGCTTGCAAGGGCGAGCGGCTCGAGAATTCACCGATGAGTTCTTCGACGATGTCCTCGAGCGTTAAGAGGCCCATGAGCTCGCCGTACTCATCTACGACGAAGCACAAGCGGTCCTGATTCTCCTGGAATTGCTGCAGTTGTGTGAAAAGCGGCGTGCCCGACGGTATGAAATACGGATCGCGCATGAGCGTGCGTATCTTTTCAGCGGTGACTTCGCCGCCGCTGCTGATGCTGAGCAAGCGCCGGACAACGACGATTCCTATGATGTTCTCGGGTTGTTCCTGATATACCGGCAACCGGCGATGATACGCAGTGGCGACTTGCTGATGCAGAGTCGCCGGCGGCGCGTCGATATCGATCGCCTCGATCTGGCTGCGCGGCGTCATAACGTCGTCCACCGTGATGCTTTCCAGATCGAAAAGGTTGAGCAGGATGCTTTGGTGTTTCTTGGGAATGTAATTGCCGGCTTCGAGCACGAGGGTGCGCAGTTCTTCGGGCGTGAGCTTGGTGTCCGTCGAATCGGCTGGTTTCAGGCGGAAGATCCATAACAGCGCCTGCACGAAAAGATTCACAAACCAGACGACGGGATAGAGCGCGCGCAGCAGTGGCTTAAGCAGAAAGGCGAGAGGCAACGCAATCTTTTCTGCGTATGCGGCGCCGATGACCTTGGGGGTAATCTCGGAGAACACGAGAATCAGGAAGGTGACAACGACGGTACCGACTCCAAGTACGATTTCATTGTTACCGAAAAGGCGCACGCTGATGATGCTGACGAGCACAGCGGCTGCCGCGTTGATGAGATTATTGCCGAGCAGAATGACGCCGAGCAGCCGGTCAGTGTGAGCGAGCAGCTCCGTGGTCACTTGAGCACCTCGATTGCCCAGACGCGCAAGCGCTTTCAAGCGATAGCGATTCAGCGCCATCATGCTGGTTTCCGCTGTCGAGAACACTGCCGAAATAAGTAAAAGGACGCCGAGGGCAGTGAACTGCGCTGATAGCGGGATGTTATCCATAGAGGATTGAACCGAACGTCGCTCAGGTCAGCCGTGTCATTTCAGCCCCGCCCGAGAACGACTTCGAGCACGAACTTGCTGCCGAAATAAGCGAGCACCAGGACCACAAATCCGGTGAGTGTCCAGCGTACCGCTATGCGCCCGCGCCATCCGTACAATGTGCGGCCGCCGAGCAGCGCGCCAAAGATAAGCCAGGAAAGAATGCCGAACACCGTCTTGTGATTGAAGCGCATCGCTTTACCGAATAACTCCTCGGAAAAGACGATGCCGCTTGCGAGCGTCAGCGTAAGCAGCAGAAATCCTGCGCCTATGATGCGGAACAACAACGTTTCCATGGTCAGCAGCGGGGGCAGTTTTTGCAGCGCAGACGGCAACGGTCCGCCCCGCAGCCGACGCTCGAGCAGCGCCATCAGCATCACGTGCAGTGATGCAATAGTAAATAGACTATAGGCGCACATCGAGATCAGCAGATGTGCCTTGAACGCGGCCATTTCGGTGTTTGGCAACGCGCGCGTCGATGGTCCGATGGCCGGCAGCAGTGCGCAGATTGCGGCAACCGGCATCACCAGCGCCTGCAGTCCTACTACGTTGTAAAAAAGGTTGCCGAGCCAGTAAATCGCAGCCGTAAGCCATACCATCATCGAGACCGCGCTGCCAATACCGAGATGAACGCCGTCGGCTGCGAACACCGACTGATAGAGCAGCGCGCCGTGGAATGCAATCGGAACGATACCGACAAAATTGGCGAACGCCGGAACCGGTGTGTGCGTGACAGAGTTAGTTGCCGGGGTTGCCCATTGCGTGCGCCATAGATATGCGGCGAGCGCCGCGTACATCAACGAAGTGATCGGATAGAATACGGGGCTTAACATGGCGTGCGCGTGCCAGTTTACACCACGCGATCGCGCTTCCCGCAGCGCCACCATTCATGGATGAAACATGTTTGAAAGTCTGACCGGCCGGCTTTCGCAGGTCATGAAAACGCTGCGCGGCGAAGCGCGGCTGACCGAAACGAATATTCAGGATGCGCTGCGCGAAGTGCGCATGGCGCTGCTTGAAGCCGACGCTGCGCTTCCCGTTGTCAAAGATTTTGTCGCGCGCATTCGCGAGCGAGCGCTGGGCCAGGAAGTGATGACCAGCTTAACGCCGGGTCAGGCGCTCATCGGCATCGTTCATCGCGAGCTCGTAACGCTCATGGGCGAAAGCAATGCGGTGCTCGATCTCGCGACGTCGCCGCCTGCTGTGCTGCTGATGGCGGGTCTGCAGGGCTCTGGCAAAACGACGACCAGCGGCAAGCTCGCGAAGATGCTGCGCGAGCAGATGAAAAAGAAAGTCCTGCTCGTAAGCTGCGACATCTATCGTCCTGCGGCGATCGAGCAATTGAAGACGCTTGCCGCCCAGGTCGAAGTGGATTTTTTTCCATCCGCAGCGGGTCAAAAGCCCGTAGACATCGCGCTGTCCGCGCTTGATTACGCGCGCAAGCGCTATCACGATGTCGTTATTGTCGACACGGCAGGACGTCTGGCGATTGACGAGGAGATGATGCGCGAAATTCGCGACCTGCATGCGGCCGTGAAGCCCATCGAAACATTGTTCGTCGTCGATTCGATGCAAGGGCAAGACGCGGTTAAGGTTGCCAAGGCGTTTGCGGACGCGCTGCCCCTGACCGGCATCGTGCTCACTAAACTCGATGGTGATGCGCGCGGTGGTGTAGCGCTTTCTGTACGGCACATCACCGGGAAACCGATTAAGTTTGCCGGCGTTGGCGAAAAACTAACCGGCCTCGAAGTATTTCACCCCGACCGCATGGCGTCGCGCATTCTTGGCATGGGCGACGTACTCTCGTTGATCGAAGACGCGCAGCGCAACGTCGATCGCAACGAAGCCGAAAAATTCGCTCAGAAGATTAAGTCGGGCAAGCGATTCGATCTCGAGGATTTCAAGCAGCAGATCGGTCAGATGAAAAAGATGGGCGGTGTCGCCGCGTTACTGGATAAATTGCCCGGTCAGCTCGCCCAGGCGGCGGGCGAAGCGCAGATGGACGACCGCCAGATACGCCGCATCGAAGGCATCATCAATTCGATGACCGCGCAGGAGCGCGCGCGACCGGAGCTGCTCAAGGCCTCGCGCAAACGCCGCGTAGCAACCGGCGCCGGCGTCAGCGTGCAGGAAGTGAACCGGCTGCTCGCCCAGTTCGAGCAGACCCAGAAGATGATGAAGATGATGGCGAAAGGCGGCATGGCGAAAATGATGCGATCGATGAAAGGGATGTTGCCCGGTCGCATGCGCTGAAGCCGCGAGGCGGCACAGCGATTGCACCGTTATTAGCGCCTTGGCCGCGGCAATACGGGTTGTTTGGCTAGGCGCGCAGACCTTGCACGGCTCGGGTTTCGCCTTGCGCTCGCAGCAAAAACCAGCGTAAAATCACGCCCTTTCCGCATTTTCGGGGTTGATTTCACCATGGTAGTGATCAGGCTGGCACGTGGCGGCGCTAAGAAGCGTCCGTTCTTCAATCTGGTAGTCGCTGACTCCAAGCGTGCGCGAGATGGACGTTTCATCGAACGCATTGGTTTTTACAATCCGAAAGCAGCCGCCGGACAGGAGGCTTTTCGCTTCCAGGCCGAACGCTTGACGTACTGGCAGGGTAAGGGCGCGCAGATCAGCGATACGGCGGCGCGTCTGGTCAAACAATTTGGCGCGAAGCCCGCTGCCTGAACGTATGGTTGTAATGGGGCGGATCACCGCCCCGTTCGGGGTGAAGGGTTGGCTCAAGATTTACGCACTAACGTCGCACACCGGCAATTTGTGCGATTACCCGGTCTGGTGGTTGGGGCACGAAGGGAATTGGCGGGAAGTTAGAGTTCTCGATGCAAAAGTTCATGCCAACGCGTTGGTCGCGCAGATTGGCGGCGTAGAGAGTCGCGAGGCGGCTGCGGCGTTAAAGGGTGTGGAAATTGGTGTGCCCCGGCAACGGCTGCCCGACGCCAAGGCAAATGAGTTTTATTGGGCCGATTTGATTGGCCTGAGAGTCGTAAATACGCAGAACCATGAATTTGGTCGTGTTGTGCGCATGGTCGAGACAGGCGCAAACGATGTGCTGGTAGTCGCTGATCAAACTGGCAACGGTCGTGAAACGCTGATTCCTTTTATTGCGGATGCTGTAAAAAAAATAGATATCGCAGCAGGCATTGTTGAAGTCGACTGGGGCGAGGATTATTAGGTAGGCTGACGCGCACTCGGCAGCCAATCGCGCCTTCGTTATATCAGGGGCTCTGTGCTTCAGTTCGATGTAGTAACGCTGTTTCCGCGCATGTTCGATGCGGTCACGCAAGACGGAGTAATCGGCCGCGCGCGCGAAAAAGGAATCTATCAGCTGGTGGCGTGGAATCCGCGCGATTTTGCGCAAAACGCTTACCGGACGGTCGACGACCGGCCATATGGCGGCGGGCCCGGAATGGTAATGATGCCGGAGCCGCTGGGTAAAGCGATTGCAGCAGCGCGGCAGCGCCAAAGAAGTTCAGGGGTCAGGAACCCTCGCGTAATACACCTGACGCCGCAGGGAAAGTTGTTGAATCACAAGCTGGTGATGGAATTGGCGGCCGAACAGGGACTCGTGATGCTGGCCGGGCGATACGAAGGCGTCGATGAGCGTGTTGCGCTGCGCGAGATCGACGATGAGATCTCGATTGGCGACTACGTGTTGTCGGGTGGCGAGCTAGCGGCGATGGTGGTGGTTGACTGCGTCGTGCGCCAGTTGCCGGGCGTGCTGGGCGATGCGGACTCAGCACGGCAGGATTCGTTTGTGCGGGACCTGCTCGATTGTCCGCACTATACACGGCCGGAAGTATATGAAGGATTGGCGGTACCGCCGGTGTTGTTGTCAGGCAATCATGCGGACATCGGGCGCTGGCGGTTGAAACAGGCGTTGGGCAAAACGTGGCAGCGGCGGCCCGATTTGCTAGCGAAGCACGTGTGTTCGGATGACGAGAGCAGGTTGCTCGAAGAGTTCAAGCAGGAAACTAGCGGAGCATGATATGGACCTCATACAGAAAATCGAAAGCGAAGAAATCGCCCGTCTCGGAAAGAATATTCCGGACTTTAAAACCGGCGACACCGTAGTCGTCAACGTCAATGTGGTCGAAGGCGATCGCAAGCGCGTGCAGGCTTATGAAGGCGTTGTAATCGCGAAACGCAATCGCGGGCTCAATTCCGCTTTCATCGTGCGAAAGATCTCGTCGGGCGAAGGTGTCGAGCGCACATTCCAAACATATTCGCCGCTGATCGCCTCGATAGAAGTCAAGCGCAGAGGCGATGTCAGCCGCGCCAAGCTTTATTATCTGCGGGAACTCTCGGGCAAAGCGGCTCGCATCAAGGAGCGCCTTGACGTGCGCAGTGAAGATGTACTGCCGCCAATCGAAAAAGAGCCCGGGCCGCCGGCGGACGTGAAGTAACGAACCCATAGAAATGAAGAGGCGGCGCAGGCCGCCTTTTCATTGCCCGCGCCTAATTGTCAACGCACGTGGGAGCGGCTATCGCGCGTCGTTCTTTGACAACGCAGTGAAATATTCGTGGTCTGCAGTATTCACCCAGCTTGTGCGGAGCTCCACCGGCTGGTCATGGTAAGTGTAAGCGACACGCTTGATGACGAGAACCGGCGTGATTGTGCGTATACCGAGCACTTCAGCGATATTGGCGTCAGCCTGCCCCGCGGACAGCGATTCGCTTATACGCACGACATTTATTCCGTATCGCGCCTGATATAGCCCGTAGATAGTGCCGTCGCGTCCACCGAACGAGGCGCCGGTCAAGTCAGGGAAGCGCGCGACCGGCAACACGAGCTCGTCGAAGATCACCGGGTTTTGTGCCAGCTTCAAAATGTTTTGTATGCGGAATACGCGCTCGCCCGGCTTCAGCGCAAGACGTGATGCAGCATCGTCGTCGGCCTTCAGCGTGCGAAACGAATGCATTTCATGCACCGGCGGTTCCTTGCTGCCATCTTTGCCGACGATGTGGAAAAAGTAATAGAGCTGGCGGTCTTCCGTGTGAGTCGCGACGAAGGTGCCGCGTCCCTGTTGGCGCACCAGAATGTTTTCAGACACGAGCTCATCGATTGCTTTGCGGATCGTGCCGATAGACACATTAAAACGCTGCGATAACCGTGTCTCGCTCGGTATGACGCCGCCCGCCTTCCATTCCCCCGCAATAAGACTGCGCGTAAGTCGCATCTTCACTTCCTTGTACAGCGGATTGAAGGTGGGAGTGCCACCAGCCAACGCATCAGACATATTCATTCGGGCAGCACGCTAATGGGCGGGCGTGATTCTAACATGGCCGGACCCCATTCATATAGGTCATATAGTTGACTCCTGTTGGTTTCGGCGTGTAATATCGCCGATGAACAGCCGTATGATTGTCGTCCACGCACCGGACATCCTTATTTCCGCATGGAGCTCACATGATTCATTTTGTATTGCATGATCCGCGCGATACGGTCGCTGTCGTCGTGGTTGAAGGCGTGAAGGCCGGTCAGGATGTGACCGGCTGGATCATGGACGAAGACCGGACCATATCGCTCAAGGCGCAGCAGGACATTCCGATCGGTCACAAGCTTGCGCTGAAAGACGTCAAGAACGGCGACACGATCATCAAATACGGACATGACATCGGCAAAGCAATAGCGGATATCAAAGCAGGTGCGCATGCGCACGTGCACAACATCAAAACCAAGCGCTGGTAACCCGCGCGACTATTTGTGGAGCACTCATGATCTCAAGCAAAACGACATTCTGGGGCTATCGGCGCGAAAACAACCGCGTCGGCGTGCGCAACCATGTGCTGATCCTGCCGGTAGACGATCTGTCGAATGCCGCCGCCGAAGCGGTGGCGCACAACATTAAAGGCGCGATTGCCATACCGCACCCCTATGGACGGTTGCAATTCGGTGCTGACCTGGATCTCCATTTCCGCACACTCATCGGCGCCGGGTCCAATCCGAACGTAGCCGCAGTCGTCGTCATCTGTATCGAGGAAGGCTGGGCAAAGCGCGTGGTAGATGGCATCGCCAAGACCGGTAAGCCGGTGACCGGATTCGGCATCGAACTGCATGGCGATCACGACACTGTATTACGCGCTTCCAAGGTCGCGAAAGAATATGTGCAGTGGGCGTCAGAACTGCAGCGTGTCGAATGTCCGATTAACGATCTGTGGGTTTCGACCAAGTGCGGCGAGTCGGACACGACGTCCGGCTGCGGTGCAAATCCCACCGTCGGCAACGCATTCGATAAGCTGGATACACTCGGCGTCACTATGTGCTTCGGCGAGACTACTGAGATTACCGGCGGCGAAACGATTGTCGCCGACCGCTGCGCGACGCCCGAAGTGCGCGAGCAGTTTATGAAAATGTTCAATCGCTACCAGGAGGTCGTCGATCGGCACAAGGTGGATGATCTGTCTGATTCTCAGCCGACCAAGGGCAATATCGCCGGCGGCCTGACCACGATCGAAGAGAAGGCGCTTGGCAACATTCAGAAGATCGGCAAGAAGTGCAAGGTGATCGGCGTGCTTGATAAGGCAGAAACGCCGACGAAACCGGGCCTCTGGTTCATGGATTCATCATCGGCGGCGGCCGAGATGGTGACGCTGTGCGCTGCGTCGGGATACGTCGTGCATCTGTTTCCCACAGGCCAAGGCAACGTCATCGGCAATCCGGTGCTGCCCGTGATAAAGCTGACGGCAAATCCGCGCACCGTGCGTACGATGTCGGAGCATATTGATCATGATTGCTCCGGCCTTTTACAACGCGAGAAAAATCTCGACCAGACAGGGGACGAGCTCATCGAAGTGATGCTGCGCACGTGCAACGGCCGGCTGACCGCGGCTGAAGCGCTCGGGCATCGCGAGTTCGTCATGACGAGGCTGTACGAAAGCGCCTGATGCGCTAGGCGGACGGTAAAGCGTCCAATCAGAGGCCCGATGGCAGAACAAGTAACGGTGCCTGCGTCTCATACAACCGGCTCGCCGGCGAAGGCGCGCAGTTTGAACGTGCGCGTCTGGCGCGGCGGCGAAGCGGGCGGCTTTCATGTGTTCGAGGTGCCGCGTCTGGAAAGCCAGACCGTGCTCGACGTTGTCACGTATATACAGCGCAATCTCGATCCTACCCTCGCGTATCGATACGCATGTCGCGTCGGTATGTGCGGGTCGTGCGCCATGAATGTTAACGGCAAGGCGCGCTGGACCTGCCGCACGCACGTCGCGGAGGTTGAGCGCGGTGACGCAGTCGAGATTGCGCCGCTCTCCAACTTGCCGGTGATCAAAGACCTGGTGACTGACATGGCGCCGTTTTTCGATAAATGGGCGCGTGCGAAAGGGCAGTTTAAAGGCGCCTCGCAGCGCAGCGATGAATTCGCGCGCGTCATGCCCGATTCCCCGCAGCGCATGCGAGCGGATGCGGCCATTGAGTGTATCGGTTGCGGCGTGTGCTATAGCTCGTGCGACGTGGTCTCATGGAATCCGGACTACCTCGGGCCGGCGGCATTGAACCGCGCATGGACATTGGTCAATGATGCGCGCGACGTCTCAAACAGCGAACGGTTGAAGGCCGTCGCCGGCGACGCCGGCTGTCACGCCTGCCATACGCATACAAGCTGCAGTGAACGGTGTCCGAAACACATTTCACCGACCGCCGGCATTGCAGGTTTGAAGCGGGCCGTCGCCGCCGCCGCCCTGAAAGGTGACCTGTGAAGACACGCGGCCAGATATTGCTGTGGCTCGCTCAGCGTTACAGTGCGATGGTGCTGGCGGTATGCGTCGTCGCGCATCTGATAACGATCATCTATGCAGTGCGCACGGGACTGTCAGCCGAGCAGATACTCGGTCGTACACGCGGCAATTTTGCCTGGCTGGTGTTTTACGCGACTTTTGTTGCTGCGGTAGCAGTGCATGCGCCGATCGGCATGCGCACTATATTGTCTGAAACGTTGCGCCTGCGCGGTGCGCACGTCGATATCGCCGTGCTATTGCTCGGCGTCGTGCTCGCTTTGTGGGGTTGGCGCGCCGTATTCGCAGTGTTCCAGTAACGGCGCATATGAAAAACGATTACCGCGCGCGCAGCCATCCCGCCTATTGGGCCTTCGTGGTTCATCGTGTCAGTGGCCTCATGCTGACGCTGTTTCTGCCGTTTCACTTCTGGGCGTTAGGCCAGGCGCTCGTAGGCGGCGCAGCGGTCGATAATTTTCTACATTGGACGCAACAACCGCTCGTGAAAGCAGGTGAGTTGGGGCTCGTTGTGTTGCTCGCTGCGCATATGGCGGGTGGCGTGCGCTTGCTGACCATCGAGTTTCTCGCCTGGCACGAGTGGCAGAAGAGTTTGTTGGCAGTTGCGGCCGGCGTAACCCTCGTGGTCGGTGTTGCCTTTGCGCTAAATCTTGCTTGATCTCGCGCTCATTGCGGCCGGCGGATTCCTGGGCGCGATGGTGGTCGGCAGCGCAGGCTTTGCGTTTGCGATTGTGGTCACGGGCGTATGGATCTATGTTTTGGCGCCCGCGCAGATTGTGCTTCTCGCCGCGGTTTGCGCAACGATCCTGCACATTGTGAGCATCTGGCAATTCCGGCGCGAAATAGAATTTTCGCTGTTGTGGCCGTTCCTGGTCGGCGGCGCCATGGGCGTTCCACTGGGAGTCGTCGCCCTGCAGCGGTTGGATACGCATCTCTTCCGGCACATTTTCGGTGGCTTCATGATTGCGTACAGCGCTTACATGCTCATGCGGCCATCATTTGCGGTGCTAAGAATGCGGGACGGTGCTGCGCGCGTAGCCGACGGGTTCGTCGGCTGGGTGAGCGGTATTCTCGGCGGGTTTGCACTCCTGCATGGCACGCTGCCGACGATCTGGTGCAGTCTGCGCGGCTGGGACAAGCGGCGCAGCCGCTGCGTCTACCAACCGTACATTCTCGTTACCGGCATACTCGTCATGCTGTGCGTCGGAGTTACGATCGATATCGACAAACGCGAACTGTTGCTGCCGATCGTGGTGGGATTGCCGGCGATGGGACTCGGGTTATGGGCGGGCTTGCGCGTGTTCGAAGTCATCTCCGAACAAAACTTCCGGCTCGTCGTGCTGTGGTTGATACTCGTGTTCGGAATTTCATTGCAGTTTTAAAAGGCAACGATGGCTAAGACCACGCTCACACGATCACGCGCGCCGTTTGCATTCGTCGAGTTGCCGCCGGCGCGGACTGCGCAAAAGCCGCGTAAAACCGGACTTACGATGGTGGCCGATTTCGGCTTGCCGTATCTTCACGTTGAAGACATGGTAGCGATGGCGGGTCGTTATATCGATCTTGCGAAAATTGCAGTGGGCACATCGCGCCTCTACGATCTTAACTATCTGCGCCGCAAGCTTGCACTGTATCGCCGCCACGTCATCCGGCCGTTCATCGGCGGACAGTTTCAGGAATACGTCTTTGCCACCTACGGCGAAAAAATGCTGCGTACCTTCCTGCTCGAGGCCCGGCGCGTAGGATTCGACGTCGCCGAGGTCTCCGACAACTGTGTTCCATTGACGCCAAGCCAGCGGCGCGCGCAGATCCGGCTTGCCATCGATTGCGGCCTCGCGGTTTTCGGCGAAGTCGGATCGAAAGATATGAAAAACGATGCCCGCCTGCTGGTTTCGCAAGCGGAGGATTGCTTCGCCGCCGGCGCCGAACTTGTACTTGTCGAAGCAGCCGAGCTTATCGTTAACGGGAAGCCGAAGATGAAGCTCATCCAAGGGCTCCGGAAGGGACTGGACATGTCGCGCGTATTGATCGAGCTGCCGGGTCCCTGGATCTCCGGCATCACGCTTTCGATCGTCGAAGACATGAAGAAGTTTCTCGTCGCGGAATTCGGTCCCGATGTGAATATCGCGAACGTGATGGCCGCCGATATCATGGAAACCGAGGCGCTGCGGGTGGGCCTTGGCGTGGTCGGTCCGCAAGTAAACACGCGTTAGGAGCACACGATGCCGCATTCCACTTATTTCGCGGAGCGTATGGGACACGCTGAGATTTCGCCGCAAGGGGAATTCGAAGCCGGCAGTTTTCAGTCTTTCGTGCTCACTTACACGGCGGGCTATTTCGGTATCGACGATACCGGATCGCTCAAGATCGTCCACCGTTTTGCTTCCGATATGGGGCGGCCGCAGTTCAACGACCCGAAGGGCTGGAACTATACAACCGTAGAAGCTTCGAACGGCGCGGTGCTCGAGGTCCAATATGATGGCAAGCGCAACATTCGCCCCTGGGACAAGACGCTATTCATTCGCGTGGTGCGTGGATTCCTGCGCGAGGGCGACCGCATTGTCGTGCGCTTCGGCGATACCCGTCAGGGTTCCCCCGGCATAAGGGTGCAAACTTTCAATGAGCCAACGTTCGAGTTTCGTGTGCTCGTCGATGCATGGGCAACGTATAACTACACTGAGTTGCCCGTGCAGCCGTTCATTTCGGTCGTGGCGGGACCAGCGGTGCTTTATAAGGCGGTCGTGCCGACGCTGCGCAAACGCGGCGAACCGTTCACGCTCGGCTTTAAGGGTGAGGACAAGTGGGGCAATCCGTCGCACAAAATAAGCGGCACATTTTCCCTGACCTCGAATCTGCCGGTCGAAAGACTGCCGCCGGCATTGACCATGCACGCCGGAGAGTGTGTGAAGACTATTGACGGACTGCGTTGCACATCAACGGGCGACTTGTTGATCGAGGTGCGCGATGCGTCCGGCACGCTTGTCTGCACGAGTAATCCGCTGCGCATCGTAGAAAATGCCGCTTTGTTGCCTTACTGGGCGGACCTGCACGGCCAGTCAGAGGAAACGATCGGTACGAATTCAGCACGTGAGCTGATCGAATTCGCGCGCGACCGTGCATTTCTCGATGCGATGAGCCATCAGGGCAACGACTTCCAGATCACGACGCCATTCTGGAATGAGTTGAACAAGCTTTCGGCCGAATTCAACGTGGACGGCAGGTTCATCATGTTTCCCGGCTACGAATGGTCCGGCAACACGGGACTGGGTGGCGACCGTAATGTCATGTTCATGCGTGAGGGCCGGCAGATACATCGTTCGCATCATGCGCTCGTTGATGATCTGACCGATGTCGAGACCGATGCCAACAGCGCTGACGACTTGTTCCAAATGTTAAAACAAGAAGAGTGTGTCGTGTTTGCGCATATCGGCGGCCGCTATGCAGACATCAAAATGGCACATGACGGGCGCATCGAGCGCAGCGTTGAAACGCATTCCGACTGGGGCACGTTTGAATGGCTGATTGAGGATGCGTTGCAGCAGGGCTATCGCGTCGGTATCGTCGCGAACTCGGACGGCCACAAAGGCCGGCATGGCGCGAGCCATCCGGGCGCATCCTTGTTCGGCGCTTACGGTGGCTTGACGTGTCTGCTCGCGACCGGGCTGACGCGCCAGGCGCTCTTCGATGCGTTGCGTAAGCGGCATCATTACGCGACTACCGGCTGCCGCATGCTGCTCGATACGCGCATTACATTCGACGCGGACGCCGATTTGTTCGACGATGATCCGAATCTCGGCAACGCACAGCGCGCGAAGGCCAAGACCGCCATGATGGGTGACATCCTGCGTTCGAATGCACGCGAGGTCACGTTCAGCATTGACGCGGTCGGCTCGGCTCCCATCGAACGCGTCGAGATACGCAACGGACTCCGCACGCTCGAGACCTTCCGGCCGTATGATCAAAAAGCGCTGGGCCGCCGCATACGCGTAATCTGGGAGGGCTCGGAGTACCGTGGACGCGGCCGCCAGACGGTGTGGGATGGCTCATGCACACTTGCTGGCAACACTTTCGAGAAGGTGCAACCGATCAACTTCTGGAATCTCGACAAGAAGCTCGAGCAGACGGCACCGGGCGCTCTTAAGTGGGCAGCACTGACAACCGGCGGATTTGGCGGCTTCGACGCGTGGCTTAGCGATGCATCGGCGGGCACGCTCAAGATCGACACGCCGCTCGTCAAGACGGAGATCCGCATTGCGGAGATTGGCATCAACGATTCCACATTTGCTAACGGCGGTATCAAGCGCCAGATCCGCATCTTTCGACTGCCGGATGAGAATACGCAGCGCACGGTCCGCCTCGATCGCAAAGTGACGCTCGTTGATGACAGCGATAATGCGCTCTATGTGTGTATTACGCAGGAAGACGGTCATCTCGTCTGGTCGAGTCCAATCTACGTGTGCAGGTGACGCGTGCGTTGAGCAAGCATGTAAACTACGCCAGCCTTTCCGGCCATAACAATCACGGAGAAATAATGCGCGCCAGCCAAGCTTTCACCTTGTGTGCGGCCATGACCCTGGCAACGCTGACATGGGCACAAGGTTATCCGGCCAAACCCGTGCGCATCATCGTGCCGTTTGCGCCGGGCGGTGCGACGGACATCGTTACACGCGTCGTCGCGCAGAAGCTGGGTGAGATCTGGGGTCAGCAGGTCGTCGTCGATAATCGTGCCGGTGCAGGGGGAAACATCGGCGGCGAGCTCGCGGCGAGAAGCGCGCCTGATGGCTACGTGATCTTTATGACTTCCGGTTCCATCGTCACGGCTAATCAGCATATCTACCGGAAAATGCCGTTCGATCCGGCGAAGGACCTGGTGCCGATCACGAATGTGGCGAGCGGACCGCAAGTACTCGTCGTCACGCCCAGCTTTCCGCCGAAAACCGTCAAGGAGTTCATCGAACTCGCGAAGGCGAGGCCGCGCCAGATTTCATACGGCTCCGCAGGTTTCGGCAGCCAGACACATCTTGCAGCAGAGAATTTTCTCTACACTGCGAAGATCGAAGTGGTGCATGTGCCCTATAAGGGTGAGGCGCCGGCGATCGTCGATACTATGGCGGGACAGGTTCCGTTTTCCACGCCCAACCTCGCAGCCGCCATCAATTACATTCAGCAGAAGAAGCTCCGCGCGCTGGGCGTGACGAGTAAGCAGCGCTCGCCGCAACTGCCGGAAGTACCCGCGGTCGCTGAGACGCTGCCGGGTTTCGAGAATCTTGGCTGGTTTGGTTTTATGGTGCCGACCGGCACTTCGAAGGAAGTGCTCGACAAGATTTATCGCGACACCGCTAAAGCGCTTCAGGCGGGTGATGTCAAATCCCGCTTCGAAGGGCTCGGCATGGCGCCGGTGGGCAACAGTCCATCCGATTTCGCAAAGTACGTACATGAAGAAACGGAGCGCTGGGCAAAGATTGTACGCGAGCGTAAGTTACAGGTTGATTGAACCCGCGCTAGTGTTTGCGTCGATGAGTTATCCGGAACGAAAACGATGACTGCAGCCAAGGCCCTTCTCGAAGTAGAAGGCGTCACCCTTCAATATAAGACGAAGGAACACCTGGTCACGGCGACCTACCGGATCGACTTCCAGGTTTACCAATCCGATCGTTTCGTAATTCTTGGGCCTTCCGGCTGCGGCAAATCGACGCTGCTGAAAGCAGTCGGCGGTTATATGACGCCGACCGAGGGCACGATGCGTCTGAACAACGAAGTGATACGCAAGCCCGGTCCCGACCGGGTATTCGTGTTCCAGGAATTCGATCAACTGCTGCCGTGGAAAACGGTCAAGCAGAACGTAATGTTTGCTCTCACCGCCAGCCGCCGCCTGAACGGCAACGCCGCGGCAGACAAGGCGATGCAGTACATCGAAAAGGTCAAGCTCACGCAGTTCGCCGACAGTTTTCCCCACACGCTATCCGGTGGCATGAAACAGCGCGTCGCGATCGCGCGCGGCATGGCGATGGAACCTGACATCCTGCTCATGGACGAGCCGTTTGCGGCGCTCGACGCGCTGACGCGGCGCAAGATGCAGGAGGAGCTGTTGCAGTTATGGGACGACACGCACTTTACCGTGCTGTTCGTAACGCACTCGATTCCGGAAGCGGTGCTGATCGGCAACCGCATTCTGTTACTGTCGCCGCATCCCGGACGCGTGAAGGCCGAACTCAACAGCAACGGCAATGACGATGTCGGACTGGACGGCAAAAAGCTGTCTGATCGCATACATGACATGCTGTTTGCGGACGACGTCGAACAGGAGGCAACGCCGCATGGATAACATCGTGGTGCAGCGACCGGAATTCGTGCGCGAAGTTGAAACGAGTGCCTATGGCGTAGTGGAAAAGCCCTTAACCACCGGGGAAAAGATTTCCAACAATGCCGCCGTGCGCAAAGGCATCCTGCTTGTGCTCCTCGCAGTTATCTGGCAGGTCTATGCGACCATGCTCGCGAATCCGCTGCTGTTCCCGAAGTTCAGCGAGACGTTTGCGGCGTTCTACGAAAACATCATGAACGGTGTGCTGCTGCAGCGCGGCTGGTTCTCCATCAAAGTATTGCTCATGGGCTACGTCGCCGGCATGCTGCTGGCATCGATACTGACCGCCCTGGCTATTACTTCCCGCATCGGCAACGATTTTCTGGAGACGCTGACTGCGATGTTCAATCCATTGCCGGCGATAGCGCTGCTGCCGCTCGCGCTGATATGGTTCGGTCTTGGCAACGGCAGTCTTGTTTTCGTGTTGATACACTCGGTGCTGTGGCCGGTCGCGCTTAATACGCATTCCGGATTTCTTTCGGTGTCACCGACGATGCGCATGGTCGGACGCAACTACGGTCTGAGCGGACCGCGTTACGTGTGCAAAATTCTGATACCCGCCGCGTTTCCGAACATTCTCACCGGCATGAAAATCGGCTGGGCGTTTGCCTGGCGTACTCTGATTGCAGCGGAGTTGGTATTCGGCGTTTCATCGGGATCCGGCGGACTCGGCTGGTTTATCTATGAAAACAAGAACCAGCTCGAAATTGCGAACGTCTTCGCAGGACTGTTCTCGGTGATCATCATCGGCCTGGTGGTGGAAAATTTCATCTTTCGCAACATCGAATTGAAGACAGTGCGTAAGTGGGGCATGCAGTCATGAGCAGGGGGCTGACCGGAAAAGTCGAAGTTGGAGCGAGTTCATGAGAGTCGATTTGAAGCAGGTCGAAGAAGCGTGCAAGGAACTTTATATACGCGCGGTAAAACTGTTGCCGCCGGATATTAAACAAGGTTTTTCGCGACTGGATAAAAGCGAGACGGATGCTACGGGTAAGTCGATACTCGCGACGATGATTCGCAATATCAAGGTCGCGGAGGACACAAATAACCTCTTATGCCAGGACACGGGTATCCCGATCTATAACGTCGTAATCGGCACCGGCTTGGATGTAAACGGGTTCGAGCTTAAGCGGGCGATCGCAGAAGGTTGCGCACGGGCAACGCGTGAACACCCGCTGCGCTCGAGCGTCGTACATCCGGTTACGCGCACGAACGAACATACGTCGTGCGGGCGTCTGGTGCCCGTGATCAACATCGATTTCAGCGACGAAAGCGATACACTGTCTATCGAGATGATTCCGAAAGGCAGCGGGTCGGAGAATAACTCCTGGCTCAAGATGGCGATTCCCGCCGATGGCATCGACGCGGTAAAGACCTTTGTCGTCGATTGCGTGCTCGATGCGGGCGGCAAGACGTGTCCGCCGACAATTGTCGGTGTCGGCGTTGGGGGCACGGCTGATCTATGTGTGCACTTATCGAAAGTCGCTGCCACGCGGCCACTGGGTTCTCACTGCGCGGATCCCGAGGGCGCCAAGCTCGAGAACGAGCTTTCGAGCGTCGTCAATCAGCTTGGGGTTGGTCCGCAGGGGCTCGGCGGCGATTCGACGTCGTTTGCGGTGCATGTCGAAACGGCCGCGACGCACATCACCATGAATCCGGTCGCCGTCAACATGCAGTGTCACTCGGCGCGCCGCGCACGAGCGACGTTTACGCCGCAAGGCGTCAGCTATGGCTTCTGAGTCAGGACCGGCGAATACCATGTCTCATTACGATTTCGATATGCCGGTCAGCGAGACCGACGTGCGCAAATTGCGCGTGAACGACACGGTTACGCTTAACCGCACGCTCTATGGCATTCGCGATGCGACGCTTATTCACATGTTCGATCGCGGCCGGACGACACGATTCGATCTGCACGGACATGCGGTCATACATACCGCGCCCAATGTCAGATGGGTTGGCGAGACGCAGGCGCATCCTTCCGGCTATGAGCCGATTTGTATTGGCACAACGACGAGCGCCCGCATGGAACGCTTCACGAGGCCGCTGATGGAACAGTACCGGCGTGCGTATCGTGATCGGCAAGGGCGGACTTTTTGCTGCTTCGCAGTCGGCGTTCAGCGACTTGGGCGGGGTCTATCTCGCCATCATCGGCGGCGCCGCCGCGCTCGAAACGACGTGGATCGAACAGATCGAGGAAGTCGATCTCGACGACCTCAATCCCGAGTCGCTTTGGAAGTTTCGCGTCAAAGGCTTTGGCCCGCTGCTCGTCGCGATGGATAGTTATGGCGGCAATCTGTATACGAAGGTCAACGATGCCGCCCGCGGTAAACGCGCTGCCGCGCTCGCGGCGTTAGGCGTCAAGACGTAAAACCGCAGCGACCGGGATCACAGCATTGACAGAGAAGGAGATCGAGAACGCGAATGCATCGCTGCTCCTCTGTGTTCTTTTTTCCTCTGCGGCTCGCCTCTGACTCTATATGAGAAATATTAAAACGGACATTTTGATACTCGGTTCGGGTGGCGCCGGATTGTTTGCGGCGTTACACGCGCATCAGATAGCGCCCGAGCTGTCGATCACTGTCGCAGTCAAAGGGCTGCTCGGCAAATGCGGCTGCACGCGCATGGTACAGGGCGGCTACAACGTCGCGCTTGCGGAGGGCGATTCCATCGAGCGCCATTTCATGGATACGATCGAGGGTGGTAAATGGCTGCCCGACCAGGATCTCGCCTGGACGCTCGTGAACGTGGCGGTAGAACGGATACACGAGCTCGAAAATGAGCTCGGCTGCTTCTTCGATCGCAATCCCGACGGTACCATCCATCAGAAAGCTTTCGCCGGACAGACGTTCGATCGCACCGTGCATAAAGGCGATCTCACTGGCATCGAAATCATTAACCGGCTCGCGGAGCAAGTCTGGGCGCGCGGCATTAATCGGCTTGAAGAACATCGGGCCGTCGAATTCATCAGGAATAAAGCCGGTGACGCGCTCGCAGGCGTGCTCATGATCGATGTGCGCAGCGGTGAACTCGTATTTGTGCAGGCGCAGGCCATACTGCTCGGCACCGGCGGTGGACCGACGATGTACAGGTACCATACGCCGTCGGGCGACAAGACCTGCGACGGCATGGCGATGGCGTTGCGTGCCGGACTGACCTTGCGCGATATGGAAATGGTGCAGTTTCATCCCACCGGCCTGCTCGCCGGCGCAGGCACGCGCATGACCGGCACCGTGCTCGAAGAGGGACTGCGCGGCGCCGGTGGATATCTGCTCAATGGCGATTCCCAGCGGTTCATGGGCAATTACGACGCGAAGCTCGAGCGCGCCACGCGCGACATCGTGTCGCGTGGAATTTTTGCGGAGATGCGAGCGGGGCGCACTACTCCCAATGGCGGCGTCTACATCAGCATGGCGCATTTGGGTGCCGACAACAACCGCAGGAACTTCAAGGGCATGGTAGAGCGTTGCGCAGATTGCGGCTTCGATCTCGCCGGCGGCCTTGTCGAAGTGGTGCCCACGGCGCACTACATGATGGGCGGGGTCGCGTTCAAGACGGACTGCTCAACCGAGTTGCATGGGCTCTTTGTTGCCGGCGAAGATTCGGGCGGCGTGCACGGAGCAAATCGTCTCGGCGGCAACGGTGTTGCGAACTCAACGGTATTCGGCGGCATTGCGGGTGACTTGATGCCCGCCTGGGTGCGGGCGAACGGCGCGTTTCAAGCGGCGGATCAAGCAGCGATCGATGCAGCGGTCGCAGCGTGCCGAGCTCCGCTCGCACAACCGGCAGGCGACCTCAACGCGATCCGAGAAGCGCTGTATGAAGTGATGTGGGACGATGTCGGCATCGTGCGCGACGCAGCAAGCCTTAAGCGTGCGCAAGGGCGGCTTGACGAACTCGAGGCCCGTCTCATGGAAACCGGCGTGGCCTCGGCCGATCTTTGTTTTAATCTGACGTGGCATGACTGGCTAAATCTCAAGAGCCAACTGCTGGTAAGCAAATCAATTTGTTTTGCCGCACTTGCGCGCGAAGACTCGCGCGGCGCGCACTTCCGGAGTGATTTTCCCGACGTGCACGACATCGACCATTCGACGTACACATGTGTCACATGGCGCGACGGCAGCTTCGGCGTTTCGACGAAGCCTGTCGTGTTCAGCCGTGTGCGGCCGGGACAGACGTTGATTGTCGATAAAGCCGCTGCGTAAGTGATACAACCGGAATGCAACCCAAGGCGCGCGGAGAAAAAATGTACGAGGTAACGATGGCGGCCGGTTGGCGATTGCAATCGCTGGCACTGACGCTTTGCTGTTTGACGTTTACCGGCGCTGCATGGTCACAGGAGTATCCGGCAAAACCGATCCGGATGATCGTGCCGTTTCCCGCAGGCGGCGGCAGTGACACGATCGCCCGCGTACTTGCACAGCGCCTGTCCACTAATCTCGGTCAATCGGTGCTCACCGACAATCGGGCGGGCGCGAGCGGCAACATCGCAGCGGAACTTGCCGCCAAAGCGCCGCCCGATGGCTATACGCTGCTGTTCGGTAACTCATCACTCGCCATCAGCCCTGCCGTTTTCGAGAAGCTTGCCTACGATCCCGTCAAAGATCTTATGCCCGTTTCGATGGTGTCGTCGTATCCGTTTGTGCTCGTGGTCCATCCTTCGCTGCCCGTGAAAACGGTGCGCGAGCTGGTGGCGCTTGCCAAGGCAAAGCCAGATTCGCTCAGTTACTCGTCCGCCGGCGCGGGCACGATGTCGCATCTCGCGATGGAGCTGCTGCGCTTGAAGACCGGCTTCAAAGTGACGCACCTGCCGTATAAAGGTGCGGCGCCCGCCGGTGTCGCGGTGATGGCCGGCGAAGCGCAATTAGCCTTCCTTGTAATGCCGATTGCTCAGGCGCAGATCAAGGCGGGCAGGCTGCGCGGTCTGGGCGTGGCGGCAAAGAACCGTGCACCGATTCTTCCGCAGCTGCCGACGATGCGTGAAGCGGGTGTCGAAGGCCACGAAGCATTGCAGTGGAATGGCTTGTTTGCGACCGCCGGAACCGCGCCTGCGATCGTGGACCGGCTTCATCGCGAAACGGTTAGGGCGCTGGCTGTGGCGGACGTGAGGCAGCGCTTTGAAGCCGAGGGTGCGGATCCGGTGGGCAGCAGTCCTGCGGACTTCGGCGCGTTCTTTCGTAACGAAGCTGCCAAGTGGGCCGACGTAGCGAAACGATCCGGGACGCGGCTCGATTAGCATGCCACGCCATTCACTGGAGCAAACGCGCGACTACGTGGTAGCGGCGCTCGAAAAATCCGGCGCTACGCATGCAATGGCACAAGCGATTGCCAAGGCGCTTGTATCGGCTGAGGCTGAAGGCTTGTCTGGTCATGGCCTGTCGCGCGTGCCTTTGTACGCGCAGCACCTGCGCGAAGGGCGCGCAAACGGCAAAGCAATCGTCACCATTCGTGCCGACAAGGGCGCAGCGTGTCTAATTGACGCCGGCGGTGGACTCGCGTTCGAAGCGAGTGCGCGCGCAGTCGGTGAGGCAATCCGCCGCGCCCGCGAATTCGGCGTTTCCTTCTGCGGCGTCACGCACAGTCACCACTTCGGCGCTGCCGGGTATCATCTGGAGCCGATTGCACAGGCAAGCATGATAGGCCTCGCATTCACGAATTCACCGGCCGCAATCAATGCCTGGGCTGGCAAAAAGCCGCTTTTCGGTACCAACCCGATTGCCGCCATATTCCCGCGCAGAAATGCGGATCCGGTTGTCATCGATTTGTCGCTGACCGAAGTCGTGCGCGGCAAAATCATGCTCTTCGCAAAGGAAGGAAAACCGATCCCTCTCGGTTGGGCAGTCGACAAGAACGGGCAGCCGACGACGGATGCACAAGCGGCGCTGACGGGCAGTCTATTTGCGATCGGCGGCGCGAAGGGCGCGATGCTCGCCTTGATGGTTGAATTGTTGTGCGTCAGCCTGACCGGAGCGGCATTCGGCTATGAAAACGATTCGTACTTCGAGCCCGGCCGGCCGCCGTCCATCGGTCATGCCATTATCGCAATCGATCCGGCGGCACTTGCAGGCGCCGACGTCTATTACCAGCGGACAGAAACGCTCATCAACGCCATGCTGGCTGATGAAGGCGTTCGCCTGCCGGGCGCACGCCGCCGCAAAGCCGCCAAAGACGCAGAAGCCGATGGCATCGAGATTCCGGACGCGCTGTATCAGCAGTTACAGCAACTCGCGGCATGACTAATCGGCGCGTATGCGCGCCGCTTCGATGACTCGCTTCCAGCGTGCAAGGTCGGCGCGCATGAACGCGTCGAGCTCCGCAGGCGCGCTCGCGATAACTTCAATGCCATCCCGGCCGAGTTTGTCCCGCAGCGCCGGCGTGAACAAGTCGCGTCTGATTTCGCTACGTAGTTTCTCAATGATGGCTGATGGTGTTGCGGCTGGCGCGAGCAGCGCGTGCCACGTCACTATCTCGATGTTCTTGAGACCGCTCTCCTCGAGCGTCGGCAACTGCGGTGCGAGCACCGATCGATGCGGACCTGCCAATGCAAGCACTTTGATGCGCCCCGCTTCCTGGTACGGCAGAGCCGCGCGCAGCGTGTCGAACATCATATCGACATGACCGCCGAGCAGATCGATGCGTGCCGGAGCGGCGCCTTTGTACGGTATGTGGGTGATCGCCAGTTTGGCTGTCATCTTGAAGAGCTCCGTGCCGAGGTGGTTCGGACTGCCGTTGCCCGATGATGCGTAACTGAGTTTTCCGGGACGAGCGTGGGCGAGAGCGATCAACTCCCTGACGCTTCGCGCCGGTATGGATGGATGCACGGTCAGCGCATTGAACTGCTTCGCAATCAAGGTGACCGGCGAAAAATCGCGGATAGGGTCGTAAGGCACACGCTCATACAGGCTCGGATTCACGGTATGGGTCCCGTAACAAACGTATAACGTGTAGCCGTCGGGAGGCGACCTGGCGACAAGTTCGGCCGCAATATTGCCACTCGCGCCGGGACGCGGATCGACCACCACCGGCTGTCCCCATGCGTTCGTTAGCGGCTGGCCTATCTGCCGTGCCATCAGCTCACTGCCGCCGCCGGCGGGTGTTCCGATCACGATTCGTATGGGCTTGATCGGATAGTTACCCTGGGCGAATAAGAGACCCGACCACGAGGCCAATAAGATTGCCGCGGACGATGCCCGGAGTACGGACATCACGCGTGCTTGACGACGACGTTGAAAGAACCGGTGTACGCCGCGCCGTCCGGTTCAACCGGAAGAATAAGACCGCTGCCGCCGTCGTGAAAAGGACCGTCTTCACTGTTGCGCGTGCGGCGCGCTTTCCCGACATAGGGTGCATGCGCGTGGACGCGATCCGTGAGCCGGTCATCGAAGTAGAGTTGGGATATGAATTCATAGCTGCGATTGGCGGCGTTTCTGCCGCGAACCTTGAAGTGTATGTGTACGGAGCGGCCGGGATATGAGCCCGGATAAATAGTTGTGAAATTGACCAGACCGTTTGCGTCCGTCACCTGATACCCGCGTAGAAATTTGTGTCCCAGCGTATTGAAGGCGTGATCTTTGACGTCGGAGTAACGGCCGGTTGCATCGCACTGCCATACATCTACAGTTGCGCCTATCAACGGGGCGCATCGACCGCTGGCCGAGGTTAGAACGATCAGGCGTATCGAGAGTGGCACGCCATTGCTGATCGTGCCGTTGATCGGATCCTTGCGGATATCTGCACGATTGAGGCGCTCCTCAACGAAATACGGTCCCTCGTCCTGCTCGCGGCTTTCTACGCATTGCACTGCTGATGCCGCACCAAGGCTGCGTGATGCTGCGCTCATAAGCGATATCGCGCCCGCTGCTCCGAGCGTTCTCAACGTCAGGCGCCGGCCTTGGTTCGCATGTGCTGGCTGATCGTGGCTCATCGCGTTCGCAATAAGTATATAGACTTGGATAGACTACCCGCGTTGCGAAAATTCTGCAGAGAGGGCCGGTATGAAAGTGGGCGAGCGATGATTGAAAGGAAACCAGCATGAATGTAGGCACATCCGCCGCAGACTTCTCAGGCGTCAGCTATGAGGAAGCGATGCGACGTGCGCGCGACCTGATTCCATTTTTGCGCGAGCACGCAGCGGAATGCGAAGAAAGGCGAACACTAACGCCCGGAGTCATGCACGCCATCAAAAGCGCCGGACTGATGCGCTATCTGCAGCCCAAAGTGCGCGGCGGCATGGAACTGCCGTTTATCGCCTATTTCGATATTCCGGAGATGCTCTCGCGCGGTGACATATCCGCCGGTTGGGTCGTCGACAACCTCGCATCGCATCACCGCAACATCACGTGGTGGGATACGAAAGCGCAGGAAGAAGTGTGGGGACCGGACCCGGACGTCGGCATTGCGTCCGGTATCGCTTATGCGCAGGGCAGTGCCGTCCCCGCGACTGGCGGCATCTCGCTGAGCGGTGCATGGAATTTTTCTTCCGGCACCGACCACTCGGACTGGAGCGTGCTCGCCTGCATCCTGCGCGAAGGTGAGAAACCGGTTGACTACTTATTTTGCCTGCTGCACCGTTCGCAGTACGAGATTGTCGACGACTGGCGGACGCTCGGCATGCGCGCGACCGGCAGCAAGACCGTACGCTGCAAAGACTTGTTTGTTCCGGCATATCGAACCGTCTCGATGTATGTCGCACGCCCCGGTCATTCATGGCCGGGACTTGCCGTGCACCGCAATCCGCATTATCGAATCCCGGTTTCTGCGCTCGGTGGACACGGCATCGGCGCGTGTCTGGTCGGCAATGCACGGGCGGCGCTGCAAACGTCCATAGATCTGGTCAAGGCGCGAAGCACGAATTACACGGGCGCCCGCATGCGCGATTTTCAGACCGTGCAACTCAGAATTGCGGCCGCAGGTGCGCAGATCGATGCTGCGGCGCTGGTGTTGCGCAACGATTGTCTCGAAACGCAGAAGCTCTATACCGACGGCGGTAACCTCGATATCGAAACGCGGCTGCGCTACAAGCGCAATTGCGCGATGGCGGTAAAACTATGCGTAGAAGCGGTGGACTCGCTCTATGAAATGGCCGGCGCGAACGGGATTTTCGACGATGCGCCGCTGCAGCGCATGTTTCGCGATTCCCGCGCCGCTGCCGGGCATTTCAGTTTCAGTACCGACGCCCAGCTTCCGCCATGGGGACTGGTCATCCTCGGCGGTGAATTCAAAAGCCCGACGCTCTAAATTTCTCTCATCAGCGTTCTAGTTGCGCCTGAAGATGACGAGGTGCTGCCACGGCAAAGTGCTTAAGGTATTCACCCACTCGAGCGCGTGAACGCCGGCTTCCTTACGCACCTGTGCTTCGGTCATCGTATGCAAAGGCTTGATCGGCACGTTCCGATCGTTCGCTCGAAATTCAACGAACACCAGGCGTCCGCCCGGCTTCAAGGCTCGAACGATTGCAGCCAGCATTTCATGTGGATATTGGAACTCGTGGTAGACGTCGATCATTATCGCAAGATCGACACTCGCCGGCGCCAATCCCGGGTCCATAGCAACGCCAAGTATCGGCTTAACGTTCGTGATGCCGCGTTGGGCAATCTGCTTGTCGAGCAGCGCAATCATCTCGGGCTGAACATCGACCGCATACACGACTCCGTCTTTGCCGACGCGCTGAGCGATGCGCCATGAGTAATAACCCGTGCCGGCGCCTATGTCAGCGACGACCATGCCGGCTCTCAATCCAAGGGCATCTAGTACAAGATCAGGACGCTCTTCGGTGGCGCGTTCATCGCGCTCGAGCCACCGCGCGCCGTGAAAGCCCATGACGTGCGATATCTCGCGGCCCATGTAAAGCTTGCCGATGCCATCGGCGCTGGCGGGGATGTTCGAATAACGAGGTTCATCGCCGAACGCTGCTGCAGACAGCAGCAGCAACGGAACGACCAGGATAACGGCGACCGCGCGTCGAAAGCGGCGCAGCACATCGACTTCTGTCATCCGCAAAGCAGCTGCGGCGACATCGTCGTTACTTGATGACCGTCCACGGATTGGCCGGCGTCAGCGCGTACTTTTTTACTGCCTTTTCGTCGAAGTTGAAACCGAGCCCGGACGTTTGCGGCAGCAGCAAGTCGCCATCTTTGTGTTTTAACTGGGTGTCGATAAGCCGGCGGAAATTCAGTACCTGGTCGTCGATGAAAAATTCGACGTAGCGCGCATTAGGCGTTGCGGCGACCAGATGCGCGTGCAGGTCATGGAACCAATGAGGACATACCGTCACCCCATAGCTCGCCGCAGTTGCCGCGATGCGCTTCCATTCACTGATGCCGCCACATACGACAGCGTCTGTCTGCAGTATTTCCGCCGCACCCTTATCGAGCAGTTCTTTGTGATACCAGCGTCCATAGCCGATCTCGCCGGTTGCCACAGTGGTGCGCGTAAGCTTCGCGAGCCGTGCATGCAGGTCTACTTCGTCCGGGCTGAACGGTTCCTCGATCCAGTACGGGTCATACAGTTCATAGCGCTCCATGTAGCGCATGGCCGTCGGCAGATCGCTCCATGCGTTATTCGCGTCGAGCATTAAATGCACATCGGGTCCGATCGCATCACGCGCCGCTTTGATGCGCGCTTCTTCTTCGCGCGGTGAAAGTTTTCCCACTTTCATCTTGACGGCTTTGAAACCGGCTTTGACGTACGAGGCCATCTCGTCGCCGAGTTTGCGCGCTGTTTTTCCGGCGAGATAATATCCGCCGCTCGCATACGCCGGAACGCGGTCAGCCGCATAGCTGCCCAGATATCGATATAGCGGCAGCTCGACACTCCGCGCATTCAAATCCCAGAGTGCAACGTCGAGAATGCTGATGGCGCGCATGACACTGCCGGCGCGGCCCTGCAACAGCGACTCCGAATACATGTCCTGCCAGAGGCCTTCCACGCGCAACGATTCCTGTGCCAGCAGTTTCGGCGCGAGCAATTCTTCAACTGCTGCCTTGGCGATGTTGCCGCCGGCAGAGCCTACATAACAGAAGCCGATGCCTTCAACGCCGGCGGTCGAGCGCGCCTTGACGAGGCAGTAGTCGCGCGCGCTTACCGTGCGCGTCGCAAACGAGGTGACATTGTCGAGCGGTATGCGCGCGACGCAGACAGAGACCGATTGGATTTGCGGCATATGGCTTCCTGCGATTGTTTAGCGTGGCGGATGGCGACGCGGTTCGCCGAAACTAGTACTTAAAACGCGCGCACACTAAACGTACCTGCCTTTTTGCGTTTTTACGCAAGCAGATCGGCGACTGCCTTTGCGTACGCCTGCGTACCCAGCTTTCCGCCAAGGTCCGGCGTGCGGGTCGCCGTATTCTTCAGCGCGGCATCGATCGCGGACTCGATCGACGCGGCTGTACGAACGAGCGCGTCATTCCTGTGACGCTTGCCCATCCAATCGAGCATCATTGCGGCCGAGAGGATGAGAGAAGTCGGATTGGCTTTGTCCTGGCCGGCGATGTCCGGCGCGGATCCGTGCTGAGCTTGCGCCACGCATAAGTCGTCACCTGCATTCACCGAACCGGCCAGTCCGAGGCTGCCCGAGATTTCCGATGCTTCGTCGGACAGTATGTCGCCGAACATATTCCCTGTCACGATCACATCGAACTTCGAAGGATCGCGAACGAGCAGAGCCGCCATGGCATCCACAATTTTCTCGTCGAGCTCGACGTCGGGAAAGTCCGCCGCAACCTTGCGGACCTCGCGCAGAAAGAGCGCATCGGAGATGCGCAGCACATTCGCCTTATGGACCGCCGTCACTTTCTTGCGGCGCGTCACCGCCATCTCGAAAGCACGCCGCGCGATGCGTTCACAGCATTTGGCGGTGACACGGCGCACTGCGAGCGCCATATCGGGCGTCGGCATGAATTCCCCGATGCCCATGAACATATTGCGGTCCGCGTAAAAGCCTTCCGTGCACTCGCGAAAGATCACGAGGTCGACCGGCTTGCCGGTGAGCCCGACCCCCATGCGCGACTTGGCCGGTCGCACATTCGCATACAGATCGAGCTTGACCCTGAACTCACCCGACGGGTTTACGCCGCCTTCTTCGCGTGGTGGATAGTCGTTGTGCGATATGGGTCCGAGCAAAACGCCGGCCGCGGCGCGTGCTTTGTCGAGTAAACGCGGCGGACAGGTCGTGCCTTCCGATTTCAACGTGACGAAACCCATCTGATCGTGTTCCCACTCGAGTCCAAGGCCGTATTTCTGGTTTGCGCGGTCGAGCACCGCCAATGTAGCTTGCGTGATTTCCGGGCCGATACCATCGCCTGCCAGTACTAAGATTTTCATGATGAGCTTTTCGAGAGTTAGATGATTCAGACGACGACGTCACAGTGACCGCATCTGGTGCGTGCGACCTCAGCAGACCGCTCAATAGTACCAGATGACCGCGCGAGTTAATCTCTAAGTGACTACGTGGTGCTCCTTTCGCGCACTGTAGAATAGCGCTCCCTGTTATCACATCTTGACGCCATGACTGCACCATTGTTTCACCTTGCGTTTCCCGTCAATGACCTCGGGGAAGCGCGCCAGTTCTACGGGGGACTGCTCGGATGCCCCGAAGGCCGCTCCGACACCGAATGGATAGACTTTGATTTCTTTGGCCATCAGATCGTCGCTTACCTCGCTCCCCAGGAAGCAGGTCGCAGCGGCACGAGCGGAGTCGATGGAGATGAAGTGCCGGTACGGCATTTCGGTCTGGTGCTGCCGATGGTCGAATGGGAAAAAATGCGCGACAAGCTCACGCGAGCAGGCATCAAGTTCATCATCGAACCACAAATGCGATTTGAGGGAACGATAGGCGAGCAGGCGGCGATGTTTTTTCTGGATCCAAGCGGCAATGCGATCGAGTTCAAGGCGTTCAAGGATCCGGCGCGGCTGTTCGCGCGCGCTTGAGGAGGAGCGCTGTCGCCACGCGAGGGGCTAGACGGGCCGACGGCCGAAAGTCATCTGCGCGCTTTCGTCTTTCCGCGTCCGGTTCTGCTTTCAGTTGGCGCATGCACCTGCAGCCCGTATCATAGCCACCAAATCGATAATCGGAGGAATCATGAAACACCTGACAAGAGGCTTGGCGATCGTCGCGGCCGCGCTGTTATCTTTCGGCGCATTTGCCCAGAGTAAAACGAATATTTTCGTCGCGAGCGGTCCGACCACGGGCGTCTACTACCCGTTGGGCGGCGGCCTGGCGGACGTTCTTACCAAGTACATCCCGAACTTGAATGCAACTGCCGGTACGACCGACGGCTCGATGGCGAATCTACTGCTGATCGGCCAGAGCAAAGCAGACGTCGCATTCTCGATGGCGGACGCGAGCTGGGATGCCTATAAAGGACAGGGCAAATTCCAGGACAAACCCGTCAATGTGCGTGCGTTGATGGTGTTGTATCCGAATCGCATGCATGTCGTCACCGTGGAAGGCACCGGGATCAGCAAGATCGCCGATCTAAAAGGTAAACGCGTGTCGACGGGCGCTCCCAACAGCGCGACGCAAATCATGGCGTATCGCGTGCTCGAAGCGTATGGCATCGATCCCGAAAAGGACATCATTCGTGAGCGTCTCGATCCGGGTAAATCGGCGGAGGCGATCAAGGATCGCAAACTTGATGCATTCTTCTGGGTTGGCGGTGTCCCTACGCCCGCAGTCACGGATCTTGGCGCAACGCCAGGCTTGAAATTGAAACTGATCGATCATGCAGAGGCCACCGACGCGATGGTCAAGAAATTCGGTCCCCTGTACGTGAAGGATACGATTCCGGCTAAGTCGTACCCCGGCCAGAATGCACCGAATCAAATCGCTACGGTGTGGAATGTTCTGTTAGCGGACTCGCGCATGAGCGATCAGCTTGCGTATGAGATCGTGAAGACGGTATTCGATCACAAGGACGATCTCATACGTGTGCATGCGGAAGCGAAAAATTTCGATTACAAGTACCAGACGCCGGGCGCCGCGGTAATTCCGTTCCATCCGGGCGCACGCAAATATTTCACTGAGAAAGGCGTCAAGCTCGACTGACCCGCGGACGACACGCGTGATGATCAACCGGTCCGCGCCGCCGTCAACCTCTGAGAATCACATGTTTTGGTGCGCCAAAGTTTAAGCCGGCATCGTCATGGCTGAAAACAAACTCGTTGTCGAAGATGCGGTCGTTTCGGCGGAAGCGCTGAAAAAGGCCGAGGAGTACATCGAAGAAGAAGAAGGCGCGATCAATAAGCTGCCGGGGCGTCTGGGTATTTTCGCGACCGCGCTGGCGGTGTTCATGTCGCTGTTTCATCTGTATGCGGCATACGGCATCATGCCGACGCACGTGCTGCGCGGTATACACGTCGCCTTCATCCTGTTCCTCGGGTTTCTGTTGTTCCCCGTCAGCAAGCGCTTTCGTCACCAGGTGCGCTGGTGGGACTGGGCCGCGGCTGCGCTTTCGCTGGTTATCGTGGGCAACATGTTGTTTGGTGGCGATGCATTTCTCGAGCGCGCTATCGATCCCACTGCGCTCGACAAGGTCCTCGGTATTGCGCTCCTAGTACTTGTTCTCGAAGCGGCACGCCGCACGTCCGGGTGGATCATGCCCGCCATTTGCGTCGGTTTCCTGGTCTACGCGGTCATCGGCCAGTACCTGCCGCCGCCGTGGACACATTACGGCATGGATACCGGCCGCATCGTCGGTCATATGTACATGACGCTCGAGGGCATCTTCGGTGTCGCCATCGACGTTTCCTCATCGCTCATCATTCTCTTCACGATATACGGTGCATTTCTGCAGTACTCCGGCGCGGGTAAATTCTTTATCGATTTTTCGTTCGCGGCGATGGGTGGTAAGCCGACGGGCGCCGGCCGCACGATTGTCCTCGCGTCATTCCTGCTGGGCGGGCCCTCCGGCAGTGGCGTGGCGACTACCGTCACGCTCGGGACCGTCGCCTACCCGATGCTCATGAAGGCTGGCTACGGAAAAAACGCCGCCGGCGGACTGCTGGCGGCAGGCGGGTTGGGCGCAATCATTTCGCCGCCGGTGCTCGGCGCTGCCGCGTTCCTGATCGCGCAGTTTCTCAACATATCGTATCTCGACGTCATTCTGATGGCAGCGATTCCGACGCTGCTGTATTACTTCGCACTTTTCCTGATGGTCGAAATCGACGCGCGTAAATTCGGCATGCCCAACGTCGTGATCGAGAAGCATGCGACGATCGGTATGCTCACACGCAATTACTGGTTTCATTTCCTGTCGCTGGTCGCGATCATTTTCTTCATGGTGATCGGCTTCTCGCCGGCGGTCTCGGTGTTCTGGGCAACCATGGTCGCGTTCGTGAGCAGTTTTCTGCATGTCGATACGGCGCTCATTCCATACGATGTGCTCCGGGGCCGTAAACCATTACTCGCCGGCTTATGGAATTCAGGCCTTGTCAAAGCACTCGAGGGCGGCTCCGTCGGCATGCTGAGCGTGGGTGCGACCTGCGCGGCGGCGGGCATTATCGTGGGCGTTGTGACGTTGACGGGACTTGGCCTCAAGTTCAGCTCGATCGTTCTCCAGTATGCGGATTCCGGCACGCGTCTCATCATGAGCATGCTCGGCGCGGTTGGCTTCGAGCAGACCGCCGCGTTGCTACACGATGTGAAACTGTTGCTGACTGCCGTGATGACGTCGCTAATCGTGTGGATCGTCGGTCTGGCGGTACCGGTGACGGCGAGCTATATCATCTGTGCAGTGATCGCAGCGCCTGCATTGATTCAATTGGGCGTTGCGGACTATGCCGCGCACATGTTTATCTTCTACTACGCGGTTCTCTCCGAAGTCTCGCCGCCGACCGCGCTCTCGCCGTTTGCAGCCGCCGCCATTACTGGCGGTGATCCGTATAAGACGACGCTGCAATCCTGGAAGTACACGATGCCGGCGTTTCTGGTGCCGTTCATGTTTGTGCTCGACCCGGCCGGGCTCGGTCTCCTGCTGATGGGTTCGTTCAAGAAGCTTGCCGCGGCACCCTGGGGCGACATCGCGGTCGTCAGTGTTACAGCGATGGTTGGCATAGCGGCGCTGGCAGCGGGCGTGCAGAACTGGCTATTCAAGCGCACGACGGTGCTCGAGCGCTGGCTGCTGATCGCGGCCGGCCTCGCGCTTGTATACCCCAAGCCGATGCTCGACTACATCGGTGGTGCACTGATCGTCATTGCGATCGTGCTGCAGAAAATGCGTAAAGAGCCGGTACATGCTGCAGCCTGACGGCGGCTTGATATCGCGGCGAGCACTTGCTATGCGGGCCGACGTTCTGCCGCAGGCATTCGACGCCAGGGTCCCGACGCCCTTTGCTGTGCTCGGCATACGGACATCACACGGACTTTTGACCAGCATCGAGTACCTACCGCGCGGCGCAGCGACGCTCGACCCGGTCAACAAACTTGCGGCGAGGGTCTGCCGCCAGATCGAACGCTATCTCGACGACCCGCAATTCCGATTCGACTTACCGTTCGAGTTCAGGGGAACGCAGTTTCAGGAACGCGTGTGGCGCACCATCTACGCGATTCCGTGCGGCAGCACTTCGACCTATGTCGGCGTCGCGAAACAAGTCAAGAGTGCGCCACGGCCGGTCGGCGGCGCCTGCGGGGCGAATCGCATACCATTGGTGATTCCCTGCCATCGCGTTCTTGCGAGCGGCGGCATCGGCGGATTCATGCACGCCCGCGATGGCGCGCCGCTCGAAATCAAAAGATGGCTGCTGCGCCACGAACATGCTTTGCCTCGATGAGCGATGATTCGGTACTCGACGAATTCTGCGATGCGCTATGGCTCGAAGATGGACTGTCACGCAACACGCTCGATAGCTATCGGCTCGACCTGACGCAATTTGCAGAGTGGCTTGGCCGGCAGCAACGTAAAGCGCTGCTCCACGCCAGTCACGCGGATCTACTTGCTTATCTCGCCCACCGGGTTGCGCGCAAAGCAAAGGCGACGACCACTAGCCGGCTGTTGTCGAGCCTGAAGCGCTTCTACCAGCATGCGTTGCGGCAAGGAACGATTGCGGCCGATCCGTCGATCAACATCGATACGCCGAAACTGCCGCGCGGCCTGCCGAAGACGCTGACGGAACAGGATGTTGAAAAACTGCTCGCGGCGCCCGACGTCGCAACGCCGCTGGGTTTGCGCGATCGCGCAATGTTCGAAACGCTGTATGCAAGCGGTCTGCGCGTTTCAGAGCTCGTAACGCTTAAGGTCGCGCAAGTCAGTCAGGACATGGGTGTCGTGCGCATTATCGGCAAAGGCAACAAGGAACGGCTGGTCCCGCTCGGCGAGGAAGCACTGCAGTGGATCAGGCGATACATGAAGGAATCGCGGCCGTTGATTCTCGGCCAGCGGCTCGCGGATGCGATGTTCGTTACCCAACGCGGCGCCGCCATGACACGTCAGTCGTTCTGGCATCTCATCAAGCGCTACACGTCACTCGCCGGATTGGGTATGCCGCTGTCGCCGCATACACTGCGTCATGCTTTTGCGACTCACCTGCTCAATCATGGCGCAGATCTGCGTGTCGTGCAGCTGTTGCTCGGACACGCGGATATTTCGACGACGCAAATTTACACGCACGTCGCGCGCGAAAGGCTCAAACAGCTGCATGCGAAGCATCACCCGCGCGGATAGCTAGGGACGTCGGAGACGCCGCGGCGGCGCGTGCGATTGAAGGCCCGCGATACTTAGCCGCGCGTGCCGCGCTCGATACTTACGCCGAGCCGTTTCACATTACGCAGGGGCGCCAGTTTGGCGATGCTCACTTTGATCCACGGCGCGCCAAACTCGCGCATGATCGTGTCAGCAATCGCTTCACCCGCTTTCTCGAGCAGCAGGAAGTGCTGTTCGGTAAAAAGCTGCTCGATGCGGCCTACCACGCGGCTGTAGTCGATGGTATCGCCGATCTTGCCGGTTTTCGCTGCGTGTTCGCCGCGCAGGCCGACCTCGAGGTCTAGCTGTATCGTTTGCGGCACCTTCTTTTCCCACGCATAGATGCCGACCAGCGTTTCAATCCGCAATTCGCTGATGAAGATCGTATCCATGGTCGATGCGGTATAAAGGAGGAAATATATCGATGCGGCGCATAAAGCGACGATAAACATAGCAGCGAAATCGTGATTCGCCGCTCGTGCGCTTTTTAGTAGAATCGATGCTCATTCTATGTGAATTCGCGTGATGACAATAGCACTTGCGGTGATTGCTTATCTCATCGGGTCGGTGTCGTTCGCTGTGCTCGTGAGCCGCGCGATGGGCTTGCCCGATCCCCGCAGTTACGGCTCAAAAAATCCGGGCGCAACGAATGTGCTGCGTACCGGCAAAAGAACCGCTGCTGCGCTTACATTATTCGGCGACGCAGCCAAAGGCTGGCTCGCAGTCTTTCTCACTGATTATTTTTTTGCAACGACCGTGCCGCCTGTCTACAAGATGGCGCCGGTCGCCATCGCAGTGATGCTGGGACACATGTATCCGGTATTTCATCGCTTCCGCGGTGGTAAAGGCGTCGCTACTGCGCTCGGCGTATTACTTGCGCTGAACGTTTGGCTGGCTACGGGTGTTGCGGCTACGTGGCTCATCATCGCCGCTTTCTTTCACATGTCTTCGCTCGCCGCGTTGGTCGCCGCAATCGCTGCACCTGTGTTCTGTTATCTGCTCTACAACATCCATCCTTATACGCTTGCCGTCACGATTATCTCGCTGCTGCTGATCTGGCGTCACAAAAGCAATATCCGCAATCTGCTGACAGGAAGGGAAACACGAATCGGCGAAAAAAAGCCGCCCGCTGAAATGATGAACGACGCTAATTAGCGCAGTATTCAAGAAGCAGCATCACACCGCGGCAAGATTCCAGCGCGGTTTAACCGAGAAGTTTGTGTTCGACTTGAGCATAGACGAATCGGTCCCGCGTTGCAGGCGGAGCGCAGCCGCAAATGCGATCATGGCTCCGTTATCGGTACAAAATTCCGGCGGTGGATAGAAAACGCTGGCGCCATGCGCGGACGCTGCGTGCGACAAGCGGCGCCGCAATTCCCGGTTGGCGCCGACCCCGCCAGCGACCACCAATTCGCTCACGCCGGTCTGCTCGAGCGCACTCAGTGACTTCGCGATGAGAACATCGACGATTGCGTTCTGGAACTCGGCCGCAATGTCCGCGCGTGTCATGTCGTCGAGCGCGCGATCCTTCACTTGCAGCATGACTGCCGTCTTGAGCCCGCTGAAGCTGAAATCGAGATCCCCGCTGTGAAGCATGGGACGCGGCAGCGTGACACGGCCCGAGACACCGCGTTCGGCAAGACCGGCGAGCGCTGGTCCGCCCGGATAGCCCAAGCCGAGCAACTGCGCCGTTTTGTCGAACGCTTCTCCGGCCGCGTCATCGAGCGTTTCACCGAGCAGCACGTATTCGCCAACGTTCGAGACACGCATCAATTGGCTGTGTCCGCCAGACACAAGTAGCGCTATGAATGGAAAGCCGGGCGCGGGCGCGACCATTAGCGGCGACAGCAAGTGACCTTCAAGATGATGTATCCCGATCGCCGGTACACCAAGCGCGTAAGCCAGACCATGCGCTATGCTTGCGCCAACTAATAAGGCACCCGCGAGTCCCGGGCCTTGCGTGTAGGCGACCGCATCAATTGCGTCGCGCGAGCAGCCCGCTTGTTCGATGATTTCGCGTGTCAGCGGCAGCACACGCCGGATATGGTCGCGTGACGCGAGTTCCGGCACCACACCTCCGTACTCCGCATGCAAGGCCGCCTGGGTGTGCAACGCATGCGCGAGCAGGCCGCGCTCGGAATCATAGAGCGCGACCCCGGTTTCATCACACGATGTCTCTATGCCCAGAACCAGCACGGGTGCTTGAAAAGAAGTTCGAATCAATGCTTTGACAAGCGATTTGCCGCTGCTATAATACGCGCCTTTCGCAATTCCGACGGGAACCCGCAGGTATGCCGACAGTAAGAGTTAAAGAGAACGAGCCGTTCGAAGTCGCGATGCGCCGCTTCAAGCGTACCGTCGAGAAAACCGGACTGCTCACCGAGCTGCGCGCCCGCGAGTTCTACGAGAAGCCCACATCCGAACGTAAGCGCAAGCACGCCGCCGCTGTCAAACGCCATTACAAGCGCCTGCGCTCACACATGCTACCGCCCAAGCTTTTTTAGCCAGGCCTTCCGTAGCGCGTCACGAGGGATCGAGTCAGCTCGGTCCCTTTTGTTTTTGCATCATCCGCTTTGAATTACGCTAACTGACGAGGTGCAGCCATGTCGCTCAAAACCCGTATCAGCGAAGACATGAAAACGGCGATGCGCGCAAAGGAAGCGCCCCGCCTGGCCACGATCCGCTTACTGCTTGCGGCGATGAAGCAGCGCGAGGTTGACGAGCGCGTGGAACTTTCCGATGCAGACATCGTTGCCATCATCGACAAAATGATCAAACAGCGTCGTGAGTCGATTGCTCAGTTCGAAAAAGGCGGACGCCAGGATCTCGCCGAAACGGAACGTTTTGAGATCGGCGTGCTGCAGACGTATATGCCTGCAGCCTTGTCTGAAAGCGAGATCAATACCGAGATTGGCGCGGCAATACAGTCGACCGGCGCCAAAGCGATGGCTGACATGGGCAAGGTGATGGCTGTGCTCAAGACCAAACTGGCCGGCAAGGCAGACATGGCGAAAGTCTCAGGGCTGGTGAAGGCAAAACTCACCGGGTAGGTGAACGCCAGACAAGGGCGTCGGGCGGAAGCAGTGCCGATATGAACCTTCGACGGCTTAGTAAGACCGTCCGAGCAGGCAACTCTGAATAGCTATATTGTATGCGCGCCGCCCGCCGTGAAAGACTATGATTCACTATGGTCCAGATGCCAATCGCTAGTTGCAGATTCACGATTGACCATACTTGATACCGCAATCATTCATTCAAGATCTTCTGCATCGCGTCGACATCGTTGACGTGATTGAGCGCTATGTGCCGCTCAAGCGCGCCGGTGCGAATTACGTCGCCTGCTGTCCCTTCCACGGCGAGAAGACACCGTCATTTACCGTCAGTCAGCCGAAGCAGTTCTACCATTGTTTCGGTTGCGGCGCCCACGGCACGGCGATCGGCTTCATGATGGAGTATGCAGGCGCCGGCTTCATAGACGCGGTGAAGGACCTGGCACAAAGCGCGGGCATGCAGGTCCCGGAAATCAAGACCGAGCGCCCGCGTGGCAAGACGGAAGAAGGTGATGATCTCTACGCTGTCTTGCTCAAGGCGGCGCACTATTACCGCCAGCAACTAAAAAACACGCCGGTCGCGATCGAGTATCTGAAATCGCGCGGATTGTCGGGCGAGATCGCGAAAGATTTCGGCATCGGCTACGCGCCCGGTGGCTGGCAGAACCTGCAGCAGGAATTTTCCGACTACAACGCCAAGGCGCTCGTTGCAGCAGGGCTCGTGATACAGGGTGACGAAGGCAAACGCTACGACCGCTTCCGTGATCGCATCATGTTTCCGATCGTCGATCCGCGCGGACACGTCATCGGTTTCGGCGGTCGCGTGCTTGCCAACGGTGAGCCCAAGTATCTCAATTCGCCCGAGACGGCGCTGTTCGAAAAAGGGCGCGAACTCTACGGCCTTTATCAGGCACGGCGCGCGATCCGCGACGTCGGCCGCGTCATTGTGGTCGAGGGCTACATGGACGTCGTCGCGCTGGCGCAGCACGGCATCGGCTACGCGGTCGCGACACTTGGCACCGCGACGACTCCCGTGCACGTGCAAAAACTGCTGCGTCAGGTCGAAGAAGTCGTGTTCTGTTTCGATGGTGACGACGCTGGTCGCCGCGCTGCCTGGCGCGCGCTCGAGAACAGTCTCGATCAACTGGCCGACGGCAAGCAGTTGTCTTTTCTGTTCCTGCCGCAGGGCGAAGATCCGGACTCGTACGTGCGAAAGCTGGGCAAGGAAGGCTTTGAGGAACTGCTCGGCGATGCCGAGCCGCTGTCGCGATTTCTGCTGCGCGAGCTGGCGTCGCGTGGCGACCTGCGAACCGCGGAAGGGCGCGCGAAGCTCCTGAAAGAAGCCGAACCACTCGTCAAAAAAGTCGCGGCACCGAACTTCAACCTCATGCTGCGCGAGGAGCTTGCAGCGCTTACGAAGATCGCCCGCGAGGAACTGGATGGTCAGTACCGGCATCAAACCGAAACGATACATGCGCGGCACGCCGCCTAAGACGAAAGCCGTTGATAGTGCGACGCTGGTTCAGCAGTTGATAGCGATGCTTTTATCGGATCCGGAAATAGCCCGTCATGCCGACCGCGCCCGGCTCGCCGGCTCGCTCGACATGGTAGGCGTCCGCATCGACAAGCATGAATTGAAGGCACTCGACCGTCTGCTTGAGATTTTGACCGAGGGACACCACATAGCGAGTGCGACAGAGTTTTTTCGCGATACCGAATTCAGCGAGCTCTTCGAGCAGATCGAATTGCGCCGATTTCGTGGTGAAGATGGAATGGACGTGACTCAGGCGTTTGTCGATGGTTGGGCGAACCTTCTCGTGCATGTAAAGAACGACGTAGAGCGCGCGCGCATGGCGCTGCAAGCGGCCAGGTACGCAACCGCGTGGTGCGCAGACTGTATCACGGGACATTTAGAAACAAGGCTTTACGCTGGATTACGGAACCCAGCGTCAATTGTAGAACGAGGACAAATAGTGAGCGCGCCGCGTGATAAGGGCGCGATTTTTGGGTATAATTTCCGGTTTTTTCGGCGTTTAACACCTCACAGGTGACATCGGCTATGGCAAAAACCAAAAAAGCAGCAAAGTCCAAAGCGAAGGCGAAGAAAAAGCTGGCAGGAAAAAAGAAGCACATATTGAAATCCAAATCAGTCAAGAAAGCAGGACCGCGCAAAGTTGCGGCACGTAAGCCGGCCCGCGCCGAAGCGCCGAAACAGCAGCCGAAAAAATTAACGCCGAAGCAGTTCGCCGCAAAACTCAAGGCGGATCAGAAGGAGGCGAACGCACGCGCGAAGGCGGCGCTGAAAGCCGCGAAACCGTTGCCAGCAGTTGCGCCTGGCGCCGATGGCAAGCCGAAGACCCGCCAGCGGCTGACGGCGAAGGAAAAGGCTCTGGTGCGCGAATTTGAACGCAAGGAGCTGTCGCCCGCTGAAGCGGAAGCACGTCGCCTGCGCCTTAAGAATCTCATCGTGCTCGGCAAGGAGCGCGGCTACCTCACGTACGCCGAAGTGAACGACCACCTGCCGGACGACATGATGGACGCCGAGCAAATCGAGAACATCATCGGCATGATCAATGACATGGGCATCCATGTTTACGACGAAGCGCCGGATGCCGAAACGCTGTTGATGTCGGATGCGCCGCCGCCCGTCGCGGACGAAGATGTCGTTGAACAGGCCGAAGCCGCCCTGTCTACCGTCGACTCGGAATTTGGCCGCACGACGGACCCAGTGCGCATGTACATGCGCGAGATGGGTTCAGTGGAACTGTTGACGCGAGAAGGCGAAATCGAAATCGCCAAGCGAATCGAAGACGGCCTCAAGCACATGATTCAGGCGATTTCCGCCTGTCCGACGACGATCGCGGAGATCCTCGCGCTTGCCGACCGCATCGAGAAAGACGAGATCCGGGTCGACGAAGTTGTCGACGGGTTGGTCGATCCGACTGCGGACGAGCTAGCGCAGGAAGTCGCGCAGGAAGACGAAGAGCCCGAAGAAGACGAGGGCGAAGAAGAGGAGATGACCGAAGAAGAGCAGGCCGCGGTGCAAACTGCCGATCTGCTCCGCCTGAAGGGCGACGCGCTCAAGCGCTTTGCGGTGATCCGCAATTTGTACGGCAAGATGTTGCGCGCGCTGGCGAAAAATGGCCCGCGCAGCAAGGCGTATCTGCAAGCACGCGATCAGATTTCGAGCGAGCTGCTCAATATACGGTTTGGCGCGAAGCAGGTGGAAGCGCTGTGCGACGGCATGCGCAAGCTGGTCGACCGCGTACGCAGCCACGAGCGCGAGATCATGGACCTGTGCGTGAATAAGGCGAAAATGCCCCGCCAGCATTTCATTAAAGAATTTCCAGGTAAGGAAAACAACCTGCGCTGGTCCGCGAACGAAGTTGCGGGTAGCAAGCCATGCGAGTACCACGCTCGAGCGTTTTCAGCCCGCGATCGTGGAGCAGCAGCAGAAGCTGCTCGATCTGCAGAAAAACGTCGGCATTCCGATCAAGGACCTGAAGGAAATCAATCGCCAGATGTCGACCGGCGAAGCGAAGGCACGCCGCGCGAAGCGGGAAATGACCGAAGCGAACCTGCGCCTCGTGATTTCGATCGCGAAGAAATACACCAATCGAGGCCTGCAATTCCTCGATTTGATCCAGGAAGGCAATATCGGCCTGATGAAAGCCGTGGACAAGTTCGAATACCGCCGCGGCTACAAGTTTTCGACGTATGCGACGTGGTGGATACGCCAGGCGATTACGCGCTCGATCGCGGATCAGGCGCGCACCATCCGTATTCCAGTGCACATGATCGAGACGATCAACAAGATGAACCGGATCTCGCGCCAGATTCTCCAGGAGACCGGGCAGGAACCGGATCCGGCGCTGCTCGCTGAGAAGATGGAGATGCCTGAGGAGAAAATCCGCAAGATCCTCAAGATTTCCAAAGAGCCGATCTCGATGGAAACGCCGATCGGTGACGACGACGACTCGCATCTGGGCGACTTCATCGAAGATCAGGCCACCATGGCGCCGTCAGATTCAGCGGTCTATGCAAGCCTGCGCGATGCGACCAAAGACGTGCTCGATACGCTCACACCGCGCGAAGCGAAGGTTCTTCGCATGCGTTTCGGCATCGAGATGAACACCGACCATACGCTCGAAGAAGTCGGCAAGCAGTTCGACGTAACGCGCGAACGCATTCGCCAGATCGAGGCGAAAGCGCTGCGCAAGCTGCGCCATCCATCGCGCTCGGAGCGTTTGCGCAGTTTTCTCGACACCGAGAGCTGATTCGGGGCGGCGCCTGCCGCGCATCCACTAAAGGCGGTGCAGTGTGAACGACGCTGCGCCGCCTTTTGTGTATGTGGTTGTTCAAACGCAGGCAGTGCCATAATGACGCGTCATGCTGTGGACCCTTCTGCGCTCCGCATTCAGGCCGCAAGCGAGTGCCAATCCGCTCGTCGAGCGCAGCCTGTCATTACGTCGCAGCGGCCGCCTGCGTGACGCCGAAAGCACTCTGCGCGAGGCGGCGCTCAACTTCCCCGACGATCCGGTTGTCGCCACCAATCTCGGCGTAATTCTTCTCGAGCAGGACGCCGGCGACGAAGGCGTCAAATGGCTGCAGCGGGCGCTCGCCTTAGATGTACGCTGCGCACCAGCGCATTACAACCTGGCGAATTTCATGCGCGCGACTGGCCGCCGTGAGGAGGCGGCCAATCATTACCAGCACGCGGTAGACGCTGACGCTACGTTCGCCCCCGCGCGCGGAGAGCTGATGACGTGCCTCCTCGAGCTATGCGAATGGGACCGCGCAGACGTGGAGGCGGACGCATTGCGGGCCATCATCGCAAAGGATCCAGCGTCATCGTGGATGCGTTATATAGCTCCGTTGACCGCGGTGTATCTGGGCCTCGCTACTGAACTGCGCAAGGCGCTGGCCGCATATCACGCCGCCGAGTATGCCCGTGGTGTCCAGACTCTTGCGACACGCTCGTCTGCAGACGGAAATCCAAGGAAACTGCGCATCGCTTATCTGTCGCGCGACTTTCGAGATCACCCGGTCGGACACTTGCTCGGCAACGTTTTCGCTTTACATGATCGATCGCAATTCGAGGTGTTTGCATTCTCGTGCGGACCGGACGATGCGAGTATTTACCGGAAATCCATCGCTGCGAGCGTCGATCATTTCGTAGATGCGCACGCCATGACCGACGACGAGCTCGCAAGCGATATCGCACAGCGTGGCATTCACGTTCTGATTGATCTCGCGGGCCACACGACGGGTAATCGGCTCGCGGTCCTCGCGCGGCGGCCCGCGCCGGTGCAGGCGCACTACCTCGGCTTTCCTGCAACAACCGGTGCGCCGTATGTTGACTATTTCATCACCGACCATATCGTCACTCCGCCCGAACTCGCACATGAATTTTCGGAAACGCTCATGTACATGCCGCGCTGCTTCATGGTCAGCGATGGCACCGATGCGAGCGGCGTCAGCGCATCACGGCCACACGAAAATCTACCAGCGGAGGCGGTCGTGTTTTGCAATTTCAATACCGCATCGCGCATTACACGTGACGACTTTCATCTTTGGATGGAAGTACTGCGTGGCGTCCCTCATAGCGTTATCTGGCTGCTCGGGCAGAGCGGACAGGTCGTCGCCAATCTGCGCAGGGAAGCGGAACTATGCGGCATAAGGAGCGACCGGCTCACCTTTGCGCAGCGCACAGCGGAAAAGCGGCAGCATCTCGCGCGGCTGAGCATGGCCGATCTCATGCTCGATACCATAGGATGGCACAACGGTCACAGCAGCACGAGCGACGCCCTGTGGGCCGGCGTGCCGGTGCTGACTGCGCCGAATCGCCAGTTTGCGGGTCGCGTCGCTGCGAGCCTCGTTACCGCCGCAGGATTACCGGAGCTGGTGACAATCAGTCGCGACGAATATTTACGCATTGCGGTGGAACTCGGTAACGATCGCGTCGCGCTGACTAGCCTAAAACGTAAGTTGGTCGACGCTAAACGGACCGCGCCGTTTTTCGATACGCAAGCGACTGTTCGCGACCTGGAGACCTTGTATCACGCAATGTGGAGTCAGCATAAAACTGCGCAATCACGCATCAGCGGTGACTACAACAATTTGGTTGTGACAACAGACAAGGCAGATCAATGATCATCCGCATCGTCACAATCGTCGCATTGCAGGCGTCGTTTGTCCTCTGCTGTCATGCGCAGGAGTATCCAAACAAACCCGTGCGATTCATCGTGCCATACGCGGCGGGCGGTAGCTCTGACATTCTCGCGCGACTGTTCGGGCAGCGACTCGGCGAAGCGATGGGGCAAACGTTTGTGGTCGATAACCGGCCGGGTGCCGGCGGCATGATAGGAACGGATCTGCTCGCGAAATGCGCGCCTGACGGCTATTCGCTGATTCTGCAAGACATGCCACACACGATTAATCCGGCGGTGTATGGCAAGATTCCGTACGATCCGCGCAATGACTTTGCGCCGATCACGCTCGTGGCACGTGCGCCGCAATGGCTCTTCGTTTTTCCCGCGGTACCCGCTAAAACGGTTGGGGACTTGATTACACTTGCGAAAGCGCAGCCGGCTAATTTGAAGATAGGCTCTGCGGGTAATGGCAGTGGCACGCATCTTATGGCGGAGCTTTTCATGCGCGGCGCGGGAATCAATTTGACGCACGTGCCATACAAAGGCGCCGGGCCCGCGGTGACGGCGACTGTTGCGGGCGAGATGAACATGGTGTTTACTTCCATGCCGGCAGCGGTCGCGTTTGTGCAATCCGGACGCCTGCGTCCGATCGGCGTGACGACTGCACAACGCCATCCTTCACACCCCGAGGTACCGACTTTTCAGGAGAGCGGCGTTCCGAACATGGTACTCACTCACTGGTTCGGCGTGCTTGCGCCTGCCGGCTTATCGAAGCCGATCGAGACGAAACTGTATCGCGAATTTACCGCCGCGATAAATCACCCGACGATCGTCGACCGTTACAAATCACTGGTGATCGAGCCGGCGACTACAACACCGGAAGAGTTTCGGGCACTTATCGATTCCGATTTGAAGCGCTGGACCAAGGTCGTCAAGGACGCGAACATCAAAGCGCTGTAACTCGTCCCACTAGCACGGTTGCAAGCAATCAAGAGCAAATCGAGCGAAACTGAGCGCGCACGTGCCGTCGCTGTTAAAATTCAGCGCTCACGGGTCTGTAGCTCAGTTGGTTAGAGCAGGGGACTCATAATCCCTTGGTCGAAGGTTCAAGTCCTTCCAGACCCACCATCACATTCAACGACTTAGAAAAATTCTCTAAGCAGCCGATTTGCGAACGTGTGGAAATCGTGTAGAAAGCTTCACCACGTTTCCTGGTCTGCCGGTCTCAATCCTCGATGCAGCAGCGGCCAAGTGTTCGGTGCCGAACTTCGCGTAACGATCAACCATGCTGCGGGTCTTCCACCCGCCCAGCTCCTTCAACTCATCGCAGCTCGTCCCTGATTGACGATGCCACGATGCCCAGGTATGCCGCAGATCATGGAAACGAAGATCACTCAAGCCCGCTTTTTTTACCGCAGTCTGCCACGCCGAATTCGTCAACTCATATCGGATCGGCTTTCCGCGAAATGTAAAGCAGAACTGTGGATGCTTCCCCCGTTCCCCCTCTAGCACAGCAATCGCATCACGGTTTAGCGGGACGCCTCTCGGCGTGCCATTCTTCGTCTCATCAATCCATGCGGTTTCCCGCGCTAGGTCGACTCGACTCCATTCCAAGCCGGTAATCTCTCGAGCTCGGCAGCCCGTAGCGAGCGCATAGCGGACGATGGCGGCCAGATGAGAAGGGCAGGCCATTAATAACCTGTCCGCTTCTTCGCGAAGCAACCAGCGATCCCGCTCCACTTCGCCGGGGAGCAACCGCACCTTCGGGATGGAATCGATCCACTGCCAATCGAAGTGCGCCATACGAAGGACACCGCGAACCAACGCCAGGCAACGATTAACTGTTGCCGGCATATTGCCCTTCTTAAGCTCACCCTCGCAGATCTTCCAGATTACATCGCCGTTGATGTCATTGAGCTTCAACTTGCCCAAATACACATCGAGCTTCAGGCACAACCGGCGCTGCTTATCGGCATCCCGCAGGCATTCCTTAATCGAGAGATACCTTACAACGGCTTCCTGCCACGTGTGCTTGGGCTTAATTCCGAGATGCGCTTCCCTGAAAGCATCATGCTTAAGCTTTAAGAGGAGGGCTTCTGCTTCTTCGCGGTTTTTAGTCCGAGCGCTTTGGCGTATGCGTCTGCCGTTGGGTAAGACAACGTTAAACCACCAGTAGGGCGAATCGCACCGCCGGTGGAGTCCTGTTTCACGGGCCATAATGTTTCCTTTCCGGCCCGCCCTCGGCCTTTATATTCCTCGACCCAGGCATCTAAGTCAACGACGTCCCATACCGAGCGCCGTCCGATCTTGATCGGCGGTGGGCCGACTTCGAGGAGCAGCGTCACGCCAATCGCGAGGTACTCGGCTGCCTGCTCTTTGATGAGGCAACGGCGCACCGGCAGCGGTAAACCCGCCGCTTTTTCAGCGAGCGGCTCCGCGATTGATGGCAGAACCGGCTCCTTCATCGCCCTAAATAAACCGCCGTAATCTGCTCGCGCTCGTGACCGAGCTCGCGAGAGAGCGTTAGACGAACCGCGTGGTCGATTGATTTTTGTTCAGCGCTGAGCTGCTTCGATGTCGGTCCGCCTCTCGCCGGACATGCCCAGCCCGTGAGTTGTTCGTAGCGTGTCTGTGCGTAGCAATGCCGAATGCCGTGCACTTTCTGAATTCCTGCGCTGTTGCACTGGTGTTCGAAGCGCCGACGCTGCTCTATGTAGGTCAGGTCTTTTGGAATGAGACTGCCACTTCCTGCAAAACCCTTTACGGTGTTTAAGAGCTCGCGCTGCTCTATAGAGGTGATCGGTATCTCGCGCTCGCGACCGCCCTTGGTCCAGCTGTCTTTGAGTACCAGCCTGTCGCCGCGGTCGGCCCAGGCCACCTCGATCTTGATCGACTCCTCGCGCCGCAGACCAAATGCCGCCTGCAGCTTGAGCGAGAATGCGGTATAGGGATCGGTCACTCGCTCGAGCTTCTGGATGTCGAGTGAGACGGCTTTAGAGACGTTGGTGACGTATACCCGCTCCGGAATGCCGTAAGCGTCGTTCGAGCGCGCAATCATGTCCGCCTTGCCGATCTTGTCTGCGTACCAGCGCAGTGCGGACATGCGGTTCTTTGAAGGTGCCCGCGCTGATGCGTTCCTTATGCCAGTGCGCGACCAGCGCATCGACGTGCCGTGGCTTGAGGTTCATTGCACGCAGCGCCTTGAAACCGAGGTCCTGAAGCTGGTTGGCAACCAAGTCCAGAATGCGCTCGCGGTCGGCATAGGTCGCGAAGCTGCCTTCGCGATAGCGGTGACACAGCTTCTTTAAGTCGTAGTTCAGATCCTTCATGTCAGGCAGGCCGCGTGGTTCGTCGTGTTTAGTGAATCGGTGTTCCTTTGCTTTCTTGCGCTAGTGCTTAAGTGCTCCTGCTGTGGTGTCGATCCCGTTCGGTTAGTGTTTCTGTCCATCCCGGCTGCACCCTTAGCGCAGTGGGAATTACAACGGACACGGGAGACACCTCTCCCGTTTTGTGCAGGGTGTTCTGTTACTTGCCAGCGCTGCACGGCGCTTTTGTTGGGCATCGATGGGACCTTGGGTTACCAAAGCACACATCGAAGGCCATTTACCCAGGGCCTAGAGGAGCGTCGCACTGACGCCAGAGTAAAAATCCGTGACGGGGATCATTCGGCGATTGGCATTGCGCCAGTCGCAAGTACGAGATACCGATTAGGCAGTGAAGGCCACGTCGATCGAGATGCATCCAACGGATGCCGCAGGCGTGCGAACTTCCGCGTTAAGCGAAGGTTTCGCAGCGCTCGAGGGCTGATCGGAAGAAGTTTGTCACCCGAGGGTGACAACGAAGTCAGGCTATCGGCGAGAGCGCCGACAAAGCACTGATCCACTTACTGGAAGACTAGACTTGCAGCACAGGTCCAGAGTGAGACGCTCGGACCTGCATATCGCTTACGGATTCTCCAGCCTATTGGCCACCGGTCTTAGGAGATCGAACCGGTCTAGCTCTGCCCGAGCAGGGGATGCCTATCGCGCATCGATCGGGCTGACACAGCCAGCGTATATGCGCGTGTGACTAACGGGAACGAAAATAAGTTCCGGCGCTGATGCAAGCTGCATAGGTGGCTGTTACAAGATTGACGGCAACTCTGCATCGGCGCGAGATTGCCGAACTCGCTGCGGTGAATATCAGCTCCGGTGACAAACACACTCATAAGAACATGCACTGACTGTGTCGGAGCGAGAGCCTAGATTGCGGCAACCAGTGCCGGCGCAGTCGCTCTAATCGAGAAGGTGCTGCATCGCGTTTGCGGCGCTATCGCACGGTGTGACAATGATCAGATTGAGTCGAGTCTTTTCGCCCACCACAGAATTGTTGCTCGACGCTCACTCGTTGCGCCTCATTTTGTGCGTTAGCAAGGCTTCAATTATGCCGTCACTGAACTTCGAAGTACTCCGTCACTTGGATCATTGCGCCAAAAGTTCAATGCTCATATAGGTTTCAGCGCATCGTCACTACCGGCAGCCGCCGTCGTAGTGACGATGCGATTGGCGCAACTGATTGGCGCAGAAATACGAAACGAACATTGGCGTTCCAGCGGCTTTGCACAGGCGAATTGCCGAGCACATGGATGTTTCGGATGGAGCGAGCCCTAGACGGCTATCCTATACTCAGCCGCGAAAGGTCTGAATCTGAAGATGCGGCTGTCAGCGGCGCAAGGAAACTGGACTGATCAACAGACGCTGATTTGATACGGATAGTGTCCGCTGCTATACAGCAGTGACTTACTCAATAGGCGAGTGCTCTGGCGTACGAGCTGACTTCGCCGCATCTGATCGGTGATGGAACGCGCACCGAGCGGGGGGCTTTACTTCGACCCGGTTGTCGTACGAATTATTGAAACGTTCAGGGTCGGTGCGGCGACCTCGCGACTTTCTTTTGCTTCGCGTCGCAAGCGCGCGAAGGTTTTACGCAGGTCTGTTTGCGCGCTAGACGTGTAACGAAACGAGCCGTCAAGGATTGACTTCACCGGCTTGCGCTTTGCGTCGATTGCCATAGCGGACGTTCCTTTATTACAAGCTGTCGGGTGTCTGCGGATTGGCAACCATCGGATACTCGCAGGTTGCCAGCCGCCCATGGTACAGGACAAACGCAGCAATCAAACGAAACTTTCCGCCGTCGGCTTGATACTAAGCGCGCTAGTGGAGCGCGGATGCGGGAGCGATCACAAGCGGCAGTTCAACAACGAACGTGCTGCCCTTGCCCAGACCAGGGCTTTCCGCATGCACTCGTCCGCCATGCATCTCGGTAAGATTTTTGACCACCGCAAGACCGATCCCAAGGCCGCCCTGGGCACTGTCCATCGTGCCCCCCGCCTGGGCGAACATTTCGAATATCAGCGGCAGCGAATGCGCGTCGATGCCATCGCCATTATCGGCAACGCGCACGGTGACAGTGGACGTGCCTTTCTCCGTAGACACCTGGATGCGCCCGCCCATCGGCGTATATTTGGCAGCGTTGGTGAGTAGATTACAGAACACCTGCACCAGGCGCTCGGCGTCGCCATCGACGATGAGGTCTTCGCCGAGATCCACGTCGAGCGTATGTTTTCCACCTTTGATTACGGCGGAGCTTTCTTCGACCGCTTCATCAATCACCGCTTTCAGCGACACACGCGATTTCCTCAGTTGAACTTTGCCGCTTTTAAGCCGGGCTACGTCCATCATATCTTCGACGAGACGGGTCAGACGAGCAATCTGACGCTTCATCATGGCCTGTACTTGCTGTCTGTCGGTGAGCGAAGTGGAGGCCTGCAAGAGCTCAAGACCGGTTTGCAGCGGCGCCAGCGGATTCCTGAGTTCGTGGGCCAGTATCGCGAGAAAGTCTGTTTTGCGATGTTCGGCGTCGTGCTGCTGAATTTCCAGTAACTTTCGTTCAGTGATATCGACCACCACGCCGGATAGCTCGAGAGCTTTACCCGTGACGTCTCGCGTTATTCGCGCGCGAGAGGTCAGCCATCGGGTACGACCGCCTGGACTCACAAGGCGATAGTCCGCTTCATATTTGTGATCAGTAGCGATCGCTTTACTTCGCGTCTCTTGGACCCGCTCGCGATCATCTGCGTGGATTGCTTGCATGAGACTGGAGACCGATCCACCGTCGGCATCACTGTCCGACACACCGAACCATGCCGCCATTTGCGAATCTACATATACGCGATCGTTGACAACGTCCCAACGCCAGGTGCCGATGTCGCCTCCGTCCAACGCTGATGTGAGGCGTGCCTGCGCATTGACAAGTTCTCGTCGACTTTCTTCAAGTCGTTCCAAGCCGCCGAGCGTCTTGACGGCCGCCGACGCAAAAAGCGCGAGACTCGTGACCAGACGCCGATCCTCCGCGTCGAATTGTTTGTCGTCAGTATGTGATATCACCCATACAGTTCCTATTGGCTTGTCGTCGCGGTAGAACGGCACAAGCAGCACTTCGCTGATTGCCGGCGCCACCTTTACAATATAAGGATAGGCGCGGGCCGGCTCATGCATAAGCAATACGGAATTCCTCTCGAGCACCGTCCCACAGGGGCTGAAATAGCGCGGCATCGTGCCGTGTAGGTATTTGGCGAACTCGCCACTGGTCGCACGCCAGCGGAAAATTTCTTCACTGCCGTCCGTTTCCTCAAGACTTATGCCTGCAGAATGGGCGCCTGTGAGCGCTAATGCGGCGTCTGAGAGTGCCTGCATTACGGTGGTCGGAGACCCGGACAGCTGAGTGAGCAGCGCGACCAGCGCCGCGTTCTCGCCCGCATAATTGGGCGGTCGCGACGGACGGTGCGCAAGTTGGTCCGTAGTCAGGATGTTTTCAACCGGGCAACCCCTGTCGAGCGTAAAAGCGGGTCGGCTGGACAAGCGGCCTTGGCTCATCATGCGCACCTAAGTATGGGCAGGAGAGTGTCCTACAGAGACGCAATAAATGCAAACGCTAACCTGCTACGTGTGCGTCTTGTGCCGGACATTGATCGCTGGTTCAAAAAGCGCGCGTCCGGGAATTGTTATTCCGGCGGAAGTTTGTTAGCACTGCTAACGCGCGATCCGATAGAACATGTCAGCAATGCTGACAACGGCGTCTATTCAACGACTTCTTTAGGCGGCGCCCGGGATACCGCATGGATAGCGACACCGTCACGGCTATACCACCCCACGCTGACTCGCGTTCGCTGCAACTAAAGCTAGAGCCCGTGCTTCTTGCGTCGTCGATGTCGAGCTATCCAGTGACGTCCCTCATTTAGTCAGGTAAGGACCTTGTCAGCGCGTAGCAGCAGTGAGGCGGGAAGCGTCAAACCAAGGCTAGCTGCGGCTTTGCGGTTAATTACCAACTCGTACTTAGTCGGCTGTTCAACTGGCAAATCACCTGGCTTAGCACCGAGCAAAATCTTGTGAACCATGGTCGCTGCACGGTAATAGAGATCCGGATAACTTACACCGTAAGAAAGTAGACCACCGGCCTCCGCGAATTCATTTGACGCATACACAGCCGGTAGACGGTGCTTAGCACAAAGCTCGGTAATGGTTTTCCGATTTGCCTGCGTGAACACGTCTATGCCCACGATGAGCCCGTCAGCGCGTTGTTTTGCAGCCTGCAAGAAAGCCGGTTCCAATTCTTGGACTTTTCGAACGTCGAGTAGCTGAGCTTGCATCCCAAGCGATTGGGTCGCTAGTTCAGTTTCCTTCCACTGTGCCAAAGAAATCGGATTCCCCATATCAAGTAGACTCGCAATGCGCGACAGTTTTGGAACAGCTTCTCGTAACGCTTCGATGCGTTTACCGGTTAGCTCGGTGACAAACGCACTCAGGCCCGTAACGTTGCCGCCAGGCCGAGCGAGCGTAGCGACGATTCCCTGACCAGGTGCTTCTCCGATTGCGGCCATGACGATCGGAATGGTTGTAGTAGCTTTGCTCGCGGCGAGGAGCGCCGGCGTTCCCCGCGTGACCACTAGATCGACTTGTGACTTAACCAATTCGTTTGCCAGCTCAGCGAAGCGTTCACCCCGACCTTCGGCGGATCGATAGTCGAAAACAAGATTCTGACCTTCCGTGTATCCAAGCGAACGAAGACCTTTACGGAAGCTATCGAAATTCGCGGCGTTCAGAGACATCGATGTCGTTTCCAAAACGCCGATTCGCCAGACTCTGAGTTTCTGTGCACGGGCTCGAGGCAGCGGCAACAGCGCACTTAAGCCAAGCAATAGCATTTGTCGACGTGCGCTCATCTGCTGCTCCTTTTCCAGTAGGGCGACATGGACTCTAGACAGAATGGCTTAATGAGAGGCGGCCTAGTTACGTGTTACCGTGGATTGCGCGCTGTATCGCGTAAGCCGCGGGTTGTGCGTGGTCAATTAACCAAGTTCGGAAGCCAAGGCATGAGAAAGTCTAGCAACGTTTTCGTCAGCATTGACGTGCATAAAACCATCGATATGGGCATGGAAGTTGCCAACTCTGTGGCTCTTCCCTGTATTGCGTGCTAATCCGGCCACCGCGGACTTTGGGCAGTCCGTAAAGATCTCGACGCCGTTAAACAGCGCCGTTGCAAGAACGGCTTTATAGCTCATGGCCGCCCGGGATGCACCGCGTCATTCGCAATCGAAAGCGTCTCATCGTCAGAGCGCTTGTTTACTCCGAACGTCTAAAGTGATTCTTGGCTGCGGGTTGGAGCGTCAACTTGAGATCGACTGCTCCGCCGTGTGCCGAGCAAACGTGGAACCGCGCAGAGCAGGCGAAGATCGCGATGCGGCCGTCAGGTGTGATGTCGATGCCGTTATCATTGCGAGCCGCTCCCAAACGGCAACGTGTGGATTTCGTGTCTTATTCTGCGATTCTCGCCGAGCGTCAGCGAGCGTAAGTCATTGAGGGCGGGCCATTTTCTACTTTTAGAAGTATGCGTTTTTCAACTCATAATCCCTTGGTCGAAGGTTCAAGTCCTTCCAGACCCACCAATTCAGTTTCAATGGTGTATGTGGCGGCAATATCCGAGTTCCGTTTTTATTTAGTATCGACAACCTCGCGTGCCCGGTCCCTGATCTCTATCCGTCGTTCCGAGGGTATGGCGCAGTAGTTGATGGTTCGCATCGGATAGAAGTGGCTCTCGAGGAAACCGTCGCATGTAAGCGGGGGCGCATCGTGCGGCACCCGGTTCGGCACGACGATCTGGTACTGATGGTCGGTGAACCACTCCCATAACGCCTGCTTTGTATATCCTAACCCGTCGTTAGTCGCTGGACCGCTCTCGAATACGATCAGCGGACGGCAGCGGGCGATAAGGTCGCTCGCACCGCGAACTACGCCTAACTCAGCGCCAATGACATCGATCTTCATCACGTCGACATCCGCGGCCGGAATGAGACCATCCAGGCGCCGCATGGGCACCTTAATGGACAGGACGTGTGATTCGTGTTCGCCGGTCGGTTTACCGAGCGTGCTGCAGGCAGGTTCTTGTTGATCGACAAAAAATTCGACCTCACCATCGGTTTCGCCTGCGGCACAGGCATGGATCTGCACCTGCGGAAACTTGCGTCTCAAGTTTTGCACCTTGGCGGGAATCGCTTCGATCGCTATCACCTTGATGGACGCGTTGCGGTCCATAACCGCCGCGATGACCGACCCGTAATGCGAGCCGACGTCGACAAACGTGGCGCCAGGCTTGCAGAGCATGGTTAGCAGGCGCATCGCGCACTGTTCGCTCAGCAGCGTAGCGGCGAACCCAGGGGACGTCCGGATGGTGCGCCAGAGCGTCAGCGTCTCGCGCGCATGCATGGCAAACCGCCCGGCCGCCGTGCCGATTAAAAGCTGCTTGAGAGTCATTCCGTCGCGACTGAAGGATTGCAGTCTTGCTGCCGTCGTTCAGAGCTTATCAGGCGGCGCGGACATGCGCACGCTTGCGCATCCACAAGTCGACCAGCGGCGGCCACCCGAGCGCACGGTCAGATCAAACCGGCGTGAGTAGCTACCGGCCCGATTCGGTCGTCAAAGCAAAACCAGTTCGAGTTGACTCAATTTCCGCGAGCACTCAGACAAGCTGCATACGATTGCAGCAGTTGCTTTGCCGGTTCGCTGAGCGCGAGATAATGCACCCTTGCGTCGTGCGCCGACCGCGATTTGCGAACGATGCCGAGGTCGATGAGTCGCTTCAGGCGCCGCTGCATAGTTGCGATCGGCTCAATGCCGGTTAGATACAGTTGTTTGCACGTTATGCCGTTGCCCCCTTCGCCCTGATGTAAGCCGATCATGGTTAGAAGGTCCCGGTCCTCAACAGATCTCATCCATGGCAGACGCGTTTTCTCGTACTCGCGCATGAATTTAAAAACGAAAAGGTCGCTATTCGCCTTGAGGCCGTCCGCCATGCCAAGGCCTTTGTTCGTGAGTGCGCTGCCCTGGTCCAAAGCTGCCCCCTGTCGACTCAGACTGCATCACGGACTGAAAATCCGTTGTTTGCAGTGAGGTGGCTACGTTAGTTAACCCGATACGCGCTTGCAATAGTCCGTACAGGCTAATGTTGGCCGGCATCGTCTGCGGAAGTATGGCTATGACATAAGCATAGAATACATTTGTCACATTGCATCTGATTGAAGATAGACCAGGTCTAACGCTTACTCCCGGCGGCACGAACATGATACTGCCATAGCTTTACACATCAATCGATCGTTTGATCGCTGGCGCTATGCGATTCATAATCGTCGGTGCTGCACAGTAACCATTAGGCCGACAACAAATGGCAAACGTCACTAAGCGCACTGCACCATTAGTCGTCATTCAACGGAGGAGCTTGTGCCGGACACATCGTCCCATGTGATAGTCGTCGGCTGCGGCATTGGCGGCATGTCGGCCGCGGTTGCCGCGCTCGAGGGTGGCGCGAAGGTCACGGTTATTGAGCGTGCACCGTATGACGAGCGCGGAGGTCAGACGCGTTACACAGAAGCGTATCTGCGCATGAAAATCGAGCACGAAGTTACCGATGACTTCGAAAGTCATCTCGCGGACAATTCAAGCGGATATATAGATCCGTCACTCGTGCATTTGACCGCACAGCCGCGTGATAACTGGCCGGCCATAGTGAAGGCATTGAGCTTTAACGACCCCGACGTTATTTCGAGGTTCGCTGACGAGGCAGGGCCCACTATTCAATGGCTCAAGCAAACCGGCCTGCGTTTTGATTTCTTGCCTACGCAATTTCTTACGAAATCGCAGCCGCGCTTGCTGCCGGTTGGCGGTGGGCTCGCGCTGATTGAATCGCTCGGCGCTGCAGCGGAAAAAATGGGCGCCGAGTTCGTTTATGAAACCGCTGCGACTGAGCTCATACAGGAGGCCGATGGTTCTATCGCCGGCATAAAGGCGTTGGCTGCCGGCCATCTGCGTCGTGAGATTTCGGGCAACTCGGTTGTGCTCGCGTGCGGCGGCTTCGAAGGCAATGCGGAAATGCTGACTCGCTACGTCGGGCCGCGTTCGGTCTTTCTGCGTCCGGTGTGCCGCGGCGGGTACTACAATAAAGGTGAAGGTATCCGTATGGCGCTCGACATTGGCGCGGCGCCGTGTGGCGACTTTGGGAGCTATCACGCGGAACCGATCGATCCGCGCTCGGGCATCGCCGAGCCATCGATATTCATTTTCCCGTATGGAATACTCGTGAATCAGGAGGGCCGCCGCTTTACGGACGAAGCGCCCGGCACGGTCGATGCATATTACGAAAGAGTGACGCGCCGCATCTTTGACCAAGCGAATGGCATTGCGTATGTGCTGCTCGATGCGAGTTACATGGACATTCCGAATTACCGGCTCGGCCTGCGCACCGATCAACCGCCCACAGAAGCGCCCACTGTTCACGAGCTGGCGACCAAAATCGGAATCCCGTCGTCGACACTCGAGGCCACGGTGACCGAATACAATCTGGCATGCCCATCCGGGGAATCAAGACCGCTCGTGCTGGACGGCATGGCAACGAAAGGACTTTCACCTCCGAAATCCAATTGGGCAACACCGCTCGACAAACCGCCGTTTCATGCTTATCCCATCATTTCGTCGAATGTTTTTACTTTCGGTGGCCTTAAAGTGGATCGCAACGCGCGTGTGATCGATATCAATGGAGATCCGATTCGTGGCCTGTATGCGGCCGGCGAGATTATCGGGTCGTACTATGGCAATTACACCGGCGCTACGTCGGTGCTCAAGGGCGCCGTCTTCGGGCGACTGGCAGGCATCCATGCGGCGCAGTTGTCGAAAGGGCAATAAGGATGTCGTTTAAGCGACCTGGCATACTGCGTCGAGTAACTCTTTGCATGCTCCTGTCGTCGCTCGCCTGGGCGCAGTCTTATCCGACTAAGCAAGTACCGATTCGTCGTTGGTTTTCCGGCGGGCGGCGCAACGGATGTCGTCGCGCGTGCAATCAGCCAAAACCTTTCAGAAGCGTTGGGGCAACCGGTGGTCGTCGACAATCGCGCGGGTGCCGCAAGCAATATCGCCGCCGAGATTGTCGCGACTGCGCCTAAAGATGGCCATACCATATTCATGGGGACTGTCTCGACTGCGATCAATCCGAGCCTCTATAAGAAGCTTGCTTACGACGCAGTCAAAGATTTCGCTGCGATTACGCAAGTCACCGACACGCCGTTCATGTTCGTTGTGCACCCCTCGCTGCCCGCGAAGAGCGTCAAAGAGTTCATCGCAATTGCCAAATCCCGGCCGGGTCAACTGAATTACGGCTCTGCGGGCAACGGATCGGGCGGTCATTTGTTCACCGCGATGTTCGGCAGCATGGCCGGCGTGAGTCTCGTGCATGTGCCATATCGGGGCGCGTCGTTCGCCACGACGTCGGTGCTTGCGGGCGAAACGATATTCATGTTCGACAACATTGTGACGACGCTGCCGCTCGCCCGCTCGGGCAAACTGCGCGCGCTTGCGGTGACGACGCAGAAACGATCACGCACGGCGCCGGACATTCCAACCATCGCAGAATCCGGAGTTCCGGGTTACGACGCAAACGCGTGGTTTGGCGTGTTTGCGCCTGCCGGCACGCCGGTTACGGTGATCAACCGGTTGCATAGCGAGATCGCCAGAATCGTGAACCTGCCCGATATCCGCGACCGTTTTCTAGCTCTCGGAGCCGAGCCGGTCGGCAGCACGCCTGAGCAGTTCTCTGCGTTTTATCGCAAGGAAGTGGCAAAGTGGGCTAAGGTCGTGAAAGACTCCGGCGCTCAAATCGATTGAGCGACGCACGCCATCAGAAAATGTAAAGGGACGGCGGGATGGGCATGAAAATATGGCATCAGAGTTTCACGGTACTGGGCAATCTGCCGGCGTATGCGGCGGCCCTCGCGGCGCATTTCAAAAAGGTAGCGCGTGCGGATACAGAAGTCGTGTTGCACGGCATGCACGATGAGACGTATAAAACTAATTATCCAGGCAACGACATTCGCTATGCGTGGACATGCAGTACCTGCACGGGCAGCAATTCGTGCTGGGCAGCATCCAAGCAGAAGAGCAGGGCTTCGATGCCTATTCAATCATGTCGATACCCGAGCCTGCGCTGCGTGTAGCGCGCAGCATCGTCGATATTCCCGTCGTGGGTTACGGCGAGAGCTCCTTTCTAACGGCCAGCATGCTTGGCGAGCGCGTTGGCGTATTGCTCTTCATCACGGAAATGGCGCCGCTCATTCAAGAGAATGCGGAGCGCGTAATTCCGGCGCATCGATTCGCAGGCGTGCGTCCGGTCGGATTCACCTTCAATGATGTGTTGCAAGCATTCGATAAGTCTGAGCCGCTGCTCGAGAAGCTTCGCGAATCTGCACGGGCGCTGATCAACGATGGCGCAGACGTCATCATTCCAGGCGAAGCGCCGTTGTGCGTGCTGCTCGCGCGTAATGGCCTTAACCGTGTTGACGATGTGCCCATCATGGACGCGATCGGCGCCACCATCAAAATGGCGGAAAGCATGGTCGATCTGAAGCGCAGCTCCGGCATGACGCCGGCCCGGCGGGGCTACTACATGGACAAGCCGCCGCGCGAGCGCGTTAAGGAATTGCTCGATCTCTACGGCATCACGCGACTTGCGCAGACGCCGCACAAGCCCAAGCGCTGAGTAATGACTCTAAAAGGCCGCACAGCGCTGATCACCGGTGCATATGGCGGTATCGGCAGCGCCGTCGCGCGCGCTTTCGCGGCAGCGGGCGCGGATATCAGTCTGGCCGACGTCGTCTCTGGCGCATCATTGGCTGATGAAATCAAAGCGCAACACCGGCGTGTGATTTCGGCGGTGGTTGATGTAACCAAACCGGAGCAAGTGAAAACGCTGGTGCGGACGACGGCCGAGGCCCTCGGCAGAATCGACGTTCTGGTTAACGTAGCAGGCACCGTCTCTTTCGGTTCAGCCGAAGCGTTGAGTGAAGCGGAATGGGAGCGCGTGCTCGCGGTGAATCTCAAAGGCTCGTTCTTGTGCTGCCAGGCCGTCATAGCCATCATGCGCGCGCAGAAATACGGCCGCATTATCAACATCGGCTCGATACTCGCCAAGAACGGCGGCAATGCACGGCCGTGGCTCGATCGCGGCGAACAGGCGCATGCATCGAACGTCGCGTACGGCGTATCCAAAGCCGGCGTGCACGCGATGACGCTGTTCCTGGCACGCGAGCTTGCCGCCGATGGTATTACTGTAAATGCGGTCGCACCGGGCCCGGTCGCGTCAGCGATGACCGGGAATTTTCCGCAACGCTTGCGCGACTTGATTCCGGTGGGACGCATGGGCCACGCGGATGAAGTGGCACGGGCATGTCTGTTTCTCGCTCAAGAGTCGTCGGGTTTCATTACCGCCGAGATACTGGACGTCAACGGCGGCATGTGGGGTGATTGATTGACGACAAAGACACGGGCGAATGACTGTGTCAGGCGGGTTGAGTGCAATACCGCTCGCGCCGCATATGCAGAAGACGTGAATTAATCATGATGTCATTGCAACGATTCTCGACACTGTCGGCCATGCTTGTGACTGCTCTGGCGCCAGCCGCATTCTCCCAGACCTATCCCGCGAAACCGATCAGACTCATCGTTCCGTTTGTGCCGGGCGGCGGTACCGATTTGATCGCGCGCATTCTCAGCCAGCGTCTTACCGAGCCGCTCGGCCAGACGGTGATCGTCGATAATCGTCCCGGTGCCGGTGGCGTCATCGGCGCGGAACTTGTCGCCAAATCGCCGCCGGATGGGTACACGCTGCTAATGGGCACGCCGGGGCCGTTGACCATCAATCCGGCGCTGCTTGCGAAGATGCCGTATACGCTCGAAGACTTCGCACCAATCGCGTTGACCACGATCAGCCCGTTCATACTTGTAGTTCATCCTTCGGTACCCGCGAAATCGGTGAAGGAACTGATCGCGCTCGCGAAAAGCAAACCGAATTCGCTCAATTTCGGTTCTGCTGGACAAGGCTCGGTTGCTCATCTTGCCGGCGAACAATTCAAGGCACTGGCCGGCGTGCAGATCGTCCACATTCCGTATAAGGGCGGCGGCCAGTCGTTGACCGATCTACTGGCCGGCCAATTGCAGATGGTGATCGACAACCTGCCTACTGTCTGGCCGCAGATACGCCAGGGCAAGCTGCGCGCACTTGCCGTAGGTACGAAAACGAGATCGGCGCTGGTGCCGGAATATCCGACTATGGCCGAAGCGGGCGTGCCCGGCTACGAAGCAAGCACCGCGTCGGGCTTACTCGCTCCTGCTAAAACGTCGCGTGACATCATCAACCGTATTAATCGCGACGTGCTTGTTGTCCTGCGCAATCCGGAAGTAAGGGAGCGCTTTGTAGCGCAAGGTCTCGAAGTGGCCGGCGGCACGCCCGAGCAATATGCGCAGCACTTGCGCGATGAGTTCGCCCAGAACGCGCGGGTGATCAAGGCAGCCAATATCAGACTCGAACAGTGAGTGTGCGCCGGCGAGCGATGTGACGACGTCGGGCGATGGCAGGTGCTGTTGTCAGTAGCGCAATTGCGCTAGCATGTCGAGCATGAAGATGGGATGCATACAGCCGCTTGACGATATGTCCGGGGCTCGGGCTGCGAGAGCAAGGCTCGGAAGCCGCCTGGCTGCGGGGGGTCTTGCGATGCTCGCTGCAAGTATGGCGTACGCCCAGATATATGAATGCAGCAATGCCCGGGGCCTGAAGCAGTACGCGCAATTCTGTCCCGCCGGTACGGTTAATCAACGACTGGTTTTCACCGGCGGCCCCGTGACCGCTGCGGGCGGGAGTGGATCACTTGAGCTGCAAGCGGCGCAATTCCGAAGGCGCGCACAGGAACGCGAGGAGGCGGAAGCTAAAGCAGAGAAGGCTAGAAGCGAGGCGGTCTATGCGCTCCACAACTGTATCGAGGCCCGCGGCCGTCTGCGCGGGCTGGAGGAAGGACAGCGCTTTAGTCGGGAAGACGCGATAACCGGCGAGCGGATACAGTTCAGCGACGAGGAACGGCTCGCCGACGCGCGGCGCCAGCGCACGACAGCTGAACAATGGTGTACTCAGTGATCGACAAGGTACGCGGGTCGGCCACCATCTGCATAAACGTGCGGAGGACCATCACTGCGTCGCTTGCTGCATTGCTTTGCATTGCTGTCATCAAAACCAGCGTTGCTGCGCCTGCAGCCGGCGATGTGTATGTCTATCGCGTGATCAACGGCTATAGCGGTGAAGTGCGGGGCAACATGGAGTATCGCGTCGACGGCGTCGATGCGCGCACCATCACGATGTCAGTCGTCCCGCAGTCTAATTTGCTCATGGAACCGCACACCGAAGTTTACACACCTGATGGCAACTGGCTGCGGCATCCGATCGTAAATCATGGGGTGCCTGTCGAGTATGAATTCAATCCGCCGTATCCTGCTTATGAGTTTCCGCTTAGTACGGAGAAACGCTGGTCGACGCGTGTGAATGCGACTAACCCTGCGAATGGTGCGCGGGCGAATGTGCGTGTCGACGGCGCGGTCATCGGCAGCGAGCGCGTCACGGTGCCTGCGGGCACGTTCGATACAATCAAAGTCAGACGCTACGTTTATGCGGGCGATTGGGATGGATTCCGCCAGCCGACGAGCATCACCGAAACAGATTGGTATGCGCCTGCATTGGGCCGCCCCGTTCGCCGGGAATACACATCCCAATACATCGACCTTGGCCGCAGCCGCGGCAAGGGCAGCCAATGGACGCACGGCGACTGGACGGTGCAGGAGCTGGTCAGCGTCGCGGCCGCGACGCCCTGAGACGTTTGAAGTCACTGTAGAAACCACGCATGCGCGAATTGCTGCCCTACGCTGAAAAGGCGGGCGCGCTGTTGAAGGCGCGCAATGAAACCGTGGCGGTCGGTGAATCGTCGGCCGGCGGACTCATCTCGGCAGCGTTGCTCGCGGTGCCCGGCGCATCCGCGTTTTTCCTCGGTGGCACTGTGCTGTATACACGGCAGTCGTGGCATGTATTGCAGGATTTCGACGCGAGCGTTTTCAGTGGCGCGCAGCCGGCAACGGAAGCAAACGCTCTCGTCCGTGCGAAGCTAATGCGTGACCGTTTCAAGGTGACGTGGGCGATCGGCGAAACGGGTGCAGCGGGACCGACGGGCGGGCGTTACGGCAATCCGGCCGGCCTTGCCTGCATCGCTGTTGCGGGAACCAGCGAGCGCTCGATGACCGTTCGCACCGGCAAAAATGACCGTGTAGAGAACATGTATGCATTCGCTACTGCGGCGTTGATGTTGTTGGCCGAGGTGCTGGGCTAAGCGCTCGAACAGCGTATGAAACATTCTTTGCGTTATCGGCGCGCGGCGGCCGCGATCGTCGTTTGCTGTCTCGCCGGTCATGTTCACGCGCAAGGCGCATGGAAACCCGACAAGAATGTGGAGTTCGTTGTTGGCTTGACGCCCGGCAGCTCGCAGGACCGCACGGCGCGGGTGCTGCAAAACATCGCACAAACCAAAACGCTGCTCGGCGTCAACAGCAGCGTCGTGAACCGTGTCGGCGGCGGTGGAAATATCGCCTGGAATTATCTTTCACAGCATGCGGGCGACGCACACTGGCTGCAGATCGCGTCACCAACGATTCTGACGAATTACATCATCGGCACGGCGAATTTCACATATACCGATTTCACGCCGCTGGCGCTGCTTGGCAACCAGTACATCGGTCTTGCAGTGCGCGCCGATTCGCCGATAAAAACGACTCGTGATTTGCTCGACCGGCTGCGTGCTGACCCCACGTCCGTATCCATCGCCGTCAACAGCCTTGGCAGTTATCTGCACATCGTGTGCGCGATGACAATGCGGTCAGCGGGTGTTGATATGAAGAAGACGAAGCTCGTCGTATTTCAGGGTGCGGAGCTGATGACTAACGCGCTCGGCGGACACGTCGATGTCATCGCTACGGTGACGTCGAATCTGCTGCCGCACGTGCAAACCGGCAAGCTCCATATGCTTGGCGTGTCGTCGCCGCGCCGGCTCGGCGGGGCGCTCGCGTCAGTACCGACGTTGAAGGAGCAGGGTGTTGATGCGGTCCTTGCCAACTGGCAGGGCGTATTCGGGCCGCCGAAGCTGACGCCGGCGCAGATTGCTTATTGGGACAGCGTGTTTGCGCGCCTCGTGAAGACGGACGAATGGCGGCGCGACCAGGAACAGAACCTGTGGGAAAGCGAATATCTGAATGCGGCGGAGTATGCGCGTTTTCTGAAGACGGATTTCGATCAGGCAAGAACGATTTTTACCGAGCTCGGGCTCGCGCGCAAAGAACCGTAATCACTCATGCAGCGGCGCTCGCCGTTTCATGTCACCGCAGATAATCCGCCTGCCACTGCTTGTATTTGCCGCCTTCCGTAACTTTCTCCATGTCGGCCGGCGACGCGATTTTTGACTTGAGGTCCGCAGGCGCGCCGCCGCCGAACAAGTGCGAGTAGCAGTCGTACAGTGCTTTGACCGTCGCGGCCACCGGCTGATGGCCCTGCAGCAGAATGCGCGCGCCGCGCGCGGCAAGTTCTTCACGCTTCAATGACGCCGGCGCCGAGCCGATGAAGATCGGCAGCGCAGTGGCCGAATGAATTGCATCGAGCTGATCCAGCTTTTCGAGTCCAACTATAAAAATCGCATCGACACCCGTCTTGGAATATGCCTTTACGCGGGCAATGGTGCCTTCTACACCTTCGATCTTGAGCGCAGACGTGCGGCCGGCGATGATGAGCGATGGATCGCTTCTCGCCGATACCGCCGCGCGGAGTTTGCCAACACCCTCTTCAATCGACGTCAGGCTTTCCTTGCCTTCTGCCTGGCCGAAGGGCGTTGGCAGGGCCGTATCTTCGAGGCTGAGTGCCGACACGCCCGAATGTTCGAGCTCCTGCACCGTGCGCATCGCGTTCAACGCATTGCCATAGCCGTGATCGGCATCCACGAGCAGACTCAAATTGCACGCCCGCATGATGCGCCGTACCTGCTCGGCGAATTCCGTGAGCGTCAACACGATGAGATCGGGCGCCCCCAGCGTAGTATTGGAAGCGACCGATCCAGCAAGCATGCCGACCTTGTAGCCCACGCTTTCCGCAACGCGTGCTGAAAGCGCGTCATAAACGCTCGCCGGCGATACGCATTCGTTGCCTGCCAGGATGCCGCGCAAGCGTTGCCGTTGTTCCGCGTGATTCATGTTTTTTCCCTTAGTCGTTTAAAAGATTTCTTGACGCACGGTTGTTGCTCTCAATCCCAGGCGAACAGGTCCTTGGGTATCAGTTTGTTGTCCACCTGTCGGACGCCTGTCGTGTTCGCTGCGATGCCTTCCGCAAGCTTGATTTGCTCCGCCTTGTCGACCACGCCGCGCAGGGTGACGACACCACCAGCTGCTTCGACCTTGATGTCCTTCAAGACGATGCTTTTGTTTTTGGCGAGCGCTGTTTTGATGTTCGTCACAAGCGTCGCGTCGTCGACGATCGCAGTCGCGTTACGCGAGCTATCGGCGGCTGTAGCGCTGTTTTCGCTCTTAGCTCCGCTCGACGATATCTTGCGCGATTGGCCGGCACGCATCAGCAGATAATCGACAACGGCAGTCACTTCGCTGTCGGTTAATTCGCTGAAGCCACCTTTCGGCAGCATTGCGGTATTTGGCTTACCCTTGAGCGCGGATTCATACAGTGCGTCCGTGCCATTCCTGTTGCGCCGGGCCCATTCACGCTTATCGCCTGCCTTGGGCGCACTTGCAAGGCCGGCGTCGTGGCAGGTGCTGCATTTGGCCGCGTAAATCTCGCCTGCGCTCGCCGCAAGCGCCGGGGCGCACGCCAGCAATCCGGCGATCGCAACCAGGAAGCGCGGGAATAGTTTCATCGTTTCGACTGTTTGCGTGCGGAATGGGCGTCGCGCGCATAATAACAAATCCGTCCGCGGAAGTTTTCCGTAGGCACCGCGCATTAGCGTCGCGCTGTTATGAGCACATGGAGGCGGCAATGAAATCGAACTCTCACAACGCATGCAATTCTGCGGGAATATCGCGGCGCGCAATGTTTTCAGCGGCAGTATTTCTGTCGTTTATGTCGTCTGTGCCGGTCGCCATAGCCGCACCGGCCGCAGGCGACGTCTATGTCTATCGCGTCATCAACGGCTATAACCGAGAAACCGTCGGCAAGGTTGAACATCGCATCGATAAAATCGACGGCGACCGCGTTGCAGAGACGGTTACCACGGACGTTCCCGCATTGGGGCTGTCGCATACCGACGTCTTCAACAAAGAAGGCAACTGGCTGCGACATCCGCTCACCAATCATGATCAGCCGGTGGAATACGAATTCCCGCAACCGTATCCGGCGTACGTATACCCGCTGGACAAGGGCAAGTCATGGTCGTTGCGCATCAACGCGATCAACACCGCAACGGGCCGGCGCAACAGCGTTCGCGTTGACGGCGAAGTGCTGGGCGCTGAACGTATTACATCACCCGCCGGCGCGTTCGATACTGTGAAAGTGAAACGCCGCGTATACGCAGGCGATTTCGCCGGCGCGAAGTCCGAGACCAACATCACGGAGACCGACTGGTTCGCGCCCGCGCTCGGCCGACCAGTACGCAAGGAAACGAACTCCGGATACATGGACCAGCAACGCTGCAGCGATGAGATGTCCGCGTGCACTCAAGTTCGCGGCGCGTGGCTTGTGCTCGAGCTGGTCGAGGTCCGCCCTGGCGGGCGTTAGACCCAACTTGCTCTAGTACCTTGGTTCTAGGTCGACAATAGGCCATCGGTCTGCTGGTTAGGCCGCCACCGTCCCGCTACTCTGCGCAAAGGGAGTTAGCGAACGATGCGATGGAGGCTGCGATGGTTATTGAATTGCTTGTATTGAGTTTTGTTTCCGCGGTGGTTTGGATCGTGGCCCATACCGCCGAGCGTCCTGCACGTGCTGATGTTGACGACGCGGTGCGGACAGCACATGCGGATCCAATCATGAGCTATGTCGACGAAAATTACGGATTGCACGTGCCGGACGATCCGATTTCCGTACCACGCGAGCGTTTGCATATTTGAGGCGGCATGGCCTCGCTGAACGGGTACATCCAGGGTTTGATAAGATGCGACGCAGTTCGCGCGGTCCGCGCGGAACTGTCGTCACCCTTATCACGCACTGGAGAAAATCTTGAACGAAAAACCGTCACAGACCGCTAAACGCCTTGCGAAGACGCGCGGATACAGTTATCCCGAGTGGGAGTATCTCGCCGAAAAAGATCCGGTTTTTCTCGACGCATACAACCGGCTTTCCGGCCTGAGCCTGCTGCATGAGGGCGTGTCAACCGAGGGCAAGCAACTCCCCGCGAAATATCGCGAGCTGGTTGCTATCGCAGCCATGATCGGACAGTCGCGCATGTGGGGCGTCAAGCCGCATATGGAACGCGCGCTGCGTCTTGGCTGTACGGAGCAGGAGTTACTCGAAGCGCTCGAGACAGCACTAACACCCGTCGGCTCACCGCCTTTCCGCCAGGCGGTCAATATTCTTATGCAGGTGACGAACTGGTCGCCGAAGAAAGGCTCCGCGCCCGCTAAGAAAAAACGCCGCTGATGCGCTGCACCCGGTGGATGGCTTGCGCACTATTATGCGCGGCCTCATGCTTCGTTTACGCGCAGTCATTCCCGTCGAAAGGCATCAGAGTCGTCGTGCCTTATCCGCCCGGCGGCTTCAATGACGTTGCAACTCGCGTGCTGGTGCAGGGCTTCAACGAAGGTTTTGCGCCCGGTTCGTATGCCGACAACAAACCCGGCGCAGGCACGGTCATCGGTACCGAGCTCGTCGCCAAAAGCCCGCCCGACGGCTACACCATACTGGTCGTGTCATTTCCATTCACGGTGCTAAACGCGTTGTATCCGGCGGCGAAGGTCGATGTCATCAAGGATTTTGCGGCGCTCAACTACATCGGCTATGCGCCGTCATTGCTCGTGGCCAATGCCGCGACGCCATACAAGAGCGTTAATGATCTCATCGAAGCGGCGAGAGCGAGACCCGATACGCTGCTCTACGCATCGACGAGCAACGGCTCGTCGGCTCACCTTTTCATGGAGCTCTTCAAGTCGCTGACCAAAACGTCGCTCGTGCACGTGCCATACAAAGGCAACGGTCCGGCGATGATCGATCTCCTGGGCGGGCAGGTGCCGGTAATGTTTGCCAACCTGCCGAATGGACTGCCGCATGTCCAGTCGGGCAAGTTACGCGGGCTCGCAATTACTTCCCCGAAGCGAGTCGACGTGCTGCCCGATGTGCAGACCATGTCTGAAGCGGGCATTGCCGGCTTCGAAGCAAATACATGGTGGGGTGCTGTCGCGCCTTTAGCAACGCCGCGAGATATCGTAGTGAAGCTGAATACCGAGATCAATCGAATACTGTCAACAGCGGAGGTGCGGAAATTGTTTCAGACCCAGGATGTGCAAATCGCGGGCGGCTCAACCGAGGCATGCGCGGATTACATACGCAAGCAGGTTGGTCTCTGGAGCAAGGTCGTGCGCGATGCAAAAATCAAGGCAGAGTAGCAGCGGGCGCCAGTGCCAAGACTGGTAGCATCGATGAAAGTGCATGTCTTGTGGCTCGCGGCAGTCGCAAGTTTCCCGTTGCTGCTTCCGGGAACCGCTAATGCGCAGAACTATCCCGACCGGCCGATCCGTCTCGTCGTGCCTTTCCCGCCGGGCGGCAATGTCGACTCATTCGCGCGTGTGCTGGCGAAGCAAGTTGAGCTGCAGCTTGCGCAGCCGATCGTCATCGATAACCGCGGCGGTGCAAACGGCATTGTAGGCGCTGATATCGTCGCCAAGTCCGCACCCAATGGCTATACGGTTCTCGGCACGTCGATTGCGTTTGTCGTCAACGCGGGCATGTACAACAAGCTGCCGTACGACACTGAGAAAGACTTCATTCCGATCACAAACTTCGCCTGGGGTCTCGGTTATCTCATGACGGTGAATCCGTCGGTGCCAGCGCAGACGGTGAGGGAGTTAATCGCGCTCGCCAAAAGCGGCAGCGCGCCATTGCGCTATAGCACACCCGGCGTCGGCAATGGCCAGCATCTTGCTGCGGAGCTGTTCAAAACGAAAGCCGGAATCGAGCTTTTGCATGTTCCTTACAAGGGCGGCGGCCCGGCGTTGAATGCGGTGCTCGGCGGCGAAGTGCAGATGAGCTTCCCAGCCGTTGCGGTCGGCGCTGCGCATGTTAAGGCGGGGAAGCTGCGTGCGCTCGGCTTTACCGGTTCAACGCGCGTCGCCTCGTTGCCCGACGTGCCGACGATAGACGAAGCCGGCGTGCCGGGTTATCGCTTCGACTCCGGCTGGCACGGCTGGTTTGCGCCTGCAAAGACACCGGCTGTCGTGGTGTCGAGGCTATACACCTCAATTGTCCAGGCACTCAAGGACCCGAAGCTGAGGGAATTCTTGATCGCGGGCGGTTATGAGCCGCGCGGCGACCCGCCTGCGGAGTTTAGCCGCATCTTCAGATCGGACATCAAGCTCTATGCGGAGATCGTGCGCGCCGCAAAGATCGAGACACAATGACCATCGTGTCTGGCTGACGCCTGCGCGCCTTTTTACTGCAGGTAGCGAAGCAATTCCGGATCGAGCTCGCGGCGGTATTTCGCAACCACCGGCTGCACCGCATCAACGAATGCGCGGTGCTCGCTGTCGCTTAGTCGTATCACTTCATTCTGCCGTGGGTCTAAAGCGGCGAGCACATCGGTATCCTCGGCGGCCGCGAGCTGACGCTGCAGCGCTGTTGCTTCCAGCGCGGCCGCGTTGACGATCGTCTGCACTTCTGTTGGCCAACTTGCATATTCCGCGTTGTTAAATGCGAACGCGCTCGCACCGAAGAAGTGAGCGCTAAGCGTAATGTAGCGATGGTACTTGTGCACATTGAAGAGATAAATGTTGGTCAGCGGATTGTCCTGCGCCTGAAACCGATCGCCGGCGATCTGCTCGGAAAACTCCTTGATGTCGGCGGGAATCGGTTGAAAACCGAGCGTGCGAAACACTTCGCCATGCAATTCGCTCATCTGCGTGCGTATCCGCAGGCCGGCGCAGTCAGCGGGCGTCCGGATGGGCCGCACACTATTGGTGAAATGCCGAAATCCATTGTCCCAGAAGCCAAGGATTCGAAACGGCGTCGCGGCACGGACCCGGCGTTTGAGATGATCGCCGAACTCTCCGTCGAGGGCGCGGTTGACCGTCGCGCGGTCTCTCACAACGAAAGGCAACTCGAGCATTTTGAATTCAGGTACCGCTTTCGTGAATCGTACTGTCGAGATATAGCAGCACGATAATTCGCCGGTCTCGACCATCGGCAGCAGATCGCCTGACTTGCGGCCGAGCGCAAGCACATCCCCGATCAGCTCGAACTCCACGCGCTCGCCGAGATCTCGCTTGAGAATCTCGCCAAAGCGCACGGCGGCGCGATTGTGCACAGACGCCGGCTTCTGATAGCCGCCGCATCTGATAACGATACGTTGCATGAGAGCTTCTCCCGATCGCTCCGAGTAAGGTGCGGCAATGTACCGCTTTTTGCAGCAGCGCTGCAAAGAACTTAGAATCCGCCAGTCAACGGATCATGAGGATGCATGCAATGAACCAGAAAGTATTCCTGATATCGCCCGAAGCGCCGCCGCACCAGTTTGCGGGTGCGGGTGACGTGCGAAAAATCAACTCAGGCGGTATTCGCCTGGGCACGCTTGATAACACGAAGGGCAACGCCGATCATCTGCTCACATTCGTCGTCGAAAATCTGCAGAAGGTTCTCAATATTTCGTCGGTGGTGGCGCTGCGTAAAAATAATCCGAGCACGCCGGCGCCTGGCCCGGTGCTCGATCGGCTGGCGGCGGAATGCGACTTCGTCGTTTCGGCCATGGGCGATTGAGGGTCATGCACGTCGTGGAGTGTCCACGACATGTGTGAGCTTCGAAAGCGCGGACTGGTAACCGCCGTAATTTATTCTGGCCCGTTCGAGAAGCTCGGCCGCAATCAGGCGCGAACCTTCGGTGTGCCCGATCTGCCGCTGCTCGAGATAACGCATCCGCTCGGCGGTATTTCGCTCGACGACGTCAAGGCGCGTGCCGGCGAGGCGGCGCCCCAGTTTTCAGACCTCGTAGCGAAGCACATGTCATGAGCGACTTAAGCTCGCTGATGAAAGCACCGGGCGCCGGCTTCGAAGCCGACGACGATTTCGAAGCCATCAACCGTCTCTATATCGATAAGGGCTGGAGCGATGGCTTGCCGATCGTGCCGCCTACGGCGCCCCGGGTGGAGAGAATGCTTGCGTTCTGCGACCGGGCACTCGATACGCCGCTCGGACTTGTCGCGCCGCGTTACGGCGCTGCGACGCCGTTGCGCGTTGCTTCAAATGCGGTCATGGCGGGATGCCGTCCCGAATATTTTCCGCTGGTGATGCTGGCCATCGAAGCGTTGTGCGATGAGCGCTTCAACCTCTACGGCGTCAATGCAACGACTCATCCGTGCACGACGATGATCATTGTCAACGGTCCTGTCGCCAAAGAACTCAACATGAATGCCGGCCACAACGCGTTCGGGCCGGGAAATCAGGCCAATGCGACGATCGGCCGCGCCGTGCGTCTCGCGATGCTCAATATCGGCGGCGCAGTGCCCGCTGCCGGCGACATGGCGACGTTCGGCACACCGGCGAAATTCACCTTCTGTGCCGCGGAGAACGAAGATGCGAGTCCATGGGAGCCGCTGCAGGTCGAGCTGGGATACGCGCGCGAGGTCAGCACTGTTACCGTATTCGGCGCGGAGAGTCTCCACAATCTGAACGATCATGAAAGCATAACGGGCGCCGGATTATTGAAGATGATGGCGGGTGTCGTCGCGGCGACCGGCGCCAACAACTTGTATTTCGATGGCGCGCCGGCGTTTGTCTTCGGTCCCGAACACGCTGCGACGATAGCGAAGGACGGTTACGCGAAAGCCGACGTCAAACGATATCTCTACGAGCACGGGCGTGTGCAGCTTGGAAAGCTGTCCGACGAAAATATCGATCGACGCATACGCCAATGGCCGGTATTCAAGGGCGAGTTTACGGAAGCTGGACTCGATCGTCTTGTACCGGTCATGAAGAATCCCGACAATGCGTACGTCCTCGTGATCGGCGGCGCGGGCAAACATTCCGCGTACAGTTCCAACTTTCGGTGCCACGCATCCTGTGACGTTGCCCCTCAAGCGAGCTGACGGTGAATTCGCTAAGTCGATAAACGAGTTCCGGCGAAAGTAGTACGTATTGCCCCGCATCCGCACGCGGAAAACTCATGTCTACGTCGTCTGCTGCGAGCCACTTCCGCGGATCAACCGGCTCACCGCTTTCGTTGTTCCACCCCAGGTCGGCGCATATGCGGCCTTCACACCAACGCCGCCCGCGACAACGATCATCACGTCATCGGCTTGATGCGCGACACGCAGTGGTGCAGTTGGATCGCTGTCATCCGCTGACGTCCGCAGTTCGATGAGATGCTGACGTATCGCGCCGGATAACCGGTCGAGCGGCATGACGGCGCGCTCGAATATGGCAGCTTTCGCATCCTGTTTTGAGCACCCGGCACGTTGGAAGGCGTGAGCGATCTCCGGCGGCATGATGAGCAGCGGTTCGCCGCCGCCCAGGAGTCCATGTCCGCCGCCGCCCGCGGTACCGGCGATCAGCATCGACTGCGCAAACGTCTGGGCGAGGTCTTCTGCCTTGTTGCTGCTCGAGTCTACGATTTCGCCGGTACCGGAAATGCCCACGACTGTGACGACATCCGCGCTTACATCAAAGCCGCGCTCGACATGCAGTGGCGCCCAGGGACTCGCTGATTCATTCTCGGCGAAGCAGCAGGTGTATTTGCACGGCTGGCCGAGCGTGGACATATCGAGCTCGCCGGGCTTGGCGCCGCCGATATTGCGCAGTGCGAGGCTCACCGCGCGTCCAATCGTCGCATTGGCGCGATTGCCCGGCCCGAGGCAGTTGCCCTCCGCATTCAAACTTAGTCGCCTAACGATAGGACCGTTCACGATCACGACCGGCGCGGCTGATCCGGTGGTCGTCGCGATACCGATCAAGTTGAATTCCGCGTCCGCGATCGCTGCTATCGCAGCGCCAACAACCGGTAGATAAAGAGGAAGGCAGCCTGCCATTACGGCGTTGATTGCGACGTCCCGCCATGTTGCATCTTCGAATGCCGGCGGCAGCGTCGTGATGATGTCATCGCCATTGAGCCCTGCATCCTCGAGCATCTGCGTGACACGCTCGCGCGTTGGCGGCACTACCGGCAATCCATCGGTGATGCCGGCAGCGAATAATTCTTGCTGCGCATCGTCCCAGGCGCTGTCGTGCCGCCCGTACCAAACATCCATGATCGTTTCCAGTGATTTGAATTGTCGCTATGATAACGCGCGGTCGAATCCCGTCGGGGTTTGCTCGCGCTGTTGGTTACTCGTCCTCTCAGCCGGCTTTGACAAACATTAACCAGTGAACAGGCGACAGCGCGCGATTGTCATCGGCGGGTCGCTGGGCGGCCTGTTTGCCGCCAACATGCTGAATGCCCGCGGTTGGCATGTCGATGTCTACGAGCGCGTCAGCGATGATCTGGCGACGCGCGGCGCAGGCATTGGTACGCACGACGAGTTATTTACCGTAATGCGCAGGCTCGGCATTCCGGTCGATGCATCAATCGGTGTCGAAGTGGCCGAACGAATCTGTCTCGATCATAGCGGGCACATGCTGCATCGCGTGCCGCTGCCCCAAATGATGACGGCGTGGGCGCGCGTATACCGGCCGCTCAAGGATTTGTTTCCGCAACGCCAGTATCACTTCGGCATGAACGTCGAGCGAGTCGAGCAGGACGCACGCGAGGTAACGGCGTTCTTCAGTGACGGGTCAAGCGCATGCGCCGATCTGTTGATTGCCGCCGATGGCATTCGCTCGACGGTCCGCGCAAGCGTTTTGCCCGAAGCACAACCCAGATATGCCGGCTATGTGGCCTGGCGCGGAGTCGTCGATGAAAAAGCGGTGTCGCGTCAGACGCACGACGCGATATTCGATCGCTATGTTTTCGGTTTACCGGTCGGCGAAATGATGCTCGCCTATCCGGTGCCCGGCCGTGATAACGACGTGCGGCCCGGCCATCGCAGCTATAACTTCGTGTGGTACCGGCCCGCCGATTTCACAACTAAGCTGCCGCGGCTAGCGACTGATGCGAACGGCGTGTGCCATGGCGTAGCAATTGCGCCGCCGCTGATACGCCCGCAGGTCATTGCAGAAATGCGTGCCGAGGCGAAGGCGCTGCTTGCGCCGCAGATCTACGAAATTGTCGAACGCGCGCCGCAGCCTTTCTTTCAGGCGATCTTCGATCTTGAATCGCCGACCCTTGCGGTCGGACGCGTGGTGTTGCTGGGCGATGCTGCGTTCGTAGCGCGGCCGCACGTCGGCATGGGTGTGACTAAAGCAGCGCTCGATGCGCAATACCTGGCGGACGCGATCGCAGCGTCACCCGACGATCTCGATGCGGCGCTCGAGCGCTACGATCAAGCGCGCCGCTCATTCGGCGCGCGCGTGGTCGCCCGTTCACGCAGGCTTGGCGCATATATCGAGGCGCAGTTGAAGCCGCCAGAGCTGCGCACGCCTGAAGAATGTGATCAAAGACCGGAAGTCGTGATGCGGGAAATCGGTGCAAAGCTCGCCAACATCGAGGAGCTGGCGGGTTAGTCACTGACCAGCTTGAGGGACGCGTCTAATCGACTTTTGCACCCGAACGCTTGACCACGTCCGCCCATTTGACGGTTTCTTTCTTGATCAGATCGGCGAACTGTGCGGGCGTGCTGCCCAGGCACGTATTGCCGAAGGTAGCGAACTTTTCAAGCAATGCCGGCGAGGTGCAAGCGCGGTTGATCTCCGTGTTCAATTTGGTGATGATTGCCTGCGGCACGCCCAGCGGCGCAATGACCCCCGTCCACACTGTTACGTCGTAACCCGGCACGCCGGCTTCGGCGATGGTCGGCAGATCAGGAAAGGGGCCGGCACGCGTCGTGCCCGTCACCGCGATACCGCGCAGACGGCCGGCTTTGACCAGTGCCGTAATCGACGTCAGATTATCGAAAATTACGTGCACTTGTCCCGCAATCAATTCCGTGTGTGCGACGGTTATCGCCTTGTATGGCACGTGCACCATGCGCGTGCCGGTCATTTGCTTGAAGAGCTCCGCGCTCAGGTGAATCGTCGTGCCGTTACCGGGCGACGCGTAAATCAGCTTGTCCGGATTTTGTTTTGCGTAGTCGATCAGCTCGCGCACCGACTTCACGGGTAATGACGGCGTGACGGTGAGCAGATTTTGCGAATTCGTGAGACGCGCAACCGGCTGCAGATTGCGGCCGCTTTCGTACGGCCAGTTGGAGAGCAGGCTGCGATTGATCGCGAGGAGCGGCGTGTTGCCGTAGCCGATGGTGTACCCATCCGGATTTGCGCGCACCAGCATCTCCATGCCAATGCCGCCGCTTGCGCCGGCGCGATTGTCGACGACGACCTGCTGGTCCAATTGTTTGGTGAGTTCCGCAGCAAGAATGCGCGCAAGCGAATCGGCGCCACCGCCCGCGGCCGACGGCACGATATAACGGATCGGGCGATCTGGATAGGCTGCTTGCGTCTTGCTTGAAAGGCACACTAGAGACGCGGCCAATGCTAGGGAAAGCTGCCAGGAGCGGGACTGAGTCATTGCAATGTGCCGCCCGAAAAAAGACCTGCGAGAGTGTAGACCTGCGTGCGGCACGCTTCAAGCGTCAGGTGCATCCGTCATTATCTTAATGATTGCGAATATGGACTCGATCGGGCGGTAACGTTAACCTCATGTGATGCGCATCTACATCGTCCACACACGAGCTTCTTCCCTTCGTCCGAAGCGGAGGATCAGCACTTATGCTGACTGCGAGTGTGCTGCATGACGGTGTTTCCGGGCAAAGGCTATAACGAAATCAAAGTAGGCGACGAATTCGGCGCAGCTGTGACGATTACCGATACGCATCTTGTGCTGGCGGCGGGCTTGATCGGCGATACGCACCCGCTGCACATCAATCAGCGATATGCAGAGCAAACGCGATTCGGCGGTCGGGTGCTGCACGGCGTTTTTACCGGTGCGCTGGCCGGTGGTCCGGTCGGCACTTTCTTTGCGGGGACCGGTATCGCGTATCTCGAACACAACTGCCGCTTTGTAAATCCGGTGCGCCCCGGCGATACGCTAATGACGACATGGAGAATCGCTGCGAAGGACGACAAGCCGAAGCACGGGGGCGGACTCGTAACGCTTAAGGGAACGTGCCGCAATCAGAAGGAGGAAGTGGTCGTGGAAGCGGACGCAAAAATTCTCGTGCGTAATGTTTGATGCGGTAACAGCCGGCATGCGAATGAAACCACAGGTAACGAACGTATGACACACATACTTTCGAAACGCGTGAGCGCTGGAATTGTCGCGTTGATGCTCATCGCGCCCGTCACGCACGCGCGTATCACGCGCATTGTGATCGACCGCATTGAATCGCCCACATTCGGCGGCGTCTCATATGAAAGGTCTGGAGCGTACGAAAAGCTGACCGGTCGGGCGTACGGCGAACTGGATCCTCGCGACGAAGCTAACCGCAATATCGTCTACATCAACGATGCGCCCGTCAACGCTGACAAGCGCGTGGCGTACAGCATGGACGTCCTGATTATCAAGCCGATCGATATGCGACGCGGTAATCGGACGGTCCTTTACGACGTTACGAATCGCGGCGACGTTCGTGCGTTGTCGGTCTTCGATGTAGGCGCCAGCACCGCCAACGATCCGTCGACCGAAAAAGACGTCGGCGATGGGTTTCTGATGAAGCAGGGCTACACCATCGTCGCGAGCGGCTGGCAGGGCGACGTGCCGGCGTCGGGTAAGCGTCTAACGACGCAGTTCCCTATCGCGGCTGGACCTGACGGCAAGCCAATTACCAAGCTCATCACGGCCGAATTGATTTTCACTAAGCCGGCCTTCACCGCGAGTCCCGGCAATGAGGGAGATCGCGTCATGCGCGCGCATCCGGCGGTGCGCGATCGGATGAATGAAGCACGCCTGCTGCGTCGTAGTTCGCCGCTCGCGTCGCGTGAGACCGTTGCGCGCAGCGACTGGTCGTTCGGGAAGTGTCCGGACGGCGCCAACCCAACACCGAGCGACATCGACATCTGTTATCCGGCGGGCTTTTCGTCGAATTACATCTATGATCTTGTGTACGTTGCACAGGATCCGATCGTGATGGGCATCGGCTTTGCAGCCACTCGCGATCTCATTGCTTTTTTGCGGCACGAGCGATCGGGCGCGAATCCGCTGATCGCGCGCGGTACGAACGGCGAACACGAGCCGTTGGATTATGCGATCGGCTTCGGCCGTTCGCAGAGTGGCCGCTACATCAAGGATCTCGTCTATTCCGGTTTTAATCTCGATGAAAGCAAACGCGTGGTATTCGAGGGCATCATGCCGCTCATTTCAGGCTCGCGTCTGACCAATACCAATATCGAGTTCGCTACGCCCGGCCGCGTCCCGTCGCCGGTGAATTCGTACTTCTACGGCGGCGATCAGTTTCCGCACACGTACGCCACGCTCACCGATCCTATTACCGGACGCACTGATGGTTGGCTTAAAGCTGCAGTGAGCAGCGCGCTTGTCCAAAAGTGATTCACATGGATTCGGGCACCGAGGCATGGGGCGGGCGAAATTCGCTCGTTGTCACCGACGCTTATGGCAAGAACGACGTGCCGGTGCCCGACAATGTGCGGCTCTACTATTTCGCGAGCACGCAGCATGTGCCGGCCGTGAAGCCGCAAACGGGCATATGCAAGAACGTTAACAATCCGAATCCCTATCGCGAGTCTATGCGCGCACTGCTCGTGGCGATGCAAAACTGGATCAGCGAAGGGAAAACGCCGCCGCCAAGCCGCTTTCCGCGCGTATCCGAGGGCACGCTCGTCGCGCCTTTGCCAGCGGAGAATTTCGGTTTTCCGCGAATCCCCGGCGTCGCCTATTACGGCAAGGGCAACGATCTTTTTGTTAAAGACACCAGCGTCGAGCCGCCGCAAATTGTCAGCAGTAAGCGCTACAGCGTACTCATGCCGAAAGTCGATGCAGACGGCAATGACATCGCGGGCGTCCGCTCAGTGATGGTGCAGGCGCCGCTTGGCACGCATACCGGATGGAATCAGCGCCGTGCCGGTTTCATGGAGAACGAGTTCTGCGATCTAAACGGCTCGTATATCCCCTTTGCGAACTCCGCTCAGGAGCGCGGTAGCGATCCGCGCGCGTCTTTGCAGGAGCGTTACGGCAGCAAAGACGTGTATGTGTTAAAAGTGGAGGCAGCCGCCAAACAACTTGTCAGTGATGGATTCTTGCTGCCTGATGATGCCGAACGGCTCGTGCGGGAGGCAAAAGCGCGCGACCTCGGGATATAAGCACGAGATTGCGCTCGGTCGTGTCAGTCCGGTTTTAAACCGACTTGCTGCGCGACCTTGCCCCAAACGTCCATTTCACGTTTGACGAACGCGGAGAATTCAGCCGCGCTGTTGCCGACCGGAATCGCACCCTGTGCAATCAGTTTCTCGCTCACGTCCGGCAACTTCACGATGCGTGCGATTTCGCGGTTGAGTTTGTCGAGCACGTCCTTGGGCATTTTTCCGGGCGCAAAGACGCCGTACCATTCGTAGGTGTCGTAGCCGGGAAGTCCGGACTCTGCAAATGTCGGCGTATCCGGCAGCCCGGGTGAGCGCTTGGCCGCGGTGCTTGCGATCGCTTTCAGACGCCCGCTTTTGATGTGTGGAAGCACACCCGGCGGCCCGCTGATCAGGAACTGAATCTGATTGCCGATCAGGTCGGCAATCGCGGGCGCACCGCCTTTATACGGAATGTAAGTGAGGCTGATTCCCGCCATCACTTTGAGCATTTCCATCGACAAGTGGCCGGACGTCAACTGACCCGGTGAGCCATAGTTGTATTTGCCGGGATTCGCTTTGGCGAGCGCGATCACTTCTTTCAGCGTAGAAGCTGGCACGGACGGATTCATCGTCATCACGCCCGGCACCATTACCATCAGCGACACGGGCGTGAAGTCTCGCAGCGTGTCATATGGGAGATCCTTCAGCACGAACGGATTTACGATAGTCGGCGTCAGCAGCGTGCCCACCGTATAACCGTCGGCCGGGGCTTTGGCGATGATGTCACTGCCAATCACCATCGCGCCGCCGGGCCGATTGTCGATGATCACCTGCTGTCCCCACGCTTCGTTGATCTTTTGACCGACGAGCCGCGAAACAATGTCAGTGGTACTGCCCGCCGGGACCGGAACGATCCAGCGTATCGGGCGTACCGGATATGTTTGGCTGTGCACTACGAGCGGCGCCGCCAGCGCGCCCAGCGTCGACATCACCAGTATCAATTGCTTGAGCATAACGATGAACCTCCTCTCGACACGCTTGCGCACGTCTCGTCGCGGCGTATTCGAGCGCGCATCTTAACAGCAATCTACGTTGCTTCAGGGCTGACTAGACTGCGCGACGAAGAGTGACCGGCGTTGAGTTTCATGGAATGTACGCCATCGTGTTCGTGAAGAGTTAGACGCGTGAATCCATCTGCTAAACTTCGCGCGACCCGCTCGACGCACACGGCTCCAATCGACCGATCCGATGCCGCCGGCGTGAACTACCTTAAACCGTACCGTGGAGTTACTCAATGCAGCGCAAGGAACTCGGCATTGCCGTAGTCGGCTCCGGCAGGATCGGCACGCTGCGTGCACGTCTCGCCGCTAAGCATCCGTCAGTTCGCTTCCTGGCGATTTCTGATCAGGATCCGGAGCGGGCGCGCTCGTTGGCCGAGCAGACGGGCGCCGATTTTTTTTCCGCGAGCAACGACGAAGTTATTTCCCGTCCGGAAGTGACCGCGGTATTTGTCTCCACGCCCGAAGGCGAGCACGCGGCGCCGGTGAAGAAGGCTCTCGAATTGGGAAAACCGGTGCTCGTGGAGAAACCGCTCGCACTTACCCTCGCCGACGCTGACGATATTCTGGAGACGCTGCGCCGCACGGGCGGCAATCTGCGGATCGGTTACAGCCGCCGCTTCAAAGAGTGTTTTTTGCGCGCAAAGGAACAAATGCTGCACGGACGCCTCGGCCGGGTCGTCGGCGGCACTGCACGCGTCTACAACTCGCGCGCGCAGGCGTTCTCAATTCTGAAACGCTCGGCGCACGCAACGCCGGTCGTCGATGTCCTTACTTACTACGTTGACCTTATGTGCTGGTTCCTCGAAGGCAATCGGCCGGTCGAGGTTGTCGCCCGCGGTCAGACCGGCATCTTCAATGCGGCAGGCTTCGACGCGCATGACGTAACGTGGGGAATCGTTACGCTCGCCGACGGCGCCGTCATCAATCTTGGCGTGAGCTACGCGTTGCCGGCGCGCTATCCGACGCTGGGACAGTCGGACCGCGTCGAGCTCCTGGGTTCCGAGGGCACCATGATCATCGACGACGATCATATGGATCATGTGCTCTTCTCGGAGAAGGGCATCCCGCATGCGTACGTGCCTGATCACAGCGTGAATATGGCGTTCCTCGGCAGCAATACGGCGGGCGATTGGGCCTGCGGTGACTTCTGGGGCCCGCTCGGCAACGAGACGCGCTCCTGGCTGGATCATCTTGTAACGGGCAGTCCAACGGTGCATACCACGCCGGAGCAGGCGCGTATCACGCTTGAAACGACGATCGCCATCGAGCGTGCTGCGAGGACCGGCAAAGCAATCCGCTTGCCGCTCGAGACGTAATGAGCCGACGTTCAAGCGCAGTGCTGAGGCTGAAAGCTGGTACCGCTCTGCTGTCTGATGATGACTGGAAGCGTATCGGCACAATCGTATCCGTCACATCCAATCCGGCTCGTCTCACCGAATCCGGCCGGCGGCGCGAACGATACGATCGCGCGTATCGTCATCAACAAGCTGTCCGAAATTCTCGGCGTGCAGATCGTGATCGATAATCGCGGCGGCGCGGGCGGGCTCATCGGTGGTGAGATAGCGGCGCACGCAAGCCCGGATGGTTACACGTTGCTGGCAGGTTCGGTATCCACACACTCATTTGCGCCAATCATCCACGCAAAGCTCGGCTACGATCCGGTGCGCGATTTCGCGCCCATATCGTTATTTGCGATCGCACAGAATCTGCTTGTCGTACATCCGTCTGTGCCCGTGGCGAACGTGAAAGAATTGATCGCACTCGCCAAATCCAAGCGGGGGACGCTGAACTATGCCTCGGGCGGGACCGGGTCTACGAGCCACTTTGCGGTTGCTTTGTTCGTCAGTGTGGCGGACATCAACCGGGAAACGGTGCACGTTCCGTACAAAGGGGGCGCGCCTGCGATCACCGCCACAATCGCGCGTGAAACGCAGTTCTACTTTGGTCCGATGGCGGGTGGTACAGTGCCGCACGTGAAAGCCGGCCGGCTCAAAGCGCTCGCGGTGGGCGGTGCGAAACGATCGCCGGTGCTGCCCGAAGTTCCAACGGTGGCGGAGTCGGGCCTGCCAGCCTATCAATCGTCGGGCTGGTTCGGACTTCTTGCGCCAGCCGGAACGCCGACAGCACTCATTGCACGTCTCAACCAGGCGGTTGTTGCAGCGGTCGCTTCACCTGACGTCAAGCAGAGATTTTTCGATATCGCGGTCGACCCGGCGAGCAACACGCCTGCAGAATTCGCGAGCTTCGTGCGTGATCAGTTGGCCGTACACCGGCAACTCGTGCAAAAGCTTGGCATGAAGTTCGATTAGGACAGCTCTATCAAGGAGACGTGTATGCGCAATCTACTCATTGCAGCGCTGTTACTTGCTGTTCCGCACCTCGGGCAGGCGCAGCAGCCAGCGGACAACGAACTGCAGCGGGCTCAGCAGAAGGCCGGCACCGCGTATCGCGATGTGCGGCAAGCCGAGTTCGAAGCCCAGCAGGCGGAGCTTGATTTCAAGCAGAGCGAGACGGACTATAAGGCGGCCCAGAAACGCGCCGACGACTCCAAGCGCGAACTGGATGCCTCCAGCAAAAAACTCGATGCGGCAAAGGCGAAACTGGCAGACGCGCGCAAGCGCTATGATGCAGCTGTCAATGCGGTCGACAAGATTCCGTCGCCCGCTCCGGTGCAAAAGTGATCTGCACCCGTTTGACAGGGTGTGACCGCTAGATTATAAATACCGCCGTATACGAGCTTCATCTTCCACGCGGCGGCTATAGACGTCGCTACTGAATAATCGTCGCGCATTCCGGCGCAAGTCCTCTGGAGTATCCATTTTGAGCCGAATCGGCTTGCTGGTTCCATCTTCGAACACCACCGTTGAGCCGGAGTTTTACCGCGCGCTGCCGCGCGAAGTTACGCTGCACGTCGCACGGTTGTACCTCGATAAAATTGCCACTGGCACCATTGCGAGCATGGTGAGCGACATCGAGATGCAAAGCCGGAGTCTCGCCTCGGCGGACGTCGACATCATCGTGCTGGGCGCCGCCGCACCCAGTTTTCTCAAGGGCCTCGGCTACGACCGCGAGATGGCGAAGAAAATCGAAGCTGCCTCCGGGAAACGAGCCACCACGACTTCCACTGCGCTGATCGAAGCACTGCAGTATCTCGGCGTGTCACGTGTAGTGCTCGGCGCCGCCTACGACGACAAAGTCAACGCAATTGCAAAATCATTTCTCGAAGTCAACGGCTTCAACGTACTCGATGCGCAGGGACTGGGTCTGGTCGACAACCTTGTCGTAGGCCGATTGGATGCCACGAGCGCTTATGAGCTCGCGCGCAAAATCGATCGCCCTGATGCCGAAGCCATCGTGCTTGCGTGCACGAACTGGAAAACCATGGATGTTATCGAGCGTCTGGAACGAGAACTCGGCAAGCCGGTGCTGTCCACGACACAGGTAACTATCTGGACGGCATTGCGCGCCATCGGCAGGATCGAAGGAGTGCCGGGCTACGGCCGCCTGCTGCGCGACTTGCTGGCGCCGAGCAAGCAAACGCAGCTTGCGTAAGCTTGTCTCATCGATGGCGTGCGGATAACGCTATTCAAGACCGTATACGTATCGACGCCGTTGTTTTAGGGCGCTCAATCGAACCGGCGAATACTACAAGGAGAAACACATGTACGGATGGCGTGGAAGAATTGGTTTGCTCGTGCCCTCGATTAACACGACCATGGAAACCGAGTTTTGGCGTATCGCGCCTGAAGGCGTGTCTGTGCACACTGCGCGCATTGCCGGCGGCCGCGAAGGCACGCCCGAAGAGCTGCGCAATATGGAAAATGCGAGCAAGCATGCGGCTGCAGAAGTTGCTATGGTCGAACCGGATGTCGTCGTCTATGGATGTACGAGCGGCAGCTTTTTCGAGGGTCCGGTGTGGAACAAAAAGATCTGCGACCAGCTCACCGCGATCACAAACGCGCCAACCGTAACCACGGCTGGTGCGATGGTCGCGTCGCTCATGGCGGGCGGTCACAAAAAAGTTGATGTCGTCACGCCGTACGTCGAGGTTACAAACGAGCGCCTGAAACAGTTCGCGAAGGCGCACGGGGTTGATGTCGTAAAACTCGGCACCTTCGACATGCTCGACATGTTCGATCACGCCAAGATACTGCCGGAAGATATTTACGCGAAGGTGAAAGAAATAACTACGCCGGACTCCGACGCGGTGTTCGTCGCATGTACGCAATTGCGTGCGCTCGAAGTGCTCGACATGCTGGAGCGTGATCTCGGCAAGCCGGTCTATTCTGCCGTCCAGGCATCCGCATGGCAGGCGTATGCGGCGATGAACGTCGATCCCGGGATCATGAACTGCGGCAGCCTGCTAAGGAAGCTTTCGGAGCCGGACTCACACAAGATCGCCGTCAAGCATCTGCGGTCTGCGTAAAGCACGAACACGCAAAGGACCATGGAATGATCAAGTCAGGTATTAAATGGCTGACTGCGGCGTGCGCGGTGCTCATATGGACTGTCGCGCATGCGGAGGTCAGCGAAGTTCGCATCACCAAGCAGTTCGGGGTCGGTTTCCTCCCGCTGATGGCGATGGAGGACCAGAAGCTCGTCGAAAAGCAATCGAAGGCCGCCGGTCTGCCCGAAGTTAAGGGCGTCTTCATGACGCTATCCAATCCGGCGGCGATGAACGATGGTCTCTTGTCGGGACAGATCGATTTCGGCACCAACGGTCCGCCTGCGATCATTACGATCTGGGCTCGCACCAAAGGCAGCGCCAATGAAGTGAAGGGCGTCGCGGGCATGGTGCTGACCCCGATGTGGCTCAACGTCAACAACCCGGGCATCAAAACGATTCGCGACTTCACGGAGAAGGACAAAATCGCGGTCACCGCCGTCAAAGTTTCTATTCCTGCCATCATCATGCAGATGGCCGCGATGAAAGAATGGGGCAAGGACAGCTACGCTAAGCTCGATCCGCTGACGGTGTCGATGTCACATCCGGACGGCATGGCCGCATTTCTGTCGAAGCGCGATATCAGCGGCCATTTCACTTCGCCGCCTTTCATGTACAAAGAGCTCGAACAGCCCGGCGTTCACCGCATCATGAGCTCGGACGATGTAATGGGCGGACCGACGACGTTTTCGAACCTCTATTCGACCAGCAAGTTCCACGATGCCAATCCGCGCGTGTATAAGGCGGTGCTCGCCGCGTTCATGGAAGCGATCGAGCTCGTCAACAAGGATAAGAAGCAGGCGGCGGAAATCTATTTGCGCGTCTCAGGTGACAAGAAAAGCACTGTCGCGGAGATACAAAAACAGCTCGAGGATCCGAATCTGGTATTCACCGCGACCCCGCGGAATATTCAGAAGTACGCGGACTTCATGCATGACGTGGGCTCGGTCAAGGTGAAGGCGAATTCATGGAAAGACATCTACTTCCCCGAGATTCATAACTTGCCGGGGAGCTAGCGTTCATCGCCAGCCGTGCTGACTTGAATTGAAGGGGCGGGCAGTGCCTGCCCTTTTTGATGATCCCGTGCGGAGAAATAGTTGGCTGAAATAACCCACAGCGACGTGATTGTCGTCGGCGGCGGTGGCACCGGACTCGCCGCGGCGTCGGAAGTCGCGCGGCTCGGCCGCAAAGTCATTCTGCTCGAAAAAAATCCGCAGACCGGCGGATCAACGTCATGGTCTGTCGGCTCGCTGACCGCAATCAACACACCGCATCAAAAGAAAGCGGGTATACGCGATTCCGCTGACGAGCATTTCGAGGATCTCGCGCTGCATGCGGGTGCGCTGGCACCGCGCGACAACCTGGCGCTGCGCCGCATTCTTGTCGATAACACAACCGAAATGCTGAACTGGCTAATGTCGCTCGGCGTCGTGTTCGTCGGGCCGATGCCTGAGCCGCCCCACCGCTATAACCGCATGCATAACGTTGTGCCGAACTCCAAATCGTTCGCTTATCATTTGACGAAGCACTGCCGCGCCTTGGGCGTTGATATTCGTGTCAACATGAACACGCAGCGGCTCATCACGGCAAACAATCGCGTTGTCGGGGTTGAGGCCGCAACGCCCGACGGAACGCTGCACGAATTTCGCGCCCGGCGCGGGGTCGTACTGGCGGCCGGTGATTACAGCAACGGACGTGATATCAAGGCGCGGTATGCATCGCCGGACGTCAGAGACGTCGAGGCCGTGAACGCCACTGCAACCGGCGATGGACATCGCATGGCGCTCGAGCTGGGTGCCACCATCCTCAATGGCGACATCGTGCGCGGGCCGATCATGCGCTTCATTCCGCCGACGCGGCCGAACATCATCCAGCGGCTGCCGCCCGTCAAACCGCTGGCGAAGTTCGTCGCCTGGTCGATGGATCATCTGCCGCAGTGGATGTTGCGGCCGTTTGTGATGAGCTTTCTCACTACTGCGTTGGGCCCGTCGCCGGAGCTCTTCAAGGAAGGCGCGGTTCTCATCAACAGGAATGGCGAGCGATTCACTGACGAGGTCGCCAAGCCGAATCTCGATGTCGCCAAGCAGCCGGAGCGCATCGCGTGGATTGTTTTCGATCGAAAGCTCGCTACAAAGTTTTCGGGCTGGCCCTATTACATCTCGACAGCGCCAGGCGTTGCATACGCGTATCTGGCCGATTACCGGCGTAACCGCGCGGACATCTACCACGAGGCGAACTCGATACCGGAGCTGGCCTCGAGCATGGGCGTTTCTAGCGAAAAGCTCGAGCGCACGCTGGCTCAATACAACGCGGCGCGTGAGACGCGGCCGGCGATCGACCAGGGCCCGTACTATGCGCTGGGTCCGGTAAAAAGCTATGTTGTCTTCACAGATGGCGGATTAAAAGTGTCCGAGAAACTGGAAGTGCAGCGCGCGGACGGGAGCGTGATCGACGGTTTGTTCGCCGCAGGTTCCACCGGGCAGGGCGGGCTTTTGCTCGAAGGGCATGGCCATCACCTTGGCTGGGCATTCATCTCCGGCCGCATCGCCGGGCGCAACGCCGCGCAGGCGACGGCGCAGTGATATTCATCAGCCAAAGCGGAATCACGGACAGCAGTCGCGCTGCCGATTGGGACGGTTGGTATCGCGAGCACCTGCGTCTTATGGCCAGTGTACCCGGCGTTTCATCAGCACAGCGGTTCAAAACCGATACGCCCGGTTTTTCGCCGTCACTCGCGATCTACGGTTTCGCCTCGGCCGATATTTTCAAAGATCCGTATTACCTCAGTGTGCGCGGCATGGGTGAATGGCTATCGCTCATCGACCGGCGCTATTACAAGCGGAATTTGTTTGCCGGAATCGACGAGCCGCCACATGTTCGAGACGACGAGATTATGCTCGTCGCGGATCGGCAGCAGCCGGAAAGGCCAATCGAAGGCGTCACGTTCGCTTGGCTCGAATGTGTCGGCATCGACCACTCGACGCCTTATCGTGGCCTCGCTGTTGTGGCATCGCCGCCGCAGGGTCTTCCTGACACTGTGGCAATATACCGGCCGGCTTCGCCGCGCGTGACCGCGTCGTCGCAATGACTGACTGCGTGTTGCGTTCGAAGCGGACTCACCTCAGGAGATATTGATGAAGCGGTCGCGTTTATCGTTCTTGTTCCTAAGCGCCGTAATCGTCGCCGGCAGTGCGCTTGCACAAGGTTATCCCAACAAGACGATCCGCTATATCGTGCCGTGGCCTCCGGGCGGCGGCGCCGACGTGCTTTCACGCATCGTGAGCCCGAAACTCGGCGACGTGCTGGGTCAGCAGGTCATCATCGACAATCGCGGCGGGGCCGCCGGCAACATCGGCGCGGAAATGGGTGCCAAGTCGCCGCCCGATGGCTACACGATCGTCTTCGCTTATGCCGGCACTCACGCGATCAACCCGAGCATCTATAGCAAGCTCCCGTTCAAGGAAAGTGACTTCGCTCCCATTATCTGGATGGCGGAAGTGCCCCAGGTACTCGTCGTGCATCCGTCTCTGCCGGTCAAGAATGTACGCGAACTTATCGCCCTCGCGAAGTCGAAACCCGAGCAGCTTACGTACGGATCGAGCGGCAGCGGCGCTATGAATCATTTGACCGGCGCCCTCTTCACAATGATGACGAAAACAAACGTCGTCCATGTTCCATATAAGGGCGGCGGACCGGCAGCGATCGCGTTGCTGTCCGGCGAAATCAGCATGATTTTCGGCGAGCCGGCGACCGTGGTGCAGCAAATCAAAGCCGGTAAAGTACGCGCGCTGGCGGTGACGAGCGCCAAGCATGCGCTTGCGCTTCCCGACCTGCCGACTGTCGCTGAGAGCGGCGTGCCAGGCTACGAGGTTACGTCATGGAACGGTATCCTCGCGCCGGCCGGTACACCCTCGGATATCGTGCGGCGACTCAACAGCGAGCTCAACAAAATCATCGCCGCACCGGACATCCGCCAGCGCATGATCGACAACGGCTTCGAGCCCGTCGGCGGAACGCCGGAGAAATTCGCCGAGAAGATTCATGCCGAAATACTGAAATGGGCGCCGGTGGTCAAAGCGGCTTCTATCAGAGTGGATTAGTCAGTCACCAACCACTTGAGACGTCCGCGCCGAATTGAAAATAATCTTGCCTGCGCACTCAGTGAAACTATCCAACTGCGTTGGCCACCGATCCAAGAATGTGCTGAAGCTTTGGCATCTTGCAACGGCGTCTACTCTTCTTGCAATGCCGTTGTGCGCGTACGGGCAAACACTCTATCCGTCGAAGCCGATCCGCATCATCGTACCGCTTGCTGCGGGCGGACCTTCCGATCTGCTTGCGCGCACACTCGGCCAGAAGTTCACTGAAACGTGGAGCCAGCCGGTGGTCATCGACAATCGTACCGGCGCCAACGGCGTCGTCGGTTGTGAGATTGCGGCTAAGAGCCCGCCGGACGGCTACACCTTGTTGATGGGAACCAACGGCACGCATGGCATCAATGCCAGTCTGTTTTCGAAACTGCCGTACGATACTGTCAATGATTTCGCGCCGATTGCACGCATCGGCATAGCGCCTTACGTACTCGTCGCCCATCCGTCGCTGCCGGTGAGGTCGGTCGCAGAACTGATAGCATTGGCGCGCGCGCGGCCCGGGCAGATCAGTATTGCCTCCGGCGGCAGCGCATCGCATCTCGCGTCGGCATTGTTCAAAAGCATGGCGGGCATCGACTTGCTGCTCGTGCCGTATAAGGGCAACTCGCTGGCCGTCACGGCAGTGATGAGCGGCGAGACATCACTCGTATTCGGTAACATCGCGCAATCGCTGCCGCAAGTGAATGCCGGCCGCATGCGCGCACTCGGTGTCACGAGCGCGCGGCGGTCGTCCGTGATGCCGAACGTAATGACCATCGCAGAATCCGGCATTGCCGGTTTCGAGACGTCGACCTGGTACGGCATGCTTGCACCGGCCGGCACACCGCGGCCCGTCGTAGACAAGCTGAATGCAGAGATCGTCAGGATTCTGCAGTTGCCTGACGTGCGCGCCCGTCTCTCCGCCGAAGCCTTCGAGCTGCCCGCGGACACGCCCGATCAGTTTGCAGGCATCATCAAATCGGAATTGACGCGCTGGGCGAAAGTGGTCAAAGAAACCGGCGCACGTTTCGAATAAGTTACACCGCCACTCGGCTACAAGTAGCTTACTTGCGCAGGCTGGCGCCGCCGTCGATCGTGATAACGGTGCCCGTCGTATAAGAAGAGCGCTTTGAGCACAGAAAAGCCACCGTGTCCGCAATCTCTGCGACGCGGCCAAGACGCCCAAACGGAAAAACGGTCGTCAGTTCGCGCCAGCGATTTTCATCGCCGAGCTCGTTCTTTGCGCGTGCCTTCAAGCGCACCACCTGGCGATCGGTTTCAATCGAGCCCGGATTGATTCCGATCACGCGCACGCCGCAATCCGGACTTTCGCCGCCCAGCGCACGCGACATGGCCATCAGGCTGGCGTTGCCCATCGTGCCCGCCATGTACTGCGCCGTATGCCGCTCGCCGGCGACGCCTATGATGTTGACGATCACCCCGCGTTTGCGCTCGCACATGCCGCGATAGACTTCGCGCGTCAGATTGATGAAACCCCACACTTTGAGGTCCCATGCTTCGCGCCACGTTTTCTCATCGAGGGCAGTGATTGTTCCTTGTGGAATCGCACCTGCATTATTGATGAGGAAATCGACCGGCCCGGCCGCCTGAGCGAGTTTCGTCATGTTCTCGGATTTGCCGAGATCGAGCGCATGCACGCTCACATTCACCTTGTATCTGGCGCTTAAATTACTTTTTGCAGTACCGAGCGTCTCGGCGCTGCGTGAAGCCAGATGCAAATTGCAGCCTTCAGCCGCAAGCGATTCGGCGACGCCATAGCCGATGCCGCGTGAGCCGCCGGTGATAAGTGCAGTGCGGCCTTGTAGATTCAGTTCCATGGGTTGGTTCGGATTCGAGTAAAAAGGGAGGTGCTACTATAGGGAAAACCGCAGTTGGTGACCAGCGGTTCCCTTATTTTCCAGCCACTCTCCAGGAGCAAATCATGCAATCGGAATTGTTTGAAAAAGGCCTTGTTGTGCGCAAAGAAGTGCTCGGCGCCGAGTACGTTGATAAATCCATCAAAGGCGCGGACGACTTCGCGCTGGCGATGCAGGAATACGCGACTGAGGCGGCGTGGGGTTCAATCTGGACTCGCCCGGGCTTGCCGAGGAAAACGCGCAGCCTTCTCAACATCGCCATGCTCACCATCATGAATCGCCAGCATGAATTGAAACTGCATATCCGATCGTCATTTACCAATGGCGTCACCAAGGACGAGATCAAGGAGGTTCTCCTGCAGGTCGCCTGTTATTCAGGCGTGCCGGCGGGAATCGATGGTTTCCGTCTCGCGCGCGAAGCGTTTGCCGAGATGGATGCGGCAAAAAAGAAGTGATGCAGCAAACGACGCGAGAGCGGCACTCAATCTGATCAAGGCAGCGAAGGACTCAAGCGACTTGTCGATCAGATTTGTGCTTGCATTGACGTTGTTCAGCATGGCCGGCGTGCGCGCCGGCCGTGTGCTTCTGGCGCTATACGCGCTCAATTTGGGCGCGCAGCCATTGACCGTCGGAGTGCTGGCGGCGACGTTTTCCGCGTTTCCCATGCTGCTCTCGTTACTTGCCGGCCGCTTCGCCGACCGGTTCGGATCTCGCTGGCCACTGATTATTGGCACCGTTGGCGGCGCATGCGGCATGCTTGCGCCTTTTTTCTACGCCACGATGCCAGCCTTGTTTGTCGCCGCAGCGATGAACGGATTTTCATTCACATTTACCAACGTCGCGCTGCAAAATCTCGTTGGCCTGTTAAGCAAGCCGGAGACCCAGGCGCGCAATTTCAGCAATTTCAGCCTCGCCTTAGCTGTCGCCAGTTTCATCGGGCCGCTGGTCGTGGGATTCTCCATCGACCACTCGGGATATGCGTACGCCTGTCTCTATGTGGTGGCCATATCGATGGTGCCCATGGGTCTGCTGCTGACGAAGAAGGTGGCGATCGCACACGCCAAGCCGCAGGCCGCCGAGAAGGGCAGCATCCGCGAAACACTCGCAAGGCCGGGTGTGTGGCGAATACTCGCGACCAGCAGTCTCGTGGTCACGGGCATCGACATGTTCCAGTTCTATCTGCCGATCTACGCGCACTCGATCGATATGTCGGCGTCCGCCACGGGCATTGTGCTCGCGACATTCTCAGCGGCTTCATTCGTGGTGCGCCTGATCATGCCGCGGCTGCTGAAGGTGTGGAGCGAAGAGCGCCTGCTCGCTTACTCGTTCTATCTTGGGGCGGCCAGTCTCATGCTGGTGCCGCTCTTCACGCATGCGTTCGTCCTCGCGCTGGTTTCTTTCATGTTCGGAATGGGTATGGGGTGCTGCCAGCCGATTACGATGATGCTCACATTCAGCCGTTCCGCTGAAGGCCGTTCCGGCGAGGCACTTGGTCTGCGGCTCACGATCAATCACCTGACGCGCGTCATCGGGCCTGTGTTATTCGGTTCGATCGGATCTGCTTTCGGGCTCTTCGCAGTGTTCTGGGGAAACGCCGCACTGCTGGGTTCGGGCGGGGCGATTACGCGCAGGCGAAAGCGGCGCCCGCGTCCGGGGAACTAGGCGCCTAGCTGTCAACGCTGGTTCACCCGGCGCGTTATACGGGCATCCGGCCCCCGGATATACCTATGGAGACAAAACATGAATAAGCTGTTGACGACCCTGATTGCCGGCGCTTTCGTCGGCACCACCCTGACCGCGGTTGCCGCGGATGCACCGAAATCCGCTCCTGCTGCGACGACGACAGCGCCCGCCGCGGACGCCTCGAAAGACATGAGCAAAGCGGACAAGAAGGCGGAAGACAAGGCCAAATCCGACGCGAAGAAACAAGCGCGCGCTGATGCGAAAGCCAAGAAGAAAGCCGACAAAGAAGCCAAAAAACAGGCCAAGGCCATGAAGAAAGAGCAAGCGAACAAAGGCTCGGTATCCGCCGCTCCGGCGACGCCGGCCCCGAGCGCCGCATCGCCAGCGACTCCTGCTAGCCCTGCAGCACCGGCAAAGAAGTAAACACGATTGCCGCGGCAAGCGCCGCGATGATGCACTGACGACAGGCGGGGGCGACCCCGCCTTTTGTTTGTACATCCAGCTCGTACCTTCCTGCCTTCATTCGCTGCATCCTTAAGATCTGCACAGTCAGTGCGCGATTGCGATAAGTAAGTCGCCGGTTTGCAGCGAGGCCTCCTGTTTGTCACGCCGGCTTACGATTGTTAATATGCCGCGCTCGTGGAGACATGAGGTCGTGCAATGAAAGCATTGGTGGTGTCAAAGTTCGGTGCGCCTGACGCGGTAAAGGTGCAGGACTGGAAGGTGCCCGCCCCCAAGGCGGGCGAAGTGCTCGTCGATGTGCATGCGGCCGGAATTAATTTTCCGGATCTGCTGGTGATCGACGGCAAATACCAGTTTCTGCCGCCGCTGCCGTTTGTTCCGGGCAAGGAATGCGCGGGCGTCGTCAATACCGTCGGCGCGGGCGTCACTGCGCTCAAGTCAGGCGATCGTGTTCTGGTGCAGGTCGAATATGGCGCGTACGCACAGCAGGTGACCACGAAGGCGGTGAACTGCCATCCAGTCAGCGGCTCGATTTCTTATGCCGAGATCGCCGCGATGGGCCTCACTTACAATACGGCGCACTTTGCGTTAGTAGAACGTGGCGGCGTCCGGGCCGGCGAAAGTGTGCTGGTGACCGGCGCGGCCGGCGGCGTAGGTCTGGCTACCGTTCAGGTCGCTAAAGCGCTCGGCGCCACCGTGCTCGCAGCGGTAAGCAGTCCCGAGAAAGCGGCGGCCGCGAAAGCCGCGGGCGCTGACCATATCATCGATACAAGTGCAGGCAATCTGAGAGACTCCTTGCGCGAACAGGTGTTCGCCGCAGTGGGCAAGCGCGGCGTCGATCTCGTCATCGAAAACGTTGGCGGAGACGTGTTCGACGCGTGTATGCGCGCGATCGCCTGGTCCGGGCGCATTGTCATTGTCGGCTTCGCCGGCGGGCGCATTCCCGAAATCAAGGCCGGTCACCTGCTCGTGAAGAACATAGCCGCAATCGGCCTGCAGTTCAGTGACTATCGTGATCGAGAGCCGGAAAAATGCCGCGCGGTTCGCCAGCAGCTGTTTGATCTTTACAGCGCCGGCAAACTGAAGCCGCACGTGATGGCGACATATCCGCTCGAGCGCTATGCGGAAGCACTGGCGCTAGTGAAAGAACGCAAGGTCATCGGCAAGGCCGTTCTCGCTACCCGCTAATCAAAGCGAGCAACGCTTAGTCCCCGATATCGGCGGGGACCTGACCGCTGCGTATCCAGCCGACGATGGCTTTGACCGTTTTGTCTTCCATGCCGACAAACCCGTGCTCGCTGAACGGCTGGCACGCGTCGCCGCGGCTGTTTTTCACTCCGGTAACAGTGACCAGCGCGGAATTCGTATCCTTCGCGTAATCCCTCGCTCGTGAATACGACGTCCAGCGACAAGGGTCGTTGCGATGATGTACCCACAGCACCGGAATCTTCACGTCTTTGAAGTCCGACACGCTGAGGCCCGGTCCCTGATAGTTGGCGATCGTCAGTGCAGACGCAAGCACGATGCGTCTGACATCCGGCGACGCACGGCGGCCCGCGAACGCGGCGCTTACTGTTCCCTCGCTGTGCCCCGCGTAAGTCCAATCCAGGTCACCGAACCGGCGCGATACTGCACCCACCACTGCGTTCACATCCTGCGCATAGCGCGGCGACGCTCGAAACGAATGCCAGAACGGACCGGACTGATAATCGCTCGGTGCATCGATCACGACGGTTAAAAATCCGTCTTCGAGGAAATATCCGCGCGACCGCACGAGAAAGTTACCGCGTTGATTGTCGTATTGGATCTGTCCATTCTCGACACGCAGGTTGCCGCGGCCCGGGTCTCCGGGAAAAATCGCCACTGCATGGGTGAATGTCGTTACCCCGGGTTTGTGCGTAATGAGTGCTGATATTGAATGGCCCTCGAGTGGTACGACGATCACTTCATTAGTGAGCGCTGGATCAGGCCATGCAGGTTGTTGCGCATGCAGCTCGTACCCTGTCAGGCACACGAGCACCGAAACAACGACTGTTATGTGATGCCAGAAGCGGATCATCGCCTCAGCGCATCCGGCCGCAGCTGCAACTTCACTCCCCGGTGCACGGTTCAGCTCACTTATTTGCCGGCGCGCGCAGGGCCGTGCGTGAGCGTTTGCACCCGGTACAATCCTTCACGCGCTGTTATGTAGAGCACGCTTTTATCCGGCCCGGCGAATGCAACGTTCGACGGCTGTCGCGGCACTTTGATGGTACCGAGATACTGACCGGCCCTGTCGAACGCCTGGACGCCGGCCGTGCTCGTGATAAACAAGCGGCCATCCCGATCGATCGCCAGTCCGTCAGCGCCGCTCTCCTGACCTGCTTTCAGATCGCGCAGCTTAATGAACGGGCGCTTATTGGCGACCGTGCCGTCGCGCTGGATATCGAATGCGAATACGGTGTCGCCAACGGTGTCATCGACAATCAGCGTTTTGCCATCGAGCGTCACGGTCAGTCCATTAGGGCGAACGATGGTGTCATCTATGACGATCGCCTTGGTCGAGTCATCGGGCAGAAAGTAAACGTACGCCTTGCGTCCCGGGACGACGGGCCGTGGACCGGGATCCGTAAAGTAAATACCGTCATTGGCGTCAGCGATGACATCGTTCGGCGCCATCAGCGGTCGGGTACCGTCGCCACGCGTCATTTCACTGACGTGTCCATCGGCCGTCATCTTGACGATGCGCTTGCCATCGCTTTCAGCGCCGATAACATCGCCGTTTGACAGGTACGCGAGGCCGTTGGTACGGTTGGTGTTTTCACGCACCATCGAAATTTTTGCAGCCGGGTCGAGGCGATTGATGCGCGTTACCTTGCCGAGATCCGTGAAGTACAGGCCGCCGTCCCGCATACCGAGCGGTCCTTCGAGAAATTCGAAGCCTTCCTGCACGAGTACGGCCTCCACACCCGGCCCGATAACCCCCGGAATCCCGCTCTGTGCGTGCGCGGTAACAGGCGATGCGCAAATGAAACCAGCGGCCATCGCCGCAAGCATGAGCTGTTTCATGGAAGTCTCCTCCGATTCGTGTCAGTACGTACGCGTCTGACTGCTTATCTACGGCGTGAGTGAACCCAGATAGGCAGAGATTGCAAGCATGTCATCCTCGGTCAATTGCGCGACCACCGGTTTCATCAGGACTGCCGAGTTGCCGCCGCGCGTACCGCTTTGCGTACTCAGCAGCTGACGCATTGCATAGAGCGGAGAGATACCCGCGATGCGTGGAACATCGGCGACACCTTCGAGCTTCGCGCCATGACACGTCGAGCACGCCATTGTTTTACCGCCGCCACCATTTACGAGCGCGGCACCTTTAGCGACGCTGCCCGGCGGCACGTACGCAACGAATCCCGAATACGGGTCGCGCCGCGCGGCACGCAGCGGCTCCTGTGGCAGCTCGATAATTCGATTGCCGAGCGGCTCATTGCCCGCATCGGCGATGGCGAAGCGCATGCGCCCTTTGCCGATATACGTTTTGGGTACGGTGTCGGTTTCGACGATCTTGTTCCAGGCGCGCGGCTTGAGCGCGGCGAACCATTCGCTAGCCTGTTTCATTTCGTCTTCGCTCATGCCCGACGCGATGCCGTTCATGCGTGCAGCGTCTTTGCGCGCGCCCGATTTGAAGTCTGCGAGCTGCCGCATCTGATACGCCGCAGGCAAGCCTGCGAGATGCGAAGATTCGGGGTGTCCCATGCCTGACACGAGGTGACACGAGGCGCACGCTGGAACGGCCTTGCCGCTGCCGCGCTGCACGATCGATGGCATCGGTGCATGGTCATCTGGAAACCAGTCCGGCGGATTGGACAAATCTTCGATTTCCGCTTGCGTGTAGGTCTTCTGCGAGCCCGGCACTTGACGGGATCCCGGTTGTTCGTCGCCGGGCGCGGCGTTTTTTTCCACCACGAGTGGGTAAGCCCAGTGCGGCGGCCCTGCCGCTGCTGCGGGCATTGCAAACAAGACAAACAGTAAAGCGCCGGCAAAAGGATTCACGGGCAGTCTCCCTGGATAACCAAACTGTCATTGGCGGTGGTCGCAGGGATCACGGACCAACGGTTTATCGCATGTTTGTTATGCCCTCGCTGAGGGGAACGCGTCGACGATCGACGCAGCCGCATCGGGCGCGCTGTCGATGTTCATGACCGCATCAGCAAGACGATCAGCGTCAGCACGCGATGCGCCGAGTCCGAAATTCAGGCAGCCGCGGAACTTCTCCATGAAGTCGTCTTCAGTCATCGGGTATTGCGGGCTGCCCGGTATCACGTCGTTTTTCACTTCGATGACGCGTCCGTCATTGCGCGTTACCTTGATGCGCGCCGGTTCGATCGCGGTCGCGTCGATCGAAGCATCGTCTATTACGGTGACTTTGCCTGCAAGCGCAACTACCGCCGCATCACTGATCGCCGGCTTCTGATAACTGCGCAGGTCGACTCGCGCATCCGTGAGAGCCCGCGCAAAGCTGTACGCTGCGTTGAACTGCGCGTGCACCACAGAATCGCGCCTGACGTCGTACGGCTCACCGACGGTAAGCCAGTTAACGTTGCCCATGCCGATCTCGACCGAGCGCACATCCGCCGGCTTCAGTCCCTGTTCGCGCAGCTTGATTGCAAGACTGATGGGTGTGTGATTGCAGCGGCAGCACGGGTACGGTTTGAAGCTGTACTCTGTTATGCGCCAGTCGCTACCCAGCTTTTCAGTGACAAGATCAATGTCGACTTCACCGCGCTCATATAACGCAAACAATCCCGCGTTACCTTCGAGCGGTCGGCGCGTTCCGGTCAAGCCGTCGGCCGCGAGGAAAGCGCCGAGCACGGCTGCACGCGCTGCGAACCCCGCGCCGAGGCGCTTCGAGACAACACCATCACGCATGCTTTGCGCCGAGCCGCTGGTCTGATGAAAGGCCATACCAAGTGCGTTGCGCATGCCTTCGGCGTCGAGCTTGAGCAGTCGGGCCGCGCCCAGGCTGGCCGCAGGCGTTCCGAATACCATCGTCGGGTGCCAACCTTTGCCCAAACTGTTGTAGCACGCGAGGCCCAGGCGAGCATGAAGCTCGCTGCTGATTGCATACGCGACCAGGAAATCCTTACCGCTGACATTGCCAATGTCTTCCGCGGTCGCGAGCAATGCCGGCAAAACGACGCAGTTCGTATGCACGCGCGCCGGATCGTGCTGATCGTCGAAGTCCAGTGCGTGGGCGGCCGCGCCGTTCGCAAGCGCCGCGCTGGGCGGAGAATAACGCAGTTTGGTGGTGAGGCCAGTGGCAGAGCCGCTCGATTCCCACTTTGAAAGTCGATTATTCAATTCGCGTATACCTGGCGCGTTCGCCGCACCGCCGATGACACCGAGCGTGTCGATCATGAAGCGCTTGAGCATGCGCACGACTTCAGCGGGCAAATCTTCGTAGCGCCAACGCGTAAGCTGCTCGCAGAGTCTGAGCGAGTAATCATCGGGCAGCCGGGCTTCGGGCACGGCGGATGTTTTAAGCGAGGTTAGTGTCATAGCGTTTCCCGAGCCGGCTGCGCTCAATGACGCGCGATTGCGCGTCGAATGCTGGAATTATAGGCGGACCCGTGCGCCGCGGCGAACAGCAGCTCAACATACGCCGCCGCCGGCGCCGCAAGCGAACGATCGGCGCGCGTAATGATGCCGATGCGGCGATCGGGATGCGGATCGTTGATGCGACTTGCGCGCAGCCCTTTCATATTGAGCTCGTTGAGCGAAATGCGCGGCAGAACGGTGACCCCAAGCCGGGCGCGCACCATGCTCAAGGCGGTCACCATGTTGGCCACTTCATAATCCGGTTCGCGGCCGTGACCGGACACGGCCAGTCCGCGATCACTGAGCTCGCGCACGCTCGATTGCTTGGGCAGCAGAACGAGTGGCTGCGAGGACAGGTCACGCCACGTGACGCGCTTCTTCTGTTCGAGCGCATGGCCTGCCGGGAAGACCGCTTGCAGCTCATCACGCAGCAGTTCCCTGAATACAAGCTCCCGGTTCGGCGTCGTCAGGGTGCCAATCCCGAAGTCCACCTCCCGGTGTAATACGCGGTCAAGGATCGTGAAATTCTGGTCTTCGATCAGCCGCACGGCAATTGCCGGATAGCGGGCCTTGAATCGAGCGAGAGCATGCGTCGCGATGCCGAATGCAACGGATGGCAGTGATGCGAATGCAAGACGGCCGCGGGTGCCGGCTGCAAGATCGCGCACGAACTTGAATGCATCGTTAAGATCGTCGAGCGGACGCTCGATCATCGAGAGCAGGCGGCGCCCGGCTTCAGTAAGTTCGATGCGGCGCGTCGTGCGTTCAAACAATTTTACATGCAGCGCGATTTCAAGCTCGCGTATGAGCTGCGAGAAGGCAGGCTGCGTCATGGCGAGTTCTTTCGCTGCTGCGCTAAAGCTGCCATGCCGCGCGGCGCCGGCAAATCCCTGCAGCTGGCGCAACTTAAAATTCATACGCACAACTTATGAAAAGAGACAAAACATCTAATTGTTATATTAATCTTTGCGTGCTTAAATTCCAAGCTCCCGCATTACAGCAAAAGTGCGCAAGTGAACAACATCTGGATAGGCATCGACACCGGCGGCACATTCACGGACCTTGTGCTATGCGAGTTGAGAACCGGCAAACACACTTATCACAAGCTGCCGACGAGTACCGGCGACCCGGCACAGGCAGTGATCGACGGCATCGCGGAAGTCATCGACCTTGCCGGCTTGCCACGGGACCACGTCGATTTTCTGGTGCTGGGCACAACCCTGGCAACGAACGCCGTGCTCGAAGGTAAGTGCGCGCGCACAGGCATGATTACAACGTCAGGTTTCCGTGATGTCATCGAGCTCGCGCGTCAGCGGCGGCCGCATTACTTCAATCTCGATGTTCTCAAGCCGACGCCGCCGGCGCCGCGTGACTGCCGCCTCGAAGTCAGTGAGCGCATTGCCGCGGACGGCAGCGAGGTAGCGCCGCTCGATGAAAACGCCATCCGTAATGCGGTCGATGTGCTGCGCGATAAGAAGGTCGAAGCAATTGCCGTGTGTATGCTGCACTCATACGCGAATCCTGCGCACGAGCGCCGCGCGCGCAAATTAATCAGCGATGCATGGCCCGAAGCGTACCTGTGCACGTCATCAGACGTGCTGCCCGAATTTCGCGAGTTCGAGCGCTTCGCCACCACCACTGTGAATGCGAGCCTGATGCCGATCATGGATCGCTATCTCGAACGCTTCGAGCGCGGGGTGGCAGATCTTGGGATCAAGATTGCGCCGCGTGTCATGCAGTCGAATGGCGGCGCGGTGACGCCTGGTGCTGTGCGGAAGCTGCCGGTGAACACGTTCTTCTCAGGGCCTGCCGGAGGTGTCGTCGGTTGTGTCGGTCTGGGCGCGCAACTCGCTGTCGAAAATCTGATTACCTTTGATATGGGGGGCACATCAACCGACGTTTGCCTGATTCGTGACGGCGAGCCCGCCAAAAAAGATTTACGCGAGATGGGCGGCTTTCCGGTGCGCACGCGCACGATCGACATTCACACAATAGGCGCAGGCGGCGGCAGCATCGCGTGGGTCGATGCCGGCGGCCTGTTGAAAGTAGGTCCGCAGAGCGCTGGGGCGTATCCCGGTCCGGCTGCTTATGGCCGCGGTGGAACAAAGCCGACGGTTACCGACGCGAATGTCGTGCTTGGACGGCTGAACCCGAAGTCGCTCCTTGGCGGCCGCATGACGATGCATGCCGATCGCGCTCGCACGGTAATCGAAGATGAGCTGGTGCCGACACTGAAAGTGGATCTGGTGCGCGCGGCCGCCGGCATCGTCGAGATTATCAATGTGAATATGATGGGCGCAGTGCGTGTGATCTCGGTGGAACAGGGCGTCGATCCGCGTGATTTCACGCTCGTTGCATTCGGCGGCGCGGGCCCGTTGCATGCTGCCGATGTCGCGCGGAATATGGGCATTCGCAATGTGCTCGTTCCGCCGCGGCCCGGCTTGTTGTCAGCATTGGGTCTTCTGCACTCGGACGTGCGTGGCGACTTCAGTCTCACGCGCCTGCTCATCGCATCATCCGACAACATCAAAGCGCTTAATGCGGGATACGCGGAACTGCGAGAGCGCGGCGCACAATGGCTTGCCGGTGAAGCAGAGAAAGGCACGCGGGCGACATTCGCGTGGCTCATGGACATGCGTTACCTGGGCCAGAATTATGAGCTCTCGCTAGGCGTTAAGGATGGCAAGCTCGATCCGAAGCTGCTGGCGAAGCTCATCCGCGATTATCATCAACAGCATCGTGCGATTTACGGCTACGACATGCAAAGCCAGCCGATCGAAGTCGTGAACCTGCGTCTTGTCGTCACCGTCGGGCGACGTGCGCCTACGCATGAAAAGCATCGCGCGGCACGCTCCACCGTCAAGGATGCGGTCGCCGAGAAGCGCAAAGTATGGTTTCCGGAGACGGGCTACGTCGCGACGCCGGTTTACGACCGCGACAAATTGCCGGTCAGTACACGCATTACCGGGCCCGCAATCATCGAACAGATGGATACCACGACCGTTGTACCGCCGCGCGCAAAAGTTCGCGGCGACCGGTTTGGCTACTTGCATCTCGAACTTGAGCCGTTAACCTCTAAGGAATTTTGAGAATGGCAGCGAAGAAAGCAGGCAAGGTCGATCCGATCAAAGCCGAAGTGGTTGCGCGTTATCTGCTCGCCACCGCGGAAGAGATGGGCGCGACGCTGCAGCGAACCGCGTTCTCGCCCAACATCAAGGAGCGGGCCGATTGTTCGACGGCAATATTCGATGCGCAGGGTCAGGTCATTGCGCTTGCCCAGCGCGTCCCCATTCACTTGGGCTCGATGGTCGGCGCGGTCGACGAGATTCTCAAGCGTTATCCGCTGAAAGAGATTTTGCCGGGCGACCAGTTCGTCGCGAATGATCCTTACAACGGCGGCGGCACACATCTACCGGACATCAATATCATCGCACCGGTCTACATCGGCAACAAAATCGTTGCATTCGTCGCCAATATCGCGCACCACGCCGATGTCGGCGGTATGGTTCCCGGTTCCGAGGCGGCGGTTTGCAAGAGCATCTACCAGGAAGGTATCCGCATTCCGCCGGTGCGCGTGATGCGCGAAGGCAAGGTGAATCGTGACGTGGTCGATATCATTCTGCTCAATTCGCGTACGCCCGACGAGCGCATCGGAGATCTCAACGCGCAGTTCGCTGCGAACAATGTCGGCATGAAGAGCGTGTTGCAATTGTTCGGCCGCTATGGGGCGAGAGATACAGCATCCACGATAGCCGCGTATCTCGATTTCACCGAAAAGCGATTCCGCGCGGCCATCAACCGGCTGCCGCCGGGACGCTACGAAGCGGAAGATTTTCTCGACGGTAACAAGGAAGGCGAGCGCTGCGCCATAAAACTCGCAATGACCGTGCAGCGCGGGCGCATCGATTTCGATTTCACGGGTTCCGGTAAGCAGCTCGAGACCGCGCGCAATATCCCCTATCGCGCCTTGCTTGCGACTGTTTACACCGTCGCCAAGAGTTTGCTCGATCCCGAAGTGCCAGCGAACGCGGGCTACTACAGGACACTCAACATCAGCGCGCCACTCGGTTGCGTTGTCGGTCCTGTTCCGCCGGCGGCAATCGGCTGCCGCTCGATTTCAGCGAGCGTGCTCGGCGATGTCATTGCAAACGCACTGTCGCAGGCGATGCCGGACAAGGCGCTCGCGGGCAGCGGGCCGCATCATCTTTACGTGCTCGCGGGTTCCGATCCGCGAACGGGCGCTTACTTCGTCAACTACGAAACGCTCGCGGGCGGCATGGGCGCACGCGCGAATCGCGATGGTGTCGACGGCGTGCGCGTGCATGCATCCGGTTCGTCGAATCTGCCGGTCGAGGCGCTCGAGCATGCTTATCCATTCCGCGTCGAGCGCTATGCTTTATGGGAAGGCTCGGCAGGCACGGGACAGTACCGCGGCGGCATGGGAGTGGTGCGCGATTACCGGGTATTGAGCGACGATATCGTCGTCAGCTTATCCTCCGAGCGTCAGAACGTTGCAGCGTGCGGCATGCAAAACGGCGGCGATGGTGCATGCGGCGCGTTCATACTCAACCCCGATACGCCGCACGCGCAGAAACTGCCTGCCGCGTCAGGCGAAGTGGCGTTGCCGAAAGACAGCATTTTGCGCATCTGTACGCCGTCGGGAGCCGGTTATGGCGATGCTGCGCAGCGCGATGCAGCCGCGGCGGAACGCGATGCACGTGAGGAGCGGCTCGCACGCAATTGAGAATTGTGGTCGGCTGGTGACCCGGCAACGACAATAACGCGCCAGTCTCCTCCCTCGCACTTACGCGAGAGCATCGCGCGAAGGAAGCGTCTGCAAGCGATTTCACGAGGGAGAACGAATGGGTTTCACAAAAACGCTGTCACGCTGGATCGTGGATCTGCGCTATCAAGACCTACCGCGCGAAGTCGTGCCATGGGTCAAAGCAGCAGTCACCGATTATTTCGCGGTTGCACTCGCCGGTTGTCCGGCTGACGGTCTCAAGCTTGTCAGGCAACACGTTTGGTCGCAGTACGCCAGGGGTCCTGCCACGATTATCGGCGATAGCGAGCGCATGTCTGCCGAAGCGGCGGCGCTGTTCAATGGCACCATGGCGCACTGGGAAGAATACGACGACGCGACGTTTGGCATGGCGGGCCATCCGAGCGTCGTGACCATGCCCGCACTGTTCGTTGCGTGCGAGATGCAGGCAGTGACAGGCAAGGACTTCATCACTGCCTATGTAGCCGCTGTTGAGGTGTGCGCGAAGTTGGGACGCCTCATCACGCCGCAGACAATCGTGCTGGGCTACCATCCGACCGCCATTATCGGCACCCTAGGCGCAGCGGCGGCAGTCGGAAAAGTGTGGAACTTCGACGCCGTCGACCATGGAAAATGCGCTGGGCCTTGCATCGACCCATTCATGCGGGCTGCGTCCGCACCTCGGCAGGATGGCGAAGCCGCTGCACGCGGGACTCGCCGCCCGCGGAGGAATGGCCGCGGCCATGCTCGCGCGCGACGGATTTGTGGGTGCGCCGGATCTGATCGAAGACCCGCACGGTTATGCGCATGCGTTCTCCGGCGGCAAGCCGGGCGATTACGATGCGCTCGCGAAAAAAATCGGCAAGCCGCTCGAGATACTCGATCCAGGACTCGCGTTCAAAATTTTTCCGTCGAACTTTCATACGCAGGCCGGCGTGGTCGCAGTTCTGCAGATGATGCGTGAAGACGGTGTCAAGGCAGACGATGTAGAGACGGTGCGCTGCCTCACCAACCATATGACGCAGCACTCGTTGTGGAACAGTGACCCACAGACCGGTCTTGAAGGGAAGCTGAGTCTTCACTACTGCGTCGCTGCAGCGCTCGTCGACGGCCAGTTGGAGGTCGAGCAGTTCTATGAAAACAGGGCGCAGGACCCGAAGATTCGCGCGCTGATCAAGCGCGTCAGCATCGAACCACATCCCGCGATGGCGAACCTTGATTTCACCAAGGGCAAGGATTTCCTCGGCATGGAAGTTGTGATCAAGCTGAAGAACGGGAAGTCGGTGTCGCGGCACATCACGTCAGGCTTCTCAGTTCCAGCGGTCGACGGCGATCAGGTGCATGCGGACCTTATCGAGAAGTTCGTGCGCAACGCGAAACGCGTGCTCGCCGAATCGCATATCGACGATTGTCTGGCACGAATCAAGCAGCTCGAGTCCAGCCCGACGCTCAAGGATTTTCAGGAACCGCTGCGGCATCAGAAGTAGTCGCGCATGACGACTTCCAGAAATGCGGCCGAACGATGTGCAGCGGCGCTATGCGTGCTCGGACTGGGTTGCACAATCTCAGACGCCTGCGCGCAGAGTTATCCGACGAAGCCGATTCGCATGATCGTGACGTTTCCTGCCGGCAGTGGCGCCGATATCGTCGCACGCACGATCGGCCAGAAGATGGCGGAGTCGCTCGCGCAGCAGATTGTGATCGACAATCGTGCGGGTGCCGGCGGAATCATCGGGTCGGATCTCGCGGCCAAGGCAGCGCCGGACGGTTACACGATCGTCATGGTCTCGTCGGCGCACACCATCAACGCGAGCATGTACAGCAAGCTGCCGTATGACCCGGCACGTGATTTCGCGCCGATCACCATGCTCGCATCAACGCCGTATCTGCTTGTCGCGCATCCATCGCTGCCGGTTAGAAACGTCGCTGAGTTAATCGCGCTTGCTAAAAGCAAACCGGGACAGATCAACTATGCGTCCGGCGGCATCGGCGTCGGTTCGCATCTCGCCGGTGAGCTTTTTAAAACGATGGCCGGCGTCGATATCGTCAACGTTCCTTATAAGGGCGCGCCGCAGGCAACCGCCGATGTGGTCGGCGGCCAGGTGCAGTTGTCGCTCAGCACCATGCCGACCGCTCTGCCGCTGGTGCGCGCTGGAAAGTTGCGTGCAATCGCAGTAACCAGCCTTAACCGCGTGCCCGCGACGCCGGAGGTGCCGTCTGTCGCGGAAACGGTGCCCGGCTTCGATGTGCGCACATGGCAGGGACTGCTCGCGCCGCTCCGCACGCCGCCGTCCATTATCGCGAAACTGCGCGACCACGCGATTAAAGCGCTGAATGCGAATGAAGTCACTGAACGCCTTTCGGCGCAGGGTTATCAGACCGTCGGTAACACGCCCGACGAATTTTCACAGATCATCAAAGCGGAAATCGCACGCTGGATATCGGTGGTAAAGACCGCGGGCATCAAGCCGATCGAGGGCACGCCGTAACGACCGGTGATCGGCAGATACTTTTCGATCCAACATCAACTCAGGAAAATTAAATGAATCGAGCCTGGCTATTTGTGCTTGTATCAGTACCAGCCGTCACAATCGCCGCTGAAACCGCATTTCCCGAGCGACCGATTCGCATCGTGGTGCCATTCGCGCCGGGCGGCGGCAGCGACTTCGTTGCACGCGTAGTCGCGGCAAAGCTGCCGGAAGTCGTGGGTCAGAACGGCGTCGTCGACAATCGTCCGGGTGCCGCCTCGCTTATGGCAACCCAACTCGTTGCCAACTCTCCGAACGACGGATATACGCTGCTGCTCGCGGACACGCCTTTCGCAGTCAATAACACCATATACAGTAAGCCCGGCTACGATCCGGTCAAAAGCTTTTCGCCGGTCACGCAGCTTGCGACGACGCCACTCATGTTCGTCGTGCATCCGGGCGTCGCAGCCAGCAGCGTGCGCGAATTCATCGCCCTCGCTAAAGCGCAGCCCGGTAAAGTCGCGATGGCGAATTCCGGAAATGGCAGCATTACCCATCTCGCCGGTACTTTGTTTGCTGCGACGAGCAGCATCGATGTAACGACGGTTCCGTACAAAGGGACGGGTCCGGCGTTGACCGATCTCATGGGCGGGCAAGTGCAAGCGATCATTGCCACAGCGCCCAGCGTGATGCCGCTCATCAAGGGTGGCAAGATGCGAGTTCTCGCCGTTACGTCAGCGAAGCGCACATCGCTTGCTCCCGACGTTCCGACGATGCTCGAAGCCGGCGTCAACAATTACGTCGTGACCAACTGGTACATACTCGTTACGGCAGCGAATACATCCGCGCCGGTGCTCGCGAAGCTGCATCGTGCGTTCTTTCGCATACTGGAGCAACGGGACATCGTGGACCGTTTTGCGGCAGCCATCATTGAAGTAACGCCGAGCGCGAGTCCGCAGGAGCTCGCTGCGATGATTTCTTCGGAAATGACGCGCTGGGGCGGTGTCGCCCGCTCCGCCGGCATCAGGCTCGAGTAACAGGTCCGCTCGTATAATTGCACTTAACACATCAGTCTGGACGGCAATCATGATGACAAAAATTCCAGCGTATCTTTACCGCGGCGGCACATCGAAAGGTCCGCTCATCCTGGCAAGCGATCTTCCCGCGGATCGCCGGACGCTCGATCGTGCGTTGCTCTCCGCTATGGGTTCGCCGCACGCTCGACAGATCGATGGCATCGGTGGCGCTGAAACGCTCACAAGCAAGATAGCGGTCGTATCGAAATCCGCGCGGCCGGGTATCGACGTCGATTATTTGTTCGTGCAAGTGAATCCCGAATCCGATCTCGTGGATTACTCGTCGAACTGCGGCAACATGCTGAGTGCCGTCGGACCGTTCTCGCTCGAGATGGGGCTGATGGAAGCAGGCGATCCAGAGACGCGCATCTCGATTTACAACATCAATACCGAATCGAAGATAGAAGTCGTGATTCAGACGCCCGGCGGACAAGTCACCTACGAAGGCGCCGCCGCGATCGATGGTGTGCCGGGTACGGCCGCTCCGGTCAAAGAGAATTTTGCGGGCACTGTAGGCAGCAAGACCGGCAAGCTTCTACCGACGGGGCGGGCAAGCGAAGAAATCGACGGCGTAGGCGTGACCTGCATCGACGTCGCTGTGCCCATGGTGATCGTAGCAGCAAGCGCGCTCGGCAAAACAGGTTACGAGAGCAAGGCGGAACTCGATCGCGATGCCGCATTGATTGCGCGGCTCGAACGTATCCGCGTTGAAGCGGGCAAGCGCATGGGGCTCGGTGACTGCAGTCATCTGGTGATCCCTAAACCTGTGTTGGTCGCATCGCCGGGCGCCGGAGGTACCATCGCCTCGCGCGATTTCGTGCCATTCAACTGCCACGCGACTTATTCAGTGACCGGCTCGATGGCGCTGTCAGCCGCGTGCATGCTGCCGGGCACGGTTGCTAAGTCCATGGCGAAACTCAAAGGCAGCGCGCGCCAGACGATAGCGATCGAGCATCCGGGCGGCGTTATCGACGTCGAAGTGTTGGCCCGCCAGATCGGCGATAAATTCACGCTTGAAGAGGCAACGCTGTTGCGCACGTGCCGCAAGCTTTTTGAAGGGCAGATTTGTATTCCAGCCAGCGTCTGGGATGGGCGGGGCAGAGCGCGTGATGCAGCGCAGCTCGCGCTTGCTGCTTAGCCACCGTTAGCGACGAGACATGGACCTGGCACGCCGCGGCTTGCTGCGGTTCTCGCTGCATCTTTATAACAACATGCATGACGTCGAACGCGTGGTCGATCTCACCCGTAAATTCCTGAAACGCTGGCGACGCGAATCGCCACCGACCTCCGCGACGTGAAATGAAAATCGTATAAACTGGATCAAGGCGCTTCACTTCATTGCCAGCCGTTCCAGGAGCCGTAGATGAAATGTATTACGCTCGCCGTTGCCGTTTGCGCGGCGGTGTTTTCGCTCAACGTCACAGCTCAATGGTGTCCTGAAAAAAATATTCGTACTGGCAGGGCTTTCCGCCCGGCGGCGAGTCAGATCAGTCCGCGCGGCAGCAGCAACTTGTGCTGAAGCGCAAATGCCCCGGCATCGAAACTATTGTCCAGTACAAGCCCGGCGCGAGTGGTGGACTCATGTGGTCGCAGATGAACAGTCTGCCGGGCGACGGCTACAACATTGTCGGCGTCACGCTGCCGCATATCGTGCTGCAGCCGATGGAAGGCCAGGTCCAGTACAAGACGGAAGACATCACGCCGATATACTGGTTTCGCTACATGGCCGACGCGATCGTCGTGCCCGAGCAAAGCCCCATCAAGACATATCAGGATCTCATTCGCATCGCTAAAGAGCAGCCGGGCAAATTGACGCTGGCAGGATCCGGCTCCAACTCCGCAAATCACGCCGCGCATGAGAAGCTGAACCTGTTGACGGGCATACACACCATGTATGTTCCCTACAAAGGTACGGGGGATCTCGTTCCGGCGGTTCTCGGCGGTCACGTGTCGGGTGCAATGGCGTATAGCGCATTCGCGGTCAGCAACAAAGGTAAGGTACGCGCGCTCGCCATCGCGAAAGACAAGCGCGATCCGCAGCTACCGGACGTGCCGACGTTTAAAGAGCTCGGCCTGGATTGGGTCGACGGCGGTTATGGCGGCATCGGCGTGCCGAAATCAACGCCGATGGAAGCGCGCCGGCGGCTCTCGGATTTGTGGAGCGTGCTAAACACTGATCCGGAAATGAAGGACCTTGCAGCGAAAGCCGGCTTCGATTTGATCGACATCAACATCGATAAAGTCGATCAGTTCATGAAGGAACGCATGCAGGCGTACATCCCGGTCGCGAAACGCATGGGTCTTATCAAGTAGGTGATATGCGGCGCGAAGCGTCAATGCAAGCGCCCCGCTTAATCCGGTTGGCACACGCCAATGCTGCGCTGATTTTGCCTTTAGCTGTCCACTGCGGATTCACGCATGGGCAGGAATTCCCCGCTAAGCCTGTTCGCATCATCGTGCCCTTCGCTGCCGCCGGCCCGAACGATCTTTCGGTGCGGCCGGTCGCACAAAAACTCTACGAGCTGCTCGGACAGCCGTTTGTCATCGACTACCGCGCAGGCGCCAATGGAATCATCGGCAGCGAAATGGTCGCGAAATCGCAGCCTGACGGCTATACCCTGCTCGTGATCTCATCCTCATTCACAATCAACGCGAGCACGTACGCGAAACTGCCTTTCGATCCGATCCGGGATTTCGCCGCCGTGAGCTCGATCGCGACCAGCGACATCATCTTCGTAGTCAACCCCACGGTCCCCGTGCGCAGCGTCAAAGACTTCGTGGCGTTGGCCAAATCTAAACCGGGAAAATTGAACTTCGCGTCTTCGGGTAGCGGTGGATCTTTGCATTTGGGCGCAGAATTGCTGAAGCTGACTGCCGGCATCGAAATGGTTCACGTGCCATACAAAGGCGCCTCACTTGCACTGACTGATGTCATCGGCGGTCATGTGGATTCGATGTTCATTTCCGCGCCGGGCGCCATCGGCCAGATTAAAGCGGGCAAAGCGCGGGTGCTTGGGGTTGCCAGCGGGCGGAGGGCCCAGTCGCTGCCCGATACGCCGACTTTCGCTGAAGCGGGGTTTCCTGAGGTGCAGGTCGACACGCGCTATGGGATCCTTGCACCCGCCGCAACGCCGGCTGCCATCATCGCGCGGCTGCAGACTGCAATCGTTGCGGCACTCGGCACGCCGGACGTCCGCGATCGTTACGCCGCACTGAGCCTCGAACCGGCGCCGAGCAGCGCGCAGGAATATGCTGCTTACCTGCGAGATGATGTGCTGCGCTGGCGCAGGGTCGTCACGGCTGCCAGGCTTACGCCGCAATAGCCCCGCGCAGCGACAGAGCGACCACCTGCCCTCGCTACGTAATCACTCTCAGTAACAGTCATAACCCGGAGGTTAAACAATGGAGAAACCAGTAGACGGTAATAGTCTGCCTGCGGAGATCGGTAACCGCATTATCGATAAGCCCGAGTTGCCGCCGCAGGGCGTGACTACTGATAACGAGGTGTACACCGAGGTAGTCATCGGCAAAGGTCAGCTCAAGCGCGGCACGTACGGAAAGTTCGAAGTATTTTGTGACGAAGCGCAGCGCATCGGCGGCGATGACACATACCCGTCACCCATGACGTACATGGCGATGGGTGTCGGGTTTTGACTGCTCACTCAGGTGGCGCGGTACGCGCACATGATGAAGCTAACAGTGAAGAATGCGAGCGCGAGAGTTCGTTTTCGCAAATTCCTCGGCGGTTCGGTGTTGAAAGGGACGGTCTACAACCGGTGGGACGGCGTCGATACACACCTGTCGATCGAAACCGACGCGCCGCCAGACAAAGTAGCGCACCTCATCAAGAACGCGAAGGCGGGTTGTTTTGCCGAGGGCCTCATCGAGCAGAAGGTAACGTTGAATAGCACGATCGAGGTAAACGGCCAGCCGTTCAGCCTGTAGCAATTGTCAACTCGACGGCAGCGGCTAACGGCGTTCTGCTAATTGTCCTTTCGGCAGTGCGAGCAGTGCATCGTAAATGCTGCGATCAATCACGATGCCGTCGCGCAGGCTGCGTGCCCGTTCGCGAAATGCGCGTTCCGAGGGCAGGCGAATCTCATCGACGCCCGGCTGCCGCGGTGTCGCTTTTACGCTTGCGAGCATCTCGCTCATATGCCGCCGGTAATCATCGAGTGGCAGCAGGAGATCAGGTTTGATCGCCATGATAAGGTAGCCGTACGTCTTGTCATCGCCAAGTCCGGAGCCTGCAAGCACGCCGAGCGCCTGCATCGCCAGCGCGAGCGCGAAGCCCTTATAACCGCCGAATGGCAAGATCGCGTGCACCTGGGAGGGGTCGCGCGTTGGACGCCCTTGCGCATCAATCGCGACGCCTTCGGGCAGCACCGCCTTGCGGCGTTCCTGAAAGATCAAGTCAGTGCCCATGAACGCTGACGCGCCCAAGTCGATCACAAACGGCTCTTCTAAAGTCGGGAAGCCAAACGCAATCGGATTGGTACCGGTCGCAGCGCCGCTCGATCCGGGCGCGGCGACGTGTATTTTGCTGCTGACACTATGTATGCCGATCAAACCGGCGCGCGCGGCCATCTCGACGTAATGCGCGCTGCGGCCGCTCACCCATGAATTGTTCACGCCGACAACGGCAAAGCCGTGCTTGCCTGCCTTGTCGATTGCCGTTTGCGTCGCGCGATACATCGCAACCATGCCGTTGTTGTTGCCGCCATCCAGCAAGGCGGACACCGGCGTTTCATGTATTGCGCGCAGCGGCCGACGGGGTCGCCGCAGCTGGCTATGTTCGGCGACATTGAGAATTTTCGGCAGTCCCGAATACTCGTAACCGCACAAGGCCGCATCGACCACGTGATCGGCGATGATGCGCGCTTCCTCCGCGTCATAGCCGATTGTTCGAAGCGCGTTCTGCGCCAGTGTCTGCGCTTCGTCGGCGCTGAGGCGAACACGGTCGCCGGATAGTTCTGTCACGCGGGCTCCCGCTTCGAGATTTTTGGGTGTGCTGCGCTGACCGTTTGCATCTGGAGTCAGTTTGCCGTGATGCCGGCTTGCCGCGCGAGCACTGCGAAGTCTTCGACCTGCTTGCGCAGGAAAGCAGCGAATTCGTCCGTTGAATTGCTGGCGACGATTTCTATTCCCTGCTCGATGAAACGCGTGCGAAGCTCCGGCACCGAGGCGGCCTTCGCCACTTCAGAGCGCACGCGCTCCGTCACCTCGCGTGGCGTACCGGCCGGCGCCAGCAGTCCGTTGAATGTCGAATCATAAAAACCGGGCAGCGCCTCGGCGATTGTCGGCACATCAGGCAACGCCGGCGAACGCGTGCTCGTGCTGACGCCGAGCGCGCGCAGTTTGCCCGCACGGATAAACGGCAGCGAAGTTGTAACCTGGTCGAATCTCAACATCACATGGCCGCCAACGAGATCGATGACCGCCGGTGAAGCGCCCTTGTACTGAACGTGCAGCATGCGGATGCCGGCCTGACGGCTGAACATTTCGGTCGCGACAAACCCGGTCGAACCGATTCCCGACGCGGCGCTCGTCAGTTCCCCGGGCCGGCGTTTGGCGAGCGCGATTAGTTCCTGCACGGACTTCGCGGGCAACGCCGGATTCACGACGAGCACGAGCGGAACGTTGCCTGTCAATGAAATGGCTGCAAAGTCTTTGATCGGGTCGTAGCCCGGCTCCGCCATGATCGCCGGCACCCTTACGAACGTGTTCGAAATCGCAAGCAAGGTGTAGCCGTCGGGCGGCGCGCTCTTCACAAAACGCGTACCGACGATGGCACTCGAAGATGGACGGCTCTCAATCACGACCGGCTGGCCGATGCCGCGGGATATCTGATCGGCGATTGAGCGTGCGATCGTATCCTGATTGCCGCCCGGCGCCACCGGATTGACGATGCGAATGAGTTTGGCAGGATATGACTGCCCGAGCGCAGCGCCGGCTGTTACGGTCGCGCACACGGAAATGGCAAGGGCACATGACTTAACACCAATTCGAGCGAAGCTGAAGTTCATCTGCGGGTATGAGCGGCGCGCGCCGACTGAGTTTTCGCTGTTGCGGTAGCCGGACCTCGCTTGCTTAAGGATCGCAATAGACTGCCGCGATTTCTAATGCCCGGATCGATACCGAGGAGACTGAAAGCCTGCCACGCGCACGCCTGATTCACCGAGTAAACGGGTTTACCAATGTCCTGCTCGAGCAGGTCGACGATCTCGAGCGCTCGCACTTGAGTGCATGCAATGAACGTAGCTTGTGCTTTCGAATGATCAAGCGTTTTCGCTTTTGCATAAACGTCCGACGGCTCGATCTTCGCGTGATCGAACATGTCGAGCATATCGAACGTCGCCAGGTCGACGACGTCGATGCCGCAAGCCAGCAGGAATTGTTTGAGTCTCTCGTTGGTCGTCTGCACGTATGGCGTCACGAGATTGACACGCCTGATGCCATTTGCCTGGAGGCAATCGGCCATCGCGCCAGCCGCGGTGACCGCCGGCGCATGGACGATCGCCGATAGCTCCCGTTTCACTCGCTCGTTCCCGACGGGCCCTTCGTAGAAGCTGCTGCTCGTGCAGCCCCACACCACGACGTCCGGTTCGCCTTTGGCGACTTCAGCGGCAGCAGCCAGGCTCGCCGCTTCCATCTCGCGCAGGGCGTCCGGCGTGCCTGCGCGCTCCGTCGGCACTCGGGTCGTGTGTACCGATACGCCTGGCGGTACTAGTTGCCAGAACTCCGGCTCCATGACCGTATTGATAGCCGTTGCCAGCAGGCCGATGCGGCCGCGCCATCCATACATCCGGACACTCTCCCGAAAAGGATAATTGTGAACGCGCCAATATACGCCGGGTCCTCGTTATTTCAAGTCATAGGCCGACTGGACGGCATACACGGCGAAGCGAGCGAAGCGTCAGTCAGGACAGCGGCGATGCGACCGCGAAGGGCGGCAGCGCGACGTGGTATCGCGGTCCGTTGATCGGGCAGCGGCTGTGAAAATGCTGTAGCCTGATGTACGTGCGATAGTCACGCGGTTCGCATGGCTAAGCGGGAGATTGCTTGCGAGAAAATTTCGTGCCGTCGGTGGCAGAACGAACAAATCGGCGACGCCTGCGGGTCTTTTTGGGCACCTTGTCGGTCGCGCTCGCGTTGAGCCTGGCATTCACCTGGCTGCGACCCGCCGAGTACCGCTCTGCAGCCATGCTCGAGATCCTGCCGGGCGCAGAGACCGCAGGTGCGCGCAGCGGCGCGCCCAGGATTACGCCAGGCAGCGAATCTCCATCTTCGCGTAGCGGCGCACGCAGCGCATCCGAATCGGCGAAACCATTCCTCACAGAGGTGCAGATTCTCACCAGCCGTCCGGTGCTCGAAACCGTCGTGACACGGCTTCGTCGTGATGGCCGTGACGTGTCAGCGTTTGGCGTCGACCCGGCTGCGGGAATGCAGTCGCGGCTCGAAGCGATACCGATCACCAGTACCAACGTTGTCGAGCTGGTAGCGACGGGCGAGCGCCCGGAGCTGCTTGCACCGCTTCTGAACACCACCATTGCTGTTTATCAAGAGCGGCTGGCGGACTCATATCGGACCTCGATCGGTGAGTCGATGGCGCAGGCCGATGACGAAGTGAAACGGCTGGAAGCAACCGTCGCCGCCAAGCGGCGCGGCGTCGAGTCATTCAGAACGAGTAACGAGATCATCTCGACTCAACGCGATGAGAACGAAGTGCTGGCGCGCGTGCGCAATCTCAGCACATCCCTCAGCGCAGCGAACGATAAGGTCGCCGCTGCAGAAGGGAAGCTGCGCGCCATCAAGGAGTCAGCCGCCGCCGGAAAAACGGTGGTTCGAGCGAAGGACGACCCGACCCTCGCTAACCTGGAACAGCGGGCGTCGCAGATACGCGAAGACCTTCGCGACCTGGAGCGCGGGTTCACGCAGGATTACCTGGCGAAGGATCCGAAAGTCGTCAACAAGCGTGAGCGCCTTGCAGAGCTCGAACGGCAGATCGTCGCGCAACGCACGACCGGTCAACAAACAGCGCTGCTGGAGGCGCAGGAAGAGCTAACAAGCGCTCAAGGCGCGGTAGCACGCATCCAGTCGCAGATGTCCTCAACTCGCCAGGAAGCCGGCCAGTTTGCAACCCGCTTCAACGAGTACAAGTCCCGTCAGGAGGAATTGAGCGAGCTCGAAGCTGCTTATCGCGATGCTGTTCAGCGACGGGCAACGCTCGACGCCAGCGAACGCGCGCGCACGCCAACGACCAAAGTTATCGAGGCAGCCACGACACCGCAGCAACCTTCGCGCCCTCTGTACTGGAGAGACACCGGGATCAGCATCGGTGGCTCGCTGCTTTTCGCGCTACTGGCGATGTGGCTCGTTGAACTATTCAACCGGTCGGAACCGCACCCATCGGTCGTCCTCATTCAGCCGCAAGTCGGACGCTTGCCGTATGAAGCCGGCTCGCACATGCTGCCTGGCCAGAACGCGCCGATGTTAACGGTCGACGCCAGGAACCCGGCGTTGCTCACTCAGCAGCCAGCTTTTCCCAGAGAGCTGAATCACGCGGAAATGGCTGCTCTTGTGAACGCGTCAGATGACGATTGCCGCCTCGTGATATCGCTCTTGATGAATGGGACGAACGCGGACGAAGCGCTTAAAGTGCAGTGGGCTGATGTGGACCTTTCGCAAGGCGTTATCCGTGTGCCGTGGAGCATCGAAACGAAACATCGCGCTTAACGCGGCCACTGCGCACCTGATCGCCGCCCGGTCCAAAGGGGCCGATTCATCGTTTCTCGTGGGCACGACCGATCAACCGGTGACGCGGGACAGTATCGACGCCCAAATTCTCTGCGCCGCCCACGACGCGGGCCTCGACGGTGCCACGCAAGTCAACTCCGATTGCCTGCGCCATACCTACGTGGCATTCCTCGTGCGTCAGGGCATGCGTTTCGGCGACCTCGTGCAACTGGTCGGGCCCATGCCGGCGGATATGCTCGGCATGTATAGCGCGCTGTCGCCGACCGGTTCCAGACTGCCGCGCGAGGGCTTGAGTCTCGAGCATCCGGCGGTCGGTCACGCAATCGCTTGAACGTCTGAAGTCCTGAAAACGTTACGCTTGAAATGTAATCGCTGAATCAATCGCGAGGGTAAAGATGTTGATCGGAGTACCGAAAGAAATCAAGGTTCATGAATACCGTGTCGGCATGACGCCTTCGTCGGTGCGCGAGGCTGTCGTGCATGGACACCACGTCATTATGGAAGCGAATGCCGGCGCCGGTATTAGTGCAGGCGACGACGACTATCGCAAGGCAGGCGCAGAGGTCGTCAGTGCAGCGGCCGAGGTTTTCGCGCGCGCCGATATGATTGTAAAAGTCAAGGAGCCGCAAGCTATCGAGCGCAAAATGCTGCGCGAAAATCAGGTGCTGTTTACTTACCTCCACCTGGCCGCAGATCGCGATCAGACAGGAGATCTGATGGACAGCGGCGCCGTGTGCATTGCGTACGAGACAGTGACAGCACCGTCTGGAGGATTGCCGCTGCTCGCGCCGATGAGCGAGGTCGCCGGCCGGCTTTCGATCCAGGCCGGTGGCCACTGTCTCGAGAGAAGCGCCGGCGGCATGGGCGTGCTGCTGGGCGGCGTGCCGGGTGTCGCGCCGACGCGAGTCGTCATCCTTGGGGCCGGTGTTGTCGGCACAAACGCTGCGCAGATGGCCGTGGGGACCGGTGCGCAGGTAGTGGTGATCGACAGATCAACCGACGCTCTGCGACGAATTGACGCGATGTTCAACGGTCGCGCAATGACTGTCTTCAGCAATCGCGACAACGTCGAACGCGAAGTGTTGCGCGCAGATCTTGTTGTCAGCGGAGTCCTCATCCCGGGCGCTGCAGCGCCGAAGCTGATCACCAGGGACATGCTGCCAAAAATGAAACGCGGCTCGGTTATTGTCGACGTAGCGATTGATCAGGGCGGAAGCGTTGAAACGAGTCGTCCGACGACGCATGCAGATCCAACCTACGTGATAGATGGCGTTGTCCACTATATGGTCGCTAACATGCCTGGCGCGGTGCCGCGCACTTCCACGTATGCGCTGAACAACGCGACGCTTCCGTTTACGCTGGCGCTTGCGGACAAGGGTTGGCGCCGGGCACTCGTCGAAGACGCGCATCTGAAAAACGGACTGAACGTCGCGGCGGGCAAGGTCACGTTCAAGGCGGTGGCGAAAGCGTTGAACCTGAGCTACACATCGGCGGATGAAGTGTGCCATTGAGCGAGTCTCGGCTGCTGAAAATTGCTTGAACCCGTTAGCGTCGGCTGCCGCGTTCGCGGCACGAATGCTTCCCTCAGTGATGGAGCTTCGACTTGCGCTCGTCGCGAGCGCGCGCATATGTGCGCTGGCTCGTCGTGCCGGGTGCGCAGCATCGATCGCGGTGGCGCTTGCCGGCGAATATCCTGACCGGCCGATCCGTATCGTTACACCGTTCCCGGCAGGAAGCGCCACAGATATCGTCGCGCGTCCGATTGCGGCGAAGCTCAGTGAGAAATGGAGTCAGCCCGTCGTCGTCGACAACCGCAGCGGCGCAGGCGGAACGATTTCGGCGGAGATCGTTGCGAAATCTCCACCCGACGGACACACGCTGCTGATCGGCGCGACGGGTCCCAACACCGTCAATCCCGCTCTAATTAAAAGCATGCCATACGACAGCGTGCGTGCGTTTGCGCCGGTAACAATTCTCGCGACGAACAATCTGCTGCTGACGGTGCCCTTGTCGCTGCCGGTCACTTCCGTGAAAGAGTTGATCGAACTCGCACATTCGAAGCCGGGACAACTTCGTTACGGATCCAGCGGCATCGGCGCCATGCCGCATCTCGCCGGCGAATTATTCAAGGCAATGGCCCGCGTCGATATCGTTCATGTGCCGTATAAAGGCAGTCCGCAATACGTTGTTGATCTGTTGTCCGGTCGCATCGACATGGTCATTGGTGCGGCCGGTCCCGTGCTGCCCCATGTGAAGGCGGGCCGGTTACGTCTGCTCGCGGTCAGCGCGGCTGCGCGCGATCCCGCGCTGCCCAATGTTCCGACGATCGGTGAGGAAGGCGTGCCCGGCTACGAGGTGATCGGATGGTACGGATTGCTCGCGCCTGCAGGCACACCGGCCGCGGTCATCAAAAAGCTGCATGCTGAAGTCGCGCGCATACTCGGCTCAACCGGATCTAAAAGCGATCTATGTGAGCGGCGGCCTCGAAGCGATCGCGAGCAATAGTCCAGCGGAATTCGGCGCCTTGATACAAAGCGATCGGGACAAGTGGGCGAAGGTGATCAAGGCGGCTAACATACGGATCGAATAGCAGTCGCAAGTCGCGCGATCTGTCATGCCTTGCCGTAGCCGCCACCGCCCGGCGATAGTATGGTCAAAACATCTGCTTGCTTGAGCCGCACCGTTCCCTTCGTCGGCACTGCAACGCCATTCACCTTGATTTCTGTGCCAGCGCCCGGCTCACCGCCGTCCATTCCGCGCGGCGGAAACCGGGAACGATCGCTGAAGACGGCAATGCTGGCGCCGCTCTTTGCGCGCACACGCAATTCGAAAATCTGCCCATCGCCGCCGCGATAGCGCCCACGTCCGCCGGAGTTTTCGCGGATCCATTTGCGCTCGATCATGAAGGGCGCTGAGTTCTCGAGAATCTCCACCGAGGTGTTGCGCGCCGACGACGGAAATGCAATGCATGGTATGCCATCCTTATTCGGACGCGCACCCATGCCGCCGGCGATGAACATCATGGAAGAGAAAGCACGTCCGTCATCATCCTGTCCCGTTACGACGATGTGCGGACGTGGAGACGCGCTATCAGCAAGCAAACGGTTGGCGATGCGATCGGCCGGAAGCGCCTGCGCGAGCGTGCCGAACACTGCGGTCGTAAGCAGGTGGCCGGTGAGGTTGCGTGCGCCGACGGCGGCCGGATATTCCGGATTCAAGATGCAGCGCGACGGTGCGCTAACTGTGAAGGGACGCAGCATACCCTCGTTATTCGGCACGCCTGGGTTGATGGCGCAGATGAGCGGATACACGGTGAACGCATTCGTGTACACGAGGGGACAATTGATTGCGCGCTCGACCTGCTGAGACGAGCCGGTGTAGTCCATATGGATGTCGCTGCCTTTGACATGGAGCGTGGCAGCGATTTTCAACGGGTGGTCGTAGCCATCGATCTCATATTCATAGCGGTAAGTGCCGTCGGGAATTTGTTCGATGTGCCTGCGCACGGCAGTCTCGGTAAAATTATGAATCGCTGCTGCCAGCTCGTCGAGATTCTCAAGTCCGGTCTCCTGCATGAAGCGCGTCAGCCTGTCCGAAGCGACGACGCATGAAGCCATCATGCCATGAATGTCGCCGATGACTTGATCGGGAACGCGCACGTTTGCGCGAATGATGTTGAAGACATCCTTATTGGGTTCGCCGCGCCGCATGAGCTTGCAGATCGGCAACTGCAAGCCTTCCTCGTAAATCTCGCGGTTCTCCGCTGTCCACCTGCCGCCCATATCAGGCGGGTGCGCAACAACGCCGCTGAATGCGACGAGCCGCCCCGCACGGCTGAATATCGGCGCGACCATGCTGATATCCTGCAGGTGTCCGCTGCCAATCCACGGATCGTTGGTAATCACAACGTCGCCGGGATGCCAGCCTTCATCTTTTATCGCCGCCTGAAAATGGCGGATCGTCTTGGGCAACGTGCCGATGAATGAGGGTGCGCTCGTGGTCGACTGCGCGAGTGAATTGCCGTTGCCGTCGAACAGCACGACGGCGTAATCCTCCGCTTCTCGAATGATCGGCGAAAACGCAGTGCGCACAAGCGCTGCGGCCGCTTCGTCCACGAAGGAGATAATGCGGCTCCATGAAATCTCCATGAAAACGGGATCGTCAACCTTGCGCATTCACGTACCTCATAAATCTGCCGGGTTCTGCACTGCCGCGACTTGCGGCAAGGGCACTCTGGAAATCAATGATGAGATTCCGGTAGTCATCGACCGAGCATGTCTGGCCTGGACCGATCAGCGCGGAAAATTCACCCGACTGCACCACCGCTGGACCGGCGAATCGCGCCCCGGCTGAGAGATCGTCGTGCAGATAGATTGACGTTTCTACATAGATGTGACTATCGGGTGAGTATGCGGCGCGAACCTTAGCGGGCTTTGCGTTTCCATTTATCTGCGCTTTGCTCAATTCGAGATGTGCATTAGCCGTTACCGCGCGCACCCGGAAGCTGACAAACTGCACGGGCGGCCCTTCAAGATGTCGGCCGTACAGTTCGTCGTATGCCGAGTAGAAAGCGCCTCGCACTTCATCGCGTCGCTCTGCGGTGAACTTGCCTGCCGGCAAAGTGACCGCGCATTCACTGCCCTGTCCGCGGTAGCGCATGTCCGCAGTGCGTGCGATGGTAATTCCGGACGCCGGCACATCGGCCAGATGCGAGCAGGCCTCCGCAGCCATGTCATCGAGCAGTCGATTGATCCTGTTCCAATCGGCAGTCGCGAGATCGGCCATATGGCTGCGCACGACGTCAAACGAGCGCGGTGCGGCGAGCAAACCAAGCGCAGACATAACACCGGCATTGCGCGGAATGATAAGTTTCTTTACCCCGAGTTTTTTCGCGACACCCTGCGCGTGCAGCGGACCGGCGCCGCCGAATGCGACAAACGTAAACGCCGCCGGATCTTTGCCGCGTTCGACGAGGTGAATGCGAGCTGCGGTCGCCATGTTCTCATTCGCAATTTCGTGGACGCCCCACGCAACCTCAATTGCCGAGATAGCAAGCTCGGCCGCAAGCGCCTCGGCAGCGCGGCGCGCGCTCTGCATATCAAGTGTCATTTCCTTACCGGCAAAGTCGTCGGGATCAAGGTAGCCCAGCACGAGGTTCGCGTCGGTCACCGTCAGCTGCCTGCCGCCGCGGCGGTAGCATACCGGGCCCGGATCAGCTCCAGCGCTGTCGGGACCGACCTTGAGCAGTCCGTGCTGATCGATGCGTGCGATGCTGCCGCCGCCCGCGCCGATCTCGATCAACTCGACAGTCGGCGATTTGACGATGAGTCCGCTGCCTCTCTTGAAGCGGTGCAGCCGTGCGACTTCGAGTTGGGACGAAAGCGTCGGTGCACCATGCGCGATCAAGCCTATCTTCGCGGTTGTGCCGCCCATGTCGAACGAGACGAGCGTGTCGATGCCGATACACGAGCCAAGAAAGCGCGCGGCTTCAACACCCGCGGCGGGACCGGATTCGAGTATCTTGATCGGCATCGCCGACGCCACATCGGCATCGGTCAGGCCGCCACTCGACAGCATGACGTGGAAATGACCGGCAAAACCTTCGCTCGCCAGTCCGCGTGTGAGCCGGCCAAGATACTCCCGGGTGATCGGTTGTGCATATGCGTTCGCGGCGGTGGTCGACGCGCGCTCGTATTCCCGAATCTCCGGTTGCACTTCAGACGACAAAGAAATGGCTATATGCGGAAACTCTGTGCGTACCAGCTCCGCGACGGCACGTTCGTGCAGTGGATTCACATACGCATGCAGGAAGCACACGGCGATCGCGGTCACGCCGCCGTCAGCAAGCTCGGTCACTATGCGACGGGCGCCATCGACGTCGAGCGGCGTGACGATCAGTCCCGCGGCGTCGATGCGTTCGGCAACTTCCCGCCGCAACTCGCGTGGAACCAGCGGTGGCGGCAAATCGATGCCGAGATCGTAGATGTCGTAACGTGTTTCGGTGCCCATCTCGATGATGTCGCGAAATCCGCCAGTCATGATGAGGCCGGTGCGCGCGCCTTTTCGCTCGATGATTGTGTTCGTGACGAGCGTGGTAGCGTGCATGAAATATGCGATATCTGAAAGCAGCCTGCCGCGCTTCTTTAAGAGCCGCAGCGTTCCTTCCAGGATTGCGATACTTGGATCAGCAGGTGTCGTGAGAAGCTTGCCGGTAGAAATCTCCCCGCTGGTTGCGTCATGCATCACGAGATCGGTAAAGGTTCCGCCTACGTCGGCGGCAAGCCTCAATTCATTTTTCGCCAAAGGACGTACCTTTGAAATTCGTTCGCCGTTGGGAGCGGCGTCCAATCATCAAGGTGACTGCGGTCCACGTAGAACCGTGCACCTCTGTTGCGCACGGCTGTATCATACCGCGTGCCGGATTCATCGCGCTGCGCGCTTGGCTGCTGGTCAATGAAAACATCGTACCCATTTATTGTTCTCGTCGTCGCGTTGATTGCTATCGACGCGTGCGCGGCGGGCGATGATTACCCGTCGCGACCGGTGCGCATGATTGTGCCGTACGCGCCTGGCGGCGGATCTGATATTACGGCGCGTGCTGTTGCCCAGAAGCTTGGCGCAGCGCTGGGTCAGACCTTCGTGATCGACAATCGCCCCGGCGCTTCGAGCATGATCGGAACGGAACTCGTTGCTAGAGCAACTCCCGACGGTTACACGATGATCGTCGCCGACCCTGCGATCACGATCAATACAGTTGCGTACGCAAAGCCGCGCTTCGATGCGCAGAAGGATTTCGCGCCAGTCGGATTGTTCGCGATGTCGCCGCAGGTGTTGTGCGCGAATCCATCGTTTAGTCCGGACATAAAGCAATTACTCGGGATGCCCAAAGCGCAGAGCGAGAAGGTCACGCTAGGCACGACCGGACAGGGTCCATACATGACTTACGAGTGGCTGCGCACGAAGACCGGACTCACCCTGAACGAGGTACCTTATAAAGGCGCTGCGCCTGCATTGACCGATGTGATGGCAGGGCAGATTGCACTATTGATGAATCCTTTGGCGGCGGTCCTGACCCAACTCAAGGCCGGCAAGATCAAGGGACTCGCAATTGCGACCGCAGGACGACACGCTCGAGCGCCGGAAATTCCGACTTTCCAGGAGTCCGGTGTCAAAGACTTCGTGGTGACGCACTGGTATGGAGTGCTTGCGCCGGCAGGCACGCCGCGTGAGATTACGAATAAGCTGAATCGTGAAATCGTAGCAGCGCTCGCTGCCGCCGACGTGCGTGAACGCTTTTCGGCGCTTGCGCTCGATATCAATCCCGCAACGGTCGATGAATTCCGTGCGCTCATCGACGCCGAAATGCGCCGCTGGAAAGAAGTCGTGGCGCAGACCCATATCCGGCTCGAACAATAGGACACGCATGCACTACATCGATTCCTCAACGGGCAAGACCTATCCGCTTGATACAGCGCGCTGGTGCGGTGATGGCGGCGCGCACCTCAACCTCGGCGATGCCCCCGGCCTGACGCGCAGAGACATCAATACGTCGAGACGCTCGGTGTGGCGTTACGCCAAAGCGCTGCTCGTCGATGAGAAGGACGCCGTGACGCTTGGCGAAGGATGGACGCCGCTCGTCTGCGGCAAAATCGATGGCATTGCAGTAACGATGAAGCTCGAGTTCATGGCGCCGACCGGTTCATTCAAAGACCGCGGCATGACGACACTCATCAGTTATCTGCAGAGCCGCGGCATCTCAAGTGTGCTCGAGGATTCGTCGGGCAACGCGGGCGCCTCGCTCGCTGCATATTCCGCTGCGGCCGGTATGCGCAGCCGCATTCTCGTGCCGGAAACGGCTTCCTATCCAAAGATCGCGCAGATGGCGGCGACCGGCGCGGACGTCGTGACTATCAGAGGCTCGCGTCAGGACGTGGCGGACGCCGCGTTGCGTTACGCCAAACAAATATTTTATGCGAGCCACAACTGGCAGCCGTTTTTTCTGGAAGGCACGAAGACCCTCGCGTATGAATTGTGGGAGCAACTCGGATTCAAGGCGCCCGATAACGTCGTTTTTCCAGTGGGCTATGGCAGCAATGCGTGCGGCTGCGAGCGCGGATTTTCGGAGCTGATACGGCAGGGTGAAATTAATCGGATGCCGCGCTTGTTCGGCGTGCAGGCTGCAAACTGCGCGCCTTACTATGAGGCCTTCAGGAGAGGCGTCGAGACGCTTGTGCCAACCGAGATTACGAACACCATCGCGGAAGGTATCGCGTCATCCAAGCCGACGCGTGTAAAAGAAGTGCTGCATGCGGTGAGAGACTCGGGCGGCAGCATACTCGCCGTTAGCGAAGATGAGATTGTTTCCGCCTTGGGCGCACTCGCGAAAAGCGGCTTGTATATTGAGCCGACCAGCGCCGCCGCGGCCGCGGGCCTGCGCCAGCTTTTCCAAAGCGGGGCGATCGATCCTGCGCAAACGACAGTATTGGTCTTAACGGGCAGCGGACTCAAAGCGTCAGAGAAGATCGGGCAATTGCTCAAAGTGGATGCGCGCACGGAATAGCGGCTATTCAAGCTTGAGATTGGCAGCCTTCACGACCTTCGCCCACTTCGCGATTTCCGTCTTGAGCCAGTTGCCGAGTTGTTCCGGCGTCATGGGATAAACCTCCGCCCCCTGCTTGGTGAGGTTCTCTTTCATGTCAGCGGTGCTGAAGGCCTTGATGATTTCCGCATTGAGCCGAGTGACTATTTCTTTCGGCGTTCCACCTGCCGCGACGACGCCCTGCCACGTTCCTGTCTCGAAATCCTTGAGTCCTGATTCCGCCACCGTCGGCACTTCGGGAATCGCAGCCACCCGCTTGGCGCTCGACACCGCGATCAGTTTGAGTTTTCCCGAACGCACGTGCGGATAGGTTGCGAGCATGCCGTTGAAAATGGCATCGGCCTGACCTGAAGCGAGGCCAATGATGGCATCGGACCCGCCCTTGTAGGGTATGTATGTCCACTTGATGCCTGTCTGCTCCTCGAAGGCAACGCCGGCGAGATGAGGCGCGCCGCCGATCGAGGACACTGCAAAGTTGAGGCGGCCCGGTTTTGATTTCGCGAGAGCGATAAGCTCCTTCACCGTTTTAACAGGCACTGACGGATGCACCGCCAGCAGGTGCGGCGAATAGGCGACCATCGTGACCGGCGCGAGATCTTTGAGCGCATCAAACGGCAATTTGTAGATGCTCGGGCTGATCGATAAGGCGCCGAGATCGGCGAGGAGCAGCGTATAGCCGTCGGGCGTCGATTTCGCTACGAGATCTGCACCGATGTTGCCATTTGCGCCGGGACGATTGTCGACGACGATTGGTTGACCGAAGACCTCATTCAACTTCGGACTCAGCAGTCGTGAAAGTATGTCGGAGGTTCCGCCGGCCGGATACGGCACGATGATGCGCACAGCTTTCGCTGGATAGGTTTGCGCTGAAACCACACCTACAGACAGCACCGATACGACTGTAGCTACTATCTTCATCGGACCTCCATGAACCAGCGAGCTTGTAGTTATGAATGTAGCGAGCAGAGTGTGCTCAGCAACTGAAGCCGGGTTGGTTGGCTTTCCGGAAATTAATTTTCTTCAGTTGTGCAAACGTAGTATGTGAGGTAAATACGGCATTCGCAAGCGCTCGAACACTACATAGGACGCGCAGTTTCATGTAGACGGCATGAGCCTAAATGGAGGAATCGAAGTGAAGATAACAGCAGTCAAGCCGTACGCAGTCCATCCCGGATGGCGCAAGAACCTGATGTTCGTAAAAGTCGAAACTGACGCGGGTATTCACGGCTGGGGCGAGGCGTACTCACAATACGATCGTGATACCGCCGTCATGGCGCAGCTTACCGCGCTTGGCAAATACGCCGTAGGACGCGATCCATTCAACATCAAGCACTTCACGCAGATGGCATTTGATGATTATGCCGCCCGCCGCGGCTCGCTCGAACTATATTGCGCTATCAGCGGCATCGAGCAGGCGATGTGGGACATTGCGGGCAAGGCGACGAAACAGCCGGTCTATAACCTGCTCGGCGGTCGCTATCGCGACAAGATACGGGTGTATGCGAACGGCTGGAGCTATCAGCTTAAGCAGCCGGCCGATTACGCACGCGCGGCGGAAAAAGTCGTCGCACAGGGCTTCACTGCGATGAAGCTTGATCCGCTGCCCTCACCATGGCGGAGCTGGATTCCCAAAGAACACGAAGCACGCGCGGTGGCGGTGATCAAAGCCGTGCGCGATGCAATCGGACCTGACGTCGACATCCTGATCGATCAGCATCGCCGCCTTGCGCCGATGCATGCGATTCCGCTCGACAGGAAACTCGCCGAGTTCAACTGTATTGGATGGAAGAGCCGTGCATCGCAGAAAATGCCGACGGGCTTGCTGAAATCCGGCGCGGCACTGGCCTGCCGATCGTGATTGGCGAAGCGACTTACCTGAAGCAGGGTTTTCGCCCGCTACTCGAAGCGCGCGCAGCCGATATTCTCAATCCCGATGTGGCGTGCTGTGGCGGGATACTCGAACTCAAAGAAATCGCAGCGATGGCCGAGCCGTATATGGTCGCGATGTCGCCACACAATTACAACTCCACCGCAGTCGGGTTGTCATCGACGGTCCATGCGTCCGCCGGCATGCCCAATTTCATCATCACGGAGTATTTCCTGCCGTTCGTCGAGTTCTGCGACAAGATTTCGCCCAACCAGTTGAAGCCGAAGAATGGCTACATTAATCTGCCCACCGCGCCCGGACTGGGCATCGATATCGATGAAGAGGCGCTGAAGCAGCATCCGGCCAAAGTGTATCCGGCGCGCAATCTCAGGCACCCGTCGGACGAAGGCCCGTGACCGGGGTTGCGCGTCACGTAGTCTATGGTGCCCTTGCCGTCTGGAGCGCAGCGTTTACGCATACATCTTCGGCGCAGGGCTATCCCAACCATTCCATTCGTCTCGTCGTGCCGTTCGCGCCAGGAGGTTCGACCGATACTTTGGGACGCATCATTGGTCAGCGCCTTTCAGAAAGTGTCGGCCAACCGGTGATCATCGATAATCGGCCGTCGGCCGGTGGTACTACAGGAACGGATCTCGTCGCGAAGGCGGCGCCCGACGGCTATACGCTCGTCATTGGATCGATAGCAACCATGGCAATGGCGACGGCGATGTACAAGAACCTGCCATATGATCCGTTGCGGGATTTTGAGCACATCGGTTTGTGGGTCACATTTCCGCTGGCGCTGGTCGCGCCCGTTTCATCGCCGATAACGAATTTGAAGGTGCTCATCGAACAGGCAAAGGCTAAACCGGGAATGCTGCGCTACGGCTCGCAGGGCATCGGAACATCCGCTCACATTTTCGCCGAATACATGAACAGCCTGGCGGGCATCAAAGTCATCAGCGTGCCGTATAATGGAGGCGGCCCCGCGCTAACGGGCGTGCTAGTGGGAGACGTCGATTACGCCATGATTGCGGTATCGACCGCGCTCGCACAGGTGAACGCAGGCAAGCTCAAAGCGCTTGGAGTGACGAGTGCGCAGCCGGCAGCAAGTCTGCCGAACGTACCGCCGATCGCAAGTGTCGTTCCGAGGTATGAAGGACTCAACTTCCACGGCTTGCACGCGCCTGCAAAGACCCCGCAAGCAATCGTTGCAAAGCTGCATGATGAAACGACGCGGATTCTTCAGCGGTCCGATGTGAAGGAGCGTCTTAACAATCTGGCGATGGATGTGGCAGCAGGTACTCCGCAGCAATATCGGGCGTTTATCGAGGCTCAGATCAAGCAATGGACGCCGGTCGTAAAGTCGTCGGGCGCCCGCGCCGACTGATTGCTACGCTGGTGCGTTAGCTCAGCGCGATCGACACCTGATCGCCTTCCACTTTTAGCTTCGAGCCAAATTTCGCGCTGCGCGCCGTGATGTCCTCGAGCGTTGCCTGCTCATTTGTCAGCGCGCACAGTACCGATTCATTCGCGTCGTTGTGGCGCACAAACTGAAACGTCGCATGCTTGATAGTTTTGCCGTCGACTCTCACGCGCGCCATCATGCCGACCCAATCCCCGTGCTTCCGGCCGCCGTGACCGGTGTGAAAGGAAAAGCTGCCGAGTCCGTAATAGATCGGCTTGCCTTTGTACGCTTCGACCGGAAGCGAATAGTGGGGTCCATGGCCGATCACGATGTCAGCTCCGGCATCGATGGCGGCATGCGCGATTTCAGGCATGTAGTCGAGCACGTCCTGATGCAGGCCCCAATGACACGATGCGACGAGAATGTCGCATTGTGAGCGCAACGCGGTGACGTCTTCTTTGTATTGCTGCAGATATTTTGCATCCGCCCAGGTAAGTATCACGGGCGGGAGGCCGGGCCGGTTGGCGGGCGGAATCTCAGGCCGTGTCTTGTGCAGCGGCAGCTGATATGCGGTGTGTCCGCGAATAACGGCAACACCGGGCGCGTTGTCCGCGGCCTCATGATTGGTCGGCCAATAGACCGAAGTGCGTTGTAAAAAACCGTAGCGCACGCCGTTGCGATTGAGAACGACCGGCGCTCGCGCCGCTGCGCGGTTTGCCCCGGCACCCGTGTGCGGGATGCCAAGTTCGTCGAGACGCGCGATGGATGAACGGATCGCCGCCTCGCCGTAGTTGACGTTGTTGGCGATGCCGACCACGTGGATGCCGGCCCGTTTCAAGGTCTCACCGCCGGCTAGTGGATCCGCGAAAAAACCTTCGGTGTCGACTGAATGGCCGCCGGGAGGATGATACAGACAGCACTCGAGGTTGCTGAAGACGACGTCTGTCGTACGGAACTCATCTGCCACGCGCTTGAATGGCACATCGGGGTCAGTGACGTTCATGAGGTTCACGTCACCGGTAAGTATCATCGTTGCAGGCATTGCTTGCGGCCGGTAGTTGATCGAGCGACGATTATAGCGATGATGATTTGCGCCCACTCGCCGAGTGCGGTGGCCCGTTGGCACAGCCGAGCGATCACACCCGCGCAGTTGTTTCTTTAGCCCAAGATAGCTGAGCGCTGTCTGCCGGCCCTAAGGCCAGTGATGATTGCTTAAGTCCCTGTTCAGAAAGGTAATCCAGACGGATGGGACGATCCGCAGGATTTATATTGCATAGCAGCAGAAACTGCTTGCAAAGGGCTTCCCGGCGGCCCATAATGGCTTTGCGTTGGGCATCTTTACAGGTGTCGGCGCATATCCTCCAAATCCTCCTCCTTTGGTGGAATCTTAGACGCAGCCCCCATGGGGTTGCGTTTTTTTTTGCCTTCATCGCTTCGTGCGGTGGTTGTAGAAAACAAGTGCGTACCCACGCCCGCGAACTAGTTTGCTGCGTCGCAAGGTTCGTCAACTTAAACGAACGGTATTCGGGCGCGCATCTTTGAACGGCGAAAGACGAGACATTCGCATTTGATGCTGATCGTCCAGTGTCAGTCACGCGACTAAGAGGATGGTTAGCTGGAACGGCCAATCCGCTATAATTATCTGGATTTATCGCGCAACTCCATCGTCTTCCCGAGTCGCAGGATTGCGCAGCCACGCATCGCAGGAAAACGACCCAAAGCCCTGTTGCGAAATGCCTCTATAGGCGGTTGTTTCGCTGCGTTCGGCGGTTGTCAGCGTCATGTGCGCGCTATGAGAAAAGGTAGTTAATGAAAATTCACGAATACCAGGCAAAAGAGATCCTGCGTAAATATGGCGTCGTAACGCCGCGCGCGGTGCCATGTTTCACCGTTGATGATGCGGTGGCCGCAGCGCAAAAGCTCGGCGGTAAGGTATGGGTCGTCAAGGCGCAAATCCACGCGGGCGGTCGAGGCAAGGGCGGTGGCGTGAAAGTCGCAAAATCGATCGAAGAAGTGAAGAAGCATGCCGGCGACATTCTCGGCATGATGCTCAAAACGCATCAAACCGGGCCGGAAGGACAGAAAGTCCGCAGGCTGCTGGTCGAAGAAGGCGCCGATATCAAGAAGGAGCTTTACGTCGGCATGGTCGTCGATCGTGGAACTCAGCGCGTGTGCTTGATGGCGAGTTCAGAAGGCGGGATGGATATCGAGGAAGTGGCCGCGAAGACTCCCGAAAAAATCGTGAAGGTGTTTATCGACCCGATCACCGGGCTCAAAGACGCGGAAGCTGATGACGTCGCTCGAAAGATCGGCATTCCTGAAGCATCCGTTGCCAAAGCGAGGCCGGCGCTCAAGGGTTTATATAAAGCGTTTGATGAGACCGACGGATCCCTGGCGGAAATCAACCCGCTCATCCTGACCAACTCAGGCGATGTTGTCGCCCTCGATGCCAAGATGAACTTCGACGACAACGCGCTTTTCCGTCATCCCGACATTGTGGCGATGCGCGATCTCGATGAGGAAGATCCGGCGGAGATCGAAGCATCGAAGTACGATCTTTCGTATATCTCGCTCGATGGAAACATCGGATGCCTGGTGAACGGCGCCGGTCTCGCCATGGCAACCATGGACATTACGAAGCTTTATGGCGGAAGTCCGGCGAACTTCCTCGATGTTGGCGGCGGCGCCTCGACCGAGAAAGTCACCGAAGCATTCAAGATCATGCTCAAAAATCCGACGGTGAAAGCGATCCTCGTCAACATTTTCGGCGGCATCATGAAATGCGATGTGATCGCCGAAGGCGTTGTCGCGGCGGCTCGCCAAGTTCAATTAAAGGTCCCGCTCGTGGTGCGACTGGAAGGCACCAATGTCGAGCTTGGAAAAAAAATTCTTGCCGAATCGGGACTGCCGATCATATCGGGCAACAACATGGCTGACGCTGCGGCCAAAGTCGTGAAAGCGGTAAAGGAAGCAGGAGCGGCGGCATGAGCATATTGATCGACAAAAATACGCGCGTGATGACGCAGGGGATCACCGGCAAGACCGGCCAGTTTCATACCAGGATGGGTAAGGAATACGCGAATGGCGCGACTTGCTATGTCGCGGGTGTAAATCCGAAAAAGCCCGGTGAGTCGTACGAGGGCATCCCGATATTCGCAACGGTCAAGGAGGCCAAGCAGAAGACAGGCGCGAACGTATCAGTGATTTATGTGCCGCCACCGTTTGCAGCCGCTGCGATAGATGAAGCGATCGATGCCGATCTCGACCTCGTTATCTGCATAACCGAGGGCATTCCGGTTCGGGACATGATTCGGACGAGGTATAAAATGCAGGGCAAGCGTACCAAACTCATCGGTCCGAATTGCCCGGGCGTAATCACACCCGATCAGATCAAGATCGGAATCATGCCGGGACATATCCACAAGGCAGGCCCGGTCGGCGTAGTTTCACGTTCCGGAACGTTAACGTACGAAGCGGTCGGTCAACTGATGGAGCAGGGCCTCGGGCAATCGTCGTGCGTGGGTATCGGCGGAGATCCGGTCAACGGGCTCAAGCACATCGACATCATGAAAATGTTCAACGACGACGCGCAGACAGAGGCGGTCATCATGGTCGGCGAAATCGGCGGCGACGACGAGGAAACTTGCGCGCGGTGGATCAAGACTAATATGAAGAAACCGGTGGTCGGATTTATCGCCGGCGTCACTGCGCCGCCAGGCAAGCGCATGGGTCATGCCGGCGCGATCATCTCGGGCGGCAAGGGTACTGCTGCCGAAAAGCTCGCGGTGATGGAAGAGTGTGGCATCAAGGTCACCCGCAATCCGGCGGATATGGGAAAGCTGCTCAAATCAGTTCTCAAGTAGCCTGCACCCATCCTTTTTGGCGCCCAACGGCAGGGCGCTGCTGGCGTTAATGCCGTGCATCGCCGCAACTCGTCGGCGAGCAGAGGAGCAGTAGTGGACACAGCATTAAACAGGAAAAAGCGCGGAACGCCCAAGGGTCGCGCGGTCGACGCCACAGCGCTTGCCGAGGTACAGGCGCTGCTTGGCAACGAATCGCGGCAGCGCCCTTTACTCATTGAGCACCTGCATAAAATTCAGGATCGCTATGGACACATCTCCAGCGAGCATGTAGTCGCGCTCGCGCGCGAGATGAACCTCGCATCCGTGGAAGTGTACGAAGTTGCCTCGTTCTATCATCATTTCGACATCGTCAAAGATCGCGATCACGTTCCACCGGCGCTGACCGTGCGAGTATGTGATTCGCTGTCGTGCGAGCTCGCCGGCGCGCAAGGGCTGCTGGAAAAACTGAAGACGACGCTGGGAGCGGACGTGCGTGTCATTCCCGCGCCTTGCATCGGGCGTTGCGAACAGGCGCCCGCCGCGGTCGTGGGTCAAAATCCGATTCCGCAGGCGACCGTCGAAAAAGTCCAGACACAGGTCGCCGCTAAAAATGTGCGCTGCGCTGTCGCTAAATACATCGGCTACGACGAGTACCGCGCGCAAGGCGGCTATGAGCTGGCGCTTGAATGTCTCGCCGGCAAACGCGATGCCGAGGACATACTGAAGACGATGGAAGCATCGGCACTGCGCGGTCTCGGCGGCGCCGGCTTCACGACCGGCCGCAAGTGGCGAATTCTGCGCGGCGAGACGACACCGCGATTGATGGCGATCAACATTGATGAAGGCGAGCCGGGTACTTTCAAGGACCGGTATTTTCTCGAGCGCGATCCGCACCGTTTTCTGGAAGGCATGCTCATCGCTGCCTGGACAACGCAGATGTCGGAGGTATATATCTATCTGCGTGACGAGTATGCGGGCTGTCGTGAGATTCTCCAGCGCGAGATCGCGGCGCTGCAGAAAAACTTTCCGTGCCCGCTATTGCCGATCTACCTGCGGCGCGGCGCAGGCGCTTATATCTGCGGCGAAGAATCCGCGATGATCGAGTCGATCGAAGGCAAGCGCGGCATGCCGCGGCTGCGGCCGCCGTATGTCGCGCAGGTCGGGCTCTTCGGTCTGCCGACGCTCGAACACAACATGGAAACGCTGTACTGGGTGCGCGACATCATCGACAAGGGCCCGGAATGGTTCGCCGGCCAGGGGCGCAATGGGCGTAAAGGTTTGCGCTCGTTTTCGGTTTCGGGGCGGGTGGCGAAGCCGGGCGTGCACATTGCGCCGGCGGGGATTACCGTCAACGAATTAATTGCCGAGTATTGCGGCGGAATGCAGGCCGGGCACACTCTCTATGCATACCTGCCCGGGGGCGCATCAGGCGGGATACTGCCGGCGAGCATGGGCGACATCCCGCTCGACTTCGACACGCTGCAACCACATGGCTGCTTCATCGGTTCAGCGGGTGTAATCATCCTTTCCGACCGCGATAAGGCCAGCGCAGCGGCGCGCAACCTGATGAAATTTTTTGCCGACGAATCGTGCGGTAAATGCACGCCGTGCCGCGTTGGCACAGGCAAGGCGGTGAGACTCATGGAGTCGCCCAAGTGGGACAAGCCGTTGTTGCAGGAACTTTCCAGTGCGATGGCGGACGCATCCATATGCGGGCTGGGCCAGGCGGCACCTAACCCTGTCCTGTGCGTGATGAAGCACTTTGCGCACGAGATTGAGTAGTCGACAACAAGGGACAGCTCTGCTCAGACGTCCACCGAGCAGGCTGTCCGGAGATCCGGGATGACAGCAATAAGCACAGACGAACTGGCGGCACTGCCCGTTGAATTCAAGCTGAATGGCAAAGACGTCGTCGGCTATGGCAATGAGACCATTATCCAGACCGCACAGCGCCTCGGCGTCGAAATTCCGCGTCTTTGCTACAAAGAGGGCATGCGACCGGACGGCAATTGCCGCTCTTGCATGGTTGAAATCAAAGGCGAGCGCGTGCTTGCGCCGTCATGCTGCCGCTACCCGACTTCGGGCATGGAAGTGACATCGAACAGCGCGCGTGCGGTGGCATCGCAGAAAATGGTACTCGAGCTCTTGCTGTCCGATATGCCGCCTGAGCGGCACACGCTCGACTCCGAACTCGATGAGTGGGCGAGCAAACTGGCGGTGCGCAAGCCGCGATTCGAACCGCGCGATCAGCCGAAAGCTGACCTGTCGCACTTTGCAATGTCCGTCAACCTCGACTCGTGCATCCAGTGCACGCGCTGCGTGCGCGCGTGCCGCGAGGAACAGGTCAATGATGTGATCGGTTACGCGTTTCGCAGCGATCACTCCAAAATCGTCTTCGATCTGGACGATCCGATGGGCAACTCGACGTGCGTCGCTTGCGGCGAATGCGTTCAAGCTTGCCCGACCGGGGCGTTGATGCCCGCTGGAGGGGTGGGCCTGATCAAGCCGGATAAGCAAGTGAATTCAGTGTGTCCGTATTGCGGCGTCGGCTGCCAGCTCACCTATAACATCAAGGACAACAAGATTCTGTCCGTCGATGGACAGGATGGTCCGTCAAATCACCGGCGACTGTGCGTCAAGGGACGTTATGGCTTCGACTACGTCAGTCATAAACAGCGGCTCACAAAACCGCTGATACGCAAACCCGGCGTGCCCAAGTCGGCCGAGTTTCAGATGGATCCCGCGCAGCCGCTCCAGTACTTTCGCGAAGCGACGTGGGACGAAGCGCTCGAGCTCGCTGCAAACGGGCTAAAGAAGATTCGGGACCAGGGCGGCGAGCGCGCCGGCAGGAACGCGCTGTGCGGCTTCGGCTCCGCCAAGGGCAGCAACGAAGAGGCGTATTTGTTTCAGAAGCTCGTGCGCACCGGTTTTGGCAGCAACAATGTCGATCATTGCACGCGTTTGTGCCACGCGTCGAGCGTCGCGGCGCTTATGGAAGGTGTGAACTCGGGTGCTGTCTCGAACCAGGTAAACGATGTGGCGAACGCCGAAGTCGTGCTGATCATCGGCGCCAATCCGACATCAAACCATCCTGTGGCGGCTACGTGGATCAAGAATGCGGTTAAGAATGGCACCAAGTTGATTGTTGCCGATCCTCGGCGTTCGGACCTGGCGCGCCATGCAACGCACTACCTGCAGTTCAAGTCCGATACCGACGTCGGACTTCTGAATGCGCTCATGCATACCATCGTGCACGAAGGACTTGTCGACGAAGATTTCATTCGCAGCCGCACGATCGGCTATGAGGAATTGAAGCGCAATGTCGCCAACTACAGTCCGGAAGCGATGGCGCCAGTCTGCGGCATTCCGGCCGAGACGATACGCGAAGTTGCGCGGCTCTATGCGAAGGCAAAGAGCTCGATGATCCTGTGGGGGATGGGCGTCTCGCAGCACATTCACGGGACGGACAATGCGCGCTGCCTCATTGCGTTGTGCATGATGACGGGACAGATCGGACGTCCTGGTACTGGTCTGCATCCGCTGCGCGGGCAGAATAACGTGCAAGGCGCGTCGGATTCCGGCCTCATACCAATGGTATTTCCGGATTACCAGCGCGTGGACAATGACGATGCGCGCGGGCGTTTTGAACGCCTGTGGGGAGCGAAGCTGGATCCGAAGCCCGGCTTGACCGTCGTCGAGATTATGGATGCAGTCCACGCGGGGAACATACGCGGCATGTACATCATGGGCGAGAATCCGGCGATGTCGGACCCCGATGCTCATCATGCGCGCGAAGCGCTCGCGAAGCTCGATTGTCTCGTCATGCAGGAAATTTTTCTGACCGAGACGTGCTATCACGCCGATGTAATCTTTCCCGCGACGGCGTGGCCCGAGAAATCCGGCACCGTCACCAACACCGATCGTATGGTGCAGCTTGGACGCAAAGCGCTGCAGGCGCCCGGTGAAGCAAGAGACGATCTCTGGATCATTCAGGAGCTCGCACGCCGCCTTGGCCTCGATTGGAATTACGCGGGACCGCGCGACGTCTTCAATGAGATGCGCAAGGCAATGCCGTCGATTGCAGGGATCACGTGGGAACGGCTCGAAGCGGAGAGCAGCGTGACCTACCCGTGCGAAAAAGAAGGCGATCCCGGACAACCCGTCGTGTTCGTCGACCGATTTCCCACGGCTACGGGACGGGCTCAGCTCGTTCCGGCCGACATCATCCCCGCTGCAGAAAAACCGGATCGCGAATTTCCATTCGTGCTCATCACGGGCCGCCAGCTCGAGCATTGGCACACCGGCGCCATCACGCGCCGCGCGAGCGTGCTGGATGCGCTCGAACCTGAACCGGTCGCCTCCGTGCATCCGCTCGATTTGGATTCGATTGGCGCCAAGCCGGGCGACGTGATCTCGGTTGAGTCGCGCCGCGGCATCGTTTCGCTGTATGCGCGCGCGGACGACGGTACGCCGCGCGGCGCCGTGTTCATTCCGTTTTGTTTTTACGAAGCCGCCGCCAACCTGCTCACCAATCCTGCACTTGATCCGTTCGGAAAAATTCCGGAATTCAAGTATTGCGCAGTGAAACTGATGCGCGGCGGGGAGCTGATGCCGCGCTCGAGCTACGGCGGCGGTCCAACCACCAAGCAAGCAGTGATCGCATAAGGCGCTGGGAACAGCTATGGATCAGACCAGCGCCGCCATCGCCGGCCAGGAACACTGGACAACAAAGGGCGACGTTAAGCTATTCCTGTGGGAGAAACGGGCGGTGCTCAAGCCGCACCTGGGCACGCTCATCTTTGTGCATGGCTCGTCTATGGCCTCGACCCCCGGGTTCGATTTTCAGATGCCGGGTAAGCCGGACGCCTCGCTCATGGATTGGTTTGCGCGGCGTGGATTTGATACGTGGTGCATCGATATGGAAGGCTACGGCCGCTCATCGAAGCATCGCGATATTAACTGCGATGTCGCGAACGGCGCCGACGATCTCGAAGCGGCAGTCGACTACATCGTAAAGACACGCGGCACCGAAAAATTCTTTTTCTACGGCAGTTCGTCGGGTGCGCTGCGTGCCGCGCTCTACGCGCAGCGCCGCCCACAGCGCGTAGCACGCCTCGTACTGAGCGCTTTCGTGTGGACGGGCAAAGGCAGTCCGACGCTCGCCGAGCGCTCGAAGAAACTGCCTGAATATCGCGCTAACAACCGGCGTAAGATCGACCGGGCATTCGTCAACACGATGTTCACGCGCGATCACGATGGCGGCGCTGATCAGGCGGTGATCGACGCATACGCCGAGCAGATACTCGCGCTCGACGACTCGGTGCCAACCGGCACGTATGTCGACATGTGCTCGAACCTCCCGCTTGTCGACCCGGCGCAGATTCTTGCGCCGACACTTATTATGCGCGGTCAGTACGACGGGATTGCCTCGATGGAAGACTTGCTGGAATTCTTCAAACTGCTGCCCAATCCGGACAAGCAGTTTGCGGTCATGCCGGGCATTGCTCACAACAGCACCAAGGCGGTCAACTATCAGATCGCCTATCACATACTGCATGCATTCCTGACGCAGCCGGAGCCGGTGTATCGCGGCTGAGCGTTCGGCGCAGTCAGCAATGAATCGCCGGCTAGGGTTTGTGGTCAGCAGCGTCGCGCTCGCCTGCCTGCACAGCGGCGGGTCGAATGCGCAGGAATATCCCACCCGGCCGCTGCGTTTGGTCGTTCCTTACGCTGCCGGCGGCTCTACCGACGTGCTGGCTCGTATGGCGGGGCAGAAGCTCACCATTCTGCTCGGGCAGCCGGTCATAATCGATAATCGTACCGGTGCCGGCACACTAATCGCGACGGAGATCGTCGCGCGCGCCGCGCCGGATGGGTATACGCTGCTGATGGCGACACCGCCGCTTGCAGTGGCGCCCGCCCTGTATGACAAGCTGCCATTCGATGTTACACGCGACTTCGCTGCGATCAGCAATATCGCGGCCACCAGCAACGTTTTGGTCATTCACCCTTCAGTGCCCGCGCAAACAGTGCGCGAACTGGTCGCACTTGCGAAAAGCAATCCGGGCAAATACACGTTCGGATCGAGCGGTGTCGGCGGCGCCAGTCATCTCGCGACTGAGTTGTTTCGCAGTATGGCGAAGGTCGATCTCGTCCATGTTGCGTACAAAGGCGGATCGCTCGCGGTGACAGATCTCATTGGCGGCAGGCTGACCCTCGCGTTTGCCAATCTCACCACCGTGCAACAGCATATTCGTAGCGGCAAGGTGCGTGCCCTCGCCATCGGCACTGCGCAGCGTTCGCACGTGATGCCGGAGCTCCCGACGGTGGCGGAAGCGGGCGTGCCGGGATACGAGGCTAATAACTGGAATGGCGTTGTTGCGCCGGCCGGTACATCACGTATCGTAATCGACAGGCTCTATCGCGCGCTGAAAACAACTGTCGATGCGCCCGATCTACGCGAGAAATTGCTGCATAACGCGTTTGAACCGATCGCCGATACGCCTGGCGAGTTCGCGCGCTATCTAGCGGCCGAACGCGTAAAATGGGGAAAGGTTGTGCGGGAGGCGAACGTCAGGCCGGAGTAACGTCCGCTATTGCATTCGCGTACGCGGAAAATTGACTGTGGTCAAGGCCGAAGTTATGCATGCGGCCTATATTGCACGGTTCGCGGTACATTTCATTTCAAATAAAAAATCGTTGTCATAGATTCTGTCGAGGATGGAGACCCATGGCGTTATCGGACATTGAAATTGCGCAGGCTGCGAAGATGCAGCGCATTGCCAAGGTTGCCGACAAGCTCGGCATACCGGAAGACCAACTCGTGCCTTACGGACATTACAAGGCAAAGATCTCACTCGAGTACGTCGACAGTCTCGCGAAGAAGCAAGACGGCAAGCTGATTCTCGTTACGGCGATCAGCCCGACGCCTGCAGGTGAGGGCAAGACAACGACGACCGTAGGTCTCGGCGACGCGCTCAACAAAATCGGCAAGAAGGCAGTGATCTGCCTGCGCGAGCCGAGCCTGGGACCTGTGTTCGGCGTGAAGGGCGGCGCAGCTGGCGGCGGTTATGCGCAGGTGGTGCCGATGGAAGACATCAATCTGCATTTCACCGGTGACTTCGGCGCGATCGGCCTCGCGAATAATTTATTGTCGGCGGCAATCGATAATCATATCCATCACGGCAATGCGCTCGGCATCGATGTGCGCCGCATTGCGTGGAAACGCGTAATGGATATGAATGACCGCGCGCTGCGTGACATCACGGTGGGACTGGGCGGTCCAGGCAACGGATATCCGCGCCAGGACGGCTTCGATATCGTTGTCGCATCGGAAGTGATGGCGATATTCTGCCTGTCAAATTCCTTAAAGGATCTGAAGACGCGTCTCGGCAACATCGTCATCGGTTACACACGGGAGCAGAAGCCGGTGCACGCCCGTGATCTCAAAGTGCACGGGGCGATGACAGTGCTGCTAAAAGACGCGCTGCAGCCTAATCTCGTGCAAACGCTCGAAAACAATCCGGCTTTCATACACGGTGGGCCGTTTGCGAATATCGCGCATGGCTGCAATTCTGTGATTGCAACCAAGACCGCGCTCAAACTCGCCGATTATGTTGTGACCGAAGCTGGCTTTGGCGCCGACCTCGGCGCCGAGAAGTTCATCGACATCAAATGCCGCAAGTCCGGCCTGCGTCCGTCCGCGGTTGTCATCGTGGCAACGATACGGGCGCTGAAATACCATGGCGGCGTCGACCTCAAGGAGCTCAACAAAGAAAATCTGTCGGCGCTCGAAAAAGGCATCGCGAATCTCGAGCGCCATGTAAACAATGTGCGCAATCACTATGGCCTGCCGTGCGTGGTGTCGATCAATCAGTTCACGTTCGACACGACGGCGGAAGTCGAGCTGCTCAAAAAGAAAATGGCGCACCACGAGGCACCGGTCTTGCTCGCCAAACATTGGGCCGAAGGCGGCGCCGGCGCGGCCGACGTCGCGCGTGCGGTCGTCGACTTGATCGACAAAGTGCCGACAAATTTCAAATACGTGTATGAAGATGCGCTGCCGCTGTGGGATAAGGTCAAGGCAGTCGCAACCAAAATATATGGCGCTGCTGACGTCACAGCGGATAGCAAAGTGCGGGCGCAAATCAGGCGGCTGCAGGAGGAAGGCTACGGTCACTATCCGATATGCATTGCCAAGACGCAATACTCGTTCTCGACGGATCCGCAGTTGCGTGCGGCACCTTCCGGACACATGATCAATATTCGCGAGGTCAGACTCGCTGCGGGCGCTGAGTTCGTCGTGATGGTGTGCGGGGACGTGATGACGATGCCTGGTCTGCCGAAAATGCCGTCCGCGGAAAAGATAGACCTCACCGACGACGGCAAAGTTGTGGGCTTATTTTAGAAGCCGTTTGAGCTTCTGTGGTGTGCCGGTGCTGCATGATGTGATGCATGCTAACCGCCTCAGCACAGCAATCTCCACCGCCGTGACGCTGCAACGCACCCCGTGTATAGTCACAGGCCGGTTTACGTTGGCACAACAACGCAGTAATCCAAAACGGGATTTCGAGGAGCAGTTTGCATGATCGAATATTTCTCTAACCCGGCGTTCTGGGTCGGACTCGGCCAGATTATCGTCGTGAATATTCTTTTGTCCGGCGACAATGCGGTCGTGATTGCTTTGGCGGCGCGATCTCTGCCGCCGCACCAGCAGAAAAAGGCGATCATCTGGGGATCGGTCGCAGCGATCGTCATGCGGGTGATACTGACTATCGTGGCAGTGAAGCTGCTCACGATGCCGTATCTGAAAATCGTCGGCGGTCTGCTGCTGTTCTGGATTGCGATTCAACTGTTGCTGTCCGAAGACGATGGCGGGGAAGGCATCGAAAGCAGCAACAACGTCTGGGTCGCGATTCGCACCATTCTGATCGCCGATCTTGTGATGAGTCTGGACAATGTCATCGGTGTCGCCGCAGCAGCAAAAGGCGATGATGTGTTGGTCATCCTCGGCCTCGCTATCAGTATCCCGCTGATCATTTTCGGCAGCACGATCCTGTTGAAGCTTATGGATCGTTTTCCCATCATCATCACAGGCGGCGCTGCGTTGCTGGGCTGGGTAGCCGGCGAGATGCTGATCACGGATCGCGCAATCGCCGACTGGATCGCGGCGAATATGCCCTGGATGGAAATACATTTGCCGGTAGTGGGGGCGATCAGTTGGGCGCAGATACTAGGCGCCGCGTTAGTCGTCGTGGTTGGCAAGCTGATGTCGATGCGCAGTACCAAGGAAGCGGCAGGCGCCGCCACCGAGGCGGAGGCGGTCGGGGAAGCGGGCACAGGCGGGTCGAAGCTGCTGATTCTCGTCGATGGCTCGCAGAACGCCTTGCGGGCGGTGCGCGAAGTGATCGCTTCTGCGCCGCTTTACCGGGCGGCACCTCACATTGATCTACTCAATGTTCAGCACGGGCTCCCCGGTACGGTTCGCGGCTTGCACGGCGGAGCGCAGGAGTATCACCGCGAAGAAGGCGAGAAAGCGCTTGCTGGCGCGCGCGAATTGCTCGATGCGGCGGGCTTGAAGTATACGCAGCATGTTCGTGTCGGCGATGCGGCCGATGTGGCCACGCATTTCGTTCATGAAAATCACATTCGCGAGATCGTCATGGGCTGCCGCGGCGCAAGTGCGATCGCCGATATGCTCTTGGGCTCTTGCGCGGCAAAAGTATTGCGCTGCGTCGACGTTCCTGTTCTGCTGGTTAAGTAGCTGCTTTTCGTTGTGTTGCGACTGTATTAGATAAAGTTGACGCAGATCAATTTTTTCTGCAACCGCCTTACGCAAGATGTTGTCAAATTGCACACGTAAGCCCCGTTAGAGGGCTACGAAACAAAGCAACAACCACCTAGGAGGTGTGAGATGGAAAACTTTGCGGCAACGCGCCGCCGGGTACTGACGTGTACTCTGCGTGCTAACGGCAGCCTCGTGCTTACCGGCCTTCGGCGCAGCGTGGGAACCTTCGAAACCTGTTGAGTTTGTGGTGCCAGCCGGCACCGGCGGCGGAGCAGACCAGATGGCGCGTCTGCTGCAGGGCGTCGTTACCAAGAACAATCTGATGAAGCAACCGCTGATTGTGGTGAATAAATCAGGCGGCGCCGGCGCTGAGGGTTTTCTGGCCGTCAAGGAAGCCAAGGGCGATCCGCACAAGATCATCATTACGCTATCGAATCTGTTCACGACGCCACTTGCAACCGGCGTGCCATTCAATTGGAAAGACCTGACGCCCGTTGCAATGCTCGCGCTCGATCAGTTCGTGCTGTGGGTGAACGCAGAGACACCTTACAAAACCGCAAAACAGTACCTGGACGCAGTGAAGGCCGGCGGTCCGAATAAATTCAAGATGGGCGGCACCGGATCAAAGCAGGAAGATCAGATCATCACCGTCGCAATCGAGAAGGCGGCCGGCGCTAAGTTTACGTACATACCTTTCAAGGGCGGCGGCGACGTGGCGGTGCAGCTGGTGGGTAAACACATTGATTCGAGCGTCAATAATCCGATCGAGGCTGTCGCGCAATGGCGCGCCGGCAAGCTGCGGCCGCTGTGCGTAATGGACGATACGCGCATACCGTACAAGACCAAGGTCACCGACACCATGTCGTGGAACGACATACCGAGCTGTAAAGAGGCCGGTGTGAACGTCGACTACCTGATGTTGCGCGGCATCTTCATGCCCGGCGGCGTAACCAAAGAACAGGTCGATTACTTCGTGGACTTGTTCAAACGCGTACGAGAAACACCGGACTGGAAGAAATTCATGGAGGATGGCGCATTCAATACTACTTTTTTGAGCGGTGGCGAATACACCAAGTGGGTTGAAAAGGCCGAGACGCTTCATCGCGATTTGATGCGCGAAGCGGGCTTCCTGGCTAAACCGTAGCGCCAAGAAAACGGCCATCACGAGTGCGAGCTAGAGCCTAATCTTATTCACGATGGATGATCCATCGCAGCGCAATAGCGATGACAGGGCGGCCATCTCCATGCGCGGCGTTGAGGTCGCGGTCGCATTGGCATTGTTTCTGTTCGGCGCGCTCGTTATCTGGGACAGCTACCGGCTTGGATCGAGATGGGGAAGTGATGGCCCCCAGTCCGGTTACTTCCCTTTTTACATCGGTGTGCTGATCTGCATCGCGAGTGTTGTAAACCTCGGGCACGCGCTTTTTATCCCAGACGCTCAAGGCGAACCCTTCGTCCGATGGGGTCCGTTCAAGCTGGTCCTGACGGTGCTCATACCGGCGGCCGCTTATATCCTCGGCGTCAAATATTTGGGCCTGTACGTGGCGTCCGCAATCTATATCACGGTGTTCATGATATGGCTCGGAAAGTATTCGTGGCTTAGAAGCATCGCAGTCGGCTGCGTGCTCAACGCGATTTTTTTCCTGATGTTCGAGGTATGGTTCAAAGTCCCGCTGTTCAAAGGCGAGCTCGATCCGCTGCGCTTCCTTGGTTATTGACGGATGCGTAGCTCACACCGCTTGATGTTGTTGCCGGAGTCAGATTGGTAGAACTGAGCGCGTTATTCAACGGTTTCGCGGTCGTTCTCACGCCGTTCAATTTTTTGTTGATGATGATCGGCATCGTGCTCGGTGTCGTGATCGGCGTATTGCCCGGGCTTGGCGGCGCCAATGGCATCGCCATTTTATTGCCTCTCACCTTCACGATGCCGCCGACCTCGGCGATCATCATGCTGTCCTGCATTTACTGGGGCGCTCTGTTCGGCGGTGCGATCACGTCCATCCTGTTTAACATACCCGGCGAGCCGTGGTCCGTGGCCACCACCTTCGACGGCTATCCGATGGCGCAGCAAGGTCGCGCCGGCGAGGCTCTGACCGCTGCTTTTACTTCATCGTTCGTGGGCGCGTTCGTCGCGGTCGTGATGATTACATTCCTTGCGCCGCTGGTGGCGCAATTCGCGCTCCAATTTGGCCCGCCCGAATTCTTTGCCGTCTATCTGCTCACGTTCTGCAGCTTTATCGGTATGGGCAAGGGCTCGCCCTTCAAGACGCTGGCCGCCATGATGCTGGGTTTTGCTTTGGCCGCGGTCGGCATGGACACGGTCACGGGCCAATTGCGCCTGACTTTCGGCTACACGGACCTGATGCGAGGCTTCGATTTTCTGATCGCTGTGATAGGTCTCTTCGGCATCGGCGAAATTCTGCTGTCGATGGAGGAGGGACTCTCGTTTACAGGCAAGAGCGCGAAAATCAATCCGAAGATCGTGCTCGAGACCTGGAAAAAGCTGCCGCGCTACTGGCTGACCTCACTCCGGAGTTGTCTCATCGGCTGCTGGATGGGTATTACGCCCGGCGGAGCAACACCTGCTTCGTTCATGAGCTATGGCGTCGCGAAGCGCATCTCGCGCAATGGCGATAAGTTCGGTACCGGGCAAATCGAAGGCGTCGTCGCACCCGAGACAGCAGCACATGCAGCGGGCACGAGCGCATTGTTGCCTATGCTGGCACTAGGCATCCCAGGGTCGCCGACGGCCGCCGTGCTGCTTGGCGGTCTTCTTATTTGGGGACTGCAGCCCGGACCGCTGTTGTTCGTCGAACAGAAGGATTTTGTATGGGGACTCATTGCAAGCATGTACCTCGGCAATCTGGCCGGGCTGGTTGTCGTGCTCACATGCGTCCCGCTGTTCGCCGCGATCCTGCGGATTCCGTTTTCGATCATCGCTCCGGTGATCATCGTGATTTGCGCGATTGGCGCATACACCGTCCACAATGCGATGCTCGATATCTGGTTCATGCTGCTGTTCGGCGTCATCGGCTACGTCTTTAAGAAGCTCGACTATCCGCTCGCGCCGCTCGTGCTGGCCCTGGTATTGGGCGATCGCGCCGAAGATTCTTTTCGCCAGTCGATGTTGATATCGCAAGGCGACATGAGCGTTTTCTTCTCGAATTGGCTGGTGGGCGCTATTACCGGCTTATCGATGCTCATGCTCATATGGCCGTTGCTGTCGCGCGTCATCGCCCGTATGACAGACGCTTAGTTCCCGTCAGCGGAACACCGATGGGCGCGATGCGCCACCGGGGGAACTAATCGACTTTTCTGCACCGAAGATTCTACGGGGAGCATACAATGGCGTGCCCATTCCGCCGCGCGGACTCACACCCGGCATCGGGCGCGTCGGCGTATCGTCAGAGAGCTTGGAACACGAGCGCATTCAAAGGCCGCTTCCATGAAAGATGATCTGCAAGTCCCGATAAAAGGTCCCAGCTATCGCTGGCTCCAGCTTTTCCTTGGCATTATCTGCATGGCGATGGTGGCCAATCTGCAGTATGGCTGGACACTTTTCGTTAACCCGATCGACGCCAAATATGGCTGGGGACGCGCAGCGATACAAGTGGCGTTCACTATTTTCGTGCTGACAGAAACGTGGCTGGTGCCGGTCGAAGGCTATCTCGTTGACCGTTTTGGCCCCAAGCCGGTCGTCATGGTTGGCGGCATACTCGTCGGTATTGCATGGGTGATGAACGCTTATGCCGATTCGCTCGCCATGCTGTATATATCGGCGGCTATCGGCGGCGTCGGCGCGGGCGCGGTTTATGGCACTTGCATAGGCAACGCGCTCAAGTGGTTCATGGACAGGCGTGGCCTGGCGGCGGGACTTACGGCGGCAGGTTTCGGCGCGGGCTCAGCGCTGACAGTATTACCTATTCAGGCAATCATCAAGGCGAGCGGGTATGAGACGGCGTTTCTATATTTCGGCATTGCCCAGGGTCTGATTGTTTTTCTAGTGTCGTTTGGACTTGCGGCACCGCGTGAACGCGAGTTGAAGACGACCGACATACACGTCCAACAATCGCGCCGCGATTACACGCCAATGCAGGTAGCAAAATCTCCCGTGTTCTGGGTCATGTACCTCATGTTCGTGCTGATGGCCGCTGGGGGACTGATGGCAACGGCGCAACTCGCGCCGATCGCCAAGGACTTCAAAGTAGCTGACGTACCGGTGTCGATCATTGGACTGACGTTGCCTGCACTGACGTTTGCGTTGTCCATTGACCGGGTGCTTAACGGCGTTACGCGGCCTTTCTTTGGTTGGGTTTCGGACCACATCGGCCGGGAAAACACGATGTTTCTCGCGTTCGGCATCGAAGCAGTCGGCATTGTTGCGCTCGCGCGGTACGGCCACGATCCATTTATGTTTGTCGTGCTGACGGGCATCGTCTTCTTTGCGTGGGGCGAGATTTACAGCCTGTTTCCCTCAACGTGCACAGATTCATTTGGCGGGAAATATGCGGCGACGAATGCCGGCATGCTCTACACCGCAAAGGGCACCGCCTCGCTGCTGGTGCCGTTATCGAGCGTGCTGATGAGTCAATCCGGTAGCTGGCATGCGGTTTTTTATGCTGCGGCGGCGATGAACGCAGTGGCATCGCTGATGGCCCTGCTCGTGTTGAAACCGATGCGGACGCGACAGCTTGCTGATGGTGCTGAACCTGCCCGACTGTCGCCACGCCCCGCATAACGTCGCGTCACGCTCCACCGATCAACGCGGCAGCGGCTCCGTTATCGGTTCTGATTTCGCCAATTCCACTTCAGCGAGCATGATGCCGTAGGCGAGCGACATTACCGCCAGCGCAGCGATGACGCGTATGGCCACGTACCACACTGCATCAATGGCTGCGTTGATGGTCTTCAGAGTGCGGGGGGCGGTCAGCGTTGCTTGAGTGGTGTTGTTCATCATGTTCTCCGGGTTGTCCTGTGGTTAATAGGGTTGTTTTATTCGCCCGGATTTATTGGCTGGTAACACCGTCCGTTTGCGTGAAATCATTCTCACGCTATGCCGCTCGCGACAAAATAACCGGGACGTCATAGGACCCTTCGCCCATACCAGCCGCAAAACCGGCGTCGGGAAGCGATCTCCCTGCGGAAAAGTTTGTGAACGGTGCTGCGGAGGCGTGCATTACTGGGCCTCAGGCGGACTAGACCTTACGTCCTAATCGTTGCATACGCCTTCGCAATGCTCAGATTTTTCCGCACTTTTTGAGGCGGGAAAGTGTCTCCGGCGACAGGTTCAAGTACGACGCCAGCTCTTTCTTCGGGAGGCGCTCGACGAGCTCGGTATGCTTGCGCAGAAACCTGGCAACGCGCCCGGGCGCATCGAGCAGGTGCAAGGTGATCGTATGCGCCATCACTTCGCTCATAAGCTTCATCACCTCGAGCTCGAAGCGCTCTTTCACCGGCGGGTGCCGGCTCATGAAAGCTACCCAGTCTTCCATGTCGAGGCGAGCGGTGCGGGAGCGGGTAACCGCGCGAATGGCGTACGGGATGGGTGTTTTAAGGCGCCATGCCGCGTAACTGGTATCGATGTCCGTTTCTGCGGCAAACCGCAGGATCATCTCCTTGCCGCTGGAAGTTGACACGACTCGTTTCAGGATACCGTCGACGATAAAATATTGCTGCATGGAAGAGTCGCCCTGATTCTCGAGCAGCGCCCCTTTCGCATAATCCGAAATGTCGAGCAGCGGTTCGAATTCATCCCATTGTTCCGTTGTCATTGTTTTCAGCACGAGATTCTGGCGCAGTTGGAGGCGCACAATCTTGGCTTCGGCGTGGCGGACGAGGAGGGGCATGGTAGCGGTGGCGCAGCGGAATCCGCGACCGGCGAGTATAGCGAATTGCGCCGGTAACACGCAGACGGCCGAGGCGTAGTCGCCGCGAATCAGCGAATCTTGATCACGGTCAAGCGTCTAACTGCATTCATCGCCTATGATATGCATGCGTAAATCAAAGCCACATTCAGGTGGCCTGCATCTGCCGCGAAGTGACGGAATCGCGCCTGTTTTTCCTTTCCCGGCAGATATCCACAGCCCAACACTTGTTTTAACCGACGGCGAAAACGCGAGGTATCTCAAATGGACATGACAACTGACACGCAAGTGCAAGTGACCGACGGGTTCCACCTGGTCATCGACGCACTCAAGCTGAACGGGATAAATACGATTTTCGGCCTTCCGGGAATCCCGATTACAGACTTCACGCGCAAAGCACAGGCGGAAGGTATTCGCGTCATCTCGTTCCGTCATGAGCAGAACGCCGGTAACGCAGCAGCAATCGCCGGCTTCCTGACCCAAAAGCCCGGTATCTGCCTGACGGTTTCCGCACCCGGCTTTCCTAAATGGTCTGACCGCACTGGCGAATGCCACGACCAATTGCTTTCCCTATGATCCTGATCAGCGGCTCGAGCGAGCGCGAGATCGTCGATTTGCAGCAGGGCGACTACGAGGAGATGGATCAATTGGCGATTGCCAAGCCGCTGTGCAAGGCAGCATTCCGCGTGCTGCACGCGGAGGACATTGGTGTGGCCGTCGCACGCGCCATCCGTGCCGCGGTGTCCGGCCGTCCCGGCGGCGTCTATCTCGACCTGCCCGCCAAGCTGTTCGCGCAAACCATGGATGGCGCTGCGGGCAAAAAATCGTTGATCGAGGTCGTTGATCCCGCGCCCCGCCAGATCCCTTCGCAGGACGCCGTCCAACGCGCGCTCGAGCTGCTCAAAACCGCCAAGCGCCCGCTCATTCTGCTGGGGAAGGGCGCGGCTTACGCGCAAGCCGATGCGAATATCCGCGCGTTGATCGAGCAGACAGGTATCCCGTATCTGCCAATGTCGATGGCGAAGGGCATTCTGCCCGACACGCACGAACAGTCGGCTGCGGCGGCGCGCTCATTTGTGTTGCCGGGTGCTGACGTCGTTCTGCTCATCGGTGCACGGCTGAATTGGCTGCTCTCCCACGGCAAGGGCAAGACGTGGGGCGGTAAAGGCCACAAGGACCCCGGCGGCCAGAAATTTATACAGATCGACATCTGGCCGCAGGAAATGGACAGCAACGTGCGCATCGATGCGCCGCTGGTTGGCGATATCGGATCGTGTGTTTCAGCGTTGCTGGCTGGGATAGGGTCAGGCTGGCCGAAGCCTTCTGCCGACTGGCTGGGCGCCATCGCCGAGCGCAAAGACAAGAATCTCGCGAAGATGGCAGAAACCCTCGCAAAGAATCCGACGCCGATGAATTTTCACAGCGCGCTTAACGTGGTGCGCGACATCATCAAGGCCAATCCTGATGCCATCCTGGTGAATGAGGGCGCGAACGCGCTCGACTTCACGCGCAGCATTGTCGACATGTATAAGCCGCGCAAGCGCCTGGACGTGGGCACCTGGGGCATCATGGGCATCGGCATGGGGTTTGCCGTCTCAGCAGCAGTCGTCACCGGCGAGTCTGTAATCGCGATCGAAGGCGACAGTGCGTTCGGCTTTTCCGGCATGGAAGTCGAGACCATCTGTCGTTACAACTTGCCCGTCTGCGTCGTGGTCTTCAACAACAACGGCGTCTATCGAGGCACGGACGTGAATCCAGCCGGCGGTCCCGACGTGGCACCGACGGTATTCGTCAAGGACGCCCGTTACGATAAGCTCATAGAGGCCTTTGGCGGCGTCGGCATGCATGCGACGAACCCCGCGGAGTTGCGCAAGGGGATGGAAGAGGCCATACGTTCGCGCAAACCGACGCTCATCAATGCTGTTATCGATGAGACTGCCGGCACGGAAAGCGGCCGCATTACGAGTCTGAATCCGCAAAGCGCCAAAAAGAAATAAATCAACTTCTACGGCGGCAGGCAGCGTTTTGTCTGCGGCAGATTTTGGAGATCAGCATGGAAGCACTCAAGGGAATCCGTGTTCTGGACATGACGCACGTGCAGGCGGGCCCCACTTGCTCGCAATTGCTCGCATGGATGGGCGCGGACGTCATCAAGTTTGAGAATCCGGCGGGTGACGCCACGCGCGGGCAACTGCGCGATGTGCCCAATGCCGACAGCCTGTACTTCACGATGCTTAACTGCAACAAGCGCTCGATCACCGTGAACATGAAGAGCGCCGAAGGCAAGCAGGTGTTCGTGGAACTGTTGAAGAAGTGCGACATCATCATGGAGAACTTCGGGCCCGGCGTGCTGGATCGATTTGGCTTCAGCTGGGAAAAGATTCACGAACTGAATCCGAAGATAGTCATGGGCTCGATCAAGGGGTTCGGCTCGACCGGGCCTTACGCTGACTTCAAGGCGTACGAGAATGTCGCGCAAGCGATGGGTGGCGCCATGAGCACCACCGGCATACCGGATGGCCCGCCCTTCGTTACCGGCGCCCAGATCGGGGACTCCGGAACCGGCCTTCACCTTGCGATCGGGTTGCTGGCAGCGCTCCGACAAGCGGACCGCACGGGACAGGGCCAGTACGTGGAAGTCGCGATGATGGATGGCGTGATGAACCTGTGCCGCGTTAAATTCCGTGATCACCAGCGTCTCACGCGCGGCGACCTCCCGGAGTATTCGGTCCCGACGTATAAGGACATGGGCGAAGTGCCACGCGCTGGAAACGACTCGGGCGGCGGACAGTTAGGCAACGCCATCCATTGCAAGCCGCACGGCGCGAACGACTGGCTGTATATCGTCGTACAGGAAGCGGTATGGAACCCTCTCGCGAAGCGCATCGGGCCGGACATCCACATCCCCGATTTGGCAACCGATCCGCGCTTCGCGACGATCGGCGAGCGTCGTAAGAACCAGCAGCTGATGTGGACGCTGATCAACAAGTTCGCCGAGCAACATACCAAGCGCGAACTGATGGCCATCCTCAATCCGCTCGACGTGCCCTGCGGGCCCATCATGAGCACAGCGGACCTCGCGAACGACGAGCACATACGAGGGCGCGACATGTGGGTCGAGCTTGATCATCCGCAGCGCGGGAAATGGTGGAACGTGGGCATGCCGATCAAGCTCTCGGCTTCGCCCGCCAGGATAGAGCGTTCTCCCACGCTGGGTGAGCACACCGACGAAATTCTCCGGGAAGTACTAGGATGGAGCGACGCTCAGGTCGCAGCCAAGAGACAGGCCGGCGCGTTCTCGTTACCGCCGAAAAAGACCGCATGACGACGGCGTCTTGATGCTGCATGCGGCGGAATGACTTTCCTGCCGCGCGTCGGTGCGGCAACTCGGAATAAGTGGAAAGGTCGCAAATGAAGATCGCAATAATTGGACAGCAGGACTTCGGCAAGGCGGTACTTGACGCTTTTCTCGCTCGAGGCGATACCGTGGCCGCAGTGTTTTGCGCACCGGAGAAAGACGGCGCGCGTCCGGATGTACTGCGCGTCGCCGCCGAGCAGCAGCGCATCCCCGTTTACCAGTTCAAGTCACTGCGCGCGCCCGAAGCGACACAGGCGATGCGCGATGCCGACGCAGACATTGGCATCATGGCTTTCGTCCTGCAGTTTGCGCCGCAGGAATTCGTCAAGATTCCGAAACACGGAACGATCCAGTACCACCCGTCACTGCTGCCGAAGTTCCGCGGGCCAAGCTCGATCAACTGGCCGATCATCAAGGGCGAGACGACCACGGGGTTAACGATTTTCCGCCCGTCGGACGGCCTCGATGAAGGTGCAATCGTATTGCAGAAACAGACGCCGATTTCGCCGGACGACACGCTGGGAAGCGTCTATTTCGACCGCCTTTTCCCGATGGGCGTCAGTGCCATGCTCGAGGCTGCGGATCTCGTGGTCGCCGGCAAGCACAAGGAAATCGTTCAGGACGAGTCGCAGGCGAGCTATGAAGGTTGGTGCCGCGGCGCGGAGGCAAGAATCGATTGGGCCAAACCGATCGATCATGTGTACAACCTGATACGGGGCTGCAATCCGGCACCGGGCGCATGGACGACACTAAATGGCAAAAAGTTGTACTTGTTTGACGCCCGCCGCAGCACATTCAGGCGCTTCGCCGACGTGACCGGCAAGATCGGTGAGGTGACCGGAGTGTCGCCGACTAGCTTCAAGGTGACGGCTCAGGGCGGTGCTGTTGAAGTGCTCAAGGCGCGATTCGAGGACGGCAAGAAGGCATCTGCGGGCGAAATAGCGCAGAACAGCGGTATCGGTAAGGGCGCGCTTCTCGGCACCTGAAGTCCGGTCGTTCATCGAGCGCCCATATCGCCTGAGGAGCGCTCGCTCTTACATCGCCGGAAGACCATTGCGGGCACGCGCGTTGCTTCCTGTCGCCGACTGGCAAGGTTAGGCGCTGCCGCATAAAAACAACAGCGCAGCGTGATTTATAGCCTACTCGTCCCAAAAATCATACACTTGTCGACGGTTAGCGTGAAATAATCGAGTCTTCGTCGTTAAGCATAAGAAAAACAAGAACAAGAAAATGGCCATGAAAATCAAACGTTCCCAAAGCGCGACTGTTTTCTGCCGTCGAGCCTCATGTTTTTGACGTCGCAAAGCGAACGGCGCCATGGAGACGTTTATACAAACCGGCACTTGCTCGCTCACACTGGCAGTGGACGAATAGAGGTACCGGCGGGCGGCATCAGTAGAGTGAAGATCGGCCGTTACCACATCGAGCAGGTACTCGGTAGGGGCGGCATGGGAGTGGTGTATCGCGGCAAGCATGAGCACACGGGACGCGTCGTGGCGATTAAAACCATGGCGCTTGCAGAGCACTTCGATGCATACGAGCTGCAGGGCGCGAAGGACAGATTCTTTCGCGAAGCTGCAACCGCCGGACGGCTGAACCACCCGAACATCGTGACTATCTTCGACGCCGGCGAAGAACATGACGTTGCATATATCGCGATGGAATTGCTCAAAGGCAAAGACTTAACGCCCTATACGAAAGCGGAAAGTCTCTTGCCCGTAGCGAAAACCATGAGGATCGCCGCGCGCGTCGCGGAAGCATTATCGTACGCCCACGCAAATAACGTCGTCCATCGTGATATCAAGCCGGCGAACGTAATGTGCGAGCTGCCAAGCGACACGGCTAAAGTTACCGACTTTGGAATTGCGCGTATCACGGATTCTTCGAAAACGAAGACCGGGATGGTCCTCGGCACGCCCGGCTATATGTCGCCCGAGCAACTCGCGGGCAATAAAATCGACGGTCGATCAGACCTTTTTTCGGTGGGCGTGATGCTGTATCAGCTAACGACTGGACGCCTGCCTTTTCACGGTGACTCGCTCGCTGAACTCATGTTCAAGATCGCAAACGAACGCCATGTCGATGTGCGCACATACAATGCCGCGCTTCCACACGGTCTCGTCGCCGTGATTGACAAGGCACTCTTGAAGAAGCCTGATGAGCGCTACCAGACCGGCGCTCAAATGGCCGCAGCAATGAGGTTGTGCATGGAGATTCCCTCAAACGCCAAAATGAGATCCACTAATACGCATCAGCATATAGCGCAATGACCTCCAGTCTCAATGCGGCGCTCGAGATCGTAACGGCTACTGATCCGGGAATGGTGCGTTCGCACAACGAAGACAGTATAGCCACCGACGCTGATATCGGTCTTGCGGTCCTTGCCGATGGGATGGGCGGATATAACGCAGGCGAGGTCGCCAGCGGTATCGCCGTAGCAATGCTCACGACAGAAATGAAGCAGGCGCTCGACGGTCATGCGCCGCACGAACTGGACAGCTCTGGCGAGACACTCGCCACGAAGTTCATGCGTGAGACGTCTGCGAAGGCAAACGCAGCGATATATCACACAGCGAAAAGCCAGCCTCAATATGCGGGAATGGGCACGACGCTCGCGGTTGCCTTATTTCACAACAACCAGGTCACCGTCGGTCATATCGGTGACTCAAGGCTGTATCGCCTGCGAGGGGATACGTTTGAGCAGATCACCCGCGATCATTCTCTGCTGCAGGAGCAAATAGACAGCGGCATGATCTCCAAAGAGCAGGCGCGTTACTCGCAAAACAAGAATCTTGTCACGCGCGCGGTAGGGATCGATCCGGAGGTCGAGACCGAGATCCATACGTACGAAGTGCAGGCTGGCGATATTTATCTACTGTGCTCGGACGGGCTTAGTGATATGGTTTTGGATGAGGACATTCACGCCACTCTGGGAACATTGCGCGCCAACCTGCCGCTCGCAGCGACGCAACTCGTGCAGTTGGCGAACGATAGCGGCGGACGTGACAACGTTTCTGTGATTCTGGTGAGAGTAGTGCAGGAATTTGCGGTGCGGACGGGATGGCTTGCCAAGTTGAAGGCTTGGTTCAAATAACAAGGTATGAGGATACTGCCATGGCGAAGTTGATCATGAGTTTGGACAATGCGGTGATCAGGGAAATGGCGCTCGAAAAGGAGCGCGTGACGATCGGACGCAAAGCGCACAACGATATTCAGATCGACAATCTCGCTGTTAGCGGCGAACACGCGCTTATTGTGACGATCCTCAACGACTCGTTCCTGGAAGATCTTGGCAGCACGAACGGAACGCTCGTCAATGGCAATCCAATCAAGAAGCATATTCTCCAAAATAACGACGTCGTGGAAATCGGCAAATACAAGCTCAAGTACATGACCGAAACGCCCGCCGGCCAGACCTCCGTCGCTGACTTCGAAAAAACGATGGTGCTGCGTGCCCCTATCGGTAGAGCACAGCAAGCAGCACTTGCTGGAAGCTTCGGCGATACGCAGGTGAGTCCCTCGCCGACAGTCACCACGCAAAGCCAACCGCCTCGTATGGCGGCTGCAGCGGTGGCAAAGCACCCGGACAAGCTCGCAGCAATTCAGATTCTGACCGGCCCTTCCGCCGGCAAGGAATTGGAGTTAGTAAAGAATCTGACGACGCTGGGAAAACCTGGCGTGCAAGTGGCGGTGATTACGCGCCGGCCTCACGGTTATTTCATCACGCACGTTGAGGGCGCGCATTTTCCTATCATCAACGGCAAAGCGCTCGATGCTCAAGCACATCAACTCAACGACCACGATGTCGTCGAACTGGCTGGTGTGAAAATGGAATTCTTCCTGAAGAACGGCTAGTCCTTGCTGCCCTGCAGGGGCGTTGGCCACTGCGGCCATCCAACTCACGAGACAACGCCCGTCCTTGGTTTAAGAACAACGCGGGCGCCGCTGGTCATCGCCCACAGTCCCGGATCGGAAGTTTAGCAATAAGCGAATAATGCAGACGCACATAGAAGTGGTCATGCAGGGGGCGCGTTGAGAAAAAATATTTTCAGGATCGGTCTGGGCATCGCGCTGGTACTTGTTTTTCTCGCGCACGCTGCGAAATGGGGACTCGGCGCTTGGACGTTCGAGCTGCCGCTTATAAAGCGCCTCGAAGCAATTTTCTACGACACGCGCCTCACGCTGACGATGCCGCGCACGACTGATTCCCGCATCGTGATCGTCGACATAGACGAGAAAAGCCTTGCCGAGAAGGAAAAAGGCGGCGAGGGACACTGGCCCTGGCCGCGCGATCGCATGGCGCTTCTGCTCGACCGGCTGTTCGATAAATACAAAGTTGCGATCGTCGGTTTCGATATCGTGTTTGCGGAACGCGATGAAAGTTCCGGCATCCGGGTGCTGCAGCAGCTCGCCAAAAACGAGCTCAAAGACGTTCCCACGTTTCAGTCGTCATTGAAGCAATTGCAGCCGCAACTCGAGTATGACGAAATCTTCGCGGCTCATATGCGCAATCGACCGGTCGTGCTGGGTTACACCTTCTCGACACAACGCGGTGAACACAACAGAATCGGCACTTTGCCGCCGCCCGTGCTTGCGGCGGGGACGTTTGCTGGAAGGAACATAAGCTTCGCGCCGTACGCCGGTTACACCGGAAATCTGGCGAGCCTGCGCAGCGCCGCGGCCGGCGCCGGGCACTTCAGTCTCGATCCCGATGCCGACGGCATATTGCGGCGCGTGCCAATGTTAGCCGAACTGGATGGCGCTTATTACGAACCGCTATCACTCGCGATGGCGCGGCTGGTCATGGGAAGCCCGCCCCTCGTCCCCGGTTATCCTGCCGACAAGCCGTGGTCAGCCCATTATCCGGGACTCGAATGGCTGCAGGCCGGGCCCGTGCGAGTGCCGGTCGACGAGTCTGTGACCGCCCTGGTTCCTTACCGCGGGGGATATCGGACCTTCGACTACATTTCGGCCATCGACGTCATCAACGAAAAAATAAATGTACGGGAACTGGAAGGGCGAATCGTGCTTGTGGGGACGTCCGCGCCGGGCCTCCTAGACCTGCGTGCAACGCCTGTTGGCGAGGCATATCCCGGCGTCGAAGTGCATGCCAACATGATCTCGGGCATGCTGGATCGAAATATTAAACAAAAGCCGCCCTACGTAATCGGGGCTGAATTCATGACGTTGTTGATTTCGGGACTTGCGATGGCGTTGTTGTTGCCGCTCCTCAACCCGTTTAAGTCACTGCTGCTAACAGTCGCGATGTTGAGCGCATTGGTGACGAGTAATTTGTTCGTGTTTCACTATGGAAACGTCGTATTGCCGCTGGCTTCAGGACTGGTGATGGTCGCGCTCTTGTTCGCCCTCAACATGTCGTACGGATTCTTCGTTGAAGAACGGGGCATGCGTCAGATCACCGGCCTTTTTGGACAATACGTGCCGCCGGAGCTCGTCGATCAGATGGCACGTAATCCCGAGCAGTTCAGTATGGCGCCGCGTGCGCAGGATCTAACGGTACTGTTTTCGGACGTGCGCGGTTTCACCACGATTTCGGAGAGCCTGTCACCTGAGGATCTTGCGGTCTATATCAACGATTACCTGACGACCATGAGCCTGGTCATCCGCGAGCGTCATCGGGGCACCCTCGATAAGTACATCGGCGATGCCATCATGGCCTTCTGGGGTGCGCCCATGGACGATGCCGCACACGCCAAGCATGCCCTGCTGGCCGCGTTGGACATGCAGGCAGCAGCCAAGACGCTAAACGAAAACTTCAATGCCAAGGGCTGGCCGACTTTCAAGATCGGCATTGGCGTTAATTCCGGCGTCATGCGCGTGGGTGACATGGGGTCCAAGATCCGGCGCGCATATACGGTCATGGGTGACGCGGTGAATCTTGCATCGCGGCTCGAAGGCATCACAAAGGAGTACAGCACTGATATCATGGTCGGCGAGAACACAAAGGACGCAGTTCCCGAAGTCGTGTTCCGTGAGGTCGACCGCGTGCGCGTTAAGGGGAAGGACGAAGCGGTGGCTATCTACGAGCCTATCGGTCTGCAGGGCCAAGTGGACGAGGCAAGGCTCGAGGAAATACGGTTGTACGCCCAGTTTTTACGGCTGTATCGCGCCCAGGACTGGGAGCAGGCCGAATTGCAACTTTCTAATCTACAGAAGCACGCGCCGGCGAACGAGTTGTATAGCAAAACGTTCGTTGAGCGCATCATCTATTTGCGTGCGAATTCTCCTGGCAATAACTGGGACGGTGCGTTTACATTTACGACCAAATGAACGGCATAGATGAAGCTTAAGATTCTCGGCTGCAGCGGTGGCATAGGCGGTGACCTGCGGACCACGTCCATGCTGCTCGATCACGATATTCTGATAGACGCCGGGACAGGCGTCGGCGATTTAAGCATTGACGAACTGGCGCGCATCGATCATGTGTTTCTGACGCACTCGCATCTGGACCACGTCACTTCGATTCCGTTTTTGCTCGATACCGTCGGCTGGATGCGTGATAAACCGGTTACCGTGCACGCGATACAAGCAACGATTGATATCCTGCGGCAGCATCTTTTTAACTGGAAATTGTGGCCCGACTTTACGCAAATACCCGACGCCGACAGGCCGTTCCTGCAGTATGAAGCCGTTGCTCTAGGTAAGACTGTCGATCTGGACGGACGGCGGCTGACGCCGCTGCCCGCGAACCACGTGGTACCGGCAATCGGTTATCGACTGGATTCGGGGCGCGCCAGCCTGGTCTTCACAGGCGACACAACCGTAAATGACTCGATTTGGGTGGAAGTAAACAAGATAGATAACTTGCGCTATCTGATTATCGAGACCGCCTTCTGTAATCGGGAGCGCGATCTTGCTATAGCCTCGAAGCACTTGTGCCCCAGCATGCTGGCCGATGAACTCGCAAAACTCAACCGCGAGGTCGAGATTTACATAACTCATCTTAAGCCGGGCGAGGTTGAATTAACCATGCAGGAAATCGAGCGATGCGCGGGCATGTACCGGCCGCAGATGCTGGAGAATAACCAGGTGTTTGAACTATAGCGGGGAGAGCAGGAAGCGGCGCGTGGGCGATTGCCGCGCCGATAGATCGGTCATGACCGATAAGGGAAAGGCCAGCAAACCGTGAGTACCCGTACTCGATACCAAACCGCTCGCGCAGGACAATCTCGCCGAGAAGCTCACCTTCTCGAACGCGCTGCAGGCGGTCACGAACAGAATCCACGCGACCAGCAACATCGACGAGATAATGCTCGAGCTGAGCCAGGAGATCTGCGGGCTTTTCAACGCGGACCGTCTGACGTTGTACCTCGTCACCGAAGACAAGACTTCGATCATCTCGAAGGTCAAGACCGGACTCAATTCGTTTAAAGATCTGAAGCTGCCCATCGCGGAACAAAGCATCGCCGGCTTCGTCGCTGTACATAAAAAAATGATCAACATCCGCGACGTCTATGACGACAAGGAGTTGAAGGCCTACAGCCCGCAATTGAATTTTCTTAAGCAGGTCGACCTCAAGACGGGTTATCGAACCAAGCAGATGTTGGTGGCGCCGGTAGTCGATACGCAGACCAAGGAGTTGATCGGCGTCATCCAGATCATCAATTCCAAGAATGGCCAGCCGTTTCCACAGGCAATGGAAGAAGGCGCAACTCACCTCGGTGAGACGCTTTCAATCGCCTTTCATCAGCGCCAAAAGCCCATCGCTGCGCCTAAAGGCAAGTACGATCATCTGGTAGCAAACGCTGTCATCTCGGCAGAGGAACTCGAGCTTGCTACGCGTTCTGCACGGCGCAAGAATCTCGACATCGAGGGTGTTTTGGTCGATGAATTCCAGGTCAAGCTGAGCGCAATCGGCGAGTCGTTGGCGGCTTTTTTTCAAGTCCAATACGAGCCGTACCGTGCTGATCGCGTAAAACCGATCGATCTCATGAAAAACATGAGCCGTGAATTCGTGCAAAGCAGCCTGTGGGTTCCGATCGAAGATACGGCGGACGGTATCGTCGTTCTCACCACTGATCCCGAAAAGATCAGAGGGTCCAGGGTAGTGAACAATGTATATCCGAAAGGCAAGATCGTATACAAAGTATGCCCGGCTCGGGAATTCGCGGCGACGCTTGATATCATTTTCGGGGCGTCTGGCGCATCTTCGGTCGTTGGCAGCGTGGATGACGGTACTAACATCGGCGATTTGCTGCTCGGCATGGAGGATGACAGCGGTGAAGACAAAGTAGAGGATGTAGCGTCTGCGGCGTCTGATAACGAGGTCGTCAAGCTTGTGAACAAAATTATCGTCGACGCGTACAAGCAGGGCGCGTCGGATATCCATGTCGAGCCGTATCCCGGCAAAGGCAAGACAGAAATCCGGTTCCGCCGGGATGGCTCGCTAATGAATTACATATCGGTTCCCGCTGCATATCGCAACGCGATAGCTGCGCGCTTGAAGATCATGTGCGATCTCGATATCTCCGAGCGCCGCAAGCCGCAGGATGGCAAGATAAAGTTCAAGAAGTATGGGCCGCTCGACATCGAATTGCGGGTGGCGACCATTCCGTCGTCAGGAGGTGTTGAGGATATCGTTATGCGGATCCTCGCCGCGGGCGAACCCATACCCCTCGATAAGCTGGGCTTATCGAATCACAATTTGAAGCAGTGCAAGACTGCCATCGAGAAGCCGTATGGTCTGTTCTTTGTCTGCGGACCGACCGGCTCCGGCAAGACGACGACGCTACATTCGGTGCTTGGATATTTGAACACGCCCGAAACCAAGATTTGGACTGCCGAAGATCCGGTCGAGATTACGCAGCGCGGCCTGCGTCAGGTGCAGATGAACCCCAAGGCGGGTCTGACGTTCGCGATCGCAATGAAAGCTTTTCTGCGCGCTGATCCGGATATCATTATGGTTGGCGAGATGCGTGACAAGGAGACGGTTAGCACGGGCATTGAGGCCTCGCTGACCGGTCACCTGGTGTTCGCGACGCTGCACACGAATTCCGCGCCTGAGTCTATCGTTCGCCTGCTTGATATGGGCATGGATCCGTTCAACTTCTCGGATGCGCTGCTTGGAATCCTCGCGCAGCGTCTCGCGAAGCGGTTATGCGCAAAATGTAAGAAGGCGCACCCGGCGACCAAAGAAGAATTGCATCTGCTGATGGAGGAGTACTCGATCGAGCTCATGAACACCGAGACATGGAAAAAAGATCCCGAAGCGGCGCGGGAGAAGCTGCTGGAAAGCTGGAAGAACGAGTTCGGCAACGATAAGGGCGAGATAATGCTCAATGTCGCCACGGGCTGCGATACTTGCGGCAAAACCGGGTACAAAGGCCGTGTTGGATTGCACGAGCTTCTGATAGGCACCGACGCGGTTAAGAAGAATATTCAGGAACACGCGCGGGTAGCGGAGATATTTGCGACCGCTCTCGAGGAAGGCATGCGCACCCTTAAACAGGACGGCATTGAGAAAGTGTTGCTCGGTATCACTGATATTGCGCAGGTGCGCGCAGTCTGTATAAAGTAGCTGCGGCATTATGCAGTCACCATCCGACTCGACTAAGCTCCTCGAGGGTCTGGAGCAGCTCAACCAGATCGGGGCGGCGCTTTCCAAGGAAACCAATCTCGACCGGCTGCTCGAAGCCATACTGCTCGCGGCCAAGAAGATCACCAATGCGGATGGCGGCACGCTGTATCGGCTGACAGACGAGCACACGCTCAAGTTCGAGATCATGCGCAACGATACGCTCGGCATTGCGATGGGTGGCACGACGGGCGAAAAAATTCCCTTTTATCCGATCAATTTGTTCGACGTTAACGGGCGACCCGTGAACACCATGGTCGTCGCTTACGCCTTTCATCACGACACGTCGGTCAATGTGGCCGACGCCTATACGCAAGAGGGATTTGACTTCTCAGGAACGAAGAATTTCGACAAGAAAACGGGTTACCGGTCACAGTCGTTCCTCACTGTGCCGATGAAAAACCATGAGAGCGAAATCATCGGTGTGTTGCAGCTTCTGAATGCAAAGGACCGCGTGACAGGCACTGTCATACCGTTTTCGCCGGAGGATCAGCAGCTCGCAGAGTCGCTCGCGTCACAGGCAGCGATTGCGCTTACCAACCGGTTATTGATCAACCACCTGGAAAACCTCTTTGAGTCCTTCATCAATCTTATCAATGCCGCGATCGACGACAAGTCTCCATATACCGGCGGGCATTGTGAACGCGTGCCCACGCTCACGATGATGCTTGCGGAGGCCGTCAACAACTGCGCGGTCGGTCCGTTACGCGACTTCACGATGACGGATAAGGACCGGTATGAGTTGAAGATCGCAGGGCTTTTGCATGACTGCGGCAAAGTCACGACGCCCGTGCATGTCGTCGACAAAGCGACCAAGCTGCATACGATTTACGATCGGATCGGTCTCATTGACACTCGGTTTGAAGTTATCAAGCGTGATATGGAAATCGCGGCGCTGAAAGCCCACCTGGATGCAGAGCAACTCAATGACGATGGGAAAGCGGCCGAGCTCGATACAGATTACGCCGCGCGCATTGCGCGCATGGATGCGGATCGAGAATTTCTGCGTTCTGCGAACATCGGCGGTGAGGCGATGAATGCGGAAGACCAGGCCCGCGTCCGACAGATCTCAGCCCGCTACAAATGGCGCGATGTCGACGGCGTCGAAAAGGAATTGCTGACTGATGACGAAATTGAGAATCTGACCATCAGGGCAGGTACGCTGACGGCGGCAGAACGCCAGGTCATCAACCATCACATCGAAGTCACGATTCAAATGCTCGAAGCGTTGCCCTGGCCCAAACATCTGAAGAACGTGCCGGAATATGCGGGCGGCCATCACGAGCGCATGGATGGCAAGGGTTATCCGCGGGGCCTCACTCGGGATCAGATGTCCGTGCAGGCGCGCTGCATGGGCATCGCAGATATCTTTGAAGCCCTCACGGCGCGCGATCGCCCCTACAAGAAAGGCAAGACGCTGTCCGAGTCACTTCACATTCTCGGCAAGTTCAAGATCGGCGGCCACGTCGATCCGGATTTATTCGACATTTTCATGTGGGAAAAGGTCTATCTGAAATACGCCCAGCAATGCATGGACCAGCATCAGATCGATGATGTCGACTTATCGAAGGTGCCTGGTTACATTCCCCCGCCCGCAACCTAAGACGAGCGCTGTCGGCGGCCGTTTATTTCCGCGTGATATAGACGACAAGGCCCTCGGTAGCGACTTCGACGAATTTATCGCTGTAACCCATCTCCTGTAGTTCCCAGCGGAAGGTATTCCCGAGCCTGGCCTTCTTATAGACCCCGAGCTTGTGCTCGCGCCTGAAGTCGATGGCGCGCGAGAAAGTGTCTTCCAGGATCGTGGTCAATCGCTTTTGCGAAATCTTGCGCTCCGTTCCTTTGTCGAGCGCCGGTGGATATCGCTTCGCGAGATCCTGCGCCAGCGTCTTCGCAAACCCGTCCACGTCCTTGCCCGATACTGATCCAAATAGCGCCATCATCTCTCCCGTAGTTGATTATTGATCGTTCAAGCTTTGACGAACATACGCTTCAGCATGCTGAATCCCGCGCGTCGGGGCTGCTGCTTTTCGGGCTGCGTTACGCGAATGTCATAGAGCAAAACATCGCGTTGCACCTCTGCATCGGTGATCGCTTCGACGCCGTGAAAAGAATGATCGTTTTTGATGAACGCGAAAACTGAATTGGGTTTGTATTCCATCGTGCGCACTTTTTTGAACAGGTGATGCGGATAATGCGGCCCGCCTTTACATCTGAAGTCCGCATTGCGCGGCACATAAATCGATGTGCCCAGATGCTTGCGCTGCTCATCATCGGGACAATAAAACAGCATCGACAGCAGCCGGTGCGGAGCATCGGTGTGCGGTCCGATGCTGTATTTCGATAAGTCACGCACAATGAGCGAATCGACTTCGTATCCGCATTGATAAATGTCGTCGCCGAGCCGCTGCTTGATCGGACGCTCGAATTTATCGATGACGGCGGTAAGAAAGCGCCGCTCTAGAAACCAACTCGCAAATTCATGCCAGAACGCCTTACGCCCATCGTCGAGCTTCGCAATCCCCGGCTGAGTAAACGGCAGAATGAAACGCTCCGGGTACGCGCCCTTCGGTACGCGCCCTGTGTCCGCCAGGCTGGTAAGCGCGGATACATGAGGCCAGTTGGCGCGCAGGGTGCTATAGAAGTCGTCGGGAAAAATATTCTCGATGTAGAGATGCGCGTACGGATAGTCGCGCAGCGTCGCGTTCGCAATCTGGTAGAGGACGTGCTCTTCAGCGGCGGAAGACATGATTGCCCACGCCCGTGAAAGCACCGGCCGTACGGATAGACTTGCTGACCTGGTCAGGCGAATAGTGAAACCCGAGCCTTTCGAGGTCAGGAATCACCGCACGATGCTCGGCCAGATTGGTGTTTAGCTCGACCAGGACCGATTTAACACGGCCATCCGCGAGCACATCGTGACATCCCTTCAGCACCTTGTGCTCGAGACCGTCGACATCAATTTTAATGTGATTCGGTATCGGCACCGCACCCGACGATACGAGATGATCGAGGGTGCTGGCAACAGAACCCTGCGTAACGGCGGAGCGGCGCGCTTCGAGTTTGAAATCGATAGCTTCGCCAAATGAGTGTATAGAGCCGCCCGAAACAAACTCACTCAGGTATAGCAACGCAAAACGATTTTCATCAGACAGCGCCGCGCAATAGCCGGTCACTTGTGCCGCAAGATTGTTGTGAACGATGTTCTGATACAACAGCGCAAAGTTTTGAGACTCGGGCTCGAATGCATAGACTCGGACGCCGCGCGTGCGCGCTGCCCAGATGGAATACATACCGACATTGGCGCCGATGTCGACGAGTATTTCACCCGCCCGAAATTCAGAGATCCAATCGAGCGTGTCGGGTTCCTTGGTAAACAGCGTGTCAACGCGCCACTGCGTTGCGTAGTTCGGCGTTACATAACTGACTTCGTGGCCCTGATACTTCACACTCGCCGTTCGAATGGCCGGATACGGCGTTGATGGAACGGATTGCGCTGACTGAGGTTCGCGTTTCAACGACCCGTGACGGCGGAAGGGCCATAAGAGAACGCGCAGCATGCTTACTTGAGAAATTCGAAAGACACGACTACCAGTGTGCAATTGGCTCCCTGCGCCGACAAGGGGTTTCCTTTGCAAAATTAATCGGTTACATTATCAAGTGGAGTGGTGGTCGCGTCAATAGTGGCGCGACGGTCAGACCTACAACAGAGTCGAAGCAGCAACCTTTATGCCTGCATCGCGACCGTGATCCTGGGCCGGCTGTTACGCCGTATATACGACGGTGGTGTCCCAGTGCCGCCGCCACAAATCGCTGCGCAAATTGAGCAAGCGTCCACGAACCTTGCACTGAAACCCGATTTGTCAGATGCATGTGGTCACTATGAAAAGTTGGTGGAGATTGATCCGGGCGATGTCGCGGCACGTCATAAGCTGGGTACATTACTGGCGCAAAACGGCAACCTGGTCGCAGCGGCAGAGCATCTTGATCATGCGGTTGTGCTGGCGCCCGAATTTGCTGATGCGCATGCGGCTCGCGGCAACCTTTGGTTGTTGCAGCACAACGATCAAGCGGCCGCTGCAAGTTACCGCCATGCGCTCCGCCTCGACGACAAACATCCGGGTGCGCATTTCAATCTCGGCTTGATTCTGCACAATAGCGGCGCCCATGCGGAGGCCCTGCAGCATTACGAGGCCGCATATGCGGTGTCGCCGGATATTCATGATCTGCTAAAAAACCTTACGCTTTTGAATATCGAGTTCGAGCGCTACGACGCCGCGCAATCGCTGTTACAAGAAGTTCTAACGCGCCTGCCTAGCCACTTCGACGCTTTGAAGTGCATGGGACTGGTGATGCAGAAATTGCATCGACCGCGCGAGGCATTGCCATATTACGAGCACGCACGGTCACTCAACGCCGCGGATGCCGAACTGCTCAACAACCTCGGGATCGTATACCAGGACCTTGGACGGCTCGAGGAGGCGCTCGACAGCTATAACGCTGCCATTTCGCTCAAGCCTGATTTTCCGCTTGCCATCTGGCATCGTTCGCTTGCCTACCTGTTGCGCCAGGACTTCGTGCGCGGCTGGCCTGACTACGAATTGCGTCTGGTCAGCCTTGACCTGCCGAAGCGCACGGTGGACTTTCCGCGGTGGAACGGCGGTGATCTGAGCGGCAAAAGGCTGCTTGTGTATGGAGAACAGGGCTTGGGAGACGAAATCATGTTTGCGTCCTGCCTGCCGCATGCCGTGGCGGCAAGCGAGCACTGTGTCATCGAGTGTTCACCCAAGCTTGAATCTCTGTTTCGCCGCTCGTTTCCAGATGCAAGCGTTTATTCCTTGAGTCAGGACAAAGCACTCCCTCGGGATGTCCTCGATCAAGGTATAGACGCGCAGGTGCAAATCGGCAGCTTGCCCATGTATTTTCGGCGCACCGTCACCGATTTTCCGAGACATCACGGGTATCTCCAAGCGGACGCCACTTCAGTAGCAGCATGGCGGACGCGTCTTGCAAAACTCGGTCCCGGGTTGAAGGTCGGAATTTCGTGGCAGGGCGGAACGGCGAAGACCCGTCGAGCGGTACGTTCCCTGCCGCTGACGAAGTGGGCGCCTATCCTGCGCGTGCCGAATGTGCACTACGTCGATTTACAGTACACGGACAGTCAAGCGGAACTCGCTGCGCTGGAAGCCTCACTCGGCGTGCACGTGCATAGTTGGCAGGACACAAAAGACAATTACGACGAGAATGCCGCAATGATCGCCGCTCTCGACCTTGTCATCAGTGTTTGCACCGCAGTCATCCATTTGGGCGGAGCACTCGGAAGACCGGTATGGGTAATGGCACCGTTCAGTCCTGAATGGCGCTATGGAATTGCGGGCGACGCAATGCCCTGGTATCCGTCCGTGCGCGTCTTTCGTCAGCCGGTTTATAGCGACTGGGACGCCGTCATCTGCAACGTAGCGCGATCGTTGAAAGAGATCGCTTGACCCGGCTGCTCAGTCCCGAATCGGCGACTCCACTTCGCCAATCCGATCTGCGTGGAGGAATTTTCGATCTAAACCGAGGGCAAATACCTGGTGATTAAAGTCTTCATCGGCTATGACCCGCGCGAGTCCGTAGCCTTCAGCGTCCTCAGCCACAGCATACATGCACGAGCGTCAATGCCGGTTGCGATAACGCCATTGATGTTGACGCAGCTGAAACAGATCATGACTCGAGAACGGCATCCGCTTCAGTCCACTGATTTTTCCTTCACCCGATTCTTGACGCCCTATCTATCTGACTACACGGGTTGGTCGATCTTCATGGACTGCGACATGCTGGCGCTGGACGACATTGCCCGCCTGTATTCGCTGCGCGATGATCGCTATGCGGTGATGGTGGTCAAGCATGATCATGTTCCGAGAGAAGACCGCAAATTTCTTGATCAGCCTCAGACGCCGTATCAGAAGAAGAACTGGTCAAGCGTAATGATGTTCAACAACGCCAAGTGCCGCGCACTTAGTGCCGAATACGTGAACGGCGCGTCAGGCCTTGAGTTGCATCAGTTCAAGTGGCTTGACCGCGATGATCTCATCGGCAGCCTCCCAACCCGCTGGAATCATCTCGTGGGCTACAACCCGCCGCGGCAGGACGCCTCGCTCGTCCATTTCACCCTCGGAGGTCCCTACTTTGAGGGCTATAGCGAATGTGAATATGCAACGGAGTGGCGGCGTGAACGGGAAGAGATGTTGAGTGTGCGCGAGCGCCGTTAATTCAGACCGGCTTGAAGTCCCGCTGCCCACCGCGGGTCATGCGTGCGTTCGGCGCTGAATGTTCAAACAGTTCACGCAAAACCTGCGCTTGTGGCTTAACGCTCAATCGCACGAGGCAGTCGAGGCTCGCCGGCGCCGAGACGACCGGGCGTCCGAATATCATCCGTCGGACTGGTTCGAGGGAGCCTGGCCGGAAGCTATCGCTGGCAAGGCCGCAGCGTTCGCAACTGACATCTCAAGCGGGCGCGACGCCGACAGTGGCGAGGTTGCATGTCTGCTGGCGGCGCAGAGCCTTGCGCGCGCCGACCCGACGTCCGCCCTTGAGCATGCACGGATCGCCGTTGCATCACATGAAAACTTCGCTGCGGCGCACCAGATGTGTGGACGAAGCTTGAGTGCTCTCGGCCAACATGCCGCAGCGCTGGAAAGTTACCGCCGGTTAGTCGAGCTGCGCTGCGATGACCCGACAGCTTTGGCCGAACAAGCGGCGGCACATCTGGCGCTAGACCAACTTGACGACGCCCGCGATTTTTACCAAACGGCACTCGCGCATGACGCCGCGTACATCCCGGCATTGCTGGGCTTAGCAAGGCTACAGCGCATCGGCGGCGAGCTAGAGTCTGCGTTGAACGATCTCAATCGAGCGCTAAGCATTGTACCCAGCGATCCAGTGATGCACCTTGAACTGGCGCTGACACTCAACGCGATCGGTGACACAGCCGGTGCGCATGCGGCGTACAAGCGTGCCCTGGACCTTGATCCTGGATATGCCGCGGCAAACGTGAACCTCGGGCTTATCTACCTTACTCAGTTGGGCGACGCTGAAAGCGCCCGACGACATTTCGAATGTGCAGTCGCATCCGAACCCGGCCTCGTTGCAGCGCAGGCGAATCTGGGGCTCGCCCTTGAGGCATGCGGCCGCTCGGGCGAAGCGCTCGCGCACTACGAAGCGCTGATCGCAAGGTATCCCGACATCATCGAATATCGCTGGAATCGCGCGATCGCTTTGCTAACGAAGGGCGATTTCAGGCATGGCTGGCCTGACTATGAGCTGCGTAACCAGCGTGGTCGCAATGTTCGGCGGCGAGCATTCCCATTTCCGGTTTGGGACGGCGACCGATCGATCAAGGGCGCGTTGCTGATCTACGCCGAGCAGGGCATCGGTGACGAGATCATGTTCGCATCCTGTATCTCTGATTTATTAAATCAGGGCGTCAGGTGCGTGATCGAGTGCAACCAGCGACTTGCATCATTGTTTGCCAGATCGTTCCCCAGTGCACACGTACATGGTGCCGCACGCGACGGTAACCGCGAGTGGCTCACCGCATTCCGAGATATCGATGCGCAGGTTGCGATGGGCAGCTTGCCCGCATTGCTGCGAACCAGCGAACAGAACTTCCCGGCGCACACCGGCTATCTGCATGCAGACCCGCTGCGGATTAAGAAATGGCGTGACAGGCTGTCCTTGGATGCCGGTCAATCGCATACGAATGGCCTGTCATGGCGAGGCGGCACTACCAAGACGCGTTCGGGCCTGCGTTCAATCGAGTTAAAGATGCTTGAGCCGCTCATCGCTCTTCCCGGCGCGAAATGCATCAATCTGCAGCGCGGGGCGAAGCACGAGCTTGACTCTGTCCAGCGGGCACCAGGTATGCAGGTCCTCGCCTACGACAAGATAGGGGACGATATTGAAGAGACTGCAGCCTTGATACAAGCGCTGGATTGCGTCGTGACAGTCGATAACACAATCGCGCATCTTGTCGGGGCGCTTGGCAAGCGCGGCATGCTCATGCTTGAACATCATGCTGACTGGCGGTGGCTAACCGACCGCTCGACCAGTCCCTGGTATCCGTCACTTACACTCTGTCGTCAGGATAAGCCCGGCGATTGGAAAACCGTGCTGGACGCGGTTGCCAGTATGCTGCATTAGCCTGTCAATGCATGTTATGCACTCGATCCTTCAGTGATTGATCAAAGCGGCGTTGTGCAATGAAGTGCGCAGTCATAGTGCCGGTCGGGCCGGGACATGAGTTACTTGCCGAGGACGCCGTTGCCTCGGTACATGCGGCTAGCGCGGTCTCGCCGGGTATGTTTTCAGAGATCGCCGTAATCAAAGTGGACGATACGCGCGGTGAAGTTGGACGATCCGCTGCACGTAATTCGGGTATTCGTTCAGCCACACGTACAGGCGCCGAATGGAGTTTTTTTCTGGACGCTGACGACATCCTCGCGCCAGCAGCCTTCCGCAATGTTGCGCCTTATATCGGAAAGTATGATGCGATCTGGGGCACCATTTGCGAGCTCGCCGATGATGAGGAAACCGGCATTCCGCGCAATGGCCAGCTTACCGAGGTGGACGACATTGCTCAACTGCTCGGCAACGATCCGTGGCTTACGCTGCAGATGGGACATTTTGTAAAAACCCACGTTGCCGCTGCGACGCCTTTCGATACCGCGCTCGATGCCGGCGAAGACTTCGATTATTACCTGCGCACATGGTCGGGCTTCACTTGCAGGAAGGTTGCAGCTCCTTTTTTTTACAACCGGCGGCATAACCATGCAGGCGGTCCGCGAGGCGCGACTGATCGTGATTGGCGCATTGCTGTTCAACGCATCATCTGTAAGAAATGTGCTGCGACGGAGTTCCATGCTGATTTCGAGCATCGTGCTGAGAAGTTTCGCTTCTACGTCTGCAATCCATTCAATCCCATCCAGCGCCATCATCTCAAAGGGCGGTTCGCCCACCAGGCGCAGCTCGATTATGTGCAGCAGTGGGTGGCACAGGGCGCCAACATCATCGATGTCGGTTCATACGTTGGAAATCATGCGGTCTATTACTCGCGTTTCCTGAATCCTCGACGCATGACGCTGGTTGAAGCTAATCCCGATGTGGTTGTTGAGTTACAACGTAATCTGGTCGTCAACGGAGTCTCCAGCGCCTGTGTTGTGCAGCTCGCCGCGTCTGCAACCGAGGGGTCCTATAAACTGGTGTGCGACGCTTTGGGCAACCGCACGGATGCGCGACTGCAGAAGACGGCGTATGGTGACATACGCGGGCTACCGCTCGACGCTATCATTTCGGAGCAAGTCGACGTGCTTCGAATCGACGTAGGGGATATGGGGCACGAAGTATTAGCCGGTGCCACGCAGCTCATCGCTCGTTCGCGGTGCAAGATCATCATCGAAACGGCGATTTCAGAACAGCCAGCGTATAGTGAATGGTTCGTGAGAAATAATTACGCTGTCGTACGCACATTTCGTAACGACCTTATGACGACATTGCTGGCCGAACCGCTCCATACGCCATGAAGAATTGCTGTAGTGCTTCTTGCTTCAATGCTGATAGCAATCGTCACGGTATGATCGCGTTCCCAACTGCAGCGAAGTTGCTGCCCGCGCGCCGATAGCAACTCGCAATGCGCGTCCGGGACATCTTGAGGCGATGGCGCGAGCGGGAACCACTTTATGCAGCATCCACTCACGACGCGGTCAGTGGTGATGAGACGCGAACTGCGGAAGAACTTCACCAACGCGGTGCGTTGCTGCTTAAGGGGAAGCATTATGCGGCGGCCGTCGACAGCCTGGCACGTTCACTCCAGCTGAAACATGATCTGGCGCCGGCTCATCTGGACTTGGCAATGGCTTATCTCGGCGAGGGACAGGTAGAAGACGCAGCCGATTCGCTAAGACTTGCCGTTCATTTTGCGCCTCAGCTTACCAGCGCTTGGTATGAGCTCGGCCGGGTACTCGTGAAGCTCGCACGCTTTGACGAAGCTGAGACTGCGTATCGCAGCATATTGAAACTGGACCCAAGCGACGGCGCGGCATGGCTCGGTTTGGGTGATCTCTACAAGGCGCGCAGCGATCTCACTTTAGCGGTGGAATGTTATGGGAATGCTGTTAACCTCGCGCCGGGACTTGCCGAAGCGCACTGCCAGCGCGGATTTGCCCTGTACAAGCTCGGTCGCTATGACGAATCTCATGCATGTTTCGACGCCGCACTCGCCGTGCGCCCTGAGTACACCAGAAGCGCTGCACAACCTTGGGCTTGTGCAGCTAGAGACCGCACACCCTGACGAAGCGCTGGAGAGCTTTACACGGGCGCTGGCAACGCATCCCGGTATCGCTGAGACGCGGGCTTGCATTGGACATGCGCTGCGCGATCTTGGGCGCCTCGACGAGGCAGTGCAGTGTTACGACGATGTCCTGGCTGAGCGTCCACAATTCATGGATGCCCTGATCAACCGGAGTTACGCGTATCTGATGCGCGAAGACTATGATCGTGGATGGGCCGGATACGAAAACCGTTTCGGTCCCGACGCGATGCAAGGCAGAGGATTCCCGTTCAAGCCGTGGGACGGGAAACCGTTGGATAAGAAACGCATCCTGGTATATGCCGAGCAAGGCTTGGGCGACGAAATCATGTTCGCGTCGTGCCTCCCAGACTTGTTAACTATCGGTGCCAGCTGCGTGATCGAATGCAACACGCGCGTGGCGCCTTTGTTTGCGCGGTCATTCCCACAAGCGCATGTACAGGGAGCGTCGAAGCAAGACGACCAGGCCTGGCTTGCTGAACTCCCGCCCGTGGATTGTCAGACTGCAATCGGATCGTTACCGCTACGTTTCCGGCGCACGCCGGCTGCATTCCCCGCGCCGAACGCTTACCTCAAAGCAGATCCACTCCGAATCTCACATTGGCGACGCCTCTTGGCTGAAACCTCGACGGATCGTCATGTCGGCATCGCATGGCGAGGAGGTTCACTGCGTACGAGGCAGCAATTGCGTACGATTCCGTTGCTTGATTGGATCCCGGTTCTCGAACAACCCGGCGTTCAGTTCCACATATTGCAGTATGGGGAAACGGCGAGCGAGATCGAAGCTCTCCCAGAACCGTTTTCTATGATCCTGAACTCTGTTGTTTCAATCACAGATGATCTTGATGAACTAGCGGCGCTCATAACCGCGCTAGATCTCGTGATCAGCGTCGACAACACCGTTGCTCATCTGGCGGGTGCATTAGGCAAACCGACCTGGATCCTGCTGTCATTCAGTCCCGAATGGCGATATCCGCGCGTAACTGAATCAATGCGCTGGTATCCGTCTGCACGATTGTTCAAGCAGCACGAACCACGTGCTTGGGCGCCAGTCATTGGGCGCGTTGCGGCTGCCCTCGCAATTGAAGTGGACAGGCCGAATGATGTCTGACGTATGGATGACATCACAAACACGCAGCGCATCTCGTTAGCTCTCGTGAGCGGCCATCTCATTTATAACGGTGCACTTAGCAATTGCTTATGAGTTTGCGGTCTTGGCTCAAATCGTTTGCGAAGACCACTCGCGAGACATCGCATACGTATAAGCCCAATACCGTGCATGCAGCCGGCACATCTATCAGCGAAAACGAAGCCAACCGGGCACGTGACGCAGGTCGCGCTGCGTATGAAGCGAAGGATTTCGCAACTGCGATTGATTGCTTTTCGCGTGTTATCCAATGCGCGCACGACGACGCCGAAGCGCACAACTATCTCGGTCTGTGTTATCTCGAGCGCGGGGAGTATGAGGATGCATCGGATTCTTTCACACTGGCGTCACACTTCAAGCCGGACTTTGCACAGCCCTTTTTCAACCTTGCTTCGCTCGAGTACAAACGCGGCAACCTCAAGCAGGCAATCGCGCACCTCGAACACGCGATCGAGCTTAAACCGGACTTTGCGAATGCTCATAATAATCTCGGATTCTTTTTGATGCACGACCTGGGCGACATCGAGCGTGGCGCTAAGCACATCGAAATCGCTCTGCAGCTGACGCCGGCGAGTAGCGATGTACTGTGCAACTACAGCATGGTGTTGATCCATCTCGGGCGTTCAGAGGACGCTCTCCAACTGTGTAGCCAGTTGCTGACTTTTCAACCCGACATGCACGATGCGAGGCTCAACCGGGGCCTGGCAGCGCTTAAGCTAGGCCGTTTTGCCGAAGGGTGGGCTGACTACGAAGCACGTAAGCTCGCTCGCAGCAATTACGAATCGCGCTCGCCGGCGGCCGAGGAATGGCAGGGCGACGCTCTGGGCGACGTCAAACTACTGGTGTACGCCGAACAGGGACTTGGCGATCAGATCATGTTCGCATCGTGCCTGCCGCAGTTACTGCAGGAGACGAGCGGGGCAGTTGTCGAATGCACGCCGCGACTCGCGCCGCTTTTCCGGCGCTCATTTCCAACCGCAACGATTGAGTTACAGCGACCCGGCGATGCCGCGCTCGAAGATCTGGCACGGCGGCATGGGTTTCAACGCCAGGTTGCCATCGGCAGTCTTCCGCGCTTTTATCGCAACAGTCTTTCCCAATTCCCCATGCATGACGGGTATCTCCATGCAGATCCAGCGCGTGTTGCTTACTGGCGACGGCGGTTAGAAACAGTGGGACCTGGTTGGAAGGTGGGCATTTCCTGGTTCGGCGGCGCAGCATCGACGCGACGTGACAGCCGCTCGACGCGGCTCGAGGACTGGCTCCCAATCCTGAACAACCCCGAATGTCGGTTTGTGAGTTTGCAATACGGAAAGGCCGAATCAGATCTGCAGTCCTTCGCGCATCGTCACCCCATAACAATCCACGCATGGAAAGAAGCAATCGAAGATTATGACGAAACGGCAGCTCTTGTTACTGCGCTTGATCTCGTGATTTCTGTGCAAACAGCAGTGGTGCATCTTGCCGGAGCGCTCGGCACGGCGGTATGGGCGGTCTTGCCAGCGGTCGCGGAATGGCGCTACCAAGAGCACGGGGAACAAATGCCCTGGTATCCAAGCGCGCGCCTCCTGCGTCAGGCGGTGGCTGGCGATTGGACACCGGTTCTTTGCCGCGCCGCTAATGAACTGCGGGCAGTGTCGGGCAAAACAGCTAGGCCAGGCCAGGCCGGTGCATAGCCACGATGTGATCGTCATAGCGGTTGACGCGCTTGGTTCAAAAGTGCCGCGCTTTAGCCACTGCAAACCTGCGACTTGCGGCGCTAATCGATTGTCGCGGTGTGTATGATGATTCTCGCGCGAAGTCTGATCATTGCACCGAAGCATGTACCTCGGTCGCGCTCATGACGTGCACGCTGAACTTGCATGTCATCTACCTGGTGGGCATGGAAGTTGCGTAAGACGAGAACGCAGGCCAGAGCCGAACGTCTGTGCAGGCCAATTCCAAGGGAGATAAGATGAAACGTATACAACGGGGTTTTACCCTGATTGAATTGATGATCGTGGTGGCGATCATCGGTATTCTGGCAGCGGTAGCGCTGCCGGCGTATTCGGACTACACCATTCGTGCCAAAGTAACCGAGCTGATACTTGCTGCCAGTGGGTTCAAAACGACCATTGCCGAGAAAGCGCAGTCTGACGGCACGTTGGGCAGTGCGGGCCAAGGCCTTACTGTTGCGACTGGCGGCCGCGTGGCGGATGGCTCGGTCACTCCAGGCGGGATCATTGCCATTTCCGGAACCTCAGCGTCCGTGGGCACTGCTGTCTCCATTGTCCTAACGCCGTCGATCAACCCGGGTGGTCGTATCGCCTGGACATGTGGCACAAACAATAATTCGGTTCAATGGAAGTATGTACCGGCGGAGTGCCGCAAATAAAAAAGCGGTATCCGATTGGCTCCTTCTGGGCCGTCTCTCAAATCCCTTCGCAAGAAGGGATTTTTTTTGAACGAGCGCCGGCGCAACGTTAGACGATGCCCGGGTTTCCACCCATGCCAATCAGGCGCGGAGCGTTTAATCTCGAGGGCGCGACCTCTTTCTTGCTTCTCAGGTAATCAGTCAAAATCTCCCAAACCGGCTGGCCCGTTAGTCCTTCTCCGACGGGCGCCCAGCCCGCAACCTGATATTTTTTTTCTGCATCGAGCGGCTTGCCGTTAAGGCTCATGTCACAGATGCGATGACCGATTGAACGCGTGGGATCACATGTGTATTGCATACCGCCCACACGCACCATATCTCCCCCTTGTTGCAGATACGGGTCAGGATTAAACAGGTTGTCGCAGATGTCTTCCAGAATCGTCTTTATCGCCTCGCCGCTTAGCTCATTCAACGTCGTTGCCGGATAGGTAATAGCCGTCTGGTTCATGACATGCTCGAATGTAATCGGCTCGCCAGGCAAAAGCGTGGTGCCCCACCTGAAGCCGGGAGAGAAGGCGATTTCGGCGCCTTTTGATTCCATCAGCGCATCCAAAATAAGCTGATCGAATGTGCCGTTGAAGTTTCCGCGCCGGTAAAGCATCGAGGTGCACATAGCCAGCTCTTCGCGCAGACGCGGGACGTATGGCGCACGCATCTTCGTAATTAAATCGGACATCGCTTTATCCGGATCGATTAGCGATGAAAATACCGGCAGCAACCGGTATTGGAAGCCCGTGACTCGCTTGTTCCTGACATCGAGGTCGAGCACTGCAAGGAATTTGCCGTTGCAGCCGGCGTTAGTAACCAGCGTCGTTCCGCCCCGATTCTTGACCGGAATCGGTTCCGGCACTGCATCATGTGTGTGGCCGCCTAGTATCACGTCAATGCCCGTCACCCGCTGCGCCAGTTTGAGGTCGACGTCCATGCCGTTATGCGATAGCAGGATAACGACCTGCGCGCCCTGGGAAATGGCGACATCGATCGTTTTCTGCATTCGTTCTTCCTGGATACCGAAGGTCCATGCAGAGACGAGGTGACGGGGGTGCGCGATCGGCGTGTAAGGAAACGCCTGCCCGATGATTGCTATCGGGACGCCATTGATCTCACGCATGACCCATGACTTGAAAACCGGGTCGTCAAAGTCCGTTGTCGATACGTTCTGCGCAAGAAACTGTATCCGTCCATCGAGCCGATTCTTAACGAGCTCCTGGACGCGATCTGCGCCGAGTGTAAATTCCCAATGCGCGGTCATGATATCGACGCCGAGAAGCAACGCCGCCTCGACCATGTCCTCGCCTCGCGTCCATAACGATGTGGCGGAGCCTTGCCATGTGTCGCCGCCGTCCAGTAATAAAGCACCGGGACGTTGTGCGCGGATTTTTTTAACGAGCGCCGCCAGATGAGCGAAACCGCCCATCCGGCCGTAGGTGCGTGCGGCATCTTCAAAATCAAGCGACGTGAAAGCGTACGCCAGCCGCGTTTGCGGATCCAGTTTGAAACGATGCAGGAAAGCGTCACCGACCAGATGAGGCGGTTTCCCGGTCATATCTCCCACGCCGAGGTTTACGCTCGGTTCTCGAAAGTATGTGGGCAGGAGCTGGGCATGGCAGTCCGTGAAGTGCATCAGCGTCACATTGTTGCCGAACTCATGCAAATCGTAGAAGCCGTTGATCGCACGAGATGTCTCGGAGTGCGCGTCAAATGGAAAGCCCGCTGCTGCTGCAACGGCGAGTGTGTGCAGGAATTCGCGTCGCGTCATTGACATAGGAGGGTGTTCGTCGCATGCCGGCGCATGCAGTTTCCACACGGTCGCCAATGCGGCGAATCAGTTCGCGTCAGTGGCGTATGCCCGGCGCGTTGATCTTTTCACCCTTGTTGATAACGGCGAGCACCATCTCGAGGTCGCCGTATTCACGTGCATCAGGCGGCAGCTCGTTTGCACGCACCGACACATTGCACCATTGAAAGCGTTTACGGATGTCCCAGATATCGCCACGGCTCGTCCGCCAGGTCGGGAAATGCGCGATCGTGCCTTTGAATTGCACGAGATATTGTCCGCGCACCCACTTGTTCGCATGATTGCTATGGCAATCGACGCAGGCCATGTTGAGCTGACCGATCTTGCGCTTCATCAACTCACGGCCATTTGCTGCGGCCCGCTTGGCGCCTGCGCTGGTAACGTCGGGATCAATTGCAGCGCCGTCAGCGACGTTATGCAGATAGATCGACAACGCTACATTATCATCGCTTTGCATCGGCATCTCGTCGCCGGTTGTGGGCCGGGCGTGACGCGTGATGAATTCTTCAACGCCGACAACACGATTCAATCTTGATTCGAAACGAGGCATGTGCGCCGCCCACGTTTTGAACGATGTGTCGGGCGTGGCGTGGCAGGATGCGCACGATTTGCCTCTGCTGCCGTTGCGCTTGAAGACGTCCTTGCCGCGGTCGAGAGCGAACATGGCTGGATTCTCGGTCGGGTCCAGATTGTCCCGGCTTTCAACGGGTGGCGGCCGCGTGTTGGGGTTCTCGCTCTTGTCGGCAATCGCGTAAGGTTCACGCAGTGTCTTGAGGAAGGCGACGATGTCCCTTATTTCATCGAGCGAAAAGACCTTGTAAGCTCCCCAGGGCGGCATGATGCTGCCGGCATTGTAGATGCGCGGATCGTAAACATAGTTGAAGAGCCATTCATCCGTCCGCTTGGCCCCGACAGTTGAGAGGTCCGGCCCCACGTTTCCGGGTTGGGCCGGCGTTGTCTTGCCCATGACGTGGCACACCACGCAGCTGCCGCCGCGCGCGCGATCGTATGCCAGGTTGCGGCCACGCTCGGCATCTCCCTGGATGGGTAGCTGCGTTTTCGGCGCGCCTTCAACCGGCGGCGACGCGTTACCGAGCGCTATGCTATTAAAGCCTTTCCAGTCGGTCTGCGGCCACGTGGAGCCTTGTGAGTCCACTTTATAGCGGTACCAGGGTCTAATCGAAGCAGGCTTGTCAACTTCAAGCGGCACGTCCCGCTGACGTCTTGCATCAGCACTTAGGGCCAATAGCGGGGTGGCCAGCAGCGCGAACGCAGCTATCGCGGCCACGTTCTTCGGCAGCCGAGTTACTGCCGCTGTGAACGATATGTATGGCGGTCGGCTTTGGCGTGGAATGGCCGCGAGCCGGGAAGCGATGGTAATCAGGCGGCGGCCACCGTCGTATCGATACTGCCTTTGTCGCCGGTCGTATCCGTCCAGCTGACCGTAATCTTGTCGCCCGCCTTCGCGCCCTTCACCCTGAAGCCGAGAAACGGGTTGCGGGCAATGGCCTGACTCCATTGTGCGTCTAAAACAGTCTTGCCATTGTGGGTAGCGGTGACAATTTGGATAAAGTGTACAGGCACGAGATCGCCCTTGTCATTTTTTCGCTGCCCGGTTTCCATCGGATGGCTCATCAGTACTTTGACGTCCGCCGTGTCGCCTTCCATCTTGGCGCGGATCTTCATGGGTTCTGCCATGTCTTGCTCCTATGTCCTGATGCGCGCTAGCCGCCGCAGCCGCCGATCGTCACTTTCACTTCTTTTGTTGCGGTAAAAAACTTGCCGTCGGCTTTGACCATGGCGACAACATTTGAAGTCTGGCCCATCTTGATCTTTGTCGAGACGTAGCTGTCAGCACCATTGGCAAAATCAAATGTGCTGTTCAGGGGAAACGGGTTCTTGTCGACGATAATGGAAATACTTTGTGTGTTCGGAACTTTGCTGACGACTGTTACGGGCACCTGCGCGCCGTTCTCAGCAATATCCGGTGCGGTCAGCGTAATGTCTTTGCTCGGCTGGGCCCCGTCAGCGCCCAGCGATTTCAATGCGTCGGAGGGCACCTTCGCATCAAAGCCTGTTTTGTTCCATATAGCCGCGAACGCATGACCTGTCCTCAGGATGCCGGCGCTAGCGGCCAGCATCAACGCTGCGCCGCCGCCGATGGCTTTCAGCAGCCTTCTGCGAATGTATTGCATGACTTCCTCGTGTAGGGCGACACCCTCAAATCGGCTCGAGCACTCCTGCGGGCCCGGTCAATTTTTGAGGACGCAATGCTAGCCAAGTTTGCGCCGACTGTCCATTGCGTCCCCGGGGACGTAATGGCAGTAAGACCTTCGCCGCGGATGATTAATTCCGCACCCAGTGCCCTGACTTGCCGCCTTGTTTTTCTTCGAGGCCGATGTCCTGCATACGCATCGCGCGATCGACCGCTTTAGACATGTCATAGATGGTGAGCAGTCCCGTCGCCACTGCGGTGAGTGCTTCCATCTCAACGCCGGTGCGGCCGTGCGTTTCGACCGTAGCGATACATGTAATGGCGTTAGCCGCAGTGTCGACGGTGAAATCAACGGCCACCCGCGTAAGCGCAAGCGGATGCGCGAGCGGAATCAGATCAGCGGCGCGTTTGGCGCCCTGTATCGCGGCGATGCGGGAAATGCCAAGCACATCACCCTTCTTCATGTTGCCGCCGGTGATCATAGCGAGCGTCGCCGCTTGCATGAGGATGCGGCCGCTCGCGCGGGCAATTCGGTGGGTCTCCGCTTTCGCGCCGACATCCACCATGTGCGCTTGTCCGGCAGAGTCGAAATGAGTAAGTGTTTTTGAAGGCATGATTGCAGCGCGCGAGCAGTCGCTCGGGTAAAATCCTAGTGCTTCACGTTGTTCGAGTGCCGCATGAAAATTCAAAGACGAATTGGCTCGAACACGTCAATTATGTTATCAATCAGGAAAGTAGACAGTTTAACGCCAAATCCTGCTGCATGCGCGAAACCACGGGCGGAGCTGAATGACGACAGAACTGCTGCAACGTGCATTCGAAGCGTATGACCAAAAAAATTTCGCGGGCTCGCAGGCGCTTTGCGAAACGTTTCTAAGTAGCAATGGCGACGATCCATCCGCCCTGATGCTGGCAGGATTGATAGCAAAACAGCAATCACGGCTAGAGCAGGCAATACAGCTGCTGGAGCGCTCCGTGCGTATTGCACCAACCGCAAACGCATTGATGAACCTTGCGCAATGCCTTTGGCGTAGCGATCGACCTGAGCAGGGCTTGCCCTTCATCAGGCAGGTTACGAGCACGTGTCCGCTGATTGCAGAGGCACATCTGCTCGAGGCGACGCTACTCTATGGACTCCGGCGTCTTGACGAATCGCTGCGGAGTGCGCAGCTCGCACAAACATATCTGCCCGATTCCCCGCTGGTGGAAGCCCGGCTCGGATGCATCATGACGGAGATGCGTCGCTACGACGATGCGGAGGTTCACTTCTGGAATGCCGCGCATTTTATGCCGCAGCTTGCGCATTGCCGGCAAATAAGCTTTCGTCACGGCTTATGGCATGAGATCGATGGTCACAGGACCGCCGCACCGGCGGCAAATTTGCCGGCCCTGTGTGAAGCAAGAATGTCGTCGCCATACGACACAGTGATTGCGGTGTTTTGCGAAGCGGCGTCCTTTTATGATTGCGGCGCGGCGTTCGTGAATGCGCTAGCGCAGAATGCGGGGTCTAGTCTGCTGCATTTCCATATCATAGATCCGGATGAAAAGTCTGCGGCATTTATTGATGAGGTGATTGCTGTCGCGGGCCTGAAGAACGCTGTCGTCACGTTTGAACACGTGCAGTTCGATGACGGCGGAGATTTCAACCGCCGGCGAGTGCTGAATGCATGTGTGCGATTTCTGCATTTGCCATCGTTATTGACAACGTATGAGCGGGCGATTGCGTGTGTCGGTATCGACTTCGTGTTCGACATGCCGCTTGATTCGTTAGTCGGGAGTACGTCACACGCGGATATCGGGTTAGTTCAGCGCGAGCCGCCGGATTCACCCTGGTTGGACATATCCGCGGGGTTGGTCGTAGCGCAACCAAGCGAGCCGGCACTGCGTTATTTTCGAGCGATCGCTCAGTATATCCGTCACTATTGGTCACGCGGGGACTTGGCGGCGCATCTGGATCAAACTGCGCTCTATTGCGTATTACGCATGATGGAACGCTTTGCGGGCGCGCCGCGAGTGTCGTGGTTACGACCCCAAACGGGGGCCGCTGTAAGACGAACGCAAGGCGCGACACCCGACCCAGTCCAAGCACCGTCTACGGTCGCTGAGCGTCAAACATAGGACCGGGAGCCGGTTTAGGGCGGCCAAACGTCGGACGGCAGGCAGGAACTTCGTCAGATTGCACTTATCTTAGATCGATGAAGGTACTTTCGCTTATCGTGGCAGTAGTTTTCGGTGCGGCGCCCGCCGCCATCGGCCAAAGCTTGCCCGACCTGGGCGACGTGTCTCAAAGCGAACTTTCACCGCAGCTCGAACGCCAGCTCGGAGAGAACATCATGCGGGAGATCCGTGCCGACCGCACGTATTCAGACGACGCCGAAGTCACTGACTACCTGAATACGCTCGGCTACCGGCTCGTTGCTGCCAGCGCTGATTCCCGGCAGGAATTTACTTTTTTCCTGATTCTCGATCCACAAGTGAACGCCTTCGCGCTCCCGGGTGGGTTCGTGGGGGTAAATTCGGGCCTCATCCTGACTGCACAGAGCGAGTCAGAGCTTGCCGGCGTGCTCTCGCACGAGGTCGCGCACGTTACACAGCGTCATATGGCGCGCATGCTCGCGCAACAAAAGCAGGCGCAAGTTATTTCGCTCGCGGCACTCGCGGTTGCCATCCTGGCCGCGCGCTCCAATTCGCAGATTTCGCAGGCTGCCATCGCGGGCTCACAGGCGAGCTTTATCCAATCGTCGCTCAACTACACGCGCGACCATGAGCGCGAAGCGGATCGCGTCGGATTTCAAGTGCTCGAACGCGCGGGTTTCGACGTGCAGGCGATGGCGGCGTTTTTTGAGCGTATGCAGCGGTCCACTCGTTACTATGAGACCAATGCTCCCGCTTATCTGCGCACCCACCCGGTCACCTACGAGCGCATTGCCGATATGCAGAATCGCGCACAGAACCTTCCATACCGGCAGGTTGCTGACAGTCTTGATTTCCAGTTGATGCGTGCAAAGATCAAGGCGACGCAGGATAGTCCGCAGGAAGCGCTGGCTTTCTTTGAAGAGAGTCTCGGCGAGCGCAAATATGTGAGCGAAGCGGCGACCCGCTATGGACTGGTATCGGCGTTGTTGCGTGTCAAATCGTATGCACGTGCCGGCAAGGAACTGCAGACCTTGCGCACAGCGGTGCCGGGAAACGCGGCAGTAGACGCTTTAACAGCACGCTACTACCGCGCAACCGGTGACACCGCAGCCGCTTTGCAGACCTATCGCGACGGCCTGAAAAATCATCCCGGCTATCGAGCGCTTGTGTACGATTATGCAGAGCTGTTGTTAGCGACCCGGCAAGCCGGCGAGGCGCTGAAACTGGTCGAGAGCCGCCTGCAGTATTCGGCCTCCGACTACAGACTGTACGAGCTACAGGCCAAAGCTTACGCGGCGCTTGATAAACGGCTGCCGCAACACCGGGCGCTTGCCGAAGCCTACTACCGGGTGGGTAACGTGAAAGGCGCAATCGAGCAACTGCTGCTCGCGCAAAAAAGCGGCGATGGCGATTTCTATCAACAATCAAGTGTCGATGCGCGCTTGCGTGAGCTGCGCACACTTGAAAAAGAAACACAGCGCGAAACTAAAAAATAGCGAGTTCGCGTGAGCGTCGCCAGAGCCGCTTGTCTAAAAAAGCGGTCGCAGCAAGGTGTAACCAAGTCCCAAGGCGCCGCACACGAGTATGACCGGAATGATGCCGGCCTTGAGGCGAAAGAGCGCGACGAATGCAGCCGTGCCGATGACGGCCGGTATCCAGTCAAAGTTGCCGGAAACTCCGCGCGGCCACAACACGTGGTAAGCAAAAAACACCGCGAGGTTGAGGATGACGCCAACGACTGCCGCTGTGATGCCGGTGAGCGGCGCCGTGAACTTGATATTGCCGTGCGTAGTTTCAATCAATGGTGCGCCCAGAAAGATAAAAACAAAGCTCGGGAGGAACGTAAAGTACGTGACGACGAGCGCGCCTGCGGCGCCGGCGAGGAAGAGGCTGTCAGCGCCGAAGACTTGTTTAGTCCACGCGCCGACAAAGCCGACGAACGTGACGACCATGATCAACGGACCGGGTGTGGTCTCGCCGAGCGCAAGGCCATCGATCATCTGCGCGGCCGTCAACCACTGATACTGTTCGACGCCGCCTTGGTATACGTACGGCAGCACAGCGTAAGCGCCGCCAAAAGTAAGCAGCGCTGCCTTTGTGAAGAACCAACCCATCTGTGTCAATGCGGCGTCCCGGCCGTAATACCAGGCGAGTGCTGCCATTGCGCCTGCCCATAGCATCAAGCTGACAGTGCAAATCCGCGCGAAGTGCGACCACCTGAATATTGCATGCGCGGGCGTCGGCGTGGCGTCATCGATGATCGCCGGCCCGTACGGCGTTGTAACCGGGCCATGGCTCGTTACAACAGCAAATTTAGCGGGTGCGAATCGTCCGCCGAGGTAGCCGACAAGGCCTGCGCCCATCACGATGAATGGAAATGGCACGTGGAAGGCGAAAATCGCTATGAATGCTGCGCCGGCGATCGACCACAAAGCGCCGTTATGTAACGCTCTAGACCCGATTCGGTACGCTGCGAATACGACGATCGCCGTGACCGCCGGCTTAATGCCATAAAGGATGCCGGCTACTACGGGCACGTTACCGTACGCCATGTAGACCCATGACAGACCGATGAGGATCAGCAGAGATGGCAGCACGAACAGTGTGCCGGCGATGATGCCACCGCGCGTTTTATGCATCATCCATCCGATGTACGTGGCGAGCTGTGTGGCTTCAGGACCGGGCAATACCATGCAGTAATTGAGCGCATGCAGAAAGCGGCGCTCGGAAATCCAGCGCTTTTTTTCGACGAGGTCGTGATGCATGATTGCGATCTGTCCGGTCGGACCGCCGAAACTTATGAGACCGAGCTTGAGCCAGTAATAGAAAGCGTCTCTTAAGCTCACTGTGTCGACGCGCGTTCGTTCCGCAGCTTCTATCATGCCGATACTTTCTAATTGTCTGGCGCCTATTGGGAGCTTAGCGAGCAATGGAGCGGCACTTAATCAGATGCGCTCACAACGTATGCGCCGCCACGTCCGGCGCTGTTGTCATGCGCAATAGTAACGAGCGGAACGGTCGGGCTTTATGGTAATGTATTTATTGTTGATCAGCAGCGACCGCAGCTGAAAGCAGGGCACTAAGAACCCATGCGATGAAGAAGATCGGCAAATACGAAATCATCAGGCAGCTTGGTAAAGGCGCGACGAGCGTCGTTTATGAGGCGCTCGATCCGTTCGTGAATCGCCATGTCGCCATGAAAGTCGTGTTCCCCGAGGCGCTTGGAGACAAAGATCATGGCCGCCGCTATCGCAAGCTCTATGTGACCGAAGCGTCACTCGCCGGCAAACTCTCGCACCCGCACATCGTCAGCATCTTCGACGCCGTTGCGGACGACGAGGCCAGCTACATCGTGATGGAGTATGTCGATGGCACGACGCTTGAACAGGTACTCGCGACCCGAGCATCTGCTGCCCATCAACAAGGTCATTGAAATTGTTTTCAAGTGCACCAAGGCGCTCGATTACGCAGCCAAGCAGGGCGTGATCCATCGTGATATCAAACCGGCCAATATCATGTTGTCCGGTGAGAACGACATCAAAATCACGGATTTTGGCGCCGCCATCACCGGCGCTACGGAAACCACCCAGATCACCGGTATCGGCTCACCGGCGTATATGTCGCCCGAGCAGGTTAAAGAGCAGCAGCTCACGCATCAGACCGACATTTTTTCGCTGGGGGTCGTGCTCTATCAATTGCTGACCGGTAAGCTGCCTTTTCAGGCCAATAACAACTATGGAATGATCTATCAGATCATTAATGCGGAGGCGCCGGCGCCGAGCGCGCTGCGACCGGAAGTACCGCCGCACCTCGACGCTATAGTTAAGCGAGCGCTGCAAAAAGAGACCGCCGATCGCTATCAGTCATGGGAAGAGATTGCGCATGAGCTGGTGGCCGTTTTCGGCAATCTGCAGAAGCCAGAGAAAAGCATACCCGACAGCGAGAAGTTCAACGCGTTACGGAAAATTACGTTCTTTCGCAACTTCGCCGATGTCGAGCTGTGGGAAGTTCTGCGCATCACTGCCTGGCATAAGTACTCGCCGGGTCACGTCCTGATCAAAGAGGGCGATATCGGAAAGTCGTTCTTCATTCTCGCTGCCGGCGAGGTCAAGGTAACCAAACAAGGCAAGCTGCTTAACGTACTGCGCGGCGGCGATTGCTTCGGTGAGATGGCGTATCTCGGCAAGCAAAAATTCCGGCGTACGGCGAGCGTGACGTCATCGACTGATATTACGGTGATCGAAATCAAATCCGAGTCACTGACGCAAGCATCCGAAATGTGCCGCCATAATTTCAACGGCGCGTTCCTGGAGATTCTCGTCGACCGGCTATCGATGGCGAATACGCGCCTGTCTCAGTTGCTGGCTGACAAGAATATCAGCGTGTTTTAGCGTTCCCGGCATTAGTCGCCGGTCCGAGTCGGGCCCCGGCTCACACGCCGGTCCGTGCCTTGCAGGAACGCCATGGGCCCCGTATATTACTGCGCTTCTGACCGAATCCGCGGAGACCCTATGATGCATTTCGACAAAGAGCTTGACGCCCGCGGGCTGAATTGTCCCTTGCCTATTCTGCGCACCAAGAAATCGCTGAACGACATGCTGTCGGGTCAGGTCCTGAGGGTACTCGCGACGGACCCGGGCGCTGTGAGAGATTTTCAGGCATTTTCGAAACAGACAGGTAATGAACTGCTGTCCTCGGAAGCGGCCACCAGCGAATTTGTTTTCTTCATGAAGAAGAAATAACGCGCTAACCAGACTGGTTAGAGACTGCTGACGATGAGTGCCGTGATCAAATGTTTGCTGCTTGCAGTGGCGTTGATGCTCGAGCCGACGCTCGCTGCTGCGAAGCCGCCGGAGGGATGGCCATTCCTCGAATTCAATGAGGCGGTGCGCGCCGCCAAGCGCGATCACAAGCCGATGTTCGTCTATTTCGGTTTTGAAACCTGCCCGTACTGCGAATACGTGAACAAGAATACGTTTTCATCCGACGCGTTGCGCAAGCTGTACATGAGCCACTATGTGCTCGCCTACTTCGATATTCGAGGCAATCCGGCCGATGTGATCACGTTGCCGGGCGACGAAAAGGTGACGCGCGCTGAAGCCATGAAGCAACTGCGTTCGAGTCCTGTTCCGGCATGGATGTTCGTCAGTCCGGACGGTGAGGAGATTCTGATGAGACGCGGCTCGCGCACCACGGTCGACGCCTTCACACAGTTTGATATGTATGTGTCGAGCGGCGCGTATCGCGCGTCGTCATTGAAGGAGTACCTCGATAAACGCGGACTGCGCGAGGCGAAGGCCGCCGACTAACGTTCGTCGCGCGTAACGGGCGCTGCGGTCGCGCGTTATAACTGATGGACGGATTGCATAGGTCGGAGTAACAGATGAGCGAAATGTGGCGCGTGCTGGACACGGGACTGCGTTCCGCCGCGCAAAACATCGCGCTCAATCGTGCACTGCTCGAGGCGCGCCGCGCTGAAGAGATCGTCAGCACACTGCGATTTTTTCGCATACCGCGCAGCGCATCGCTGGCCTGCGATCAAAGTCCTGCTCAGGAATTGCGTCTGCGCTATTGCAAAGCGCACGGAATTCGCTTGCAGCGTCGTCTCACTACTGGCCCTGCCGCTTATTGCGACGAGTCGCAATTAGGGTGGGAGCTTTACCTGCACCGCCGTGACATAGCGGGGACCGACGGCCGTGCCGTGGCAAAACGCATCTGCCACGCCGCCGCAGCCGCGTTGAGCGCTCTCGAGATCGATGCGCGAGCGCGCCGAGGCGACGAGATCGAGGTCGATGGCAGAACACTCGCCAGAGCCGGCATCGCATTCGATGAAGACGCCCTCCTATATCAGGGCATGATCTCGATGGCCATCGATTTCGGGACGTTGTCACATGTGCTGCGCAGACCGGAATCCTGGACTGATGAAGAGGCGGAAACGGCCGCGCGGGAAAGAATGACCGATCTACGGCAACTCCTGGGTCCTGCGGCGGACGCGCGTGTTGTGAAGAGCAAGCTCGTCACAGCGTTCGAGAGTGAATTCAATATGGAATTGCACGATGGCGAACTCTCGCTCACGGAGCACGTGCGCTACCAACGCGCGCTGTCGGAAATCGATTCGCCGGACTGGGTCAATCTGCTGCGCCAGCCGGTAGTCGGAGCGCCGCTCTGCGCTGGGCAACAGATCATCAGCGGCGGGCTCCTGACAGCAGACGTCATCTATGACCGCTCTGCACAACGCATCAAACAAGTGTGGTTCCGTGGTGATGTCGACAACAGTCCGCGCCGCGTCATCGCCGATCTCGAGGCGGCCTTGCGCGGTACTTTGATCGATCGCGTCGCAGCCACGATTGAGTCGTTTTTCTCCGCCGCCACGCGGCCGACGCAAGGATTAAAGCCTGAGCATTTCATCGCCGCGATCGGGCGCGCGCTGAGACTACCGGCGATTGCGCGCGACCGGCGCTAAAATTTGCGCTCTCAAGCAGCGTGCAGCAGCGCGGGAGACACATCGTTTGTCTCGCAGCTTCGCGTATGCTCATTCAACCTGCTTGTGCGCCCAGTAATCGGCGTACAGCGCCGATGACGAGTCGAACCCCGCGCCACAATTTCGGTAACAGCCAGATCATCAAGAGCACGAAGATAATAAGCATGACCCCGAGCACCAGCGGGTGGGTGAACGCGAACCACACCGTGCCGGCCGCAAGCGCATCTTCACTGAGCGACGCGGTCCAATTAGTAAACGGCTCGGGTGACGTATTAATGAGGACGCGGCCGGCCGATTTAGTGAAATGGGCGCCGGCTGCAAGCGTGCCACCCAGAATCGCAGCTGCAAGGGTGAATGCGCCGCTATGATCCGCGACCGCAGCCGCCGCGAGCAGTGCACCGCCCGGTATGCGAACGAATGTCTGAAATGCATCCCACACACTGTCGAAGCCGGGAATTTTGTCTGCGCCGAATTCGAACAGGAACATGCTGCCTGCGGCGGCCATAACCGCCGGATGCGCAACAATCTGGAGGTGTGAAGGCAGGACTATGAAGCCGAAATAGTGCAGAACGCCGAGAAAAAATAGCACCGCGTAAAGTCGCAGGCCGCTCGCCCAGCCAAGCCCCGCGGCCATCGCTATCGGTGCAACGACATCGGTGTCCATTTCTCAGTGTATCTGCGGCATGTCGGGGGTGCAATTAACGGACGCTCGAGCTCGCGGAGTCAGCGCTGACGTGAAGATTCAATGACGCCGAGCCGAAGGTAGATCTCGCGCATATGTTGGCGCAGCCACGGCAGCTTGCGTCGGAGAACGATAGCGCCGGCCACACAGCAAGTGCCGCCGATGAACAGTGTGTGGCCGGCGCCGATCTGATGTGCAAGCGCACCGGCAGCAAAACTACCAAGCGGACTCGCGCCGAGGAATGCCACCGTGAAGAAGCTCATGACGCGCCCGCGTTTCTCGTCGGCCACAATCGTCTGCAGAATCATGCTCACACCCATGCCGACTAGAATTATGCCGAAGCCAGTCAGCCAGATAGCAGCGAGCGAAAGCCACAGCAATCGCGATTCGCCGAACACCATCAGGCTCGCGCCGGCAAGGAAGGCACCGAATGCGATGTGGCGCGCCAGTCCTCTCACGTTGCGACGTGACGCGAGATAAATAAGCCCGGTCGAGCCGCCAAATCCCGCGGCACCGATCAGGAAACCGAGCATGCGCGCGTCACCCTGGAAAACCTCCGCCGCGAATATCGGCATCAAGGCCTGGTAGGGCGTCGCCATGAAGCTCACAAGTGCGACGATCGGGAGCAACACGCGCACGGGTATGAGGTCGATGGCGTACTTCGCGCCTTCCTTGAGGCCGCGCCACAAAGAAGCGCGTGCCGCCTTCACAGGCGCGGTTTCAATGTGCATGGAAACAATCACCCAAACTACGATCGCCTTGCTGATGCCGTTGGCGAGGAAGCAAAACGCTTCACTCGAGACGGCAATCAGTATGCCGGCGATGGTGGGCCCTATCATGCGGCCGGCGTTCTGCACGAAACCGTTCATTGCAATCGCGCCGGGTAGATCATGCTGGGTCGGGACAAGCTCGGAGACAAACGATTGCCGGATGGGCGTATCGGTGGCCATCACGACGCCCAGCAGCAAGGCCATCACAAGTACGTGCCATACCTCCACGACATCTGAGTAAATTAGCGCAGCAAGCACCAATGCCTGAACCAGCGCGAAGACCTGCGACCAGATGAGGAGCTTGCGCCGGTTATAGCGGTCAGCCCATAAACCGCCGAGCGGCGCGAACACCAGTATCGGAATCTGGCTCGCAAATGCAGTAACGCCGAGCAGGAATGCAGATCCGGTCATGCGATACACGAGCCAGCTCATCGCGACCTGCTGCACCCATGTACCGAGCAGCGATAGCGATTGGCCGAAAAAGTACAGACGGAAGTTGCGGTAGCGAAATGCGCGCAGCGCGTGGATCATGATGCCGCGCGCAAAGAGTCAGGTCGTTTGTAGCTGGGCGATTCGCTGAAGGCGCGTCGGCTGCGAACGATCATCCGAGCCGCTCGAGCTGCGCTTGGAGCTTGGCGCGAGTAGCCTCGAACTGGACAAGACGGCTGCGTTCCTGCTCGACTACCGCGGCAGGCGCGCGCTCAACAAATTTTGTATTCGACAGCTTGGCTTCGGTGCGCGTGATTTCGCCTTCCAGACGCACGATCTCTTTGCCGAGACGCTCACGCTCAGCCGCCCGGTCAATCTCGATTTTCAGCATGAGCTTGTAATCATCGATGATCGACACAGCTGCGTCTGCGTCCGGCAGTTCTTCGACCACGGTAACCTCGGACAGCCGCGCCAGCGGCAGCATATACGGCGTAAATGCGACCAGCGTCGTGGCATCGCCTTGCGCAAGTAATGGCACTTTTTGTTGCGGTCCGATATTCATCTCACTGCGCAAAGTGCGGCAGGCATTCGTTAGCTGTTTCAATAAGGCGATTTGCTCCTCGGCATGCTCGTCGATCGAGCTCGCATCCATGCGCGGATACGGCTGAAGCATGATCGTGGCGTGTTGTTCGTCGACGTCATTGCCAGCGGCGGTCGCAAGCGGCCTCACCTTTTGCCACAGCTCTTCCGTGATGAAGGGAATGATCGGATGAGAGAGCCGCAGGGTTGCTTCCAGCACCCGAACGAGTGTGCGCCGCGTCGCGCGCTGCTGCGCCTCGTTGCCGGTTTGCAGCCGCACCTTGGCAAATTCGAGGTACCAATCGCAATACTCGTCCCATACGAACTCATAAATCGCGCGCGCCGCGTTGTCGAACCGGTATTCTTCGAAGCCGCTGGCCGCCGCCGCTTCGGCGCGTTGCAGACGGCTGATGATCCATTTATCGACGACTGACAATTCAAGCGGCAGCGAGCGATCGCGGCCGGTGTCTTTGCCCTCGCAATTCATCAGCACGAAGCGTGTAGCGTTCCAAAGCTTGTTGCAGAAATTTCGATAGCCTTCGCATCGGCTCAAATCGAAATTCAGGGTGCGGGCAAATGTCGCGAGCGAAGCAAAAGTAAAACGCAGTGCATCGACGCCAAACGACGCTATCCCGGCCGGGTAATTCTTGCGCACGTAAGTTTCGATCTTCGCCTGGTGTTCGGCGCGCAGCAGGCCGGTAGTCGATTTGCGCACTAGATCATCCAGTGAAATGCCGTCGATGAGATCGAGAGGATCGAGCGTATTGCCTTTCGACTTCGACATCTTCTGTCCATCCGCGTCCCGCACGAGCGCGTTGATGTAAACGTGACGAAACGGAACTTTCCCCGTGAAGTGCAAGGTCATCATGACCATGCGTGCGACCCAGAAGAAAATGATGTCGAACCCGGTTACAAGCACTGATGACGGCAGGAACATCTCCAGGTCAGCGGTTTTCTGCGGCCAGCCCAGGGAGCTGAACGGCACCAGCGCCGAAGAAAACCACGTGTCGAGCACATCGTCATCGCGGCGCAACGCGGTTTCTGGAGAAAGGCGCGATGCGAATTTAATCCGTGCTTCTTCCTCGCTGTGCGCAACGTAGACATTTCCGTGCTCGTCATACCATGCCGGTATCTGATGCCCCCACCACAGCTGACGCGAGATGCACCAGTCCTGGATATTTTCAAGCCACTGGTTATAGGTGGACGCCCAATGTTCCGGGAAAAATCTGACATCGCCCTGCGCGACGGCATCGAGGCCTGCTCGCGCGAGCCCATCCATTTTTACGAACCACTGATCGGTGAGCATCGGTTCGACGATCACACCGGTGCGCCCTGAACGCGGCACTCGCAGTTTGTACGGTTTCTCGGAGACCAGGAATCCTTGCGCCTGCAAGTCGGCCACTATGAGCTTGCGTGCTGCAAAGCGATCGAGGCCACGATACGCCTGAGGAATGAAATCATAGGGCGAAGGACCACTGTCTCGACCGCGACTACCGGCTGATCCTTTGCCATTCGTATCGTCGTGCAGCGTCGTTTTGACTTTGGCGTCTAGCGTAAAAATGCTGAGCGGCTCAAGCAGCTCGCTGCGGTGTCTTTCCCATACCTTGTAATCGTTGAAGTCGTGTGCCGGCGTGATCTTGACGCAGCCGGTGCCGAAGTCACGATCGACGTAAGTGTCCGCTATCACCGGAATCGACCGGAATGTAAGCGGTAAGGTTATTTCCTTTCCCAGGAGATGCTGGTACCGGGCATCCTCTGGATTCACAGCGACGGCGACGTCGCCGAGCATTGTTTCCGGTCGCGTTGTGGCGACTACGACCGAGCCGCTGCCATCGGACAATGGATAACGGATCTCCCAGATGGTCCCGTCCTCTTCTTCGCTGTCCACTTCGAGATCAGACACCGCCGTGCCGAGCACCGGGTCCCAATTGACCAGCCGCTTGCCTCGATAGATGAGGCCTTCATCGTACAGGCGCACGAATACCTCGACGACGGCGCGCGACATCTTCTCGTCCATCGTGAAGTAGCCGGCGCGCTGCCCTTCGGAGTCGGCGTACGCCCAGTTGCCGGATACACCGAGCCGGCGCATCTGGCGTGTGATGGTAGATCCGGATTCCTGCTTCCATTGCCATACGCGTCGGATGAAATTGGCGCGTGCGGCCTCCGGCGTAGCGCCGAGATCATGGCGCGTCTTGCCTTCGGCTTCGAGCTGCCGCTCCACTACGATCTGGGTGGCGATTCCCGCATGATCGGTGCCGATGATCCAGTTGACGTTGTATCCCAGCATGCGGTGGTAACGCACCAGCACATCCATGAGCGTTTGCTGAAACGCGTGGCCCATGTGCAGCGTTCCAGTGACATTTGGCGGCGGCAACTGGATCGAGTACGCAGGGCGTGACGGGTCCGCCGAATGCGTGAAATAACCGCGGCTTTCCCATTCAGGGTACCAGCGGCTTTCGATCGCATGAGGATCGAAGCTTTTAGCGAGTTCCAAGGGCGGTGCAATCGGCTCTGAAGGGCCGGGCATTATAACGGCGCCTGCATCTGCCTCCAGCCCGTCCTGCACCGCTATCGGTTCGACGGGCTTGGAGGTGTTGGACCTTGCAACGGTCGTTGCCGGCGCCTCCCGGGCCTGCACGGGTGCTGCACTTGACGTAAATCGTAGTTGCTTCAGTTCGTGACTGACGCTTTCCTGGATCGAAGCGCGCACCACGGCGTCGATGTTCGACTTGAGATCATCGCTGATGCGGTGCAGAGCCTGGTCGAGCGCACCCGCCATCTCTGGCATAAATCGCTGCTGCAATACGTCCGCAATGTGCGCATCGAGACCCTGCTTCAACCTCTGAAATACGACGTGTTCGAGGTTCTGCGTCTGCACGCGCGAGATGATTTCGCCGCGCTTGGGTTCCGTTTCACGGGTGTTGCCAGGTGGCGGGTCGATCGCAATTGCATTCGTTGCACGAGGTGCCATCGCGGATAAGTCGACGATATCCGTCAGCGTCGGGATGGCGTCATCTTCGGCAGCAAGGTCGTCCGCCGACGCAGCGATTGATTGCGTGGGCTTTACCTGCCGGGCACCTGCGCGGTGCTTGTTCAGCAGCGCATCAGCTCGCCCGAGTACATCATCGTCTTGGAGCGGATTGTTTTCTCGTTCGTCGGCCATCGATCGGACCGGTTACTGCGGACTCTTGCTCAAATCGTGATTTTCGATGGCGTAACCGCGGTCGCGATAAAACTTGAAGCGGTCGCGTGCGAGCTCGCGATCCTCCTCATCGAGCGTTACGATCTCGACCAGTCGCTGGAAACGACTGAAGAACGGCGGCCGTTCCGTGCGCAGATTGATGAGCACATCGTCGTGGATCGGATTGGCACCGGCATGGTCGACGATGACCGGTGTAACCGGCGCCAGTTTATCGTCTGCGGTGCAGTGCGGAATGAAACTCAACGCCGGAGCGGTCCATAACATGCGGCTGAATTTCTGGCTCGCTTCGGCGTCCGCGCAGAACGCGAGCACCTTCATGCCGCGTGCATACGCTTTCGCACTCAGTGAGCATGCGGTCTGAAATTTATTCTCGACGTGATAATAGAAATCGATTTTTGTCATATCTCATGCCGCGGTTCGAAGGGCACGCCCTTGCTTGGAGTCAAATTTTACGCGCGACGGCCTTTCACTTTGCTTTTGCGCCCGGCGCGATTGATAAGAAACTGGGTCAGCAGCGGTACCGGGCGTCCGGTCGAACCTTTTGCAGTACCGGACTTCCAGGCGATGCCCGCGATATCCAGATGCGCCCATTTCATTTTCTTGGTAAATCGGGCGAGGAAACATGCGGCGGTGACACTGCCTGCCGGGCGGCCGCCAATATTCGCGAAATCGGCGAAGTTGCTTTTCAACTGCTCCTGATAGTCATCCCATAGCGGCAGATGCCATGTGCGATCGTACGCCGTCTGCCCAGCTTCAAGCAGTTCATCGGCAAGGTCATCATCGTTTGCAAAAAGGCCGCTGGCGACATGGCCAAGCGCAATCACGCATGCACCCGTAAGGGTCGCGATGTCGATCACAGCCTGCGGCTCGAAGCGTTCGGCGTAGGTCAGCGCGTCGCACAAAATGAGCCGTCCTTCGGCATCGGTATTCAGTACCTCGACCGTTTGGCCCGACATACTTGTAAAGATATCGCCGGGCTTGGTGGCCGAACCGCTGGGCATGTTCTCCGTCGCCGGCACGATGCCGATCACATTGATGGGCAGCTTCAATTCGGCGACCGCGCGCAGCGTGCCCAGCACGCTCGCCGCGCCGCACATGTCGAACTTCATCTCATCCATCTCCGCCGATGGCTTAAGAGAGATGCCGCCCGTATCGAAGGTAACGCCCTTGCCGACCAGCGCGTAAGGCTTTTCGCTGCTTGCAGCCCCCGCGTACTTGAGCACGATCAGCCGCGGAGGCTCATCGCTGCCGCGCGCCACGGAAAGCAGGCAGCCCATGCCCAGCTTCTTCATTTCCTTGCGCTGCAGTACTTCGATCTCGAGTCGCTGCTCCTTCGCAAGCTTTCGTGCGGCGTCCGCAAGGTACGATGGCGTGCATACATTCGCGGGAAGATTGCCGAGATCTTTTGCGAGGCTCATGCCGTGCGCGATCGCGGCACCCTGAGCGACCGCCTTTTCCGCCGAGCTCAACTCCACGCGGTCGGTGACGAGCAACGTGAGCGCTGAAATGCCGCGCGCCGGTTCGCGTTTGCTTTTCATGCTATCGAAGCGATACGACGCATCACTGGCGGCGATCGCAGCTTGCATCGCATGCCAGGCAACATCGCGATTGTTCAAGATCGCAGACATACACAGCACCGCTTCGCGAACGCCGGTTTCAGTCAGTGCCGCAACGACCTTGCCGACTGCTGTAAGGTACTTGCGCTCATCGAACTCGCCTTCACGGCCCAAACCGACCAACAGTACGCGACCGGCCGCAACGTTCGGCACGTCATGCAGCATCAGCGTCGCGCCAGCTTTCCCTTCCATGTCGCCGCGTTTCAGAATAGCGCCGACGTGTCCGTTAGTCGCCCGATCGAGTGTGTCGCCGGCGCGCGTTAGCTTGCGCGGCTCGAACACGCCGACGACGATACAGTCGGCGCGGGCCCGCTCCGGGCTACCGCTTTTTATGCTAAATTCCACGCCGTTCTCCTGGGGTTGATGGTTGGCGGAAAGCAGCGATTATCTTCGCTCTCCGTGCAAAAATCAAAAACGTATCCGCGTGAAGATTTTTCATAATTCGCTGGTACGGGAATGCGCCGGCACTGCGATCGCGACGTTTGTAGTGCTGCTCGGCATAACCGTGACAACGCAACTCGTGCGTTTTCTCGGTCTCGCCGCCGGAGGCTCGATTACGTTCAGCGGCGTGTTCGCGCTGCTCGCTTTCACTTCATTCAATTATCTGCCGGTGCTGATGTCGTTGACACTGTTCATCGCGGTATTGATGACGCTGACGCGCACGTACCGCGATTCCGAAATGATCGTGTGGTTCAGTGCGGGCATGAGCCTGACGGGCTGGGTGCGGCCCGTACTGTCATTTGCATTGCCGATCGTGCTGCTCGTCGCGCTATTAAGTCTGCTTCTTTCGCCCTGGTCGGTAACCAAGAGCGAAGAGTTCAGGACTTATATGGACAATCGCGATGACGTCTCGCAGGTCACGCCAGGTGTCTTTCGCGAGTCGAAGCAAAACGACCGCGTGTTCTTCGTCGAAAGTGTCAATGAAGGGGAGAACGTAGTCGCCAATGTCTTTGTGAGCTCAACGCAGCACCAGAAAACCGGCGTGATGGTAGCGAAGCGCGGATTTCTGGAAACCGCGCAGAACGGCGATCGCTTTCTCGTACTGGTCAACGGCCGGCGCTACGAAGGCACACCTGGCACAGTTGAATACAAAGTCAGTGAGTTCGAGCGCTACGCCATGCGCATCGAATCGCGCGATGCGAAAGCATCCGTGCCGTCCGCAAAGTCGCTCCCCACGTTAACGCTGTTGCGCAATCCGAGCCCGCTCAATCAAGGCGAGTTGGCTTGGCGCATGGGTCTGCCCTTGTCGGCACTCATCCTGGCGCTACTCGCCATTCCGCTTTCATTCGTGAATCCGCGCGCCGGGCGTTCGCTGAATCTCGTCATGGCGATTCTGGTGTACATGATCTACAACAACGTTATCAGTATCGCGCAGGCGTGGATCGCGCAGCAGCGTATCAGCCTCACCGTCGGCGTTTTAGGTGTCCACGCGATCATGATTGCTTTTCTGGTACTGCTCTTTTTCAAGCGGCTTACCCTGTTTTCGATTTTCCGTTACCTTAAATGAGAGTAATCAAGCGCTATCTTTCCGCGGAGATCACGACTTCTACTCTGCTCGTATTTGCGGCGCTTTTGATGCTGTTTTCCTTCCTCGACCTGATCCACGAGCTTGGTGACCTGGGTAGAGGCGGATACCGGTTGCCGCATATCTTCGCTTTCGTGCTGCTGAGCGTCCCCGGGCATGTTTATGAGCTTTTTCCGATCGCGGCACTGATTGGCACGCTGTTTGCAATCGCGCAACTGGTCGCCAACTCGGAATACACGGTGATGCGTGTTTCGGGCGTCTCGATCCCAAGGATGGCATGGACACTGGTCCAGGTAGGCCTCTTATTTTCCATATTGACTTTCGCCATCGGCGAGTTCGTAGCGCCGCCTGCCGAACGCTTTGCACAGCAATTGCGCACGACGGCGGTCACCGGCGTGATTGCGCAGGAGTTCCGCTCGGGTTTGTGGGTGAAAGATGAGCGGAACTTCGTGAATGTGACCGAAGTGCTGCCGAACTCAGTCTTGCTCGGTATCAAAATCTACGAGTTCGACACTGATCACCGCTTGCGCAAGATCAGTCTTGCCAAGCGAGGTGATTACACCCATGGAAACTTGTGGCGCCTGAGTGAGGTCGTGCAGACAACGTTTGAAGAACGCAGGACGACGGTGAGCCGGCTTCCGCAGGCCGAATGGCGATCAGTCCTTGAGCCGGCCCTACTGAGTGTTCTTCTGGTCGTGCCCGAGCAAATGTCCGCATGGTCGCTGTACTTTTATGTGCAGCACTTACGCGAGAACAACCAGCAAACCGCGCGCCACGAAATTGCTTTCTGGAACAAGCTCGTTTACCCGCTGGCGGTGCTAGTTATGATGGTGCTCGCCTTGCCATTTGCGTATTACCAGCAGCGTGCCGGCGGCGTGGGGGGCAAGGTGTTTGCCGGCATCATGCTCGGTATCGGCTTTGCGATGCTCGGGCGGCTGTTTACTTTTCTCGGGCTGTTACGTGACTGGCCGCCATTCTGGAGCGCAATCTTACCCACGCTGATGTTCCTGACGTTGGCGATCGGCATGATGTGGTGGGGCGAGCGCAGGTGAGCGCACGCTTCCTTGCTAGCAAAGCAGACAAATTCACGTCGTATCGATAATGCGCGTGCCGGCGAGCCTGTCGTGCAGAAACTGCCGGTCCTGATCGACGATTGCCCACACAAATCCGGCGCCGCAAAGCGCCAGACTTACGAGCGCCAGAAGATAGCGCTTGATCGCCAATCTCACGGTCACCGTGTCGCCGTTGCGATCGACCAGGCGGATGCGCCAGGTTTTCATTGGCAACGTCTGCCCCCCGTGCGTCCAGCAATACACAAAGTAAGCGGCGCTTGTAGTTAATAGATAGACCTGGAATAGCGGCCGGCTTATGTGCGGCGGCAGTAGCTGACCGATCAGCAGAAATACCCAGCCGGCGACGAAAAAAATTGCCACGAGCAGTAGCAGTTCATAGAACATGCTGCCCGTACGCCGCCAAAGACCGGCATTGAGCAAATTGCCAGCGGGCGCTGAGCGGTCACGCAAGCGTAAGGAGCTGTGGTAATTACTGCGGATTGCTGGCGGGCGTAATTTCGCCCTTCGTGTCCGGCTTGGCAACGAGCGACTGCTGGTATTGCTGCCATTGCACCTTCAGCTGTTCGCGGCTCGAAGGCGGCATCTTTTTGATGGCGAGATATTTTTGGCGTATTGCGCGACGTTCTTCGGTGCTGAGATTCGCCCACTCTTTCATGCGCGCCTGCAATCGCTCGCGCTCCTCGGGCTTCATCTTGGGGTAACGGTTCGCGACCTTGACCCACTTCGCGCGGCGCGTGCTATCGAGCTCGCTCCAGTCATCCTTGAGCGGCGCGAGTACGCTTTGCTGCGCAGAAGTGAGGGCGGACCACTCGGGCTTAGCCGGCTTTGGCTGAGCAGTCGCGTTTTTCGTCGCGATTGGCGAGGCGGCGTGCGCAGGGCCCGCGAGACACAAACCCAAAACTATTGCGACGTACGCTTTACCCATGCCTCAAAGTCGCTGTCGAGATAAGCATTGATCGGTAACTCACTCGTCAGCAAACTCGCGTCGATATCGGCAATGTCCATCGATTGCATAGCTGTCTGCCAGTAAGTGACGCCGATGAGGCTCAGCAGCAACAGTCCGCCGGCCAGCATATTGCGGCCGTTCATATAGCGACTCGCTCCAAGGCGCGCAGCGACATCGCCTGCCCACGCCATGCCTAGCACGGGTTGCGGTGCTTCGCGATAATGGTCCAGTGCTGCCTGGCGCGCGGACTGAAGCTGATACAGGGTGCCTTGCTTGATGGTGCCCAAGCCCTGGTTCAGGTGCTGGACAACTTTGTTCGCCAGTTCCTGTTCGTTCATAACGATATCCCTTTATCTTTCAACAACGCCGCGAGAGCGTGAGTGGCCCGTGAGCAGTGGGTCTTCACGCTCCCTTGCGAGCAACCCATCACGGCCGCCGCTTCGGCAACATCCATTTCCTCCCAGTAACGCAGGATGAAGGCCTGACGTTGACGCTCAGGCAACTGACGCAATGCTTTCTCAATCGTTTCAAGTGTTTGAGCCTGCTGCAGGGCGTCGGCAGGACTGCCTCCGCCGTTGGAGTCAGACGCGCTCTCCAAAGTTTCAAGCGGGTCGTGATCCTCGTCCTCGCTAGTGGACAGTGACGAGATCTGCGTGCTCCACAGCGACCGCACTTTTTGCCGGCGGAAATAATCGCGAATTGTGTTCTGCAGAATCCGCTGAAACAGCATTGGCAGCTCGCCCGGGGGACGCGTTGAGTATTTTTCCGAAAGCTTCATCATCGCGTCCTGCACGGCGTCCAGCGCAACATGCTCGTCACGTACGGCAAACAGCGATTGTTTATAGGCGCGACGTTCCACCGATGCGAGAAAATCGGAAAGTTCCTTGCGGGTAGCCAGTGCAATCCACCTCTCTGATCCTGCCCGGTCGCTTGAGTGTTTATTGATTTCTTCAGACGTGCGCCGACGAAAATAGCGCTCGCCCTCGTTGACCTCAGCGTGCCGGGAGCACGAATCCACGGCATATTAGCAAAACGCACCGCCCCTGCAAGTTACTGCTGGCAGTGCAACGGTAACTTGGGTTTCGCCCTATTTAATCAGGCCTTTACCTTGACCAAACAGCGCGCAGGCGTTATTGTCCGAGGTTCTCTCTTTTTTGCCGATTGACGGCAAGGCATACGTTATGGAACTCGATCGCCCGGAAATTCTCGCCGAAAACCGGCAGGACGCAGGCAAAAAAGAACTTAACGGTGCAGAGATCGTGGTGCGGTGCCTGCAGGAAGAAGGCGTCGAGGTACTTGTTCGGGTATCCGGGCGGCGCTGTGCTCTACCTCTACGATGAGCTCTTCAAGCAGGACAAGGTCAAGCACATACTCGTGCGGCATGAGCAGGGCGCGGTTCACGCCGCGGACGGCTACTCCCGGTCGACCGAAAAAATCGGCGTGGCTCTGGTGACGTCCGGACCGGGTGTCACGAACGCGATCACCGGAATCGCGACGGCGTACATGGATTCAATTCCACTGGTCATCATCACCGGTCAGGTGCCGACGCACGCGATTGGACAGGACGCTTTTCAGGAATGCGATACGGTCGGCATCACGCGCCCGTGCGTGAAGCACAATTTTCTAATCAAAGACGTAAAAGACATCGCCGCTACGATCAAAAAAGCTTTCTATATCGCCGCCAGCGGCCGCCCAGGACCAGTGGTGGTCGACATCCCGAAAGACATCACGCGTCCTGATCATACTGCTGAATTCAATTATCCAAAGTCGATCAGCATGCGTTCGTATAACCCTGTCGTTAAAGGTCACGCGGGGCAAATCAGAAAAGCAGTGCAGCTACTGAATCGCGCTAAGCGGCCGATGATATATACGGGCGGCGGGGTGGTGCTGGGTAACGCGGCGCCGGAGTTGGCGCAACTCGTGCGCATGCTCAATTTTCCGTGTACCAATACCCTGATGGGTCTCGGCGGTTATCCGGCAACGGACCGCCAGTTCGTGGGCATGCTCGGTATGCATGGCACGTACGAAGCGAACATGGCTATGCAGCATTGCGATGTGCTGCTTGCCATCGGCGCGCGCTTTGACGATCGCGTGATCGGCAATCCGGCGCATTTCTTCGAGGAACCGCGCAGCATCATCCACATCGACATCGATCCGTCGTCCATTTCGAAGCGTGTCAAAGTAGATGTGCCCATAGTGGGTAATGTGCGCGAGGTGCTGCAGGACTTGACGCGCCAGTTGCAGGCAGCAAAGGAAAAGCCCGACGCGATAGCGCTCAAGTCATGGTGGACTCAGATCGACGAGTGGCGAGGCCGCAACTGCCTCAAGTACGAGCGCAACAGTAAGATCATCAAGCCGCAGTATGTGCTCGAGAAGTTGTACGAGGTGACGAAGGGCGAAGCATTCGTTACCTCCGATGTCGGCCAGCATCAGATGTGGGCAGCGCAGTTTTACAAGTTCGATAAGCCCCGGCGCTGGATAAATTCGGGCGGGCTTGGCACGATGGGATTCGGCCTGCCTGCGGCAATGGGCGTGCGTCTCGGAAATCCAGGCGCCGATGTTGCGTGCGTTACGGGCGAAGGCAGCATCCAGATGTGCATTCAGGAGTTGTCCACGTGCAAGCAGTACCATCTGCCAATCAAGGTGATCAATCTCAATAACCGCTATCTCGGCATGGTACGGCAGTGGCAGCAGGTGGACTATTCAAGCCGCTACTCCGAGTCGTACATGAACGCACTGCCTGATTTCATGAAACTCGCAGAGGCGTATGGCCACGTCGGCATGCTCATCGAAAAGCCGTCGGACGTAGAGCCGGCTCTCAAAGAAGCGTTCAAGCTCAAAGACCGGTTGGTCTTCATGGACTTCATCACCGATCAGACCGAGAACGTGTGGCCGATGGTGAAGGCTGGCAAAGGCCTGACCGAGATGCTGCTCGGCTCCGAAGACCTGTAGCGGGACGGTGATGCGGCACATCATCTCCGTTCTTCTCGAGAACGAGCCGGGCGCGTTGTCACGCGTCTCGGGCTTATTCTCGGCGCGCGGCTACAACATCGAATCGCTTACGGTTGCACCGACGGAAGATGCGTCGCTATCGCGCATGACTATCGTCACGACGGGCTCGGATGAAGTCATCGAGCAGATTACCAAGCAATTGAACAAGCTGATCGAGGTCGTCAAAGTCATCGATCTTTCAGATGGTGTTCATATCGAACGTGAGCTCATGCTGGTCAAAGTTCGCGCGGTGAGCAAAGACCGCGAGGAAATGAAGCGTATGGCAGATATTTTCCGCGGACGCATCATCGATGTAACCGATAAGGATTACACCATCGAGCTTACCGGCACCGGTTCCAAGCTCGATGCCTTCCTGAGCGCAATCGATCGAAGCGCGATTCTGGAAACCGTGCGAACGGGCGCATCCGGCATCGGTCGCGGCGATCGCGGTACTGAAGAACATAGCGGGCGAACGCGAAAGGCGCACGCGTCTGCGGGAATTGGCGCGGCCATCCGCTTACCGTGCAGCCAATCATGCTTTATCAACGAGGGAACCATGAAAGTCTATTACGACAAAGACGCTGACCTGTCACTTATCAAGGGGAAGAAAGTTACCATCGTGGGCTACGGATCGCAGGGCCACGCGCATTCGCTCAACCTGCATGATTCCGGCGTCAAAGTGACCGTGGGCCTGCGTCGCGATGGCGCGTCCTGGGAGAAAGCAAAAAAAGCCGGTCTTGACGTACAAGAGGTCGGCGACGCAATCAAAGGCGCAGATTTTGTGATGATGCTCATGCCCGACGAGCATATCGCAAAGGTCTACCGCGAAGAAGTCGCCGCGAATATCAAAAAAGGCGCAACGCTGGCATTCGCGCACGGTTTCAATATTCACTACGGCCAGGTGGCGCCGCGCGACGATCTCGACGTTGTGATGGTCGCGCCCAAGGCGCCCGGTCACACCGTACGCTCGACGTATGCACAAGGCGGCGGCGTGCCCATGCTCATCGCCATTCACCAGGATTCCTCCAAGAAAGCACGTGATATGGCGATGTCATACGCCGCGGCGATCGGCGGCGGCAAGGCCGGCGTTATCGAAACGACTTTCAAGGAAGAGACGGAAACCGATTTGTTCGGCGAGCAGACGGTATTGTGTGGTGGCGCGACAGCGCTGGTACAAGCCGGCTTCGAAGTGCTCACCGAGGCAGGTTATGCGCCCGAGATGGCCTATTTCGAATGCCTGCACGAGTTGAAGCTGATTGTTGATCTCATGTACGAAGGCGGCATTGCTAACATGCGTTATTCGATCTCGAACAACGCCGAGTATGGCGACTTCACGCGTGGGCCGCGCATCGTAACCGAAGAAACGAAAAATGAGATGCGCAAGATCCTGAAGGAAATTCAGACCGGCGCCTATGCGCAGGAATTCCTGCTCGAAAACCAGACCGGCGCCACGAAGCTGAACGCGATGCGCCGCATCGGCCGCCAGCACCAGATCGAGATCGTCGGCGCGAAACTGCGCGACATGATGCCCTGGATCAAGAAAAACAAGCTCGTCGACCAGACCAGGAACTAGCGTTGCTGTTTGGATTGAGGCCGACGGAGCAAGTTGCCGGTTACATCTGCTCCGCTGACAGCTCCTCTTACGAGTCTTCACCTGCATGAGTCATTATCCGCATCCTATGTTGGCGCGCGAAGGCTGGCTGTTCACTGCCATCGCCGTCGTTGTGGCAATCGTCGTTACGCTCACCGCGGCGTGGCCGTGGGCGCTCCTGTGCTGGGTGATCACCCTTTTCGTAATCCAGTTTTTCCGCGATCCCGCGCGCGTGATCGCATCAGAAGAACGCCTTGTGCTGTCGCCGGCCGACGGCCGCGTCGTGGTTGTCGAACGCGCCGAAGACCCTTACCTTAAACGTGAGGCGCTTAAATTCAGCGTGTTCATGAATGTGTTCAACGCGCACTCGAACCGCAGTCCGGTGGACGGTGAAGTGCGCGAAGTGTGGTATCACCCGGGCACGTTTCTGAATGCATCGCTCGCAAAGGCATCACTGGAAAACGAGCGCAATGCGCTATGGATCAAGACGCCGGGCGGTCTGGATGTGACGTGCGTACAGGTAGCCGGTCTGATCGCGCGACGGATACTGTGCTACGTGAAGGCGGGAGACAGGCTCACGCGCGGTCAGCGTTATGGCTTCATCCGTTTCGGCTCACGGGTCGACGTCTACTTGCCGCTGACTGCGACGGCTAAAGTCAGCGTGGGCGACAAGGTGTATGCAACGCTAACGGTGCTCGCACAATTGTGACTTTCATGTACGAGCGCCGCGACAAATGGCTCGGCAAGAGCGGCAGAATCCGCCGGCGCGGGATCTACTGGCTGCCCAATCTATTCACGACCGTCGCGCTGTTTGCGGGCTTCTTTTCGATCGTGCAGGCCATGAACGGGCACTTCGACCAGTCGGCGCTCGCGATTTTTGTGGCGCTGGTTTTCGACGGCCTCGACGGACGGGTGGCGCGATTCACGCATACCCAAAGTGCTTTCGGCGCTGAATACGACAGTCTGTCGGACATGGTGTCCTTCGGAGTCGCACCGGCCCTGGTAATGTACGAATGGGCGCTCAGAGATTTTTCCGCTGCGCAAAACATCCCGCTGCTCGGACCATGGGTGACGACGAAGCTCGGCTGGATCGCTGCCTTCATTTACTGCGCCTGCGCCGCCTTGCGTCTCGCGCGTTTCAACACCCAGCTCGAGGTCGCCGACAAACGCTTCTTTCAGGGACTGCCAAGTCCCGCTGCCGCATGTCTCGTGGCGGGACTCGTATGGGCGATGAGCGAGCACCAGATTCAGGGCAGTGACGTGAAATGGTTTGCGTGGATCTTAACTACGTTCGCCGGACTGACGATGGTCAGCAATTTCAAGTACTACAGCGGAAAAGATATTAATCCGCGCAAAAGCGTTTCCTTCCCGGTGCTCGTCGCGATTGCGCTTTCGGTAGTCGGGCTGGTGGCGATGTCGAGTACCCTGCCGGAATTACTGTTTCTCGTCTTTGTGTGCTACGCGCTATCCGGCTACGTACTCGCCGCCTGGAGCATGGCCCGGCGACGGAATGTTTCGCGCTCGCCGCTGCCGCCTTCGTCGTAACGCCAGTTGCCAGTGCCGCTCAAACCGTTTATATTTGCGACATGACTCCCCGGTATCAGGCCAATTCAGTTCCCCTTCGCGCCAGCGTTCTGCCGGCCGGCCTGCTGCTGCGCGTTGCGCGCTAAACACTCTACATACATTCAGAAGTTGTAGTGCGGCCGGGCAGAAATGTCGCCCGGAACGATCGTTTAATCCCGTGTGCGCGCCGGTTGGCGTGCACGAAGAAGGTGCGGAGACAGTCATGAAAAAAGAAAAGTTGATCATATTCGATACCACCATGCGCGATGGCGAGCAGAGCCCTGGCGCGTCGATGACGAAGGAAGAAAAGCTGCGTATCGCGCGTCATCTCGAACGCATGCGGGTCGATGTAATAGAAGCGGGATTTCCGGCGGCTAGCGACGGTGATTTCGAGTCGGTCAAAGCAGTCGCGGCGGCGGTGCGCGACAGTACCGTATGCGGTCTGGCACGTGCGAATGAGAAAGACGTACGCCGCTGCGGCGAGGCAGTGCGAGGCGCCAAATCGCCGCGCGTGCATACGTTCATTGCGACAAGCCCCATCCATATGGAAAAGAAGCTGCGCATGGAACCGTCGCAGGTCATCGATCAGGCGGTGCGCGCCGTAACATGGGCACGCGAATATACGGACAACGTAGAATTCTCTCCCGAGGACGCCGGTCGTTCGGACATCGACTTCCTATGCCGCATACTCGAGCAGGTGATTGCTGCTGGCGCGACGACCATCAACGTGCCCGACACCGTCGGCTATACATTGCCCGAGCATTTTGGCGGCCTAATACGTCAATTGCGTGAGCGCATTCCGAATTCAGACAAGGCGATCTGGTCCGTCCACTGTCATAACGACCTCGGTCTTGCGGTAGCGAACTCCTTATCAGCAGTGCTGAACGGAGCACGTCAAGTCGAGTGCACTATCAATGGGCTTGGCGAGCGCGCCGGCAACGCCTCTCTCGAAGAACTCGTCATGGCCGTGCGCACACGGCAGGACGTGTTTCCGTGCGACACGGACATTGATGCAACCCAGATCGTGCCTGCTTCCAAACTTGTCTCCGGCATCACCGGCTATCCCGTGCAGCCGAACAAGGCGATCGTCGGCGCCAATGCGTTTGCGCATGAATCGGGCATCCATCAGGACGGCGTGCTCAAGCATCGCGAGACGTATGAAATCATGAGTGCTGAAACTGTGGGCTGGACTAATAATCGCCTGACCCTCGGCAAATTGTCCGGGCGCAACGCATTCAAAACCCGGCTGCATGAGATCGGCATAGAGCTCGCGTCAGAGGAAGCGCTGAATACGGCGTTTAAACGCTTCAAGGATCTTGCCGACAAGAAACGCGAAATCTTCGACGAAGATCTGCAGGCTTTGATCACCGAAGAAAATCTCGAGCAGGTCGAAAACGAGCGCTTCCACCTGGTGTCGCTGACGGCGCACTCTGAAACGGGTGAATTGCCGTTTGCAAAAATCGTGTTGTCCGATAACGGGCGTGAAAAACCATCGGAAGCACAGGGAAGCGGGCCGGTAGACGCCTCGTTCAAGGCGATCGAGAATCTGGTGACCAGCGGTGCGGAGTTGCTGCTCTATTCGGTGAATAACATAACGAGCGGCACCGACTCACAGGGAGAAGTGACGGTGCGCTTAGCGAAGACCGGCCGGATTGTGAATGGCCAAGGCGCGGACACGGACATCGTGGTGGCGTCGGCCAAGGCGTATATCAACGCACTGAACAAGCTCCACTCGAGCCTGGAACGGCTGAATCCACAGCTCTGATGTGCGCAGGTGCAGAAGCGCTCACGATAGCGCTTCTGCAGGAGCCGCAACTCACGCGCCGAGCTTGATGCGTGATGCGGCGACAACCTTCAACTCGTTGCGGACGTTTTTGACACCGGGGACCGCTGCGGCGACTTCGGACGCGTCGATAGATTCGCTCGCGCGGTCGACCATACCCGCGATGGTCAAGGCACCGCAGTCTGCGGTAATCGTAACGTGAATCTTCGTGGTACGAGGATCGGCGCGAAGCGCTGCGCGGACATGCGTCTCCAGTGCCAGATTAGCAAGCATCTGCCGCGATTCCGTTGTTTCCTGAAACTGCGGACGTTCAGCGAGCGCCAATACCTCATCCGTGCATTCCTCAATCGATATGCGCTCGGTGTTCAGCACCAGATCATAATGCTCCGATTCCCGCCAATTGATGTTGAAGTGGCGTCGTGTGATGGCTGAGTGGGCTTCTTCGCTGATCGTGATTTCATTGTTGACGAAGTGTTCGTCCTCCGTATTGAGCCGTTCCTTCATGCGGCGGACACGTAACGACATGGGTGCGCAAACGCGAACGCAAATTACATGCGGAATCGGGCGCAATAAGTGGGCGGAGCCCCAGCCTCGGATAACTGCGACGTTGTCGCGCTCCGCCAGTGCGAGTGTCTCGTCAGCGGTATAGATCGATAGACTCGTCTGGTCGGTCGTGAGCCGCTCCCAGATATTCGCTTTGCCGCCCAGAAACCGGACAACATGGCTTTTGCGCAAACGCATCTTATCGGCGAGTTGATCGATGATTTCATGATGCACGACCGGTTTGCCCATGCGCGATGAAATCGCGCTGGCGACGTCCTTGCCGAGCGAACCCATTTCGCGTGTCATGGCGATTAGCGGCATGATCTCTCCCAAAAAAAGTTGCGCTGACGCGTTAGCATAGCATTGCGTGCGATCGACACGTCGTGGATGCCGCCCAAGGGTATTCAATGGCGGCGGCCCAGCCGCACGAACGCTATGCACGCGGCAAAAAACACCAGGCTCAGCGCAATTTCCGCCAATGCCAATTGGCCGGACGTGCCGCCATCCGTCCGCGCCCGCACGATCCCTTCGGCAAAGTAAGCCAGGATGAGCATGGAGGCCCACTGATACGTATAAACGCGTCCTCGCAATATGCCCGTGAGCGGGATGAGGAGCGGCAGTACTTTCAGGACCAAGAGCGATCCTCCGGGTCGGAGCGGCGCGAGCCACAGCTCCCACGCCAGTGCAAGGAAGATTATTAGAATGAGACTCACGATCGCAGCATAATGCGCCGCGGCGAGTGGTCTCATTGGGCGCGCGCTTCACGCGACATCGCGATCAGCGCAGTGCGCGCTTCCTGTGCGCTGTAGACGGTCGTAGCGAAGTCGAAGCGCAGTAGCGCGTCGTCGGCCCGCACGTCAAAGCCATCGGCGTCGATTCCGATCATCGTCAACTCTCGCGGCTCGCAGCGATGGTAATACTGGCAGTAATCACGCAGGCTCGCGGCGTGATCTGCGTTCAAATGGGCCAGCACTTCGGGCTCGCATTGCGCCATAGCGTCATCGGCGAGCAAAAAAGACGCCGCTGGAATCCAGTGTATGGCGCCAAAACCGCCGATGAAACGTAATATGAGCGGCTCAATTCGATAGAACGAGAAGTCGCCCAGTGCGAGGAGCCGCGCGGCGTCGGGAAGATAGTTCAGGTAACGCGCCTGCAAGAGAGCGTTCATGCCGGTCAGCGGCTTAGCGTCTCCGATGACGGTGAGCCGCCCAGCGGCTTGCGCGTTCGCTTCCTTGTCCTGCACAAGCAGGCTCACGCGGCCATCAGCGTCGATGTTGCGGGTGTGCTCGGCAAGTTTGCTGATGAGTATGACCGGCGCGGCGGTATGGTCGAGTACGAATGGTGAGACAGAGCCGAACGGATAGCCTTGCAGCTTTACCGAGATCGTGGAGAGCGCGCCATCATGATGACGCCGCAGGAAGCGTCGCGCCGCAGGCCCATGGCTCATGTTCGCTACAGCTTCAGGCGCTCAGCTTCAGCGCCGTCTCGGCAAGGCGTCTGCCCAAGGCGACGCACAGTTTTTTCTCGTCTTCACTAAGCGCTTTGTCGCTGGTAGGGCCGGCCGTATGGCTTGGACCGTATGGCGTGCCGCCGGTCGTCGTCATCATGAGCTCGGTTTCTGCATATGGCAGCGTTACGATCAGCATGCCGTGATGCATGAGTGGCAGCATCATCGAGAGCAGTGTGGTCTCCTGTCCGCCATGCATGCTGCTCGTCGACGTGAACACTGCTGCCGGCTTGCCGCTTAAGGCGCCGCTCAGCCATAACGTGGATGTCGAATCGAGGAAGTATTTAAGCGGTGCTGCCATGTTGCCGAAACGGGTCGGCGATCCGAGGGCGACGCCAGCACATTCCTCGAGGTCCTTCAGCTCTACATAGGGCGCACCGCTATCAGGCACGTCGTTTTCAACCGCTTCGCATACTGTTGAGACTGCGGGCACGGTGCGCAGTCGCGCTGCTGCACCGGAAATCTGCTCGATGCCGCGCGCCACCTGCTGGGCCATCTGTTTTACCGCGCCGTAGCGACTGTAGTAGAGGACGAGGATGTGTTTCATGGGCGGTGAATTTCGCGGTTATTATATCCGTAGCGACAGTTGAAGATTCCGTACATGTCCAACGCACGCACGCCGATTACCGATCTGTTGCGCATACTGAGCGATCGGTTCCGGGAAGAGCGCTGTACGCAACTTGCGGGTAGCCTCACTTTCACGACGCTGCTCGCGCTCATTCCCATGCTCACCGTAGCGCTTACGGTCGTGTCTGCATTTCCGCTGTTCGAGCCGCTGCTCGATTACGTGCAGACGTTTGTCATCAACAGTCTGGTACCGAGTTCCATCGACGCGATCGCTACCTATGCGGATCAGTTCTCGGAAAATGCGGCGCGGCTGACGACCCTGGGCATCGTGTTTCTCGCAATAACGGCATTGCTGCTCATGCTGACTATCGACCGCGCGTTTAACAATATCTGGCGCGTATCGAGACCGCGTCCGCTGGTGCAGCGACTTATCCTATATTGCGGCCTATTAACGGTAGGTCCGGTGCTCATAGGGGCGAGTCTGTCGTTGACATCGTACCTGATCACACTTTCATTGGGCTTCATCGAGGAAACGCACGCCGGAAAGGTCCTCGTTCTTAAAGTCATCGCCCTGCTGTTGACATCGATTGCGTTTGCCTTCATGTACCTCATAGTGCCGAACCGGCGCGTGCGATCCCGAGATGCGCTCGTCGCCGGTCTCGCGGCCGGCCTGTGTTTTGAAGCGATGAAACAGGGTTTCGGAGTGTTCATCGCGCACTTCCCGACATACAAGCTTGTTTATGGCACGTTTGCTGTGCTGCCCATCTTCCTGCTGTGGATTTATGTGTCCTGGCTCATCGTCGTTGGTGGAGCCGTATTGACGGCCGTCCTGCCTGAGTGGCGGGAACGGGTTCTGCAGAACGAACCCGTCCCCGGCAGCGAATTCGTGAGCGCCATCCAGGCGCTGAAATTATTGTGTCAGGCAGGACACGCTGGCGATCCGGTGTCGTTGTCGAAGCTGCATGGGACCGTTAAAGAACGCATAGACCGTCTGGAGGAAATCATGGCGACGCTGTCTACCGCCGGATGGACGGCGCGCGCGGGACGCAGAGGCTGGGTGCTGGCACGCGACGCGACTCGCATCAAGGTCGCGGACATCTATCGGTTATTTGTGTTTCGTGCGGATAGTGCGGGTTTCCGCGATCATGCAAGCGCTGAGGCTGCAGCACTCGTGCGTGAAATCGTCAGCGGCATGGAGCGCAACATGCAGATGTCGTTGGGTGATCTGTTTAACGGCGCTAATCAAGTATCGGACCCGCATACGGCGGGTCGCACGGCGCAGATGCGCTGACTGCAGCTGCTACGGCGCCGCGCTGGCGAGTCGGATGGGATACTTCCAATTGTCAACCCAGGCGCGCACGACCGTGTTGGGATACTCCGCGTAGCCAAGGCTGCCATTGTACCGGCCGAGCGCTCGAAAGAGGTCGCCCTTCTCGATATCGAGATAGTGCTTAAGGATGACGCATCCATAGCGCAAGTTCGTGCGCAGGTGAAAAAGATTTTGTCCCGGCTGTCCGAGCTGCTTCGCCCAGAATGGCATCACTTGCATGAGGCCCCGTGCGCCGGCCCGTGACAACGCGTATTTCTGGAAATTGCTCTCGACTTGTATGAGCCCCAGCACAAGTTGCGGATCGAGACCTGCGCGCGTCGCCTCGTAGTGGACAGTGACCAGCAGTTCATCGCGTGTCCGTTTGTCTGGAATGCGCCGCTCGAGCTTTTTGGACATTGCATCGAGCCAGACACGCGCGTCCTCGACCGTGTCGAAAGCAAGAAACGGCGTTGCCTGGTCGCTGACCGTCGACTGCATTTGACTTTGTACACTTGCGGACAGCGGTTCATAGAGCTGATTGCCCGCAATCGCGAGTTGCGAAAACAGCGCCAGGAAAAGCGCCGTTAACCGGCGCATACCATACGCTTGATTGTATCGGCGGCGTTTGCGATCGCTATGGGCTGCGCGGATGTATCGCGCCGGCCCTGATATTCCACTTGTCCCTGTTTCAACCCGCGATCGCCGACTACGATTCGATGCGGGATGCCGACGAGCTCCATGTCAGCGAACATGACGCCGGGCCGCTCGTCACGATCATCGAGCAGCACGTCGAGCCCCCCTGCGGTGAGCTCCTCGTAGAGTTTTTCGGCCGCCGTGCGCACTGCGGTGTTCTTGCCTGCACCGATCGGCACTATCGCGAGCTCGAACGGTGCCATTGAACGCGGCCAGATTATTCCGCGTTCGTCGTTATTCTGTTCGATTGCGGCGGCGACGATACGCGTGATGCCAATGCCGTAGCAACCCATTTCCATTGGCTGCGCTTTGCCGGTTTCGTCGAGAAACGTGCATTTAAGAGTTGTCGAGTATTTCGTGCGCAACTGGAAAATATGACCCACTTCGATGCCGCGGCAAATTTCCAGTGTGCCTTTTCCATCCGGACTGGCGTCACCAGACACGACGTTCCGGATGTCCACCACGTGGCCCGGCGCAAGTTCAGGCAGATGCTCATGGCCCCAGTTGACGCCGGTGTAATGGTAACCCTCGTCGTTTGCGCCACACACGAAATCGCTCATGACAGCGACCGCCCGGTCGGCATAAATCGCAAAGGACGCTTCACTAACGGGACCGATGTAACCCGCGCGGCATTGCATGACATCGCGGATCTCCTGTTCTGTCGCAAAGCGGAAGCTCCCTAGAATTTTCTGCGCCTTGATCTCATTCAATGTGTGGTCGCCGCGAATAAGCAATAACACAAATCGATCTGCGGAGGCCACTGTCGCGTCTTCGCGCATGAGCGCGATGGCTTTTACCGTGTTTGTGAGCGGGATCTTAAGATATTCCGCGACATCTTCGCAGGTCTTTTTACCTGGAGTCGCCACTTTTTTGCGCGTTTCCCCAGGTGCCTCGCGTTGCGTTGCCGGTGACACTGCTTCCGCGAGCTCAACGTTGGCCGCATAGTCGGAGGCCGCGGAAAACGCGATCGCATCTTCGCCTGAATCGGCGAGGACATGAAACTCGTGAGAGCGGGTCCCGCCAATCGATCCTGTATCGGCGGCGACGGCGCGAAATCGCAGCCCCAGACGCGTGAATATACGCGTGTAGGTGTCGTACATATTTCGGTACTCGCGATCAAGGTCGGCATGGCTCGAGTGAAACGAGTAACCGTCTTTCATCACAAATTCGCGTCCGCGCATAACACCGAAGCGGGGGCGCCTCTCGTCGCGGAACTTCGTCTGAACCTGGTAGAAATGGACGGGCAAGTGCCGGTAGCTTTTGATTTCGCTGCGCGCAATATCGGTGACCACTTCCTCGGAGGTCGGCTGGATTATGAAATCGCGCTCATGACGGTCCTTGAAGCGCAACAGCTCCGGGCCATATGCCTGCCAGCGGCCCGATTCCTGCCAGAGCTCCGCCGGCTGTACAACCGGCATCGCGAGCTCGATAGCGCCGGCCCGATTCATTTCTTCCCGTACGATCGTTTCTACCTTACGCACTACGCGCAGGCCGAGCGGCATCAGGGTATAGATGCCGCTGCCAAGGCGCCGGATCAACCCGGCGCGCAACATGAGTTTGTGGCTGATGAGCTCGGCTTCGGAGGGTGCTTCCTTGAGTGTGGACAGAAAGAATTTCGATACGCGCATGTCTACCCGAGAGCTGCGAAAGACCTTATTCTACCCAACCGCGCTTCAGCTCCCACAAATCTCTGGCCCATGAAATTCCTGCGCAGTTGGCGTGTCCGCAAGCCTGAAGAAGACAGCGAGTCTGTCTACATCAGTGAGAAATTCGGCGTGCGCACGCTGCACATTGGCAGCGACACCGTGCAAAGCTCCATGCGCATATCCAGGCCGAACGACCTCGAAGTGACTTATACGCGCAGCATGATGGCATTTCTGCTATTCAAGCCCGAGCCGCGCGACGTCCTCATGATCGGCCTCGGCGGTGGATCGATCGCGAAGTTTATTTATCATCAGCTGCCGCGTAGTCGCTGTCTAGCGATCGAAGTGAACCCGCGCGTAGTCGCGGTGGCGCGCGAATATTTTGCCGTGCCGACAGATGACAACCGCCTCAAGATCGTCGTCGCCGACGGCGCCGAATACATGCAAAAACCTGAGCGGCCTGCCGACGTCATCGTGCTCGATGGCTATGATGCTGAATCGCAGGTTGAGGCGTTGTCGACGCCGGCGTTTTATCGCAGTTGCGCGCGGGCGCTTAATGAAGCCGGGATCATGGCGGTGAACTTATGGGGCGGCGACCGCAACTTCACGACCTGCGTCAATCGGCTGTCTGACGCGTTCAATGGATTCGTCGCGTGCCTGCCGGCCGGTAAGCCCGGCAATATCGCTGCCTTCGCGTTCAAACAGACTCCCGGGCAACCTACATGGCGCGATTTGGAAGCGCGCGCCGAAACTTTGGAAGCGCTCCATGGTCTTGAATTTAAGCGCTTCGTGCGCGAGCTTGCAGTCATGAATCCGCACGACGCAGAGCGTCTATTGCTGTAGGGCGCCGTCTTTCATTTCGGGCGCGGTTGTGGAAGAATCGAAGCAACGAGTTACCACAGGGTGATTCACATGATCGATCGTGACGGATATCGCCCCAATGTCGGAATAATCATCTGCAATTGCAAAAACGAGGTTTTTTGGGGTAAGCGAATCAGAGAGCATTCATGGCAGTTTCCACAAGGGGGCATCAAGGCCGGCGAAACCCCCGAAAAAGCCATGTATCGCGAGTTGCACGAAGAAGTCGGCCTTGATGCGGGACACGTGAGGATACTCGGCCGGACGCGCGACTGGCTTCGATATGAGGTGCCGGACCAATGGGTGCGCCGCGATTGGCGCGGCAATTACAAAGGCCAGAAACAGATCTGGTACTTGCTCAGGCTCGTCGGACGCGATTGCGATGTGCGCTTGCGCGCCTCGGAAAAACCAGAGTTCGACGCCTGGCGCTGGAACGACTACTGGGTGCCACTCGACTCGGTGATCGAGTTCAAGCGCGACGTCTACCAGCAGGCGTTGAACGAGCTCGCCAAATATGTGCACCGCAATCACTATGAGCGGCGCACCGGTCCGCGTCAGCCCAGCATGAGCTTGCTAGGGACCTCGACACCCGACTGACTCGCCGCCCATGGCGCGGTGCATTTGACACGTCTAGCGCCGCGCTTTATAGTCAATCGACAAATTAGACTCACTCTAATTTAGCGTCCGAGGCCGCCGTTCGCGCGGGTTTGCCGTTGCTGAACGGCATTCGGGAATGAACTGTCAGGAGAAAATAATGGAACTCAAGGGCTCAAAAACCGAAGGAAATCTGAAAGCCGCTTTCGCGGGTGAATCGCAAGCCAATCGCCGTTACCTGTATTTCGCAGCGAAGGCCGACGTCGAAGGTCAGAACGACGTCGCCGCCGTATTTCGCTCGACGGCGGAGGGTGAAACGGGCCATGCGCACGGGCACCTTGAATATCTGGAAGTAGTCGGCGATCCCGCAACCGGATTGCCGATCGGCAAATCACGTGACAACCTCAAAGCAGCCATTGCCGGCGAGACGCATGAGTACACGGACATGTATCCCGGTATGGCCAAGTCTGCCCGGCAGGAAGGATTTGAAGAAATCGCTGACTGGTTTGAGACGCTGGCAAAAGCAGAACGCTCGCACGCGAACCGTTTCCAGAAGTCGCTCGACGCCCTGTCCGAGTAATCCGTAATGCAGTGAGGGGTGGAGGCGGGCAGCTCCCGCAGCCACCCCTCGATTTTTTGTTTCCCGCTCCGCTTCCTCCCCATGGCCGTTCGCGAAGGCAGTCTCGAAGCTCCGACCCGCCATCCGCTCGCGTGGCGCTCGCCGGACTTTTACGATGAGGAAAAAGTATTCGCCGAAGTTGGCCGCATCTTCGATATCTGCCACGGTTGTCGCCGTTGCGTGAATCTGTGCACCGCGTTCCCCAAGCTATTCGATCTCATAGACGATGGAAAAACCGGCGAGCTCGATGGCGTCGACAAGTCCAGCTATTGGGAAGTAATCGATCGCTGTTATCTTTGCGACACGTGCTACATGACGAAGTGTCCATACGTGCCGCCGCACGAGTGGAATGTCGATTTCCCGCACGTCATGCTGCGCGCCAAGGCGCTGAAGTACAAACAAGGCGGCACGCGTCTGCGCGACAAGGTGCTGTCATCGACGGACGCTGTGGGCAAACTCGCGAGCATTCCAGTCGTGGTCCACGCAGTGAATGCTGCGAACAAATCGCCGGTGGCACGCGGTGTTATGGAAAAAGTCCTCGGCGTGCACAAGGATCGCGTGTTGCCGGAGTACAACAGTGCAACGTTCCGCGCAACTTCGAAGCCGAACGCATCGTTTCAGGTGCGCGAGGCGAAGAATGTCCCGGTCAAGGTCGCGGTGTTCGCGACCTGTTACATCAACTACAACGAGCCGGATATCGGGCACGATCTCATGAAGGTGCTCGCACATAATGAAATCCCTGCGGTGCTCGTGGGCAAGGAAGTTTGCTGCGGCATGCCGAAGCTGGAACACGGCAACCTCGATGCGGTTGCGAAGCTGAAGGAAACGAACATCCCCGTCCTCGCGGAACTGGCCCGGGAAGGCTGCGCGATATTGACGGCCGTGCCGTCCTGCACGCTCATGTTCAAGCAGGAATTGCCGCTTATGTTTCCCGATGACGCGGACGTGCAAGCCGTGCGCGCGGCCATGTTCGATCCATTCGAATACCTGATGCTGCGAAACAAGGAGGGCATGCTCAAGACTGATTTCAAGCGTGCGCTCGGCAAAGTCTCATATCACATTCCATGTCACTCGCGCGTGCAGAACGTCGGACAGAAAACTCGCGAGCTTCTGACGCTGATACCTGACACCCACGTCAATACAGTTGAACGCTGCTCGGGCCACGACGGCACGTGGGGCGTAAAAACGGAATACTTCGAGCAATCGATGAAAATCGGGCGGCCCGTGTTCCGGCAGATGGCGTCAACCGATCCCGACTACATCAGTTCGGATTGCGCTATTGCCGGTCGTCAGATCGAGCAGGGCATGGGTGCGACGCGTGCGCAGAAAATGCATCCTCTCACGCTGTTGCGCATCGCTTACGGGTTGGAATGACAACGGCCATGGCTCATATCTCCGCTGACAGCCTCATGACGCTCGAAGCATATTCCAAAGCACGCGCCGATTTCCGCGCGAAGGTGATGGCGCACAAAAAGCAACGCATGCTCGCGCTCGGCGACCATGTGACGCTTATTTTCGAGGACGAGCTGACAATTCGTTACCAGATTCAGGAGATGCTGCGCGTCGAGCGTATATTCGAAGCCGAGGGCATACGCGACGAACTGGACGCTTATAACCCGCTCATCCCGGATGGCACCAACTGGAAAGCCACCATGTTGATCGAGTACCCAGACGTTGAAGAGCGCCGCACGATGTTGGCCGCTTTGCGCGGCATCGAAGACCGGGTATGGGTGCAGGTCGCGCGGCATCAACGGGTATACGCGTTGGCGGACGAGGACATGGCGCGTGAGAATGACGAGAAGACGTCTTCGGTGCACTTTCTGCGCTTTGAACTCAACGCGCCGGTGATCGCTGCTATGCATGTCGGCAGCCCGCTCGCGGTCGGCGTCGATCACCCGTTGTATTCCGCTGTCATTGACGATGTGGACACCGCCATCCGGCAGTCGCTGGCTAATGACCTGCAGCACTGACGCCCGGCGACGGACGAGGGCTGGGTCACCATGGACGAGCCAAGCGCTTGTCCTCGCATGCATCCTCGCCGGTGCTGCCGGCGTTGCCGGGGCGGTTGATGAAGACGACGCCGACGCTGAGAAAAAAACGCTACCGGAACTTGCAGTGGTGCTGCCGGCCATGCCCAAATCCGAAAACCTGCTGGAGTTCCAGGCAAGTGCGGCTAGCACTAGCCATTATTTCATCGACGCTGCATCGATAAGCATCGAGAAGGACGGAACCGTGCGCTACACGCTGGTCGTGAAGGGCAGCGGCGGCGGCGAGAACATCTCGTACGAAGCCATACGCTGCGATACACTTGAGCAGAAAGCGTTCGCGTTCGGGCGTCGGAACGGCACCTGGGCGAATGCGAAGGAGAGTGCCTGGCGCAGAATTCAGTACAAGACCGGCAACCTTCAGTATGCGGTCTTGTACACCGATTATTTCTGTCCTGACGGCAAACCGATACGGTCGCCTAAGGATGCGATAACGGCATTTAAGTACGGCGTACCTTATGGGCAGCCGCCCCGCACAAGGAACTGACTCTAAGCAGCCAGAGGGCGACCTATAACAGGATCAGGTTGTCGCGATGGATCAGTTCCGCTTCGTCCACGTAGCCTAGCCTAGCCTCGATTTCGCTCGATGGTGTTTTGAGAATACGCCGCGTCTCGCTTGCACTGTAATTCACGAGCCCGCGCGCGATCTCCGCACCCGCAGCATTGCAGCAGCCAACCACCTCTCCGCGCTCGAACTCACCCGTCACATCGTAGACGCCGATCGGCAGCAGACTCTTGCCTTGGCTGCACAACGCTTTGATGGCGCCGGCGTCGAGGACTAATCTGCCGCGAAGCTGAAGCTGGTCCGCGATCCATTGTTTGCGCGCCGCCAACGTCTGAGTGGTCGCTTTCAGCAGAGTGCCGATACGCTCGCCGCCCGCGATGCGCACGAGAACGTTTTCTTCGCGGCCGGACGCTATGATCGTATGGGCACCGCTGCGTGCTGCGCGTTTCGCAGCAAGCACCTTGGTGAGCATGCCGCCGAGCGCGATTCCGCTGCCCGCGCCGCCAGCAATGGTTTCGAGATAAGGATCCCCCGCACTGGCCTCGGGAATCAGCGTCGCGTCGGCCACCCGGCGCGGATCAGCGGAATACAATCCATCCTGGTCCGTCAGGATAATGAAGACGTCCGCTTCGACAAGATTGGTCACGAGGGCGCCGAGCGTATCGTTGTCTCCGAGCCGTATTTCGTCGGTCGCAACGGTATCGTTCTCGTTGATGATGGGAATGACGCCCAGGCCGAGGAGCGTGCGCAGCGTCGAGCGTGCGTTCAGGTAGCGCTTGCGGTCTGCCATGTCTTCATGGGTAAGCAGAATCTGCGACGTGATGAGTCCATGCTCTCGAAAGCGTGACTCATATGCCTCGATCAAGCCCATTTGACCCACAGCAGCCGCTGCCTGCAGCTCGTGAACCGCACTCGGCCGCTGCCGCCATCCGAGCCGCTGCATGCCTTCGGCGATCGCGCCGCTGGATACGAGAATCACTTCGCGGCCCAAGCGTCGGAGCTCGACGGTCTGTTTTACCCAGCGCGTGAGCGCATTGTGATCGAGTCCCTGTCCGCGGTTGGTGACGAGGCTGCTGCCGACTTTAACGACCAGTCGTCGAGCGCCTTCAAGTTGCGGATTCATCGGACCGAAGCGCTGTCTGTGCTACGGCACCGAATGCTCGGGGACCGTTTGCTGCGCTGCTGACGCGTCGCCGTCCGCCTGTCGTGTTGCGTCGATATGCGCCATGATCGCGAAGACGAGTTCCTTACAGCCCACGCCCGTCAGCGCGGAAATTGCGAAAGTCGTGCCCTGCCAACCGTAGTCGGCCACGAACTTTTGAATAGACTGTTCACGCTCATCTTCGGCAACGACGTCGATCTTGTTGAGCACCAACCAGCGCGGTTTATCGAACAGCGCTTCATCATATTTCTTGAGCTCAGTGACGATTGCACGAGCCTCCGCAACGGCATCTGTCTCTTGGTCGAACGGCGCTATGTCGACGATGTGGAGCAGCAAGCGTGTCCGGGCAAGATGACGCAGGAATTGATGGCCAAGCCCGGCTCCCTCGGCAGCGCCTTCGATGAGTCCGGGAATATCCGCAATGACAAAGCTTCGATTGTTATCGACGCGCACGACGCCGAGATTCGGATGCAGTGTCGTGAAGGGATAGTCTGCCACCTTGGGCCGCGCCGCAGACACCGCACGGATGAATGTGGATTTGCCGGCGTTGGGCATGCCCAGCAGTCCCACGTCGGCGAGCACTTTGAGCTCGAACCTGAGTCTGCGCGATTCGCCCGGCATGCCGCGCGTGAACTGACGCGGCGCGCGGTTCGTGCTCGATTTGAAATTGATATTGCCCAAGCCACCGCTGCCACCTTGCGCGAGCAGCGCTGTCTGCTCGTGCTGTGCCAGATCGGCGATGATGTCGCCCGACTCAATATCGCTGACCACGGTGCCAACCGGCACTCGCAGGCTCACATCGTCAGCCGATTTACCGTTGCAGTCAGAGCCGCGTCCCGGCTCGCCGTTCCTGGCACGATGAATACGCGCGAATCGGTAATCGACCAGTGTGTTGATGTTGCGATCTGCCACTGCGTAAATGCTGCCGCCACGTCCGCCGTCGCCACCGTCGGGGCCCCCTCGTGGAACGAATTTCTCGCGCCTGAACGAAGCGGAGCCGTCGCCGCCTTTGCCGGCGTGCAGCTCAACCGTCGCTTCGTCGATGAACTTCATATTAGCTTTCTGCTGTCGCCATCAGGCGGCAGGATAAGGGATATCGCCCAAAACAAAAAAGCCCTGCGCGAGCGCAGGGCTTTAGCAGTCGCTCAGCTTGCGCTATGCGGGCAAAACGCTGACCGTCTTTTTGCGTGCGGAACCTTTGACGCCGAATTCGACGGTCCCGGCAATCTTTGCGAATAGCGTATGGTCTTTGCCGATGCCTACATTCACGCCAGGGTGCACGTGTGTGCCGCGCTGGCGCACGATGATACTGCCGGCTGAAATAACTTCGCCGCCGTATGCCTTAACACCCAGGCGCTTCGAATTCGAATCGCGGCCGTTGCGTGAGCTGCCGCCTGCTTTTTTATGTGCCATGACGTATCCTTAGCCTGCGATATCGAGAATCTCGATCTCGGTATAGTTCTGACGATGTCCCTGCGATTTGCGATAGTGCTTGCGCCGGCGCATCTTGAATATGTGCACCTTATCGCCGCGCCCGTGCGAGACCACTTTCGCTTTGACCGACGCGCCGTTGACGAGCGGAGTTCCTAACGACACGTTGTCGCCATCGGCAAACATCAACACCTGATCGAGGACAATTTCGGACCCGACTTCCGCCGCAATCTGTTCCACCTTTAGTTTTGCACCGGACGCAACGCGATACTGCTTGCCGCCGGTTTTGATGACCGCATACATAGTCTTGTCCTTTTTTACCCGGACTTGCCGGGCATGAAGAGCCGCGCATTATACCGAACGTCAATTTTCGAGTCAAAGCGGAGTAAAATGAGCGGCTTACCCGCAGCGTTTACCTGATTCCTCCGATCACTGCGCGCCATTTCGAGGACGCGCTCACGACGTTTGTAGCCTGATGCCGATCCCGCTGCTCCACGATTTTATTGCTGCCGACATGCGCGCAGTCGACGCAATCATTCGTAACCGGCTGACTTCGGATGTCGTCCTGGTGCGGCAGGTTGCCGAATATATCGTGGGCGGCGGCGGCAAGCGCTTGCGGCCCGCGCTGGTCATCCTGTCGGCCGGCGCGTTCCGCTATACCGGTAAGCATCATTACCAGCTCGCCGCGATTATCGAGTTCATTCATACCGCCACGCTGCTGCACGACGATGTCGTCGATGCGTCTCAGATGCGTCGCGGCAACGCGACTGCTAACGCACTGTTCGGCAACGCAGCAAGCGTGCTCGTCGGTGACTTCGTCTATTCGCGCGCGTTTGAGATGATGGTCGAGGTGGAAAGCCTGCGCGTCATGCAGGTGCTCGCCGAAGCGACGAATGTGATTGCCGAAGGTGAGGTATTGCAGCTCATGAATTGTCATAACGCCGGCATCGACGAGCACGCGTATCTGCGAGTCATACGCTATAAGACCGCGAAACTGTTCGAAGCTGCGACACGCCTCGGCGCGATCGTCGCCGGCGCTTCCACTACCGAAGAAGCGGCAATGGCGAACTATGGAATGCATCTGGGGACTGCGTTTCAATTGATCGATGACGTCCTCGACTACTCAGGCGACCATAACGCTACCGGCAAAAACGTGGGAGACGATCTAGCCGAGGGCAAGCCGACGCTGCCGCTCATCTACGCCATGAAGCATGGCAGCGCCGAGGAAGCGGCGCTCATACGTAAAGCGATCGAGGATGGCGGACTCGCCGAACTTAGGGATGTCATCTCGGCCATCCAGAGCAGCGGCGCGCTCGATTACACCCGCCGGCAAGCCGAGGCGGAATCGCGCATGGCGACCGAAGCGGTAAACGGGCTTCCGCCCTCACAGTGCCGCGATGCTTTGCAGCAGCTCGCGAGCTTTGCGGTGACGCGCGACTATTGACGTCAGCGATGGCAACCGGCGCCAGATTACTACCACCTTAACGTTGTCGGGTTGTCGGGGCAAGCGGGGACTGCTATCATTCGCGGCTCGTTTTTGCGCGGTCACCGACCTTCCCCAGCCAGGCCTGTAGCAGCGAGAGACCGCATGCGGGTTTCGGGCCGTGTCGGCGAACGCTCGAGAGTCGAGTCGGGGTGTAGCTCAGCCTGGTAGAGTACTGCGTTCGGGACGCAGGAGTCGGAGGTTCGAATCCTCTCACCCCGACCAAATTTTTTGGTCTGCTATTTCGCGATCGGCCGCTGCAACGCCACCGCCGTGTCCCAAGACTGCGGGTCGCCGTCGATGCTTTTGCAACGCGCAACATCGATGCGCTGCTTCTAACGCCGCCGTAACGTCGCCTCGACGGCTATCAGGTCATGATGCAAACTAGCAAAATGCGCTGCAACGGGTCGCGAGGTTGATGCTTGGGCAAACTCCTGTTTCTGGTATTGGCCGTTGCGATCGTGTGGATGGTAATCAAGAACCATCGCAAGTCGGCGCTGCGCAAACAGCGCCCGCCGGGCGCAGCGCCGGAAGACATGGTCCGCTGCGACCATTGCGGCATTCATCTGCCACGCAGTGAAAGTCATTTGAGCAATGAAAAATTTTTTTGTAGCGAAGACCACTTGCGACAGCACCGCTGATCTTCATCCTGCATGCTGTTAGCCGCGCGGACGCCTGCACAGATGCCAGCGACTGACTCGGCGCCCCCTGCCGAGCCGTCGGATACCTACTGGCGCTCACTGTTTTTCTTCAACGGTTACCGGTTCATCGTAGCGCTGTTGCTGCTCTCAGTAACGGCGATTTTCGGCCGCCAGCTGTCGTTCGGCTCGCTGTATTTCGAGTTCTTCGTGTATGCGGCCGTGGCGTACGTCGCGTTCAGTCTGGGCTGTTTCCTGGCCGCTTCATCGCGACGCTACTTTCATCTGCAGCTCACGGTGCAGGTATGCGCCGATATTGTTTTCATCGTGCTTTTGATGTTTGCAAGCGGCGGCATCTCGAGCGGCCTTGGTCTGTTGCTGCTGTCCGGGCTTGCTGCGGCAGGTCTCATCAGCCGCGGCCGCCTGACTTTGCTTTACGCTGCGCTGGCGAGTCTTGCCGTGCTGATCGAGCAGACCGTCCAGGTGCTCTACTACTATGGACAGACCGCGCAGTATGTGCAGGCCGGGTTGCTGAGCATCGGCTACTTCACGACTGCCTGGGTTGCGCACACGCTTGCAAAGTACCTCGTTGCCACGGAGCAGCTCGCGGCTCAGCGCGAAATTGATCTGGCGAGCATGGCCGAAGTCAACCAGCTCGTCATTCAGGACATGCACGACGGCGTGATTGTCGTCGACGAAAAAGGTCTGATCCGTCAGCACAATGCGCGCGCCGAGGAGATGCTAGGGCCGCTGAGCGAACAGCGGCGCGGCATGAACGTCAGAAGCTACGCGCCGGCGCTGGCAAATCGCCTCGAGGAATGGCGCCGCAATCCGGTCGCGAAACTGAACAGGATCAGCACCGTGGTGCAAAACAACCGCATCAGCGCACGCTTTGTGCCCGTGGGACGCAGCCGCGACGTAGGCGCTGTCATATTTCTCGAGGATTTGACGCGTGTGCAGGCGCAGGCGCGCCAGATGAAGCTCGCCGCTCTCGGACGGCTTACCGCGAACATCGCCCACGAAGTGAGGAATCCGTTATCCGCGATCAGTCATGCGACGGAGCTGCTCCAGGAAGAACCGGCGCTCAATGAGACCGTCACCCGGCTGCTCACCATCATTCACGACAATACACGCCGCTTGGACCGCATGGTTAATGATGTATTGAAACTCAACCGCAAAGACCGTGCGCTGCGCGAAGTGTTCGAGGTCGGTAATTACCTGAAGACGTTCGCTGAGCAGTTTTGCCAGATTGAGAAGATTGCACCGTCAGTCATCGCGCTCGAGCTCGCCGTTGAGGCGGATGTGTCGTTCGATCACAGCCATCTCAACCAGGTGATGTGGAATCTCTGCCGCAACGCGCTGCGTCACAGCCGCCGGCAGGACGGCAGCATACGCATCGCCGTTGACGTTATGAACGACGGTAGTGTTGTAAAATTGGATGTGGTCGATGACGGTCCGGGCGTGCCGCCGCCGGTGCGCAATCAGTTGTTCGAGCCTTTCTTTACGACGGTGAGCAGCGGGACCGGGCTCGGTCTGTACATCGCGCGCGAAGTCTGCGAAGCGAATGATGCGACGCTCGAATACGTTGAAACGCCAACGGGCGCCCAGTTCACAGTGATATGCCAGGGAGTCACAGGAGAATAATGCTAAAAAGCAGAGTGCTGATCGTCGACGATGAAGCCGATATTCGCGAGCTGCTGAGCCTTACTCTGCAGCGCATGGGACTCGACACGGATTGCGCGGCCGGCGAATTCGAGGCGACGCAATTCATGCAAAAGCACAGTTATGATCTGTGCCTCACCGACATGCGTCTGCCGGACGGCGATGGACTGCAGTTGCTCGACCATGTAAGCCGTCACTTTGCAAGTACGCCTGTTGCGGTGATCACGGCGCATGGCAGCGCCGAAAACGCCGTCGCCGCGCTCAAGGCCGGCGCCTTCGACTATCTCGCAAAGCCGGTGTCGCTGAATCAGTTGCGCGCTCTCGTGCGTTCGGCCCTCAAGCTGCCGCGCGCCAGCACGCAGAGGAAAGCGGACGACAAAGAAGTCGAGGTATCGAATTATCCCGAGTTGCTCGGGGTCTCCGCCCTCATGGAGCAAACGCGCAAGATGATCGACCGGCTCGCGCGCAGCCAGGCGCCTGTCCATATCAGTGGCGAATCGGGCTGCGGCAAGGAATTGGCGGCGCGTCTCATGCATCTCAAGGGCCCGCGTCGCGATGCGCCCTTCGTGCCGGTCAATTGCGGCGCGATTCCCGAGAATCTCATGGAAAGCGAATTCTTCGGCTACAAGAAGGGCGCATTTACCGGTGCCGAGCAGGATAAGCATGGTTTCTTTCAGGCGGCGGATACCGGTACGTTGTTTCTCGACGAGGTCGCCGATCTGCCGATCCATATGCAGGTGAAATTGCTGCGCGCGATCCAGGAAAAGAAGGTGCGCAAGGTCGGCTCGACCAGCGAAGAAAACGTCGATGTGCGCATCATCAGCGCGACGCATCGGCGCCTCGCGGACCAGGTGGAGAGCGGCGCGTTTCGCCAGGACCTTTTCTACCGGCTCAACGTCATTGAGCTGCGCATGCCCGCGCTGCGCGAGCTGCGGGAGGACATTCCGTTGCTGGCTGCGGAAATCGTCAAAAAGCTCGTGGCGCCGCTCAACATCGCGCCGCCGAAATTGTCGCCTGCTGCCCTGAATGATCTGCAGGCGTACGACTTTCCCGGCAACGTGCGCGAGCTCGAGAATGTCATAGAGCGCGCGCTTGCCTTGACGACCAGTGAGGAAATCAAGCGCGAAGATCTGCAGCTGTCACAGCCCGTTGCTCGCGATGACGGCGCCAGTCTGCTCGGTGCGCCATTGCCGGAGCGGCTCGAGGACCTCGAGAAGCGCGCGATCATGCAGGCGCTCGAGAAGACGCGCTACAACCGCACGGCCGCAGCCAAGCTGCTCGGCATCACGTTCCGCGCCCTGCGCTACAAGATGGAAAAGCTTGGCATCAAGGACGCGCTCGAGTCTAACGACTGAACGAACACGAGCTGGCGGAACACGCATGACGCTTCATTCGGGCGGCGCTTAATCGTAGCCGCGGACGGTCGTGCGTATTAATCGCGAAGGTTTGGTAGAAAGCGCGCGCTTTGTGCGATCACCCAATGCGGACGCGCGCCCGCAGGATGTGCGCATAGAGCTCATCGTCATCCACAATATCAGCTTGCCGCCGAACGAATATGGCGGATCGGGAATCATCGAGCTGTTTACCAACACGCTCGATCCCAACGCGCATAGCTACTATCAAACGATTGCAGGGCTGCGCGTGTCTGCGCACTTTCTCATAAGACGCAGCGGCGAGCTGATTCAATTCGTCCCGTGTGAAGAACGCGCGTGGCATGCCGGCGAATCCAGTTGGCGCGGGCGCGAGCGCTGCAACGACTTTTCGATTGGCATCGAGCTGGAAGGAAGCGATGACGCTGCGTTCGAACCGATCCAATATGCGCGTGGGGCGGAGCTCGTGCGTGCTATCAAGCGACGTTATCCGATAGCTGCAACCGTGGGCCACTCCGATATAGCGCCGGCCCGTAAGACTGATCCCGGGCCGTTCTTCGATTGGTCGCGCTTCGAAAGTCTTCTTTAGGCGCCTGCACGGGGTCTGATTGCCGCGCCAAAAAGCGCCCAAGGCCGAGGCAAGGGATTTGTGGTTGAAGCGTCGTGGAATGTGCGCCGGCCCGAATTTTTGCCCGTGATCGCAAAAAAACAACAGAGCTCTTTGAATGCCTCTGCTCCTGTTCGGACTTTGTAGGAGACGACGCTTTGACGCCATTTCAAGGCCGCGCGCTGATTAATTTTTATGCACTAATTAGCTTGGAGTTACAAGTGAATCGCGGCCGCTTCGCAGGTAAATTCGAGGGCGTAAAAAAACTTTAAGAAAGCTATTGCACTCGAAAAATCTAGCTACTAGAATTAGTTCAAAGCCTCTGAGCAAGCACAATATATAGTGGTTGCCGGGCACCGCCCAAAGACCGGCAAAAAGGCGGAAAAGATAAAGAAATGAACGGTTAAGGAGACTCCCACATGCAACTAGTCACGAACATTCCCGCATCCGCTTCCATCGCCGCCTTTGGCAGCGAGGAAAGCCCTCGGTCCGTCCCGTCAAGCTTCTCCGAATATAAGATTATCCGGCGCAATGGCGCCGTCGTCAGTTTCGAGCCGTCCAAGATTTCTGTCGCGCTGACCAAGGCGTTTATAGCGGTGAACGGCGGACAGGGTGCTGCGTCCGCACGCGTCCGCGAAATCGTCGCCAAGCTTACCGATACTGTGGTTGCTGCGCTGATGCGAAGGCAGCCGACCGGCGGGACGTTCCATATCGAAGACATACAGGACCAGGTGGAACTGGCGCTGATGCGCTCGGGCGAGCACGAAGTCGCGCGCGCATACGTCCTTTACCGCGAACAACGCGCGCAGGAACGGGCCAAGCAACGTGAAGCGCAGGCGCGGGTGGTGGCAACGCAACCGACCATCAATGTCCTCGAAAATGGCGAGACGCACGTATTGGACGTGGCAAAGATGGCCGCGCTGGTCCATGAGGCGTGTGAAGGACTGGGCCGCGCAGTCGACGCCGGTGTGATCATGCAGGCGACGTTGAAGGACCTGTACGAAGGCGTGCCGATCGAGGAAGTGCGCAAGTCGCTTATTTTATCGGCGCGTGCCTTGATTGAGCAGGACCCTGCCTATAGCTATGTTACGGCGCGGCTATTGTTGAATTCGCTGCGGCTTGAAACGATCGGCGAAGAGCTCACCCAAGCCGACATGAAAACCCGTTATGCGGAAGCATTCCCGCTGCTGATCAAAAAAGGCATCGAGGCGGAACTGCTCGACGAACGCATGGGCAATTACGATCTTAAAAGTCTTGGCGCGGCGCTGGACGCAAAGCGCGACTTCAAGTTCGGTTACCTAGGACTGCAGATTCTCTATGACCGGTATTTTCTGCATGTGCGCGGTCAGCGCATCGAGCTGCCGCAAACGTTTTTCATGCGGGTTGCGATGGGCCTGGCGCTAAATGAGCCCGAGGATCAACGCGAGGCGCGCGCGATCGAGTTCTATAACGTGCTGTCGTCGTTCGACTTCATGAGTTCGACGCCGACTTTGTTCAACTCGGCCACGCGCCGCTCGCAGCTCGCCAGCTGCTACCTGACGACCGTCGCCGACGATCTCGATGGCATCTATGAGGCGATCAAGGAGAACGCGATGCTGCAGAAATACGCAGGCGGCATCGGCAATGACTGGACGCCCGTGCGAGCGCTGGGTGCCCATATCAAAGGGACCAACGGAAAATCACAGGGTGTCGTGCCATTCCTCAAGGTAGTCAATGACACCGCAGTTGCCGTTAATCAGGGCGGCAAGCGAAAAGGCGCGGTGTGCTCGTACCTCGAAACCTGGCATCTCGACATCGAGGAATTTCTCGAGCTGCGCAAGAACACGGGCGATGACCGCCGGCGCACGCATGACATGAACACGGCCAACTGGATACCCGATTTGTTCATGAAGCGCGTCATGGAAAACGGCGATTGGACCTTGTTTTCGCCGTCGGACGTGATCGACTTGCACGACAAGTTCGGCAAGGCGTTCGAGCAGGCTTATCAGGCGTACGAAGCAAAGGCCGCCAGGGGCGAGTTGAAGCTCTTCAAAAAACTGCCGGCCGCGCAGCTCTGGCGGAAGATGCTCACAATGCTGTTCGAGACCGGACATCCGTGGATCACATTCAAGGATCCGTGCAATATCCGCTCGCCGCAAAGCCATGTAGGTATCGTCCACAGCTCGAATTTGTGCACGGAGATCACGCTCAACACCAACGAGGACGAGATCGCGGTGTGTAATCTGGGCTCGGTGAACATGCCGGCTCACCTCGATGTATCCACCGGCACGCTCGACATCGAGAAACTCAGACGCACCGTACATACGGCGATGCGGATGCTGGACAACGTCATCGATCTCAATTACTACTCGGTCAATAAGGCGCGCAATTCGAATTTCAAGCATCGCCCGGTCGGCATCGGCATCATGGGCTTCCAGGATTGTCTGCACATGCTGCGTATCCCGTATGCGTCGCAGGCGGCGGTTGAATTTTCCGATCGTTCCATGGAGGCAATCGCCTATACCGCATACGCGGCATCGGCGGATCTTGCAGAAGAACGCGGCCCTTACTCGACCTTCAAGGGATCGCTGTGGGACAAAGGCGTTTTCCCGCACGAATCTTTGAAGCTGCTCGCCGAACAGCGCGGCGGCTATGTAGAAGCGGATCTGTCAACGACGCTCGACTGGGAATCGCTGCGCAAGCGCATCAAGCTCGTGGGCATGCGCAACTCGAACTGCATTGCGATTGCGCCAACCGCGACCATCGCGAATATCACTGGTCTTTCACAGTGCATCGAGCCCACATATCAAAACCTATATGTGAAATCGAATCTGTCCGGTGAATTTACCGTTGCCAACGAATATCTGGTGGCCGATCTGAAGCGGCTCAATCTGTGGGACGAAGTGATGATCTCGGACCTCAAATATTTCGACGGCACTCTCGCCAAGATCGACCGCATTCCTGCGGAAGTACGCAGCCTCTATGCGACTGCGTTCGAAGTGGAGCCGAAGTGGCTGGTCGAATGTGCGGCGCGGCGCCAGAAGTGGATCGATCAATCGCAGTCGCTGAACATTTACATGGCGGGCGCGTCGGGCAAGAAGCTCGATGAGACATACAAGCTCGCGTGGCTGCGAGGACTGAAAACGACGTATTACCTGCGCACGATGGGCGCGACGCACGCGGAAAAATCGACTGTCAAAGCAGGCGCGTTGAACGCTGTGCCATCGGACGGCGGCATCAGCGCCACGCCGGCGACGGACGCGAAGTTCTGTGTGATCGACAATCCGGAATGCGAGGCGTGCCAGTAAAGGCGCGACAAATTTATTACTGCAGAGGTTAGACACAGAGCAACCCGGCGGGCCCACCGACTAAACCAATAAAGGGCACGCGAGCTGTTGATCGTCGTCCACCCACAAAATCAATAAAGGAGTTCAAGTATGTTGCAATTCGAAGAAACCACGACTAACGCCGGCAGCATGGCCACCGTTGGCATGCATGCGGCGAGCGGGGACGCGGCCGAGCGCAATGCGCTGCCGGCAGATCCTGCCGCCGCCTTGGCGGCGGTGGCGCCGGCACAATCGCCGGCTGCGGTCGAGTTACGGCGCGTCAACGCGGCCGACAAGCGCATCATCAACGGCCGGACGGACGTCAACCAGCTTGTGCCGTTCAAGTACAAGTGGGCGTGGGAGAAGTACCTTGCCGCCTGCGCGAATCACTGGATGCCGCAGGAAATCCAGATGAGCCGCGACATCGCGTTATGGAAGGACCCCAACGGTCTTACCGAGGATGAGCGTCGCCTGATCAAACGCAATCTGGGCTTTTTCGTGACTGCCGACTCGCTCGCCGCGAACAATATCGTGCTCGGCACGTATCGGCACATTACCGCGCCGGAATGCCGGCAGTATCTTCTGCGTCAGGCGTTCGAAGAGGCGATTCACACGCACGCCTATCAGTACATCGTCGAAAGCCTGGGCTTGAACGAAGGCGAAGTCTTCAACGCCTATCACGAGATTCAGTCGATTCGCGACAAGGATGAATTCCTGATCCCGTTTATCGACACGCTGACAAATCCGAACTTCAAGACGGGCACCCCAGAGAGCGATCAGCAACTGCTGAGAAGCCTGATTGTGTTTGCATGCATCATGGAAGGACTGTTCTTTTACGTCGGCTTCACGCAAATTCTGGCGCTCGGACGCCAGAACAAGATGACCGGCGCCGCGGAGCAGTATCAGTACATCCTGCGCGATGAGTCGATGCACTGCAATTTCGGTATCGATCTAATCAACCAGATCAAGATGGAGAACCCGCACCTGTGGACGCAGGAATTCCGGGCTGAGATGGGCGACTTGATGCGCAAGGCGGTCGATCTTGAATACCGCTACGCGGAAGACACCATGCCACGCGGCGTGCTGGGACTCAATGCACCGATGTTCAAAGAGTATCTGCGCTACATCGCGAACCGGCGCTGTCAGCAGATTGGACTCGACATGATGTACGAAGGAGCGACCAACCCATTCCCCTGGATGTCAGAGATGACCGACCTCAAGAAGGAACGCAATTTCTTCGAAACACGTGTAATTGAATATCAAACGGGAGGTGCGCTCAGTTGGGATTAAGCCTGCTTGCAAATAGATATCCGCGGAATCGACGCCGCATACACACGATTACCGAGTGCCGCGCTGAAGACAACTATACGTTGTGGCTGCGCTTCAATGACGGTCTGGAAGGCCACGTCTACCTCGGTGATCTGGTGCATACCAACTATTTCCGGATGTTGGGCGACATCGATACTTTTAACCGGGTCGAAGTGGATCCCGTCGAAAACACGGTGACGTGGGAAGGCGGCATCAAGATGGACCCGGAAGTTCTTTACCGCGACCTGGCGAGCAAAGCCCAGTCGGCTTTGCAGTAGTAGCAATCGCCGCACTGTCCCGCGTAAAATCGAGCGGGACGTCGTCCGCATCCCGCGGGCGGCCAGTGCGTCCGCACCGCACGTGAAGCGATTGTCTGGTGCCGGTCGTGCGATATCGTTGCGACAGACAGGAGAGCACTATGGCAAAAGCAAAGAAACGCAAGATCGTCCAGAAAAAGGCCGCCGCGCACAAGCGTAAAACCGCGGCAAGCAAATCCACGGCCGCGCGCAAGAAAGCACCTGCACGCAAAGCGGCGTCACGCAAGGCCGCGCGCCCTGCAGGTAAAAAATTCGCGGCAAAAAAGGCGGCCAGGAAGGCATCGCCCGCGAAAAAGCCGAGTACCAAGCCATTGCCGGCAAAAAAGCCCGCAGCCAAGAAATCGCGCGCAAAAAAGACCGCAGGTCGCGAGCGGCCGGTCAGCGTCTCGATGCCGGTGACGGGCGCGGACACGCCGGTGACGGCGCCGCTCACCGATGCACCGCAGCCCACTTCCATCCCCGGTGCATGGCCTTTTCCCATGGCGGCGCGCTCCTAGTCGTTACGACAGCCGGCGAGGAAACGTCTCCCATATTCGCCGCTACATCTGCGAGGTTAGCGCTTGAGACAGGCAGCCGTTGGCTTTGCCGGCGAGCGGCGGGAGTGACCGGTTGCTTAAGCCACTCAGTTTCGCCGGCCTCATGCTCGTGGCCGGCATCGCATGTGCGGCAATGCCCGGTGTCACGATACAGTCGTCGAAGGCGAGCTTTGACGACGTAAAAGAGCGCGTCGTCACGCAGATCGAGAATCGCGGTCTGATCATCAACTACACGTCGCACGTGGGTACCATGCTCGAGCGAACGGGCAAGGACATCGGGCGCGACCGTCAGTTGGACCCGCAGGCAGAAGTGCTCGAGTTTTGCAGCGCCGGATTGTCGCGTTCGACCATGGAAGCGGATCCGCGCAACATCGTCTACTGCCCCTATACAATCGCTCTGTATGTTCTGACTAGTGAGCCCTCGCGTGTCTACGTGTCGTATCGCCGCCCGCTGGCGACCGGTTCTCCGCAGTCGATGAAAGCATTGCGCGCCGTCGGTAAGCTCCTCGACAATATCGTCGGCGACGCCTTGAAGTGATGCAGGGTCGTCCTCAAAGGAGCGGCGATGGAGCGCAAACGGCTTAACGCGAGCAATATCCGGTCAGCGGGGTACGACAGCCGCAGCCGCGTGCTCGAAATCGAATTCAGCAGTGGCGGTATCTTTCAATACAGCGGCGTTTCAGACGAGGTATACCGGCGGCTCATGAATGCCCCGTCACCGGGCAGTTTCTTTCGCGACGAAATCGAAGAAAGCTTTACCGGTAAGCGCATACGATGATGTGGCAGCGCCCGCCGGGGCGCGTTATGGCTTGACCCTTATCAGCGCGCTTTAGTAGAGTAGCCCACCGGCCTGCCTGGCCGGCATGCGCCGCCCTGGGGAACATATGAAAATAAATTCACTGGCCCGTTTGGGCATCACCGCTTTCCTGTGCATGCTCGCCGCGGCGGTTCAGGCGCAAGGCGATAGCTGCAAGAATCGCGGTGATCTCGATACGCAATATTGCGACGAGAATAAGGATCTGGTCGCGGATCCGCCCAAAGATCCCAAGCGCTTTAAAACACCCAATACACTGGTTTTCACGTACACACCGGTCGAAGATCCGGCGGTATATGAGCAGGCATTTCGCCCGTTCACCGATCATCTCGCCAAGTGCACGGGCAAGAAAGTCGTTTTTTACCAGGTGCAATCAAACGCGGCTGAAATTGAAGCGATGCGCTCGGGGCGTCTGCACGTCGGGGGCTTTTCCACCGGTCCGACGGCATTCGCAGTCAACATTGCGGGCGCAGTGCCGTTCGCCGTAAAGGGCGACGGAAAAGAGTTTCAGGGCTACAACCTGATTGTAATCGTCAAAAAAGACAGCCCGTACCACAAGCTCGCAGATCTCAAGGGCAAAAAGTTTGCACACACATCGCCCTCGTCCAACTCAGGCCATATGGCGCCGCTGGCGCTGTTCCCGTCGCAGGGCCTCACACCCGAAAAGGACTACAAGATTCTGTTTTCCGGCAAGCACGACTCCTCGGTGATGGGCGTTAACTCGGGCGACTACGACGCGGCTGCCGTCGCATCGGACGTGTTTCACCGTATGGGCTCGCGCGGTCAGGTAAAGGAAGACGACTTTCGCGTCATTTATCGCAGCCAGAAATTTCCGACCTCGTCCTTTTCGTATGCGCATGATCTCGAGCCGAAGTTTCGTGATCAGATGCTGAAATGTTTTTACGATTACCGCTTCACGCCGGAAATGCAGAAAACGTTCGACGGCGCCGACCGCTTCGTGCCCGTTACATACTTCAAGGACTGGGAAGTGGTGCGCAAGGTCGCTGAAGGCTCGGGCGAAGCGTTCAATCGCGCGGCTTACGAGAAGGAATCGGCGCGCGAAGAGGCAGCGCGCAAGAAGGCAGCCGAGGACAAAGCGGCAAAGAAATAACGGCGCATGAACAACGGCGCCGCGCTCAGCATCCACCATCTGAGCAAGGAATACACGCGCGGCAAGCCGGTTTTGCGCGACATCAATCTCGACTTCGATGCCCGCGGATTCACCGCAATCATCGGCCCATCGGGTACGGGCAAGAGCACGCTCATCCGCTGCATCAACCGGCTGGTCGAGCCGACCAGCGGCGAGATTTTTTTCCTCGGACGTGATCTCGTAACACTCTCCGGCCGCGCGCTGCGCGAAGCACGCCGCCAGATCGGCATGGTGTTTCAGGAATACAACCTCGTCGAGCGCCTGACCGTGATGGAGAATCTGCTCTGCGGACGCCTCGGCTACGTCGCTCCGCTCAACGCGTGGCTGCGCAGGTTTCCCCAGATTGACATCGATGCTGCATTCGATCTGCTCGATGTCGTCGGCCTCAGCGGATTCGCCAACCAGCGTGCGGACACGCTATCGGGCGGACAGCGCCAGCGCGTCGGCATCGCGCGCGCGGTGATGCAGCATCCGCAGCTCATGCTGGCCGACGAGCCGACTTCGTCGCTCGATCCGAAGACTTCAGTCGAGATCATGACGCTCGTGCGCGATCTCGGCACCGCGAAGAACATTCCGATCATAGTGAACATGCACGATGTCGAGCTCGCCAAGCGGTTCGCGGACCGCATCGTCGGCATGTCGGATGGTAGCGTGGTTTACGATGGCGCACCGTCGGGACTCACTGACGACCACCTGAAGTCGATATACGGCGGTCAGGATTGGCTTGCATGAAACCGCGCGCATGTTGACCGCAGCACCGCGAGTCGCGTTTCCGCCAAACTGGGGCGTGCGGGTAGGATGGATCGCACTCGCTGCTTATGTGATTTACGCCTGCTCGTTGCTCGATTTTACGTGGGCGCGATTCTTAGTCGGCCTCGACAACGGCGCGCGCTTTATCGGTCGCATGTTTCCGCCGAATTTCTCGCGCTGGGAAATCCTGCTCAAAGGCTTGACTGAAAGTGTCGAAATCGCCGTGCTTGCATCGGCGCTCGGCATACTCGTATCGCTGCCGATCGGGCTCTTCGCCGCGCGCAATCTGATGCCGTTTTGGGTAACGTGGCCGTCGCGCATGCTGATCGCGGTGTGCCGCTCGTTTCACCCCGTCATCGTCGGCATCGTTTTCGTCAAAGCGCTGGGCTTTGGCGCCCTATCCGGAATTGCGGCACTTACCGTCGCGTCAGTCGGCTTTATCGGCAAACTCTTCGCGGAAGCCATCGAGGAGATTTCGCTCAAGCAGGTCGAAGCGTTGCGGGCAACCGGCGCATCGTTCATGAACACCATTACGTTTGGCGTCTTACCGCAGGTGTTCGGCCGCTTCATGGGATTTGCGACTTATCAGCTCGATTCGAACCTGCGCAATTCGACGATGGTTGGCATTGTCGGTGCAGGCGGCATCGGCGGCGCGTTGTTTGCGGCGTTCCAGCGCTTCGATTACGACTTCGTGTGTGCAATGCTGTTATCGATCATCGTGCTCATCTTCCTGGGAGAAGTACTCGCGACGCAGGTGAGGGCGATCTTCCTCGAGCGCAGCACGCTCGATGCGGGCAAGGAGTAACTGTGTGAGTCTCGCACTGCAAATGCCCGCTCATCGCACATGGCGCCGGTTTACGCCGGGACAGCGGCTGGCCCGGTTCGCGGTCTATCTCGCCATCGTCACGGCCGTCGTTGTATCGATCCAGACCATCGAAGTCATTCCTGAATTCATGCTCGACGCCCCCGAGCAGATGGCGGATCTGCTAAAGCGCATGTGGCCGGTGGCGTTCGCCTACTATCCGAAAGGCGTGCACGAGGCACTCGTAGAGACGCTGCACATCGCGACGCTCGGCACCGTCATGGCTGTCGTAATGGCATTTCCAGTCGGATTGATGGCGGCGCGCAACATGACGCACAGCCGCATCATCAACACCATTGCCAAATTGTTGTTGATCTCGAGCCGGTCGGTGAACTCGCTGGTGTGGGCACTGCTCTTCGTCGCCGTGTTCGGCCCGGGAGCGCTGGCCGGCACTCTTGCAATTGCGTTTCGCTCGGTTGGTTTTATCGGCAAGCTGATCGGTGAAGCCGTAGAGGAAGCGAACGCTGGCACCATAGACGCGTTGCATGCAACCGGCGCGCCGTGGCTTTCGGTGCTGACCAAAGGCTATTGGCCGCAGATCCAGCCTGCGTTCTGGTCGGTAGTGCTGTTCCGCTGGGACATCAACGTCCGCGAGTCAGCAGTGCTTGGCCTGGTGGGGGCCGGCGGCATCGGCATGGCATTGGATACCTCGATGAACCTGTTTCAATGGGATCGCGTGGCGATGGTCCTCGTTGCGATCTTCGCGGTAGTGATCGTCGCCGAAATCGCGGTGACTTTTATCCGCAAGAAGATTATGTAGCCGGCGTTGTTTATCTGTGGCACGCACGGGCCATCAGTCGTAAAGCCGATCGGGCGCTTTGCCGCGGAACACACGATGCGCGAAGATCGTGTATCCCACGAGAAACGGCAGCACAATCAAAACACCGGTGAGCACCATCTTCAGCGCCGAAGGATGAGACGCCGCCTGCCAGATGGTCACGCGATCGATCACGACATAAGGGAAGAGGCTGTACGCGAGTCCCGCGAACGCAAGCCCGAAAATCGAAATAGCGCCCGCGAATCCCGCCCAGTCCGCGCTAGCGGCGTCGCGCCTTAGCCGGCTCGTCGAGTGCCACACCCACCAGCCGGCCACTACTGTAGCGAGCGGCAGCAGTACGAGCCACGGGTTGCGCGGCAGCCATGGAAATTCCGCAAACCATCTCGCCTGTACGGTTTGGCTGGCTAACGGCGTCGCCAGGCTCACCAGCGCAACGCCGAGCGCGACCCACATCAATCCCCAGCGCGTCCACGCGAGGGATTTTTGCTGCAGACTGCCATCGGTCTTCAAGGTGAGCCAGGTCGCGCCGAGCAGCACATACCCCCCGCATAGCGCAGCACCCGTCAGCAGCGCAAAAAGGTGGTACATGAGGCCCGCGTGGAACCCGGTGATATAACGTCCGAGCATGAGGCCCTGCGCAAACGCAGCCACGAACGAGCCAAACCAAAACAGCGCATTCCACATCTGGCGATGCCAGCCTTCGGCTTTGACGCGAAACTCGAAAGCCACGCCGCGCAGCATGAGACCAATCAGCATCACGGCCACCGGCAGATACAGCGCGTTCATGATCTCGCCGTGCGCAAGCGGAAACGCGACAAGAAGAATGCCGACGCCGAGCACGAGCCATGTCTCGTTCGCGTCCCAGAACGGTCCAATCGACGCCACCATGCGTTCCTGCTCTTCAGGTGTCGCCGCCGGCATGAGCATGCCTACACCGAGATCATAGCCATCGAGCACCACATACAAGAGGACGGCGGCGCCCATCAGTATCGCGAACACGAGCGGCAGGTCGACGTTCATGTCCGCGCGCCTTTGCCTGCCAGGTGCGTGAGGACGACCATGAACGCAATGAACATCAGCGAGTACGTAATGATATAAACCGTCATACTCGCGCCGAGCTGCGGGCCTGATACCGGTCCAACCGCGTCGGCAGTTCGCAGCACGCCCGTCACGAGCCATGGCTGGCGGCCAATTTCGGTGACCAGCCAGCCGGCGAGCGTCGCTACCCACCCCGCAAAAGTGAACGCGGCGTACGCCCATAGCATTAGGCGCCCGGGCAAAACGCCGCGCCGGGTCGCCCACACACCGGCCCACGACAGCACGAGCATCAGCACCCCCATGCCGACCATGACGCGAAACGCAAAGAATACGGGCAGGACGGGCGCGGTATCCGGCGCGAACGCATCGATGCCTTTGATCTCGGCATTCACATCGTGCGCGAGAATCAAGCTCCCGAGCTTCGGGATCTCGACCACAAAATCATTTCTTTGCTGCGCTTGATTGGGTATCGCAAACAGAATCAACGGCGCGCTGCGCTCGGTTTTCCAGATGGCTTCGATGGCGGCGATTTTTGCCGGCTGGTGCTTCAGCGTATTGAGGCCATGCATATCGCCGGCGAGCATCTGCATGGGAATCAGGTACCAGCCGCGAGCCGGATGCCGGTGAGCAGCGCATGCCGTGCCGCCCGATCATCGCTCGCGCGCAATAGCCGCCATGCCGACAGTCCTGCGATCACGAAGGCGGCAGTCAAACCCGAAGCAAGCATCATATGCACCAACCGGTAGGGCAGTGACGGATTGAATATCACCTGCCACCAGTCGCCCGCGATCAGTGCATTGCCGTCCATGACATAGCCGGCCGGTGTCTGCATCCACGAATTGAGCGCCAGTATCCAGAACGCGGATAACGTTGTGCCAAGTGCCACCATCGCGGTAGAGAAGATGTGCAGCCATTTGGGCACGCGCCTGGCGCCAAATAACATCACGCCGAGGAACGTGCTTTCAAGGAAGAAAGCAAACAGTACTTCATACGCGAGCAGCGGTCCGGCGATGTTGCCCACTTTCAGCATGTAGCCGGGCCAGTTGGTGCCGAACTGGAACGACATCGTGATGCCGGTCACCACCCCCATCGTGAAGGACAGCGCAAAGATTTTCGTCCATAACTGATAAGTGGCGAGCCATGCGGCGTCGCCGCTGCGCGCGTACTGTATGCGAAAGAACAGCAGTATCCAGCCGAGCGCTATGGTGAGCGTCGGAAACAGAATGTGGAAACCGATGTTCAGACCGAATTGAGCGCGGGCGAGCAGCAGTAAGTCAGGGCCAGCATCCATACGTGAGAGATCGTACGCCAGTTAATGGCCGGCCTCGCGCACCTGCGAGGCGTGGTGTGCTGTTTAGTGCTTCCGCCAGAGTTCAGCGAATTCGGCAACCGCGCGGTCGATGTCGGCGTCGGCGATATGGCGATGCGTTACGAACCGCAGGTCCCAGACTGAACACGCACTGACCTGAATGCCGCGCTGCTTCAGGTCTGCCGACCAGTCTGCGGCCTTGCGTCCGCTGGCCCGCGTCGTTGCCCGCACGAGATTCGTCTGGACACTTGCGGGATCGATAATCGTCGCGTCGACCGCGTGCAGGCCCGTAGCAAGCCGCCGGGCGGTCCGGTGATCTTCGGGCAGACGGTCGACCATGTTCTCGAGTGCCACGACCCCCGCCGCGGCGATAGGACCGGCCTGGCGCAGGTTCCCGCCGATCATGCGACGAAAGCCGCGCGTGCGTTCTATGAAGTCGCTCGATCCGCATACGAGCGACCCGACCGGCGCCGACAGTCCTTTCGAAATGCAGAAAGATACGGAGTCGGTGTGCCGCGTCACTTCGCTTGCATTGACGCCAAGCGCCGCCGCCGCGTTAAAGAGCCGTGCGCCGTCGGTGTGTACGGGCACGCCGTTCGAGTGCGCGATCGCATACACCTGCGCCATGTGATCCAGCGGCAGCACCGCACCGCCGGCGCCGTTATGCGTCGTTTCCATCCATACCAGCGCCGTTCCGAGCTTGTTGGGTGTTATGCGGCGCGGCCGGATGCGCTCGGTCAGTTCTTCGACATCCATGGCGCCGCGCGTACCACCGAGTCCCCGGTAGAACATTCCTGCGATCGTGCTGACGTTGCCGAGCTCCGAATTGAGGATATGGGAGCGGCCCTCGACGAGAACCTCGCCGCCGCGATCTGCATGCGCGAGCAGCGACACAAGATTCGACATCGTCCCGCTCGGCACAAATACGCCGGCTTCCTTGCCGGTTTTCTGCGCTGCCAGCGCTTCGAGTTTCTGGACGGTCGCATCACCGTCGCGCGAATCGTCGCCGTAGGTCGCGCTGTGCATTGCATCGAGCATCGCCTCGGTCGGTTTGGTCACTGTGTCGCTTCTGAGATCGATCATATTGAGATTCTTCAATCCTCGCCTTCGCGCACACGAAGCCCGTTGAGCAAATCGTTATCGGGCGATGACCACCGCCGGCATCGTCGTCGCATTATACCTTTGCGTTTTTCACGTCCTCTGGAGTCTCGGAAGCGTGCTGGCCGGCGAGGAGAAAGTCTACGACCTGGCAAAAGCCGGCGCCGTTCGCCGCTTCGGTCACATAGGCCGGCTCTGACTCAATACGACCAGCGAATGCGCGGATATTCGCAACGCCAACCGCGTGGGGAAAATAGGCAAACATCGGAGCATCATTCGGCGAGTCTCCCACGAAGACGAATTCGTCAGCGTGTTCGTCGAGCTCAGTGTTGAAACACTCACTCATCAGCAGCTGCGTCATCGAAAGCTTGTCATAATCCCCAAACCAGCCGTTGACATGGATCGAACTTACTTTCGCGGTCAGTCCAGACGCGCGCATCAGCCCGACGATCATGTCTATCGCCTTCACCGAAAGCTTCTGCACGTCCTCGCAGTGATCAATGGCAAGATCGGTTTCTCGATAGTGCTGATCGCTCGCAACGGCACAGCCAGGCACCGCTTCAAGTATGCGATCGCGAATCGCCGTAAGGCGCGCGCGTTTCGCCGCGCGCGCGACATCATCGTCGACAAACCGGCGGTGCATTCGACGTTTCCCGTGATCGTACCGGAAGTAGAGTGCGCCGTTTTCGCCGACCACTCCATCAACCGGCCACATGCGCGCAATATGATCGCACCACCCGGCGGGACGGCCGGTAATCGGTACCGCGAGAAATCCGGCGTCGTGTAATTTTTCGAGCGCTGAATATGCGCCTGCGGTAAGACGCCCCTCGGTGGTGAGCGTGTCGTCGATATCACAGAACACTCCGCGTATGCGCGAACGGGCGTCCTGACTGAAGCCTGCCATGGACTGCATTAACGACACTCTTCTTCGCCGACGGGCTGTAGCGGCCGCTGCACGAAGTTGAACTTGCGGGGTACATCGACTGCAGCAATCGGCAGCACGGGGACGGTTTTACTGTTATACGAAAATCGCAGATCAGCCATCGAACGCGCCTGCAACTGCTCGATCGCAGCGTCGAGCGCGTCATCGTCCAGGGACGCTCCACGCGCGTTTGTGAAGCAGGTCAGCAAACGATCGAGATCGCGGTCATCGATGAGGCCGATGCCGTGCTCGGTATCGAGTAACAGCGTACCTCCTTCGTCGATCCACGCGCTATCCAGGCGTCTCACATTGCGGGCACTGTGTGTCTCGAGCTCCGTCGACGTTTGCGGACTTGAGCGAAGACGATAGACATACGGCGTGTAGTCAAGGGTAACGAAGACCCGCTGCGGCCCATTCTGAAAATACCAGCGGCCGTCGTTATCGTGCTCGTAATTGCGCGCGATGAAGTCCGTTACCACGGTATTGGAAATGCGCTCGCCCTTGATCAACCAATTACCACGGCGGTCGAGTGCCAGCCAGCCATACACGGACGGTACATCGGGCCACTTCGACATTGCCTGCTTAACAATGTCATCCATAGCGCGAATACTTGTGATCGATGGGGCGGCTAGAAACGGATGATCAAAGGCGCGTCGTGTGCGATGAAGTGTACGTTCAATTGCCGCAGTGCAGGACCGATGACCGTGCGTTTATCAATGCAGATGCCGGTTGCGCGGATGCGGTTGCAATGCCGCAGTTGCGACCGGTTGCTCCTCGGCGGCCGGGCGGCTTTTCCATTCCTCGTCGAACATCTGGTTGACCATATTGGTCACCTTGTCGACTCTCGCTTTGTCGAAATGCGGCGACAAAAGTGCCGCGAGATCTTCTTCGACACATTGGCGGCGGATTTCATGTATCGCTTCGGCGCTCGGGCCAATGAAGATCTGCTGGAATTCTTCTTTGCCGTTGTCGTGATAGCACGTCACAGTCACCTCCGAAGCGTACTCGGTCAATGGCCCCAGCGCCTGGAATGCTTCGGTGACGCGTGCAAGAAAGCTGCGGCCGACTTCGCCGGTCCAGCACATATCGAGCGCCTGTTCCTTCGTATCGAAGCGCACGCCCGGTTCTTCGCGCTCGAGGCTCTGAATCTTGTCGATGGCGTCGACTTCGAGGTAGTCCAGCCATGGCCGCAGCGCGTGCTCGACCTGCGTGAGGTGCACACCTTTGCACAGAAACGCAGTGCCGTGAACATGTACTTCCATGCGCATTTTCAACTCCGGATCGATGATAGTCGCCCGAGGGGATTGCCGCAAATGGGCGGGCAGGAAGCATAGCACAAAGGCCTCGGAATCGATGCCAGCCAGACCGTGGAGATGTCCGGCGGGACAAGCTGAACAGCTCTGTTAGCGCAGCAGGCCCAGATCGCTGAGCACTGCGCTCATGTGCGCGCGTTCTCCCGGTAAACGCTTGCGCAGATCCGCGCTTCCGACGTACATGGCGGACCAGTAATTGCGCGCAATTTCACTCTGCCATTCGCTCGTCGATGTAGCGGCTGCAAGCGCCTGGTCCCAAAATGAAATCTGTTCCGTGCCAAGGCCGCGTGCGCCGTTGATCCCGCGCCAGGCGCCAATTGCACAGTCGACACCTTGTTCGATCCACGTCGGCGTCTGCGCGTAAAGACCTGCAAGTCGTTCCGTTGCAGACACGGCAAGCGGACGCAGCAAGCCGGATTCGAGTTCCGGCACGGCGCTCGCCGCGCTGATCGCGCCTACATCACAACCGCCCGCCATTACGTCAGCCACTGCGTGGCGTGCAGAATCGAATGCTCGAACCCGCAGGCGCTGCACATCGCCGCCTGCATGCCGTGTCACCTGTGCAAGCGCGATGTGATTCGGATTGCCGAGGGAAGTCGCGACCGCTACGCTGATGGATCCAGGGTCGGCGCCCAAGCGATCGAGCAGCAGCGTGCTATCAGCGAGACGTGAGTCTGAACGCACGACGAAAGCGATGTATTCATTGTGCAGTATTGCAAGCGGCGTGTAGTTGTCATGATCAAACGCAGAAACACCCGTGAGATTGTCAGTCGTCACATTCGGCGAGCTAACCACAAGAACGTGCGGATCCGCCGCGTAACGATCAAGGTATGTCCAGATCTTGCGGCTGCCATCACCGGGCATGTTGGTGACTTTCAGTGGAACGTTCGTGATGCCCGTCGCGGCAAGCGATTTTGCCAGCGCGCGTGCCGTACGATCGAGCCCGCCGCCTTCGGGGGTGCCCGCGACAATTTCAATTTCACGCTGCGGATGCCAGCTGGTTCGTTTCTCAATCACGTTGTGCTATCTCGGTAGATATTCCCGCTGCTGCTGCACGCGGCTTGAGCATGTTCATCGTGAATGTCCTTATGTTACCCTCATCGAACAGAAGCGCTTGCAGCGTACACACGCTCACAGCGTTGTTCCAGCAGAGTGTGCGATCCGGTCAGGAGGATGTGTGATTAATCGAGCGTTGTATGCGTCGTGCGCGCTGTTGTTGTCTATTCATGCATACGCTCAATCTTATCCGGTCAAGCCAGTGCGTATTGTTGTGCCGTTCCCGCCCGGCGGCACGTCGGACATATTGGCGCGCACACTCGGGCAGAAGCTCGCAGAAGAGTGGGGCCAGCAAGTTGTTGTCGACAATCGCCCCGGCGCAGGTGCGAACATCGGTGCGGAGAATGTCGCAAGATCCGCCGCTGACGGCTATTCGCTGCTGATCCTCTCGACCGCGCACACGATCAATCCAAGCCTCTATAAGAAGCTCGCTTACGACCCGGTTAAAGATTTCGCGCCGGTAACGATGCTCGTCGCGACGTCGCAGGTGCTCGTCGTGCATAAGTCAGTGCCCGTGAGCACACTCAAGGAATTCATCGCGTTCGCAAAAAAGCATCCGGGTGAGTTGCTTTATAGCTCAGCGGGCAGCGGCAGCCAGCCTCACTTGTCGGCAGAACTATTCAAAACTATGACCGGGATCAACTATGTGCATGTGCCGTACAAAGGCGCTCCGCCCGCCATGGTCGATTTACTCGCCGGTCACGTTGCCCTCACATTCGCGACGGCGCCATCGGCGGTCCCGTACGTCAAATCCGGCCAGCTGCGCGCGCTCGGCGTCAGTACTGCCAAACGCATCGCAGCCTTACCCGACGTGCCCACGATCGCCGAAGCGGGCGTGCCCGGTTACGAGGCGACCGGCTGGAATGGATTGGTCGCGCCGGCCGGAACGCCCGCGCCTATCATCGAGAAACTCAATGGCGCCTTCGTCAAAGTCCTTCGCACGCCCGCAGTCGCCTCTTATCTGAGTGGTCAGGGAGCAGATCCCGACCCGGGTACAGCGGCAGAATTTGCCGCCTATATCAAAGCGGAAATCGCGAAGTGGGCGAAGGTCGTGCAGGATTCCGGCGCGCGTGTTGATTAGAACCCGGTACTAATCGTGAATCGGAGGCAACTCGGGATTGCAGTCATCGGTTCGGGCCGCATCGGCACGCTGCGTGCCATCATGGCTGCCGGACATCCGGCAGTACGCTTTCTCGCAGTCACGGATCGCGATCCTGCGCGCGCGCAAAAACTTGCGGAACGGACCGGTGCTCAATTTCACTCGTCCGATAACCTCGCCGCAATATCTCATCCCCAAGTCAACGCGGTTATTGTGTCAACGATCGAAGTCGCACATACCCTGCCGGTCATGCAGGCGCTCGAGTTAGGTAAGCCGGTCCTGGTTGAAAAACCGCTCGCACTCGATCTTGCCGGGGCGGACAAAATCATCGCGGCCGTCGCATCAAACCGCGGCGATCTGCGCGTTGGCTACAGCCGTCGCTACAAGGAGCGTTATCTGCTGGCTAAAGAGCAGATTATCCAGGGACGCCTCGGCCGGCTGACAAGCGCTGCGGCGCGCGTCTATAACTCGCGCTCGCAGGCGGCGCAAACCTTGAAGCGGCTGCCGGAAAACAGCTCGGTGTCCGGACTCACTTATTACATCGACCTCATGAACTGGCTATTCGAGGGCAATCCGGCGGTGGAGGTATTCTCACGCGGGCAAGGCAGTGTGCTTAAAGAAACCGGATATAACACCAACGATGTGACGTGGGCGATCGTTACGTTAGCTGATGGCGCAGTCGTAAACTTCGGCGTGTGTTACGCGCTGCCGCAGCACTATCCTTCGCTTGGCCACGCAGCGCGCGTCGAACTGCTGGGCACTGAAGGCGTGATGATTCTCGACGACGATCATACGGATCAAATCATGTACAGCAATGTCGGCACGCCGCATGTTTACATCCCCGATCATGTCGTAAACATGGTGTTCCTCGGCAGCGGCACACCTGGAGATTGGGCGCTCGGCGAATTTCAAGGACCCGTCGCGTCAGAGTCGCGAGCCTGGCTTGATCATCTTTCGACCGGACGGGCGTGTGTGCTAGCCACTGCAGAAGACGCGCGCAGAACGCTCGAAATCTCACTCGCGATCGAGCTTTCCCTGCGCAGCGGCGCACCCGTTGCGCTACCGCTCAAAACGTAATGTATAAGCCGCCAATAAACACGCTCGACATGAAGTGTGAAACCGGCGCCTCGTTGGTTATCGCCGCATTCGCATTATTTTCTGTGGCGGGTGTAGCGAATGCCGCGACGGCGCAATGGAAACCGGATAAGCCGATCGAAATTATTGTCGGCACAGGTGTGGGCGGCGGTCAGGACAAGTCCGCGCGCACCGTGCAGAGAATCCTGCAGGAGCGCAAGCTCGTCGACGTGCCCGTTACTGTTGTAAACAAGCCGGGCGGCGGTGGAGCGGTCGGGTGGACCTATCTCAATCAGCACGCCGGCGATGGCAATATCGTTTACGTCGGCAATCCGACGCTGCTCACGAATCATATCGTCGGACGCAGCCCGATCAACTACACGCACATCACGCCCCTCGGAATCCTGCTGAGCGAATCAGTCGCCGTGTCCGTGCTGCCACAGTCGCCGATGAAAGGCGGACCGGATCTGCTTGCACGGCTGAAAAAAGATTCGTCGTCCGTGAGCGTTGCAGTGGGCAGCAGCGTTGGCAGCACGAATCACATTGCAATGGCGTTGCTGGCAAAAGCCGCCGGCGGCGACGCCAGGAAGTTGCGAACGGTCGTATTCCAAGGCGGCGGCGAAGCCATCACTGCGTTGCTCGGCGGACATATCGATGTTAATTCTTCGGCTGCGAATAACGTGGTGCCGCACAAGGAAGCGGGCAAGCTGCGTGTGCTCGGCGTGGCAGCTCCGCGCCGGCTCGGCGGTGTCCTGGCGGACGTTCCTACGTGGAAGGAGCAGGGCGTGAATGCCGTGGTGACCAACTGGCGCATGGTCGCCGGGCCAAAGGGCATGACCGCTGAACAAGTGGCGTACTGGGACCGCGTCCTTGCCAAGCTTACGGCAACGGATGAGTGGAAAAAGGATGTTGAGACCAACCTGTTCGAGAACACTTACATGAACAGCGCTGCCACTGAACGTTATATGAAAAGCGAATACGACCAGTTCAGGGTCGCGCTACACGAGCTCGGCATGACGAAGTAATTCCCGCGCCAGGCGCCTCTCGTGAGAGACGCCGTGTGTTTGAGCATCTAGCTCGTTGTCACGGCTCCCGCGCTACGCGCAGCGCGCTGTCACGCCCAAAGCACTGGCAGATCTGCGATGCTGGTGATGAGATGAGTGTGCGGCTCGCACATGAGTTGTTCGCGGCTGTGTGCTCCCGACAGCACGCCGACGCTCACCGCGACGCCGGCGTTATGCGCCGCGCGCAAGTCGGAAACGGTATCGCCGATATTGAGCACATCGTGCACGCTCGTCACGTTTGCCGTTTCCATCGCCCTGAATATCATATAAGGCGCCGGACGGCCCTGGGGAACATCGTCTCCGCAAATGACGGCGTCAGCGATATCCCGCCAATTGAGTACGCGCAACAGAATTTCCGTGATGTCGCGATCGAAGCCGGTGTTGAGAACCAGTTTGATATCGCGGGTCCGCAGCCACGCCAACGTCTGCGCCGCACCGGCGATTGGTTTGGCCTCGCTCGTAAACATCGCTTGCAAGTGCGATTTAAATGAGGCGTAAACGGCCTCGACGCGCGCTGCATCGGTGCCATGCTTCGCGGCAGTAAGAGTAGCGATGGCCTCGCGCTTCGATGCGCCGCGCACCGCATTGATCTGAGCCGAAGACGCTTCTACGCCATGATCGGCAAGTGCTGCGCAGAACGCGCGTGCGACTTCACCGGAATCCTGAACGGTAGTGCCGGCGAGGTCGGAAACAACCAGTTTGATGTTATTCAATTGGCCGTTCTTCAATGCTCGTTGGTCGGCAGACTGTTGTTGCCGGGGCTGGCGGTACGCTTTGAGCGCGCCCGTCACGCAAGCGCGGCATGCTTAAATCAATCCAAGTTCCTTGAACACTTCAACGCCGGCGCGGACCGCGCCGTTTGCGGCCGGGAAGCCGCAATAGACCGTCGCATGATGAAACACGCCCATAATTTCTTCCGGCGTCGCGCCGTTATTCAAAGCGCCGCGGATATGGCCTTTGATTTCGTCAGGGCGATTCAGAGCCGTGATCATGGCGAGCGTAACGAGGCTGCGCGTTTTGAGCGGCAGATCCTTGCGTGACCAGAACGCGCCCCACGCATACTCGGTGACGAACTGCTGCTGCTCCTGCGTAAACTTGTCGTCGCTGCCGTGGCGCTTCGCAATATGTTTGTCGCCCATCACTTTGCGGCGCGTCGACATGCCCTTTTTGTATAACGCGCTTTTCATCGCCGCTCCCTTAGTAAACGCTGATGGTGGAAACCAGTGAAACGCGTGCAGTGGCGCATGATCCACCGCACTTTATTGCAGATACACGACCGAAATAGGCCGCGCCAAAGCCGTCGTTAGCTCGCGGGAACCGGGCGCGCCTTGTGTGAGGCCTGTTCCTTGGGCATAAGCAGAATCAGCAGATTGGCGAAAACGATGGTGCCCGCGAGGAAGTAAAAAGCTTTGTAGATATCGAAGTTGTCCGCGATCATGCCGAACAGCGACGGCGAAATCGCCGCGCCGAGCGACGTCATGCCGAACTGCAGGCCGACGCCCGCACCTGCGAGATTTTTCGGCACGGACTCAATCGCCCACGCCTGCAATACCGCGCGCATGGCATAGAGGAAAAACCCCACCAGTGCGATGAACACAACGAACCATGTGCTGTGTCCTGCCAGCACCATGCCGATAATCATTGCGCCGGACAGCAGCATGCTCGACATGATGACTTGCTTGCGGCCCCACTTGTCCGAGAGATGCCCTCCAACCGGCGCCGCGATAAAGCCGGCGATCTGGAGCACAGTCAGGCAGATGCCAACCGCAAATGGCGAGTAATTGAGTTCATAGGCGAGATATACCGGTAGAAACGTGAGCAATCCCGCCTGAGTCATAGTGCGGAAACCCGAGCTGCAAGCGATCAGCATCAGTGCCCTGTTCTTAAGCAGGCCTGAGAAATCACGCAGATATTGCTTGACGCCTTGTGCCTGTGCGCCGGCATTGATGGCATTTTCGTCGCGCGACTTCGCCATTGAGAAAGCGCCCAACAGCAGAAGAATGAGCGCCGACATCGTAAGTCCCGGCACCACGTTGATGACGACGACGGTACGCCAGCTAAACCATCCGAGCAGCGCGCCGATCACGAACGGTGCGATAGCTTCGCCCGCATTCCCACCCATGCCATGCAGCGACAGCACGAGACCTCTGCGTTCGGGATAACGGTAGGCCAGCGTCGGGATCGCAGCGGGATGCCATAGATTGTTTCCAATGCCGACGAGTGTTACGCAAATCAGCAGCATCCAGAAGCTGTGGACCAGGCTCATCAGCGCATAGGGAAACCCGACCCAGAACAGCGATGTCGCCATCAGGTAGCCTTTTTTGCCGACCATGTCGACGACCATACCGCCAGGGATATTCGAGATCGCGCCGGCAAGATGTTGCACTGTGATGATGAGACCGATCTGCGTGTAGGAAAGGCCGAACTCTTTTCCGATCAGCGGCAGCAGGATGTAAAAGGTCGCGGTGTACCAATGAGTGAGGCCATGACCGGCGGATATGAGCCAGACGCCGCGAAAAGATTGCGGAGCAACACCCGCGGAAGCAGTGGCCGTATTCATGGCGATCGGTGGTTGATGTTGAGAAAAGAAGAGCGCAATCATAACATTCGAGAAACTCACTGAACATCAGCACTTCACTGCTGTTGCGGGCGGAGCGATACCGCTAGCGGTGCTCGACATCTACGGCTTCAGGCAGCAGCGATGTACATAGCGAATTGCCTGCGACGCGCTTAGCGCCTAACATAACGACCTTTTTCCGCGGCCACCGGCGGCCGGCCGCTCACAGGATTGCAACACGAATGCGTACTGACCTCGCACGATTCTTCAGCCCGCGCTCCATTGCGATCATCGGCGCTTCGCAGGATCTGATCTCCATTAGCGGCCAGCCGCTCAAGCATCTCGTTACACATAAGTACGCCGGCAAGCTGTATCCGGTGAACCCGCGCTATCCGGAAATCCTCGGCGTTAAATGCTATCCGACGCTCGCTGCACTGCCCGAGACGCCGGACCTCGCACTGGTGCTGATCAACGCATCGCGCGTCGCCACCGTCCTGCGGGAATGCGGAAAGTTGGGCATCCCGTACGCGATTATTTTCAGTTCCGGATATTCCGAAGTCGGCGGCAAAGGCGTTGATATGCAGCGCGAGCTTGCTGCGATCGCGGCAGAATTCAACATCGGCATCATCGGACCAAACTGTCAGGGCATGATAAATCCGGCCGAGCGCGTCTACGCGGGCTTCGGCTCGATTTTCAGCGCCGATTACGAGCCCGGACGCATTAGCATGGTGTCGCAAAGCGGTGGCTTCGGTTTCTCCGTCATGAATCTCGCGGCTCTCGAGGGCGGCCTCCATTTCCGCCAGATGGTTACCACCGGCAATGAGATCGGCGTGAGCTCGCTCGAGTTCATGGATTATTTCATCGACGACCCGCACACCGACATCATCGTTGGCTATATTGAAGGACTCAAGGACGCGCACCGCCTGATCGAAGTCGGCAATCGCGCGCTGTCTAAGAAGAAACCGATTTTTGCCTGGAAGGTTGGCAATACGGAGCAGGGACAGAAGGCAGCGGCGAGCCACACCGCGAATCTGGGCGGCGCGATGGCGTTATATAAAGCGGCATTCCGTCAGTCAGGCATCATTCAGGTCGACGATATACAGGACGTCGTCGATTACAGCAGCGCTTTTCAGTGCGGCAAAATCCCCGCAGGCAATCGAGTTGCCGTTATCACCATTTCCGGCGGTGCGGGCATCCTGATGACTGACGAGTGTGTGAGCCGCGGGATGGAGTTGCCGCAACTCGCGCCGGCGACCACCGCCAGGCTGCGCGATATCGTGCCGTCATTCGGTTCGCTCCTCAATCCCGTCGATGTGACGGCGGCGATCTTCAGCGACCTGAGCATGATCGGGCGCACGCTGCACGCGATACTCGACGATCCGAACGTCGACTCCATTGCGATGATCAACGCATCGCTGCAGGGTGAGTTGGCGGCGAGGGTCGCCACGGAAATTGCCGCCGTTGCCGGTGAAACAGATAAGCCGATTTTTCTCGCCTGGAGCGCGCTCGATTCTGTTGCGAGCGAAGCCTATGCGACGCTCGACGCACTCAAGATACCGCACTACAAGTCGCCGGTCCGTTGCGGCCGCGCGCTCTCAGCATTGTCGTGGTACGCACAGGCGTTGCGCCGGGGACAAGCGCTGGCCGGCGAACAGGCGCCGCTGATTACGAGCGCCGAAGCTCGCGCTACCCTCAAGAGCCGCAGCGACGACGTCTCGGAATACGAAGCGAAGCGCATTCTTGCGCAATACGGTATCGGCGTCACCAGGGAAGAGCTGGCAACCAGCGCCGAGCAAGCGGTGAAGATCGCGCAAGGCATCGGTTACCCGGTCGTGCTCAAGGTGCAGTCACCGGATATCCCGCACAAAACCGAGGCGCGCGCAGTGCGGCTGCGTCTAGCGTCTGACGGCGAGGTCAGTGCTGCATATGACGAGCTTCTCGACAACGCACGTGATTACAAGTCCGATGCGCGTGTCGAAGGAGTGTTGGTTCAGGAAATGGTCCAGGGCGGTATCGAGGCGATACTCGGGGTCACCAATGACAAACTGTTCGGTCCGGCCGTAATGTTCGGACTCGGCGGTATTTTTGCGGAAGTGCTGAAGGATGTGGCTTTCCGCATCGCGCCGGTAACGAAATCGTCTGCGCTCGAGATGATCGCTGAGATAAAAGGTTATGCGGTTCTCAAAGGCGCACGCGGGGCCGAACCTGCAGACATCGATGCACTTGCAGATGCAATCGTGCGGTTGTCATCGCTCGCCATTGACTTGAAGGGACAGATCGCCGAACTCGATATCAATCCGTTGTTTGTCTTTGCACAAGGCAAAGGTGTCAAGGCAGGCGATGCGCTCATAAAACCGCTGGTAGTCGCGGATAGATCGTAGCGGACCAGCTCTTTTGTCTTTCTGCGGCTTAAATACTACCTAGGATCGTTTCCATGCAAACCACATCGGAAGTGCACGCTCTGTGCGACGAAGTCCGCCGATTTCTGGTCAAGGAAGTGGATCCACTCTCGCGATGGATCGAGGAAAACGACGCCATGCCCGACGATCTCGTGCACAAAGCGCGCGCCCTCGGCCTGTTCGGCCTGACCATACCGGAGCAGTACGGCGGCCTTGGTCTTGACCTTGCGGGCAAGTGCGCAATCGAAGAAGTCATGGGCCAGACGAATTACGGGTTTGCAACGCTGATCGGCAATCACACGGGCATCAGCACGACGGGCATCGTCGCGCTTGGCAATGACGCGCAGAAAAATAAGTATCTGCCGCGCATGGCGACCGGTGAATGGGTCGGGTGCTTCGCGCTCACCGAAGCACAGGCGGGCTCTGATCCCAGCGCCCTGCGGACGACCGCAGTCAAACAGGGCGATCGTTACATTATCAACGGCGAAAAAATCTATATCACGAACGCGCCGGTCGCGAATGTTTTTACCGCGATGGTGGTCACGGACAAAACGAAAGGCATCAAAGGCATCTCCGCGTTCATTCTCGAGCGCGGCTTCAAAGGGCTGACGGTCGGCCGCAATGAATTGAAGATGGGGATGCATGGCTGCACGACCGCGCCCGTCGTGTTTCAGGATTGTGAAGTGCCTGCGGAAAACCTCCTCGGTGACGAAGGCATGGGCTACGTGCAGGCCCTGAAGACGCTGACACAAGGCCGTGTCACACTCGCTTCACGCTGTGTCGGTATGATGGACAAGCTGATTGCAAAAAGCGCCGAGTACATGAAAGTGCGCTCGCAGGGCGGTAAGCTACTCGCGGACTATCAGGGCTTGCAGTGGATGCTAGCCGACATGGCGGTGCAGCGCGATGCGGCGCGACTGTTGACCGCTCGCGGAATCGAAACGCTGATGCGCGGTGAACGCGGATCGCTCGAAGCCGCAATGGCGAAACTGTGCGCGACGGAAGCGCTGGGCAAAGTAGCGGACGCGGCGGTGCAGATACACGGCGGCATGGGGTATATGCGCGAGGCCGGAATCGAGACGACGTTTCGCGACGCGCGTATCACCCGCATCTACGAGGGAACGTCCGAGATCCAGCGCAACATCATTGCAGGGCAGTTGCTGAAAGACTAGTCGCAAAGGCGCAGAGAAGAGCCGCGTCAAGTACTGGCGATGCAGTGCATGGATTTCGAATTCAAATGACTAACTCCGTGTCGCGCCTTGCTCCGTATTGTTCGTAGCTCTGTGGCAAGCACCCCAAAATGTTTAGAACAAGGAAATCACTGTGGCAACCGTCAAACAATTGATGAGTCTCGAAGGCCGCGTCAGCGTCGTAACCGGCGGCGCTACGGGGCTAGGACTGCAGATGGCGACGGCGCTAGCGGAGGCAGGCTCGAACATCGTGCTGTGCTCGCGCAAGCTCGAGAACTGCGAGCAGGCGGCTGCACAGATTGAAAAACTCGGCGTGAAGGCGCTCGCCTTCGGCTGCGATGTAACGAAAGCGGATCAGGTCGAATCACTCAAAGATGCGATCATGCAGAAATTCAATCGCGTCGATGTGCTCGTCAACAATGCCGGACGCGCATGGGTCGCGCCGCCGGAAGAAATGCCGCTCGAGCGCTGGCAGCAGGTGCTCGATCTCAACATCACCGCGCCATTTTTGTGTTCGCAGGTGCTGGGCCGGGAAATGATCAAGGCTCGGCGCGGCAAAATTATCAACATCGCATCGATCGCGGGTCTAGTAGGCCGCAATCCAAAAGCGTACAACTCAATCGCCTACGGGACGAGCAAAGGCGCGCTCGTCAACTTCACACGTGATCTGGCGGTGAAGTGGGCGCAGCACAACATACAGGTGAATGCAATCTGCCCCGGGTTTTTCGTCACACCCATCAATGCCCGGATGTTCGAGCGCAACAGCGAGCAGATATTGCGCGAGATTCCGCTGGCGCGCACCGGTGGCGATGATGATCTTAAAGGTATCGCTCTGCTGCTTGCATCGGACGCGTCGAATTTTATGACGGGCGCCGTTATACCGGTCGATGGCGGTTCCACGGCCTGGTAATTGCAACCAATTGTTACTCGGCCTTCACGCCGGCTGATTTCACCACTTTCGACCACTGCTCGTTTTCCCGGCGCACGAATTCCGCGAACTGCGCGGGGGTGCTGCCTACAGGGTCCATGCCCTGACCGTTCAGACGCTCTTTTACGTCCGGCAGTCTGAGTAGCTTGGCAATCTCGGATGACAGACGTTCGGTAATATCGCGCGGTAATTTTGCCGGGCCCCAGACGCCCAGCCAAAGGTCCGCGTTAAAACCCGCCACGCCCGCCTCTGCGATGGTTGGCACATCGGGCAACGCCGGTGCGCGTTTGATGCCGGTCACTCCGAGGGCTTGGACGCGCCCCGACTTGATAAACGGCAGTGCTACCGAAAGCGTGTCGAACAGGATCGAGACTTGTCCGGAGAACAGGTCGGGATAAACCAGCGCCGTACCCTTGTACGGGATATGCGACATCTCGATTCCCGTGAGCAGTTTGAGCAATTCACCGGACAGGTGAAACTGCGTGCCGACGCCCGAAGAGCCGTAATTGAGTTGGCCCGGTTTGGCCTTGGCGAGCGCGATGAGCTCCTTCAGGGAGGAGACAGGCAGCTTAGCCGACACCATGAGCACCGTCGGCGTGGATGAAAGCTCCGTAATGGCAGTGAAGTCCTTGCCGGGATCGTATGGGGGCTTTTCATATAAATGGGGCCCGATCGCGTGCGTGCTCACGCTCGACGTGAGTAATGTGTAGCCATCCGGCTGCGCATCCAGCATCAAGCGCGACCCGATCGTTCCACCGGCCCCCGGACGATTGTCGATCACGACCTGATGACCGACACTTTCGGCGAGTTTCTGCGCGACCACGCGCGCGAGAATATCCGTCGCGCCGCCGGGCGGGAACGGCACAATCATGCGTATGGGCTTCGTCGGATAAGACTGCGCAAAAATCAGGCTGGTGAGCGCGAAGATCGGCAAGACGATCATCGCTCTCAGAGTCACTCGCGTGTGCGACATATTTGTTCCTTTCGCATGGCGATGGCGTCATCGCGCTTCGCCGCATAAGACAAATCAGCGGTAACACAATCTTACAAATGGCCCGCGCTTGTCGTGTAGCGATTCGGTAGTATCGGAGGTCCCGTCCACCCGGTGCCTTCGGCACGCGCAGCAGGCATTTCCACTATGATAACCGGCTGCCACGACGGGGGGGCTGCAATGACAAATGAGACAACGACACATGCCGATTTCTGACTCTTTCAGGTCGCATTGGAAGTGGCTGCTGATATTGCTCGTCGCGATTTGCGCGGGCGGCTATTTCCTCTGGTCACGTCAGCCGGCGGAGGCGCAGCCTGCAGACAAGAAAGGCGGACGAGACGCTGCAGCGCGTGTAATCCCAGTGGTTGCACAGCCGGCTAAAAAAATGGACGTGAATGTTTATCTCACCGGCCTTGGCACGGTCACGCCGTTGCGAACCGTTACCGTGCGCAGCCGGGTCGATGGCCAACTCATGCGCGTGCTCTTCAATGAAGGTCAAGTCGTGCGGGAAGGGGAGCTGCTGGCCGAAATCGATGCACGACCGTTTCAGGCGCAGTTGACGCAGTCCGAAGGTCAAATGGCGCGCGACCAAGCGCAGTTCCGGGGGGAGCTGGTGTCGCTGCTCGTCACGGAACGGAGCGGCCTCGCGCGTCTGCCCGTACCCGGCGGCGCGCCGTCGCCGTTCGACGGGATGCCGGTCGTCTCGTTCGCCTCGCGGGATCACGTCGTGTTCGTGACGGGGACGGTGGGGGAGACCGACCTGCGTGCACTGGCTTCCGCCGTCGAGCAGCCGCTGACGACGGCGCTCGGCGAGGTGTGAAGACGCCTCGTTCGGCCCGGCGGCATCACGGTGATCGTCGCGCCTCCGCGGCGAACCTT